>NZ_KB911065.1:0-1351 GCF_000383275.1 Paraburkholderia caledonica | reverse complement strand
CCAGCCGCTGTGCGCGTTGCGCGAGGCCCGCGACCGTCGGATGCTCGAACACCTGCCGCGGCGTCAGCCGCCAGCCCGCCTCGCGTGCCCGCGCGATGATCTGCAGGCTCTGGATCGAGTCGCCGCCCGCTTCAAAGAAGTTGTCCGTCACGCCGAGATCATCGCGCCCGAGCACGGCCGCCCAGATCGACAGCAGCGCCGCTTCGACCTCGTTCGACGGCGCCACCCGTTCGATCGCCCCCGCCTGCGGCGCGGGCAGCGACGCCCGGTCGAGCTTGCCGTTGGGCATCCACGGCAACCGTGCGAGCACCGTTATCGACGACGGCACCATGTAGCCCGGCAACTTCCGCTCCAGTTCGCGTTGCAGACGTTGGGCGTCAACAGTCGGCAGGGACGCTGCGTCGGACTGCCCCGCCACATATGCCGCGAGCCGCTGCTTCTGCGCCGGGCCCACCACGATCACCGCGGCCTCGCGCACGCCCTCGCACTGGCGCAGCACCGCCTCGATCTCGCCCAGTTCGATGCGCTGCCCGCGCAGCTTCACCTGCTGGTCCAGCCGCCCGAGGAACTCCGCCGTGCCGTCCGCGCGCACCCGGCACAGGTCGCCGCTGCGATAGACGCGCGCCCCCGGCTCGCCGTATGGGTCCGGCACGAACCGCTCGGCCGTCAGCGCTGCCCTTCCCTGGTAGCCGCGCGCCACTGTCGGTCCGCCGATGCACAGCTCGCCGAGCCCGCCCACCGGCGCTTCATCGCCGAATGCGTCGAACACCCGCGCCGTACGCCCCGGATACGGATGCCCGATCGGCACCGTCACCTGCCGTGCGTCGTCGGCTCCGGTGCGGCGGTACAGCGCCGCCACCGTCGTCTCGGTCGGCCCGTACAGGTTGTCCAGCCGGATATCCGCGAGCGGCCCTTCGCGCCAGCGCGCGAGCGCGTCGCCCGGCAACGCCTCGCCGCCCACCGTCACCTGACGCAGCGCAAGTTGCGCGCGCGGCGGTGCATGACGCTGCCACTGCTGCCACAGCGCGGTCGGAATCCGCGCGAATGTCACGCGCCGCTTCACCAGCCGCTCGCTCAGGCTTTGCAGATCCCACGGCTGCGTCCCGCGCATCTCCACCGTCGCGCCGCGCAGCAGCGCCGGCAGCGTCTCGTGCAGCGCGACGTCGAAGTTGATCGTCGACGAGTGCAGCACGGTGTCCGTGCCGTCGATGCCGTAGGTCGCGAGAAAGTCCTGCAGGTGCGTCCACAGCGCGCCGTGGCTCACGCCGACGCCTTTGGGCCGGCCAGTCGAGCCCGATGTGTAGAGCACGTAGGCGAGCTGGTCGGGATGAAGGGGGGCGTCGAGGAAGTG
>NZ_KB911064.1:0-2349 GCF_000383275.1 Paraburkholderia caledonica | reverse complement strand
ACACACCTGTTATAGGATCAAGCCTTACGGGCAATTAGTATCAGTTAGCTGAGCACATTACTGCGCTTACACACCTGACCTATCAACGTCCTGGTCTTGAACGACCCTTCAAGGGGCTCGAAGCCCCGGGGATATCTCATCTTAAGGCGAGTTTCCCGCTTAGATGCTTTCAGCGGTTATCTCTTCCGAACATAGCTACCCGGCGATGCCACTGGCGTGACAACCGGTACACCAGAGGTTCGTCCACTCCGGTCCTCTCGTACTAGGAGCAGCCCCCTTCAAATATCCAGCGCCCACGGCAGATAGGGACCAAACTGTCTCACGACGTTTTAAACCCAGCTCACGTACCTCTTTAAATGGCGAACAGCCATACCCTTGGGACCGGCTACAGCCCCAGGATGAGATGAGCCGACATCGAGGTGCCAAACACCGCCGTCGATATGAACTCTTGGGCGGTATCAGCCTGTTATCCCCAGAGTACCTTTTATCCGTTGAGCGATGGCCCTTCCATACAGAACCACCGGATCACTATGACCTGCTTTCGCACCTGCTCGACTTGTCGGTCTCGCAGTTAAGCACGCTTATGCCATTGCACTATCAGCACGATTTCCGACCGTACCTAGCGTACCTTCGTACTCCTCCGTTACACTTTGGGAGGAGACCGCCCCAGTCAAACTGCCTACCATGCACTGTCCCCGATCCGGATTACGGACCAAGGTTAGAACCTCAAACAGATCAGGGTGGTATTTCAAGGATGGCTCCACGCAGACTGGCGTCCACGCTTCACAGCCTCCCACCTATCCTACACAGACCGGTTCAAAGTCCAATGCAAAGCTACAGTAAAGGTTCATGGGGTCTTTCCGTCTAGCCGCGGGGAGATTGCATCATCACAAACACTTCAACTTCGCTGAGTCTCGGGAGGAGACAGTGTGGCCATCGTTACGCCATTCGTGCAGGTCGGAACTTACCCGACAAGGAATTTCGCTACCTTAGGACCGTTATAGTTACGGCCGCCGTTTACCGGGACTTCAATCAGGAGCTTGCACCCCATCATTTAATCTTCCGGCACCGGGCAGGCGTCACACCCTATACGTCCACTTTCGTGTTTGCAGAGTGCTGTGTTTTTATTAAACAGTCGCAGCCACCAGTTTATTGCAACCCCTTCACCCTTCTCGCGCAGGCGAGTCAAGCTACAGGGGCGTACCTTATCCCGAAGTTACGGTACCAATTTGCCGAGTTCCTTCTCCCGAGTTCTCTCAAGCGCCTTAGAATACTCATCTCGCCCACCTGTGTCGGTTTGCGGTACGGTCTTGTTGAACTGAAGCTTAGAGGCTTTTCCTGGAACCACTTCCGATTGCTTCGTCACCGAAGTGACTGGCCTCACACCCTTGAATTCCGCGCCCGGATTTGCCAAAGCGCCTTCTCCAATGCAAGGACCGGGACTTCCAACACCCGGACAACCTTCCGCGATCCGTCCCCCCATCGCATTCAACAATGGTGCAGGAATATTAACCTGCTTCCCATCAGCTACGCATTTCTGCCTCGCCTTAGGGGCCGACTCACCCTACGCCGATGAACGTTGCGTAGGAAACCTTGGGCTTACGGCGAGGGGGCCTTTCACCCCCTTTATCGCTACTCATGTCAGCATTCGCACTTCCGATACCTCCAGCACACTTTCCAGTGCACCTTCGCAGGCTTACGGAACGCTCTCCTACCATGCACATAAATGTGCATCCGCAGCTTCGGTATATGGCTTAGCCCCGTTACATCTTCCGCGCAGGACGACTCGATCAGTGAGCTATTACGCTTTCTTTAAAGGATGGCTGCTTCTAAGCCAACCTCCTGACTGTTTTAGCCTTCCCACTTCGTTTCCCACTTAGCCATATTTGGGGACCTTAGCTGGCGGTCTGGGTTGTTTCCCTCTTGACACCGGACGTTAGCACCCGATGTCTGTCTCCCGTGATTGCACTCTTCGGTATTCGGAGTTTGCTATGGCGTAGTAATCCGCAATGGACCCCACAACCATGACAGTGCTCTACCCCCGAAGGTGATACACGAGGCACTACCTAAATAGTTTTCGGAGAGAACCAGCTATTTCCAGGTTTGTTTAGCCTTTCACCCCTATCCACAGCTCATCCCCTAACTTTTCAACGTTAGTGGGTTCGGACCTCCAGTACGTGTTACCGCACCTTCATCCTGGCCATGGATAGATCACCTGGTTTCGGGTCTACACCCAGCGACTGAACGCCCTGTTCGGACTCGCTTTCGCTACGCCTGCCCTAATCGGTTAAGCTTGCCACTGAATGTAAGTCGCTGACCCATTATACAAAAGGTACGCCGTCACCCCTT
>NZ_KB911063.1:0-4948 GCF_000383275.1 Paraburkholderia caledonica | reverse complement strand
GATGACCTTGTTGCGCGGGTCCGAGATCGTGTAGACCGGGTGACCGAAACCGATCACCACTTCCTTGTTCTCGACGCGCCGGCGGATATCGCTTTCCGCTTCGTCCGGCGTCTGGTAGCGCGACTGGATCTCGAACGCGACTTCGTTCGCGCCGCCGTGCTTCGGTCCTCGCAGCGCGCCGATTGCGCCCGTGATTGCCGAGTAGATGTCAGAACCGGTGCCCGCGATCACGCGCCCCGTGAACGTCGACGCGTTGAACTCATGCTCGGCATACAGGTTCAGCGACACGTGCATTGCATCGACCCACGACTTCGACGGCTCGACACCGTGCAGCAGATGCAGGAAATGGCCGCCGATCGAATCGTCGTCGGTTTCCACTTCAATGCGTTTGCCGTTGTGCGAATAGTGGTACCAGTACAGCAGCATCGAGCCGAGCGACGCCATCAGTTTGTCGGCGATATCGCGCGCGCCGGGCAGGTTGTGATCGTCCTTCTCCGGCAGCACGGTGCCGAGCACCGAGACGCCGGTGCGCATCACGTCCATTGGATGCGCGGCTGCGGGAATCCATTCGAGCGCGGCCTTCACATTGGCGGGCAGGCCGCGCAACGCCTTGAGCTTCGTCTTGTACGCGGTGAGTTCGGCCTGTGTCGGCAGCTTTTCGTGCACGAGCAGATACGCGATCTCCTCGAACTCGCAATTGCCCGCGATGTCGAGAATGTCGTAGCCGCGATAGTGCAGATCGTTGCCGGTCTTGCCGACCGTGCAGAGTGCCGTGTTGCCCGCGGTCACGCCGGACAGCGCGACAGATTTCTTCGGTTTAAAGCCGCCTTGTGCGCCGGCGGATTGCGTTGTCTCGCTCATCTCCCGCACTCTCCTGTTTGTTTGCTCATTGCGCTGCTTCCCCGAAAAGCGGCGCTGCATCTTGCGGAACGGCCCGGCCAGTGGATTGCGCCCGACGCAGCACCGACCAGTAATAGCGGTAGCTCGCGCGGTCATGCAACGTGTCGCGATAGCGCGTGGGTCCCCATTGGGCGGACTGCGCGGCCAGCAGAATTTCGGTGGCGGTGGCGATTTCTTCGTCGCGTGGCGCGAACGCGGCCACGATTACCTCGACCTGCGCAGGGTGAATGCTCCACATGCGCGTGTAGCCGAACTCGTTGCGTGCGCGTGCCGCGTCGTTTGCAACCACGCTCATATCGCGCACTTCAGTGCTGACGTTGTGCGACGGCACCTTGCCGTACGCATGGCACGCGGCGGAAATTTCGAGCTTGGCCCGGCGCACCAGCGGATGATCGAACTGCCCAGGCGAGCGCATTGCGGTATCGGGGATCGCGCCGTCGTGCGCGGAAACAAAGTCCATCAGACCGAAGCTCAACGCTTCGACACCGGGCAACGCGGCAAGATCGAACACACGCGTCAGCGCGCCGTGTGTTTCAACCAGCAATTGCACTGGCACTGCTCTGGCGACGCCAAGCTCGCGCCGCGTGGCCTCGATAAACGCGACCATTTCGGCGGCGTCGGGTACGTTGCGGATCTTGGGCAGGGTGATGTAAGCGGGCGCACGCTTTGCCGCGCGCAGAATCAGGCGGACGTCGTCGCGCCAGTGCGGATGGTCGAAGTCGTGAATCCGCACCCCGACGCGGCCGAAGCGGTCATGCTCGCTGCCGAGCAGCGACGCGACGAGTTCCGCGTGCTCCGCTTCGCGGCCGACCTGCGCGCCGTCTTCGCAGTCGAGCGTGATGTCGAACACCGGGCCAAGTTGCTGCTGTAACGCGAGCGATTTCAGCATCAGCTTTTCGCTGCCGGCGTAGTGGTCGCAGGCAGGCAGCACAGCGGGCGGCACTTCGCCGTCAAACAGCACTTCGGCGGGTGTGAGGGCGCGCATCTTCGGCGTCAGGAGCGTGGGCTTTTGTTGAGGGAAAACCGATTCGGGCGCGTTCTGTCCGATCGTACAGACAGGCAAAACGCGTTCGAATCAGGTGCGAATCGCGCGAAGCGCCAGATTGGCTCGCTTCGCTCGATTTGCACGAAAAAAACCGGAACCCGCTGCGATGAAGCTACGGAGTTCCGGTTGTTCTGCATCAGGTGCTTAGCCGAGCAGATGCTGAACGCCTTCGCGCTCTTCCAGCAATTCCTGCAGCGTGGCGTCCATCTTCTCGCGCGAGAACGCGTCGATTTCCAGACCTTCCACGCGCTTGTATTCGCCGTTTTCGCAGATCACCGGCACACCGTAGATGATGTCTTCAGGAATGCCGTACGAACCGTCCGACGGGACACCCATGGTGACCCACTTGCCGTTCGTGCCGAGCACCCAGTCGCGAACGTGGTCGATTGCAGCATTAGCCGCCGACGCTGCCGACGACGAACCGCGTGCCTCGATAATCGCCGCGCCGCGCTTGCCGACGGTCGGGATGAACGTGTTGCGATTCCATTCGTCGTCGTTGATCAGCTTGGTCAGGCTCTGGCCTTCTGCGGTTGCGAAGCGGAAGTCCGGGTACATGGTCGGCGAGTGATTGCCCCACACAGCCAGCTTTTCGATCGAAGCGACCGGCTTGCCCGACTTCGCGGCCAGTTGCGACAGCGCGCGGTTGTGGTCCAGGCGCAGCATGGCGGTGAAGTTCTTCTTCGGCAAATCGGGTGCCGACTTCATTGCGATGTAGGCGTTGGTGTTGGCCGGGTTGCCGACCACCAGCACCTTCACGTCGCGGCTCGCGACTTCGTTCAGCGCCTTACCCTGAACCGTGAAGATTTCAGCGTTGGCCGACAGCAGGTCCTTACGCTCCATGCCCTTCGAACGCGGACGTGCGCCGACCAGCAACGCGACGTCAGCGTCCTTGAATGCGACCTTGGGGTCGTCCGTGATCACGACGCCCGACAGCAGCGGGAATGCGCAATCATCCAGTTCCATCACGACGCCTTTGACGGCGCCTTGCGCTTGCGGCAGGTCGAGCAGTTGCAGCACAACCGGCTGGTCCTTACCGAGCAGATCACCATTGGCGATGCGGAACAGCAGGGAGTAAGCAATTTGACCTGCGGCGCCGGTGACGGCAACGCGCTTTGCGGGCTTAGCCATTGAGAAATCTCCAGGACGATGCGTTAGACGCTAGGGAAAACGCCATTCTATATGCGCGTTCCTCGAAGCGTTGTGAAACACGGCGGAATTCAGTGTTTGCGGACGCCCGCTGCCAGCCCATGAATTGCGGACCGACAGCGGCGCTGCGCCAAGACCGCCATGCCGGAAACCTGTACTGCCGAGCGCTCTCAGGCCGCCGTTTCGCGGCTGGCCGGCCCGGTATTTCTCTGAGAGGGCGGGAGCGGACCAGCGAGGCGCCGCGTAGCCGCTGCACCGTGCGGCTCCTGCAAACAGCGCGTTTCGGCGAGCGTCTGGCCAACGAATGGCGGCGAATCGAAACCTGGACTGCGTGGGAACAGCATGGTGCAGAGTGGCTGCCGGTGCGTCGCGGCGCTGCGAAACGAATGCAGATCGCAACTGCCAAAAACCCCCGCAAACCCTTGCTCGACAAGGAGTGTAGGAGTCGGCAGACGCAAAGTCAACCTTATCTTATGTCTTATATAAGACACATCTATTGCCGGGGAAACGCTGGACGCGGCCCAGCCCTTTATGATGAAATGCGCGCATGAATTCCAACCCGGCCAACACCACGAATCCGAACGGTCAAACGGCCGCTGGCGAAGGTGTATCCGCGAACGTCCCCGCTGCGTCGCCCACTTTTAGCCCTCTGTATCAGCAGATCAAGGGGCTGATAACGCAGAGCCTCGAAAGCGGCGAATGGAAGCCCGGCGAGATCATTCCTAGTGAAGTCGAATTAGCGGCCAGATACAAGGTCAGCCAGGGCACGGTACGTAAAGCGATCGACGAACTTGCCGCCGAGAATCTCCTCGTGCGCCGTCAGGGCAAAGGCACGTTTGTTGCGACGCACAACGAAGATCGCGCGCAGTTTCGCTTTCTCCGGTTACTGGCTGATGACGGCGCCGAGCATCCGCACGTGAGCCGGCTGCTCGAATGCAGGCGTATGCGAGCGTCGGCGGAAATCGCGCGGCAACTCGATCTGAAGCCGGCCGATCCCGTAGTTTTGATCAAGCGTCTGCTGCAGTTCGACGGCGAAGTCACCGTGCTCGACGAAATCTGGCTGCCTGGTGCCGTATTTCGCGGACTGACGCTCGAGCGGCTCTCGGATTACAAGGGGCCCCTGTACGCGATGTTCGAGACGGAATTCGGCACGCGCATGATCCGCGCTACGGAGAAAATCCGCGCGGTCGCGGCGGAGCCGTCGGTGGCCGATCTGCTGCACGTGCCGTCGGGTTTCCCGCTGCTGTCGGTGGAGCGCGTGTCCTATACCTACGGTGACAGGCCGGTGGAAGTCCGGCGAGGTTGGTATGTCACAACCGGGTACTACTATCAGAACGATCTGAGCTGAATCGGGCTGAATGAAGGCGTGGCATCTCGTGCGCGCGCCTTTTGACGGTGCCTTTATTGCGCGTGCTGCAACGGACCTGTCGGGGTTTTCGCTGCAGCGCGATATGAAAAGGCGCTAAAATTGCGGATTAGTGTGACTACAAGTAGGGGTCTAGCATGGCTGAAGCCGTAAAAAAACCGAGGCCGGAATTCCGGAACATCGGTATCGGGCAGATATTGACGGCGTATCGCCTGCCGCTTGCAGGGCGCGTGTCGATTCTTCATCGCTTGAGCGGTGGTCTGCTGTTTGTTTTCCTTCCGTTCCTGCTGTACCTCTTCGACCAGAGCCTGACTTCCGAACTGAGCTTCGAGGTCTTCAAGGGCTTTCTCTCCAACATCATCGTCAAGCTCATCACGCTGGTGCTGGCCTGGGCGTTCCTGTTCCACTTCTGCGCCGGCATCCGTCACCTCGTGATGGACACGCACCGCGCGGTCAACAAGGAAGGCGGCAGGCAGACCTCCATCGTCGTG
>NZ_KB911062.1:0-5580 GCF_000383275.1 Paraburkholderia caledonica | reverse complement strand
ATTGATTCCGAGCATGGAAAATCTCCTAAATAAGCCTGAGCCCAATACGCCACGTTGGCATCGGCGGAAGCACTCGTTCATTGCTGGCCGCCTCAGTGAAGGTTGACGGCATCCCGCAAAGAAACTTTAGTTACCGCTCCCAAGACCAGCCGGACCGGCCAGCGCAAGCACCGTGCGTCCCAATGCGCCGACTTCGGGCGGGCACTGTTTCATGGCTGCCCCCCTCAGTGAAGGTTGTCGGCGTGCACGAGCAGAACTTTATGCCGGCTTTTTAGCAGGCTAGGCACTCTGATCCCAGGGACAAATGTAAGATAGCCAATGCCAATGGGCCGCGACATCTTCCCGCTCCCGTCTAGTGCGACTATCCTGTCAGAACGTTCCGGCAACCGGAAGGGGCGCGGGTAAACCGATCCGCACTTTGCTCATTTTGTGCGCTAGATCGTAATGGTGAGTGCACAGAACGGAAGCGGACCGCTTGCCGAGTGGGTGCGTTCATTAATGAACCGGCGCCCTTCGAACGTCGTCGCTTGCGCATTAGCAAACAAGCTCGCCCGAATCGCGTGGGCGATTGTTAGACACAAGATGCAATTCGAGGCGCTGCCGCCAGCGGGCCGGAGCATCAGGCCGGAACGGCTAGAAGCGCTCGGGGCTAGCTTGGAAAATAAGTGAATTTGCGGACAACATGGTGGACGAAGCACAGGGTAATAAAGGACCCCGTAAAAAGAATGGCTTTCGAAGCCGATCCTTGGAGGACGCGTTACCCTCTCGTTCCCAATCATCGACTGTTGCGCCGTTAGGGCAGTCGAAGTGCTATCCATGAGCTGGGCCTGGATTAAGCTTGTCTGATGGACATTCCATACATCCACAGGCTTACTGAAGCCGGTCCAGTTTCCGGAGCCGTCGGCTAGCTCTTGGCCTCCTAAGTTTAAGGATAGCTTTGTGCCCCAGCCGGGGCACATCTTTTTCAATGTGGCCCGCTACATTAGAGCGCTGCACGAGATCATTAGTCTCAACAATGTTCGGTGAGGTTTGGGGCAACCGGTCGGAAGCACAACGCCAGAGCCCTTTTTGGCGAGCCGGCTCGGACGACGGTATCCGAGCGATCACTTAAGCTCACTGCCGTCCGTCGTTGTCGCAATCAGCGAAATAACGATGATAAAGGAGCGTATCCGACTAATTCGATCAGCAATCCAGCCCTTAACGTGGTTGCGTACCCGGCGTCATCGAGCACGCAAGGCTGTCAGCACGCCCGGGCGTCCCAGGACCAAACAACGAGAACACCATCGGAGCCTTTATGAAATCACTACAGGAGCTGGAACAGATTCGCGAGTACGGGCGGCGCCTGCTTGGCGAAAAAGCGCGCTCTGTGCAAAAGGTCGACCTGATGACGATCGGCGGTGAGGACACCTATCAGTGAGTGGTTGGGATCTGTTGACGTTCGCCCAAGACTGACCCACCTAAGCTGAACATGTTCATCGAAAACTGACCCACGTGCATCGAACACATCATCAATGACGTCAAGGACGCCAGCGGCTACACGATCGGTCGGGAGGATGTCGCGCGGTTATATTGCAGGAAGAACCCGAACGCGAATCCCGGCACCGCAGCCCAGGCCGCCGTCGAACCGGCGGCTCCCGAACTGGCTCCGCTAACGGCTACCGCCTCTTCCGAGACCGCCCAGCCGAATGACTGAAACCTTCTCTACCACCCCTTGAATCACCGGGTCTTGGACCGGCTGGCCCCACTCACCGGCTACTTCTCGCGATAGCGCTCGGCATACAACCACTTGGTCCGACGCGGTCGCCTGTAGCCGGCCCGCAACCGCCTCTAGAGTTAGTGCTGGGACTATGGCCGATTGCAAGCGAGATCGGACATTAGCTCGGTTTCCACGCTGGCAAGTTACTGACCATAGCCGGCACTCACCGTTGCGGTGCCTTCGACTGCAGTGTGAGCGCGGCGCACCGGTGTGGGCGCTGCCGGTCTGCGACACGCTCTATGCGACCTACCTAGCGATTACGCTGAGTCGGTAGGTGCCGACAAAGCATCGCATAAGGTAGCGATCAAAACAGGCACGTTGCAAGCGCAGCCGCCATTCCCCGCGCTGGCAGTGTCAAACAATCGAGGCCACGGTATAAGTGCCGCATAGCTTACTTCAGAATCCCTTCCAGTAATCGACGAAGTCAGCTTTGTAGTGAAAGTATTGCGTCTGTACCTCCGCGTTCATCCGTTCCACAGCGCGTTTTAGCTCTTTTATGCGGGGGTTGTCACGCTTGAACAGAAACCAGCTTTTTGCCTGCGGAGAGTATATGGATGCGGCGTAGCCCCATTGCTGCATCAGTAGCGACATGCTGCGATTTGTGTGAAACGCCGTATGCACGACAGGCACAATGTAGAACCAGTCGGGATCGGCAGGCACACGCTCGCACACGACCGTGTGCATCATCAGGCAGCCATCATCGGCAACGAGCGCGTTTACTTCGTCCAGATCGGCGCGCTGGAGCACATGCTCGAACATCGCGCTATTGATGACCAGCTGGTAGCGGCCTAGATCTTGTTCGGCGACATATTCAGCGCCCGGTCCACTATCGCGCACGTAACGGTCGAACATGCGGATACTACTCCCGAAATACTTCCGCGAGAAGCGCGACAACGTGCCGTAACCCGCCGCGTAGTCGAGAGCGTTGCTCAAGTCGACTACGCTATTGCGGGTAAGCATTTGGAGCGCGAGGGCTTGATCGGCGTAAGGCGGCTGGTTACCGATCTTGTTGCCGGCTTCGATATAGTGATGGAAACTGCCATTAAGAGCTTCCCACTGGCCCGCGTCCATTTCTTGGTGGGTGCGCGAGGCGACAAAGCCACATTCGCCGCACCGCCAGTAGTCGACGCTGAGGGTTTCAAATGGCGCGTTAGGCGGCAGGTCAGCATAGCGCTTGGAGAAGTAATAATGCGTCGGCGCATCGCAAATCATGCACCGGTGAGCGTCGTCTTGGGGATGGGCCGAAGTCATTTTCGACATATGTTCTTAAGTGACGCGCCGTGAACGGCGCGGAAGACGATCAATCGTAGCGCGGCACGACGGCGCTACGGGCTACTGGCGCACTGCGCGCCGCTAAGCAAGCATTCTGGCAGCGGCAGGCCGCGCGAAAGCCATAAATTGAGGGTGCTTTCCCCGCTAACTCTTGGCTTCGGCCGCATGATCTCGGCGGCATACTCCATCCATGATCAATTTCGGCGCCCCGTTTCGCGCGCCCATGACGTCAAGCTTCGCGGGAGACTCAACATGTTGAACAACCTTTTTATATACGGCGCCGGTGGCTTCGGCAAGGAAGTCATGGACTTTGCGCGGCGGCTGAATGCTGTCACGCGCCACTGGGACATGCTAAGTTTTGTTGACGACGTCACCACGCAGCGCGAGCTGCACGGTGCGCCTGTGTATCGGTTCAACGACTCACAGGTGCAAGATCAACTGGGCGAAGCCGATTTCGTGATCGCCGTGGGCGAGCCGGCTGGGCGTATAAAGCTTGCCGCGAAACTTGCCGCGGTGGGGGCGCGCATGAGCGCCCTATGCGATCCGAGCGCCGTGATATCCAACAGCGCGCAACTCAACGAGGGGGTCTTGATCGGCGTCTCCGCGCTCGTGTCCAGCGATGCGCGAGTCGGCAGCAACGCGTGCGTGAACTCGTCGTCCATTATCGGGCATGACGTCAAGGTGGGGGAGCATACCGTAATCTCGTCGATGGTTAATCTTGGCGGCGCCAGCGTGATTGGCGGCGGTAGCTACATCGGCATGGGCGCACTCATCAAGGAAGGCGTGCGCATCGGCTCGAACACTATTATCGGCATGGGCTCTGTTGTTTATGGCGACGTGCCCGACAATGTTATCGCGTTGGGAAATCCCGCCCGTGTGGCGCGTCTCAACACAGACCGCAAGGTATTCAATTGAGCTTGGAAACGAAATGACGAACAAGGAAATTTAGGACAAAGTATTTACGGACTGCTTCTCGGTCCCGCAAGGCGCATTAACCGGCGAATTCGAATATCAGTGCGTTCCGGCGTGGGATTCAATGGGTCACATGGGAATGATAGCGGCGGTCGAAGCCGCGTTCGGAATCATAATGGAGGCTAAGGACATCAGCGAATTTGACTCGTACGCCAACGGCATAGAAAAGCTCAAGAAGTACGGTGTCGAATTGTGAGCACACGTCTCGCACCACGGCAAGGTTTTTTATCGCCTTGCGCTCATTGACGTCGCGGGCGTTCAGGACAGCAGCCGCAGCTATGGCGGCCTTGCACATGGTTACACTTGACGGGCTCGAGTGGCTGTCGCCAATGTCAACGAGCACTATCAGACGCTCACCCGGTTTGGCTTCTAGCACGCGCAGCTTCGCGCCTTCGCGCTTGAGCACTCACGTGCGTGACGTCGACCGGGTAGTCCCGGTCGGCCGCGCGCTAGACATGAATTTCGTGTGGAACGGCTCCGACATCGTCGGCAACCTGTCGCGCGCCATCCATACGCGCTGACTCCACGGTCGCTAACTAGAGGAACAGATGGAAACGCACAACGCTGCAGAAAAGCGCAGTCTCAATTATCAGGAGCTGCAGGAATATCAGCAAAACCGCTATCCGTTTTTGCTGATTGATCAGGTCGATGAGGTAGTGCCCGGCAGATCAGCCCGCGGCTACAAGCTGATGACGCTAAACGAATGGTATTTCCCCGTTCACTTCCCTGGCGCGCCTAACATGCCGGGAGCTCTCCAGATTGAAGCGATGGCGCAGATGCTCACCGTCGCTATCACGACGCTGCCCGGCCTGAAGGGCCGCTACACTCGCGCCCTTGACTATAAAGTTCGGTTCCGCAAGGAAGTCGTTCCGGGCAAGAAATTCGAGCTCGAGGCGGAGGTGCTGTCGTGGCGCCGGGGAATCTGCAAGGGCTACGGCATTGGGCGAATTGATGGCGAGATCGCCTGCGAAGGCGAATTGCTGATCACTATCCCGGAGATCCTTGACTCCTTCACGCCGAAGAAGCCCGCTTGAGCATGAAAGACGTTGCGAACATCGCGATCGTCGGCTCGGGCGCGCGCGGCGCAGCCGCTGACGCAGTGCAAATTGAAGTCGTCACCGACAGATGACAAATTCGCATCAAATCACCAAATCAGGTCGCAAGCCTTCAAGGTCACAATTCAGTTCGCTGCGCATCAGAGTAGAGACTGCGGTGCACCGCCTTGCAGTCGTTTGCGACCGGACGCGCGGATGGACGCCCGCTCGCGCGGACTAAGAACGGGGCCTGACAATACTAGACTTGCTCTAGGCCGACGGTCGTTGATTTAGGTTCGCCTACGCCGCTTCGACTGCACCCGCGTTGACGATCGCGCCACCGCCCGCGGTCTGCACGAACACCTGATGTGAGCTGGACGAGTCCTGCAACAGCATCTTGTTGCCCACCGCGATCTCGGCGGTGCCGTTCGGCGCGCTGATGTTGCCGTAGTGCGCGAAGTTCGCGTCGGTGATCTGCGATTGTGCCGACGACAGGTCGGTTGCTTCTGCTTGCTGCGACGTTGCAATCGCGCTGAAGCGGTTCTG
>NZ_KB911061.1:0-6970 GCF_000383275.1 Paraburkholderia caledonica | reverse complement strand
TGGCTCACGCCGACGCCTTTGGGCCGGCCAGTCGAGCCCGATGTGTAGAGCACGTAGGCGAGCTGGTCGGGATGAAGGGGGGCGTCGAGGAAGTGTGGTGCTGCTGCTGTCGCTGTTTCCGCGCTTGCGTCGTCATCCGGCCGAATCGCCAAGACGGCGTCTCCCACCTCAACCACCTCACACCCCGCCAGCACCGCCGCCACCTGCTTCGCGCTAGCGCTATCGGCCACCACCTCTACGATGCCCGCGTCGTCGATCATCTGCGCAAGGCGTGCTGACGGATACTCGGGATCGAGCGGCACGAACGCCCCACCCGAGCGGATGATCCCAAGCAGCGCCGCAACCAGCGCCGGGCCGCGTGCCACGCACAGCCCCACGCGACGCTCGGCGCCAACACCTCGCGCGACGAGCCGTGCAGCCAGCATCGCCGACCACGCGTCCAGTTCCGCATAGGTGAGCGATTTGTCCTCGCAGCGCAGCGCAATCGCATCCGGCGAACGCTTCGCCTGCGCCGCAAGCGCCATCCCGAGCGATTCGAACGCATAACGCTGCAACGGCGCTGCTTCATAACGCCCAGGCAGCGTCACTGATCCAACGCGTCGCGCGACGTCCTCGGCCATCTGATCCAAAATCGCTTCGTACTGCAATGCAATTCGCTCGACGGTGCTTGCATCGAACACATCCGCCGCATAGTTGAACATCAGGCGCAGGCCGTGCCCGTCGTCCACCACGTTCAGCACAAGATCGAAACGCGCCGTGTCCGTGCCGCCCGCCTCCGGCTCCGCGACGATTCCTGGCATCGCAACGGACGCGCTACTCGTCGCCTGCTCGAGGTTGAACATCACCTGAAACAGCGGCGAGCGACCGAGATCGCGTTCGATCCGCAATGCGTCGAGGATGCTGCCGAACGGCGCCGCCTGGTGCGCATGCGCTTCGAGCACACGTTCATGCAATCCAGCGAGCAGCGTGCCGAACGGCATGCGGCCGTCCACGTCGACGTCGATCACGAGCGTGTTGACGAAAAAGCCGATCAGCCCTTCCGTCTCGCTGCGCTGCCGTCCCGCCGACGGCACGCCGATCCGTACACCCGACTGCCCGTCATAGCGATACAGCAAGGCGGCATACGCGCCAAGCAGTACAGTGAAAAGCGTCGTGCGCTGCGCGCGCGCGACTTCGCGCAAGCGCCCGGCGAGCGCCGGGGCGACGTCGCGCCGCGCGCGTCCGCCTTCGATGCCCCGCACCGCAGCGCGCGGCCGGTTCAATGGTAGTTCGAGCGCGGGACGTTCGGTGCCGAGGCGCCGCGTCCAATACGCGAGGTCATCGACGAGCGCGCCGTCCTGCCATTCACGCTGCCATGCAGCGACGTCGCCAAAATGAATTTCGACGGGCGGCAGCGCGCGAGCCAGCGGCGCATCCTGGCCCGTGAGTGCCGCGCGATACAGCGCCGCGAGTTCGCGAACGAGCAATGACTGCGACCAGCCGTCGGACACGATGTGATGCGCGACGATCGAGAGCGCGTGACGCTCTGCCCCGATCGCGATGAGATCGACACGCAGCAGCGGCCCCTTCATCAGATTGAATGGTTCGCGAGAGGCGGCACGCAGCGTGTCGCGCAGTTGCGCGGCGTGTTCGAGCGCGTGTTCGCGCCACAGGTAGTGCGCGCCGTCACCGATGTGCTGGGCCACTACCCCGCGCGTCTCCACGAACCGCGTACGCAGTGCGCCATGGCGTGCGACGAGCGCATCGAATGCACGGCGCAATGCGGGCACATCGAGATGTCCCGTCAACCGCAGCGCACGCGACAGGTTGTACGCCGGGTTCTGCGGATCGAGTTTCCACAAGAACCACAGGCGCTCCTGCGCGGGCGCAAGGGGGTAAAGCGCGGAGCCGGGCGAAGAAGGAACGCCGTCCTCATCGTTCGCGTTGCCAGCCTCGCGCGACAACGGCACGATCGGCAGACGCGCGGGATCGATGCCCTGCTCGCTCGCCTTCTCGCGAAAACGACGCCGGCGCTCTGGCGATAGTGCCGCGTACTTGCGCGAAATCGCGAGCGCGTGGCTCGGCGCGTCACCGATGGCTGTGGAGGAATCCGGCGCTGCCGCCAGTTCGTTGCGGGTCGTGGTCTGCATGACGTTAGTCTGGTCAGTCTGAATAGGTAAGCGGGCGCGTCGCGCCCGCGCATGATGTTCGCTTCTCAATCCAGCGCATCGAACAGTCCATCGAGCGCCTGCAACTCATCGCTCGCGGTCTTTCCCGACGACACGTCGACCTGCGTGTTTCCATCCACAACGTCCGTAAGCAGTCGAGCCAACAGCCTCGGTGTAGGACTGTCGAACAGCGCCCCGAGCGCAACCTTTCGTCCGAGCTGTTCCGACAGCCGGGCTATCAATCGCACCGCCGCGAGCGAGTGGCCGCCGAGCACGAAGAAATCGTCGTCGGCGCCGACACGCGCAAGCCCCAGCACATCGCCAAACAGCCGCGCCGTCAGCACTTCGATTTCGCCCGATGGCTCCGCCCACTGCGCCTCGCGTTGCGGCGACACCTCGAACCGCGCGAGCGCGTTGCGATCAAGCTTGCCGTTCGCGGTGCGAGGCAGCCTGTCGATCTGGTAGAGCGCCGCGGGAACCATGTAGCCCGGCAGGCGCGCGGCAAGCGTCTGGCGCCAGTCTGCCGGTGCCGCGGATGATTGGCCCACCACATAGCCGACGAGCCGCGCTTCGACGTCACCTGCGCCCGGCACGAGCGCGACTGCGGCGTCGAGCACACCGTTGAAGTCGCGCAGCGCCGCCTCGATTTCGCCCAGTTCGATTCGATAACCGCGCAGCTTGACCTGCTGGTCGATCCGGCCAAGGCATTCGACCTCGCCGTCGGGCCGCTCGCGGCACAGGTCGCCTGTGCGGTACATCCGCGCACCCGGCGGCCCGTACGGATCAGGCACGAAGCGCTCGGCGGTGAGTCCGGCGCGACCCAGATAACCGCGCGCAAGATTGTCGCCGCCGATGCACAGTTCCCCGACGCCGCCTTGCAGCGTCAACTGGCCGCTCGCGTCGACGATGCGCAGCGCGTTCGCATGCAGCGCGCGACCAATCGTGACTGCTCCGCCTTGAGGCGCCCGCGCGCAAGTCGACCAGATCGTCGTTTCCGTCGGACCGTAGAGGTTCCACAAATCGACGCCGCGTTGCGCGAGTTGAACCGTCAGGTCTGCGGGCAACGGCTCGCCGCCGGCGATGCCGGTGAGTCGTCCACGCGACGCCCCGCGCCAACCCGATTCGATCAGCAGACGCCAGCCGCTAGGCGTTGCCTGCATGACGCTCGCACCGCTTTCATCGATAAGACGCGCGAGCGCAGCGCCGTCCGCGACCGTGGCGGCGTCGGCCATTTCGACGCAAGCGCCTTTCATGAGCGGCAGGCAGAATTCCAGCAGCGAAATGTCGAACGACGGTGTAGTGACTGACAATAGTACGTCATCCTTATCGATTCCCATGACGATGTCGACACTCGCGAGCAGCCTTGCCAGCGCGCCATGTGAAACCGCAACGCCCTTGGGTCGCCCTGTCGAACCTGACGTGTAGATCACGTAGGCGAGTTCCGAACCGGTGCATGGCAATACGGGTGGCGGCACTGTTGCCGCCTTGCCGACCACGGCGTTAGGGACACCCGGAGCTCCGACCTCTGCGCCAATCCCACCATTCACCACGACACGACCGTCGAGCGCGCTGCCGAGCCGCGCGCGCCCTTCTTCGTCCGCGATGACTCGCGTTATCCCCGCGTCGTCCAGCATGGCGACGAGGCGCTCGGCCGGGAACGACGGGTCGAGCGGCACATAAGCCGCGCCGCTGCGCCACACGCCGAGCATGCTGGCAATCAGCGCCGGCGAGCGGCGCATGCAGACGGCTACGCACTCCTCCCGCGCGACGCCGCTCGCACGCAAACGCGCGTCGATCGTCGCGGACCAACGGGCGAGCGTCGCGTAGTCGAACGCCTCGCCGTTTTGCCGGATGGCGATGCGATGCGGCATGCGCGCGGCCTCAGCCGCAAAGCGTTCGTGCCACGCGAGCGGCGCGGGTTCTGGCAACGGCTCGGCGTGCGGCGCACCTCGCCGCACCGCGAGTTCGCCGACGAAGCGCGGCGCGTGCTCGCCGTCGTCAGCGAGTTGATCGAGGAGCCCGAGATATTGCCGTTGCAACTGCTTGACCTGAGTACGCGTGAGCCGCCGGCTGTCCCACTGCCATTGCAGTTCGATGCGCGTCGCCGGCAGGATCGTCAGCGTCAGCGGATAGTGCGTGCGCTCGAACGAATCCACGCGCTCCACACGCAGCGCGTCGGTTGCCGCCGACGCCGCGCGAGCCGCAACCGGATAGTTCTCGAACACGATCAGGCTGTCGTACAACGCGTCGCCGCTGCGACCCGCCCACTGCTGCAGCGACGATAGCGGCGTATGCTCGACCTCACGCATTTGCATGTTGCAGGTCTGCAATTCATCGAGCCATGCCGGTATCGCCACCTCGCCGGGCACCGCTGCAAACACGGGCAAGCTATTGATAAACAGTCCGAACATTTCATCCGACCCAGCGAGAGATGCGGGCCGCCCCGACACCGTGACACCGAAGGCCACCGTCCGCTTGCCGCTCGCCCGCGCGAGCAGCACGGCCCACGCGCCCTGCATCAACGTGTTGAGCGTCACGCGATGCCGCTGCGCGGCGCGGCGGACTCGCGCATCGAGCGGCGCGTCCAGCTCGAGCGTGAGCTTGCGTGGCACGCTCGCCGCCTCGCTCGAATCTATGCCGAGCGGCGCGACAAGGCTGGCCGTGAGCGTGCCGGTATCGTCGGCGGCAGGGAGCCGCTCGCTCCACCAATCCCGTGGATCGGGTTGCACAGCGAGCCACTCGACATAGCGTCGGTACGATGGCGGCACGCCCGCGGCGGCTCGCGCGCCGTCGGTCGGGGAAACGCCCAACGCACGCTCGTAGTCGTCGAATACTTCGGCCAGCAGACGTGCGCCGCTCCAGCCGTCGGTCAGCACGTGGTGATGCGTGCGCACGAGGTCGAAGCGGCCATCCGGACGCCGGAACACGTTGACACGCATCAGCGGCGCGCGCGACGCATCGATGCCCGCAGCGATGTCCGCCGCGCGCCACGCGGCGAGGCGCGCGTCGTAGTCGTGTGCATCGCGCCAGTCGTGCACCGCAAACGGCAGCACGGCTTCGCGCTGCACGATCTGCAACGCCGCTTCGCCATGACGCCACTCGAAGCGCGTGCGCAACATGTCATGTCGGGCGATGGCGTCCTGCCAGGCGGCGCGCAAGGCGGCGGCGTCGAGGCGGCCGCCGAGCGTCAGCAGCAACTGGTTCACATAGACGCCCTCGCCCTGCTGCAACTCACTGTGATAGAGCAAGCCCTGCTGCAACGGCGTGGCCGGATAGATATCGGCGACGCCGCCAAGCGGCAGGCGCAGCGCGCGCAACTGTACCTGGTCGAGGCCCGACAACGGGAAATCCGATGCTGTCGCGCCCGGCGGTGCGGCGACGCAGTGCGCGATCAGTGCGTCGACGTGCTGATCGAAGGCCGCGACAATGCGCTCGACGCTTTCACGCGCGATGCGTGCCGGGTCGAAGCGCCAGCGTAGCAGCAGCGTGTCGCCGGTGACGATGCCGTTGAGGTCGAGCGCATAATCGACGCGCGCGCCGGGTCCGTGGCTGCTGCCTGCATCATCGGAGCTGAAGGTGAAGCGCGATGCCGCGTCGAACGACTGATCGAAGCGCCCGAGATAGTTGAAGCTGATCGCCGGACGCGGCCGCGCGCGGCTCGCGTCGAGCAGCCCCCAGTGCATCCCTTTGTGAGGCACGGCACGCACTCGCTCCTTGACCGCAACGAGGGCATCGCCCAGTGCTGCCGGGGCTCCTGGAAGCGCGACCGGGAAGCGCGTCGTGAACCAGCCGACCGTGCGGCTCAGGTCGGCACCGTCGATCACGTCTTCGCGGCCATGGCCTTCCAGTTCGACGGCAATTTCAGCCGCGCCGCTCCACGCGCCCAGCGCCTGCGCAAGCGCGGCGAGCAGCAATTCGTCGACGCGCGTGCGATAGGCGCGCGACGCGTTTTGCAGCAGATCGCGGGTGCGGCTTGCGTCGAGTGTCCAGTCGATGGTTTCGCTTCCGGCGACGCACGTGCCGGCGGGTGCACGCAACGGGAGTTCCGAAGCCTCATCGAGGACACTTAGCGCGTTCTGCCACCAACTGGCTTCGGACTTAACTACATCGGAGTGCGAATATTGATCGAGCGCGCGCACCCAGGCGCGCCATGACATGGACGTCGCCGGCAATGCGATGGGTTCGTCGCGTTCGGCCTGTTCGTAGGCGGTTTGCAGTTCTTCGAGGAGCACGCGCCAGGAGACGCCGTCCACCGCCAGGTGATGAATCGCGATCAGTACGCGCGTTTCGTCGAGCGTCTCGAAGTGGCCCACGCGCCAGATCGGGCCGTGTTCGATGCTCAGGCTCGACTGGATGCGGTCGCAGGCCGCTGTCAGCCCGGCAAGCGAGGCGAGGTGGTCGTGGTGGACTACCGTTGTGCTAGCTGAGTGTGATGGTTGTGAGGTCTGCGATGCTTGAGAGGCTTCAGACATTTGCGCGGACATCTCTGCCGTCCCCGCTGCTTTCACCGCCACCTGCTTCCACTCCCCTGCCTCCTTCACGAACCGCAGCCGCAACGCGTCATGCCGCGCCTCCAGCGCCGCCACCGCGCGCTCCAGCGCCGCCGGCACGAGCCGCCCTTTCACCTTCAGCAACACCGCCTGGTTCCAGTGCGATTCCCCTTGCGGATAGCGCTCGAAGAAGAGCCGCAGGATCGGCGTCAGTGGCAGCGCGACGCCGTCGTCGAATTCCTGTACTGCGCCCGCCTCCAGCCGCTGTGCGCGTTGCGCGAGGCCCGCGACCGTCGGATGCTCGAACACCTGCCGCGGCGTCAGCCGCCAGCC
>NZ_KB911060.1:0-9219 GCF_000383275.1 Paraburkholderia caledonica | reverse complement strand
CTTCTCAAGGCGATGACCGTCTTCGCACGTGTCGTGGAAACTGGCAGCCTGACGGGGGCGGCGGAGGCATGCGACCTGTCGCCAACCATGGTCGGCAACTACCTTCAGGCGTTGGAAAATCGGTTCGGCACGCAACTCATTCACCGCACGACCCGCCGACAGAAAATCAGCGCGTTTGGACAGGTCTGTTACGAACGATGCATTGAGATACTCGACCTGATCGACGACACCGAGCGGCTGGCCCTCGACCACCTCGCGAAGCCACGAGGACGCTTGCGCGTCACTGCGCCCGTGGTGTTCACAAACGAATGCCTGATTCCCGCGCTTGCGGACTATTACGAACGCTACCCCGAGATCAAGCTGGATATCGTCGCCACCGACGCGCTCGCGGATCTGTTCGACGAGGGCTTTGAGGCTGCAATCCGCATCGGCGCTCTGGCCAACCCGGACGCGGTGGCGCGTCCTCTTGCTCCGTATCGGCTTGTGCTATGCGCGTCGCCCGGCTATGTCGACGTAAACGGAGCGCCGACCACGCCGCAAGCGCTTGCCGACCACCAATGCCTCACCTATGCATACCCGCCGCGATCCGAATGGCATGCGGCGCGACCGGGTTGGACGCTGCAGGGACCGGATGGTCCGGTCAGCGTCCCCGTGGATGGCAGATTGAAAATCGACAATGCCGAAGCCTTGCGCCGGGCAGCATTGAGAGGACTAGGTATCGCGCTGCTCCCTTCCATGTTGATACGAGAGGACATTCGCGACAAGCGTCTGATCGAGATCTTGCCAGACTTTGCCGCGCCCGAACGGTCGATGAGTCTTCTCTATCTGCAGGAACGACAGAGATCGCCGAAGCTTCGTGGTTTTATTGAGTTTGTAGTTGAGCGGTTCGGTGCTGACCCGGCCGTCCGACGTAATTCCGGCATCCGCGCATAAGGCGTCATCAAAATCTGTCGAACAACTGGCTTCGACGTCTCCAATCACAGATCCGGTTGGCGTCTTCATCGCTGATTGTGGGCAGTACACGCGGCGATGTCGAACGTCCGCTGATGGCCGATCACTGTCCCATGCCGTTTGCATCACGCGAGAGCGGCGGTCGGTGGCGAGCGATACTTGGCTCTCGTTGACACAAGCACTGGAGGATGGGTGCGCTAATTGCGGACCGCATCCGAACAAGCATGCGGCTTGGCGCTCGCAAGCGATCCTGGACACGCGTGGTCGTTACAATGGGTGCGAAACCCACTGGAGATGATCGTGATTGGTGAAAAAATCCGAATTGGTCTCGTCCTCTTTCCCGAACTGACCCAACTTGATCTGACGGGGCCGGCGGAGGTGTTTGGACGGATGCCCGGTGCCGAAATACATCTGCTTTGGAAAACTCTCGACCCCGTATCGTCCGACCGGGGACTGAGGATCTTGCCCACCACGACATTCGGGGCCTGTCCTGAGTTAGACGTGATCTGCGTTCCAGGCGGCCCGGGCCAGATCGCACTCATGGAAGATGAAATTACGTTGCAGTTCCTCCGGACGGCTGCTGCCCATTGCAAACTGGTTACGTCGGTCTGCACTGGATCACTGATTCTGGCAGCAGCGGGCCTACTCTCCGGCTACCGGGCAACCTGCCACTGGTCCTCGATCGACCAGTTGGGTTTGCTCGGCGTTGAACCCGTAAATGAGCGCGTTGTGCGGGACCGCAACCGGATCACTGGCGCGGGCGTGACATCTGGCATCGACTTCGCCCTGACCGTCGTAGCAGATCTCGTAGGTCATCAAGTCGCTCAGGAAATCCAGCTTCAGATGGAGTACGATCCCGCCCCGCCGTATCAAGCGGGATCACCGCGCACTGCTCCGCCAGCACTGACTGAAGCAATCCGCCAGAGAAATTCCTTTTTTATCGAACAGCGCAGGTCTGCTACGAAGCGCGCGGCAGAATACCTTGCGAAGGCGCTGGAGTAAGCCTGAATCGCGAAGCCGGCACATGCTGTCGCGAATGGCGAATCGTTGCCACCAGTAGATCAGTTTTTCGCATCCTTCCATCAATGAAACGGCTTCAGGAGCCCGCATGAAGTACGCGAAGATTGGAGCGGCGTATAGATCGGCAAGTGTCACACTACCGCCGATCAGAAACCCCTTGTCGTCGGACAGCCGGGTCAGCTCAGATAAGCATAAAGCGGCACGCGGCAAGGCGGCGGCGATCGTCTGCTCATTTGCTAACCGGCCTTGGCGAGCTGAAACCACGCGCTCAACGTATATGTCCCAAACAAGCGTTCGATACGCATAGGCATCCAGTATTCCGACAATCTGGTTTACCTTGGCGCGAGTTTTCGGACTTGTCGGCTGCAGCGTGCATCTGGGAAAAGCGTCGTCGCTATAGCGAACGATCGCGCCCGTCTCGTAAAGATGGAAATCGTCATGCTGGAAGGCCGGAATGCGACCGAACGGGTGACGCTGCAAGTGCTCCTGTGGAACACCAGTTCTGCGAATACATCTACCTCAACCAAGCTGTATTTGATCTGCTTCTCTTCCAGAGCCAGCCGAGCGATCCGCACGTACACACTCCATGCGGCTCCATACAGCTTCACCATTTCGGTTGTCGTCACACGATCGCTCCAGTCGCGCATGAGAGGGCGCGAAAACGATAGATCACGTCAATGGACCGTGGGACCCGCAATTTTCGGCACTGCCATTCCGCTCGGCATGCTGCCATATTGTTGGCGATCTCGGCCGGAGCGTCGAACGTCGCTTCATGGCCGCACGGAGCCGGATAGCTACTGGCTCCGGCCCAATTCTCCAGGCGGTTGTTCTCCCGTTTCTGGTCGCCGGTCAGGCTGACCAACAGTACAGCGGAGAGCCGTATACGCCGTGTGCGCCAAGATTTTCGCCTGCTCCCCAAAAGCAAAGGAAACGTCGTTCGGTAGTCTGGTAGACAAGCCAATAGCCATCTCTTCGCGCAACGCAATATCCAGAAATCTGCTCGCCGACATCCGCCCACGGGAATGCCGGCTCTTCCACCTTGGCCGAAAGCAGGAACGGTTCACAAACGCATGCGCGGATGTCGGCCGCGAGTTCATCAAAGTAAGCTTCGGGTTCACGATTCAGTGGAACGAAAACGTCTTCGTGTTCCGTCAGCGCTGCTTCCAGACAAGCGCTCGCTTTCTCTCTATCAAACATGATGTGAACACAGTAATACCGATAACGCACCATCGCGTGTCGATAGTCGCCCTCAGATGCATGGAGGAGATATAACGGACACCCGGCACCAAGTGTCGACGATTTAAGCCCCGGTGTCGAATGACTGCAGTTGGCCGCACTCGGCCTCATGAGCCCCAGCACCCCTCGCAAGCGCCTTTATGCGAAAGCAATATCCCGATCCGAGGCGAGCCCTCATGCGCACGTCATTATCTTCGCAGAGTAACCGGGGTGTGCATCCAGTGAACTACAACTATACAAATAAGGACGCCACCACCGATGATGGCAGCTAATGCGACCCATCCTTTCTTCGATGTTGGCAGGTCCACTCCAGGCCCTGCCGCCGCTGTGGCGAGTATCAGGACAATACTCAGGAGACCGAATATTCCCCGACCTAGCCACGAGAACAAAGTGGTCGCACGATTGACACTCCCGTCGCGATAGGGACTCGGCAGTCGGCGTCGAAACTCAGGTCTTTTGTTGAACAGCATTTTCGAGAGTGTTTTATTGACGGCCCGCAGGATGGCCCGCCTTTGTTATCGGCATTAAAAATTAGGCTGATTGCTCGGATTGTCGGCGATTCACGCACTCTTGTCGAACGGCCGCCCCTGGCCGAGAACGGCAGATCGGGCGAGTAAACAGCAGCGCACTGATACACTTGCTGCGGTCAAAGCAACTTTACATCTCCCCATGACTGAACCCGCAACAGCCGCCGGATCGTCTGCGGCCCATTCTCCCGTGATGCACCAGTATCTCCTTCCTGCCAGATAAGCCTTTGCGCGACGGCCTACGCCATAGCCCCACGCTCGCCAATTTCTGCCGGACCGTTCTCGACCTTTTGGTTGTCGACCTAAATGATTTCGCGTTGGGTGCGAACTTATCAAGTAGGCTGCATCAATTCGATGGTGATGCCATCTGGGCCGGAGACGTATGCAACCATGGTCCCCGCGCGAGGGCCCGCAGGGATCGGTTGGGGCGAACCATTTACCTGCCAGCCTGCCGTCTCTACCCGTACGATAGCCGCTCGGATGTCTGAGACCGTGACAGCGAGGTGCGCTGCGCCAATTGCGCCCGCGTTTCGGGGCGCACGGCCGAGCTTTAGACGGGTCGAATACTCAAGGAGTTCAATAGGATAACCGTTCGGGGCCGTCACTATTGCCATTCGACATTTCGGATCATCAATACCCGTCGCCTCACGCAGAAACGCTCCTCCGATTTCACCTTGACGGGAAAGATCGAAGCCCATCGCTTCGGTCCAGAAACGAATTGCCTCTTCAAGTGAAGAAACCGAAAAACCCGTATGGTCGACTGCCATTACGCCCGCGCTATCTGTCATCTTTAGCTCTATTTTCAATACAGATTCGAAGAATTGTGGCACGAATTTCGACTGACCGCGTTCGGCCGAGGCCGTGTAAAAACGCGCGTGATCACCTAGACTAAATCAACCTGCTGAAACGAGAGGCGCAGATGGGGCGATTTGTCGAGGGTGCGCATCGCAGTCAGACCACACTATTGCCGGAGTGTCTCGATGACTTCATCGCTGAAGACAACCCTGTGCGAATTGTTGACGCATTCGTCGAAGAACTCGAACTGGCATCCCTCAGATTCGAAGGCACCACGCCGGCAAGCACCGGGCGACCTTCTTACCACCCGGCCGTATTGCTCAAGATCTATATCTACGGCTATCTCAATCGCGTGCAGTCTAGCCGACGCCTGGAGCGGGAGTGCCAGCGCAATGTCGAATTGATGTGGCTGACCGGCCGGCTTGCGCCGGACTTCAAGACGATTGCCGAGTTCAGGCGAAGCAATGGCGAAGGCATTCGCAACGTGTGCCGTCGCTTCGTGATGATATGCCGTGACCTGAAGCTGTTCACACAAGCGGTCGTTGCCATCGACGGTAGCAAGTTCAAGGCGGTCAACAGCCGCGACAACAACTTCACGCCCAACAAGATCGCACGGCGTCAGGAGCAGATCGAGCAAAGCATCCAGCGTTATCTGGACGCGCTGGAGACCGCCGATCGCACCCAGCCGGCCGAGGTAGAAGCGAAGACTGAACGCCTACGGGAGAAGATCGAGACGTTGCGTGAACAGATGCGCGATCTGAAACGCGCAGCGGAACTCCTGAACGATCTGCCGGAAAAGCAGATCTCACTGACCGACCCGGACTCACGCTCGATGATCTCCCAAGCCAAGGGTACAGGCGTGGTTGGCTATAACGTTCAGGTCGCTGTCGATGCCCGGCACCATCTCATCGTTAGCCACGAAGTCACGAATGTCGGCAACGACCGGACACAGTTGAGCCCGATGGCCAAAGCGGCACGCGACGCGATGGGCAAGAAGAAAATCAAGGCACTGGCAGACCGTGGATATTTCAGCGCACCAGAGATCAAGGCATGCGACGACGCGGGCATTGCGGCACTGGTGCCCAAATCACAAACCTCCGGTGCAAAGGCTGACGGCCGCTTCGACCGGGCCGACTTCATTTACATTGCCAGAGAAGATCAGTATCTCTGTCCGGCGGAGCAACGCGCGATATACCGCTACACCTCGTTGGAGATTGCCAATCTGCTGAAACTGCGGACCTACTGGAGCAGTGCCTGCCCACATTGTCCACTCAGAAAGCAGTGCACACCGGCGCCGTATCGGCGCATTCGCCGATGGGAACACGAAGCGGTACTCGACAGAATGCAACGCAGACTGGATCGTCAGCTTGACGCGATGACAATACGGCGACGAACGGTCGAACACGTGTTCGGCACGCTGAAGCACTGGATGGGTTCAACCCACTTCCAGATGCGCAGGCTTGGGAACGTCTCGACTGAAATGAGCTTGCATGTGCTGGCGTACAACCTCAAACGCGTCATGAAGATCCTCGGATTTGCAAAGACACTGCGAGCGATGAAGCTCGCAGGCGCGTAATCTCATACCTGCCTATGCTTGCGATGGCGTGGCGCAATCAGTTCGGTCGTAGACAACAGGAAGCTGCGAAGGCGCGGCCTCACCGGTCGCTCGACAGACCGCCGGCTCGCGCGTTTTTACACGGCCTCGGCCAGAAGCAGCCGCTCACCTGCGCGGCCATGCGGACATATGAGCGTCCGCTTCGGCCAGACAGAGGATCTCTGCCTGCCAGTCTAGCTACCATGATTGGGGCCAGCAGCCCCCTTTTGGCGTGCGACGGAAGCCGGGTCATGGGCGGCTGGTACACCGAGCGCTGCCACGGGAAGACCGACAGCTCGGTCCGTTAGCCTTTCCAGGATCTGCTTAAAGTCGCCCATTATTTCCCTCTGGTTCTGAACCAGCTCTGTCTGTGCCTGGACCAGCTCGGCCTGCGTGTTGCGCTGCTGCTCGGCGGCGGCGGCGTCGACGGGCCACGCCTTGAACTCCATCGGCAGCGGTTTTCTGCCGTCCAGTACCTCGATAGCCAACCGGCGCACCGACTGCTGTTCCATCTCGACAATGCCGTGCGCTTCCGGAGAATAGCTGCCGCCCCTAAGCTGAGCACGCTCAAACCGGAAGTTATTCGCCGCCGCAAGTCGATCTAGGAGATTCGTGAACAACTCATCACCACGGCCAATCCAGTCGCGCTGCTCAGCGTCGTTTTGCGGGCGGCGCCCGTCCGCTGGAAGGGATAGATGGGTGTGATAGTCATGCCATGCCGTCAAGACCTATTTTTCGTGCTTGTTGCGCCACACCCAACCGAATACAGGAATGCGGGTGCCGTAGTAGCCTAGGTCGATCATGTTTAGTGCGCGGACGTGGTCGAACGAGACTCGGGCTTGGCGCGTCCCCATAAGGGTAGTGAAGATCCAGTCGCGCCGTTGACTCGTAGACCGCGCGCGTTCGACCCACTTCTGCGCCTGCACCGCGAGGATCGGTCCAACAACAGTGGCTCCAACCGTCACCCAATCTTTCGCGTCCATCTGCCACATGTTGCCCCCTTGTAGACCTGCCCAGAGCGAAAGTCTATCAGGGGTGGGGCAACGCGCGGAGGCAGTGAAAAAGTCGCTTTGCGTCGATCAGCGCGGAGCAGGGATACCTGTTATGTGGGCACGGAGCCTACAATGCGCAACGGTCGTGTCGAGCACCAACAAGAGGAAAGGCCGACATTCAAACACGAGGTAGCGATGGACTGTTGGGACTGGGAGTTTTTTGAGAGCGCGATGACAGACGGCGGTTTCGTTGTCAGCGACCAGGGCCCCTTGCGTGGGCCTGTGACGGAATTTTCCATCATCCGAGATAAGGCACTTGATCTTATCCTTGAGACAACCTCCGCCCCCGGTAGCAAATCTAATGCGGTCCCACCGAAGGCGGGGACTGTCTACATCGCTACAGCGGAGGTGCAATTTCAGAGTCACTTCGGCACGCGGGCAACCGCATGTGGCGTCATCCCTCGCACCCATACTCAGACGTTCGGGCGTGACGCCAGCACGGGTACGACGCATGAGCGCTCGTCGATACACTCCTTGCATTGGGTGCGCGAGGATTCTGGCGATGCCCAATACATTATCGAATGGGTCGAGAACATGTCCGGCCCATTCATCTGGCCGGATTTTGACAAGGTGGAGCGAACCGGCGAGAAACGGAGGACGCTTAAAAGTCAAAAGGGGGAAATCGTTATGTCGGTTCCCATCCACTCCCCAGGTTCGAGTCGCTCATGTGTTCATTTGTTCATCGAAGGTTTTGAACTGTTCATTGGAGTCTCGAAGGCAAAGCCCGAGTATATTTTGAAACCAGGGTTTATTTTGTACAGGGGCACGCCGGATGAACCCACAAGGGCGAAGATTAGAGATTGCCTGTCGTTTTGCCTTGGCAATTTTCTAGTCTATCTCGGTGACACCACCTTCGATGCCGAGTGGAATCCTGTATCGTTCACCGCGAGGAGCGGGCATGCGTTAGTCGAGGAAGCAGCTAATCTGAATGCATGGCAGCCTGCACCTCTAGGCACCAGATTCGAGCACGAAATTACCCCGGAACTGCTCGAACGCATGGCTTCTTCCCTGTATAGAATTTACGATGCCTACCGCCTTCAAAGCGTTTTCTGGAGCTATTGGCATGCCCTCGCTGCACCGGTACACATGGCCGCAGCGCATTTTGGAGCGGCAATAGAATCATTGCAGAAGGCATTCTTTAAAGCCTCCGGATCTGAAGGCCAATACAAAATTGTGGCTGACGAAAAATCTTGGAAAGATTTATCCAAGAAGATATCTGCTTTGATCTCCGCAACCGATCTAACGGAAGCTGAAAAACGGTTGCTCACCGGTAAGGCGCAGAACATAAATTACGCGCCCCAAGGCATAGTGATGGAGAAACTTTTTAGAGCCCTTGGTTTGAAGATCGATGCTCTTGAAAACGACGTTTGGGTAAACCGAAATCGCGCAGCGCATGGCGGTGGCGTATCCCCCGAAAAGGGAAGTCGGCTCGTTAGAGAGAACAAGGTTCTTCACGTGATGATGAACCGCATCCTGCTCGCGATTGGAAATGGAAGTAATCAGTATTACGACTACTACACCATAGGGCGCCCATTAAGGAGACTGTCTGACCCAATTCAAGATGATCGTAACGAAGGTTGAGCCGGTCGTGGCACCGGCTTAACTACTCAGGCTAGCTGTTGAACGACAGCACGCCCTTGAGAACGGACGTTGCTGTCGCAGAGATCCGAATGACGGCTTCGGGTCGATTCTGTTGAAAAAGTCGGCGGCGATGCGGAATGTTAGGTATCCTGGAAGGCATCAAACGACGGGAGTGAATCGTCATGATGGGTCTATATGAACGCGTCCCGTTTGAGCAAGTTATCGTGTGTTGTGGCAGACAGGCTGGCTTGCAGATCTATATCCGGCCTTGTTGCAGCTGGTACTGCCGCTGCGGGCCCCTATGAAATCCGCTGACTCGCACCTCATTCAACTGACGAGCTTGACGCTCGACCTATCATTCAGGCTTGGCGAGTCCCGGTCCTACCTGGCTTGTCATCACGTACGATTTCCTGCGCAACCTTTTGGCGTATCGCCCTGTGTAAAGCTGATTGCTTAGGGAATG
>NZ_KB911059.1:0-11210 GCF_000383275.1 Paraburkholderia caledonica | reverse complement strand
GTGTCGCTGAACCTGTATGCCGAGCATGAGTTCAACGCGTCGACGTTCACGGGGCGCGTGATCGCGGGCACCGGTTCTGACATCTACTCGGCAATCACGGGCGCAATCGGCGCGCTGCGCGGACCGAAGCACGGCGGCGCGAACGAAGTCGCGTTCGAGATCCAGTCGCGCTACCAGACGCCGGACGAAGCGGAAAGCGATATCCGCCGGCGCGTCGAGAACAAGGAAGTGGTGATCGGTTTCGGTCACCCGGTCTACACGATCTCGGACCCGCGCAACAAGGTCATCAAGGAAGTGGCGAAGAAGCTTTCGAAGGAAGCGGGCAACAACAAGCTTTTCGACATCGCGGAAAGACTCGAATCGGTGATGTGGGAAGCGAAGAAGATGTTTCCCAACCTGGACTGGTTCAGCGCCGTGTCGTATCACATGATGGGCGTGCCCACGGCGATGTTCACGCCGCTTTTCGTCATTGCACGCACGGCCGGATGGAGTGCGCACATCATCGAACAGCGGCTCGACAACAAGATCATTCGCCCGAGCGCGAATTACACCGGACCTGAGAATTTGAAGTACGTGCCGCTAAATAGGAGAAAATAGCGGTCGCTGTGCGCTTTCTAGGCGCGTGCAGTTCAACCCCGCGGCCGCCAGGACCGGTAGCCCGCGCAATGTTTAACTGAAATTAGATAGAAAGGTTTTCTCCCATGAACAAGCTGTTGATCGCCGCCGTCGTCGGCGCCCTGTCCACCACAATGTTGACCGTCGCGACCGACGCCGCCGCAGAAACGGCGACTGCCGCAAAGCCGGCTGCCAAGAAGGCTGTTGCAAAGCGCCCGCAACCGCGCCGCCTCATCAAGCGTAAGGAAAACCCCGCCAAGGAAGCCAAGGTCGATCCGGTACCGGAAGGCGCGGAAAAGTGGTCGTGCAAGGAAGGTCTGGCCTTCGAACTGAAGGGCGACATGAAGCGTGACCAGATCGTCACGGTTCACTGGGCGAACAAAAACTACAACTTGCCGCGCGAAGCGACCACCACGGGCGCAGACCGTTTCCACGACGCCGCAACCGGCATGGATCTGGTCGTGATCCCGACCAAGGCCATGCTGTTCCAGGACAAGGACAGCTCGCGTCTGGCCGACGAATGCCAAACGGCGGCGATGGCGCAGGGCGCACCGGCCCCGACGCAGTCGAACGCAATCAACAAGCTCGGCAACTAATCACGTCGTCAGGAAAGCTCCCCGATGTCCGCTCCGATTTCCAACGTGCGACCCGATCCGGACAAAGTCCTGGTCGATATCGTCGATTACGTTCTGGATTATCAGATCGACGGCACGCTCGCGCTGGAAACCGCGCGTCATTGTCTGATCGATACGCTCGGCTGCGGACTCGAGGCGCTTACCTACCCTGCCTGCACCAAGCTGTTGGGACCCATCGTGCCGGGCACGATCGTCCCCAACGGTGCAAAGGTGCCGGGCACGTCGTTTCAGCTCGATCCCGTTCAGGCCGCCTTCAACATCGGGGCCATGATCCGCTGGCTCGACTTCAACGACACCTGGCTCGCCGCCGAATGGGGGCATCCGTCGGACAATCTGGGCGGAATTCTCGCGACAGCCGACTGGCTCTCGCGCACTGCCATCGCAGCCGGCAAAGCGCCGCTTGCGATGAAAGACGTGTTGATCGCGATGATCAAGGCGCACGAAATTCAAGGCTGTATCGCGCTCGAAAACTCCTTTAACAAGGTCGGGCTCGATCATGTATTGCTGGTAAAGCTCGCGTCGACGGCGGTAGTCGGTCAAATGATCGGCCTCACGCGCGACGAGCTGATCAATGCGGTCTCGCAGGCGCTCGTCGACGGGCAAGCGCTGCGCACGTACCGCCACGCGCCGAACACCGGCTCGCGCAAATCGTGGGCCGCGGGCGACGCGACCTCGCGCGCAGTTCGTCTCGCGCTTATTTCGAAGACGGGCGAGATGGGCTATCCGTCGGTGCTGACCGCGAAAACGTGGGGCTTTTACGACGTGCTCTTCAAGGGCAACGAGTTCAAGTTCCAGCGCCCGTACGGTTCCTATGTGATGGAAAACGTGCTGTTCAAGATATCGTTTCCGGCCGAGTTCCACGCGCAAACCGCCGTGGAAGCGGCGATGTCGTTACATGCGCAGCTTCAGCTGCAAGGCAGGCGCGTGGAAGACATCCGCAAGATCACGATCCGCACGCACGAAGCCGCGCTACGCATCATCGATAAAAAAGGTCCGCTCGACAATCCGGCCGACCGCGATCATTGCATTCAGTACATGATTGCTGTGCCGCTGATCTTCGGCCGACTGACGGCTGCGGATTACGAAGACGCGGTCGCGCAAGACCCGCGTATCGATGTGCTGCGCGCAAAAATGGCATGTGTGGAAGACCCGCAGTTCACAAAGGATTACCACGATCCCGAAAAGCGTTCGATCGCCAATGCACTGACGATCGAATTCAACGACGGATCACAGTTCGACGAAGTCGTAGTCGAATACCCGATCGGTCACAAGCGTCGTCGCGAAGACGGAATTCCGTTGCTGGTGGAGAAGTTCAAGACCAACCTCGCGCGCCGCTTCCCGGTCAAGCAACAACTGGCGATTCTCGACGTGTCGCTGGATCAGGCACGGCTCGAAGCCATGCCGGTCAATGAGTACGTCGATTTGTACGTCATCTAGTCAAGTTAAGTACTGTAGTTCCGCGATCAAACCAAGGAAAACACCATGGCCCACAACCTCCACAAAACGCTCAAGGAATTCGACAGCGGTTCCGGCAAAGGCAAGTTCTATTCCCTGCCGCAACTCGGCAAGGCACTGAACATCAAGATCGACCGCCTGCCGGTTTCGATCCGAATCGTGCTGGAATCGGTGCTGCGTAACTACGACGGCAAGAAAATCGCCGAAGAACACATCACGCAACTGGCGAACTGGAAGCCGACCGCTCCGCGCGTCGACGAAATCCCGTTCGTCGTGTCGCGTGTCGTTCTGCAGGACTTCACCGGCGTGCCGCTGCTCGCCGACATCGCGGCAATGCGCGGCGTGGCGCAACGCGTGGGCAAGAATCCGAAGTCGATCGAACCGCTGGTCCCGGTCGATCTGGTGGTTGACCACTCGGTGCAGATCGATCACTTCCGCGAAAAGAATGCACTCGACCTGAACATGAAACTGGAATTCCAGCGCAACAACGAGCGCTACCAGTTCATGAAGTGGGGCATGCAGGCATTCGACACGTTCAAGGTCGTGCCGCCGGGCGTCGGCATCGTTCACCAGGTGAACCTCGAATACCTCGCACGCGGCGTGCACAAGAAGGCCGAAGGCGCGGACACCGTGTACTACCCGGATTCGCTGGTCGGCACCGACAGCCACACCACGATGATCAACGGTATCGGCGTAGTGGGCTGGGGCGTGGGCGGTATCGAAGCTGAAGCCGGCATGCTCGGCCAGCCGGTGTACTTCCTGACGCCGGACGTGGTCGGCGTGAACCTGAAGGGCAAACTGCGCGAAGGCGTGACGGCGACCGACCTGGTGCTGACCATCACCGAACTGCTGCGCAAGGAAAAGGTTGTCGGCAAGTTCGTCGAGTTTTTCGGCGAAGGCACGCGCTCGCTGTCGCTGCCGGACCGCGCGACGATCGGCAACATGGCGCCGGAATACGGCGCGACCATGGGCTTCTTCCCGGTCGACGAAAAAACCATCGACTACTTCAAGGGCACGGGCCGCACGGACGCCGAAATCTCGGCGTTCCAGAACTACTTCAAGGCTCAGAACCTGTTCGGTATTCCGAAGGAAGGCGACATCGACTTCACGAAGGTCGTGACGCTGGATCTGGGCACCGTCGCGCCGTCGCTGGCTGGCCCGAAGCGCCCGCAAGACCGCATCGAAATCGGCAATGTGAAGTCGACCTTCAGCGACCTGTTTTCGAAGCCGGTGGCAGAAAACGGCTTTGCCAAGAAGGAAGCCGATCTCGACGCGCAGTACACCACGAGCAACGGCGTCAACGTGAAGAATGGCGACGTGCTGATCGCCGCGATCACGTCGTGCACGAACACGTCGAACCCGAGCGTGCTGCTGGCCGCCGGCCTGCTCGCGAAGAAAGCTGTCGAAGCCGGCCTCACGGTCGCTCCGCACATCAAGACGTCGCTGGCTCCGGGATCGCGTATCGTCACCGAGTACCTGACGAAAACCGGCCTGCTGCCGTATCTGGACAAACTGGGCTTCACGCTGGCTGCGTACGGTTGCACGACCTGTATCGGCAACGCGGGCGACCTGACGCCGGAACTGAACGAAGCCATCACGAAGAACGACATCGTCGCGGCAGCGGTTCTGTCGGGCAACCGTAACTTCGAAGCGCGTATTCACCCGAACATCCGCGCGAACTTCCTGGCCTCGCCGCCGCTGGTCGTGGCTTACGCTATCGCCGGCAATATCACGCGCGACCTGATGACCGAACCGGTCGGCAAGGGCAAGGGCGGCAAGGACGTGTACCTCGGCGACATCTGGCCGACCAGCGACGAAGTCAACGACCTGCTCAAGTTTGCGCTGGACGCCGACGCGTTCCGCAAGAACTACGCGTCGCTGACCAAGAAGGGCGACCTGTGGAGCAAGATCGAAGGCGAAGAAGGTCAGGTCTACGACTGGCCGAAGTCGACGTACATCGCCGAGCCGCCGTTCTTCGGCAACGATTTCTCGATGACGCCGGCCGACAGCATCGCGGCAGTCAAAAACGCGCGCGCATTGGGCATTTTCGGTGACTCGGTCACGACCGACCACATCAGCCCGGCTGGCTCGATCAAGGAAGACTCGCCGGCAGGCAAGTGGCTGAAGGAAAACGGCGTGCAGAAGGCCGACTTCAACAGCTACGGCTCGCGCCGCGGCAACCACGACGTGATGATGCGCGGCACGTTCGCGAACGTCCGGATCAAGAACCTGATGATCCCGGCGAAGGCAGACGGCTCGCGCGTGGAAGGCGGCCTGACGATTCATCAGCCGAGCGGCGAACAACTGTCGATCTACGACGCAGCGATGAAGTACATCGACGCCGGCACGCCGACCATCGTGTTTGCAGGTGAAGAGTACGGCACCGGTTCGTCGCGTGACTGGGCTGCAAAGGGCACGCAATTGCTGGGCGTGAAGGCCGTGGTCGCACGCAGCTTCGAGCGGATTCACCGTTCGAACCTGGTCGGCATGGGCGTTCTGCCGCTGCAGTTCAAGGGCTCGGATAGCGTGCAGTCGCTCGGCATCACCGGCGAAGAAACGTACGACATCGAAGGCCTCGGCGCAGACTTCAAGCCGCAGCAGGAAGTGACGCTCGTGATCCGCGGCAAGGACGGCAGCGAGAAACGCGTTCCGGTGCTGCTGCGTATCGACACGCCGATCGAAGTGGACTACTACAAGCACGGCGGTATTCTGCCGTTCGTACTGCGTTCGCTGCTGGCCGCTTAAGCATCGCGGCAACGCAAACAGCTTGGCTGTTTTGCAGGGGCTGCGTCCTGTGGAGGGCGCAGCCGACTTTCAAAGCCCGACCTTGGTCGGGCTTTTTTTTTCGTCGATTATTACTGTGCGCGGCCGGTCTGGAACGCCGCCGGGTTGTCGGTGATCCGGCGCTGCGTCATGTGCGCGTTCCAGTCGATGTCGCCCGGCGCAGGCCCACTTGCACGCACACTGACATTTGCGCGCCGCTGCTGCACAGCCCAATCGCGCAACGCGGCGCGCTCGGCAGAATCGTTCGCAGACGATTGCGATGTAGACGTTTCCGGCTGGCTCGAAAGCGAGAGGCGCACCGGAGATTCGATAGGACGACTCAACCGTGCATGCTGTTCGATCTCTGCGTCGATTGCGTGACCCACCGCAGTCGATCGACGGAGCTTCGCGACACGGTCAGCCGCGACGGTATGGCGGGACTTGTTCGCTGACCGTTGCGACTCCGCGCGCTGAGACAAGCTTGGCGTCTCGACAGGATGCACGGCATCCGGCGACGCAGCCTTTACTGACGACAACGCGTGCGTAATCGTTGAATGCGTTTCTACTGCTTCTGACGCCGTTTGGGCCAACTCAGGCCGAACATTCGCTAACGGACTTACTATGACGGGGCCGGCTTGTATCGCCGCCGCAGACGGTCTTGCCGCCGTTTCGAAGCTGCCGGCGACTTCGTGTGTGGAACATGTCGCGAGTAGCCAGGCGAGCGCTACGCTGCAACTCACGAAGATGGCCGTGCCCAGAACATGGTCCGACCGTGACGACCTCGGCCGCGTGTGATCTGCCTGGAGGTAACGTTTCGCTTCAGCCAATTGTTCATCGAACCGATGCGAATCGTCTCGCCGCTGAGGCAGCTTGTAGAGGAACAGAATTCTTGGGTTCTGCGGAATTCGACCGCGATGGTTCGCAGATGCTGCATATCGTGGCACGCCGGGGATCGCCGCTTGAGGGACGCGTTGTTGTCTGTGCGACGTCGACCGCCGCCACGAGCCGAAAGGCGGTGGCAGACCCGACAGCGGGCGTGCACTGGGAAGCGCCAGAGCGCCCTGTATCAACGCCAGCGGCCTATTCATAATGATGTGTTCCGGTGTGGATAAGACGCTGCTTCCAGTTGCGCGATCAAAGTCCTTCCACGCGCTATGAGTGCGTCAATGCAGCCGGCACTGCGCTCAGACGGCGTGGTACTCGCGTGCCGCAGTGCGTGCATTAAATGCTGTGCGCCCACGAGACCCACTGCGCCACTCACTCTGTGCAGCAAGGCCGGCAATTGCGCCGATTCGAGTTCGCAACGTATGTCGCTGAGGCGGCCGAGATCGTCACGCATCGCTCGACACCAGCCGTTCAGAAACGCGTCCAGGTCGATGCCTTCGTCCGCGAGCGAGTCGAGATAGCCGGGATCGAAAGGCTCCGTCGGCTCAGAAGACTCGACGGGCTCGAAAGCACAGTTGAAATTCGTCTTATCCATACCGCAAAAAATCTAGTCGACCAGCTTATGCAACGATGCGAACTCAATCAACGCCGCCAGCGACGACAGCCCAAGTTTCTCCTGAATGCGGCCCTTGTAGGTGCTCACTGTTTTGTCGCTCATGAACAGCGCGTCGCCGATCGCCTTATTCGACATTCCCTTCGAAAGCATCTGCAAAATGACGAGTTCCTTGTCGGAGAGCAACATGATTCTGCCCTCATCACCGGTCGCCGACGCGCCCGGCGTAATGGTCGCGCCGTCGGGCGCGACCGGAAATACGGTGTAGCCGGCAAGCACCGCTTCCACGCCGCGCATGATCTCTTTCATCTCCTGCGATTTACCGACAAAACCATGAACGCCCGAGCGCATTGCGCGCGGCGCGAAAGTGGCCGGGTCGTGCCCCGACAGCACCAGAACGCGGATCGACGGATGCGCGAGTTTGAGACGCGGAATGACGTCAAGTCCGCTGATACGCGGAATGTCGAGGTCCAGTATGACGAGGTCGGGCTTGTGCTGACGAGCCATTTCGACGGCGCTCTGACCGTTGTCCGCCTCGATCACTTGTTCGACGCTCAGCAATTGCATTAGCTGCAACCTGACGATCATCCGAAACGCTGGATGGTCGTCGATTATCAGAATAGTTGACATGTGTTGCGTTCCTCCTGAAAAACATCCAATGCCGGTTGCGGCCCATCACGGCCCTTGCAGACCATTGCGGCCGTCTGCTGCCGTCGCGCCACATGCGTGGTGGACTTTGACGTCCGGCGGCGATACAAAGGCACGTTACGGAGCGGCAACGGCGAACTCGATCTCCACGCGGCGATTCGGTGCGAGACACCGCACCAGATCATCACGCCTGGTTTGTCGGCACTCGACCAGTTGATTTGCGCTGGCCAGGCCGCGAGTCGCAATCGGCGAGGTAACGCCGCGAGTGCGCAAATACCGCGCTACCGTTTCTGCACGTTGCAGTGACAGGCTGTGATTACGCGCGGTGTCGCCGAGACGGTCGCTGTAGCCGGTGATTGTCAAACCGCCAGGCGACGCATCGGTCTTTAAACCGCGAGCCACCATGTCCAGCGCGCGCCTTCCGGCGGGAAGCATCGCGACGTCGTTGCCGCCGTTGAAACGGAACAAAGCATCGGCGCGTAACGTGACTGTCCTGGGTGACTTCGCATTCGGTGTCGTTGCGTTCGCGGCGACGTCCTGCTTGCATTGCAACACCCTTTCAGCTGACTTACGCAAGTTGTCCTGAATATCTGGCAGACGCTTTTCTGCATTGGAGAAGCTTCGCATCCATGCGTCGTGTCCAGCTTGCATGAGCTCTACTTCGGCGCACGCCAGCGGCGGTTGCGCCTCGTGACATGACGCGACGGCGGGATCCGACTTGATGGTATTGACGATCTGCCAAAGATCGGGCCGCACAGTGGACACGGTGCGCAGCGCAGGATTAGCAGCGGATACCGGCTTGCCGCTTTCAAGACCCATGGTAATGACCGCCGCCTCGCCGATGGCTTCTTCGGCGAAACCCCAATGGTCGCCAGCCTGCCGCGTTTCTTGAGCAGCGTTGATCCAGCATTGCGCCTTCGCGCGAAAGTAATCGTTCGGTTGCGGCGGCATGCGGTCGAGTCGCGCTTGCAACGAGGCCAGCGCCGAAGCGCCGTTATGGACAATTGCGTAGGTTTGGACCCATTGCGGGTTGGCGGCGCCTGCGGCCTCGTCTTGCGAGGCGCCAACGCCGGATCTGAGCAGAGTGGAATCCTGGATACCGAGCCGTGCGCGCGCGGCGTGGTCCGCGCAAGCTGTCAGCGTCAGCGCGCACACAAGCACGGTTAGCGGGGTTTTCATTAGATGTCTGCGTCTCGCGCATCTTCTTATCGAGGGATAAAAGTATGACGAGACGGACAAGCCCGCGGAATGGGATGAATCTTAGAACAATGTCAAGAGTTGTCGAATGGCGTGCTGCCTCAATGAACCTGGCGATACACGCGGGCCCACACTTATGCCCTGATCGCGCGCGCCGCGTTGCGGCCACGAAGCCACTCGAGCGCCAGCAACAGGCACGTCGAAAAGACAATCAGGATGGTGGCGAGCGCCGCAATAGTCGGGCTGATATTTTCGCGGATGCCGGTGAACATCTGTCGCGGCAGCGTCGTCTGATCGGCGCCCGCGAGAAACAGCGTGACGACGACTTCATCGAACGATGTCGCGAACGCGAACAGTGCCCCTGAGATCACACCCGGCGCAATCACAGGCAGCGTGATGCGGAAGAACGTCTTCACCGGATTCGCACCGAGCGACAGGCTCGCGCGCACGAGGTTGTAGTTGAAACCCTGCAGCGTCGCGGCCACCGTCGTCACGACGAACGGCACACCGAGCGACGCGTGCGCGAGAATCAGGCCGATATACGTATTGGCGAGACCGAGCGGCGCAAAGAACAGATACATGCCGACGCCCACCACGACCACCGGCACGATCATCGGCGAAATGAGGATTGCCATGAGCAGCCCCTTGCCGCGGAAGTTCGCTTTGGTGAGCCCGATTGCTGCAAGCGTGCCCAGCACGGTCGCGACTACCGTCGCGGACGGCGCGACGATGAAGCTATTCTTAGCCGCCATGCGCCACTCATCAGACGCAATCAGATTCTGATACCAGCGCAGCGACCAGCCCGGAATCGGATATACCAGAAAAGTACTCGATGAAAACGACAGCGGCACGATCGCGAGCACGGGCAGAATTAGGTACAGCAGCGTGAGCACGGCGAGCGCGCGCAATGCGAAATACCATACGCGCTCAACCAGCGACGTGTGTGGCGCAAAGAGGGGCTTGGCGAGTTTCATGGCGGTGGGCTCCGTTCAGCCAAGGCTCAGCGATGAGCGCGTGAAGCGTCCGTAGATCGCATACAGCACGAGTGTGGCGGCAAGCAGCAGCCCGCCGAGCGCGCATGCCATGCCCCAGTTGATCGTCACGTTGGTGAAGTACGCGACGTAGTAGCTGACCATCTGGTCGTTCGGTCCACCAAGCAGCGCCGGTGTGATGTAGTAGCCAATGGCCAGAATGAAAACCAGCAACGCGCCCGCGCCGATGCCCGGATAAGTCTGCGGCACATACACACGCCAGAATGCGGCGAACGGATGACTGCCGAGCGAGACCGCCGCGCGTTGATACGTGGGCGGAATGGACTTCATCACGCTATAAAGCGGCAGGATCATGAACGGCAGCAGGATGTGCGTCATCGATATGTACACACCCGTGCGGTTAAACAGCAGCGCAAGCGGATCGTGCAACAAGCCGCTGCCGATCAGCGCTTTGTTCACGAGCCCTTCGCTCTGCAAGATCACGATCCATGCGGCGACGCGGACCAGGATCGATGTCCAGAACGGAATCAGCACGAGAATCATCACGAGATTCGCGCGACGCTCGGGCAGCGTCGAAATCCAGTAAGCAAGCGGGTAACCAAGCAGCAGCGCAAAAAGCGTGACTGCCGCGCCGATCACGAAAGTACGGCTGAAAACGGCGAGATAGATCTGCTGGTCGGGATCGGTCGGGATGATATGGCCGAACGCGTCCTGCTTGTGGTCGAGCGAAGCGAGGAGATAAAACGGCGAATACGGGCTGCCGTTCTTCGCGATGGCCTGCCAGTACGCGATGTTGCTCCAGCGTTCGTCCAGTTCGGCGAACTTCGCGTGGAACTGGGCGGGAGATAGTTGCAACGGCTTGTTGTTGTCGTCGACGAACGGCATGGCGCGCGCCGACTTGGCAATGAGCGACCGATATCCTGGAACCTCCACGTTGAGCCGTCGCGCGAGGGCGCCCATGCCATCGCTGTCGGCGATCGCGGTGAGATCGGTCGCCAACGCGGCGTATGCGGTATCGGGCGGCGGCGTCTTGCGATCCCAGGTGCTCAGAGCGCTGAGCGTATGTGGCAGCGCGTTCACGACTTCCGGATTCTGCGCGGCACGCGTCAGCAATGCGCCGATCGGCACGACGAAGATCAGCAGCAGAAAAATCGCAAGCGGCGCGATAAGCAGCAGCGCTGTGGCGCGCTTTTTCGCTTCAGCGGCCTTCAGTTCACGCTTGAGCCGGCCGGTCGATTCCGGCGTCGAATCGGCGGCGATCGTCATCGTAGTCACACCCGTTCTCCTGTCGACGGCAGTTAGTGCTTTAGCACTTACTGCCGTCCCATGCAAAGCTGTCGACGGCAGTTAGCGCTTTAGCGCTTACTGCCGTCCCATGCAGAGCTGTCGACGGCAGTTAGCGCTTTA
>NZ_KB911058.1:0-18657 GCF_000383275.1 Paraburkholderia caledonica | reverse complement strand
GATCGCGCCGTCCATCTGCGCAGCGCCCGTGATCATGTTCTTCACATAGTCAGCGTGGCCCGGGCAGTCAACGTGTGCGTAGTGGCGGTTAGCCGTTTCGTACTCGACGTGCGCCGTGTTGATCGTGATACCACGTGCCTTTTCTTCCGGCGCCGCGTCGATCTGGTCGTATGCCTTCGCTTCGCCGCCGAACTTCTGCGTCAGAACCGTCGTGATCGCTGCCGTCAGCGTGGTCTTGCCGTGGTCAACGTGACCGATCGTGCCGACGTTCACGTGCGGCTTGGTCCGTTCGAATTTACCTTTAGCCATGTTTCTCTTCTTTCAAAAAGTTAATCGTTGAATGACTTGCCGCGCAATTACTTCGACTTCGCGTTGATGATCGCTTCCGACACGTTACGCGGTGCTTCGGAGTAGTGCTTGAACTCCATCGTATACGTTGCGCGACCCTGGGTCAGCGAACGCAGCGACGTCGAGTAGCCGAACATTTCGGACAGCGGCACTTCGGCGCGAACAATCTTGCCACCGCCAACCATATCGTCCATACCCTGGACGATACCGCGACGGCCGGACAGGTCGCCCATCACGTTGCCCATGTAGTCTTCCGGCGTTTCGACTTCCACAGCCATCATCGGTTCGAGGATGACCGGTTGAGCCTTGCGCATTGCTTCCTTGAACGCCATCGAGCCGGCCATGCGGAACGCATTTTCGTTCGAGTCAACGTCGTGGTACGAACCGAACGTCAGGTGAACCTTGACGTCGACAACCGGGAAGCCCGCCAGCACGCCTGCCTTCAGCGTTTCCTGGATACCCTTGTCCACCGCCGGGATGTATTCGCGCGGAATCACACCGCCCTTGATCTCGTCGAGGAACTCGTAACCCTTGCCTTGCTCGTTCGGCTCGAGCGTGATGACCGCGTGACCGTACTGGCCGCGACCACCCGACTGCTTGACGAACTTGCCGTCAACGTCTTCTGCCTTGCCACGAATCGTTTCACGGTAAGCAACCTGCGGCTTGCCGACAGTCGCTTCCACGCCGAATTCGCGCTTCATACGATCGACGAGAATTTCGAGGTGGAGCTCGCCCATGCCCGAAATAATCGTTTGGCCCGATTCTTCGTCCGTTTGAACGCGGAACGACGGATCTTCCTGTGCCAGACGGTTCAGCGCCAGACCCATTTTTTCCTGGTCGGGCTTCGTCTTCGGCTCAACAGCCTGCGAAATCACCGGCTCCGGGAAAATCATGCGCTCGAGCACGATCGGGCTTTGCGGATCGCACAGCGTGTCGCCGGTCGTTGCGTCTTTCAGGCCGACTGCTGCAGCGATGTCGCCCGCGCGAACTTCCTTGATTTCCTCGCGCTGGTTCGCGTGCATCTGCAGAATACGACCCAGACGTTCCTTCTTGTCTTTGGTCGCGTTCAGCACGGTGTCGCCCGAATTGACGACGCCCGAGTACACGCGGAAGAAGATCAGCTGGCCGACGAACGGGTCGGTCATGATCTTGAACGCCAGAGCCGAGAACTTTTCGTCGTCGGCAGCGCGGCGCTCGCCTTGCTCACCGTTTTCCAGCTCGCCGGTGACCGGCGGGATGTCGATCGGCGACGGCAGGAAATCGAGCACGGCGTCCAGCATGCGTTGCACGCCCTTGTTCTTGAACGCGGTGCCGCACAGCATCGGCTGGATTTCGCAAGCGATCGTACGGTCGCGCAGACCCTTGATGATTTCCTCTTCCGTCAGTTCGCCCGACTCGAGGTACTTGTTCATCAGATCTTCGCTCGATTCAGCCGCTGCTTCGACCATCTTTTCACGCCATTCATTGCACGTGTCGGCGAGCTCAGCCGGAATTTCTTCGTACGAGAACTTGGTGCCTTGGGACGCGTCGTCCCAAATGATCGCTTTCATCTTCATCAGGTCGACGACACCCGTGAAGTTTTCTTCCGCGCCGATAGGCACCACGACCGGAACCGGGTTTGCCTTCAGACGCAGCTTCAGCTGGTCGTAAACCTTGAAGAAGTTCGCGCCGGTACGGTCCATCTTGTTGATGAACGCGAGACGCGGAACCTTGTACTTGTTAGCCTGACGCCACACGGTTTCCGACTGGGGCTGCACGCCACCCACAGCGCAGTACACCATGCACGCGCCGTCGAGCACGCGCATGGAGCGCTCAACTTCAATCGTGAAGTCGACGTGGCCCGGGGTGTCGATGATGTTGATGCGGTGCTCAGCGCGGTCGCCGGCCATGCCTTTCCAGAACGCCGTCGTAGCAGCCGACGTAATCGTGATGCCGCGTTCCTGCTCCTGCTCCATCCAGTCCATGGTGGCAGCGCCGTCGTGAACTTCACCAATCTTGTGGTTCACGCCGGTATAGAACAGGATGCGCTCGGTCGTCGTCGTCTTGCCGGCGTCGATGTGAGCGCTAATACCGATGTTACGGTAGCGCTCGATAGGTGTCTTGCGAGCCACTTTGATCCTCTATGGGGATGACGCGATGCGAGAAAATACCCATCGCGCTGTAACACAAACGGGCGAGGCGCTTTGTAAGCGCACCCGCCCGGAATTTCTTTCCGTTTTTGTCTGCTAACCCGGATTCGGGAAGCTTAGAAACGGAAATGCGAGAACGCCTTGTTGGCTTCTGCCATCCGGTGAACTTCGTCGCGCTTCTTCATTGCGCCGCCACGGCCTTCGGCCGCTTCGGAAAGTTCACCTGCCAGACGCAGGGCCATCGACTTCTCGCTGCGCTTCTTCGCGGCTTCACGCAGCCAACGCATCGCCAATGCCATACGACGCGACGGGCGCACTTCGACCGGAACCTGATAGTTCGCACCACCAACGCGGCGGCTCTTGACTTCGACCACCGGCTTGACGTTGTTGAGCGCTACCGTGAACACTTCCAGCGGGTCCTTGCCACCCTTGGTCTGGATCTGTTCGAAAGCGCCGTACACAATGCGCTCAGCAACCGACTTCTTGCCGGAGAGCATCAGCACGTTCATGAACTTAGCTACATCAACGTTACCGAACTTCGGATCCGGCAACACTTCCCGCTTGGGGACTTCGCGACGACGCGGCATGATTCTTCCTTTAACTTTTCAGTTGGAGCTGTTTTAGCCCCGCGGCCACCAACTAACCCGATTCATCTCTAACGACTTACCAGCCTGGTCGGGTGACCACTTACTCGACAGCACCGGCGATTCCGGCACCACCGCTATTACCGCCTTTGCAGGCGACCTGAACTACGGACCGGCTGATGATTACTTGCCAGCCTTGGCACGCTTCGCACCGTACTTCGAGCGAGCCTGCTTACGATCCTTGACGCCCTGGGTATCCAGCGAGCCGCGAACCATGTGGTAACGCACACCCGGCAAGTCCTTCACACGGCCGCCGCGAATCAGCACGACCGAGTGTTCCTGCAGGTTGTGGCCTTCACCACCGATGTACGAAATGACTTCGAAACCGTTCGTGAGGCGCACCTTAGCAACTTTACGCAGTGCCGAGTTCGGCTTCTTCGGCGTCGTGGTGTACACACGGGTGCACACGCCGCGACGCTGGGGGCAGTCCTGCAAGGCCGGGCTCTTGCTCTTCGTCGTTTCCGACGCGCGGCCTTTGCGAACCAGTTGATTGATGGTTGGCATTGTCTATTCCTGAAATTGAACAAAATCGACGCATCTGTTTCCGGGCAAAGCAGAAACGATTGCGCATCGAACTTCCGGCTTCGACTACAAGTACGTGGACGGAGTCCGCGCGCGTGCATCCCAAAGACCGGAACCTAGCATAATATTCCGAAAAGGCTAAGCGAGTCAACAGGTTGCAATGTTTCGCAGACCTGCGCACGTTGGCTGACGACGGCGCTCCACTTAATCAGCGGCAACGACTTCGAGCAGTTCGTCCCCGAAACGATCGAGCTTGCGCGCGCCCATGCCCGGAATGCCGCGCAAATCTTCAATGGAATCGGGGCCGTTTCGAGCGATCTCCGCAAGCGTCGCGTCGTGGAAAATCACGTAGGCGGGTACGCCGTCGCTCTTCGCGGTTTCCGTACGCCATGCGCGTAGCCGATCCCAGCGCGCGCGCTCCTGCGGCCCCATGCCGATCGTCGGATCCGCTCGCTCGCTGGTTCGACCAGACGACTGGCGAGTACGCGTAGGCTTCACATAGCGGCGCATCGTGACGTTTTGCTCACCCTTTAAAACGGGCTTGCTGGCCTCGGTGAGAACGAGCGAGCCGAATCCTTCGTGATCGACAGTCAGATAGCCGAACGCCACCAACTGGCGAAACACCGCGCGCCACTCCGGTTCGCCGAGTGCCGCGCCAATGCCGAATGTGGTCAGTTTCTCGTGCCCGCGCTGCAGGATCTTCTCGCTGCGATTGCCCCGCAGAATGTCGATGAGATGGCCCGCGCCGAAGTGAAAACCGCTCGCCCGCTGCGCGCGAAACACGCACGACAGCGCCATCTGCGACTCGCGCGTCGCGTCCCACGTGTCCGGTGGCTCAAGGCAGTTGTCGCAATTACCGCAAGGTTTGCTGGATTCGCCGAAATACGCGAGAAGGCGCACGCGCCGGCACGTCGCCGCTTCGCACAAACCAAGAAGCGCATCCAGCTTGCCTGTCTGGACGCGCTTGTGTGCGTCGTCCGCGTCAGACTCGTCGATCATCTTGCGCTGCTGGACGACGTCGCCTAGACCGTAGGCCATCCATGCATTGGCCGGCATGCCATCGCGGCCGGCGCGGCCGGTTTCCTGGTAATACCCTTCGACACTCTTCGGCAAATCCAGGTGCGCGACGAACCGCACGTCTGGCTTGTCGATGCCCATGCCGAACGCGATCGTCGCGCACATCACAATGCCTTCCTCGCGCTGAAACATCTCCTGGTGCTTCTGGCGCGTCTCGAATTCCATGCCCGCGTGATACGGCAACGCGCGCATACCCTTTTCTTTGAGCCATTCGGCCGTCTCTTCGACTTTGCGCCGCGACAGGCAATAGACCACCCCTGCGTCGGTCGTCCCGTCCGCCCGCGTGTGTTCGGCGCGAATGAAGTCGAGCAACTGCGTGCGCGCGTTGTCCTTTTCGACGATGCGATAACGGATATTGGGCCGGTCGAAACTCGAAACGAAAATGCGCGCGTCGTCGAGTGCGAGACGGTGAATGATTTCGTCTCGCGTGATGGCGTCCGCGGTCGCGGTCAGCGCAATCCGCGGCACATTCGGGAAGCGCTCGTGCAGCACCGAGAGCTGAATATATTCGGGCCGGAAATCGTGCCCCCATTGCGAGACGCAATGCGCTTCGTCGATCGCGAAAAGTCCGATGCGGGTGCGCTCCAGCAGCTCCTGGAATCGCGGCGTCATCAGACGTTCGGGCGCGACGTAGAGCAGATCGATGTCGCCGTCACGCAGCGCACGCTCGGTAGCCATTGCCTCCGCGCTCGAAAGCGTGGAGTTCAGGTAAGCGGCGCGCACGCCGACTTCCGTGAGCGCGGCCACCTGATCCTGCATCAGCGCAATCAACGGCGAGACCACGATACCCGTGCCGAAGCCGCCTTCGCGGCGCACCAGCGACGGGATCTGATAACACAGCGACTTCCCGCCGCCCGTTGGCATCAGTACGAGACAATCGCCGCCGCCAGCGACGTGTTCGACAATTTCGCCTTGCTGTCCTCTGAACGCGGGGTAACCAAAAACTTCGTTGAGGATTTCGAGCGGACGGGACATGAATTTGAGAGAAGCAGCGTAAAGCGGGTGACACGAATTTTACCAACGCATTCGCGCTGCGCCCGCGCTTTGCAACAACGTTAGCCATCTGGCCTGCGAATGGACAAGAACGCGTAAAAAAGCGGCGCAAAAAAAAAGCCGCTCAGTCGAAACTGAGCGGCTTCGCTGGCTAGAGCCCCAAGCGGCTTACGCCGCCGGGACTTATTCGCCTGAGTGCTGCTGTTCGGCGGCCGGGGTTTCCGGCGTACCGAATTCGAACGACTCTTCCGCTGCGATCTGATCGAAACGCTCGCGGTCGGACAGTTCCTTGCTCTTGCGTGCCTTGTGGAACGCGAGACCCGTACCGGCCGGAATCAAACGGCCGACGATCACGTTTTCCTTCAGGCCACGCAGATCGTCGCGCTTGCCCATAATCGCCGCTTCGGTCAGCACGCGGGTCGTTTCCTGGAACGATGCCGCAGAGATGAACGAATCGGTCGACAGCGACGCCTTCGTGATACCGAGCAACACGTTTTCGTACGTTGCCGGACGCTTGTCTTCCGCGATCATACGGTCGTTCTCGTCGAGCATATCCGACCGCTCGACCTGTTCGCCCGGGATGAAACGCGTATCGCCGTTGTCCGTAATCTGCACGCGGCGCAGCATCTGACGAACAATCACTTCAATGTGCTTGTCGTTGATCTTCACGCCTTGCAGACGGTACACGTCCTGCACTTCGTCCACGATGTAGCGCGACAGCGCTTCGACGCCCTGCAAACGCAGGATGTCGTGTGGATCCGCCGGTCCGTCCACGATCATTTCGCCCTTGTTGACGACCTGACCATCGTGAACCAGAACCTGCTTTTCCTTCGCGATCAGGAACTCGTGCTGGTTGCCCTCGAGGTCCGTGATAACGAGACGCTGCTTGCCCTTCGTGTCCTTACCGAACGACGTCGTACCCGTGACTTCCGCCAGGATACCTGCGTCCTTCGGCGAACGTGCTTCGAACAGTTCCGCCACACGCGGCAGACCGCCGGTAATGTCACGCGTCTTCTGCGATTCAGTCGGGATACGTGCGAGCACTTCACCGACCTGCACTTGCTGACCGTCCTTCACGGTGATCAGAGCGCCGACCTGGAAGCCGATCTGCACCGAGTGCTCGGTGTTCGGGATCTTCACTTCCTCGCCGTTCGCATCGAGCAGCTTGACCTGCGGACGCACCGTCTTCGAAGCTTGCGAACCGCGGCGCTTCACGTCGATCACGACGAGAGTCGAAAGACCCGTCACGTCGTCGATCTGCTTCGCAACGGTTACGCCTTCTTCGACGTTCTCGAACTTCACCGTACCACCGTACTCGGTGATGATCGGACGCGTCATCGGGTCCCACGTCGCCAGTTGCGTGCCGGCCTTGATCTGCGCGCCGTCCAGCTGCAACAGCGTCGCGCCGTACGGCACCTTGTGACGTTCGCGCTCGCGACCGTGGTCGTCGGTGATCATCGCTTCGCCCGAACGCGAAATGACGATCTGCTCGCCCTTCGCGTTAGTGACGTAACGCATCGTCGACGTGAAGCGCACCGTACCGTTCGACTTGGCTTCAACCGACGAAGCCACTGCCGCACGCGACGCCGCACCACCGATGTGGAACGTACGCATGGTCAGCTGCGTGCCCGGCTCACCGATCGACTGAGCGGCGATCACACCGACTGCCTCACCGACATTCACGAGCGAGCCTCGGCCCAGGTCGCGGCCATAGCAAGCTGCGCACAGACCGTAACGTGTTTCGCACGTCAGCGGCGTACGAACGCGCACTTCGTCGATGCCGAGGCGCTCGATTTCTTCGACCGCATCTTCGTCGAGCAGGCTGCCCGCTTCGTACAGCGTTTCCTGCGATTCCGGATTGACGACGTCAGCCACCGCCACGCGACCGAGAATACGGTCACGCAGTGCTTCGACGACTTCACCGCCTTCGACCAACGCCTTCATCGCCACGCCGTTGGACGTACCGCAATCGTCCTCGACCACCACCAGATCCTGCGTCACGTCAACGAGACGTCGCGTCAGGTAACCGGAGTTTGCCGTCTTCAGTGCCGTATCAGCCAGACCCTTACGTGCGCCGTGGGTCGAGATGAAGTACTGCAACACGTTCAGACCTTCGCGGAAGTTCGCCGTAATCGGCGTCTCGATGATCGAGCCGTCCGGCTTCGCCATCAGGCCACGCATACCGGCCAGCTGACGAATCTGAACTGCGGAACCACGAGCGCCCGAGTCCGCCATCATGTAGATGGAGTTGAACGATTCCTGACGCGTTTCGTTGCCGTCGCGATCCACCACCGGTTCCGTCGACAGCTGTTCCATCATCGCCTTGCCGACCGCTTCCGACGTTGCCGACCAGATGTCGACCACGTTGTTGTAGCGCTCTTGCGACGTGACGAGACCCGACATGTACTGACGGTCGTATTCCTTCACCTTCTTCGCAGCGTCGCCAACGATGGTTTCTTTCTGCGGCGGCACGAGCATGTCGTCGACGCAGATCGAGATACCAGCGCGCGTGGCCAGACGGAAACCAGACTGCATCAACTGGTCGGCGAAAATCACCGTTTCACGCAGACCGCACTTGCGGAACGCGGTGTTGATCAGACGCGAGATTTCCTTCTTCTTCAGCGGCTTGTTCAGCACCGAGAACGGCAGGCCCGGCGGCAGAATTTCCGACAGGATTGCACGGCCGACGGTCGTCGCGTACAGCGAGATCTTCGGCACGAACGCCGGCGCACCTTCCGACTTGTCTTCGTTGTGGACCATTTCGGTGATCCGCACGTTGACGCGCGAGGCGAGCTCGACTTCCTTGTTCTCGTATGCACGCAGCGCTTCCGAAACGCCGGTGAACGTCAGGCCTTCGCCCTTCGCGTTCACAGCTTCACGGGTCGCGTAGTACAGACCGAGCACGATATCCTGCGACGGCACGATCGACGGATCGCCGTTAGCCGGGAACAGCACGTTGTTCGACGCCAGCATCAGCGTGCGCGCTTCCATCTGCGCTTCGAGCGACAGCGGAACGTGAACAGCCATCTGGTCACCGTCGAAGTCGGCGTTGAACGCCGCGCAAACGAGCGGGTGCAGCTGGATCGCCTTACCTTCGATCAGCACCGGCTCGAAAGCCTGAATGCCAAGACGGTGCAGCGTAGGCGCGCGGTTCAGCATGACCGGATGTTCGCGAATGACTTCTTCGAGAATGTCCCACACCACCGGCGTCTGGTTCTCGACTTCCTTCTTCGCAGCCTTGATGGTGGTAGCAACACCCATCACTTCCAGCTTGTTGAAGATGAACGGCTTGAACAGTTCGAGCGCCATCAGCTTCGGCAGACCGCACTGATGCAGCTTGAGCGTCGGGCCGACCACGATCACCGAACGGCCCGAATAGTCGACGCGCTTACCAAGCAAGTTCTGACGGAAACGACCGCCCTTACCCTTGATCATGTCAGCGAGCGACTTCAGCGGACGCTTGTTCGCGCCGGTCATTGCCTTACCGCGACGACCGTTGTCGAGCAGCGAATCGACGGCTTCCTGCAGCATCCGCTTTTCGTTGCGGACGATGATTTCAGGCGCCTTCAGTTCGAGCAGACGCTTCAACCGGTTGTTACGGTTGATCACGCGGCGGTACAGGTCGTTCAGGTCCGACGTCGCGAAACGGCCGCCATCCAGCGGCACCAGCGGACGCAGTTCCGGCGGCAGCACCGGCAGCACTTCGAGCACCATCCAGTCAGGCTTGATGCCCGAACGCTGGAAAGCCTCGAGCACCTTCAGGCGCTTCGCGTACTTCTTGATCTTCGCTTCCGAACCCGTGTTCTTGAGTTCGGTACGGAGCATTTCAACCTGTTCGTCGATGTTGATCGCGCGCAGCAGCTCGCGAACGCCTTCCGCGCCCATTTCGGCACGGAATTCGTCACCGTATTCTTCGACCTTGTTGTAGTAATCCTCTTCGGTCATGATCTGCCGCGCTTTCAGCGGCGTCATGCCCGGATCGATCACCACATATGCTTCGAAGTACAGCACGCGTTCGATGTCGCGCAGCGTCATGTCGAGCACCATGCCCAGACGCGACGGCAGCGACTTCAGGAACCAAATGTGCGCAACCGGCGAGGCCAGTTCAATGTGGCCCATCCGTTCGCGACGCACCTTAGCCAGCGTCACTTCGACGCCGCACTTCTCGCAGATCACGCCACGGTGCTTCAGGCGCTTGTACTTGCCGCAAAGGCATTCATAGTCTTTGATCGGCCCGAAAATTTTCGCGCAGAACAAACCATCGCGTTCCGGCTTGAACGTCCGGTAGTTGATGGTTTCCGGCTTCTTCACTTCACCGAACGACCACGAACGGATCTTGTCTGGCGAAGCCAGACCGATCTTGATCGCGTCAAAAACTTCAGGTTGTTGGACTTGCTTGAATAGATCGAGCAAAGCTTTCATCGCTTCTCTCCAGTAGTCCGATTAGTTGCGGTCGAGGTCGATGTCGATACCGAGCGAGCGGATTTCCTTCACCAACACGTTGAAGGATTCCGGCATGCCTGCATCGATCACGTGATCGCCCTTGACCAGGTTCTCGTACACCTTGGTCCGGCCTGTCACGTCGTCCGACTTCACCGTCAGCATTTCCTGCAGCACGTACGATGCGCCGTACGCTTCGAGCGCCCACACTTCCATTTCACCGAAACGCTGGCCACCGAACTGCGCCTTACCGCCCAACGGCTGCTGCGTCACGAGCGAGTACGGGCCCGTGGAACGCGCGTGCATCTTGTCGTCGACCAGGTGGTGCAGCTTCAGGTAGTGCATGTAGCCGACCGTCACCGTACGTTCGAACATTTCGCCGGTCCGGCCGTCGTACAGACGCACCTGATTCTTCGACGGCGTCATGCCGAGGTTCTTCGCGATGTCGTCCGGGAATGCCAGATCCAGCGCGCGCGACATTTCTTCTTCCGTCGCGCCGTCGAACACCGGCGTTGCGAACGGCACGCCTTCGCGCAGGTTCTTCGCCAGTTCGACGATCTCGTCGTCGGTGAAGCTGTCCAGCTCTTCGGCGCGGCCCGACTCGTTGTAGATCTTGGTCAGGAATTCGCGCAGTTCAGCGATCTTCGCCTGACGCTGCAGCATTTCGCCGATACGCCAGCCGAGACCCTTCGCGGCCCAACCCAGATGCACTTCGAGAACCTGACCGACGTTCATCCGCGACGGCACGCCGAGCGGATTCAGAACGACGTCAGCCGGACGGCCGTCGGCCATGTACGGCATGTCTTCGATCGGAACGATCTTCGACACGACACCCTTGTTACCGTGACGGCCGGCCATCTTGTCGCCAGGCTGCAGGCGGCGCTTCACTGCCAGGTACACCTTGACCATCTTCAACACGCCCGGCGGCAGTTCGTCGCCTTGCGTGAGCTTCTTGCGCTTCTCTTCGAACGCCAGATCGAACTGGTGACGCTTCTGTTCGATCGAGTCCTTGATGGCTTCGAGCTGTGCCGCTGCTTCTTCGTCCGCGAGGCGGATGTCGAACCAGTGGTAATGATCCAGATCTTGCAGGTAAGCCTGTTCGATCTTCGTGCCCTTTGCCAGCTTCTTCGGACCGCCGTTCGCGACCTTGCCGTCGAGCATACGTGCGAGACGCTGGAACGCGTCGCCTTCCACGATGCGCAGCTGGTCGTTCAAGTCGAGGCGATAGCGCTTCAGTTCATCGTCGATGATCTGTTGCGCACGCTTGTCGCGCTGAATGCCTTCACGCGTGAACACCTGGACGTCGATCACCGTACCGCTCATGCCCGACGGCACGCGCAGCGACGTGTCCTTCACGTCCGAAGCCTTTTCACCGAAGATGGCGCGCAGCAGCTTTTCTTCCGGCGTCAGCTGGGTTTCGCCCTTCGGCGTGACCTTGCCGACCAGCACGTCGCCTGCTTCGACTTCCGCGCCGATGTAGACGATGCCCGACTCGTCGAGACGGCCGAGTTGCACTTCAGCCAGGTTCGAGATGTCGCGCGTGATTTCTTCCGGTCCGAGCTTCGTGTCGCGAGCCACGACGTTCAGTTCTTCGATGTGGATCGACGTGTAACGGTCGTCTGCAACCACCTTCTCCGAGATCAAGATCGAGTCTTCGAAGTTGTAGCCGTTCCACGGCATGAACGCGACCAGCATGTTCTGGCCAAGAGCCAGCTCACCCAGATCCGTCGATGCGCCGTCAGCCAGCACGTCGCCACGCGACACGATATCGCCGACCTTCACGATCGGGCGCTGGTTGATGTTCGTGTTCTGGTTCGAACGCGTGTACTTGATCAGGTTGTAGATGTCCACGCCGACGTCGCCAGCAACAGCTTCATCGTCGTTCACGCGGATCACCATACGGCCGGCGTCGACATAATCGACCACACCGCCGCGGAATGCCTGAACCGTCGTACCCGAGTCGACTGCCACCGTACGCTCGATACCCGTACCCACCACGGCCTTTTCAGGACGCAGACACGGCACAGCCTGACGCTGCATGTTCGAGCCCATCAACGCGCGGTTCGCGTCGTCGTGCTCGAGGAACGGAATCAGCGATGCAGCCACCGACACGATCTGCGACGGCGCCACGTCCATGTACTGGATACGGTCCGGCGTGACCATCAGCGTTTCGCCCGCTTCACGCGACGACACGAGTTCGTCGGTCAGCGTACCGTCTTCAGCCACTGCCGCGTTCGCCTGAGCGATCACGTAACGACCTTCTTCGATCGCCGACAGGTAATCGATCTGGTCGGTCACCTTGCCGTCCACGACCTTGCGATACGGCGTTTCGAGGAAGCCGTATTCGTTCAGGTGCGCGTACAGAGCGAGCGAGTTGATCAGGCCGATGTTCGGACCTTCAGGCGTTTCGATCGGGCAGACACGACCATAGTGCGTCGGGTGGACGTCGCGGACTTCGAAGCCTGCGCGCTCACGCGTCAAACCGCCCGGGCCAAGTGCCGAGACACGGCGCTTGTGGGTGATTTCCGACAGCGGATTCGTCTGGTCCATGAACTGCGACAGCTGCGACGAACCGAAGAACTCGCGAATTGCCGACGAAATCGGCTTCGAGTTGATCAGGTCGTGCGGCATCAGGTTTTCGCTTTCGGCCTGGCCGAGGCGCTCCTTCACAGCACGTTCGACACGCACGAGACCGGCGCGGAACTGGTTTTCCGCCAGTTCGCCGACGCAACGCACACGGCGATTGCCCAAGTGGTCGATGTCGTCGACTTCACCCTTACCGTTACGCAGTTCGACCAGAATCTTGATCGTGGCGAGGATGTCGTCGTCTTGCAGCGTCATCGGGCCAACGATTTCATCGCGGCCGACACGGCGATTGAACTTCATACGACCCACCTTCGAGAGGTCGTATGCGTCTTCGCTGTAGAACAGACGGTTGAACAGCGCCTCGACCGCTTCTTCGGTCGGCGGTTCGCCCGGGCGCATCATGCGGTAGATCGCGATGCGAGCGGCCATCTTGTCCGCGGTTTCGTCGATACGCAGCGTCGACGAAATGTACGGACCCTGGTCCAGATCGTTCGTGTAGAGCGTCTGGATGTCTTTGATCTTCGATTCGCGCAGCTTCTCGAGGACAGTCTCGGTGATTTCGTCATTCGCGTTGGCGATGACTTCACCGGTGTCGCCGTCGACGACGTTTTTCGCCAGCACGCGGCCGAGCAGATAGTCTTCCGGGACCGAGATGAACTTGGTCTTCGCGTTGTCCAGATCGCGAATGTGCTTCGCGTTGATCCGCTTGTCCTTCTGGACGATCACGTTGCCATCACGGTCCGTGATGTCGAAACGCGCGACTTCGCCACGCAGACGCTCCGGCACGAACTCCATCTGCGCGCCTTCCGGCATCAGCGTGAAGTTATCGAACACGAAGAAGTTTGCGAGGATCTGTTCCGGCGTGAGGCCGATTGCCTTCAGCAGGATCGTGACCGGCATCTTGCGGCGACGGTCGACGCGGAAGTACAGCACATCCTTCGGGTCGAACTCGAAATCGAGCCACGAACCGCGGTAAGGAATGATACGTGCCGAAAACAGGAGCTTGCCCGAGCTGTGCGTCTTGCCCTTGTCGTGTTCGAAGAACACGCCAGGCGAGCGGTGCAGCTGCGAAACGATCACACGTTCCGTGCCGTTGATGACGAACGAACCCGTCGGCGTCATGAGCGGAATTTCGCCCATGTACACTTCCTGTTCCTTCACTTCCTTGACGACCGGCTTGCTCGGCGACTCCTTGTCGAGCAGCACCAGGCGCACTTTGGCGCGCAGGGCGGAGCAGTACGTCAAACCGCGCTGCTGACATTCCTTGATGTTGAATGCCGGCGGCGACAGCATGTAGCTGACGAACTCAAGACGTGCGAACCCGTTGTGCGAAACAATCGGGAAAACGGATGTGAACGCGGCTTGCAGGCCTTCCGGCTTGCGTTGCGTGGAGGACGTGTCTGCTTGCAGAAACGTGCTGAATGATTCAAGCTGGGTAGCCAGCAGGAAAGGTACTTGGTGAACGATGGGGCGCTTCGCAAAACTCTTGCGAATACGCTTCTTCTCGGTGAAGGAATATTGCATACGATCTCCGAATCACGGCGGGCATTGTTGTCGAGGCAGGATACCTTGATGAGACAACCCGAGTGTTCACCGACTGAGACCCGATGGCCGTCCGATGGCTTGAACGAGCCTAGAAGCTTGGTGGTTGGCCTCTACCAACCGCTGGCTGACGGCAGCGGATGCCTGTCGCATGGAACCTTAACCGCTACCCGACCAAACTTGCCTTCTGCAGTCGCTTCAGAAGACAAAGAGAAGCGCCGGTCAATGTTGCCGATAGGCGGTTTTCTTTGGCTTCTGGGAGTCGCATTGTTGCTAAACAACGATGCAAAAACGCGTCCCCCACAAAGCACAAAAAGGCCGGCGGTGGAAAACCGCCAGCCTTCGCACAGCGCGCTGAAACTTACTTGATTTCAGCCTTCGCGCCGGCTTCTTCCAGCTTCTTCTTCGCTTCTTCAGCAGCAGCCTTCGGTACCGATTCCTTCACAGGCTTCGGTGCACCGTCGACCAGGTCCTTCGCTTCCTTCAGGCCGAGACCCGTCAGTTCACGAACTGCCTTAATGACGGAAACCTTGTTCGCGCCAACTTCAACCAGGTTCACCGTGAATTCGGTTTGCTCTTCAGCTGCAGCAGCGCCGCCGCCTGCACCTGCGGGGCCTGCCACTGCAACAGCAGCTGCCGACACGCCAAACTTTTCTTCGAACGCCTTAACCAGCTCGTTCAGTTCCAGAACCGACATCGAGCCTACGGCTTCGAGGATGTCTTCTTTTGCGATTGCCATTTGAAATACTCCTAAATTGAATTCGGATACAGCTAGCGATCAATTACGCTCGGCTGAAGTACATTACGCAGCGGATTCTTCGCCTTGTTTCTTTTCTGCCAGCGCGGCCAAAGCGCGCGCGAAGCCAGAAACAGGTGCTTGCATAACGAACAACAGCTTGGAGAGCAGCTCCTCGCGGCTCGGGATGTTGGCCAGCGCTTGCACGCCCGCCTTGTCCATCACGTTGCCTTCGTAGGCGCCAGCCTTGATGACCAACTTATCATTGCTCTTGCTGAAGTCATTGACGACCTTAGCAGCAGCAATTGCATCTTCAGAGATGCCGTAGATCAGGGGGCCAGTCATCTGCTCTGCCAGCGGAGCGAACGGGGTACCTTCGACAGCGCGACGCGCAAGCGTGTTTTTCAACACGCGAAGGTACACCTGTTGCTCACGCGCTTTCGCGCGCAGCTTGGTCAGATCGCCAACCGTGATCCCACGATACTCAGCCAGAACCACGGTCTGGGCTTTCGCGACTTGCGCGGCAACCTCAGCGACGACGGCCTGCTTGCTTTCTTTGTTGAGTGGCACGGTTAACCTCCAGATTCGATACACGCGGCGTGCGCCTTGTGTACCGCGTTCAATAACGGCGTCCGACCAGTCAGGAGTATTTCGACCGCGCGACACCCGCACTGCTGCAAGCGTCGAACGGCTTCATCACTACAAAACCTTTTCGGGTTCGCCATCTGCGTTGGCTTTACATTAAGAGTCCGCCTACCTGCTGCGTGCCCGCCAACGGTCTTTGACAACCGGTTGCGCGATGCTAACTACTGACATCTCGCAACCGCCCAAAGCCCATAAACGCCCCGACTTTCGTCGAGGCGATGAATTACTTTATTGTGCAGCGAGCGACGTCTGATCGACGCGAACGCCGACGCCCATCGTGCTCGACAGTGCAACCTTACGCAGGTAAACACCCTTGCTCGTTGCCGGCTTGGCCTTCTGCAACGCGTCGATGAGAGCGCTCAGATTGCTACGCAGAGCCGTCGGTTCGAACGAAGCACGACCGATGGTGGCGTGGATAATACCGGCCTTGTCGACACGGAATTGCACCTGGCCAGCCTTGGCATTCTTCACGGCCGTTGCGACGTCCGGCGTGACCGTGCCGACCTTCGGGTTCGGCATCAGGCCGCGCGGGCCGAGAATCTGACCGAGCGTACCGACCACGCGCATCGTGTCCGGCGAAGCGATCACGATGTCGAAGTCCAGATTGCCAGCCTTCACCTGTTCAGCCAGGTCTTCCATACCGACGACTTCAGCGCCGGCTGCGCGAGCCTGTTCAGCTTTTTCGCCCTGTGCGAACACGGCGACGCGAACCGACTTGCCTGTACCTGCCGGCAGAACAACCGAACCGCGGACCACTTGATCCGACTTCTTCGCATCGATGCCGAGTTGCACTGCCACGTCGATCGACTCGTCGAACTTTGCGCTCGCGCACTCCTTGACCAGCGACAGCGCGTCGTCGATCGGGTACAGCTTCTGACGGTCAACCTTTGCTGCAAAAGCCTGCAGACGCTTAGAAAGCTTAGCCATTTACACGCCCTCCACGGTGATGCCCATCGAGCGGGCGCTACCAGCGATCGTACGAACCGCTGCGTCCAGATCAGCCGCGGTCAGATCGGGCATCTTGGTCTTGGCGATGTCTTCAGCTTGAGCGCGGGTGATCTTGCCGACCTTGTCGGTGTGCGGCTTGCTCGAACCCTTGTCGATCTTCGCTGCCTTCTTGATCAGAACCGTTGCCGGCGGCGTTTTCAGGACAAACGTGAAGCTCTTGTCAGCAAACGCGGTGATCACGACCGGAATCGGCAGACCCGGCTCCAGTGCTTGAGTCTGCGCGTTAAACGCCTTGCAGAACTCCATGATGTTCAGGCCGCGCTGGCCCAGTGCCGGACCGACCGGCGGCGACGGGTTGGCTTTACCTGCAGGAATCTGCAGCTTGATAAAGCCGATGATTTTCTTTGCCATGTTGAAAACCTCTTTGGAACGTCACCTTTCAAGCGAACGTTCAGTGAGTAGTAGCGCGCGTTCGCCGGACCCCGGGTACTTGCGCTCCTCAACGGCCATTACGCGGACCGTAAGCGCGAAATACGAAACGCGCCGACTGGCGCGCTGCGTAGAATCTGGATTACAACTTCTCGACTTGGCCGAATTCCAGCTCGACCGGCGTAGCGCGGCCGAAGATTGTAACGGAAACACGGACGCGCGACTTTTCGTAATTCACTTCTTCGACGCTGCCGTTGAAATCGGTGAAAGGACCGTCCTTCACCCGAACCATCTCGCCCACTTCAAACAGGGTCTTCGGACGCGGTTTCTCCACCCCCTCCTGCATCTGCGACATGATCTTCTCGACTTCGCGCGGAGAGATCGGGCTCGGCCGATTGCGCGCACCGCCCACGAAGCCCGTGACCTTCGCCGTATTCTTCACGAGGTGCCACGTCTCATCCGTCATTTCCATCTCAACCAGTACGTAACCGGGGAAGAAACGACGCTCGGTCACCGATTTGTGACCGCCCTTCACCTCGACCACCTCTTCGGTCGGCACGAGGATTTGACCAAACTGGTCTTGCATGCCGGCGCGCTCAATGCGCTCCTGAAGCGCACGCTGCACGCTCTTCTCCATGCCGGAGTAGGCGTGCACGACGTACCAACGTTTGCCGCTCGGAGATGCCGGAGTATCGCTCATATCATTTCCAACCCAGAATCACCGAGAAAATCGCCCATTCGATGGATTTATCACTAACCCACAGAAAGATCGCCATCACGAACACGAAGCCGAAAACCACTAACGTCGTCTGAGTAGCCTCTTTACGAGTCGGCCAGACAACCTTGCGGACTTCCTTGTACGAGTCTTTGGCGAAAGCGATGAAACCCTTGCCAGGCGCGGAGAGAAGACCGACTGCAACACCCGCGATTGCACCAACAGCCAAGGCGGCTCCGCGGACGTACCATTCCTGACCGTTAAGCCAGAAGAACCCCACGAACCCGGCCAAGACCAGCAATACGCCCGCGACGAGCATCAGCTTGTCGCTCGATGTATTTACAGTTTCGACGGAAGGATTCGCCATAACACCTTAACGAAGCGCCACGGTTGACGCGAGAGTTGGCAGGGGCAGAGGGAATCGAACCCCCAACCTTCGGTTTTGGAGACCGACGCTCTGCCAGTTGAGCTATACCCCTAAACCATTTGGGGCTGACGACACCGCCAACCCCGAAACTACAGATTAACGAGAACTATCTGGCGTTACTCGAGAATCTTGGCAACGACACCGGCGCCGACGGTACGGCCGCCTTCGCGGATAGCGAAGCGCAGACCTTCTTCCATCGCGATCGGGTTGATCAGCTTCACCGTGATCGACACGTTGTCGCCCGGCATGACCATTTCCTTGTCCTTCGGCAACTCGATCGAGCCCGTCACGTCCGTCGTACGGAAGTAGAACTGCGGACGATAGTTGTTGAAGAACGGCGTGTGGCGGCCGCCTTCGTCCTTGCTCAGCACGTACACCTCAGCCGTGAAGTGCGTGTGCGGGTTGATCGAACCCGGCTTGGCCAGCACCTGGCCACGCTCCACGTCTTCGCGCTTCGTGCCGCGCAGCAGGATACC
>NZ_KB911057.1:0-26726 GCF_000383275.1 Paraburkholderia caledonica | reverse complement strand
CAGGCAGGGATCATTATGGACGTTGAGGCGACGCCGGCGAATCGGTCACAGGAAGTCGAATCAACCAGAACAATGATTGACCGTGTAGAACGTCAATGGGACCTGACGCCCCGCAAGCTGGTAGGTGACACCGCCTACGGCACAGCAGCGCTGCTTGGCTGGATGGTTGAAGAGAAACACATTGAGCCGCACGTCTCGGTCTGGGATAAAACAACGCGCAAGGACAATACGTTCTCCCGTAGCGAATTCATCTGGAATGAACAGGCCAACGAGTATCGATGCCCTGCAGGGAACGCGCTACGCAGCGACTGGCGTCCACTGAAAAATCCACGCACGCACATCACGAAAGCCAACACCATCGTGTATCGATCGAGTGAAAAGAACTGCAGCCATTGTTCGATGAAGAATCAATGCTGTCCGAATATGTCGTTTCGCAAAATCACGCGCAGCATCCATGAAGCCGCCCGCGATGAAGCAAGGCGCATCGCGACAACCGCAGAATACAAGCAGTCTCGCCGGCAGCGAAAGAAAGTGGAAATGCTCTTCGCTCACCTCAAGCGCATCCTGAAGCTGGATCGCCTGCGACTGCGCGGTCCAAGCGGTGCTCATGATGAGTTCCTGATGGCAGCAACCGCGCAAAATCTGCGAAGAATGGCCAAGTGGCTCATGCCAGCAAGCAAGCAGATGAATCAGGCCGCTACATGACCAGCAACGGGGGATCGCTGCCTGATTCAAGTTCGCCACTTCGCTAAGCGCCACAACTCGGAAACGTGTCGCCAACTTCTGCGCCCCCAACCACAACACGACTTTTTCAACAGAATCGGTCGGGCTGAGTCCATCGGCCCTTCAAGCTCGTCGCCGCAAAGCGGTCCTTGGTGTTCCGCTTCCCGAAAGGGGCCGGTCGTCACCGCGTGCTTCCGACCCGTTGCCGTCATCTGCCCAACCCCCGGCCGATGTCTGCAAGGCGACCCACAGCGGGCGTGCGTAGGCCGCGTGACCGGCATATGAAGGCTCGTGATGGTTGCCCGGCCGATCTGTTCAGTTACGACCCAGGAGCGACGCGAGTTGCGGTAAATCGGAGGCAACAACGTCGATGTATGACTCCGGCAAGGTGTCGACCTCCGTCCCAAGACCGTTTTCAAAGGGACGCGGAACAAATGCTGTGAGCAGCCCGCTGCGCTTGGCCGCCATCAGATCCCACTTGTGAGCAGACACCAGCATGATCTCGCCCGGTACAAAGCCGAGATACTCAGACGCGAGTTGGTAGACACGCGGATCAGGCTTGAACGCGTGCACCAGTTCGCCGGTGAGGATCGCGTCAAAGGGCAGTCCTTCGCGTTTGACGAGGCCGATCATTCCCGCCATCGACGCATTGGTCAGCGTTGCGACGATGAAGGCCTTGCGCAGCAATGTCAGTCCTGCCTGCGAATCGCTCCACGGTGTCATCGCTGTCCAGACGTCGAGCAAGCGGGTCCTGTCATCGTCGGAAAGCCCATTGCCGCCTGGATAGCACGAAAGCAACGCAGGCAACACGCCTGCATACACGGCGCGGTTGGGCTGCCATGGCTTGCGCCCGGCGGCGATCTCGACGATACAGTCGTGCGCCGCAGCGCTCCACCGTCCCGGAAAAGTTGACCAGTCCTGAAGCCGCGCCTCCACAGCGGGAAGCCGGGCCAGTTCATGCATCATCGGATCGTAGAAGTTGAAGACGGTGCCTTGCATATCGAAGACAAAGGCCCTGGGGCGAATGGTGTCGTGTGCAGTTGTCATTGCAGTTCCTGACGGCGAGGGTGACAGCCCGTGAGCGAGTGCGGCAACGGAAACGAGCGACAGCGATGCGAGAATCTGCACGAAACGCCGTCGTCTGGGCTGCGGTACATGAGGTTTCGATAGGTTCATGATGTTTCCCGTTGCATGATCCGGTGTCGTCGAGTTGGGCCTGACGCTCGGCATCGCCCCAGTGCGCCTCGGGCAGGCACGGCCGCCGGACGCTCCGACCATCGGTACATCGCGACAACCGCGAGTCCCACCACCGCCAGAGCCACGCCGGCGTACACCGTCGTGAGGACGTCGACGCCTGCGAGCGTCAGTCCGCCCAGGAATGACCCGCCAGAGATGCCGAGGTTAAACGCAGCGACGTTGAGCCCCGCCGCCGTACCGACCGCCTCGGGCGCCTCTCGTCGAGCCACGAGGACGACAGTCGCCTGCATGATGGGAGGAACCGCGAAGGCGAACGCGCCCCAGACAAACAGGTTGACTAACACCAGCGCCGGGTGGTGTGCGGTGAGCCAGAGCGCGGCGACCGACGCAGCGATGCCGCCCAGCGCGACGTTCATGCTGAGCTTCGGGCCATATCGGTCGGACAGACGCCCTCCGCCAATCGTCCCCACCACGGAACCGAGTCCGAACACCATGAGCCCGACGGTTACGCCTTCGCTCCTGAACCCCGTGGTATGAATCAACAGCGGCGACAGGTACGTGAACACCGCGAACGTCGCTCCCATGCCTAATGCAGCGATCGCATAGAGCGGCATCAATGCGCGGCTTTTCAGCAAAGCGAGTTGCGAGAGCACGGTCCCGGCGCTGCGCTGAGCCGCAAGCGCGGGCAAAAGCCGCCAAAGACCGATGGTCGCAAGCGCGCCCATCGCGGCCACTACCAGGAACGGCAGCCGCCAGCTCATCAGATCGCCGAGCCACGTTCCGCCAGGGACGCCAGTCACCATCGCGACCGTCAGGCCGCTGACCATGATCGCCACGGCCCTGCCTGACTTATCCGGCGGCACCAGCGACATGGCAACGGTTGTCCCGAGGCCGAAGAACACGCCGTGCGCGACCGCCATCACGATCCGGATCGCGAGCAGCGCTGGAAAGGCTGTCGAAAGTCCGGCCACCAGATTGCATAGCGTAAAGAACGCCATCAGCGCGAGCAACAACGCGCGGCGCGGCAAGCGCGCCGTCAACGCGGAGACCACAGGCGTGCCGACCGTAATGGCCAGCGCGTAGAAACTCACCAGCAAACCTGCCGTCGACACGGAGATGCCGAACGCCCTTCCAATGTCGGGCAACAAGCCGACGATAACGAATTCCGTCGTTCCGATTGCGAACGCGGCGAAAGCGAGGGAAAACACAGCTGCGGGCATGATGAACTCCTCAATGAAGTCATTCGGGCTGGCTTTGCGGTGACTGGCGCGCGGACGGGTCAAAAGAAGCCCTCTGTCCCGCCCGGCGATCAGCTACCGCGGCGCCGCGCTTCAGAAGTCCTGAACGGTGGGACGGATCACGATTTCGTTGACGTCGACCGAGTTGGGTTGCTCGATTGCGTAGGCGATGGCTTGCGCAATCGCTTCGGCGGGGATCGCCATCCTGTAGAAGTCGACGACAAAATTGCGGCTGTCGTCGTGGCCCGAACCGAACTTCAGTTCGGTGTCGATCGCCCCAGGTGAAATGACGGTCGTGCGGATGTTGCCGCCCACTTCATGCCGCAGACCTTCAGAAATCGCACGCACCGCGAACTTCGTTCCCGAATAAACCGTGCCTCCTGGGCTGAAGACCTTCAGCCCCACAACCGATGCGATATTGACGAAATGGCCCGACTGCTGTTTTTCGAATACCGGCAGCGCCGCGGCGACTCCGTACAGGAGGCCCTTGATGTTGATGTCGATCATCCGGTCCCACTCGTCGGTCTTGCGCAGTGACAGTGGCGCGATCGCCATCAGGCCAGCGTTATTCACCATGACGTCGAGGCGCCCATGTTGCGATACGACGTCGCTGATCAGGCGGTTGACCTGCTCCTGATCCGTCACGTCCACCTGATGGATCGACACTCGCCCGCCTTTCGCCAGAATTTCCGCTGCAACGCGTTGCAGCCTGTCGATGCGCCGGGCGGCCAGAGCAACAGTGGCGCCCTTGGAGGCAAGAAGTTTGGCGGTGGCTTCACCGATTCCGCTGGAAGCACCGGTAATGACGACGACCTTGTTTGCCATGATTTCTCTCCAGTAAGTTGAACTGCGTGAAGAGAAGTCTCGTCCCGACGAGCACTTTTGATTAGACTGGAATGTATAGAATGTCTTTTCCACCCTTGCAAAGATCGTCACTGAGGTGTCAATGACCGAGCTCGCCGACCTGAACGACATCGCCGTCTTTGTGCGAGTAGCGCAGTCCGGGAGCTTCAGCCGCGCTGCGCAGGCGCTCGGCATGCCTGTGTCGACCGTCAGTCGCAAGGTGAGCGCGCTTGAGGAACGGCTCGGCGTAACCCTGTTGCAGCGCACGACGCGCAAGCTGAGCCTGACTGGACAGGGGCGCGCCTACCTGGATCAATGCAGCGAGCCGCTAGCTCATCTGTATGACGCCGAGCGCGTGATCACCCAGACGCAGAAGAAACCGGAGGGCGTGCTACGCATCTCCGGTCCTGTGATGCTCGAACAGGAACCGTTTTACGCCTTCATGTCGGCATTCATGAATGACTACCCGCAGATTCAGGTGGACCTGTACTTCACGAACGCGTTTATCGACCTGATCGCCGAAAACGTCGACGTTGCGATTCGCTTCGGACAATTGCAGGACTCGAGTCTTGTTGCGCAGCGAGTAGGAAGGAGCGTGCGACAGCTCGTCGTCTCGGCCGACTATGCACGAAACCATCCCCTTCCATCGCGGCCCGACGAGCTCAGCCAGCATCCCTGCGTGCTGATCAACGCCCGCAACAACGAGACGGAATGGCACCTGGTGAACGGCCGCAAAGCGGCCAGGGTACACGTGAGCGGGCCGGTTGCCGCGCGCGACTTCCACATAGTCCATGCATTCGCGCTGCGCGGGCACGGCGTCGCGCTGCTTCCCTCGAGCTACTGCGACCCGCATATCGCCCGCGGAGAACTGGTGCGTGTGCTGCCCGACTGGTCGTCACCGGAGCTGTTCGTCCACGCCGTTTATCCGACGCGGCGCTTCATGCCGTCGAGGTTGAAAGCATTTCTCGATGCGCTGAAAGCGTGGAAGGGACCGCTTTGGCTTCCGTTGCGCTGAAGGTGCGCCGTCGCACTAGCGCCAGCCAAGCGCGGGAGCGACGTGCGTGAGGATCGATTCGATCACGTGTGCGCAGTAGTCCACGCCGAGTTGATTCGGTACGGTCAACAGTAGCGTGTCGGCTTCCGCGATGGCCTCGTCCGCTGCGAGTTGCCTGACGAGTGCGTCGGGCTCTGCCGCATAATTGCGGCCGAAAATTGTCCGGATGTTGCCGTCCAGCAGTCCGATCGTATCGTCGCTGTTCGCATCGCGTCCAAAGTATAGGCGGTCCCGATCGTCCACCAGCGCGAAGATGCTGCGACTCACCGACACGCGCGGTTCGCGCGCGTGGCCGGCTTCCTTCCAGGCCTGCCGGTAAGCCCGAATCTGCTCCGCCTGCTGGACATGGAGCGGACGGCCCGACTCGTCGTTCTTCAGTGTCGAGCATTGCAGGTTCACGCCCATCCCGGCTGCCCATACCGCGGTGGCAACCGATCCCGAGCCCCACCAGATGCGATCGCGCAACCCTTCGGAATGGGGCTCGACGCGTAGCAGGCCCGGTGGGTTGGCAAACATCGGTCGGGGATTTGGCGCAGCGAAACCTTCACCGCGCAGCACTTCGTAGAACACTTCCGTGTGTCGACGGGCCAGATCGACGTGCGTCTCACCCTCGCCCGGCGCATAGCCGAAATAGCGCCAGCCGTCGACCACCTGCTCGCCCGAGCCGCGGCTGATGCCGAGTTGCAGGCGTCCCCCGGCGATGAGGTCGGCCGCGCCCGCATCCTCGGCCATGTACAGCGGGTTCTCGTACCTCATGTCGATGACGGCTGTGCCAATTTCGATGCGGCTGGTTCTCGCCCCAACAGCCGCCAGCAACGGAAATGGTGACGCGAGCTGGCGCGCGAAATGGTGCACGCGGAAATACGCGCCATCCGCGCCGAGTTGCTCGGCGGCGACCGCGAGGTCGATGGACTGGAGCAGGACGTCGGAAGCCGAACGCGTAAGCGAGTGTGACGACGCAGACCAGTGGCCAAACGATAGAAAACCGATTTTTTTCATGTCAGTGTCGCGCAAGCCCGAAAGGCAGCGACCGCATCTTGTATGAATCGGGCAGACGCCGCTCGCATGCGCGCGGTCTGCCCGCTCGTTCCTTGCGGCTCAGGCCGGGAAGTCGGTGGATGCGGAAAGCGCCTTCCAGGTTTCCGTTTCGGCCGTCACATATGCATTCTTTTCCGCGAGTGCCTTGAGCGTGTCCGTGCCCAGCGGCAAACGCAGTGGCGGCGTCTCTGCATCGACGAGCCTGACCATCGCGGTTGCGAGTTTTGCGGGATCGCCTGGCTGATTATGATTGATCTCGCCTGCGAGTTGCCGCAGCTTGCCCGACGTCTCGTCATAGTCGCTAATGATCGTCCTGCCGACGGCCAGCGACGACGTATCCAAGAAATCCGTGCGGAAGAATCCGGGTTCGATCATCGTCGCGTGAATGCCGAGCGGCTTGAGTTCAGCATGCAGTGCTTCGGTGATGCCTTCCACAGCGAATTTCGTCGAGCTGTAGACGCCGACGCCTGCCGCCGCCTGATAACCGACGATGGACGACGTGTTGATCACATGCCCCGAATGCTGCTTGCGCATCACCGGCAACACGGCGCGTGTGACGTTGAGCAAACCAAACACGTTTGTCTCGTAGATGCGGCGGACTTCAGCATCGCTCGATTCCTCGACGGCGGCGAGCAGCCCGAAGCCCGCGTTATTGACCAGTACGTCGATGCGGCCGAACTTATCGACTGCGGCTTCGACTGCCGCCTTCGCCTGTGCCTCGTTTGTCACGTCGAGTGCAAAGGTGAGCAACGCGGGCGACTCTCCAAGCCGCTCGGCGATCGCGGCGGCGTTGCGGCCGGTCGCGACGACAGCGTTGCCATCGTCGAGCGCGGCTTGCGCGATCAGTGCGCCCAGTCCGCGCGATGCGCCGGTGATAAACCAGACGCGCTTGAACTGCTGTTTCGTGAGGGTATTCATGGCTCTTCTCCGTGCTTGGTGATGAATGTGAATCGCAGTGCATGGAAAGGAGTGTCAGACTGCCGTGGAATTTTGATTAGACGGGCAGGGATGGAATGACTTTTCCGTCAGTGGAAAAATCGGCCAAACGTTCGACATCGCCCGAGCCCGGCGGGCGCATGTCGAGAAGTTTGGATGTCGCAAAACCAGATCAACGCGATCCCCGGTATGGTAGCGACAACTGCAGTTCAGTACATCCCTGCGAGTGTCTCTTCATGGCCGAAAGCACCGCAGCAGTTGTATGCGGCGTCGCAAATGCACCCTCGTCGAGTGCAGCAATCGCGCCGGATTCAAAGCATCGTCAGCATGCAGGTCATGGTCAACGTCTTGATGTTCTACGAGGCCAACCCGAATGATCAAGGCCCTCTCGCGCTGGAAGACCGGATCGGCAAGTTATCGCTTGAAAAGTCCCTCTTCGAACTGGTCCGCCTGCGCGCACCGCAGATCAACGGATGCCCTTCTGGTGGGCATGCACGCGACCGATTCGCGCAAGCCCGCAGCCTGCGGAAATCGCAGCTAGTGGCTGGAGCTAGCAAGTGCCGATGAGACGGCACGTTTTAAGTCCGCAATCCCGAACGGCTTTGCGAGGACGGGTGACGCATTGAACCCCGCAGGCACTCCGCCGGGACCATATCCTGTGCTGAACACAAACGGAATCTGTCGTTCGCACAGAATGTCCGCGACCGGGAACACCGGTTGCCCATGCAGGTTCACGTCCAGCACCGCAAAGTCAAATATCCCCTTACTCGCAAATTCGCGTGCCTGATCGACCCGTGCCAACGAAGCCGCGATCTCGCAGCCAAACGATTCAAGCATCTCCTCGATCAGCAAAGCCACGCTGCCTTCGTCCTCAACCACCAACGCTTTCAACCCAGCGAGCTCAGTCATAGGTTCCCCCTTCGTTCATTGATAACGGAATGGCGAGACGGCAACGCAGGCCTTCATCCTGAAAGGACAGCGCAACCTGGCCGCCCAGGTCTCGAACTATGCATCGCTCGATCAGGCGTGTCCCGAAGCCGCGATGCTGGGGTGGCATGACAGGCGGTCCGCCACGCTCCAGCCAGGATATATCGAGCGTATTGCCGCCTTCTGCGGGACTCAGAACCCACCGGATTGCCAGCGACCCATCGGGGGCGCTCAGGGAGCCATATTTCGCCGCGTTGGTCAGAAGTTCGTTGATGCACATCGTCAGATTGAGCGCGATGCGCGGCGTCACTGTGATGGCAGGCCCTGCGATGACCGCGCGATCCTGCATGGCACCTGTAAGCGGGGAGGTAATCTCCCGGACAAGAGCTTCCAGCGGTGCGTCCTGCCAATGCCGCTTCGCAAGCAGCTCATGCGCCCGCCCAAGCGACAGGAGCCTGGACTCAAATGCGCCGATGAATGCGTCGACGCTCGTGGCATGCCTTGCCGTCTGTGTCGCCAACGACTGGACGGTGGCCAATGTGTTCTTGACCCGGTGATTCAGCTCGTCGATCAACATCTTCTGACGGCTTTCCGCCTGCTTCTGCTCAGTAATGTCGACGAGCATGTTGATCGCACCCACCAGTTCTCCGTTGGCGTCGTGCAGGGGCGTAGGATACGGCACGAATGGCACCCGTGTTCCATCGGGGCGCTCGGCGACAGCCTCCAGCCCGCGAACCGGGCGGTCTTCCTTCAGCGCTACTGCCATCGGACATTCATCGTGAGGCAACGGCGTGCCGTCGGGCCACAACAGGCGCCATGTTACGCACCACTGATCGCCTGCCACAGGCGTACGGCCGGCCATCTCCACGGCAGCCTTGTTGTAGAAAGTAATGCGGCCTTCAGCGTCGGTGGTATAAACAGCGGCAGGGAGTGCCTCCAGCAGTTCGCGCATGTGTCGCTCCCGCTCGCGCAGCCGGTCCTCGAGGCGCTGCGTCGCCGTAACGTCCTGGATTACGCGCACGCCATAGCGAAAGCGGCCTTGCGCGTCACGCACGGACGAGCTGGAGACGTGCAGGTAAGCCATGCTGCCGTCGGACCGCGTGGCCCGCTTGCGGATCGAATAGTGTGCCAGTTCGCCGCTTACCTGACGGGCGTACATTGCGGCGTCCTTTTCCCGGTCATCCTCGTGCGTGTAATCGGTGAACCGCATATCAAGCAACTCATCCCGACTGCGCCGCAATATCCGGCAGTGCGCATCGTTGACCCGCAACAGGCGGCCAGTTGCGTCAGTTTCGACGATGCCGACCGTGACCGCCTCATAGGTGGCGGCAAGACGTTCCTCGCTCTCGCGACGCGCAGTTTCTGCTTCGTGCAACATTGTGACGTCGGTCGTGAAGCAACGGGTGTTAAGCAGTCTTCCGTCCAAGAAGCGTCCGTTGGAGGTCACAAGCACGTGCCTGATGGAGCCATCCTTCGCGCGCAGCCGCGCCGGAAACCGGACGAGGGGCTGGTTGGACGAGAGGCGCTGTAGAATCTCCCGTATCACGCAATCGTCCGCATGAAATTCGGCGATCGGTCGACCGACATATTCACTTTCCGTATAGCCGAGCAGTTCGAGTTCGGCTCTGTTTGCCCTCACGATGGTCCCGTCGCCATTGACAATATGCAAAGCAACCGCGCTGTTTTCGAAGAAATCCTCCAGGTCCTCAGTCCTGCGACGGATTTCATCCTCCATGTGCCTGCTGGCCGTGATGTCCTGAAAACAGTTGATGGCCCCTTCGATGCGGCCTTGCGCGTCCCTAAGAGGCCGGATGTTGACAAGCGCAACGATGCGCGAGCCATCGGGTCTTTCCATGACGATCTCGGCGTTGCGCGTCACCGCGCCGTGAAAGATGGCGTCGGCCATCGGGCATTGGTCGTGTGCGACAGGCTCGCCATCGACCGTGAACAGCCGGTGCGATCCGCAGAAGCGCTGGCTGCCCATCGTAGGCGTTCTGCCCCACAGGTGAGTCGCCTCAGCATTGCAGCGAAGGAGCCAACCGTCGCGGTCACACAGATACACCGCGCCGGGTATCGCGTCGAGCGCGCCGGGCGTTGCGGCCAGAAGCGCCTGCAGTTCTGTCATGATTTGTGCGGCGCCCGAAACTTGTTCAACGTTCGACATGATTCAGACCGGAAAGAATGCGGGTGGGCAACGAATCGGCTTGCCACATAGGGACACTTTTCCCATGTGTACCGCTGTTTGCGGCAGGCGTAAAACCGCTCTCGCGGATCGAACGGCGGGTCGCGAGTGGCTCGCCATTCCCGCGAGTGAAATCCGTTCGTTCCAGGTTTCCCGTTGCCAACAGGACTTCGAGGTCAGGCAGACAGGATAGCGCAGCGCTCCATGCCGTTTGCCTTGCAGGTCTCGCCGGGGGAGTAGAGATCGGCGCTGTCCTGGGTACGGCAAAGAGTGGCCGCTCACGCTCGCAACGCTTTTGCGAGGTCTGCGAGGCGATAGGGCTTGGCTACGAACAGCACGTCGCTCAGTCCGCCTTTTGCGTCGCGAAGCGCGGCAGGTGAATAGCCCGATGTAAGCACTACCCTGATCTTCGGATAGTCCGAGCGCACCACTCGTGCAAGCTCGATTCCGCTCATCCCGTGGGACATTGAAATATCACTGACGACAACGTCAACGTCCCGGCGTTCCCGGAGGATTTCCACTGCCTCCGAGGCACTGCTTGCCGGCACGACGTCATACCCGATGCTTGCCAGCAACTCCGACGCAACACCCAGCACATCAGGTTCGTCCTCGACAAGCAGCACCGTCTCCGCCCTCGGTACCGGCGGGACGTCGAGGTTGATCGCCGGCTGCGCGACGGGCAGATAAAGATCCACTGTCGTGCCCATGCCCACTTCACTGGAGAGGCGAACGTCGCCGCCCGACTGGGTAATGAAGCCGTACACCTGACTCAGCCCCAGCCCGGTTCCCTTGCCGGGCTGTTTGGTGGTGAAAAACGGCTCGAACGCCTGTGCAAGAACATCGCCGGACATACCCGTGCCGGTGTCCGAAACCGAAACGCGAACGTAGCCGCCTTCCGGCAGTGCCGGGGTCATCGTCGCGTCCGCCTGGACCGTATCAGTGCGGACCGTGATGATACCGCCGTTCGGCATGGCGTCGACCGCGTTGACAACGAGATTGAGCAGCGCCGCCTCGAACCGTGCTGCATCGACCAGAGCAAAGGCATCTCCGGGTTCGAGAGCTAGTTCAACATGTATGCTGCGGTTGCCCGCGCGCGATAGCATGGGCGCGAACTCGCGGATCAGTCCGTTCAGGTCGTGTACCTGTGCCTGCAGAGGCTGCTGGCGCGCGAACGAAAGCAACTGCTGGGTGAGCGTGGCGCCGCGGTCAATCGCCCGCCGCATGCCGTCGATCATTCTTTTGTGAACCGGCGTAGGCGACTGGATGGCGAGCACCTGCAGACCGTTGGACAGCACCGCAAGGAGATTGTTGAAGTCGTGCGCGACGCCGCCCGTCAGGCGCCCGATTGCCTCCATCTTCTGCGCCTGGAAGAGCGCCGCGTTCGCTTTCTCGAGGGCGGCTGCGGCTTCCTTGCGCTCGGTGATGTCTCGCGTAATCTTTGCAAAACCGAGCAGGGAACCTTCGCCGTCCCGGATCGCATCCACCACGACGTGCGCCCAGAAACGGCTACCGTCTCTACGGACCCGCCATCCTTCGCGTTCGGCACGCCCGGTCTTCGCTGCCGAGGCAAGCATCAAGGCTGGCAGGCCGGCCGCCTTGTCCTCGTCGGTATAGAAACGGGAAAAGTGTTCGCCCACGATTTCTGGCTGTGTATAGCCCTTGATTCGCTCAGCGCCAACGTTCCAGCTCGTCACGACTCCTGCGGGTGAAAGCATAAAGATCGCATAGTCCGTAACGCCTTGCACCAGAATCCGGAAAAGCTCTTCTGTTTCGGCTGCACCGCCGTGGGGGTTCGGAATCTGGTCCATCTTTCGATCCTTGTTCAGGTGCTGATGGTGGCTGCGACGTAAACTCTACCGCTCGTAGTGTCTAGACTTTGCCCTGTCACTTATACACTGACGCCGACGCGCCCACACGCTTTGATGCCACACAGGTTCTCCCTTCTGCATTTCGATACACGCCGGTGATACTGCTGTCGGCCGTATCGGAACAGGCAGACAGCCCTCAGTGGAACATATTCTTCAGGGAGCCCGCGTCAACGAAGGCACTCCTCAATGTGGCCGACCGGTTCGTCGCAGCACATCTGACGCACGCGGGCGTCATCAAATCTTATGGGCAGGGCATCCAGGCGCGCTGTCCAGCCATCGATTCGCGTTGTCGGCCTTGAACCGATATACCGGGAATTCGAGCACAGCAATCTCTGCAGGGAGCGTTTCGGCTCCCCGTTAAACGGTCGAGCGGTACTCACCCGTCGGCGCAGAGTGCCCTGGCACGAAAGACATGGGCGAAGGGTATGATGGGTTCCCACCCTCACCTTCCACGCCCCCATGTCGAGCAAACACGTGCTGAGCATCAGTATCACCGAGCATCTGACTGCTTTCATCCGACAGGAAGTCGAAGGCGGGCGCTACGGCTCTGCGAGCGAGGTGGTGCGGGCAGCTTTGCGCCTGCTCGAAGAACAAAAACAGCGCTCGTCGCCTGAAAGCAACGCACACGCTATGCCCCGCTCTGCGGAGCCGCCCGCCAAATAGCACGCCACGGTCGAGGCGTCGCAACGCGGCCCGCCACCGACATCCGGCTCTTTTGGCGCCTACGAAGCCGCAGGGCTCGTAGCGGATTTTGGTCGTCCTAAGGCTATCCGCACCGTGCTGATCATTAAGGCGGTGTCTAACGGTTTATTCAGGAATCCAGCCGCACCTCGCGCCAGAGCCTCCGCGCGAACGGCTTCATCGTCGTTCGCGGTGACGAAGATAATGGGCACACCAGCCGGTGCCAGGTGACGTTGAAGCTCCAGCCCGTCCATGCCCGGCATCTGGACGTCAACGATCAGGCACCGCGGCAGGGGCGACTTCACCGACCGAAGCGTGTCGAGAAACGCCTCGCCACTGGTGAAGGTGTCTGTTTCTATCCCCTCGGATCGCAGCAAGCGCTGAAGGGCGCGGCAAACTGACTCGTCATCGTCGATCACTGCGACAGTTTGATGAGGCGCGGCCATGAACGTATCCCCATGCCCTTTGGCGGTCCAATCGTATGACAGCGCAACCAACGCCTGATTGACGCGCCACACATGTATTTTACCGCGCACCCGTTTAACATCATCGAACTACCGGCTGAACGGGACCCTGCCTCGCCTGCAAGGCCGCTCTGCAGCCCTGAGATGCAGAAGCCGTGCATTGCCAGCCCGGTTGCCTTGCTACAGACGCACAGCGGCCGGCCGTCCCTTGGAGTGGGCAGAAATGAAGTAGCATGGCCAACGAACGTCCGGTATTTTTCTTCTGTCGTTAATGAGTTGGTTCCCGCCGCAGAAAAGGAGTGCGTATGCTGACGCTCTATTCCTATCCGGATCTCTTCGGGGTCGCCGATAACAATCCGTTTGGTCTGAAGGTATTTGCATTCATGCGATTGTGCGGGCTCGCTTTTGAGCATCGTCACGTCCTCGACACTAGCACTGCGCCGCGTGGTCAATTGCCGTATCTCCTTGATGGCGAGGATACGATCGGCGACAGCGACACTATCATCGCTCACCTGACACATCAGTACCATCTTGACATCGATCGCGCGCTTTCGCGAGAGCAGTTGAATCTCGACCATATGATCCGTCGAACGCTCGACGACCTGTACTGGATCATGAGCTTTTCACGCTGGCGCGACGAGCGCTTCTGGCCGCGTTTTCGCGACGCCGTGCTTGCCGCCCACCCAGACATTCAAGCGAATGATCTTGAAACCGCCCGCGAATACAACCGCCTGCGGTACCACTATCAGGGCATCGGCCGATATGAACCGGAGCAGGTCTATGCGCGGGGTATCGCGAATCTGCGCGTCGTGGCAGACCTGTTTGGTGACACCAGCTATGTCTTCGGGAGCGAGCCTTCCACCGTTGACGCGGCGATCTATGGCTTCGTCGCCAACATCTATTTTTACGAAATTGACACGCCGTTGAAGCAGTACGTGCTCTCCCGTCCGGCGCTCGTAGACCATTGCGAAGCCATCCATGACCGGGTCGGCACGACCGGCACCGATTCGGCAGTGTGAACGACACCTAAGGCCAGTGAGATCCCGCGCTCAACCCACTGGCGCGTGAAAGCGGTGCGTCATGCTGTCGTTCCCGACGGTCTCGTTCAGTCAGTCCTGCAGATGCGGTCAATGGCCCCCGGAACAGTATTCGAGCGCGGGATGCCAGACAGCAGTAGCTCTTCGATGAAATAGCGTTTTCACAATCCGCTCAAGAGCCCTATCCTCTAACGAGCGCGGTAACGCAGTGCCTCAGGAAGCACCAGCCGGGTTTCATCTGACGAGGGCGGAAAATCGTGATGCTCAAGTATAAGAACAAGACCATACGCCAACGATCCGTGGTGTTTTCCGTGTTGCCTGTTCTATTCGTCCTCTTTGCGTGCTCGAAAGCACCGGAGAGAAGCCCGCTTACGTTCGCAGCCGAACATGGTGACCTGTCCAGAGTTCAGCAACTGGTGAACGCAGGTGTCAATGTTAGCGCAAAAGATGATAAAGGCCTGGATGCCTTGTCTTACGCGATAATTAACGAGCGCCCCGAAGTAGTAGAGTACTTGCTGAAACATGGGGCAAACGCAAATACCGAGAATGGGAGTGGTATAACGGCCCTGGTTATCGCTGCAACGGTAGGCGATTTTGCGATTATCAGGACTTTGCATCAACACGGCGCGGAAATAAATCGGGCCACCAGGGACGGCGTTACGCCGCTGATGGCCGCTGCTGCATCGGACAATTCGCAGACGGCTGCATTGCTATTGTCATATGGCGCAGACCCATGCATGAGGGACAAAAATCGTCTGACAGCGCGCCAGATAGCGGATCAATGGCGCGGAATCGAGGAAACATCGCGGGTCATAAGCAGGAATAAAAAGCTGGAAAGCCTGAATTGCCCGGGAGCAGATAGATGAAAAATGCAAAACGAGCAGTTGCTTTTATCATGCTTACGCCCGTTTTCTTTATTCTCTCTCTTTGGGTCTCGGCTTTCCCTCACGAGTACGCCCATTCAATAACCGCATGGCTGTTCGGATACAAGCTGAACCCTTTGGATATCGATTACGGAAGATTTGACTGGAAGAACGTACTGTTCGTCGACGGGATCGATGAGCATGTCAATTACTTCCTGATTTATCTTTTCGGCGACAGGTTTGCGATAGGGATGATCGCTTTTGCCGGGCCATTTATTGCCACCTTGTTACTATACCTTGCATCATCGCGCGTCGTTCGTTCGACGAAGCTGCGACGCAGGCCCTTTTTATTCTATTTTATCGTTTGGATCAACGTCACCAATCTCTCCGAATTGATCAGTTATGTCGTGCTCAGATCTATTACAAAACATGGTGATCTCGGCCATATAGAGTTTGCGTGGGGCATCTCGCAATGGCTTGTCTTTATTGTCGGCTGCATCTTGTTGTCCATCGCAACGTGGAATTTCTTTTCGCGCACGCTCGTAGCTTTGTATCTCGCCGCAGGGGCAAATCGACTTTCATTCAAATGTTTTTTTGTATTTTTGTTTTCGGTTTATTTGTTTGCATATCCTGCTGCACGGGTGTTGCTGGAGAATAATGACCTGTTCTCTATAAGCATGTCGATTCTGTTTTGCATACTTACCCCGGTTGTTGTGATCGTCTTCTGGCCAGGACGGGGCTGGGTAAAGCAGCGCGAGCACACCTATCTGGCGAATCCGGGCGGTGAGGCTGTGAAACCCTGAGCGAAGGATTGAAGCTTCAGCGCCCCCGTGGGCAATCCGCCCAGGGTTTGTGACGCTGGCATTGGCAAAAAGGGCGCTAACCTCGCGGCAGGATTGACAACACCGCCTCGGAATAAACGCCAGACGTGTCGCCGTGCTGCCGCTTGCCGCCACGCGAGTGCGCCGCCTATCGCTGAAAAATCACCTCGCACTCGCCGTGCTGCGCGACGGTCGGGGCACCATAGAACAGGTCGCACGTTGCTCAACGTCGTCTTCGTCGCATACTTTTTGTGCGACTGCCAACCCGATGACATCACTCCCTACACCAACGCCGAGGCCGCGCTGAACCGGTGTACCCGGCGGGCGGAACGCGGCGAGCCTCCGACGCCTGATGCCGGCGAGGCTGCATTGCTTGAACGCGTGATTGCCATTCACGATGCACAGCTTGCCTGTGTGCCCACGCACCGCTTCTGAGCGCGTGGGAACAGCTTCAGCGCATACCTGCAGGGGGCGTCGCTTGGCCTCTTCCTACGGCCGCGGATGCCCAAAGCCATCATGCTGTTTGAAAGGCGGCTGGAATTTCAGCACCCTTGCTGCGGGTCCGTAGCATAGCGGCTGCGTCCGGTCACAGGGTTGTTGCGCACGGCTATGTGATTTTGAATAACGAAAGACCGACTGCTGAACTTAAACCATACCGGTGTCCACGCGGCCTCAGCGCGGGCTGCTAGAATTCACTCCCCCACCGCTTCCCCGGTTCGCCATGCAATGTCGCGTCGCCTACGAGCACAGTCTACGAAGCGCACCCGACGACTTCGTCGTCCACGTGCCGTCGCAGCTTGTCGACGACATACCAGCGAACATCCCGCAGGCGCTGCTGCCCGAATACATCACAGACATGATCCTGAAGCGCTCGTCGCAAATCGCGAAAATCCGCAATCTTCGCGTTCTCTGACTATCGAAACGCCGCTGGCGGCACCAGGCATCGAAGAACACGCGACCGGGCTACGGAGCCTAGCGCCGTCTCGCGTCAGCGGTTAGTTTAAGGGCAAGACCAGACGTAAACCCTCCCCACCTCGCCGTCCAATGCGCGCTTACCCGGCTCGCCGACCTGCAGCCTTCGTTTCCGCCGTCCCGATTCCGACTTGAACTGGTGGAACTGGATTGCCGACTACGCGCACCTATGAACAGACGATGATGACGCAACGCTTACAGTAAAGATGGTCTGTGATGCGGATCACGTGCGCCCCAGCAGTCGCGTTCCCGCCAGCCGATCCCGTAGCGTTACCAGCGCTTCTCAATCCGACGGGGGGCGTTGCCCTACGCTGTCTACGCACCTGCGAGCATCGTTCCGCGGCACCGGCGGTGACCGCAGCGGCAGGCATACTGCGCCCGCACCGCCGCTGAGGGGCGAGCGTCTGTCGTCAGACCGTAGGCGATGAACAGTTCCTCTCCCGGCTCAATATTCGATACAGCGTGAATGTAGACCCGTCCATCATCCTCGACTGCCTCGCAGTTGGCGATACAGGCGTGGTTCAGCCAGCGGGCGCTGTTGCCGCCAAGCGAACCGTCGATGACGCGCCCGTTTGCAAGGCCGAAAAGGAACGTATGCCCTTCCTCTCCAAATCGCCGATGGCGAGTTTTCGCACGCTTCCAGCTCATCACGGTGCCGGTGTACTCGAGGATAAGCTCGCCGGCGCATATTGGCCGCAGCGCAAAGACGCCGCGACCGTGAACGCTTGAGCGACGGACAGAGATTCTTTTCATCGATGATCGAGAAAGCGAATGTCGAATTTGAACTACTGCTGGCGGTGACTGGAGCAAAGATTGCGCCTTGCACCTTCACCACGAATGGTGCTTGACGACGATTTTCGCCTGGTAGAATGGTCCATCATCCCCAACGGAAATTCAAGACGATGGCAGGTTATAGAGAACTACTTGCGCAAAAAGAGCAGCTTGAGAAACTGATCGCTGAGGCGCGGGAGCAGGAAGCCGCGTCTGCGCTTGAAAAGGTACGCGCGACTGTTGCGGAGTTCGCATTTACGCCCGAGGATGTGTTCGGCAACCCTCGCAAAAAAACTCGCCGCGCGGCGGCAGCGAAATACCTTAATCCTGAGACTGGCGATACGTGGAGTGGGCGCGGGCGAGCACCGCGATGGCTCAAGGATCAGGACCTCGAACGCTTCCGCATCACCGAATAACCTTGGTACAGGACGGTATCGCTAAGGAGGAACGAATTTCGGTTCTGGAACATCTCCATCCCGAGCACGCCCCACTCTACCTCTGTCCGTTACGATGAACGAAGAATCATGGAGTCAAGGGCCCCGCTCAAGTATCACCGCGCCGGGACGTTAAAGATGTAGATACTGAAGGTTTGAATGGTCTACGCCATCCTGATTCCCGGGGGAGACGCTCCGCTCGGGTATTTCCTGTCGACCGATGCTCCATCGCCAGAAGCGCTTGCCGACCACATGGCAAAAGAGGCGGGCTTCGCCGATCGCGAGGAATGGATGGAGCAGACGGGCGTCGGTGTAATTGGCTACGCACCCGTGCATTGATCTGGCCTGGCACCGGCCGGACGACGGTCACCTCCACGTGCCGTCGCAGCTCGTCGATGACGTACCGGCGAACATCCCGCGGGCGCTGCTGCCCGAATACATCACAGGCATGATTCTGAAGCGCTCGTCGCAGATCGCCAAGGTCCGCAATCTTCGCGGTCTCTGACTATCGAAACGCCGCTGGCGGCAGCAAGCATCTGATATAGCCAAACGGTTCCAGACGTCCATTTCTCCGCGCTTGCGATCGAGGAAAGCGTGCAGCGATACCTCGATCTGCAGACCAGACCAGTCCTACCGGGTTCGATGTAAAGACCGTCAGGCTCCAGGAGAAGATCGCAGTGCTGCGGCAGCAGATGCGCGGACTCAAACAGATCTGCAGGCAGCTGCAAGATGAGCGGGACAAGCAGTTGCCGATGACCGATCCAGACGCACGCTCCATGGCAACAAATGGAAGTGGCTCTGGCATAGAGCGCTACAGCATTCGAGCAGCAGCGAGCTTGATTTGCTGTTGATCTTCACGACCGAAGCCAGAACGGTTCGCCCTCTAATGCGTCGTACTCCGCATGCGGCTTATTCTTGTCGCGCGCGAAGCCGGGCAGATCCGAGACTACTACCCGTACCGGCTGATAGATATTGAATGCGTCCACGAATGATTCAGCCGAACCACATGCACTCGCAAAGCGTTCAAAATACTTGCTGAACACTGCAGCCAATGTCGGCTGCTCGGGATTCAACCAACTCTTTTCAGAGTTCGCGAGTACCTTAGCGTCGCACTCAATCGACGACTCGGCTGCTCGTTGCACAAATAGCTCTCGCACTTGACCCATGAGCAGCAGTGCAGGCTTGAACTCTTCCCGCCGAAGATAACGCCGATACAGACGATCGGTTAGCAGGCTCCAGTCCCGTTCGAGATGATCCCGCTCCGCATAGATTTTCACGCAGTCGAAGAACAACACGACATCCGGTGCAGGACCGAGTTCATGTATCGAATGTCCGCCATCAAAGCCTATCTTGTTCATGATTTGAAGCTTACGGATGTTGACCGACCAGCGCCAGACGTTCCGACGGGCTGTGGCTACTCTGCAATGCTGCACGCCGGGCAATCTCACCGATCCCCTGAAGCCCACCGCGACGGCGCAAAAGAGGTGAATGGCGTCGCGAAATGCTGAAAGTTTGTTGTTAGTTAAGTGGTCCACTTATGACTATGCTTCTGAGGCCACACCCTGAACAGACCGCCGGGCCGAGTGGCATGCCAATCCTTTGATAGGAAAGGAAGCGATGTCGCCCAATACATTGTCAATGCGTGCGCCCCACTGTGCGCGCAGGCTATCTACTGTGTCCGTCATCGTCTCCGTTCTGGGTCTTTCGTGCGCCGCGCCGGTGGTCGCGGCTGGCATCCTGCCGCAAGGGGGCGCCTATGTGAGCGGCAGCGGCTCCATTGCCACGTCCGGCGATACGCTCACTGTCACCCAGCCGGGCTCAACGCGCGGAGTGATCGACTGGAACCGCTTTTCGATTGGCCGGAACAACACCGTCAACATCAACAACGGCAACGGCGCGACGCTCAATCGCGTGACAGGCGGCACGCCGTCGATGATCCTCGGCAAGCTGAACGCAACCGGCAGCATCTACCTGATCAATCCACAAGGCGTACTGGTCGGACCGCAAGGCGTGGTCACGACGGGCGGTCGCTTCGTTGCCTCCACACTCGACACCGACAACGCGTCGTTCATGGCCGGCGGCCCGCTCACGTTTTCCGGCCAGTCGACGCAACGCGTGGTGAATCTCGGCAACATCGGCTCGACGAACGGCGACGTGCTGCTGATCGCCGCGAGCGAAGTCGACAACTACGGCAACATCAGCGCGCCGAACGGCACCGCCGAGATCGCGGTGGGCAACAAGGTGCTGTTGCAGGACTCGTCGAGCTCGCAGCAGATGTTCGTGCAGACCGCGAGCGGTGGCGCGATCGTCAACACGGGCGCGATTGAAGCGGCGCAGGTGAACCTGCAGGCCGTCGACGGCAACATCTATGCGTTGGCCGGCAACGCCGACGTGCTACGCGCGACCGGCACCGCGGTGCGTGACGGTCACGTGTGGCTCGTCGCGGGGCCGAAAGGACAGGTGATTCTCGCAGGTAACATCGCCGCGAAAAACGCCGACGGCAAAGGCGGCACGGTCGATATGGACACCGGGCTCTTCACGTTCTGGGGCGACTTTGCGAAGGTCGTCGCGGGTCAGTGGAACGTCACCCTGCCCGCGTACACGTTCGACAACGGCGCGTCGCGTTCTTTCACCCGCAGCCTCAACGACGGCACATCCATTTCGATGACGACCACCGGCGCCAACGGCCAGAGCGGCGACCTCGTAGCGGATCAGAGCATTCAGTGGACCGGTGGCGCATCGCTCGCGCTGAACGCAGCGCATAGCCTGACGGTCAGTCCGGGCGTCACGTTGAGCAACCAGGGCAGCGGCGCGCTGACACTGCGCGCGGACGCAGCGAGCGTGAACAACGGCGGCAGCATCACGAACAATGGCACGATCGACTGGTCGCAGAGCACCGGCACGGTCAGCGCGCTTTACGACATGAACGGCAGTTATTCGCCCGGCACCGTGCTCTCGAACAGTGCGTGGGTAGCGCCCGACTACAGTGGACTGATTACGCAGATCACTGGCTACAAGCTGGTCAATACGGTGCAGGATCTGCAGAACATCGAGAGCGATATGAGCGGCAACTACGCGCTCGGCCACGACATCGACGCGACGGGTTACGCGTTCAAGACGCTCGGCTTCGCAAGCAAGACTGCGTTCAGCGGGCAATTTGACGGCATGTGGCACAGCGTGTCACACATTAAGCCCGACACCGACGCGGTCTTCAGCGACATTGCCCCAAACGGCGTGGTGCGCGACGTGAATATCCTGGATGCTTTGTCGGGCACCTACGCGCCCTCATACAAACCCGACGGCATCCTGGCCATGAGCAACTACGGCCTGATCGTCAATACGTTCACCTCCGGCTACGTGTCGGGGTACAGCAACGCGTCGGGCGCGACAATCGGCGGACTCGTCGGCACGAACTACGGCATGATCGCGCGTTCTGGCAGCAACGCCACCGTCTACGCCGACTCCGGCGGCGGCGGACTGGTGTTCGACAACGAAGGGACGATCACGCAGTCTTACGCTACCGGCATCGTCGCGGCGAACGAATCGCGCGGCTCGTCTGGCGGCCTCATCCACCACGGGAACGGGACGGTCACGGAGTCTTTTGCGGGCGGCAACGTCTCGGCGTTCAATCTTGTCGCCGTTGGCGGAGTCTGCGAATACTGCTCCGGACTCGGCAGTGACGTCTACTGGGATAAGGAAACGACAGGACAGGTGAAAAGCGGCGGCAATCTGCCCGCTTCGAACGGCCTCACCACCGCGCAGATGAGTGACCCCAAGAGCTTCGTGGGCTGGGGCTTCGGCAGCGATGGCGCGTGGGCGATGCCGGCTGGCGCCACGCATCCGGTGCTGCGCTGGCAGGTTGAACATTGAGCCGAACACGTTGTTGGGGATTGGATCAGTACGCGAAATCGTCTCGCCACTGCTTCCCCACTCCACCCAACTGAGCCCGACGACGACTGGCTCTGATCGACCCACTCCGGTCAGACGGCCGTCTCCAAAGCGGTCAGTCAGTCGAATCAAGGTTTTCGCGAACTGGAGTGCCATAAAGCGGCCGTTGGCGACCTCACATAATCGGCCATCAGCGGACGTTCGACATAGCCGCGTGTACTGCCCACAATCAGCGATGAAGACCCTGGCAGAATTCATACCTCAAGCGTGGAGAGGCGTTCGCGGGGTTTTTTCAGGATTTTGTGCCCCCAACCGTAGCCCAAAAAGCTGTCTCCTGAGGATGTACGGGTGCGATTCTGATGTTGCGGGAACGCGTTACCGAGAGTTTTCCTGATCCGACGGCCATCACCTAAACAAAAGGCTCCCAACCGGTCCGGGGAACTAAGCCCGGGGGCAAGGAGCCTTCGGTGCCCGGCATTGCCGACCACGGCACTAATATATCCGAGCCGGACCGCGCGCTCAACCTCGCCGTACCGTTCAGACGTCGCCGTGTCGACATGCTACAGGGGCAGAGAACCATCCTGAGTACCGGCTCCGCGCCGGGTTTTATTTCTGCCGCAAGGCAAATCCCTCGCGCCACAGTACCGCGCCGACAGCGCTCAGCAGCGCAATATCTCGCGCCGGCAATCTCTCCCAAGCTTCAGCGAGCCAGCCCGCGAATCCCACGCACGTGTCGTCCAGCGAGTATTCCGGGCGCCCCTCAGCTTTCATCTGTTCAAACACGGTGATCACGTCGTCTGCAGTCATCTGCGCCCCCTAGAACCATTCATCCAGTCTAGGCGACCACGGTAATGACGCACGCCATCAGTGGGGCGAATGCCGGCGAATCATGATCAGTCCCCGGAATGGCGGATGTACATCGAGCGGTGAGGAAGGCGCCGCCTCAGGTGGTGGTCATGTCGTCGATCAACCTCCGTCCCGCGCTATATCCGGCCATCAGTGCATCGGCTTCCGTGGGAAATGAATTCGAACGTTCTGCCGTAAGGCGCAGCGGTGAGAACACTGGGACGAGTGCGGTCTGCGTGCTGATGCGCACCACGGCCAGATACCCGTCTGGCCCAGTCAACGAAGCCCCGTCGCTCGGCTTCCAGACGGGCTCCGTTTCGACGTCGATTTGAAAACCCTTGTGCTGGTAGAGCCGCTTCATGATCGCCCCTGTCTAGGGTAGATTAGTGCACCCCAGTGCGACGCGGTAGCCGGCTACACGCGAAGTGTTCTCAACCGATGCTGGGCCGGGGATTGCCGTATTGATCGAACTGACGCATGGAGTACATCCTGTATGGATGTACAGTATATCTATAAGGCGGACAGTCCTCCGGATCACGCCGCAGTTGATTTCCGACGGTCCATCAATACACTTTAGACCGACATCTAGGGGAATATATGAAGCCGATTAGACTGCGCGTCCCGCGGGAAGAAGCGGGGGACCTGCTGGACAACCTGACGGCTTGGGCGAGCGTCTCGGGTATTGATCCCGGTATGACGATTCCAAATCCGTCCGAAGCAGCAAAGAGCAGCAGTCTGCCAGTCCTGTACGAGGTTTGCGTCAGCCCCAGTTTCTTCGAACAGTTCCCGGAGTGGCGCCCCTACATCGAACAGTGAAATCCTTTGCAGCCCTGCGCCTGCGGTCCGCTATTTGCGAGGTGTTTGGGTGTCTTGAGTCGCTTCGCGCAATCTGCGTAGGAAGAGGGCATGAAAGTGTTGCTGGTGGATGACTATGTCGAGCTTGCGGACATCCTTGCAGAACTGATCAGTGCCGTTGGTCACCAGGCGCGGGAGGCGTATTCCGCGCCGACGGCGATTCCTAAAGCTATGGCTTGGTTGCCCGACGTGGTGTTAATGGACATCAAGCTGGGCAGCGACGACGGTCGGCGGTTGTGTCGCGCAATGCGCGCCGTGCCTGAACTGTCTTGCTGCAGAATTTTCGCCACAACAGGCTCTTATGATCCTTCCATTGCGGAGCCTGGCCTGTTCGATGGCGTTTTGATCAAACCGGTTGCATTGGGCACTTTTGAGCTTCTATTGAGCGGCCAATTCGCGCTGGGTGGGTCGCCCTACTTGTAGCGCAAAGCGTCGGCGCATCGCTTATGAATTTCCTGTACGACCGGCGAGGTGTAATCCAGGCGCCACCCGTCTGTGAACAGTCTGGCGAGCCGACCAGCATCCGACAAGTGAGGCTCATTGAAGAGACCGAGCGCCACCTTCCTGGAAAGATCCCCAAGGCGCATTCGGTCCTCCCAGCGAACCGCGGCCACATTGCTGGTCAGCCAGATGCGTGTCGACTCGACGAGATGATCGGTGCGTAGCCACTCGCCGGTCCTGGCCTGTGCCACCAGCTGTGCCACCGCGAGGTAGCAAAGCAGTTTGGCACGGGCTTCGTCGGTCAAGAGTCCATGGCGCATCACCAGAGAAGCTAAGCGGCCTCCCCCGTCTTCGTCGGGAGCATTCTTTCTCCATTCGATGTCATCCGTGAGATCCATCGGAATATCGATGGGCTCCTCGTTTTCATGAATGCTGTTCCAGTGGTCTGCGTCCAACGATAATTGAACGCCATCGCCGACCATTTGCTCCCGACGATTGATTAGTGATTTTTGCATCTGGTGCCGCGGTGCTTCATCAATGTCGATCCACAAGGTCAGCTGGGTTCCCCCTTGATTCACGGGTAGCGCGTGATTGGCGCGATAAGGTTTGCCTGTCCTGGCATCGCGGCGAAACTCCTGACGCGCCGCCTGGGTAAATTCTTTTGCCAGCATGTCGAATGGATCCTTCGGCTTGGGCAATGGCCACTCGCGCTCATGCGCAAATTTTGCGGGTTCGAGTAGCCGCCTGATCTGCGACATGCTCACGCGGGCGGGACCGATGACCCAAGGCCAACTGTCCGTGCAGGCCTCTGTGACCGTCAGTTGCACATGCAAGTGTTTGAAGCTGCTCGAGGACGAGGGGTACGTCCGCCGCGCCGGGAAGACACCCAACAGCAAAGGCACGACGATCGGCATGCGGCCGTGGCTTTACGCGCGTACTCCGAAGCCGCTACCCGACATCGGCCCGCGGATGCTGCAGGCACCGAGCGCGAAAGAACTGTGCGAGATCATGAACGCGATCATCCGGCGCCCGCTATCGTCGCAGTCAACCGACGAGGTGTAGTACTTCCTCTATCGTCATGTCACCGAAGTACTCGGCAAGCAAAGGAAACAATGCGGCGTCGTAGGCGGAACAGTGCTTTTCCTTGAATAGGTCGAACTCACCGAACCGCGCGAAGACGAGCGCTTCGGCTGCAGTGCTGGCCGATTCGAAGAATGCCTTGGCTTGGGCAATGATGTTTGAGTCCATGCGAAGACTAACGGCAGCAACGACAGAAAGCTGAATGTCTTAGACGAAATTAGCGCGACGCGAAGTCGGTGGATCTTGCTACCAGAGCAGCGCCATGAAATCGGCCAGGATCATGTCGGGGATGTTTTCCGCGAGGAGTCCGTAGACGATGCGGTCGTACTCGGCGCCCAACTCGGGGTCGAGAATGTCGAAATACCCGTGTCGAGCGGTGATGATCGCGTCAGCCGTACCGTCGGCCGCTGCCATGAGTTTCTGGGCGGTGATTTTGTCCATGATTGGCTAACGGCGTCAGCAGAGAAAAGTTGAGCGACAAAGAATACAGGCGGCGGACGACCAGATAACCAGGAAAAACTCGTAGATTGATCCTGCCTTGTCCTCCAGCGCGTAGGTTTTGGCCCGATCTGATCGGGCTCTTTTTCGATGAAGCCCGATTCAGTCTTCTGCCCCTACTGCCACACCGAGTGGCAAATCACCACGATCGACATGGTGCGGCGGCGCGAGCCGATGTGGTGTGACGCGTGCGTGAAGTGGGCAGACGACAGGCTCATCGAAGCGATCAGACGCTATCCGGACAAGGACAGCGTGAATAGGCAAAGCGCTCAAGTAAAAAACGCCGAGCGGGGCCCATTAGTCCAGCCCTGAGACTCACCGGTGTCGCGCCGGCTCAATAAACGTGGATGAATGGTGGGGCCGCCCCGCCACGACCGACCGGAATGGCTGAACGCACAAAGGCGCAGCAGGTCGACGAATCCGGATATACCGCCCGCGACTTAAGCACCGCTTTTTTTAGCGGGTGGAAAGTCACACCCTCAGCAGAAGGTCGCACCTCAATCGAAACCCCAGCGGAGACATCATGATCACCTACGCTATCGTGTCACCCGAACGTGAAGAGCCGTGGGGATACATGCGATCGCCGACCAATCCAACAATCGAGCAACTGGCCGATCACATGGCCAGCGTCACCGGCTACGAAACCCGAGACGACTGGATCATTGAGGACCGCGTCAATCTGCTCGGAATCGCGCCGGTGCATTGATGCAGAGTCAGTAGTTCAGCGTTCGTAATAGTCCGCAAGCGCGGGAATCAGGCATTCGTTTGTGAACACCACGGGCACAGTGACGCGCAAGCGTCCTCGTGGCTTCGCGAGGTGGTCGAGGGCCAGCCGCTCGGTGTCGTCGATCAGGTCGAGTATCTCAATGCATCGTTCGTAACAGACCTGTCCGAACGCGCTGATTTTCTGTCGGCGGGTCGTGCGGTGAATGAGTTGCGTGCCGAACCGATTTTCCAACGCCTGAAGGTAGTTGCCGACCATGGTTGGCGACAGGTCGCATGCCTCCGCCGCCCCCGTCAGGCTGCCAGTTTCCACGACACGTGCGAAGACGGTCATCGCCTTGAGAAG
>NZ_KB911056.1:0-37385 GCF_000383275.1 Paraburkholderia caledonica | reverse complement strand
TGACGGGTGCAACTACGACGCCCGGGCTGGCGAAGCCGCCGCCATAGGCAACATTGGCGTTGCCGAAGTTGTAGTTGCTGCCGCCGCGTACAGCGGACAAGGCCTTGGCGGACAGTTCTTCGGTATGGGCGATATCTTTGATGGTCAGTGAGGTCATGGTAGGTCTCCTGGAGCTGTTTCAGTTTCGGTTTAACGAGTGTGGTTCGACGTGCAAGCGGGGAGAGCGCACCTCGACGGGATCGAACGGCATCCGCTGTCAGCGCGACTCTCCGCGGCGCTTAACTTACGCCTTGGCAAGCTGCAGGCCGCCGAAGTTCTGGATCGTCGGGATCTCGACTTTCGTGTACGTGTCCGTCTGCGTGACCGGTGCGACCACGACGCCCGGGCTGGCGAAGCCGCCACCGTAGGCAAGGTTGAGGTTTCCTGCGTTGTAGTTGCTGCCGCCGCGTACAGCGGACAGAGCCTTGGCGGACAGTTCTTCGGTGTGGGCGATGTCTTTGATGGTCAACGAGCTCATGGTAAATCTCCTGTGAAGGTCTTCGGTCTGGATGGAAGAGCACTATTTGTCGCGCTCACAGGGGTATTTGCATAGGGTGTGCCAACGTGAACCAGATAAGCTGGCAACCATCACATAAGTTGCTGAATCTAAATGGAAAAATAAAATCGCCCGCGAGGTTTTTCATGCGGTTGCGGGGCGCGAGGCAGCAAAAGGTGTCGTGGGATAGCAAACAGGTTTTGGCTGAGTGTCTGCCTTGAATGAACGGCCGCGCATTCAAGCGCATTGATTCGTTCGAATGACGGGGACTCGTCAGTTAGTTGACGCGGTACCTGATGTTCTTCGCCTGCCGCTGCGACCGTCATATCAGCGCAATGACATCGCTTAAAACAGACCAAAATCATCGTTGCTATCGGGAATCGCATTGAGCAGATCCCGAAGCGCACGCCAGCCCACCAGTGCCGATAAAGTCATCACGAGCGCGAGCAAGCCGCTCGCACGAGTGGGCATTCTTCTCGCCTCGCATCTCAAGGGGCAGGTCGACATCTCCGTGCTCCTCGATCAACCGTTCTGTCCCGCGTCCTGCGGCATGATCGCCGCTAACGCCTGCGCCAACGTAGTGGGACCGAATCGCCGTTCACTAACGCCCGCTTGCACGTCGATGCGTCCCGCGTTGTGCGCGTCGTACAGATCCGCAATGAGCCGCGCGTGTTGCTCGCTCAAGCCCGCGCCTCCGAGCATCGCGGCCCATTGCTCCCGCGGCACCGCGTGCGGCACGACAGGCCGGCCCGACAGTTCGCCGATAGTGCGCGCAACGTCGTTCACACTGACGCGCTCTTCACTTTCTATGCTGACCACGCGAGGCGAACGCTCACGCGGCTCGCCGTCGAGCAGCAATTGAGCCGCCAGCGCGCCGACATCCTGCGCAGCCACAGTAGGAAAGCGCTTTTCGAGCGGATGATGCAGGCTGGGTAACAGTCCCTTGGACAATGCGAGCGGCAGCACGCGCGCCCAGTTGTGCATGTGCTCGGCTGCGCGCAGGAACGTCAACCGGGTGTCGACGGTACCGAGTTGCGTTTCGAGGTAGTGGAAGAGCGTCGTGATGCCCGTTCCGCTCGGGTGCTCGGCGCCATAGTCCGAAAGCGCGAGTACGTGCGGTGGCGGATTCGCACGCAATGCTTCGACGCTCACATCGATCATGCTGCGCATCGCGTTTGCCGGGTCGTCGTCATGGCGCGGCAGCGGACACACAACCTGCACCGCGTGCGCGTCTTCCAATGCGCGCGCCACCGCTGCCCGGTCGTGCAAATCCGCGACCACGACATCGCAGCCGATTCGCTCGAATTCATCGGCCTGCGCCACGCTATGAACCACGGCGCGCACGTCCCGGCCGGCGCGTCGCAACGCGGCTACGCTCACTTTGCCGACATTGCCGCCGGCTCCAAAAATCACGAACATCAGGTGCTCCTTACTGGATCGTCATGAGAGGATCATAAGGACGCGCGCAGCGCAAAACGCGCATGCAAGGATGCCCGTGAGCAGATTCGGATGACTCGTTGCTCGTCGGCGCTGCGCACGGGAAGTCAGGAGGCGTACTGAGCGTAGGCGCGAAAAACCATGCACAATGCCCGCAGACCGACTGCCATCCGCGAGATAAACGATGAATGCCGTCCCAGAGACCCGCACGCAGATCCCACCCGCGCATACCGGCTCCCGTATTGCGCTGCGCTCTAGCCGACTGCTCGGCTGGCAGGGTTTCGGCGCGGAGCTGGTGAACGTGTCAGCTGGCGTGCACCGGATACCTGCGTTCAAGCACCATCGAATCGGCGTGCATGTGGGCGCGCCCGTTCGCGCGCACTGTCGTTGCAACGAGAAACCGCACTCGCGGATTCAGGCGCACGGCGACGCCGACGTGATTCCAGCAGGACTCGACGGGCAGTGGAGCGATGAATCGGCCTGCACGATTTTCAGCATCTGGATCGGCGAAGATTTCGCGCGCACGACCGCTGAACAGTTGGCGCGCAAACCAGACGGCGCGCAGATTCTCCCGCAGTTCCAGATGCGCGATCCGCGTTTTCAGCACCTGGCGTGGGCGTTGCGTGCGGAACTGGAAGCAGACGTTGCGTCTGACCCGCTCTATGCCGAAAGTCTGTGTACGGCAATGGTGGTACGGCTGATTGGCGGCGCTGCGTCGCCAGACAACAAGCGGCGCACGCTCGCACCGCGGACAGCGGCGCGCGTGACGGAGTTTATCGAAGCACATCTCGACCGGCGTCTCACGTTGAGCGAGCTTGCCGCGCTTGTCGACCTCAGCGTGCCGCACTTCAAGGTGCTGTTTCGCGCGACGCTCGGCGTGCCTGTGCATCAATATGTGGTGCAGCGGCGCGTAGAACGCGCGCGAACGTTGTTGCTGCAAGGCCGGCTGAGCGCCAGCCAGGTCGCGCTCGACGCGGGCTTTGCACACCAGAGCCATATGGCGCACTGGATGGGGCGGCTCCTCGGCATCACGCCGCGCGAACTCGTGAAGTCGAACTCGCGCTGACGAACACAATAGACCGTACCCGCATCAGCTCGACGGCGGCGCCGCTGCCGTCAATTGCGAGTACACGTCATGCGACAGTTGCAGCAACTGCTTGCGATCGATACCGCCTGACACCGCATAGCCGAAATCGCCGTCAACCCAATAGAACACATTGACCGGCCCGTCCTGATACAGCTTGAACGCTGTCGTGTTCGCGTTCACCTTGCGGCGCGAGATGCACAGCGTCACCCGTTCGCCATTCTGGCCGCGATACATGAACTGCGCGGTGTCGCCGTCCGGACCAGGCAGCAGGCGGCCGCCCGAGAGCGCGAAGCCTGCCTTCGACAACATGGGCGGATGCACATTCGTGCCGAGGCGACTCGCCAGCCACTTCACGAAGTCCTGCTCGTGATCCGCGTTCATGTCGGTGGGCCGGTCGACCGCCGGCATATAGACGACATGCGCAACCGCAGCCTGACGCGCGAGTACTTCGGTGCTGTCAGCACTGACAGGGCGTGTGTCGGACGAACCCGCCACCGAAGGCAACGTGTCGCGTCCCATATGCGTGCCGACGCCGATGCCAATGCCCATTACCAGCGCCGCCGCCATGCCCGCGAACTGCGGCCAGTTGGCAGCGACGCGCGAGCGGCGCGGCGCGCCCGGCTGCAAGCGCTTCGGCACGGGTTCGTTCAGCACGCGGTCGTAGCGCTCATGGAACATGCTGTTCAGCGAGAAATAATCGCTGATGCGCGTGGCCAGATCCGGATTCTGTTCGAGCGCGCGCTCGACCTCCGCACGTCGTTCCTCGGACAGCGTGCCGTCCACATACGCGTGCAGTTCTTCTTCGCTAACCGGCGTAATTTGCTCGCTCATCGCACCACCTGTAATTTCGCACCGGGCTGGCTGCCCGCCATCAATGCCCGAAGCCGTTCGCGTCCGCGCGAAAGCCGCGACATGACCGTGCCGATGGGCACGTTCAGCGCGAGCGCGACGTCGGCATAGCTCATTTCCTCCAGCCCGACCAGCAGCACGACTTCACGCTGCTCGACGGGCAAACGCTGCAACGCGTAGTCGAGATCGCGCATTTCCAGCGAACGGGATTGTTGCGCCGGCACGGCGAACTCGCTTTCATGCACGCTTTCGTCGTCGACCGCCACGTGTACCGCGCGCGACGACGCCTTGCGCGCCTGATTCGCAAACACGTTGTGCATGATCGTAAATAACCAGGCGCGCAGATCGGTGCCGGCCTGGAACATTTCGGTGCGGCCGAGCGCGCGTTCGAGCGTGTCCTGCACCAGATCGTCCGCGAGGTCGCGATTGTTGATCAGCGCCCGCGCATAGCGCCGCAAGCGCGGCACGTGTTCCATCAACTCGTCACGAACATCCATTATTCATCCCGGTCATGGGGCCTCTCGTGGACACGGAGCGGCGGCGCTTCGTCGGGCGTCGCACGCGTTTGTAGTGCAAACACGCGTGAACGCATTTTATTCCGTTGATTAAGCGACTCGCCGCAAGATCGTGCGGTTTCATTGCATGGTCATGACGTCGGCGGCGCGCATCAGACCGTGTGTGCGTGCATTGCCGGCGACCACGAAGCGCTGCCGCTGCGCCGTCCATGTCAACAGACGTACATCGCCGATGCGGCGCGCTGACCATTGCGGCTGTGAAGGCGCGAGCAGTGCGAGCGTCGACAGCACCACGACCGGCTCGTTATCGCCATTCAAATAGATGAATTCGGTGGCGCGCTGCAGCAGGCCGAGCGACACGACGCGCTGATCCACGAGCCGCAACCCGATCGCTTCGAGGTTGGGGGCGGACGGATCTCGACGAGTCGGCGATCCGGCGGGAAACGGGGCGGCGGCGGTTTCGGCCAACGCCATGATGGCCGCGTTGTTAAGCGCCTGCCGCGTGACCTCGGTGGCCGCGAACCAGCCGCTCACGGCGACGCACGCGATGACGAGCGCAACCAGCACCCTGAGCGGCTTGCGCAAGCGCAGCGTTACAGCGCTGCGCCAGCGGCTGCCGGCGTTGCGCCGCCCGTTGAATGCGCTGGCCTCGGGTTCGTCGGCGGTCTGAAAGGAGCGTTGCATCTGTTCGTTGAGCTTGCCGTAAAAGGCGACCCGGCGGGCTTCCGCCGGATCGCGGCCGAGATAGTCGCGCAGAAACGCGGCGCGCGCCGGCGACAACGTGCCGTCGGCGTAGGCCTGAATGTCGGCTTCGGAAAGCGGCGAATCGTTGGGGGCGTCGGTCGGGTTCATGGGAAAAGGTCTCCGGGCAAAATCCGGCTATTGAGGTGCAAACACCGCCGCGCTGCGGTTTATTCCGTTCTCGTCACCGGGTTTGCGCAACATCTTTTACTGTGCCATCGCAGCGTCGCGGAAGCTAGCAAACCCGTTCGCGAAGTGCTTTATTCCGCGCAACGGAAATGTTTTTTCCACGTGGCTTACGCAGGAATAAAAGCCGGTGAGGCGTGGTTCTCCCTGATGCAAACCCGCAACCAACTCACCGGAGTTCATCATGAAGAAGATCGCTTTTGCCGCATTGTCCGTCGTCGTTCTGGCCGCTTCGTCGAATGTTTTCGCGCAGGGAAAAACCCGTGCCGAGGTCTATCAGGAACTGATCCAGGCACAACAGAACGGTCTCGATTACGTGACCGACGCATCATATCCGGACGTCAGCCCGGTCTTCGCGCATATGGTCGAACAGCACAAGCAGGCGCTTGCTGCCGAGGCGGCCGCGAACCGCGTCGCGAGCGACGCCAGGCCGACGGACAGCATGAATTAAGGGCGTTGAAATGCCGACGGCCGGCGCGCGTGGCGAACGGGCGCGCCGGAAATCGAACGGAATAGACTTGCGCCGCGCGTGTTAGCCAATCAACGCCTCGATTCAGCAAGGAGTCTCCGTGACAAAAAACACCGTTCCCGATCAGTTACCTCGCTGCGTGCCGTGCCGGCTTGCCGCGATAGGCGCTGTCGTGCTTCTTTCCGCAGGCGGCTTCGCATATACGGCGGGGTGGTTGACGCCGCAACGCCTGAGCGCGCCGCGCATCGTCAATACGCTTCAGGCCGTGGCGGGTCAACCGCATCCGGGCTATCGGCGCAATCATGCGAAGGGCCTGTGCGTCGAAGGTTATTTCGACAGTAACGGCCAGGGCGAGCGCGTCTCGCGCGCGGTCGTATTTGCGCCTGGACGAACGCCGGTCACCGGACGCTTTGCGGTGCCCGGCGGCAATCCGTCGGCGCCCGATACGAGTTCCCCGGTGCGCAGCCTCGCGCTGCTCTTTCAATTGAAGGAAGGCGAGCAGTGGCGCACCGGAATGAACTCGACGCCGGTCTTCGCCGTGCACACGCCCGAGCAGTTCTATCAGCAACTGCTTGCCGCAACGCCCGATCCGGCGACCGGCAAGCCGGACCCGGCCCGGCTCAAGGCCTTTTATGCGGCCAATCCGGAGACCCAACCCTTCCAGACGTGGGTGAAAGCGCATCCGCCTTCATCGAGCCTCGCGAACGCCGCGTACTACGGCATCAACGCGTTCCGCTTCACCAACCAGGCCGGCGACACGCGCGCGGTGCGCTGGGCGATGGTGCCCGAGACGCCGTACGCGCCGATTACGGACGCGCAAAAGGCCGAGAAGAATTTCCTCGCGGCGGACCTGGACGAGCGTCTGCAGAGCGGGCCGTTGCGCTGGCATCTGATCCTGACCGTTGCTCATCCGGGCGACCCTACCGACGACGCCACGCTGCAATGGCCGTCCGATCGGGAGAATATCGACGCGGGGACGCTCGTGATCGAGCGCAGCACGTCGCAGGAAAACGGTGCTTGCCGCGACGTCAACTTCGACCCGACGATCGTGCCGGCGGGCATCGCGCCGTCCGACGATCCTTTGCTTGCCGCGCGCTCGGCGGCCTATGCGCTGTCGTTCAAGCGACGCACGCGCGAGGAAACGCTGCATCCGGAAGTTCATCAAACCCCGACGACACATGGAGAGCGCTCATGACGCGGACCCGCACGCACTTCAGTCCGCTAGCGCGGTTTCTGCACTGGACGATGGCGCCGCTCATCGTCGCGATGCTGTTTATCGGCGTCGGCATGGTCGCAACCGTGTCGCGCGCGCATGACACGCTGATTGCGATTCACAAGCCGCTTGGCATCGCTTTGCTGCTGCTCGTGGTGATACGTGCAAGCGTGCGCTTACGGCGCGGCAGTCCGCCATTGCCTCACGACATGCCCGCATCGCAAAAAATGGCGGCGAAGGGCTCGCACGCGGTCCTCTATGCGCTGATGTTTGCGATGCCGCTAATCGGCTGGGCGATGCTGTCCGCGGCGGGCTATCCGCTCACGCTATGGGGTCCGTTGCATTTGCCGCCGATCGCGCCGCATAACGTCGAGCTTTTCGCGGTGCTGCGCGCGTTGCACACGTGGCTTGCTTTTGCGTTGTTCGGCACGGTGCTGCTGCATCTCGCGGCGGCGCTGTTTCATGGCCTGATCCGCCGCGACGGCGTGTTTTCGAGCATGGCGCGCGGCGGACGCTAGACGCCGTTTGCTAGTTGCGGATTCGCTCGGAGCGAGGATCGTAAGGCGCCTTCAGGTGCAGGGTAGCCGGCAGCAATTCGCCGGCTACGTCGATCGCATATGCGCCGCTCGTCAGATACGCGGAGTCTGCCTCGCCGTCGGAGTTGTTGACGTAGCCCATCGCGACCGGGCAGCCGAGCGTATGGCCGAATGCCGCCGAACTCACGAAGCCGACCGGTTTGCCGTCGCGCAGAATCGCTTCGCCGCCCCAGAGCATGCGATCCGCTGCGCCGTCCGCGGTCAGCACCACCATGCGGCGGCGCAGCGGTTTGCCGCGTAGTTCGGCCAGTGCGTCGCGGCCGCGGAACGGAATGTCGGTGTCGAGTTTGCATGCGAATGCAAGGGCCGCCTCGAATGGGTTCGTGTCCGGAGTGAGTTCGCGGCCCCATGCGCGGTAACCTTTTTCGATGCGCAGCGAGTCGATCGCGTAGTAGCCCGCATTGACGAGGCCGAACGCCTTGCCGGCTTCATGCAGGATCTCGTACACGCCCACTGCGAATTCGACCGGCACGTACAGCTCCCAGCCCAGTTCACCGACATAGGTGAGGCGGGTCGCGCGCACGGTTGCATAGCCGATATCGACTTCGCGGCTTTGGCCGAACGCGAACGACTCGTTGCGCCAGTCTGCTTTTGACACGCTTTGCAGAAGTTCGCGCGAGCGCGGCCCCATCACGGCGAGCACCGCATACTGGCTCGTCACGTCGACGAGCACGCAGTGCTTATCGCGCGGAATTGCCTTGTCGATCATGTCGAAGTCGCGCGTGGTTTGGGCCGTGCCGGTAACGAGCAGGTACTGATCTGCGGCGAGGCGCGTGAGTGTGAAGTCCGATTCGTAATTACCGCGTTCGTTGAGCATGCCGGTGTAGACCGTGGTGCCCGGCGGCACGTCGACGTCGTTCGCAACCAGGTTTTGCAGGACGCTTTGCGCGTCGCGGCCTTTGACAAGAAATTTGGAAAACGACGTCATGTCGAAGAGCGCAACGCGTTCGCGGCACGCACGGTGTTCGGCGCCGCTTAACGGCAGCCAGTTCTGCTGGCCGAACGCATAGTCGATGCGTGCTTCGTCACGCGTCGGCGCGAAGAAATTCGCGCGCTCCCAGCCCATCTTGCTGCCGAAACACGCGCCGTCCTCGCGCAGCAAAGCGTACAGCGGCGAGCGGCGAAACGGACGGGCGCTGTCGAGTTCGCGATTGGGCCACGGCATCGCATAGTGCAGGCCTAGCGTTTCCTTCACGCGATCGTGCAGCCACGTGTCGTTACCGTTGAAGCGCGCAAAGCGGCGAATGTCGACCGGCCACAGATCCATGGTCGGCTCGCCCGCCACAATCCATTCGGCCAGCGCCATGCCGGCGCCGCCCGCCGAGGCGATGCCCATCGAGTTGAAGCCCGCGCCGACAAAAAAGCGTCGCAGTTCGGGCGCCTCGCCGAGCATGAAGTTGTTGTCGGGAGTGAACGATTCGGGACCGTTGTAGAACTGGCGTACCTGCGCCGTTTCGAGCGCGGGTACGCGTTGCAGCGCGTTCGTCATCAGAATTTCGAATTGATCCCAGTCGTCGGGCAGCAACTGGAATTCGAAGTGTTCGGGAATGCCTTGCATGCCCCACGGTTTCGCGTTGGGCTCGAAACCGCCCATGACGAGGCCGCCCACTTCTTCCTTGAAATAGATGAAGCCGTCCGGGTCGCGCATGACAGGCAGGTCGGGGTGCACGCCGGCAATGCGTTCCGTGACGATGTAATAGTGCTCGGCCGAGTGCAGCGGCACCGTCACGTCGCACAGGCGGCCCACGGCCTTGGCCCACTGGCCGGCGCAATTTACTACGATTTCGGCGCCGATCGTGCCCTCGTCGCCGTCCTTGTTGCGCCACGCAACGCCAGTCGCTTCCCGCGCGCCGTGGGCGTCGCGTGTGTGGGTAGCCGTCACGCGCGTGTTCTCGACGATACGCGCGCCGCGCATGCGGGCGCCGCGAGCCAGGGCCTGCGTCAGATCGGTGGGATTCGCCTTGCCGTCGCCGGGCAGCCAGACCGCGCCCAGCAGGTCGTCGGTGCGCATGACAGGCCATAGATCGCCGGCCTCGCGCGCGCCGATCACGTCGCAGGCCACGCCGTAGGCGCGAGCCACGGCGGCGGTGCGTTTGAGTTGAGTCATCCGCTCGGCAGTGCGGGCGACCGACAGCGAGCCGCATTGTTTCCAACCCGTTGCAAGACCCGTTTCGGCTTCGAGTTCCGCGTAGAGCGCGGTCGAATAGCGGATCAGCTTCGTCATGCTTTCCTGAGCCCGCAGCTGGCCGACGAGACCGGCCGCATGCCACGTCGTCCCGCAGGAAAGCTGGCCTTGTTCCAGCAGGACGACGTCGGTCCAGCCGAGCTTGGTCAAGTGGTACGCAACCGAGCAACCAATGATGCCGCCGCCGATGATGACGACGCGCGCGCGCTGAGGGATGGATGTGGACATGTGTTGAATTAGATGAATGAAACGCGAAGATTGCCCCATAAATGCACATGACGCAACGGGGAGTTGTTGCAAGATCTGAGGTGATATTTCGACACAGAGATGTCATTTATTGCCTGTAAAGGTGCTGTATAGGCCGAAATACGCGGCGATTAGCTTAAGTTAACCGCTTTGCAATCACCGCAGGTTTAAATGTGGCGTTGTGTGGGAACCAATGAGAAGTGCCACTGTGAACCGTGGTTTTTGCTAGACTCACCGAAGCCCACAATCGCGCACTCCATGTTCTCTACCCAACGCCAGAGCGAAATCCTGCAGCTTGTCCGCGAGCAACGCACCTGTACGATCACCGGTCTCGCGGCGCGCTTCGAGGTTTCAGACGAGACTATTCGCCGCAATATCAAACCGTTGATTGCGCAGGGCCTGCTTCTAAAGGTCCACGGCGGCATCATGCTGCCCGAGCGCCTCGACGAACCGCCGTTCGAGCGGCGCATGGCGGCCAGCCTCGCGGGCAAGCGGGCAATCGGCGCGCGCATCGCTGAGCTGGTGAGCGACGGCGACTCTCTTATTCTCGACGGCGGCAGCACCTGCGTGCATATCGCGCGAGCGCTGACGGCGCGCTCGCGGCTCACGGTCGTGACCAACTCCATCGAAGTGGCCCGGCTGCTCGCGCCGCGCAACGGCAACCGCGTGTTCATCGCGGGCGGCGAACTGCGTGCCGACGACAGTGCCGCGATCGGCGACAGCGTTCAGGCTTTTCTGCGCCAGTTTCATGTGCGTTACGCGATCGTCTCGGTGACCGCGATCGACATGCACGGGCATTTCATGGACGCGCTTTCCGCCGACGTCGCGTATTCGCTCGCGGCGTTCGCTCAGGCGGAGCGTCGGGTGGTGGCGGCGGATCACGCCAAATTTGGACACAGCGCGCTGCTGCACGCGTTCGCCGCCGATTGCGTGGACCTGCTCGTTACCGACGAAGCTCCCGCTCCGTCGCTTGCGCAGGTTTTGACGGCCGCGGGTGTCGAGGTGCTCGTCGGCGCGCCGCCCGGCGGCGGGGTGAGAAGCGGCGAGAAGGGCGGGCAGGACCGGTACGACCCGAAGAGCGGAAACGACGGGAACGGCGAGAACGGCGCGCGCCCGCGCTAGCCACCGCCTCGCTGAGAGCGGTTCGAACGCGGAAACCGGCCAACGCACACCAGACCCCACACAGCCTCGCCCCACGCGAGCGCCGCCTCGCACAGCCAATTCGCTCCGACGCGTAAAATGGCCGGTTATCGCTGGCAGCCTGGCTTCGGGTGAACGAAGCGGTGGACTGCGCCGTCCGCCGGCAGTTGCCTTCCGCGCCGCCTGCCTTCGCCGGCTTGAAGAGGATGCACCCTGATGTCGTCAGTTTTCTTTGATCGCGAACGGATTGCAGAATGGCTCGGTGAGAACACCGTCGCCAAGGCGCGCGCGGTCGGGCCCGTCAGCAAAGTCGCATGGCACGGGGCCACGCTGACTGGCGACGTTCAGGGTTCGCAGCCGCTGCCTTACAGAACGCGGGTCCGTTTTCGCACCGACGGCGGCCTGCCGTGGGCGCAGAGCGACTGCACCTGCCCAGTCGGCCGCAATTGCAAGCACGTCGCCGCGCTGCTGCTGGCCGAGCTCGAATATCACGACGAGATGGACCACATCATCGACGTGGACGGCAATGAGCGCGAAGACAGCGCCGCCGTTTTCGCCCGATCCGCATCGGCGGAGCCTACTGCTTTGCAACCTGGCGTGCGTCCCGAACTGGTCAGCTGGCTCGAACGCTTCCGGGCACGCGCGGAAGCCGCCGATGCCGCCGTCCAGAAGGCAAGCTCCGCGCGCACCGAGACGCTCGCCTACCGGCTGAACTGGTCCGACTTCCACATGCGGCACGAGGTCGTGCTGCACCGCGCGCGCTGCCATCCGGACGGTCGGATCGTCTCCGTCGGCGAAACGTGGGGCAACGTCGAAGCGGCGCTCGTCAAGCAACCGGGGTTCGTATCGGACGAAGATCTGTCCATCTTGCGCGGCCTGTGGCTCGGCCGTTCCCGCGAAGACTTCGGGCAATTCGTTCTGCGTGGCACGAACGGCGCGGAGATGCTGCAAAAGCTCATTGCCACCGGGCGCCTCTTCGTCGACTTCACGATTGCGCCAGGTCACGACGGCCCCACGCCGCTCGCGCGTGCGGCCGACCGGCCCGGGCGCATCGAATGGGAGCCGCTTGCCGATCAGCGGCTGCGCCCGGTTCTGTGCACCGAGCCGCGCGCGAGCATGGTGTTGCCGACCGAGCCCGTCTGGTATGTGGACGGCGTGGCGAACGAGGCCGGTGTGGTCCGCTCGTCGCTACCGTTCCAGCAATTGCCCGATTACCTCGCAATGCCGCCGATCTCGCTCGCCGAAGCGCCCCTTGTCGCGTCGGTGCTGCGCGAAGTTGCGCCCGACTTGCCGTTGCCGCCCACGCATGACTCGCGGGCGATCCGGGTGATCGACGTGGAGCCGGTGCCGGTGCTCACGCTCAATAGCCACGCGTTGCCGTCCGCCGGAAAGGCCAAAGGCCTGGCCGTCGAACTGGCCGGCGTGAGCTTCGACTACGACGGCGTCAGCATCAACGTGGACAGCAGCGTGACACTCGTGCCCATGCCGGGCGGCGACGTCATTCATATCCGCCGCCGTTACGAGGTCGAGAAGAAGCGCCTGCTCGAACTTCGCAAAAGCGGGTTGCAGAAGGTGCCCACGAGCCGCGTGTTCACGTCGCGGCAACTGCCCGATACGATGCTCGGGCTGGCCGATGCGGACGCCTGGTCCTCGTTTGTCAGCGACGCGGTGCCGGAACTCGTCAGCAAAGGCTGGCGTGTGACGATGGCGCCCGAGTTCCGCTACAACGTGATCGAGATCGACGCGATCGACGGCACCGCGCATCAGGCAGGCGACGGCTGGTTCGATCTTGAAATGGGTATCCGCATCGGCGAGCGCAATGTGCGGCTCGAGCCGCTGCTCGCCGATCTGTTCCGCCGCGACCGGCGCTGGCTGGGCGGCACGCTGGAGGCGATCGCCGACGACGAGCCCATTGAACTGAAGACCGAAGAGAACAAGCGCCTGCGGCTGCGCGCAGACCGGTTGAAGCCGGTGGTGCGCGTGCTGGTCGATCTGTTCGATTCGCTCGGTGCGAGTCTCGCCGAGGGCGCGCCGCTGCGCGTGCCTTCTGTGGACGCAGGCCGCCTCCAGGCATTGAGCGATACGGGACGCTGGCAATTTCGCGGCGACGATTCCATCCGAGAACTCGCGCAGCGTCTGCAAGCCGGTCCTGGCTTGCGCGAGGTGCCGGTGCCTCGCGGTCTGCGCGCGGAGCTGCGCGCGTATCAGCAGCAGGGTCTGAACTGGATGCAGTATCTGCGCGAGCAGGGTCTCGCCGGTGTCCTTGCCGACGACATGGGCCTTGGCAAAACCGTGCAGACGCTTGCGCATATTCTCGCCGAGAAGGAAGCGGGCAGGCTCGACCGGCCGGCGCTGATCGTGGTCCCGACCACGCTCGTGCACAACTGGCGCGAGGAGGCACGGCGCTTCGCGCCCGAACTGAAGGTGTTGGTGCTGAACGGCCCGCAACGCAAGCAGCGCTTCGATCAGATCGGCGAACATGAACTGATCCTGACGACGTACGCGTTGCTGTGGCGCGACCAGAAGGTGCTCGCCGAACACGAATATCACCTGCTGATTCTCGACGAGGCGCAGTACGTGAAGAACGCGACGACGAAAGCCGCGCAGGCAATCCGCGGCTTGAACGCGCGGCACCGGCTGTGTCTGACCGGCACGCCGCTCGAAAATCACCTGGGCGAACTGTGGTCGCAGTTCGATTTTCTGCTGCCGGGTTTTCTTGGCAGCCAGAAGGATTTCACGCGCCGCTGGCGCAATCCGATCGAAAAGAATAACGACGGCGTGCGCCGTTCGTTGCTTGCGCGTCGCATCCGGCCTTTCATGCTGCGGCGTCGCAAGGACGAGGTGGCGAAGGAGTTGCCGGCCAAGACGACGATTGTGTGTTCCGTCGATCTGGAAGGCGCGCAGCGCGATCTGTACGAAACCGTGCGTACGGCGATGCAGGAGAAGGTGCGCGCGGCCGTGAGCGCACAGGGCCTCGCGCGCAGTCACATCATCGTGCTCGACGCGCTGCTGAAGCTGCGGCAAGTGTGTTGCGATCCGCGACTGGTGCGCACGCTCACGGCCACAGGCGAGGGCGTCGAACGCAGCGAGGACGCAGCGGCGAAACCGGCGAGCCCGGATAAGGCGGAAAAGGGCGCGCGTGGTATGCGCTCTGCGAAACTCGACCTGCTGCTGTCTATGCTGCCGGAGCTGATCGAAGAGGGACGCCGCGTGCTGTTGTTCTCGCAGTTCACCGGCATGCTCGCGCTGATTGCCGAGGCGCTGGACGAAGCGGCGATTCCCTATGTGATCCTGACCGGCGACACAACGGACCGGATCACGCCCGTCGAGCGCTTCCAGCAAGGCGAGGTGCCACTGTTCCTGATCAGCCTGAAGGCGGGCGGCGTGGGGCTGAACCTCACCGCTGCGGATACCGTGATCCACTACGACCCGTGGTGGAATCCCGCCGCCGAGAATCAGGCCACCGACCGTGCGCATCGACTCGGACAGGATAAGCCCGTGTTCGTCTACAAACTGATTGCGGCGGGCAGCATCGAAGAAAAGATCGTGGAGTTGCAGGAGCAGAAGGCAGGTCTTGCAGACAGCATTCTTTCGGAAGACGCCGCCGGCGCAGCCAAGTTCTCCGACGACGATATCGACGCGCTGTTCGCGCCGATGCCCGAGCTCGAAGGCGGAAGGTGACGCGAGCCGTTTTCGGGACAGTGCGCACGAGTCGCGCACTCATCCACCACTGAACGCCGACGTTTTCCGGTATCCAATATTCCCAGATTTGACTCCGCATTGTTCAAAGACGTCACAAGTCGTCAAGAAACGCGGAGTTTGTCTGCCTGCCGTCAACGGTTGCTTGCCGTACTCGTTGAACACGCGACCATCATCAGGTCAGTCAACGCAGTACGTTAAGGAAATAACCGTTATGAACAAGCATTTCGTCGCCGCCGCTGTTGCCGGCCTTTTCTCGATCGCAGCGTTTGCGCAGGCTTCGGCACCGGTCGCGGCATCGTCGCAAGCTGCTGTTGCTGCTACCCAGCAGGAAGCAACGCCGGCAGTCAAGCAACATCACGCCACGAAGCAACACAAGCACGCGCATAAGCATTCGCACAAGCATTCGCACCATGCAGCATCGGCTGCAGGCGGCGAACAGGATGCCGCACCGGTGTCCGACGAAGCAGCGCCCGCCAAGCCGTAACCGTTACGCCGCGTAGCGAGCCTGTGAAGACGCGGGCCGGTGCATGACATCGGCCCGTTTGCTGCGTGCAGTTCATCGACGAATTTCTGCGCGAAACATAAAACACGGTCTTTTTTCGGGCAGCCCGGTGACTGACGCAGAGCGTCGTTCGCGTTGCCGCTTGCAATCACGTCTATTTAGTTAGGACTCTTGTATGAAACGTATCTGTCTTTCGATCGCATTCGGCTGCGCGATGAGCCTGTCCGTCGTCGCTCAGGCAAAGAGCTTTGGATTCGAACTCAGCCCGTCCACACGCACGACTGCGAATGCTCCGGCGACACAAGGCTGGCACGACGGACGCTATTGGGACGGTCACCGTTCGTGGAGCCGCGACGAGTGGGAAGGGCGGCGCACGCGTGCAGGTCACGACGATGCTTATCGCCTCAATCGCGGCACTCATTGCCCGCCGGGCCACGCGAAGAAGCACGATTGCTGATGTTCTCGCCCGCAATGAACGCGCGCGCCGCCTGCGCAGCGTGTTCGACAGGCGGACCACGCCGTGCTGGCCGCCGCGCTGACCTCCTTGCTGGCCGCCGGGCCGCCGCAGCAACGGTCGCCCGATGCGCCGCCTTGCACTACCCCGATCTCGCCCACTGCTCTAATGAAAATCTGCTTGCCCAGTTTCGCCACACCGGCTGTCCCAATCCTGCTCGTCTTCTCGTTGGCCGGCGCGCTGAGCGGTTGCTCCCTGCTCGCGCCGAGCGGCCCGCCTGCCAGTCCGCCGCTGGCGTGGCCCTCCAACTGGGCGCCCGCAGTGCCAGCAGTGCCTGCATTGCCGGCAGTGCCTAATGAGGCAATGGTTCCGGCTGGGTTCTATCGGGTGAATTCGGGCGATACCTTGACCGGCATTGCCAGGGCATTTGGCCGCGATGCAGCGGCGATTGCGCAGTGGAATCATCTGTCGGCGGATGGCGCACTGGATGCCGGGCAACTGCTGCGGGTCGCGCCGCCACCGGGAGTTGCCAGCGCGCCTGCCGGATTGAATACGCGCACGGCTGCAAGCCCCGAATTCCGCGCGAACGCAGTGCAGAGTGTCGCGCCGATCGGCAAAGCGCGACTCGCATGGCCGGTGAACGGGGCGGTTGAAGCGCCGTTCGTCGCAGGAAAAACCAGGGGCATTGCGATCGCTGCGGCCGCCGGCGCACAGGTGAGAGCGGCGGCGAGCGGCAGGGTCGTCTACGCGGGCGGCGGCATTGCGGCTTACGGTCTGCTGATCATCATCAAGCACGACTCGCATTTGCTGACCGCCTACGCCAACAACCGCGCGCTGCTGGTTAAAGACGGCGCGCTCGTCAAGAAAGGGCAGGCGATTGCCGAGCTTTCGTCGGACTCCCACGGCGACGCGTCTTTGCATTTCGAAGTGCGCGACGGCGGCAAGCCTGTCGATCCGCTCCTCTATCTTCCGAAGCGCCCTTAAGCCGGTGCCCACGCGGCATTGCCGCTTTCCTCGAACCGGACCGACGCGGCGTGCTGTTAGATGCAGCGCGCTGCGCAGTGTAATGCCCTATGACTTTTCGCTTCACCAACTGCACCGGCTCAACCGGTTTCATTGGTTCTCTCCGCGCGGCTGCAAACCGTCTCGGTCTCACGCTCGCGTCGCTTGGCTGTGTGTTGGCGTTGGCGGGTTGCGCGCCGTCGGTCGTTGACCGCTCCGCCCTGAGCAGCGCCGAACCGGCCATTCGTACAGTCGGGCAAACGGCGCCTCATGCATTGCAAGGTAGCTCGACCGATGATGACGAACGAGCCGCTGCCCTTGCGCCGAGCTTATCGGCTGCCGACCCGCAATCCGAGCCGCAGTCCGACGCGCAATCCGCGGATGACGATTCGCCGGCCGCGTCGGCTTGCGCTTGCAGCAGGCGCTTTCTGCAGACCGGCCTCGCGTCGTGGTACGGCAAGGTATTCCATGGTCGCCGCACCGCGAGCGGCGAGCGCTACAACATGCACGCATTGACCGCGGCGCACCGCACTTTGCCCTTGGGCGCGTGTGTGCGAGTGACGGCAGTGGGGCGAGAACGTTCTGTGGTCGTGCGGATCAACGACCGTGGGCCGTTCGTGCACGGACGGATCATCGATCTCTCGTATGCCGCTGCCGAGGCAATCGGTGTGAACGTCGCGGGTACCTTGCCCGTCAAGCTCGAACACATTGCGCCCGCGCGTGGTCTGAACGGCGCTCGTCGCTGTGTTGACCGGGCAGAGCGGGCAGCGTGAGGGTCGGCCGCAAGCTTTCGCGGCTTTCGATGCGGCCGGGATTCGCGTGACTCATGCTCGAGAGAATGCAGCACTGGCGTGCGAGTTTTTCGCTTTCACGTCCGTCTGTAACAAATCATCGCCGTCTGTAAATGTTCACATGTCCGCACTGTTTATCCCCCAGGGTTCGATGTCGCGCGGCATTGCAACTTCGGGATGGTTGTTATGGCCTGCGTAATATCTACCGCGTTGTTCGTTACAAACGTAGTTCTTTCATCTTGAGAATCAATTTCTGAGCGGTTACTTTCTGTGCACTCGTGAGGTAGCCCCCGCGAGCGTGTGATGTTTTTACGGCGTCGTCCTGACCAGGCACGACGCCGTTTTTTTTGCTCTCGACGGCCCGCGCGCAACGACCCATGCCGCGAAACGCGCAGAGCACCCGGGCAATCGGAGCGCGACTCGGTGTATTGAGCGGTTGCCCAAGACATAACCTGAAAGCTTTGCTCCGCGATTAACTGCACGTTGTCACAGTGAGAGGTGTCGATCCACTGATCCAGTGTTTTTTGACTGGTTTGTGCGGACTCGACAGCTTCATTGCAAATCTACAACAGCGGCAGCACCGATTTGACAATCCTTAAACGATTTATTTTGGGACCGTTTCTATACTCACTCAAATTGTCAAATCGCTGTTTCCCGAAAAGCTTGTCGCGGTTTGAAAAAGACAGGCGCGGGGCCTGAAGTGTGCGAGAGAGACCACCTTTTTATATGCAGGCCCATACGGGCCGAAACTAGCCGGCGGGACCTGAGAGGCGTCGGGAACGGCGCGCAAAACCGGCAAAAGCGGCATGCGAGCCGGCAGCCGCCGCTGAACCGTTTAATGGCATTCAGCAAAGATCGATCGTCTTTTCGATTATGATTATCGGCGGTTTGATAATCGCCGCTCCCAAATCGAAAAATGCGCGCTAATTTTGAGATGGGGTGGCAGCAGGGTTGTACGGGGCGCGAGGCGAAGGACCATTAGTCGAAAGAGAGTCAAACAAACTTCGAACCGAAGATGAATGAAAGGCCGGATCGCCGGTGCCAGCGAGCACCGGCATCCCGGTCGATCCGCCGGCTTGCCGGTAATGGCCGCGGTCGCCGATACGCCGCTGCGCCCATTACCGGCAAACGACGAACGAACGACGAACAAACGACGAAGTCGCGTTGCGGGGTTTTTATGAGAATTGCTGTCCTGGATGACGATTCGGCGCAAGCCGATCTGGTTTGCCAAACGCTGTCGGCAGCGGGCCACGTCTGTCATGCATACGTTGCGGGACGCGAACTGGTGCGGCAGTTGCGGCGCCAGACATTCGATCTGCTCGTGCTCGATTGGAATGTGCCTGACATGTCGGGCGAAGAAGTGTTGCGTTGGGTGCGTGAAAGCCTGTCAGAACGCTTGCCCGTGCTGTTCATGACGAACCGCGGCCAGGAGAGCGACATTACGTCGATCCTGAACATCGGCGCCGACGACTACGTCGTCAAGCCGGTCCCGGCCGCCGTCCTGCTCGCGCGCGTCGGTTCGCTGCTGCGCCGCGCTTATCACCTGAAGCCGTCGGCGGCGACGGAAGTCTTCGGCGAATTCGAGTTTGATCTGCATGCCAAGCATGTGGTGGTGCGCGGCACCAAAGTGGCGGTCACCCAGAAGGAGTTCGAACTCGCGCTGTTGCTGTTCCAGCATCTGAGCCGGCCGCTGTCGCGCGCGCATATTCTCGACGTCGTCTGGAAGCAGGCGACGGACATCCCGTCGCGCACGATGGACACGCACGTGTCGATGCTGCGCAGCAAGCTCGGCCTGCGGCCGGAACACGGCTACCGTCTGACGCCGATCTACGGCTATGGCTACAGACTGGAGCGGCTGGAGTCAGCGAGCGATACACCGCCAGCCGCGGACCGTTCGCAAGCGGGGCAGGCGTGACGGTTTCCGTCGACGACGCTTCAGCGATACGCGGCAGGACCGGCTCGGCTGGCCGCCGCGCGAGCGCCGTACTAGCCGCGGCGGGATTCTTCGCCTTCGCCTGCTTCGCGCCCGCTTCGGCACAGGCGCAGCCGTCACGGGCGCCAAAGCAGCGCGCGAAAGCCGCGCCTCCCGCCTATGTTTCCTATGTGACGCACGCAGGCGACACACTCTATGAAATCGCGAGCCGGTATCTCAGCGACACCGCCGACTGGGCCGTGCTCAGTCGCCTGAATCAGGTGCCCGCACCACGTCGCATGCCCGCCGGCATTGCACTGCGTCTGCCAGCCGACAAACTGAAGCAGGACCCGGAGACGGCACGTGTGATCGCGACGAGCGGTCCAGCCGAGCATGCGTCGGGCGCGAGCCCTTATCTGCCGCTGACGGCGGGCGCGACGCTTGGCGAAGGCGACCGCATCCGCACCGGACCCAACGGTTTCGTCACACTGGAGTTGTCGGATGGCTCTCATCTCACGATGACGCAGGACGGCGCGCTCGACATCGACAGGTTGCGGCGGACCACACTGACGGGCGCGGGCGACCGTCAACTGGAACTGCGTCGCGGGCAGGTCGAGAGCCAGGTCACGCATGCGACGAAGAAAGACGACCGCTTCCAGATCCGTTCGCCGTCGGTAGTTGCGGGCGTGCGTGGGACGCGCTTCAGGGTCGCTTACGACGGCGACGCGCAAACCACGGCTGTCGAAGTGCTGGACGGCGCGGTCGGCGTCGATCCGATTGCGGCGCTTGCGCGCAAGTCTGCACCGCCGCCAGGCGTGCCGCTGCAGGCGTCGGCGCAACTGCTCACGGAACGCTTCGGCAGCGTGACGCGAGCCGGCGCCGCGATAGGCGATGCAGTTGCACTGCTTCCAGCACCTGCGCTCAAGGAGCCGGCGAGAGTGCAGGACGGCAAGACGGTGGCTTTCGATCTGATTCCGGCCGAGGCCGCCGGAGCCGCCGAAACTGCAACATCCGCAACAACCTACCGCGTGCAGATTTCCCGCGACGCCGACCAGCTCGATCTTATCCGCGACCTTCGCGTGAGCGCGCCACATGCGGACTTCGGCGATCTGGCAGACGGCACGTATTTCGTGCGCATTGCGGCGATCGACTCGAACGGGCTCGAAGGTTTGCCGCAGGTGTATGCCTTCGAGAGACGGCAATTCGCGGTCGGTGCGTCGGCCGTGCCGCGCGCGGGCAGCCACGATTACGAATTCCGCTGGTTCGTGAGCCGCGCGCCGGCGTCGGCGCAAACGCGTTTTCGCTTCGTCATGGCGACGACGGCCGATCTGCGCCATCCGATTGTCGACCGCGCGGATCTGACGGGCGGGCAACTGGTGGTGAGCGATCTGCCGCCAGGCGTCTATTACTGGACCATCGTTGCCGAGCAGTTCGACAACGGCCGCTTGTACGCGACGGCCAGCGCAGTTCGCACGTTCACGCTTGCGCGCTGACGCTGATAGATTCACTGGCCCGGAAGTGGCCTGGAAGTGACCCGGTCCGCTTGCTGTTTTTGGCTTTCTACCTTCTGACATCGCGCCTTGCCCAACACATCCACGCGCTTGAGCCTCGACCCGCGCGCCCGTCTCGGACGGCGCGCCGGCCGTCGTTTTCTGATCGAATGGGCGGCTATCGGATGCCTGGGTCTCGTCGTGATCGCGCTCAGTTCGTTGGGTCGCATGAGCGCGAGCGTCGATCATCTGGTGTACGACCGCTTACTGAGTCTGCATGCGCAGGCGGTGCTGCCGGACATCGTCGTGCTGGAAATCGACAATGAAAGCATCGCGCAACTCGGCCGCTGGCCGTGGCCGCGCAGCGTTCACGCCCGATTGCTCAAGCAGGTCGCGAAGGCAAAGCCCGCCGCGGTCGTCTACGACGTGCTCTTCACCGAAACCAATCCCGACGATGCCGAACTTGCCCGCGCGATTGCGCTGAGTCCGACCTATTTGCCGGTGCTACTCACGGACGCCGGGCAAGGCGCGCCCGCTGTCGTCGTCGAACCGGTGGCGCCGCTCGTGCGCGCGGCGGCCGGCCTCGGGCATATCAATCTTGAAGTGGACAGCGACGGCATCGTGCGCAGCGTCGCCCAGTTCGAAGGCGACGCCGACTCGCGCTGGCCGCAGTTGATGCTCACGGTGGCGCGGGCGGCAGAACGCGGCGCGCTAGGGTTGAATGTGCAGCCGGCGAGGCGCGCGTCTCTGGAATCGGCGAGCGATGCAAGCGATCGAGGCGCCGGTGCGCACAACGACGCTGCGAGCGACGGCCGCTTCCTGATCCCGTTCAGCCCGAATGCACAGAGCTACGAGAAGCTCAGTTTCGCGAGCGTGCTCGCGGGCCAGGTCCCGCCCGAGAAATTGCGCGGGCGCATCGTCGTAATCGGCGTGACAGCATCGGGTCTTTACGACCGGTTTGCCACGCCGGTATCCGGTGCATTGGGGCCGCTGCCCGGCGTCTATATCCACGCGAATGTGCTCGATACGCTGCTCACCGGCCGCGAAGTCGCGCCTGCCGCACGATGGCTGCTGCTCCTCGTCTCACTGGCGCCGCTCGCGGCGTTGCTGGCCGGTTTCCTCGTGCTGTCGCCGCGCCGCTCGCTGCTGCTGACGGGCGCGCTGTGCCTGCTTGCCATGTCCGGCAGTGCGATTCTGCTGTACGGCGCGCAGCTGTGGTTGTCGCCCGTGCCCGCGATTCTCGGCGTGGTGGCCGTTTATCCGATCTGGAACTGGCGCCGCCTCGAAATGACGATGGCGTATCTGCGCAAGGAGTTGCAGCGTCTCGCGGACGAACCGCATCTGCTGCCGCAAACGCCGCAGCGCCGGCGCCAGTTTGGCGGCGACGTGCTCGAACAGCATATGGCGCTGATGGCGCAAGCCGCACAACGCGTGCAGGACATGAAGCGCTTTATGTGGGACAGCCTGGACAGCATGCCCGAGCCGATTCTCGTGAGTGACATGCAGGGCATCGTGCTGATCGCGAACCATGCCGCGAGGGCGCACTTTGCACGTCTTGGTGCGCCGATGCCCGAGGGACGTTCCATGCAGGCGGTGCTCGGTGGCCTGACGTTCGTCAAGGCCATCGACAGCGGAGCCGGAGCGGATGCCGAAAACGATCTGCTGGCCCGCGCGCACTGGCCCGCGCTGCTCGATCCCACGAGCCGCGAGTTTGCCGCGCTGATGGCGCAGGGCGTCGAAGTGCGCGACGCTGACGGGCGCGATCATCTGCTGCGTTATGCGAACTGCACGAATGCGCAGGGCGAGACGACCGGATGGATCGCCGGTCTCGTCGATGTCTCTGCGTTGCACGCCGCCGAGCGCCAGCGCGAAGACGCACTTCGGCTGTTGTCGCACGATATGCGCTCGCCGCAGGCGTCGATCCTTGCCCTCGTGGAGATCGAGCGGGCCCGCGAGAAGCCGGTGCTCGCGCGCGGCTTGCTCGAGCGCATCGAACGTTACGCGCAACGTGCGCTGACACTCGCCGACGACTTCGTACAACTCGCGCGCGCCGAGTCGCAAACCTACCTGCTGGAGCCGGTGAATCTCGCCGAGTTGATGATCGACGCGAGCGATGAGGTCTGGCCGCAAGCGCACGCGAAGCGGATCGCGTTGCACACGGAAACGGACCTATCGGCAGAAGGCCGCGATATGGACGATAACGGCGACGAGGGCCACTGGATCTGCGCCGATCGTTCGCTCCTGACCCGTGCGCTCGTCAACATCCTGAACAACGCGGTCAAATACAGTCCGCCCGACACGCATATCACCTGTGAGCTATCGAACGAGGTGCCCGCGCGCACGTCGGCGACGGCTGGTTTCACTACGGCGGTTGCATCGGATCGCGTGACGCGACGCGTGTCGTGCACGATCCTCGACCAGGGCTATGGGATACCGCAAGACCAGCAGGCACAGCTATTCGAACGCTTCAGACGGTTTCACGAAACAGAGCGGCCAGAAGTGGGCGGCGCCGGGCTCGGCATGGCTTTCGTCAAGACAGTGGTCACGCGCCATGGCGGTGAAGTGAACGTGGTGAGCGCGCCCGGGCGGGGCACGGCAGTCACGATCTATCTGCCGGCACTGGAAGAAGCGCAACTGGATCGGCCTGCGAGCCGGCGTCATGACGCCTGAGCGCGTCTTATCGAATCGGGGAGCGAACTGTGGAAGCGGTGAAAGCGGTGAAAGCGATGAGAGCGGTGAACGCAATGAAAGCGATTCTGGTGTGTACGGCGCTCGCTGCGGCGACGCTCGCCGGATGTACCGGCATGCACGCCGACGTGCACACCGCGACGCCCGCAGCCGCACTAGCTGGCGAGCGGACGTACACGTTCGCGCGTCTGCCGATGCAGGAAGCGCGCGTCGACCATGCGCAGTTCGAAACCGTGCTGCGTGACGAGCTGACGAAGCAGGGTTTCGCCGATACGACGGAGCGGCCCGCGCATTACGTGCTCTCGGTCGGATACGAGACGCGGCCAGCACAAATCGGCGTTGGCGCGAGCGACTGTGCATCTGGCAATTGCGGCCCGCAGACCGATGCATCGGTCTCGCTATTCGGCGCACGCGTCTACCGTCATACGCTCACGCTGCGGTTTTTCGAACGCGTGAGCGGGCGCGAAGTGTACAAGGTCAGCGCAGCCAGTACCGACCGCGATGCCGATCCGCTGCACGCCACGCCCGCGCTAATCAGAAGCGCGCTGGTGCAGTTCCCGTTCGACGCACCAACCGACTGGCGGGTGAAATTGCGCCCGAATCCAGAAGGCAGCCTGCCGGACGTGGTCTCGGTGACGCCATTGCAAAGATAACGCCGGCTACAGCGGATCGCACGGCGACTGCTCGTTCGGTATCGGATCTTCGGGCCAGCGGTTTTCAAATACGCAATCGGCGAGCGGCGTGCGCTCCGCCCATCGTTCGGTTTGCAGCATCGGTTCGCGATAAAAGCGGTCGACGTGGCCAAGGCAAAGTATCGCGACCGGCCGCGCGCCTTCCGGCATGCGCAGGAGCCGACGCACTGCATCGACGTCGAAGAGAGACACCCAGCCCATGCCGAGCCCTTCGGCGCGGGCGGCGAGCCACATGTTCTGGATCGCGCAGGCCACCGATGCGAGGTCCATTTCCGGCAGCGTGCGGCGGCCGAAAATATGCCGCTCGCGGCCGTCCATCAGCGCCATGACGAGCAGCTCGCCGCACTCCAGCATGCCTTCCACTTTCAGCTTCATGAACTCTTCGCGGCGCTTGCCGAGCGCGTCGGCGGTAGCCAGCCTTTCGCTTTCGACGTTCGCATGCAACGCAATACGCAAGGCGGGATCGGTGATGCGCGCGATGCGCCACGGCTGCATGAAGCCCACGCTCGGCGCATGATGCGCGGCATCGAGCAGACGCTGCAATACTGCGGCATCGACGGGATCGCGCACGAAGTGGCGCATGTCGCGGCGCTCGTAAATCGCGCGATAAACCGCGTCGCGGTCGGCTTCGTTAAAAGGCTTCGCCATTGAACAGAGCGGCCGTGAAGGCCGGGTTGGAGGGCCAATAAGCGTGCATGTAAGTCGCGACAATCGAGCCGACGCGGTATATCGCCTCGCCGGGTGCATCGGCTTGAGGCCGCGTGGCTGAGCGCAACGGCGAAAGCGGCGTGCCGAGCTTCGAGTAGTGAAACGTGTGGCCGGTCACGGGGCCATGCGTGCTGTCGATCTGTTGCATGCCGAGCGCGGTGAAGCGTGTTTGCATCGTCGCGTGACCGGGCAGCAAGCCGAGCATCGACGTGCTGACACCTTGTGTGTCAGTGAGTTTATCGAGCAGATAAAGCATGCCGCCGCATTCGGCGACGAGCGGTTTGCCGGCCGCCGCATGTGCGCGGATCGCCGCGGCGCTGCGCGCATTCGCGGCGAGCGCCGCGGCATGCAGTTCGGGATATCCGCCGGGCAGATACAGCGCATCGGTGTCGGAGGGCGGCGCTTCGTCAGCGAGCGGCGAAAAGTAGTGAACGTGGGCGCCGAGCGCTTCGAGCAGCGCGACGTTGGCCGGGTAGATGAACGAAAACGCGGCATCGCGCGCGATGGCGATTTTTTTGTTGTGCAGAAGGCGGGGAAGCACTTGCGGCGTAGCCGCGCCAAACTCCACCGCGGGCGGCAGCCCGGCCAAAGCTGTATGACTGAGCGCATCGGCGGCGCGATCCAGACGCGCGTCGAGATCGTCGATTTCCGCGGCCTGATGCAAGCCGAGGTGGCGATCGGGCAATTCGATTTCGTCGCTGGCGGTAATGTGCCCGCACCAGCGCAGCGCCGGCGGCAATGCCTCTTCGAGCATCTGCGCGTGACGCGAGGAACCGACGCGGTTCGCGAGCACGCCATGAAACGGCACCCGAGGCCGGAAATTCGCGAGGCCGAACGCGACCGCGCCGAAGGTCTGCGCCATCGCCTTCGCCGAAATCACCGCGAGTACCGGCACACCGAACTCGGTCGCGAGATCGGCGCTGCTCGGCGTGCCGTCGAAGAGGCCCATCACGCCTTCGATCAGGATCAGATCGGCGTCGTCCGCCGCCTGCGCGAGAAGATTGCGGCAGGCGTCCTTGCCGACCATCCACAGATCCAGCGACAGCACGGGCGCGCCGCTTGCGCGCGCAAGGATCATCGGATCGAGAAAGTCGGGCCCGGTCTTGAACACGCGCACACGCCGCCCCAGTCGCCGATGGTAGCGCGCGAGGCCCGCGGTGATCGTGGTCTTGCCTTGACCCGACGCGGGCGCGCTGATAAAGAGCGCAGGGCAGGCGGACACGTTCAGAACTCCACGCCGCGCTGCGCTTTCACGCCTTGCTCGCGGTACGGATGCTTGACGATGCGCATTTCGGTGACGAGGTCGGCCGCTTCGATCAGCGCATCGGGCGCGTGGCGGCCGGTCACGACCACATGCAGCATCGCCGGACGCGCGTTGATGACGGACAGCACTTCGTCGAGCGGCAAATATTCGTACTTGAGCACGGTGTTCAGTTCGTCGAGGATGACCATCTGATAGTCGCCGCTTTCGATCATCCTGCGTGCTTCGTCCCAGCCTTTGCGTGCGGTGGCCATGTCGGCGTCGCGGTTCTGCGTGTTCCAGGTGTAGCCGTCGCCCATCGTCACGAAGTCGCAGTTGGCAATCGCGCCGAGGAAGTCGCGCTCCGACGTATGCAGCGCGCCCTTGATGAACTGCACGACGCCAAGCCTCATGCCGTGGCCGAGCACACGCACGGCCATGCCGAAAGCGGCGGTTGTCTTGCCCTTGCCGGTGCCGGTGTTGACGATCAGCAGGCCCTTTTCGACGGTCGCGTTGGCCTGCTTCTTTTCGTGGCCTTCGCGCCGGCGTTCGGTCATGCGTTGATGCGATTCGGGATCGGTCTTCATGGAAGGTCCTGTGAGATGGTGGTGACACTGTGTGCTGGCGCTGGTGCGGTCGATGCGATCGCCACGGTGACACCAGCGTAAACGGTTTTGCGAGCGATCAGATGTGCGGTGCAACCGGCGGCCACCGCGAGCAACGCGCACGGTTCGCATACGCCGTCCACGCCGAGATGCTCGCGTGCGGCGGCCGACGGTTCGTGAACGCCAATCGCGAGAATCTGCTCGCGGCTGAACACTTGCAGCGTGAACCCGTGACGCGCGCAGAACTCCAGCAGGCCCGGTTCGTCGGCTTTCGTTTCAATAGAGGCTACCGTTGCAATCTGTTCGAACGTGTGCGAACCGAGCGCGGCGCGCACCGCCGTTTCGATCTCGTCCGCCGATGTATGCAGGCGGCAACCGATGCCCACGCTAAGCGTTTTCATTTCGCGTCCGGCGAAGATGCCGCATCTGATGAGCCTGCCGCGGCGGCACGCGCGAGCGCGAGCGACGCCACGCCGCCTATCACCACGATCGCAGGCGAGCCGAGTCCCGCGCGCGCGACGGCATCGGCGAATTCACCAAGCCTCGAAAGCGCATGGCGTTGCTCCGGACGCGTAGCCGATTCGATCGCCGCACACGGCGTGTCGGCGCGCATGCCGGCTGCGAGCAATGCGCTGACGATATCCTTCAGCCGCCGCATGCCCATGTAGATGACGAGCGTCATGTGGGTGGCGGCGAGCGCGCCCCAATCCGGCTCGCTGCTGCCCGCACCGTGGCCGGTCACGAATATCACGCCTTGCGCATGATCGCGGTGTGTAACCGGAATGCCGATAGCTGCGGGCGCCGCGATTCCGGCTGTGATCCCGCTGATAATCTCCACCTCGATTCCGGCCGCATGCAGCGCCTGCTGCTCTTCGCCGCCTCTGCCGAATACGAACGGATCGCCGCCCTTGAGTCGCGCGACGCTGCGCCCAGCATGCAGATGATCGAGCATTTGCGCGACGATGCCTTCTTGCGGCGTCGACGGATGACCGCCGCGTTTGCCGACGTAAACAATGGACGCGTCGGCGCGCGCGAATTGCAGCACGTCGGGATTCACGAGATCGTCGACGAGTATCACGTCGGCTTGTGCGAGGGCGCGCGTTGCCTTCAACGTCATCAGTTCGACGTCGCCGGGCCCTGCGCCGATCAGCCACGCGCGTGTCATCGCGCCTCGCTAACCGTGCACGGCAACGACGTTGCGCGCTCCGCCGGCATGCGCCATGCAGTGCGGCGCGCGAACGAGCCCAGGTGATTGGAGATCGAAGTCATTCAAGCGGTGTCTTCACGCACGACGGCACGCGCGGGTGCGAACCCGGCTGCCTCGCCGTGCTTCAGCGCCTTCACATCCGTCCCTCGCGGATTCCGGCTGCCGGCGACGTGACGTCGAGAAACGCACGGTCGCCTCCGCATCTGGCCGGTATCCGGGCTGGCGGCCTCACGCGCTTTGCCTTCCCGCCCGCATTCATTCGAATGTATCGGACAGTGGCATCGAAAACGCATGCGCGGTGCAGCATGAACATTGCACCGCAGGTCGCTTACCGTTGCGGGGACAGCACAGATTGAGCGCGGGAGCGCTGCCTGTTTCCCGTTTAACTGCACACGCGAATGCATGTGCGGGCACCAAACGCGCGCATACGATAGCACACGAGAAGCCCGTGCGATAAGCGGAGAAGCCCGTGCGATAAGCGCGCCGGGCCCGCGTTTCCTTGACGGCGCCAGACGGTCGGCCTAAACTCGCACGCACTTCTGGTGCTCGTGTGCGCGCTCGTGCGCATGCAGTTAAACGGGAAACAGGGCGCCCGCCTGTCACGGTTTGGGTCAACCTGTGCTGCCCCCGCAACGGTAAGCGAAAAGTGACGTCACGGCGGTTTGCGTGGCGTCGCAGTGCCGGCTTCGGTGTCCACGCGCAAGGCCGCGTGGGCATATCACCACTGGGCGAGAAATCACTCGTCCGGGAAGGGGAAGCGGCGCTTTCGCCAGCCCGGATACCGGCCGGAACACGAAGGGCGAACGTCGCGGGGATGCGGCGCTGCGCTCATGCCCTCACACCCGTTTTCTGCGTTTTTCCTGTTGTAGCAAGGCCGTCGTTCATGCCCGAGGCACGCGCTGGACCTCATGCGTGCGGACTACGCCGGCCGGCGCCTGCAACTCCTGGGATGGACCTCACGATGCAAACTCAAATGCGCAAGATCCCCGTCACCATTGTCACGGGCTTTCTCGGCAGCGGCAAAACCACTCTGTTGCGGCACATTCTTCAGCACGCGGGCGGCAAGCGCATCGCGGTGATCGTCAACGAGTTCGGCGAACTCGGTATCGACGGCGAAATCCTTAAGGGTTGCGGCATCGGTTGCGACGAGAACGGTGTCGAAACGGAAGGGCAATTGTATGAACTCGCGAACGGGTGCCTCTGCTGCACCGTGCAGGAGGAGTTTTTTCCGGTGATGGAAAAGCTCGTCGAGCGCCGTGAGCAGATCGACCATGTGCTGATCGAGACATCGGGTCTCGCGTTGCCGAAGCCTCTCGTACAGGCGTTCAACTGGCCGCAGATCAAAAACAGTTTCACCGTCGATGCAGTGATTACCGTGGTCGACGGCCCCGCTGCCGCAAGCGGCCAGTTCGCGGAAAACCCGCTCGCTGTCGACGCGCAGCGCAAAGCCGATCCGAATCTGGACCATGAATCGCCGCTCCACGAGTTGTTCGAAGATCAGTTGGCTTCGGCCGATCTGGTGATTCTGAACAAAACAGATCTGCTCGATGAGGCTCGTCAGAATGCGGTCGAAGCCGTGATCCGCGAGGAGATTCCGCCGCAAGTGAAGGTCGTGCGCGCGCACATGGCGCAGCTCGATCTGCATACGTTGTTCGGACTCGAAGCCGCATCGGAAGAAACGATTCACTTGCGCCACGACCATCACGGTTCGGCGGACGATGCGGACCATCACCACGATGAATTCGATTCGGTAGTGGTGCATGCAAACGTGCTGTCGCGTGAAGCAGTAATCGCCGCACTGCAAACGCTTGTTCAGAGCAACACGATCTACCGTGTAAAGGGTTTCGCGGCGTTGCCGGGCGCAGCAATGCGTCTCGTGATTCAGGGCGTGGGCCGGCGCTTCGACAGCTATTTCGACCGGCGCTGGCAACCTGGCGAGGCGGGCGAAAGCCGCTTCGTGCTGATCGGTGAAGACCTCGATCAAGCCGCGCTGCAGCGCGCGTTCGACGCGGCGCTGGGCGTGTCGAACGCCCAGGTGCCGGGCGTCGCAGCGCAACAGGCGTAAGCGCACATGCATCTGCTGCGCACCACACCGGGCGGTTTCGTCGACGATACGCAAGGCGTGATCCGTATCGATCAGCGGCCTGCGGATATCGTCGTGCTCAGTTCTGCGGACACCACGTTGTCGCTGCTGGCAAGCGTGTTTCCTCGTCTCGGCGACGGCTTTCCGAGCGTGCGCCTCGCGAACGTAACGTATCTGCGGCAACCGGCGTCGGTGGATTTCTACGTCGAAGACGTGCTGCAACACGCGCGCGTCGTCGTAGTCGATCATCTTGGCGGCGAAGCTTATTGGCCGTACGGTATCGAACAGGTCGTCGCGCTAGCGGAGCGCAAACAGCAAACGCTCGCGATGTTTTCGGGCGATCTGCAGGAAGATCCCAATCTGCTTGCGCGCAGCACCGCGGACGCGGATCTGTGCCATCAGTTGTGGCGTTATTTGCGGGAAGGCGGTCCCCAGAATGCCGAGGCGTTTCTGCGCTGCATCGCGTATCGCGCGCTCGGTTGGGGACACGAGCCTGCGCCGCCCCGCGCGTTGCCGGCCGCGTCGCTTTACCATCCGCAACGCGACACGCCGACAATCGCCGACTGGCAAGCGCGCTGGCGGCACGACGCGCCCGTCGCGGCGATACTGTTCTACAAGGCGCATCTTCAGGCGGCCAACACAGCTGTGTTCGACGCGCTGATCGAAGCGCTCGACGCACAAGGCGTGAACCCGCTGCCAATCGCGATTACGTCGTTGAAGGACGCGGTGAGTCGCGAAGTCGTACAGTCGTTGTGCTCGCAACATGACGCGGCGCTCGTACTCAACACGACAGCGTTCGCCGCTTCTGCGATCGATGATCCCGAACCGCTCGCGCTCGCCGGCGACGCGCCTGTGCTTCAGGTGATTCTGAGTGGCGGCAACCGCGAGGACTGGCTCAAGGACAATCAGGGCCTTAATTCGCGCGACATCGCCATGCATATCGCGCTGCCCGAAGTGGACGGGCGCATCATCACGCGCGCGATCAGTTTCAAGGGACTCGCGTATCGCTGTCCGCATACGGAAGTCGACGTGGTGCGTTATCAGCCCGATCGCGAACGCGTAGACTTTATTGCCGAGTTGAGCCGCCGCTGGTGCCGCCTGCGCTCGCTCGACAACGCGGACAAGAAACTTGCGCTGATTCTCGCCAACTATCCGATGAGCGAGGGTCGCATTGGGAATGGCGTCGGACTGGATACGCCGGCGTCGGTGGTCGGCATTCTGTCGATGTTGCGCGACGAAGGTTATCGCGTGGCAGCCGTGCCCGATAACGGCGACGCGCTATTGCAGAAGCTGACCGAGGGCGTGACGAACGATCCGGTGGTGCGCGATCTGCGGCCCGCTTTGCAAAGCTTTGCGCTGGCCGATTACCTCACCCATTTCAACGCGCTCCCCGCCGAAGCGCGCAATGCGCTGAATGCGCGTTGGGGGCCGCCGGAGCACGACCCGAGCGTGCGGCGCGGCCGTTTCATGATTGCGGGTTGGCGTTGCGGCCACGTATTCGTCGGCATTCAGCCGTCGCGTTCGCGCGAGCAGGGCGATTACGCGAGCTATCACGACGCCGAACTCGTGCCGCCGCATGCGTATCTCGCGTTCTATTTCTGGCTGCGTCATCAGTTCGGCATCGACGCGGTCGTGCATGTCGGCAAGCATGGCAACCTCGAATGGCTGCCCGGCAAGAGTGTTGCGTTGAGCGATACGTGCTGGCCGGATCTGATTCTCGGGCCTATGCCGCATCTATATCCGTTCATTGTCAACGATCCGGGCGAGGGCAGTCAGGCCAAGCGCCGCACGCAAGCTGTGATCGTCGATCATCTGATGCCGCCGCTCACGCGCGCCGAAAGTTACGGCCCGTTGCAGGACCTCGAGCGCCAGGTCGACGAATACTATGAAGCGCTGATGGTCGACCCGCGCCGCTCGAAGCTGTTACGGCGCACGATTCTCGCGACTATCGTCGAACATAAGCTCCATGAAGAATTGAGCCTGTCCGAGCCGAAGGGTGAAGACGACGAAGATGCGTTACTCACGCGCGTCGATGCGTGGCTGTGTGAGTTGAAAGAAGCGCAGATTCGCGATGGTTTGCACACGTTCGGCCAATCGCCGCAGGCAGTGCAACGACGCGATACGCTGCTTGCGTTAGCGCGCTTTCCCGTCGGCGATGGGCAAGGTTGCAACGCAGGGTTGATCGATGCGTTGGCGCGCGATCTGCAGATCGATCACTTTTTCGACCCGCTATCGGTGGATTGGTCTGCGGCCTGGACAGGCCCGCGTCCTGACATTCTGCAACAGGTCAGCGATGCGCCCTGGCGGCATTGCGGCGATACGCGCGAGCGTCTCGAACTGTTCGCAGCGGAAATGCTGCGGAGCCTATGCGAGCCGCAAGCGCGTACGGATACAGATACGTCGAGCGCATTGGCGAAGGCGCCGCTGCCGCAGGCAGGACGCGTGATCGAGCGCTTGCGCAACGACGTGCTGCCTCGGCTCGACGCATGCGGTACGCAGGAAATGACGCATCTCAGACGCGGTCTCGAAGGGCGTTTCGTGCCGCCGGGGCCGAGCGGTTCGCCATCGCGTGGCAGACCCGATGTGCTGCCGACCGGCCGAAACTTCTATTCGGTCGACACGCGTGCGGTCCCGACGCAAGCGGCCTGGTCGCTCGGGCTCAAGTCGGCGCAGCAGTTGATCGAGCGGCATTTGCAGGAACACGGCGATTACCCGCGTGCGATAGGTCTGTCCGTGTGGGGCACCGCGACAATGCGCACGGGCGGCGACGACATTGCGCAAGCGCTCGCATTACTTGGAGTGCGACCGAAGTGGGCGCCGGGCAGCCATCGCGTGACCGACTTCGAAATCATGCCGATCGAAGCGTTCGACCGGCCGCGCATCGACGTCACGCTACGTGTGTCCGGTTTTTTCCGCGACGCGTTCGCGAACGTCATGCATCTGTTCGATGCTGCGGTGCAAGCCGTCGCCGAACTGGACGAACCTGCAGAACTGAACCCGATTCGTGAGCGTGTGCTGCGGGAACGCGATGCGTTGATCGCACACGGTATGGACGCGACCGAGGCACGCAAGCGCGCCGGCTGGCGCGTATTCAGTGCGCGTCCGGGCGCTTACGGCGCCGGTTTGCAGGACATGATCGACTCGCAGCAATGGCAGACCGACGCCGACCTCGCGAATGCATATCAGGCTTGGGGCGGTTATGCGTACACGCAGAAAAACGCCGGCGAAGAAGCGCGTCACGCATTCGGCACACGCCTCGCCGCGATGGACGTCGTATTGCAGAATCAGGACAACCGCGAACACGATCTGCTCGATTCGAACGACTACTATCAGTTTCAGGGCGGTATGGTTGCAGCCGTGCGCCATCTTGCCGGCAATCAGCCGAGCGTTTATCACGCCGACCACAGCAACCCTGCCGCGCCGCGCGTTCGCACGCTTCATGAGGAAATCGCGCGCGTAGTGCGCTCGCGCGTGGTCAACCCGAAATGGATCGACGGTGTAAAGCGCCATGGTTATAAAGGCGCTTCTGAAATTGCAGCAACGGTCGACTATCTCTATGGCTATGATGCGACCGCGCGCGTGGTCGCGGACCATCAATATGCGCTCGTCACCGATGCTTATCTGAACGATGCGGATACGCGCGAGTTCTTGCAACGGCACAATCCGCATGCGTTACATTCGATTTGCGAGCGCCTGCTGGAAGCGATGCAGCGCGGTCTGTGGCAGACGCCCGGCGACTATCGCGCGCAGGTCGAACAGCATCTGCTCGCGAGCGAACAGCAGATTGAAGGAATGCAATCATGAATGCAGCCACGCAAGATGCGCGGCCAAATCCTGCGCAAAACCCCGCGCAAAGGCCGGCGTTTCCTTTCTCCGCACTGATCGGTCAGGCGCCGTTGCAGCAGGCGCTGTTGCTCGCCGCGATCGATCCGGGGCTGGGTGGCGTGCTGGTGAGCGGGCCGCGAGGCACGGCTAAATCGACAGCCGCGCGCGCGCTCGCCGAGCTGCTGCCCGAAGGGCAACTGGTTAATCTGCCGCTGGGCGCGAGCGAGGATCGTCTGATCGGCACGCTCGATATCGAAACCGTATTGCGCGACGGCTCCGTGCGCTTTTCGCCCGGTCTGCTAGCCAAGGCGCATCGCGGCGTGCTGTATGTGGATGAGGTGAATCTGTTGCCCGATGCGCTCGTCGACGCGTTGCTCGACGTCGCAGCGAGCGGTGTGAACACCGTTGAGCGCGACGGCGTATCGCATAGTCACGAGGCGAGCTTCGTGCTGATCGGCACCATGAATCCCGAAGAGGGCGAGTTGCGACCGCAATTGATCGACCGCTTCGGCTTGATGGTCGAGTTGCAGAACTGTTTCGAGCCGCGCGTGCGTGAAGAGATCGTGAAGGCGCGGCTCGCATACGATCTCGATCCGGTGGCCTTTCGTGCCGGTTACGCTCGTGAGCAGGCGGATTACGTCGAGCGGATCCGTGCAGCACGCAACAAGCTCGCGCAGCTTTCTTTCGACGACGCCGTGCATGCGCATGTCAGCGCGTTATGTATCGACGCCGCAGTAGACGGCTTGCGCGCCGACCTGGTGATGCTCCGCGCCGCGCGAGCGCTCGCGGCGCTGGAGCACAGCGATGCAGTAACGTCGCAGCATGTGGATAGCGTCGCCGAAGCGGTGCTCGTGCACAGGCGGCGTCAGCGGGATACATCGACCGCTAACGATGCGGCCGGCGGCGAAGCAATGTCACGCGATTTGCCGCACAGTTCGACTACGCCCTCATCTTCCGATGTCGAGGCCGGCGATGGCGACTGGGGGTATCTGCCGCCGCAGCCATCCGCGACGACGCACGTCAAAGGCGTCACACCGCTTAACGTAAAAAAACGCTGAGCCATCGGAAGGGTGCCGCCGCTGACTCGCGCAGCGGTTTCCGATGGCGGCAACGGGCGCAGACGCACAGCAATGTGCGTGCAGATCCGCGTGGTGAACCAACGCGCCGTATCGCATGGCCGCAGACGTTTGCTGCGAGTGGGCAGCGACGAGCGAAAGAGCAGCGGGAAGAGCGCGGGCAACCCGCGCTGCGTGCCGAAGATCTGCGTTTCGTGCGCGAGACTCCGCCCGGCGGTGTGCTGCATTGTTTCGTGCTCGATTGCTCCGGTTCGATGCTGGCCGGTCAGCGCCTCGCACTCGCGAAAGGTCTGCTGATTGCGCTGTTCGATCGCGCGAGTGCAATGCGTGCCGAGGCTGCGCTGATCTGCTTCGGCGGCGCCGGCGCAGACCTGCGCTTTGGCCCCGCAGTGCCGCGCTGGTGGAACGAGCGTTGGCTTGAGCCCGTCGGCGGTGGCGGCCGGACGCCGTTCGCTGCGGGCATTCGACATGCAACGCAGTTGCTCGGGCGAAGCGCGCGCCGCAACCCGGCGCAACAGCGCTGGCTTTGGGTTCTGACCGACGGCCGCACGACTGATCAAGCGACGCGTCCCCTGGATGCAGACGAAGTCGTATTCGTCGACTTCGAGCGTGGCGCGATACGGCTCGGCCGCTGCGAGCGGATGGCGAGCGCCTGGGGCGCACGCCGCGTCACGCCGGAAGAACTGATTGGTTGATAGGCAAGCGGGCTTCGCGCACTGCTTGCCGCGGGTTCATTTGAAGCCGTGCGACCACTGCTGCACATCGTCCTGACGATCGAACACGAACACTTTCAACGCTATCTGCTGGGCCGGTTCGAGTTGATGGAATTCGAGTCCATGTACCGAAGAACTATCGGCGCCAGTGCTTTTCTGCAGGTTTCGGATCACGGCCGTGGTCTGTATCTCTGTGTCCATCTCCGCCGATCCGAGCCGGAAAGCCACGCGCAACCGGTCGCCGACGGCACCCAGGGTCCACGGCGCCATCAGCGACATGCCAAGCGCGCTGAGGCTCTTCGCTACGCCGAGACCGTCGTACGTGTCCCCGGTTTCGCCGATGCCGAAGCGCACCGCAAAATGCGTTTCAACGCGTATCGACTTGCGTTCGCGCAGACGCCGGATTGGGCCTGGGCGGGATAGCACCACGTAATCGAACGGAGAGCGGCAGATGGCTTCGACGGTGCATACGAATCGGAACACCGCTTGGCTTGCAATCGCGACGATGTCGATGTTTTCGCCGAGGCCGAGCGCAAGCATGCGCCCCTGCTGAAGCGGCGGAGTGATGAACAGCGAATGATTCGGCGCAAAACCGATGATGCGACATGGATGCATGGGTGCGCCGCTGCCCATTTGCAAGCGTACGCCAAGCAATGCACCGATCTCGACGTGCATGTCGGCGAGCGTCAGCGGTGTTTGCGGTTCGGCATGCGTATCCGCTACGGCTGCTGGCTGTGCTGCCGCGTCCGCCAGGTCGCCGCGGCGCGGCTCGAAGTGCTTGAAGAGAAAGGCTTTTTCGTCGGCAGTTGCGAGAACTGTGCCGCTTGCAAAAAGCAGTGAGCCGTCTGCATCGACGATCGGCCATTCGAGCGGTGTGCCTACCGGTACCGCGTCGGCGCTGAGGGCCGACGAAGGCGCTGCTGGCGCGGGATTCGGGACTTGCTGGTCTGCTGATTCGTCCATTGAGCAGCGAAAGTTTGAGTGGCGGGATATCCAGTTTAACGGCGGCCGGCGAGAGAGCTTTAATTGGTGCGAGACGGCGGCGGCAGTTCTTTCGTGTGTTCGTAGTAGGGGCAGGTCGGCAAATTGTGTTGGATACCTAACTATTTGCAGGTACGCGGAAAAGTACTGCTCGTTCCGTTTCTCAACTTTTTGAAAATAATTGCAGATGAGGGGTTGACGGGCTGCGGGCTGCATCGCATAATTCGCCTCCCGTTTGATGACGGACGCGAAGAAAGCAGAGCTTCTTCACGAATGATCTTTAAAAACTAACAGCCGATAAGTGTGGGCGCTTGATGCGCGACGCGAGCCGGGCCTTTCGGGGTCTGGCGCAAAGCGAAAGTATCAAGTCTCACACAGTAATGAAAGGAAGGTTTGGTCATCGAGAGATGGTTGAACACTTCGTCAGTACGTTGAGTGAGCGACCGGTTGGTAAAACAACCGAAAACAGTAACAGGTTTGAACTGAAGAGTTTGATCCTGGCTCAGATTGAACGC
>NZ_KB911055.1:0-67103 GCF_000383275.1 Paraburkholderia caledonica | reverse complement strand
ACACACCAGCGCGATGAGATGCCTGCCGAAGGCCAGCGTCATAGGTGGCACGTCGTTACGTGCGAGCCTGCCGACCACGAAGTTTCCGGCCCACAACAGCGGAGGCAAAACGAAAATCAGCAAGCCTGCAAGCCGGCCACTACTGCTCACCGGAGCACGCACATCGGGTTTCATGGGAGGTTCTCCGCGGTTGCCATTTAGTGGCCCGATTGTGAGACGCTACAACTTCAGTAACAATAGACCGCCGAACAAAGTATATTTACGGAATGCGCAAAGACCTCCTTCAGACAGGCCTCTTCCATGCGATTCGCGCGTTCCTGCGTGTGGTCGATAGCGGCAGTTTCACTGCCGCGGCCGAGCAGATGGATCTCACGACGGCGCAGGTTTCGCGGCTCGTGTCGGACCTGGAGAAGCGGCTTGACGTCAAGCTGCTTCAGCGCTCGACCCGCCATCGGATACTCACCGATGCAGGCGCCGAATACGCCGAGCGATGTCGCGAGATCGTTGCGCTTATGGACGAAGCCGAAGCGAAGGCCTCCGGGACGGCATCCAGTCCGTCTGGCCGGCTGCGCGTGCAATGCATGACCAGTTTCGGCCACCACTATGTCGCGCCTGAGCTCGCCGATTTCTGTGCGAGTTATCCCGAAGTCATCGTCAACTACAGTACTTCCCAGTACTTTCCCGATCTGCTCGCCCGCGGTGTAGACGTGAGCTTTTATCTGGCGGAGTCGCTGACTGACTCGGGATTGGTGGCGCGTCGGCTGGGAACGACATTCGCGGTGGTGTGCGCGTCGCCAGAATATCTGCAACGCTTCGGCGAGCCCACGACACCCGCCGCATTGAGCGAGCACTCATGCCTGCGTCTGATTAATCCTTCCATCACTCCGGAATGGCGACTGACAGACGGGCAAGGCCCGGTGCAGGAATTTTCCCCTCAAGGGCCGCTGGTGGCGGACACGCCAGAGCTGCTGCTCGATGTTGCTGTGAGGAGTGCCGGAATAACGCTGCTTCCGCTTTTCTCGGTCATAGACGCGATCCGCGATGGCCGGCTCCGCCGGGTGTTACCAGCGTGGCGGTCGCCGGACATTGGAATATATGCACTCCTGCCTTCCAGGCACTTCATGGATGCCAGGACCCGGGCGTGGTTGGAGTGGGCGGAGAGACGAATCGTCCCGAGGCTACGAGAGGATGCGGCGTTCTTTACGTTATGAGCGCGGACCGACCCGTTTTGGCAGTTTGGTGTCCGCATTGTCAGTCGCATTCGTCTTCGCGTCTGTTAACGTCAGCCGTCAACGTCGGCCAGCAAAACTAAACCTGCCTGGCGCGAGTCGCAGAGCGAACGGACGACTCGCCGCCTGACGGCGGTGCCAGCTCTCGCGAAAACTGTCGTGCCGAGAAGCGTTGTGATTGAACACGTTTCTTTATATGATGGTGATCATACTATGGTCGGGACCGGTCAATGCGATATGGCGCTACACACAAAGACGAAACGCGTCAAAAGCTGCTGAAGGTAGCCGCTGATGCAATTCGGGCACACGGGCCACAGCAGATTGCTGTTGCGCGGGTTATGGAGGGCGCCGGACTGACTCATGGTGGCTTTTATGCTCACTTTCGTTCGAAAGACGAGCTTGTGACTGCTGCCATTGCCACGATGTTTGAAGAGAGTGAAGCTCACTTTCTCCATCAAGTATCCGGTCGATCGCCTGCGCAAGGCCTTTGGCATTACATCCGCTTTTATCTGTCGCGCGCGCACCGGGACGCAATTCCGGTTGGTTGTCCGGTAGCTGCGTTAGTTTCTGAAATGACGAGGGTCTCCCCTGAAGCACGCGCGGCCTTTGCAGAGGGAACGACACGGCTGCGAAAGCGGCTTGCAGGGCTTTTGTCGGAGCTTGGAGACGCAGAGGCGAACCCGAACGCGGAGTCGCTGTTGTGCGAGATGGTTGGCGCGCTAATGCTTGCCAGAGGGGAGCCGGATCAAACGCGCTCCGACAAAATATTGATGCGCGCGAAGACAGCGCTTAAACGACGCTTCCATCTGGAGTCTTGCAAATGAACCTTGTCGAACAGCTACCACCCAATCTCTCCGGCTTGGAGCAGCTACACAAATTAATGCAATCAGGGGGACGGCCACCGATCGGTGATACCTTGGACTTCACGCTGGTTGAAGCGTCGGAAGGCTTCGCAGCTTTCGAAAGCGTACCGTCACTCCGAGCTTATAACCCTATCGGTACGGTACATGGCGGATATGCAGCCACTCTGCTCGACTCCGCATGCGGCTGCGCCGCCCATTCCCGTCTATCGCCAACGCAAGCCTATACAACGCTGGAACTCAAGGTTTCGTACCATAAAGCGATAACGCATGAGACCGGCACGCTTCGGGCGGAAGGCCGGGTGATCAGCATTGGCCGCCGCGCGGCGTTCGCCGAGGCCACGCTAAAGGACAGCACCGGAAAGTTATATGCGTCGGCCACTTCGACGTTGCTCGTGATCGACAAGCTAGCGTGAACAATGCCGCCTGCGAACTGAAGTCGGCAAGTTGCAGGCGGTATCGAGCCAGAAACCCACTGCGAAGGATTGAACAGCCTACGGCCCTGTTGCGAATCCAACTGCTGGCAATTATCAATTGCGCCCCACCCGTCGGCCAGCGATTGCGTTGCTGCGCCTTGCATCCAGTTTAAGCGCGGCAGAGCATTCTACAAATCTGCGTGTGCGATAGGAACACGGCATCAGGTCTATCACACCTATCAGGCCGTCACGCAGGGCGAGGCGATCGAAGCCTGGCCGCGTTTCCACGGATCGCGACTCGCCGCTCCAGCGAGTCAAGTCGATGAGTGCGCCACATAAAATGCTGCGCAAGGCACGCCAAACGCAGTTTTCATACTCTTTTGAAATATTTTTCGAGCGTCGCAGAGTGACATTGCCCACGTACCATAAAGACTCTACCGGCCCGGCCCGTATAGCGCGCTTGAAGTCTTGCTGATCCGTGGGCTCTTCGAGCCGGCAGCAAGCATCTCGGCACCGCCGCGCATCAAGGCGCACCCGATCCGGTCTACCGGTCGTACCGGTTCTGTGCGTTGCAACTGGCAAAGTCGCCGACAGACATTTACCCGACACGCGACTCACGAAGGAACTTTCATAGATGCGCGTACCGTTGACCCGCATTGATAGCAGCCCGGCGCTGCCCGATAGCGCCGACGTCGTCGTGATAGGCGCGGGCATTGTCGGCGTATTCACTGCATGGTTTCTCGCGAAGCGCGGCGTCAAAGTCGCGCTGATCGAAAAAGGCATCGTAGGCGGCGAACAATCCAGCCGGAACTGGGGTTGGTGCCGGCAACAGAATCGCGATGCGCGAGAATTGCCGATTGCGACGGAAAGCCTGCGACTTTGGCAACAGTTCGAAGACGAATCCGGGGAATCCGCCGGCTTTCGCCGCGGCGGTCTGCTGTATCTGAGCAACGACGACGACGAACTCGGCGGATGGACGCGCTGGTGCGAATTCGCCCGCACGGCCGGCGTCAGAACCGAAGTGCTCGGCAGCAAACAGGCCAACGAGCGGGCGGCCGCAACCAGACGCAGCTGGAAAGGCGGCGTGTTCGCGCCGACCGACGGCACGGCCGACCCGGCCAACGCCGCTCCGGCCGTGGCACGCAGCATCATCAAGCTGGGCGGCACCGTCCATCAGAATTGCGCGGCACGGGGCATCGAAACAGAGGGCGGCAGGGTCAGCGGTGTCGTGACCGAGCACGGCGTGATCCGCACGAAGATCGCGGTGCTGTCGGGCGGCGCATGGGCCTCGACGTTTTGCCGGCAACTCGGCATCCGCCTGCCCCAGGCAACCATTCGCTCGTCGGTCGCGTCGGTCTCGCTGCCGCGCGGCACGTTGCCGGATGCGCTGCACACGAAAAGCATCACGATCACGCGTCGCGGCGACGAAACCTATTCGCTCGCCATCAGCGGATTGGCAAAGTTCGATCCCACGTTGCAAAAACTTCGCTATGCGAAGGACTTTCTGCCGATGTTCGCGCGTCGCTGGCAGAGCCTCAGTCCCGGCGGTCTGGAAGGCGTGCGCTCGGGCCATGAAGGCCTGAACCGCTGGCGGCTCGATCAGCCGACGCCGATGGAAAAAATGCGCGTGCTGGACCCCAGCGCCGATGAAGCCACACTCACGGAAATTCGCAGGCGTGCCGTCGATCTGTGTCCAGTGATTGGCGAAGCACGCGTGACGGCCTCCTGGGCCGGCTATATCGACATGACGCCTGACGGCATCCCCGCCATCGGCGAAACGCAGTCGCTGCCAGGCTTCGTGCTGGCCGCTGGCCTCAGTGGCCACGGCTTTGGAATCGGGCCTGGATGCGGTCATCTCGTGGCGGATATGGTCACCGGCGTGACGCCGATCGTCGACCCTGAGCCTTACCGTCCCGAACGCTTCGACAAATCGGCGTGGGGCAAGGTCGCCGACTTCTGACAACGGTTTCGTTTCGACTTCTATCCGTGCGCTTTCGCCTGCTACGAGCGCACGGTATCGACGCAAGGACAAGCAGCAATGAAATCCCCTGTGCTTCATCTGATGCAGGCTGGCCATCTGGACCGCTTCTTTATCGACGGCGAATGGGTCGCGCCTATCGGCACGGAACGCGCCGCCGTAGTCTGCCCTTCCACCGAAGAGACGCTTTGCGACATCCCGTTAGGGAGCGCCGGCGACGTGGACCGCGCGGTGCAAGCCGCGCGCAAAGCGTTCGCGAGCTGGTCCGCGACTTCGCCCAAAGAGCGCGCCGCGCTGCTCGACCGCGTTCATGCCCTCCTCCTCGAACGAGCCGAACTGTTTGCGCTTGCCCTGTCGATGGAAATGGGCGCGCCGATCAACTACGCGCGCAGTGCCCATGTGCCGCTCGCGGCCGAACACATCCGCGTCGCACGCGACAACCTCTCGACTTATCCGTTCGTCGCCCAGCGTGGCACCACCGCCATCGCGCGCGAGCCGATCGGTGTGTGCGCGCTCATCACGCCGTGGAACTGGCCGATCTATCAGATCACCGCGAAAGTCGGGCCGGCACTGGCTGCCGGCTGCACCGTTATCCTCAAGCCCAGCGAGTTGTCGCCGCTGAGCGCCCTGCTGTTCGCCGAGGTCGTCGCCGAAGCGGGCATTCCAGCGGGCGTGTTCAATCTCGTGAGCGGCACGGGGCCGGAAGTGGGGACGGCGCTGTCGGCCCATCCGCAAGTCGATATGGTGTCGATCACCGGTTCGACGCGAGCCGGCGTGCTGGTCGCCCAGGCGGCCGCGCCGACGGTCAAGCGCGTTGCGCAGGAACTGGGTGGCAAGTCGCCTAACATCGTGCTGCCTGACGCCGATCTGCCGCGTGCGGTCACGCTCGGCGTAGCGGCTGCGTTTCGCAACATGGGGCAGTCATGCAGCGCGCCGACGCGCATGATCGTCCCACGCAGCGTCATGGCCCAGGTGGATGAACTCGCCGTGGCGGCGACGAAACAGATGATCGTCGGCGATCCGTTCGCCGAGACGACGACTCATGGTCCACTCGCGAATCGCGCACAGTTCAACCGGGTGCAGCAGATGATCGAAGCGGGGGTGGACGACGGCACGAAGCTGATCGTGGGCGGTGCGGGCAGACCCGTCGGCTTGAGTCAGGGCTTCTATGCGCGCCCGACAATCTTCTCGGATGTACGCACGGACATGCCGATTGCGCAGCAGGAGATCTTCGGGCCGGTCCTCGCGATCCTCGCGTATGACACGGTGGAAGAAGCGATCGCCATCGCGAACGACACCGTGTACGGGCTCGGCGCACATGTGCAGGGCACGGACAAAACGCTGATGCGTCAGGTCGCCGCGCGCATCGAGTCAGGCCAGGTGCATCTGAACTATCCGGCGTGGGACCCGCAGGCTCCGTTCGGCGGATACAAGCAATCCGGAAACGGTCGCGAGTACGGGATCGAAGGAATGGAAGAGTACATGGAGGTGAAGTCGATCCTCGGGTACTACGATTAAACCATCGCAAGACGTCACGCCGTGATGTCGCCGACTTGATGCTGCCCGCTTTAGAAAGGTGCCGAGATTGGAAACCACCGATATTCCCGAAACATCGCTAAGCGCGCATCATCCGCATTGGGCAAAGTTGCGACGCGACCTTCACGCATATCCCGAGTTGCGCTTTGAAGAACACAGGACCGCGGATGTCGTCGCGCGTGAGCTTGAGGAATTCGGTTATACGGTATCGCGCGGACTGGGCGGAACAGGCGTCGTGGCAAGCTTGCCGGGCGTGAATCCGCATTGGGGCATCGTGCTTCGTGCGGACATGGATGCGTTGCCCATCCAGGAAGCCAACGATTTCACGCACGCGTCCTGCACTCATGGAATCATGCACGCGTGCGGGCACGACGGCCACACGGTGATGCTGCTCGGCGCTGCGCGCATTCTGAGAGGCATGCCGCAATTACCAGGCAGCGTTCATTTCGTGTTCCAGCCGGGAGAAGAAGGCGGCGCGGGCGCCCGAAAAATGATCGACGACGGCCTGTTCGTGCAATATCCCACCGAGGCAGTGTTCGGCATGCACAATTGGCCGAGTTTGCCGGGTGGGCATTTCGGCTTGCGGGTGGGCCCGATCATGGCGGCGGGTTCGCGCTTCAGGATCACAGTCACCGGCAAGGGCGCTCATGCGGCGCAACCGCATCTCGGGCTTGATCCGATTCCGCTGGCTTGCTCGATGGTGCTGCACTGTCAGACCATCGCTGCGCGACACAAGGACCCGGTCGATCCCGCCGTGATCTCCGTGTGCATGATTCACGCCGGCGACACCGACAACGTCATTCCGGATAGCGCCGAGTTGCGCGGAACGATACGTACGCTTTCATCGGAACTGCAGCAGAAATTGCAGCGCGACATCCAGTTGATGTGCGAAGGGCTGGCGGCCGCGCACGGCGCTCAGGTCGAAGTCACGTTCTTCCAGTACTATCCGGCGACCATCAACACGCGGGCCGAGACCCAACTATGCGAAGCCGTCATTCGCGAGACTTTCGGCGATGAACGTACGCACGCCGACGTGCCGGCCAACATGACATCAGAAGATTTCGGCTTCATGCTGGAAGAGCGACCCGGCACGTATGTGCTGATCGGCAACGCCCATGTCGGTGAGACTGCACCGGGTCTGCACAACCCGAAGTACGACTTCAACGACGACATCATTCCAGCAGGTGTTCAATACTGGATTACGTTGGCGCAGCAATACTTCCAGACTCGTCAGCCTGAAAGACCAGTTCAAAAGCCGTGATGGAATCGAACAATGCATGCTGCTTGTGATCGCCACCGCGTATGTCAATTCCCCGAGGCCAACGGTTGCGATCCAATCGACCTCCGAATCGTCGCTGGTTGCCGATAACCGTAGACTCCATGCATCATACTGATGGCACCGGGATTGGCACTCCAGCTCCCGAATACAAACCCGGATAGCTTCCTGACCTCGTCGTGGCTGTGGTCGAAGCGGTCCTTTCACCTGGAATGTTCGTCATGGATCAGCATCAGCACAATGCGCAGTTCCCTCAAACGATGAACCCCGCTGGACTGGCAACGCCGGGTGGCCACTACAGCCATGTTTCGGTCGCAAATGGCCTGGTTTTTGTGTCCGGCCAACTTCCTATCGACGCGAGCGGCGCCAGGCTTACGGAGAGTTCTTTTGACGCCCAGGCCGAGCAGGTGTTGGCAAATCTGGCTTCCGCGCTTGCCGGTGCGGGCAGCGATATCAAGAAACTGGCGCAGGTTCGTGTCTATATCGTCGATGTCGCGCACTGGGCGAGCTTCAACGAGATCTACGCGCGTTGGGCGGGCGATGCGAGACCCGCTCGCGCCGTAGTGCCGGTCCCGGCGCTCCACTTCGGTCTGAAGATCGAGATCGAAGCGGTCGCGTTGGTATAGCGTAACCAGTCGGGATTCGGAAACGATGTTGCGCGTCGCGCTCAAGACTTATAACGGCCCGCGCGCAAGGAGTCGATCTTTTGAAGCTGTTCGCGGCTGATGCACGCTATCGGCATTCGCGTGATCAACCGCCGGTCGCTTTCGCTCAAGCAGCTTTGTGCCCGAGCTTGAACACGCTCACTGCCTGCCGCAGCGACGTCGCCTGATGAGCCATTGCTTGCGCAGCGGCAGATGCCTGTTCAACGAGCGCGGCATTCTGCTGTGTCACCGCGTCCATCTGTCCAACAGCAACGTTCACCTGTTCAATTCCCGTTCCCTGTTCGTCAGACGCCGACGCGATTTCCCCCATGATGTCCGTCACCCGCCTGACCGACTGAACGATATCGGACATGGTCGTGCCCGCTCTCCCAACCTGCTCCGAGCCTTTGGCCACACTTTCAACTGAACTCGTGATGAGGTCCTTGACCTCTTTCGCCGCGCTCGCGCTGCGTTGTGCCAGCGTACGGACTTCACCCGCTACGACTGCAAAGCCGCGGCCTTGTTCTCCAGCACGCGCCGCCTCCACTGCTGCGTTCAGCGCAAGAATGTTGGTCTGGAACGCGATGCCTTCGATCACGGTAATGATGTCGGCCACCTTACCCGAACTGCTCGATATGTCGCGCATGGACTCGACTACCTGGTTCACTACTTCGCCGCCGCGAGTTGCCTCCTCGCGGGCATTCGCAGCGAGGGCGTTTGCCTGTTTCGCGTTCTCGGTGTTCTGACGGACCGTGGAGGTCAACTCCTCCATACTCGCCGCGGTTTCCTGCAGTGACGCTGCCTGCTCTTCCGTGCGCTGCGACAAGTCCAGGTTACCTTGCGCGATCTCGCCCGCCGAGGTCGTAATGGCTTCCGCCGTGGAATGAATATCGGAAACGATAGCGCGCAGTTGCTGGCGCATTGATTCGAGTGACGCCATCAGGCTGGTCTGGTCGTTCGGCGCAAGCGCAATGGCCGCCTCCAGATCACCTTCCGCAACGCGTTGTGCCGCCCTCGCAGCCTCGGCCGGCTCCCCGCCCAATGCGCGCATGATGCCGCGGGTGATGAAGACACCAAGAACGATGGACACAAGAACCGTGATCGTGCCGGAAAGCCCGAGCGCCAGCTTGGTCGATGCCGTCATGCTGGCGACTGCGCCCGAACGTTGATCAAGCAACGACTGCTCGGCGTTGCCGAGTTCTGCCGACACCGAGCGATAGCGGTCCATGAACTGCTTGTCGTTCCCCTGCTTGAAGTAATCGATCAACCCGTCGGCAGGCTGCTTGCCGGCGTTGACATCGCGCCGCATGGCAATCAGCTTCTCGTCGATTTCTGCCACTCTCTGGTGCATGTCGCGCAGCGTCTCGAGACGCCCCTGCTGGCTGGCGTTGTCCGCCGTCAGGCTGCGAACGAGGTCGAAAGACTTCGCGAAGTCCCTGTTTCCAGCCGCATACGGCTCGAGGAACCGATCGTCGCCGGAGGCGACAAAGCCACGCACGCCGGTCTCCATGTTCACCATGTTGGTCAGCATGTCGTCGTTTGCCCGAAGTACCTGATAGCTGTGGACGTTCCAGCCATTCGCCTGATTAAGGCTGAGAAAGTTAATCAGCGATATCGCGCCGCCAACCAGTGATATGAGTACAACAAGGCCGAACGCCAAGCCGAGTTTCCTGCTGACAGTCATCGATTTCATGCTTCGTTCCGTTACGTGTGTGGATATGACTTATGTCGGCACGAATCCAGCTCCCTGAAACCCCGCTCTTCCTGCTCTTCTTCAACAACTCGCGCGAACAGCGGGGCTTTGGGCGGAAGCCGCTCAAGGATTTTTCTGTCGGAAAAGCGTCCCTTTGCGCAAACGATAAGCGAGGTGAACTATTTCTTTTTAGACATGGAGTAAACGACAACGATAACGGGCCGATAGAAGGCTCGATTAAATATTCAAAGTCCTGCATATTTACAGTGTCGTCATCCTGGATGCTATCGGCCTTTCGCGGCTCAACCTGAGCCTTGGGCATCTTGTGTGTCTTCTCGTCAGGCAGCTCCGCGATATCGCTCCAGGCGCTTCGCGACTTCGTCTATTACCTTGACGGGAGCGGCTTCCAGCTGCGAATCGTGGGTCGTCAACACTTTGGCGAAGAGACGAAATGCGTCGCCATCGAAATAGAAACGCCCTTGCGCACCGGAGGAAAACGAATTATTCGCGATTTTTTCCAGATCTTTGTACGACGCGTTCTGGATATCTCCGTACCCGAGCTCGCATAGGATTCCTGTCGCAATGACCGCCCTCATCACAACCTGAAGGGCCATCAAAGAGCCCACACCCGCGTGCAGCGCTTCGAGCTGAAGATGATATTCCAGTGACAAAGCGTCGCGTATCGGCTTTGGCAAGGGCAGCAATTCCGTTTTCGCTTCGCGTTGCTTACGGCTGGACTGACTGAGACGATGGGCCCATTTATTCACTTTCTGTTCAACCGGTGTCGCACTACCTCCACGGCATGGTGGCCCCAACGGCATCGTCAAGATGCAGCCGTCGCGCACGAAACGCCAACGACTTCATGCTTCGTAAACGCCACTCAGGGACCGGCAACTATCGGCTCGCCGCGATCACGTGAATCGAATGCCTGATGCAAGTCGCCACTTCAGGACTGCTAGCCCCGACACTCACGCTGTACAGTCGCGTCTGCACGGGCGTACTTCGCGGCTATTTCGTCGTGGCCGTCGCCCTGGTTATCATCACGGCCGTCCAGACGATTCTTTTGCGGTACGAGAAATTGCGTCGCGCGCTACCTGTCAGGTTCGTAAGGGCGGCACAAGGACGGTTCTTCAATTCCGTCGCTGACTTCAAAAAGCCTCGCGCGCACACAATACTTCGCTCGTTCCCACACGAGACGTGACCCCGCAGGCACAACCTGAATTTACCAACATGACGTTCGATTTCCTCTTGCGGCTGCTCGCCGCCTTCGCCTGCGGGGTTGTCATCGGCCTTGAGCGCCAGATGCGTCAGCGCACGGCCGGTTTGCGGACCATCACGCTCGTCGCCTGTGGCTCCTGCCTGTTCGTTACGCTGGGAGTGCTGACCGGAAACGGGGCAACCGGAGTGACGCAGATTGCCGCCTATGTCGTCTCGGGCGTAGGCTTTCTTGGCGGCGGCGTCATCATGCGCGACAAGGGCTCGATACAGGGCATCAACACGGCCGCTACGCTTTGGTGCTCCGCGGCTGTCGGGGTACTGTGCGGTTCAGGCCATTTTGGGCCAGCGGCAGCCGGGACGGGAGTGGTGCTGCTCACCAACACGGTCCTCCGTGAAGTCAGCCGGGCCATCAATACGGCACCGGTGTCGGCGGCCGACCTGGTACGTCAATACACCTTGACAGTGGTCTGCCGCGAAGCGGACGAAATCCATGTCCGCGCGGTGCTTTCGAACGCAATGTCCTCGGCGCCGCTGTCGTTCCAGAGCCTGACCAGCCGCGACTACGACGATACGCAGCAGCGCATCGAGGTCACTGCAACGCTGAAGTTGCATCCGAAGGACCAATCCAGGCTCGAACTGCTTGCCAGTCGCCTGAGCATGGAGAAAGGAGTATCGAGCGTCAGTTGGTCCGGGCTCGAGGCCGAGCCCACGCCTGAATAAGCGCGCTCCATCGCGTCCCCGGTGGAGCAATTGATAAACCGGGAGCGACGGCCACGACCTCCTGTCCCGCGTGCTGACCAGCGCGCGGCCCTCCCCCCGAACCGTCTGGCACCGAGTTGACGTCGACGGTGCGACGCAGAACGTCCTGATTAGAAACGCCGCAGTCTCAGCGTCAACGCAAAAAGCGGCATCGCTGGCTCAAGCCGATGCCGCCCACCTGCCGCGCACTTTTAGACTTGTGCCATACCGCCATCGACGGTTAGTTCGATGCCCGAAATATAGCTGCTATCGTCGGATGCAAGGAACAAAGCCGGCTTGGCGATTTCTTCCGGGAGACCAATGCGGCCTAGTGGCACCTGCGAAGTAATGCCCGACTTGAAGCCTTCAATTTCTTGTTCGGTCAGGCCAGTCTTGCCGAAGATTGGTGTATCGATCGGACCCGGGCTGATCGCATTCACACGAATCTTGCGTGCCTTGAGATCCGTCGTCAACGTACGTGCCAACGAACGCACCGCAGCTTTAGTGGCCGAATAAACGCTGAACGCTTCCATCCCCTTGGACGATGCAATCGATGTGTTCAAAATGATCGATCCACCGTCTGGCACCAGCGGAAGAAGCTTCTGCACCGTGAAGTAAGTACCCTTCACGTTGACGTTGAAGGTTTCATCGAATTGCGCTTCCGTGACCTGATCGATCGGTGCGAGCGAACCCAAACCTGCGTTCGCGAAGATGACATCCACGCGGCCGTATTTCGCTTTCACGTGGTCGTTAAGTTTGTCCAGATCCGACAGCCTGGAGACATCGCCCAGCACGCCTTCCGCGTTAGCACCGATGCTTTCCACCGCTTCATCCAGCTCCTTCTGGCGGCGTCCCGTGATGATGACCTTCGCTCCTTCCTTAGCGAAGAGTTGCGCCGTTGCCAGGCCCATGCCGCTGTTTCCGCCCGTGATTACAGCGATCTTTCCCGATAGTTTCGTCATGTCAGTCCTTGATCGAATGTGTTGACTGGACCAGGCCCGTTCTTAAGCTCTGTTCAGTCGCTGATGATTAGTGGCTCCCGTAACCGTTGACATCGGTTGCAGGGCTTGGACTGACTATAGGCGCGGTGAATCGCGGGACATAGTAAGTGGCGACGAATACACTCGCCGGTTGAAACGAATAATCAAAGTTCTATCGATATGACGCCAGCAACCAGGCGCCTAACACGTCGGCGACGGCGCGACGCGCCACGCCCGTCAACTAAATTTGTTACCACTGTGTCGTCCGGCCGCGACCAGATCTGCAGGATTTGAGCTGCCCGCCAGGCAGTGAGCGCGCAGGCGAGCATGTGAGGTCGCTTTAGCCTGCCGTCTTGCCACCGTCGACAGTCAGGATCTGACCGGTAACGAATGCAGCGCCGTCGGCAGCAAGATAGAGCACCGCTGCGGCAATATCGTCAGGCTTGCCGATACGCGCGAGTGGCACCGTGGCTGCGAGCGCTGCCTTGTTTTCCGCAGTGCTGGTGAAGCGGTCCAGCATGCCCGTATCGGTCGGCCCGGGTGCGACGGCGTTGACACGAACACCCGTCGAAGCAACTTCAAGTGCGGCCGATTTCGTAATGCCTTCGACGGCGTGCTTGCTGCCTGCATAGACCGATGCGAATGCGGCGCCTTCATGACCGTAAGTCGACGAAATGTTGACAATGCTGCCGGCCTTCTGCGCAGTCATCACGCGCAGTTCGTGCTTGAGGCTCAGCAGCGTTCCCAGCACGTTGGTGTCGAACGTGTCGGCATAGCTGTCAGCGGTCTGCTCGACGACAGGTCCTGGCCGGCCTTCCGTGCCGGCGTTGTTGACGGCTACGTCCAGACGGCCGTAGCGGGCGACGGTCTGATCCACCAGATTGAGGACTTCTTCGTCGCGGCGCACGTCAGCCAGGACGAAGTGAGCTTCGGCGCCTGCTTCGCGCAGTTCGGCTTCGAGCGCGGCGCCTTCCGTTGCGCGGCGACCCGATACGACGAGCCGTGCACCCGAACGCGCGAACGCGAAAGCAGTTGCGCGGCCGATGCCCGTGAGGGCGCCAGTGATGAGGACGACGGGGTGGGACATTTGAGGCTCCTGTCAATAAGGTTCACGACACGTTGCTCGTGTCGCACTGCTCGGTGAGCATGACGGAACTAACTTTAGGCGTCTCTTGCGGCTGTGAAAAAGACTTTCCAGGCTGGAGGGCATGCCTGCGAGGCATGCGACGAGACGCGCGGCGCTCGTCCACAACGTCTGGACGATCACGCACCTCTATCCACAAGGCGGCGCGCGAGTTTGAGCGCATCAGAGCTTCGATCCGCCGTCGACGCGCAACGTGTCGCCCGTGACCCAGCGCGCGTCGTCGGAGGCGAGGAACACGATGGCGCCGGCAATATCGTCGGGCTGCGCGACCCGTTTGAGCGCCTGCATGCCGAGCGTGAAATCGCGGCCCGCGTCCGTCTTCGCGAAGTTCGACATATCCGTTTCGACGACACCCGGCGCAATCGCGTTGACGCGAATACCACGCTCGCCGAGCGCGGACGCGAAGTGACGCACGAGTGTATCGACCGCGCCCTTGGTCGCGGCATACGCCGACAGATTGTTCACGGACGCGCGTGCCGCGAGAGACGACAGCAAGACGACACTGCTACCGTCGCCCAGTACGGACAGCAATTGCTGCACGAGGAAAAACGGCGCGCGCACATTGACGGCGAACAGGTCGTCGAAATCCTCGACGGCGGTTTCTTCGATCGGCGCGGCCTTCGAGATGCCCGCGTTCGCGACGAGAATGTCGAGTCGTTCGCCTGTCAGTGAGCGCGCGCGCTTCGCCAGTTCATGCGGTCCGTGCGCATTGCGCAGATCGGCGGCGATCTTGTCGGCCTGTCCGCCTGCTGCGCGAATTGCCGCAACGACAGAATCGGCGGCCTGCTCAGCGTTGCTGTAATGGACCAGCACGCGCGCGCCTGCTTTGGCGAGCGCAATGGCCGTGGCGCGGCCGATGCCGCGGGAGGCGCCCGTCACGAGCGCGGTTTTGCCTGTCAGATTGGTCATGATGAAATTCCGTTCGATGTCGAGTGAGAGTGCGTTACGCCTCCGGCGCGTCCGCTTCCGAGAGGAACCGATCGACGTGCGAGACGAAGCGCTCCGGGTATTGGTACAGCGAGCCGTGATTGGCGTCGGGATAGAGGATCAGTTGCGCGTTCGGGATGTGTTGCTGCAAGTGCCACGAATTGATCGAATAGATGATCACGTCGTTGTCGCCGTTGACAACGAGCGTCGGCTGTTCGAGTGCGCGCAGATAGTCGTACGGGTTCTCGCGCGGCGCGCCCCACTTCGCGAGTGCGGCGAGTTGCGCGGGCGCGACCTTGTCGTTCGCTTCGGGATCGCGATTGTCGCTGCGCAGACGGAATCGCTCGATAAAGCTACGGCCCGCCGCCTGGCTCGCGTCCGAAGGCGAAAAGTGCACGCGCAGCCACAGGTCGTCGGGATGCGCGTATGACGCTCCAAAAATTTCTTGCGCTTCAGGCGTGAGCGTCGCCATGCCTTCGCCGCTGCGCGGACCCGTGCCGACGAGAATCACGCGGCGCACGAGTCGCGGCTTCGTGATAGCGAGTTCCTGCGCAATCAGTCCGCCCATCGAAAATCCGAGTACGTCGACCTGTTTCAATCCGAGTGCTTCGATGAACGCGCCGGCATTGGCGGCCATCTCTTCGATCGACTCGGGGACCGTGCCGGAACTGCTCGAAATGCCTGCGTTGTTGAACAGGATCACTTCGCGGTTTTGCGCGAGACCGTCGGTGACGGCAGGATCCCAATGATCCATCGTGCCCGTGAAGTGGATGTTCATTACGAGCGGCACGCCGCCGGGATTGCCGAAGCGGCGATACGCGAAGCGGATGCCATTGGCTTCGACGAACCGGGTCGGCGCGGTCTGGTGAGTGTGGCGGGTCATGGCAGTTGTCCTCTTAAAACCGGTTGATGGTCATGCGACGCGACATAGCTGAAACGTATGCACCGGCTCGGGCTTGCTGCGTCAACTCGGCCCGTATTCGCTTCGCGTTATGCCGTCCTGACAGGTAATGTAGGTGCGTCGGACAAAGAGGAAAAAGACTTTATAAGTTGTGCGCCATGCCTGAGAGGCATGGCCGGGAAGCATGGCTTACGATGCCGCCCGACCGCCGTTCACACGCAGCACTTCGCCCGTCATGAAGCTGGCCCACGCCACGTACACGATCGCTTCGGCGATTTCATCGGGGTGTGCCGGCGCGCTTGCGCGGCGGAAAAAGACTTTGTAGGCTTCCTCGCATACCTCGAAAGCATGGCCACCCGGACGCGGCAGAACGGGGCGAAACAGGAGAAAACATGGAGCTACGCCATCTGCGCTACTTCGTTGCAGTCGCGGAAACAGGCAGCCTCACCGTCGCCGCCGAGCAGCGGCTGTTCACCTCGCAACCATCGCTGAGCCGTCAGATCCGCGATCTCGAAGACGAAGTGCGGGCCGAACTTTTCAGCCGCAGCGCGCGCGGGGTTGAGCTGACCGCGTCGGGGAAGGCGTTTCTCGACCATGCAAGACTCGCGCTTGCGCAGGTCGATGCCGCCATCGAAGCTGCGCGCCGCGCTTCGAGCCCCACCAAACAGGTGTTCGCACTCGGCTTTCTGACGGGGCAGGAAATGACGTGGCTGCCGCGCGCGATGCAGGTGTTGCGCGACGAATTGCCGAACATCGACGTCACGGTGTCGAGCGGCTACTCTCCCGATCTCGCGGACGCCGTGGCGCGAGGCAAGCTCGATCTGGCCTTCGTGCGCACGGAGCCGGGGCTGGATCTCGATTATCGCGTCGTCTATCGCGAGAAACTCGTCGTGCTGATGCCGAGCGATCATCGTCTGACGGCTAAAAGCGCGATCCGTCCGTCTGATCTGAAAGGCGAGACGTTTGTGATGGCGTCGAACAAGGCACGCGTGCTGCACGATGTGGTCGCCCGATATCTGGATGACAATGGGCTCGATCCGAAGCCCGAGCACGGCGTCGACAATCTTGCGATGGCGATGTCGCTCGTTGCATCGACACGAGGCTTGTCGCTGATGCCCGAATATGCGAACAATCTGCTGCCGTGGTCGGTCGTGAGCCGTCCGCTCGAAGGCGAAGCGCCAACCGTCGATCTCGCGATCGGCTACAGTCGTTCGAATGCATCGCCTGTGCTGAAGCTGTTTCTGTCGAGAGCGGACGAACTGATTGCCACCAACTGAGTGAGGGAGAATCGCGATGGACCGTCTCGCGGCGATCGAAATTTTTATCCGCGTTGTCGATACCGGTTCGTTTTCGGCGGCGGCTCGACACTTCGATATCGGCCAGCCGGCCGTATCGAAAACCGTTGCGCAACTCGAAGAATGGCTTGGTGTGAAGCTGCTGCTGCGCTCGACGCGTGCGCTCACGCCGACGGAAGCTGGCCAGAACTTTTATCTGCGCGCGCGCCGTGCCGTCGAAGAAGCCGACGAGGCCGTGCTCGCTGCGCGAGGCACCGCGGCGGGACTGACTGGCAAGATGCGCGTGTCGGCCGCTGTATGCTTTGCGCGGCTGCACATCGTGCCGCGCTTGCCGGCGTTCCTTGACCAGCATCCGGACCTCGATCTCGAACTCGTGCTCGACGACCGCAATATCGATCTCGTCGAAGAGGGCATCGACCTTGCGCTGCGCATGGGCGAGCTGGCGGATTCGAACATGACGGCGCGCCGCATCGGCATCGCGCGGCGGCGCGTACTCGCGACACCTGCCTATTTCGAACGGCACGGCATGCCCGAAGCGCCTGCTGATTTGCCCGCGCATCGCGCCGTCGTCTACACGCGCGATCTGGGCGGCGGCGAAGAATGGACCTTTCGCAGCGAGGCGGGGGAGTCGTCGGTGCGGCTGCAAGGCCGCGTGAGAATCTCCGCGACAGAAGGCTTGCGCGCGGCCGTCTTCGCGGACATGGGGCTTGCCGTTGCATCGGAATGGGCTTTCTGGCCGGAACTCAAATCGGGCGCGGTCGTTTCGGTCATGGACGACTGGATGCTGCCGCCCATTTCCTTGTCCGCCGTGTATCCGACAGGACGTCTCGCCAGCAGCAAGGCCCGCCAGTTCACGGCTTTCGTCGAAGGGTGCCTCGAGCCCGAGTTCGCGCCCGAGTCGATGTCGGGGCACGGCAGGCCGAAAGCCGCATGATGCGCGAATCGATATTCACGAACGCACCCGGGGCCGTGAGGCGGCTCAGGCGTTTTCGGCTTCGTCTACGGTTGTACGCGTTTCCAGCGCTTGCGACTCTTCATACGTGAGGAAATCGGAATACGCTTTTTCCGAGCCGCCCCAGAATGCCGCGCGCACATAGGGTGTGAGCGGAAGATCGTGCTTCAAGCGATACGGCAGATCCGGATTCGACGAAAAATGGCGGCCGAATGCCACGAGATCCGCATCGCCCGATTCGACGATCGCGATGGCGCTCTCGCGATCGAATCCGCCCGCAGCGATAATCGGCCCGGAGAAGTGCTTGCGCAGATACTTCGTCGCGACGGGCGCGTGATCGTGGTGCAGCGTGTCGTCGCCCTTGACGCGCGGTTCGATTACATGCAGATACGCGATCTTGTACGAATCGAGCACGCTCGCGACGTAGCTGAACGTGGCTTCGGGATCGCTGTCGGAGATGCCGCCCCATTCTCCCGAAGGCGAGATGCGCACGCCGACGCGCTCCGCGCCCCAGACGGAGATCAGCGCTTCGAGCGTCTCGCGCAGAAAGCGCACGCGATTCTGGATCGGGCCGCCATAGGAGTCGCTGCGCTGGTTGGTGCCGTCCTGGATGAACTGATCGACGAGATAGCCGTTTGCCGCGTGCAGTTCGACGCCGTCGAATCCGGCGTCCTTCGCACGCTGCGCGGCGGCGCGGAAGTCTTCGACGATGCCGGGAATTTCATCGATATCGAGCGCGCGATGCGGCGAGGCGGGCACGAAGCCATCCTTCGTGACAGCGACACCATCGAACGGCACGACGGAAGGCGCAACGGGATCGACGCCGCCCGTCATTTCGACGTGGCTCTGCCGGCCTCCGTGGATCAGTTGGAGGAATACGCGGCCGCCTTTCGCGTGCACGGCCTTTGTGATGGCTTGCCAGCCTTCCATCTGATCGTCGTGGTAGATGCTTGCGGCGCCGAGATAGGAACGCGCCTGCACGGACACGCTTGCCGCTTCCACGATTTCCAGACCGCCGTCCGATGCCCGCTGGCCGTAGAAATCAGCCATCATCGCGCTCGGGACATCGCCGGGCTGGGTGGTGCGCAGACGGGTCATCGGCGCGAGCGTCACGCGATGTGAAAGTGTATATGCACCGACTTGTACAGGGTTGAACAGCTTTGCCATGATCTTTCCCTAAGTGAGCCAGAGCGCCGGGGGATCCGGCGCTCTCTCGCGATTGCGTTGAGTTGCAATGTAGCCATTCGCAACCGCTGCGGGAACTGGCGGAAAGGAATATGGCTCATTCCAGATCGGGATGGATGCGAGGACGCGCTCGTGCTTTCCGCCGTTCAACGTCGCAGCCTGGACCAGGCAATTGGCCGGTTCAATTCGGAAACCGGTCACTGGACCTAAGTGACGTGAATGTCGGTAAGGGGTCGGAAGTACGCGCTGACGACTGTCCGCTCCTGGGCTGCGAGGTTCCACTGGCCGCTTTCCGGCCATGATGATGAAGAGCGAGATGACGCAAACCGACCCCGAGCCGCCGCTGACCCCAAGCCATGTCGATGGCCGTTTTCGCTCGATAAACGGACGTTGAGCCTCGGTTTTTTTGCGTACAGCATCGCCCTGCGGCACAGCCTTGGCAACCGTGGCACTCAAAGCTGAGAATGAGTTAGCCTGCTCAAAGTGTTCGATCTACTTGACCGGCGTCAGCGCGCAACTGCCATCGAGTACGCGGTGAATGTTATCGAGTGCAAGGCGGAGCATGGTATGCCTGGTTTCCTCGGTAGCAGAGCCGGCGTGCGGGGTAAGGACCACGTTGCTTAACGTGGCCAGCCTGGATCCGATCAGTGGTTCTTTTTCGAAAACATCCAACGCGGCACCACGGATCAAGCCTTTCTCCAGCGCATCGATGAGGGCCGCTTCATCGACTACCGTGCCGCGCGAAACATTGACCAGGAAGCCGCTTGAGCCGAGTGCGGACAGGACTGCGCCGTCGATGAGATGGCGAGTCCTGTCACCGCCAGGACAGCACACGATCAGGATGTCGGCGAAAGACGCAAGCTCCCGCACGTCGCTGATCATTGCGTACGGCAGGCCCTCGACCTTCGAGCCGCAATAGGCGATCTCCACGTCAAAGCCAGCCAGACGACGTGCGATACCCTGGCCGATCCGACCGAGGCCCACGATGCCGATCCTTTTGCCAGCCAGGCTCGACGTCAATGGGAAGAGCTCATGAGCCCATGCCTCGTCCCTGACAAATCGGTCTGCTGAAGGAATACGCCGTAAAAGAGAAAGCAGCAATCCGATCGCAAGTTCACAGACCGCCGCGTCAAGGACCCCCGGCGTATTCGTTACGATGACCCCCCTGCTACGCGCAGCGTCTAGGGGGATGCCATCAAATCCCACTCCTGAGGTCGCGATGATTTTCAGGTTTGGCAAACTCGCCAGCAACGACGCTGGCACCTGGTAACTGCTGCGCGTCAGGATGGCTTCGATGCCCTCGGATACCGCAGGATCCCGCTGCAGGTCTTCTTGCGCGTAGCGACGCACCTCAGCGTTGATGATGTCCTGCTGCGCAGAGGGAAATTCTCCAATCTGTAGAACGTTTGGGCGAGGCATAGTCTTCTCTTGTTGTGTGAGCGCGGAAGTTGCGTCGAGTATGAAGGCTCATCAAACGACATTTTCATTGACGACGTCCGTGTCTCAGCGCTGGCCTGCAGCAGCCTTGACCGCTGCGGCAGGTCACCCTCTTAGTCATTCATTGCCGCCAGGATATTCCTGGCGGCTGCAACGCCCATGCTGACGACGGCATCGCTGGTAGTGCCGCCGATGTGTGGGCTGAGGATGATGCGCTCCTGATTCCGGAACATATGGGGCACTGCGAGCGGCTCGATGGCGAAGCTGTCGAGGCCGGCCATGGCCACCTGGCCGGACTGCACTGCAGCGAGGAGCGCAGGCTCTTCGATAAGGCCGCCGCGTGCGGTGTTCACGACGATGACGCCTTTCTTGCATTGTGCCAGCGTCTGCGCATTGAGCATGTTGCGGTTGTCTGCCGTAAGCGGGCAGTGGAACGACAGCACGTTCGATTCACGCCAGATAGTGCCCAGGTCAACTGGCTGGATATAGTGCGGCAAGTCCTTCGCATAGGGGTCGAAGCCCAGCACACGCATGTCCAGTGCCTCTACCATGCGCGCGAACTTCCGTCCAATGGCGCCCAGGCCAATGAGACCGATGGTCTTGCCGTTGAGTTCGACGTTCTTGTGCGTGGCTTTGTCCCAGTGACCGGCCTGCATGCGCTCGTGCAGCTTGACCACCGATTTGGCGCAGGCCAGTGTCAGCGCGAGAGCCTGTTCGGCCACCGCCGCAGCGTTCGAGCCAACGGCCGCGACCACCTTGATGTTGCGCTCGGCCGCAGCCTGCTTGTCGATAGTGTCGGTGCCGCTGCCATGCTTGGAGATGACCTTCAGCGCGGGAGCCGCATCCATGATGACGGGAGTCACGCCGCCGAAGCGGACGATGATGGCTGTCGGGTTGTGCTGCCTCGCCAGGCGCAACAGCTCATCCGGGCCTGGCGTCGCGCCGGCGTAGACTATCTCGTAGTCCGCCAGCAGCGCGACGGCCTGGGGCGCGAGATCCGCGCCCGTGACCAGAATCACAGGCTTGGCACTCACAGCGTTTCACCTTCCTTGATAACCCCTGCGGTGATAAGGGCCTGGGTCAGATAGGGAGGGTTGAGCTTGCCTTCCTTGATGTCCGCGATGCGCCTGGCTTCCCACGCAACCTTTTCGGATGCCTTGTCCAGCAGTGACTCCAGCTTCTCGCGCTCAACGCACATCACGCCATCAGCGTCAGCAATGATGAAGTCGCCCGGATTCACGGTGACACCACCGCAGGCGATGGGGTGGCCGATACGGCCGCCGACTTCCTTGGTAGGGCCATTGGGGTTGGTGCCGACGGAGAACACGGGGAAATCCAGCTCGTCGAGGTCCAGGGAGTCGCGCACGGCAGCGTCCAGCACGACGCCGGCCAGGCCGCGTTCGCGGGCGGCATGCATCATGATGGTTCCCATCAGCGCGCAGGTCTGGTCGGCCTTGCCGTCGATGACCAGCACATCGCCGGGCTTGGCCACGGCCAAGGCAGCGTGAATCATCAGGTTGTCGCCGGGTCGGACTTCCACGGTGAAAGCGGGGCCTGCCAGCTTCATGCGAGGATACAGCGCCTTGATGCGGCCATGCAGTGCACCCCGCCGACCGTTCACGTCGGAGAGAATCGCTGGCTGGAATTGCGAAGCCTTCTTCACCAGTTCGGGGGAAACGCGTTCGAAGTCTTTAACGATGTTGGGTTTGCTCATGACGATGGTTTCCAGGTACAGGTCAGATGGAAGGAGAAGCGATGACAGGGCCCAGTTCAGCCTGACACCGGACTCCTCGATGATGGGGGCCCAGCTGGCTTAGGAGACCTTGGTCCAGCGGCCGTACCTGGCGACTTCCGCTTCATCGAAGTTGAAGCCCAAACCAGGAGTTTGGTGAAGCAGGACGCGGCCTTCCTTGTGAGTCAACTGGCGGTCCACCAGACGGCGGAAGTTCAACACCTGGTCATCCCAGAAGAACTCGACGTATCGAGCGTTCTGGGTGGCGGCCACCAGGGGAGCGTGCACGTCGTGGAACCAGTGCGGGCACATCTGGATGCCGTAACCTGAGGCCATCGCTGCGATGCGACGCCATTCGGTGATGCCTCCGCAGACAGCTGCGTCGGTTTGAAGGATGGAGGCACCGCCCATGTCCAGCAGCTGCTTGTGGTACCAGCGGCCGTAGCCGATTTCGGCGGTGGCCACCGGAATGCGGGTCAGTTTCGCCAGACGGGCGTGGCTTTCGATGTCGTCCGGGCTGAAGGGCTCCTCGATAAAGTACGGGTCGTACTGCTCGAAGCGGCGTAGGTATTGCATGGCCTGGACGGTGTCGACCCAGCCGTTGTTGCAGTCGAGCATGAGTTCGACGTCAGGGCCGATAGCTTCACGAGCGGCCTTCACACGAGACTCTTCGCCGGCGGGGCTCCAGCGACCGGTCTTCATCTTCACGGCCTTGAATCCCAGAGCCACGTAGCTGGCCATTTCTTCGCCGACCTCTTCGGCAGTCTTGCCGTCAACGTAGTAGCCGCCACTGGCGTATGCATCCACATGGTCCAGCTCAACTGCACCAAGGTACTTGTGCAGGGGCAGACCTGCGGTGCGTGCATTCAGGTCCCACAGCGCGATGTCCAAAGCGCTCAGCGCGCGCATTACGGTGCCCATGCGACCTTGTAGCAGTGACTCCTGGTACATCTCTTTCCACAGGCCTTCAACCTCCAGGGAATCGCGGCCGTTGAGGACGGGTGCCAGCAACTGCTCGACTGCAACGCGAAAAATCTCACCTGCGGCATTGCCCACGTAGCAGAAGCCGATACCCTCTGCGCCATCGCTGCTGCGAACCTTGACGAGGCCGTAGTGACGGTCTACGACAGTACGGTTTGAGAGGTAGGTGACCTTGTCGAGCGGGACGCGAGCGACGCAGACTTCGATGGAATGGATAGTGGCCATTCTTTCTCCTTTGGCTTGGGCTTTCCGTAGAAAGACTGTACGCGTCGGAGGCAATCCAACAAAGGTGCAGTTACCGCGTTCAGATGACGTAAAATACGTCGGATGGATACTCGTTTCCTTCAAAGCTTTGTTGCCGTTGTTGAGAGTGGCTCTGTTGCTGATGCCGCTCGAAGGCTGGGCCTGGCACCGACCACAATCGCTCAGCAAATGAAAGCGCTGGAAGCCGACATCGGCTCTGAATTGCTCATGCGAGTGGGGCGAACGGTTAAGCCGACGGTCGTTGGCGCACGCATCGTCGAGCAAGCGCGCGACTTGCTCCGAAACGTGCAGGATCTCCGATCCGCGGCATCGGACACCGGGCTCCCTGCAGGGCCGCTGCGTTTAGGCGCCACCCCGACGGCGCTGATGGGGTTGCTGCCACCCATCCTCAGACGATGGATGAGCGCCTATCCGGCGACGCAGATTTACATCGAACCGGGGACGTCCGCGACGCTCCTGCAGCGCGTGATGTCTGGTCAGCTAGATGCGGCCATCGTGGTCCATCCTCCCTTCGCCCTGCATAAAACGTGTGCCTGGGAGCCCTTGCGAGAGGAGCCACTCATCATGCTCACGCCCAGGGAAATGAAGGTTCAGGATGTCTTTATCACCGCGGCGCGGGAGCCCTTCATCCTGTACGACAGAAACGTCGTGGCGGGAAAGATGGCGGACGACTACCTGCGACGGAACAACGTTCGCCCGAAGGTGCGGTTCGAGTTGGACGGCATCGAGCACATCGCGCAGCTCGTAGCAGAAGGGTTTGGTGTTTCCATACTTCCGGATTGGCCGCTACTCGGACCACCAGACCCTCGGACCAAGCGGTGGAAGCTCCCAGCGCCATGCCCATCAAGAGAGGTAGGGCTTGTTTGGTTGAGGCATTCGACCCGGTCGCCTCTTGCAACAGCGCTCTACGGGTTGGCCAGGTCCAGCCGAGTCAAACCATGAAGGTTTGAAATCGATCGCGCGGTGTGCCATACCCGCCGCCGAATGTCCCTACCCGACCCCGAAGCCGCCATTTGCCCGCTTGTCATGAATGACCGTATATGGACTCCTCCTCGTTTGCAAACATGTCGCCCCTTGAGCCTGAGTGTCGATCGCTCACGTATATCCGGTCTCGTACAGTTATGCCTCAATGAGGCAAGGACCCTGATGGGCTATTCGCGCGCTGACTCCCAATCGGTTGTACGGGCTCTAAGCCTCGGTCATTCGCGGGTTTGATCAGCGCCGGTTCGACCTGTTGGCCATCGTGCGGCTTGTTTTGCAATCATTGAGAAAGGTGCTGCTGGGTACTCACAACTTCAACATGCTGAAGGTTCCGGTTGATAGTCCGTTCCCCGCGTGATCATCGCCCAGGCGATGCGGGCAGTCTTGTTTGCAAGGGCTACGGCGGCCACGTTTGGATGTCGCTTGCCGGCGATACACATGACCCACACGCTGAGTGCGTCGGTGCGTCGTCTGGCCATCTGGATCATCGCCCGTGCACCGTGAATTAGCAGACAACGCACATAGGCATCGCCACGCTTACTTATCCCGAGCAGCCGCTCCTTGCCCCCTGAACTGTTTTGTTTTGGCGTCAGCCCGAGCGACGCAGCCATCTGCCGGCCATTAGCAAACTGTTTGGCATTGCCCACGGTTGCAATCAACGCCGTCGCCACCATCGGACCAACGCCACGCAGTTGCTGCAAACGCCTGGCAACTGGATCGGATGCAGCAATTTCCATAATTTCACGGTCCAGCTCGTGAATGCGGTCGTCCAGCGAACGCAGATCCTCCCAAAGGCCTACAAGCAGACGCCGGAAACGATCGCTCAGACCGCAGTTAATGTCTTCCAGCCAAACCGGAACCGCACGACGCAACTGAGCAATCTCCCTTGGCGCCACGACACCGTACTCGGACGTCAGGCCGCGGATCTGGTTCGCCTTGGCGTTACGCTGCTCCATCAATCCTGAGCGGACGCGGTGAACGGCCTGCACATCTTGCTGCTCGATCGTTTTAACCGCGACAAACCGCATCGCCGGCCGGCTCATCGCTTCACAAATTGCCTCGGCATCGTTCGCGTCGTTCTTGTTACTTTTGACATATGGCTTCACAAACTGCGGGGCAATCAGTTTCACCGTATATCCGAGCGCCTGCAGGCGCCTAGCCCAATGGTGCGCGCTGCCGCAAGCCTCCATGCCGATCTCAGCATGCAGAGGAACAGTCTGCTGCAAGACCTCGAGCCATTCCGAACGGCTCAGCTTGCGGCGCCATACCGCCTTCTCGCTTCGATCGATTCCATGAACCTGGAAGACGTTTTTGGCGAGATCAATTCCGACGCGAATCATGTCCATTTCGGGTTCCTCCTCGTTGACCAGTCGAACATGTCGCTAATCATGCGCCACGTCTGAGTCGGGTGAGGAGGAGTCCATCCCATTGGTTGTGGCCGCACCCGTGAACTCGCCAATGGCCGCTCACGGGCGCTCTGCTTCGCAAAAACTGAATTCTGCTGACTGGCCGGTTTGGAGAAGGTCATCTGGCCGGCGTGGGTCCGGCTGCGTCTCCGCTCCCCAAACTCATCGCTCGGAAGCGGTCACTGATTGGATGGGCCGCCGGATAGACAGCCGTTCTCAGGGCAAGTCCACCGAGCACAACAAAGATCCGAAACGCAATTTCTTCGTTCCCGCACACTTTCTTGTGCACTCGTAAGAGCAAAAAAAAGGCGTCACGTTACCGTGACGCCTTGAAAAGTTCTAGCCATTCCGAGGGCCGTGCTAGAACCTGAGAGAAGGTATTTCGAAAAATTGGCGGGGTGACCAAACGCGCTTGAGCGGTATCGAACACAGACGGCGCCAAGCGACCAGTATCAAAGTAGGCAGACACGCGCTGTTCGCACGGCCTCCAGCCAAAAAAGTCCAAAGGCAAAAACGCGACCCCTGACACTCGCTTTCGAAATGAGGTTCCATTTTTTCCGGTAATGCTGACTTAGTCAAGCAAAATCTCGGAAGCTTCGGCGCGGTGTCGGAAATTATTTCGCTACAATGATCAGATGAAGAAAATACGGGGCGTAGCAACCTTGTGCGATGGGCGTTTCAAACCGTACGCCTCACCGTTAAGCGCCCTTCTGAGCCATTAATCTGAAATAACGTTTCACAATTCACATGAACCCACGCACGCGACTCAATACTTTCGCCGACCCCGTCAAGGAAAAAGACGGCTCCGGCGACGAAGTCACCGCGCTGGCCCGTGGTCTGACAGTGCTCCGCGCAATTGCCGCCGCAGACGCGCCGCTCAGCAACCGCGAGTTGACCGAACTCACCGGCATCCCGAAGCCGACCGTCTCGCGTATCACCGCGACGCTCGTGGGCACCGGCTTTCTATTCCGGTTGCCGGACAGCGAGCGCTTCGTGCTGACTTCGTCGGTGCTGGAACTGAGCAATGGCTTTCTGCGCAATTTCGACATTCGCGCGCGTGCCCGCCCGTTTCTGATCGAACTCGCGGAGCGCACCCGGCTCTCGGTGCATCTCGCCGTGCGCGACCGGCTCGACATGGTGGTGATCGACGTGATCCGGCCACGGTCGGCCGTGCTCGTGTCGCGCCTGGAGGTCGGCGCGCGGATGAGCCTGAGCCGCACCGCCATCGGCCGCGCCTACCTGGCGGCGCTCGACGAGCCGGAGCGCGCGAAACTGCTGACCGGTTTGCAGGCCGCCGAGGGCGACGACTGGGGCCATGTCGGCGGCCGGCTCGAAACGGCGCTGCAGGAAACCATGGAGCGCGGCTTCGCGATCGCGACCGGCGAATGGCACGACGGACTGAATGCGATCGCGCTCGGCTTCACCGGGCCGTCTGGCGAGCGGTACGCGGTCAATTGCGGCGGCTCCGCCGACCAGTGCCCGCGCGACTGGCTCATCAACCGTGCCGGCCCCCACCTGCTCGATTGTGTCGCGCGAATCGTGCTGGAGATCGGGGGGACGCCGGGGCGCCGTCTCGACAACTGAACAGCAGGAGTGCCGCAAACGCACTGCCCGCCCCGCGCAGCGGCGAGCCATTCCACATCGTGTAACCGGCGTAATCAAACGAAAAATACGCGGGTGGACTGTTACAGAGCGCGGGACGTAGGATCATGCATTCCTGTCGCGGAGCCGCCCGCGCGGTCGGGCTTCGGGCCGTCCGGCACGGTGCGCCGAATCCCCGAGCGCACGCGTGTCCCGCAGCACTGTGCATGCATCGTAGGCCACGTCTCAGGTAGCATCGCGCTGAACATTTGCGGACCGACCGCTGTCGAAACCGCCTGTCGTGCGATCCGCACGCATCGGGCGCCACGCGCCGATGCGGCACAATCGCGCGAACGCCTCACTTCCAAGCCAGTCACTGACCGAACCGATGGACGAACAACAACAGCATTCGGAAACTTCTCGCCCCACCGCTCCGGTTTCCCCGACGCCCGCCAGTGGCGGGCCTGACCGTCCGTTGCACGACCGCGAGAAGCGGGACACGCCGCCCGCCGCCGTCAAATCGCATCGCGGCCGCAATATCGCACTCATCGTCGCCGCGCTCGCGATTCTCGGCTTCGTGCTGTGGCGCTGGCATCCGTGGGGCTCGCCTGGCGGCGTCGCCGCACCAGGCGCGAGCGGCACACATAGCGGGCGCTCCGGCCGCGGCGGCCCGGGCGGCATGGCAAACATGCCGCAACCGGTCCATGTGGCCACGGCGACGCAAGGCGAGATGCCGGTTGTGTTGACTGCGCTCGGCACCGTCACCCCACTCGCCAGCGTGACGGTATTGCCGCAACTGAGCGGCACGCTGCAAGAGGTGTATTTCAAGGAAGGCCAGATGGTCAGGAAGGGCGACCTGCTCGCGCAGATCGACCCGCGTCCCTACCAGATCTCGCTCAGCAACGCCGAAGGCACGCTCGCGCGCGACGAGGCGCTGCTGCAAACCGCGCGTCTTGACCTCAAGCGCTATCAGACGCTGCTTTCGCAAGACTCGATCGCGAGCCAGCAGGTCGATACGCAGGCATCGCTCGTGCGCCAATATGAAGGCACCGTAAAGTCCGACAAGGCCAACGTCGACACCTTCAGGCTCGACCTGGTTTATGCACGAATCACCGCGCCGGTGTCGGGGCGCGTCGGCCTGCGGCAGGTAGATCCCGGCAACTACGTGACGCCGAGCCTGACCAACGGCATCGTCGTGATTACGCAATTGCAGCCGATCAGCGTCATCTTCACCACCTCTGAAGACAACCTGCAGCAGATCCTCGAGCAGGCGCAATCCGGCACGAAGCTCTCGGTCACCGCTTACGACCGCAGCAACACCACGTCGCTCGAAGGCGGCACACTCGAAACGCTCGACAACCAGATCGACACCACGACCGGCACCGTCAAGCTGCGCGCGATCTTCCAGAACAACAAGAACCTGTTGTTCCCGAATCAGTTTGTGAACACACGGTTGCTCGTCAATACGATCAAGGACGCAGTGATCGTACCGACATCGGCTGTGCTGAACGGCTCCATGGGCCAGTTCGTGTACGTCGTGAAGCCTGACAACACCGTCACGGTGCGCCCGGTTAAGGTCGGCCCCGTCGACGGCGAGCGCACCAGCATCAAGTCGGGTCTGCAAGTGGGCGAGCGCGTCGTGATCGACGGTTCGGACCGCCTGAAAGAAGGCGCGAAGATCACGATTCCGGCGGACAAGCCGCGCGGCGCGCGCGGGGCCAGCGGTGCCAGCGGTGCAGCCGCAGCTGTGGCCTCGGGTGCCTCCGGCGCCTCGGCTGCACGCCCGCATCACGGCAAGCACGCAGCGCAAGCTTCGCAATAAGGGCACGGCACTTACCGCATGAATCCATCCCGCGCCTTTATTCTGCGCCCCGTCGGCACCGCGCTGCTGATGGCGGCGATCATGCTGGTCGGCCTCGTCGCGCTGCGCTTCTTGCCGCTCTCAGCGCTGCCGCAGGTCGACTATCCGACCATCCAGGTGCAAACGTTCTATCCCGGCGCGAGCCCGGACGTAATGACGTCGTCGGTCACCGCGCCGCTCGAACGTCAATTCGGGCAGATGCCCTCGCTGAATCAGATGTCGTCGCAAAGCTCGGCCGGCTCGTCGATCATCACGCTGCAGTTCAGCCTCGACCTGCCGCTCGATATCGCCGAGCAGGAAGTGCAGGCCGCGATCAACGCGGCGGGCAACCTGCTGCCCTCGGACCTGCCCGCGCCGCCGATCTACGCAAAGGTCAATCCCGCCGACGCGCCGATCATCACGCTCGCGATCACGTCGAAAACATTGCCGCTCACGCAGGTTCAGGATCTCGCCGACACGCGTCTTGCGCAGAAAATTTCGCAGGTCGCGGGCGTGGGCCTCGTGAGTCTGTCGGGCGGCCAGCGGCCGGCCGTACGAATCCAGGCAAACCCGCGCGCGCTCGCCGCTTATGGGCTGAATCTGGACGACTTGCGCACCACGATCTCGAACCTGAACGTCAACACGCCGAAGGGCAACTTCGACGGCCCGACGCGCAACTACACGATCAACGCGAACGACCAGTTGACCGACGCCGACGCGTACAAGAGCGCGGTGGTCGCGTACAAGAACGGCCGTCCCGTGATGCTGACCGACGTCGCCACCATCGTGCAGGGCGCGGAAAATACGAAGCTCGGCGCATGGGTCGACGGCACGCCCGCGATCATTCTGAACGTGCAGCGCCAGCCGGGCGCGAACGTGATCCAGGTCGTGGACAGCATCAAGAAACTGCTGCCCCAGTTGCAGCAATCGCTGCCGGCCGCACTCGAGGTGCAGGTCGTCACCGACCGCACCACCACGATCCGCGCTTCCGTGCGCGATGTGCAGTTCGAACTGGCCATGTCGGTCGTGCTCGTCGTGCTCGTCATGTACCTGTTTCTCGCCAACGTCTACGCGACCATCATTCCGAGCCTCTCGGTGCCGCTCTCGCTGATCGGCACGCTCGCGGTGATGTATCTGTGCGGCTTCTCGCTGGATAACTTATCGCTAATGGCCTTGACGATTGCGACCGGTTTTGTGGTCGACGACGCAATCGTCATGATCGAGAACATCGCGCGCTATGTCGAGGAAGGCGAAGCGCCGCTCGAAGCCGCGTTGAAAGGTTCGAAGCAGATCGGCTTCACGATCATTTCGCTGACCGTCTCGCTGATCGCCGTGCTGATTCCGCTGCTCTTCATGGGCGACGTCGTAGGCCGCCTGTTCCATGAATTCGCGATCACGCTCGCGGTGACCATCGTCATTTCGGCAATCGTGTCGCTCACGCTGGTGCCCATGATGTGCGCAAAACTGTTGCGCCACACGCCACCGCACGAGAGCCACCGCTTCGAGGCGCGCGCACACCGCACGATCGACTGGGTGATCGCCCGTTATGCGGTCGCGCTCACGTGGGTCCTGAGCCGGCAGCGCGCCACGCTGGTCGTTGCGGTGCTGACGCTCGTGCTGACCGCGCTGCTCTACGTGTTCATTCCCAAGGGCTTCTTCCCGGTGCAGGATACGGGCGTGATTCAGGCGATCACACAGGCGCCGCAGTCGGTGTCGTATGCGTCGATGGCCGAGCGCCAGCAGGAACTCGCCGCGCAGATTCTGAAAAACCCGGACGTGGAAAGCCTGACCTCTTTCATCGGCGTGGACGGCAGCAATATCACGTTGAACAGCGGCCGTATGCTCATCAACCTGAAGCCGCGCGACGACCGTAGCAGCACCGCGAGCGAAGTGATCCGGCAACTGCAACGGGACGTCGCGCATATCGCTGGCGCGTCGCTGTACATGCAACCGGTGCAGGATCTGACGATCGATTCGACCGTGAGCCCCACGCAGTACCAGTTCATGTTGACCGACCCGAACATGAGCGAATTCACGACCTGGGTGCCGAAGCTCGTCGAGCGGTTGAAGCAGTCGCCGGAACTCGCGGACGTCGCAACCGACCTGCAGGACAACGGTCAGTCGGTCTACATCGAAATCGACCGTGCCACCGCGTCGCGTTATGGCATCACGCCCGCCACAGTGGATAACGCGCTGTACGACGCATTCGGCCAGCGCATCGTCTCGACGATTTTCACGCAGTCGAACCAGTACCGCGTGATCCTGGAAGCGCAGCCCTCGATGCAGCACTACACCGAGTCGCTCAACTCGATCTATCTGCCCTCTTCCACCTCGTCGGGCGGACAAGTGCCGCTCTCCTCGATCGCGAGATTCATCGAAAAACCGGCTCCGTTGCTTGTCACGCACCTGAGCCAGTTTCCTGCCACGACGGTGTCGTTCAACCTGGCGCCGGGATCGTCGCTCGGCGCGGCCGTCAAGGCAATTGGGCAGGCGGAAAAGGACATCGGTTTGCCGGCCTCGTTCCAGACACGCTATCAGGGCGCGGCGCTCGCGTTCCAGGCGTCGCTATCGAACGAACTGTTCCTGATCCTGGCGGCCATCGTCACGATGTATATCGTGCTCGGCGTGCTGTATGAGAGCTTCATCCACCCGATCACAATTCTTTCGACGCTGCCTTCGGCAGGCGTGGGCGCATTGCTCGCGCTGCTGATCACGGGCCATGACCTGGACATCATCGGCATTATCGGCATCGTGCTGCTGATCGGCATCGTGAAGAAAAACGCGATCATGATGATCGACTTCGCGCTTTATGCGGAACGCGAAGAAGGCAAGGCGCCGCGCGAAGCCATTTATCAGGCGTGCCTGCTGCGCTTCCGGCCGATCCTGATGACTACGCTCGCCGCGCTGCTCGGCGCGCTGCCGCTGATGCTCGGCACTGGCGCCGGTTCGGAATTGCGTCGCCCGCTCGGTATCGCGATCGCGGGCGGCCTGATCGTCAGCCAGTTGCTGACGCTCTTTACCACGCCGGTGATTTACCTCGCGTTCGATTCGCTGGCCCGCCGCACGCGCGAGCGCTTCAACCGCGGCGGTCCATCGGCGGGCGCAACGCCGCCGGCCACGGACGCGGGGAACTGATGCGATGAACCTGTCGCGTCCGTTTATCTCGCGCCCCGTCGCCACCACACTGCTGGCAATCGGCATTGCGCTGTCCGGCATCTTCGCGTTCACGAAGCTGCCGGTTGCGCCGCTCCCGCAGGTCGATTTCCCGACCATTTCGGTCCAGGCATCGTTGCCGGGCGCGAGCCCGGATACGGTAGCGACCAGCGTGGCGAGTCCGCTCGAACGGCATCTCGGTTCGATCGCCGACGTCACGGAAATGACGTCGACGAGTTCAGTCGGCTCGACGCGCATCACCATGCAGTTCGGTCTAAACCGCAACATCGACGGCGCAGCGCGCGACGTGCAAGCGGCAATCAACGCCGCACGCGCCGATCTGCCCGCGAGCCTGCGCAGCAATCCGACTTATCACAAGGTCAATCCGGCTGACGCGCCGATCATGATTCTCGCGCTCACGTCGAAAACGCTCACCGCCGGCCAGCTCTACGACTCGGCGGCCACGGTGCTGCAGCAGTCGCTGTCGCAAGTGGACGGTGTGGGCGAAGTGGACGTGAGCGGCTCGGCGAATCCGGCTGTTCGCGTCGAACTGGAGCCGCAGGCGCTCTTTCACTACGGCATCGGTCTCGAAGACGTGCGCGCGGCGCTCGCCGCGGCCAACGCGAACAGTCCCAAGGGTTCGATCGAGTTCGGCCCGAACCGCGTGCAGATTTATACGAACGACCAGGCGAGCAAGGCGTCGCAGTATCGCGACCTCGTGATCGCCTATCGCAACGGCTCGGCGGTCAAGCTGTCGGACGTGGCGGAAGTCGTCGATTCCGTCGAAGATCTGCGCAACCTCGGGCTCTTCAACGGCAAGCGTTCGGTGCTCGTGATCCTGTACCGCCAGCCGGGCGCGAACATCATTGAAACCGTTGACCGCGTCACGGCTATGCTGCCGCAACTGCATGCGTCGCTGCCGGCCGACGTCGACATCTCGCCCACGTCCGACCGCTCGGTCACGATCCGCGCGTCGCTGAAAGACACCGAGTACACGCTGATGATCGCAGTCGCGCTCGTCGTGATGGTCGTGTTCCTGTTCCTGCGCAACTGGCGCGCCACGCTCATTCCGAGCGTAGCGGTGCCGATCTCGATCATCGGCACGTTCGGCGCGATGTACCTGCTCGGCTTTTCGATAGACAACCTCTCGCTGATGGCGCTGACTATCGCGACGGGCTTCGTGGTGGACGACGCCATCGTGGTGCTGGAAAACATCTCGCGCCATATCGAGAACGGCGTGCCGCGCATGAAGGCTGCATTCATCGGCGCGCGCGAAGTCGGCTTCACGGTCATGTCGATCAGCATCTCGCTCGTCGCCGTGTTCCTGCCGATTTTGCTGATGGGCGGCATCGTGGGCCGGCTGTTCCGCGAGTTCGCGCTGACGCTGTCGCTCGCAATCGGCGTGTCGCTGATCGTCTCGCTCACGCTCACGCCAATGATGTGCTCGCGCCTGCTGCGCGAGCCCCGCGAACAGAAAGAGGAAGGCCGTTTCGGACGCTGGCTCGAACGCGGTTTTGCGTCCATGCAACGCGGCTACGAACGCACGCTGGGCTGGGCGCTTCTGCATCCGCGCCTGATCCTCACCATTCTGCTCGCGACCATCGGCCTGAATATCTGGCTGTATATCATCGTGCCGAAGGGCTTCTTCCCGCAGCAGGATACCGGGCGGCTCATCGGCGGCATTCAGGCGGACCAGAGCACGTCTTTCCAGGCCATGAAAGGCAAGTTCGCCGAGATGATGGAGATCGTCAGCAAGAACCCGGCCGTGGATAGCGTGGTCGGTTTCACGGGCGGGCGGCAGACCAACTCGGGCTTCATGTTCGTGTCGCTCAAATCGAAGGGCGAGCGCAAGCTTTCCGCCGATCAGGTGATCCAGCAACTGCGCGCGCCGCTTGGCGACGTGGCCGGCGCACGCACGTTCCTGCAATCGGTGCAGGACATCCGCGTGGGCGGCCGGCAATCGAATGCGCAGTATCAGTTCACGCTGCTCGCCGATTCGACGCCCGACCTGTACCTGTGGGGACCGAAGCTCACCGAGGCGCTGCAGGCGCGCCACGAACTGACCGACGTGAATTCCGACCAGCAGCAAGGCGGCCTCGAAGCGATGGTGACCATCGACCGCGCGAGCGCGTCGCGACTCGGCATCAAGCCCGCGCAGATCGACAACACGCTGTACGACGCATTCGGTCAGCGCCAGGTATCGACGATCTACAACCCGTTGAACCAGTATCACGTGGTGATGGAAGTCGCGCCGAAGTACTGGCAGAGCCCCGACATGCTGAAGCAGATTTACGTCAGCACGTCGGGCGGCAGCGCGAGCGGCGCGCAGACCACCAACGCGCCTGCGGGCACGGTGACGAAGGCGACCACCACGTCGTCCACGAGCGCCTCGGCGGGGGGCACCGCGGGCACCACGGCGTCGAGCGCCGCGACGATTGCCGCCGATTCGGCACGCAACCAGGCGATCAATTCGATCGCCGCGAGCGGCAAGTCGAGCGCTTCGTCGGGCGCGGCCGTGTCGACTTCGAAGGAAACCATGGTGCCGCTGTCGGCAATTGCGAGCTTCAGTCCGGGCAATACGCCGTTGTCGGTGAATCACCAGAGTCAGTTCGTGGCCTCGACGATCTCGTTCAACCTGCCGCCCGGCGTGTCGCTGTCCACGGCAACCCAGGCGATCTACGAGACCATGGCGCAGATCGGTATGCCGGCGACGATCCACGGCAGCTTCCAGGGAACGGCGCAGGCCTTCCAGCAATCCATGTCGGACCAGCCGATTCTGATTCTGGCCGCTCTCGCTGCGGTGTACATCGTGCTCGGCATCCTGTACGAGAGCTACATTCACCCGCTGACCATTCTGTCGACGCTGCCCTCGGCGGGCGTGGGCGCGCTGCTGGCGCTGCTGCTCTTCAAGACCGAGTTCAGCATCATCGCGTTGATCGGCGTGATTCTGCTGATCGGCATCGTCAAGAAGAACGCGATCATGATGGTGGACTTCGCTATCGAAGCGTCGCGGCAAGGCCGCTCGTCGCGCGATGCGATTCACGAGGCGTGCCTGCTGCGTTTCCGTCCGATCATGATGACCACGTTCGCGGCCATGCTCGGCGCAGTGCCGCTCGCGTTCGGCCGCGGCGAAGGCGCCGAGTTGCGCGCGCCGCTCGGCATTGCGATTGTCGGCGGGCTGATTGTCAGCCAGATGCTGACCTTGTACACGACACCGGTGGTCTACCTTTACATGGACCGGATTCGCGTTCGCTGGGAGTCGAGGAAAGCGCGCAGAAGCGGGATTGCTCCGTCTGCGTGATGCATGGCGTTGTGCCGCTGTGGCGTTGTGTGGGCACAGCGTCGCGCATGCGCGGGGGCACAGCGGTGAAGCGGCAGTACGGCCGCTTCACCGCTGCTTCATCGCCTCTCCACCGTCCAAAACGGCCTCAAAGTTTCTGGTCGATAGCGAGCAGAAAAATGCGCCGCCATTGCTTCGCTTGCCCTTCGCTTTGCATCGGCAAGTGCCACACGCCATGCGCGGCATCCTTCACTTTCAGCGCAACCTGCCATTGCGCGCCGTCGCGCTTCATGTCGGCCCCAAGAAGATCGGCAAAGATATACGCGCCCTGCTCCGAGCCGAGATAAATCTCACACAGACGCTTGCCCGACGCGAGCCGCACCGAGCCCCACGTGTCGTCGAGCCGATGCGTCCAGTCGCCGTCGCGAATATTCGGTGCAACTTCCTTGCGGCGGCGCAACCAGTACGCGACGGCGGCAATCAGCAGCACGGCGGCCAGCACCGCCGCACCGACGGCGACCGTCGTGCCGAAGGCCGACTGCAAACCATAGAATGCGCGCACCGCGCCATAGACCAGCGCAATCAGCGCCAGTAGCGCAACAATAATCGGCATGGCGAGTTCCCGACGATGAGCCTTACGGCTGCTTGTGCGTCGCGGCCCAGTCCTTCACGGCCTTAAGCGTATTCTCGACGTGCTTTTCCGGCGACAAGCTCGTGTATTCGTAGATGATCTTGCCGTCAGGCGCGATCACGTATGAGACGCGATTGGCCATCGAACTATGCATCGGCAAGCCCGCGTCGTATGCGCCAATCACTTTCGACTCCGCGTCCGCGGCAACCGGGAATTTGCTGCGGCACTCGCTCACCGAGAATTTTGTCAGCGTGTCGATGTTGTCGTGCGACACGCCGATCACCGTCGCGCCATATTTCTTGTATTCGTCGACGGCGTCGGCGAATTCATGAGCCTCGATCGTGCAGCCCTTCGTGAAAGCGGCCGGGTAGAAGTACAGCACCACCGGTCCCTTCTTCAGCTCGTCGGCAAGCGAATAGGTGTACGTCTTGCCGCCCAGCGACGCCTGCGTGGTGAACTGCGGTGCCGCATCGCCCGGCTTGAGTGTCGCGTTCGCCGCCAACGAATACGCGGCGAAGGCCACCGACACGGCAGCGGCCAGCGCCGCGGGTATGAGTTTTCTTGTCATCTGCTGATCCTTTGAGCGTTGATGCACACGATTCCGGCGACGAGTCTACGGCCTCGCCGTCCGGCGTGACCACGGTCGGCCCGGCACGATCCGGGCGCCTTCCAGGCGGCAGCCTGGAACGGACCTAAGCGGCAAAGCCGGACATGACCGACCGGCCCTGCGCTCTATTGGACCACGTACACGCAGAATACGTGCGCCGCCCCTCGCAGGATGCAAACAACGGCGCGGATCAGGCGGCCGCTTCTTCCACGTGCGCGCCAAACCACGCGGCCGCGGAGAGGTTGAGCTCGGCGAGTACCTCGGGCGTGAGCGCGGCGAATTCCGGCGGCGCATCGGGTTCGAGCGCGATCGACGCCGCATCGCCGCCTTTGCCCGCCAGCTCTGCGATGCGCAACAGCGTGCCGAGCGCTCCGTGATGCGTGACGATTGCCTCGCGGATCTGCGGCGCAAGACCGAGCTTTTCCAGCACCGCCTTCGGCGTGCTGCCGAGCAGCACATGTACGAGCGAAAAAATGCCGGTCATGAACGCGGCATCGGCGAATTCGTCGTCGGCGGGACGCATCCAGCCTGCCGCCAGTTCCATGAAGCGCGAACGGGTACCGGCCAGTTGCACGAGCGGATCGGCGCGCCACGGCAGATCGCCGCTGTCGGCATAAAGCAGCAGTTGCGCCCAGCGCGCGATCTGGCGCGTCCCCGTCGCGATGATCGCCTCGCGCAACGACGCGATATTGCGCCCAAGACCGAATGCACTCGAATTGACGAGCCGCAGCAACTGGACGACCACGCTCGGGTTCAGCTTCAGTTCGGCTTCGAGCTCGACGATACCCGCATCGCGCGACAGTAGCGCGAGCAGTCGCAAGAGGCTCGGACGCGGAGACCGGTTGCGCGGCGCGGCCAGCACCTGGGGCCGCGCAAAGAAATAGCCCTGAAACAGATCGAAGCCGAGATCGCGGGCGAGCGCGAAGTCTTCGCGTGTCTCCACTTTTTCGGCTAACAGCGTTTTGCCGTAGCCGCGCATGGCGGCGGCGAGTTCAGGCAGATCCGCTCGCTTCGTCTGCAAAAAATCGATCTTGACGATGTCCGCATGCGGCAACATGGCGAGCAGTTCGCCGGACAGTTCGCTGACGTCGTCGAGCGCGACCTGGAAACCGCTGCGCCTCAGTTCGTTCAGCCGGCGCGCGAGTTGCGCGTCGAACTTCACCGTTTCGAGAATCTCGAGCACGAAGCGTTCGGGCGGCATGACGTGGACAATGTCGTCGAAAAGCATCGCCCGATCAATATTCACAAAGCCGCGATGCCGCCCGAGTACCGCTGGCACACCGATTCCGCCGAGGGCGCGCGCCACGACCTGCGCCGTCGCCTGAGCGTCGTCGGTGATTTCCGCATAATTGTGGGCGCCGGCCCGGAACAGCAGTTCATAGGCGTTGAGCGCGCCCTGTCGATCGAGGATCGGCTGGCGGCCAAGATAGACGAACTGAGGCGCGGACGCCCGGTCGGCATCCTCGCTGGACGAGTCACGCGCCTCGATGCGCCGGGCAGTGGCACGGACCAAATGAAGTTCAGACATGGATCATCGGTGCAGCTTGTCGGAGTGTGGCGCGGCAGCGGCGCACCGCCACCGCACAAGGGGTTTGCCGTATTAACGGACGCCGGGTCGCCGCACTTTAACCCAATCGCCGGAACGCCCGGCCATGGCGGCCCGCCGTGCCTTACGAAAAGTTTTTCCCGATCGCCGGCTAAAGATTTCAGGGCACGGGCCGTTATCTTGTTCTGATGGGGCGGCCTGATACCTTTTGACCGCCTTCACCAGGCGAAAAGCAAGCCGCTCCGCCTGCAGACGAACACAGGTTGCCAGCGACAAACATGGAAGCGAACAGGATCACCGCGCCCCGCCGGGGCTCCTTGCGCACGGTCGTCGACCGGCTTCTTGCGCTTGGCCGTCGCGTGGACGACACCCCGCAAGCAGCCCCGCCTCCGCCGCCGCAACTTGAACAGGTGGTGGGCGCCGTCGATCTGCTCGCGCACGTGGACAGCGAACTGCGCTTTATCTATGTGTCCGACGCGAGCCTGCGCTTTATCGGCTATCACCGCGAATATCTGGAAACGATCACGCTGCATGAACTGGTGGCCCAGGCCGATGTGCCGCGCCTCGACGCGCTGCTTGCCCGTGCGGCGGCTTCCGGCAACGTGGAAAAAGCCACGCTCGGGCTCATCAAGTCGCTTACCTACCCGATCACCGTGGAGTTGCGCGTGGTGCGCAGCAGCCACAACGGCATCGGCGGCTATGCGATTGCCGGCTTCGACGTGTCCGCCTGGCGTGCGAGCGAGGAGCGCCTCATCCAGGCACTGCATCTGGACCGCCTGACCAACCTCGCCAATCAGTCCGCGCTGATTCCCGCAGTGCTCGAGGCGCAACGGCAAGCCGACGCGCACGGCACGCCGGCCGCGCTGCTGCTGCTCGACATCGACGATTATCAGCGCGTGAACCGCGCGCTCGGCTACGATGCCGGCGACGAGATGCTGCGCGACACTGCGCGGCGTCTGATGAACATGACGAGTCCGAGCGAAACCGTGGCGCGCGTGGCAAGCGACGAGTTCGCGATCCTCGTCAAGCCCGCTGCGAACCGCACCGACGCGGCCGCCGCCGCCGAAACGCTGGCCCGGCGCCTCTTGACCGCGATCCAGCAGCCCTATGTATTCAGCGGCCAGCAGGTGCATCTTTCGGCGAGCATCGGCATCGCGCTGTATCCGGATGTGCGCCACGCCAACGACACCGCCGCGCATGACACGCATCTGCTGCGCTGGGCCGACCACGCGTTGTTGCAGGCCAAGGCGGCCGGCGGCAATACGCTCGCGTTCTACGTGCCCGACGACAATCCCGCCGACGCGGAGCGCCTGAAGCTGGAGGCGGATCTCTACGACGGCGTGCGCAACGGCGAGTTCTCGCTACATTTCCAGCCGATCACGAGCAGCCGCACGCACGGCGTGGTCGGGGTCGAGGCGCTGATCCGCTGGCTGCATCCGGTGCATGGTCTCGTGCCGCCGTCTATGTTCATTCCGCTCGCGGAGTCGATCGGCCTGATCAACTTCCTCGGCAACTGGGTGCTGAAAATCGCGTGCATGCAGTTGATCCAGTGGGACGCCAAGGGCATTTCGCTGCAATACGTCGCCGTGAACGTGTCGCCGCAGCAGTTCCGCGATCCGCGTTTCAAGGACGCCGTGCGCGAAGCGATCAACCTGACCGGCATCGACCCGCGGCGTCTCGTGTTCGAGATTACCGAAAGTCTGCTGATGCACGATCCGGCACACGCAAAGGTGTTGCTGGAGGATTTGACCGCCATGGGTATCCGCTTTGCCGTCGACGATTTCGGCACTGGCTACTCAAGCCTGGCTTACCTGCAACGGTTTCCCCTTGCAAAGCTCAAGATCGACAGGAGTTTTGTCGAGAATCTGCTAACCTCCCGAAACGACCAGGCGATTGTCAGCGCGGTGGTCGGCCTCGCCCAGACACTCGACCTGGAACTGGTCGCGGAGGGCGTCGAAACCGAAGCGCAGCGCGCCCTGCTGACCGAAATGGGATGCGACCACATACAGGGCTGGCTCGTCTGCCAGGCGTTGCCTTCCGACGAACTGGCGCAGCGTTTCGAAGCGCGCTCGCTTCACCTGCACAGCGCCTAGCAGTGCGGGTCAAGCGCTTACGCAGCGGCACAAGCCGGCTTCAGGCCGGCGTGGCATTCATTGGAACATGTATGGCTTTTGCGGGACTCACATGGTAAAGGCGGCTGTGCTCGACCGGCTGTGGACGCGAATGAGCGAGCGCGGCGATTTCCCCATGCTGTCGCAGTCGTTGCGCACCACCATGGCGGCGATGAACAACGACGACCTCGACTTCACCGGCCTCGTGCAGGTCGTGCTCTCGGACTTCGCGCTCACGCAGAAGGTGCTGCGGCTCGCGAACTCAGCCATGTATATGGCCTTCGGCGGCAATATCACCACCGTGTCGCGCGCGCTGATGGTGCTCGGCATGGACGCGGTCGGCCATCTCGTGGTCGGCCTGAAGATCGTCGATCACTTTCATCACAGTGCGCCGCGCCGCATCGACGCGAAGCTCGAACTGAACCGCACGCTGCTCTCGGGCTGCGTTGCGCGCAAGCTGACCGAGCGCGGCGATCTGCGTGCCGGCGAGGAAGCCGTGGTCTGCACGCTGATGCGCCAAATCGGCAAGCTGCTGGTGGTCTTCTATCTCGACGCGGAATGGGATCAGATTCGCCGCCACATCGACAGCGGCACGCAGGAAGCGGACGCTTGTGTGCTGGTGCTCGGCGTGACGTTCGACGAAATCGGCGCCGAAGCCGCAGTGCGCTGGCGCCTGCCCGACATGATCCGCTCGGGCATGGGCGAATTCGATCCGCAGGACACGGAGCAACCGCGCCAGGTGCAGTGGCTGCGCGCGATCACCAATTATTCGACGGCGGTCGCCGACGTCCTCACGCAGCAGAACGTGCCCGACTTCGAGCGCGAGGAACGCATCGCCGAACTCGCCCAGGAATACAGCCACGCGCTCAACACCGATCCCGAAGTGCTGCTCGAAATGAGCGTCGCGCTGGCCCGCGAGGAAGGCGGCGACGGCGTGATGCGCGAAATCGTCGAACTGCGCGCGAACGCTGACGCGATGGCGCGCGAGGCGCTGAATCCGGAAGCGCGCATTGCAGCAGGTGTCGAAGATCTGCGCGCCCTCCCCGACACCAGTTCGCTCGCGCCGGCCCTCGGCATGGCGTCGGAAACGGTGCTCGCGGCGCTTGGCTTTGCGCGCACGGTGGTGTTCGTCAAGCACAGCAACGGCACCTTCCGCGCGCGCCTGGGTCTCGGCCCGAAAATCGATGCGGCGCTGCCCAAGCTCACGTTCGGTTCGGCCTTCGAGCCCGACGTGTTCCACCTCGCCATAGCGAATTCGGTGGGCATCTTCATCGAAAATGCGCGCGATCCGAAAATGGTCGCGCGTCTGCCGGAATGGTTCCGCCGCTCTTTCGACGACGCCCGCGCCTTCGTCCTGTTACCGGTGGTGGACGAGACCGATCAGACAGTCGCGCTACTTTACGGCGACTGGTCTCACACTCAGGAGCCACGGCGCATCTCGCAGAAAGAGATGAGCGTGCTGAACGAACTGGCCAAGGAGTTAGGCCGTTTTTTCGGCCTGGGGCAGATGCGGGAAATGGAGACGATGTAAAGACGTGGCGTGATCGTTGATCACGGTACGTGAGTCTCCTGCTTCTGCATTTGCCCGACGCCTGATTTTGCAAGTCAGATTCGCGATGCCGGTTTGCGCTGCATGCCGGCATCGCTCGAATCTTTGAGCTTCAATCCTCGATTCGTTCCAGACCTTCCGCGCTGCGATCCGCAACGCCTGCCCATGCGCCGGCGGCGAGTCCCATTTGAGCGACCTCTTCCACCGTCAACGGCGCAAGATGTGCGCAGAGTGCGGCAAGGTCGTCCCACGAGCCGTTTTCCAGCGCCTCGACGGTGTCGAGCAACAAACCGAGCGCGCCCTCGCGTTGCAGAATCGCCGCCTGGATCGGACGCGACAGCGTGAGCACATTCAACGTGCTTTCGAGCGAGCCGCCGAACACCGCGTCGACGAATGAAAACACACCGGTCAGAAACGCCGCGTCGGCTTCGTCTCGACCGGCTTCGGGCAAGCGTTCGATCGCCAGTTCCATGAAACGCGCGCGGGTCGCCGCGAGTTGCAGCAGCGGATCGTCTTCGAGCGCGACCTTGCGGCCGTCGGCATAGAGCAGCAACTGCGTCCAGCGCGCGATCCGGTCGGTGCCGGTTGCGTTGATCGCCTCGCGCAGCGTGGTCACCTTATGACCGACTGCGAGCCCGCTGGAATTCGCGAGCTTCATCAGATGCATCACCAGCACGGGATTGAGCTTGAGCTCCGCTTCGAGTTGCGCGACCGTCGGGTCGCCCGCGAGCAGTTGCAGCAGATTCAGCAGCGCGTGGCGTGGCGCACTAACGCGCCGGGTCAGTGCAGTTTGCGGGCGTGCGAAGAAATACCCCTGGAAGCGGTCGAAGCCGAGGCCGTGCGCCGTTTCGAAGTCGGCTTGCGCGTCGAGCCCCGATGCGATCAGCAGCTTGCCCGCCGACTTGAGCACGCTCGTCAGCTTCGGCAATAGCCCGGCGGGTGCACGCGTGATGTCGATCTTGATGGCTTCCGCATAGGGCAGCAGTTTCGCGAAAGTCTCGTTGGGCTGCGTCACTTCGTCGAGCACGAAACGGTAGCGACGGCCATGCAGGAGCACGATGCGCGCAACCAGTTCGTCGTCGACTTCCATATTGGGCGGCAGCTCGAACAGGAAGCGCTCGGCGGGCAACCGCTCGATTGCGTCGTCGAACAGCATGTCCCGGCTCATGTCGATGTATGCCGGATGCCCGGTCAGTGCGCCGCGCACATTGCTTTGCGTGAGGCCGCGGATGATCGCTCGCGCGACGCGTTGCGCCGGCGTGGGCGCGCGGCCTGCCCTGGCGCCTGCGTTGTCCGCGTTGCTTTCAGCGTCGAGGTCGTGATCGAGGTCGGGCAGCGGTTCCGGCGGCAATTCCGGCGCGCGTATCTTGAGCTCGTAACCGCACAGCATGCCGTCCCGATTGAGGATGGGTTGCCGTGCGAAGCTGGCGTTCAACTGCTCATCGTCCGTGGCGCCCGCATGGCCCGGATTTTCGACTGCAATGGTGCTCATTCTGGTCCCCCGCGACGCGCCGCCCCGGCGCTTGTTGCTGTTTTGGCTGTCTTATTGCTGCTGCTTATTTTTGCTGCTTATGTTGGTGCTTATTGCTGCTGCCGCTTTATGCCCGTCTTGTCGCTGTCCTGGCGTCGCCACCGTACAGATTGCGACTGATTTATCGTTTGCGACGGCAGCACGCCTGGCGATTCTAGCGCAGGCAGTCTTGCACGGGCATGTCGAGAAAACAATATCCGCAAAAATTTCGTAGGAGCGAAGAACTGGTTTTCTAACCCGAAATAAAAAACGGCCGCAACTCGCGGCCGTTCCTCTCAGGTGTTGCGCAACGACGCGTTACTTGAGCACCACTTTCACGTCGAAGTACTTCGCCGCAAAACGGTCGATCGTGCCGTCTGCCTTCAGTTCCTTCAGCGCCTGGTTCAACGCGTCCTTCAGCGCTGCATCGCCCTTGCGGATGCCGAAGCCGACGCCCGCGCCGAGCAGCTTCTCGTCGCTGACAGCGGGACCGGCGAATTCGAAGCCCGCGCCTTGCGGTTTCTTCAGAAAGCCCTTCGACGCCGCCTCAGCATCCTGGAACGATGCGTCGAGCCGACCGGACGCGAGGTCCGCATAAATCTGGTCTTGCGTCTGATACGGCACGACGTCGACACCCGCCGGCGCCCAGCGCGCCTTCGCGTAGGTTTCCTGGATCGTGCCCTGGAGCACGCCGACATGCTTACCCTTCAACGATGCAGGCGTCGGCAGCAGGCCACTGCCCTTCTTCGCGATCATCTGATTGGGGATCGTGTAGATCGGGTCCGTGAAATCCACTGCCTGACGGCGCTGGTCCGTGATCGTCATGTCCGAGTTGATCGCGTTGAATTTGCGCGCCTGCAACGCGGGGATCAGGCCATCAAACGAATTTTCGACCCACACGCATTTGGCCTTCAGCTTCGCGCAGACAGCATTGCCCACGTCGATGTCGAAACCCTGTAACTCGCCCGACGGCGACTTCGATTCGAACGGCGCATACGACGCCTCTACACCGAAGCGCACTTCCTTAATGTCCGCCGCCGCTGCGGAGCCTGCCGTTACTGTCGCCGTTGCGGTCGCGAACAGCGCGAGCGCGGCCGTGTTTCGCCAATTCATCTTCATTGCGGGTGTTCCTCTACGGTATTGAACAAGACGGAGCCGAATCTGGACAGGCATGATTGCCGCGCCAAAAATGCGATTCAAACTCGTGCGGCCGATGTGGTGCAGCGCAGCAGCCGCGAGGCGGGGATTGTACAGGCGCGCTCGCCGCGCCCGCGGACAACTGAGCCAAACCTCCAGGCGGAACGCAGAGTCAGGCGCACATTCAAACCTGCAACTTGATGTCGCGTGCACGCAAAAACATATTCGCCGATGCAGGCGCCGTTCATGCGGATCGCGCCGTTAGACGAGCTTGGCCAACGTGTCGTGCGTGGTCTCTATCACCATCAACCCAGCACGCAAGCCGGGCTTGACCGTCGCGTTCGGGAACACGAGCCGCTCCTCGTCGTGTTGCACGACGTACCGATAGTCGCCATCACGCGCGAGCAACGTGCCCTTGCCGAACGGCGTGAAGTTGGCGACATCGGGCGCGACCAGCAATTCGAACGCTTCGCTCGGCTTTGTGATCTGGTCGATCACCGTGAAGGCGCGCGGCAATTCTGCCTGCTCGCGGCCACTCGTGCCCGCGAGCAGATGACGCAAGGCCGCGTCTGCGCCGGCAAAGCGCGTCAGGTCGTTCTGGCCGAACGGGCGCACTTTGCCCAGTTCGAGTGTGCACGCTTCGGCTTCGCACGCCTGCGCGGTGAAATGCGAATACGTATTGCCCTTCGTTGTGTGCAGAAGCACGGCACTGATGCGTGCCTCTGCAAGCCACTCGAACATCGCACGCGAAAACGGCCTGCCGGTATGCGGCAGCAACGCGAAGCGCTCGAACGCGGACGCGCGGATTGCCGTGTGCATGTCGATGTGCCACCGTGCTCCAGGCTGCCGCGATGCGGTGGCGAAGAACTGCGTCGCCGCCTGTTCGAGCGCGGCCGCGCGCGGCGCTTCGTAACTGTGCGGCAACTGCAGATGCCGGCCGCTGAAGAGGCGGTTGAGATCGTCGTCGCGATAACGGCATGCGTCGCGCATTGCATCGACATTGCCGAGAATCACCAGCAACCGGCACGTCAGCGCGGCCTCGCCGCGCGCCATGTCGCGCACGAGGTGAGACAGCAGTTCGATTGGCGCGGTCTCGTCGCCATGCACGCCCGCCGACGCCAGCACGCTGCGCGTGTCCGCCGTAATTGCCGCAGGCTCCATCAACAGAACGCCCTCGTCGAGCCACGACCAGCGCACGCCGCCGCCACACGTGCCGTGTGTTTCGTTCGCGGAAGGCCGCGTGCCCGCGAGCGTGTACGCGAGGAAATCGTCCAGCATCGCGTGCTGCGCGTGGCGCTCAGCGCTGGAAGTCATAAAGCGACCCGAGTCCGAGAATCTGGGTCAGTTCGTCGAGCGCGCTGCGCGATTCGACGAGCAGTTGCGGATCGGTCAGATCAGCCGGGGCAAGACGGTCGCGATAATGCTTTTCGATCCACGAATCGAGCCGGCCGAACAACGTGTCGTCGATCCACACGCCTTGTGTGACCGCCGCGCGCTCCGCGTCGCTCAGCACGACACGCAGGCGCAGGCAGGCAGGACCGCCACCGTTTTTCATGCTTTCGCGCAGGTCGAACACGAGCACGTCGTCGATAGGACCCGTATGCGATGTCAGATCGTCCAGGTAAGCAGCCACGCGCGGGTTCTCGCGGCACTCCTGCGGCACCACCAGAACCTGCTTGCCGTCGGGCCGCGTCAGCAACTGGCTGTTGAACAGATACGACGAGACCGCGTCTGCCACGCTCACTTGCGCGTCGGGCACTTCGATCACATTGAACTGAGCCTTCAGACCTGCGAGCTTCGCGCGCAATTCGTCATACACCGCGTTCTGCTCGACGAACGCAAGCTCATGACAGAACAACGTATTGCGATTGCCGACCGCGATCACGTCGTTATGAAACACGCCCGCGTCGATCACCTCCGGGTTCTGCTGTGCATACACCGTGGCCTCGTCCAGCAATCCGTGACGGTGCGCAACCGCGCGGCTCGCCTCGAACGTTTGGCGCGCGGGGAAGCGCTTCGGTTCCGGCCCACGACGATACTCGCTGCGGCCATACACGAAGAATTCGACACCACGGGTGCCATATTCGGAACAGAAGCGCGTGTGATTCGCCGCGCCTTCGTCGCCGAGCGCAGGCGTGCCGGGCAGCGCTTCGTGCACCGCGAAGCGATCGGCGTCGCTGAAAATGGCGCGCAACGTGCGGCGCGTCGATTCGTGCTCGATCGCGCGATGCAGCTTGCTGCACAAGTTGGCCGGCGTGAAATGCACGCGGCCGTCGTGCGTATCGGCGGACGGACTCACCGTCGCGGCATTCGCGGTCCACATCGCCGACGCCGAACTTGCGGCGGCCAGCAACTCAGGCGCGTTTTTCGCCACGCGCGCGATCACCGTCGCGTCGTCGCCGGAAAATCCCAGCTCGCGCAACAGACGCATCGACGGGCGTTCCTGCGGCGGCAACACGCCCTGATGAAAGCCGAGATCGGCCAACTGCTTCATCTTGCGCAGGCCCTGCTTCGCGGCCGCCTTCGGATTCGCAACCGACTTTTCGTTGTTCTGCGACGCGACGTTGCCGAACGACAGCCCCGCGTAGTTGTGCGTCGGGCCGACCAGACCGTCGAAATTGGCTTCAGTGGCTTGCATCGTCGATCCTTAGAATTGGAGGCCCGGCGAGACGCTCGCGGGCATTTGCAGTTGCGCGCTTTCGACAGAAGCCATCGGGTACGCGCAGTAGTCGGCCGCGTAATAGGCGCTTGGCCGGTGATTGCCTGAACGGCCCGGCCCGCCGAACGGCGCACCCGACGATGCTCCATTAGTCGGCCGGTTCCAGTTGACGATACCCGCGCGGATGGTGCGCTGGAAGTGCGTCCATAGCGATTCGTCGTCGGCGAGCAGTCCTGCGGACAGGCCAAACTCGGTGTCGTTGGCTTTGTCGAGCGCTTCGTCAAAGCTGTCGTAACGGATGATCTGCGCAAGCGGTCCGAAATGCTCCTCGTCGGGCAGATTCTTCACAGCGCTTACGTCGAGAATAGCCGGCGTGACGAAACCGAGTTTCGGATCGCGTTGCTCCATCTTCAACAACGCGTGCGCGCCGTCGGCAAGCAAACGCTCCTGCGCGGCGACGAGCCGCGAAGCCGCGCGCGCCGAAATCACCGCGCCCATGAAAGGCTGCGGTTCGGCGTTGTATTCGCCGACGCTGATGCGCGACGTCACTTCGACGAGGCGCGCCAGGAAGCGCTCACCGAACGCGTCGTTCGGCACAAAGATACGGCGCGCGCAGGTGCAACGCTGTCCCGCTGACAAAAACGCCGACTGGATGGTGTGATGCACGGCGGCGTCGAGGTCCGCCACCGGCCCGATCACGAGCGGATTGTTGCCGCCCATCTCCAGCGCCAGCACGATCTCCGGACGTCCGCCGAACTGCTTGTGCAACAATGCTCCGGTGTCCGAACTACCTGTGAAGAACAGACCGTCGATCTGCCGGTGGTTCGCGAGCGCAATGCCCGTGTCCTTCTCACCCTGCACGAGATTGAGCACGCCGGCGGGCAGGCCCGCGTCGCGCCACGTCTGCACGGTGAGTGCCGCCACGCCCGGCGCGAGTTCCGACGGTTTGAAGACAACGGCGTTGCCCGCGATCAGCGCCGGCACGATATGCCCGTTCGGCAAGTGGCCGGGGAAGTTATACGGCCCGAACACCGCCACCACGCCGTGCGGACGATGCCGCAAAACCGCGGTACCGTCCGCCATTGCCGAACGCTTTTCGCCCGTGCGCTCGTTGTACGACTGAATCGAAATTTCGACTTTCGCAGCCATCGAAGCCGCTTCCGTGCGCGCTTCCCACAGAGGCTTGCCGGTTTCGCGGCCAATCGCTTCGGCGAGCGCCTCTTTGCGTTCGGTGACGAGCGCGGCGAAGCGGCGCACCACCGCGCACCGCTCGTCGAGGCTCGATGCAGACCATGTTGCGAACGCGCGGCGCGCGCTGCGCACCGCGCGGTCCACGTCGTCTGCGGAGGCGCTATTGCCTTCCCACACCGTCGCGCCCGTGCCCGGATTGCGCGACGCGAATGCGGGTCCTGTGCCAGCGGCCCATTCGCCGTCGATGAAAAGCTCGCTCATGATCATCCTTGTTTGTGTTTCAGCGCCAGCACTCGAACCGGGTCGCCTGCTTTGACGCCCAGCGCCGCAGCTTCTGTCGCATTCATGCGGAACACGCCGTCTTGCGGCACGCCCGCCGCCACGCCGACGCGAAAATCGCCGAGGGACGTGTTCGATACCATCGAGCGCGGTGCGTCCTGCGCCGCGCCCTCCGGTACGTCGGCAATCTCGACCGGCACCAGCACGCTTTCGCGCACCGTGCGCAAGTCGGAGATGTGGCATTCGAGCACCGGACCGGCATCGAAAATATCGACGTGGTTCTCGTAGCGCAGCCCTTCCGCTTCGAGCATGCGGCGCGCCGGAATCGTGTCGTTGTGCGTGAGGCCGACGCATTCCTGCGCCTCTTGCGGCAACAACTCGACATACACCGGATAGCGCGGCATCAGTTCAGCAAGGAACGCTTTGCGTCCGTGCGAGCTTAGATAGTCCGCCGCGTTGAAATCGATCTGGTAGAAGTGCGAGCCGACCGCGCGCCAGAACGGCGACGTGCCTTCCGCATCGAAATGCCCGCGCAATTCCGCGCATAGGCGCTGCGGAAAACGCTCACGAAACTGCGCGAGAAACATGAAGCGCGAGCGCGACAGCAAGCCGCCCACACCGCTCGTGCGATATCGCGGACTCAAAAACAGCGAACACACTTCGGCATAACCGGTCAGGTCGTGCGAGATGTTCAGCGCGCGCATGCGCGTCCAGATGCCCAGGTCCTGGCTCGCGTGTACTACGGTGCTCACGCGATAGTTGTAGAACGGCTGTTGCAGACCGACCGCCGTTTCAATTCCGCACACGCCGGCCACGTCGCCGGTTGCGGTGTCTTCCATCACGAAGAAGTAGCCCGCTTCATGCGGCTCGGCCTTGTCTTCCATCGTGCGGCGCGCGCGTTCGACTCGCGCCGCAAGCGCGTCGCGATCCGGCTTGAAGGTGGTGAGCCCCGGACCGGTTTCCTGCGCGAGCCGCATCAACGCGTCGACATCGCCTCGTTGCACCACGCGAACGACGATCATTGCGCGTCTCCCGATTGTTCATTCGTTTCCGGTCGATGCAACGGCACGCAGCGCACCGTATCGCCGTCCTGCACGCCGAGCGCCGCACGCGCCGGCTGGGCAAGCGGCGCGCCTTCGTTCCTCGCCGTAGGCAACTCGCCGAGCACGCAGCGGAATTGACCGTCCGCGCCGTTGTGGGCGATCAGATATGTCGAGCCGTTCGCCCCGGCCGCCGCCTCGTGCGCCACCCGCGTTTCATTGAGCGTCACGCAGGCACTGCGGTCCACTTGCGCGGTAAGCACCGGCCCCGCGTCGAAGATGTCGATGAAGCGGTCCGTCTCGAACCCTTCTTCGAGATGTATCTCATACGCGAGCAGAGCCTTCGAATCCGGCTCGCCGAGTACCCGCTGCGCCGCTTCGGGCAGCAACGGCACATAGATCGGGTACGTCGGCATGACTTCGGCGATGAACGTTCGACTACGCCCGCCGGACTCGATTTCGATGTCGGCGAAATTGCGGCCGAAAAACTTGCGCCCTACTGCTTCCCAGAACGGCGACACGCCGTTCTCGTCGGTGACGCCTAGCAGCAGCGAGAACACCTCGGGCGTGAAGCGCTTGCGATTGGCCGCGATATACATCATTCGTGCACGCGACATGAGATGCGCGGCGGCGTCGCCGCGCAGCGACGGGTCGATGTAGTAGCCCGCGAGCCGGCTCTTGCCGGTCAGCTCGTGCGACATGGTGAGCGCGTGAATCTTGCGGTTCACGTGCAGTTCACGCGATGCATGGATCAGCGCGTCGTTGCGAAACGCATAGAACGGATCGGAGTAACCCGCGGCGGCAACGATGCTCGCCGTGCCCATCAGCTTGCCGCTCTCCGAATCTTCGAGCACGAACAGATAGAACTCCTCGCCCGGGAAATCGACCTCCGCGCGAAACGAGTCTTCTGACAACGCGACGCGTGCTTCGAGCGCGCGCCGGTCGTGCGGTAGCGAATGCAGCACCGGTTGCGCGGTGCGCGCCATATGTTCGAGCGCATCGAGATCGGCGAGGCGGCCGGGGCGTACGAAGAGCATCATCGTTCCTGTTCAATGTGACGCATGAGCGAATGCGGAGCGCTGGAACCGTTGGAACCGCTAGAACCGCCGTTCACCTGGATGCAGCTTCGGCCTTCACGCCGACCACGTCCGCAATAGCTTTGGCGAGACGCTCGAAGCCTTCGTTCATGTCGTCCAGCGGCATGATCAGCGACGGCACGAAGCGCAGCACGTCCGGTCCTGCCATCAGCATGATGACGCCGTGCTGGCCGGCGGCCGTGACGAAGTCTTTCGCGCGACCCTTGTACGCGTCGGTCAGTTGCGCGCCGATCAACAGGCCCTTGCCGCGCACCTCGTCGAAAAGACCGAAGCGCTCGTTGAGCTTGGCGAGATGGCCCTTCAGCACTTCACTGCGGGTGCGCACGCCTTCGAGCAGCTTCGGATCGCTGATCAGTTCCACCACTTTTTCCGCGATGGCGGAACCCAGCGGATTGCCGCCGTAAGTCGTGCCATGCACGCCGACCTTGAAGTGCGCGGCGAGTTCGTTCGTGGTCAGCATCGCGCCGATCGGAAAGCCGTTGCCGAGCGCCTTCGCGGTGGTGAGGATGTCGGGCGTAACACCCGTGTCCTGATACGCGTAGAAGTAGCCGCTGCGGCCGACACCTGTTTGTACCTCGTCAAAAATCAGCAGCGCGCCGTGCTGGTCGCAGGCTTCGCGCAGCGCTTTGAGGAACGCCGGATCGGCGGGGATCACACCGCCTTCGCCTTGAATCGGTTCGACGATAACCGCGCAGGTCTTCGCGCCGATCGCCTTTTGCGCAGCCTGAATGTCGTTGTACGGCAGGTGAACGATGCCTTGCGGCACCGGCCCGAAGCCTTCCGAATACTTCGGCTGACCGCCCACGCTGACGGTGAAAAACGTTCGGCCATGGAACGACTGCGTGAACGAGATGATTTCGTACTTGTCGGCGCCATGACGCTCGAATGCGACGCGGCGTGCGAGTTTCAACGCGGCTTCGTTCGCTTCCGCGCCCGAGTTCGCGAAGAAAGCGCGGTCGGCGAACGTCAGTTCTTCGAGACGCCTGGCGAGACGCAGCACCGGCTCGTTGGTGTAGCCGTTACCGATGTGCCAGAGCTTGCTACCCTGCTCGTGCAGGACTTTCAGCAGTTCGGGATGCGCATGACCGAGCGCGGTGACGGCGATACCGCCGGCGAAGTCGATATAGTCGCGGCCTTGCGTATCCCAGACGCGTGAGCCGAGACCGCGATCCGGCACGAAGGCGGCGGGTGCGAATACCGGCACCATGACTTCGTCGAAGGTCTTGCGTGTCACAGTCAGGTCGTTCATGGCAAATCCTCGTTACAGGTGAGAGGTAGTACAGATAGTGTAGGAAACCGCACGCGTTACGTCTTGCGCATACGCGACGCTTTCTATGAGCTTCCGCGCGGCATGCGGGGCCTCACGCATGCTGACCAGCCGCATCGCCAACCGACGCCGACACTTGCCGCCTGCTTGCCGCCCTTCAGTCGCCCTTCAGTCGCCCCTATCCGGCGGCTCGATCAGCGCACCCGCGCGCGGCTCGCTGGCCGCGGCGCCGCTTGCGCCGGTCTGTTTGTCGATCCAGTTGCGGCGGTCCTCGCGCGGCGTCACGCCGAAGCGTTCGCGATATGCATTCGAAAAGTGCGCCGCCGACGAAAACCCGCAAGCAAGACTGATCTGCACGACCGACTTGCTGGTGCGCTGCAATTGCGTGCGCGCCTTCGAAAGGCGCAAGCCGAGATAGTATTTGGACGGCATCGAGCCGAGATACTGGCGGAAGAGGCGCTCCAGCTGGCGTCGCGAAACGCCGACGAGACCCGCGATTTCGTCGGTGGTGAGCGGATCTTCAATGTTCGCTTCCATCAGCAACAACGCATCGTTCAGGCGCGGATGACGCTCGCCGGGCGCCGTCACGAACGGTATGCGCTGACGCTCTTCGCCCGCGCGCAACACGCCGACGCCAAGCGTATCCGCGATGCGATCCGCGAGCTCCGGGCCGTGCTCGCGGCCGATCATCGCGAGCATGAAGTCGACGGTCGCCTGACCGCCCGCGCAGGTGGCGCGATCGCGGTCGATTTCGAAAATCTGCTGGGTGACGATGGAGCGCTCGAACTGCTCGGAGAACTGCTGATACGTTTCCCAGTTCACACTGACGCGATAGCCCGACAACTGGCCCGCCATTGCAAGCCACCACACGCCGTGATGAATGCCGGTGACAAGCGGCGTGCGTTGCCCGACGCGCGACAAACTTGCGAGAAACAGCCGGTAGTCGGCGAATTGCTGAAACCGTTCGCTGACCACGATCAGCCAGTCGCAGACCACCGCGTCGCCGAAGGCCACGTCGGCCGGCCATTGCGCGCCGCCCGCAAGCGGCACAGCGCGGCCGTCCCACGAGCACACCTGCACGCGGTACAGCGCGCGGCCGTCGATTTCATTGGCGAGATTGAGTGCGTCGACAATCGGCCCGACGCCCGACATCGACACAGGCGGCAATGCCACGATTGCAACCTGCATGGTGCGTGCGGGGCTGGACGTGCGAGCCATCGATCGGATAGAAGACGGCGAGCGTTACTTGAGGCTGCCGGAGAGGAACTGCTTGAGCCGCTCGCTGCGCGGCGAACTCAGCACCTCGGCGGGCAGGCCTTCTTCTTCCGTACGGCCCTGGTGAAGGAACATCACATGGTTCGACACGTTGCGCGCAAAACCCATTTCGTGCGTGACGACGATCATCGTGCGCCCTTCTTCGGCGAGCTTCTGCATGACTTTCAACACCTCGCCGACCAGTTCAGGGTCGAGCGCGGAAGTCGGCTCGTCGAACAGCATGACGTCAGGGTCCATTGCCAGTGCACGGGCGATCGCCACGCGCTGCTGCTGACCGCCCGACAGATGCGAAGGATATTGTTTTTCCAGACGCGGCGCGAGGCCCACTTTCTCGAGATATTCGCGCGCGCGCTCCTCGGCTTCGCGACGCGGCAAACCGAGCACATGAATCGGCGCCTCGACGATGTTCTCGATCACGTTCATGTGCGCCCACAGGTTGAAGTGCTGGAACACCATCGCGAGCTTCGTGCGGATGCGCTGCAATTGCTTGTGATCGGCCACTTCCAGGTTGCCGGCGCGGTCGGCTTTCGTCTTGACCGTTTCGCCGTCGACGACGATCTGCCCGGCGTTCGGCCGCTCGAGAAAATTAATGCAGCGCAGGAAGGTGCTCTTGCCCGAGCCGCTCGCGCCGATGATGCTGATCACGTCGCCCTTGTTCGCATTGAGCGATACGCCCTTGAGCACTTCGTTGTCGCCATAGCGCTTGTGGATGTCCTGCACGGCGAGCTTGCAAGCTTCGGTTTGCGTGGTGTGGAGCAAGATGCTCTCCCTGTGAAGATACGGATCGAACGTCGACGGCGCGCTTTGATCGCACCGCCTGCTGCAAACAAGGCGCGCTCAATGCGTGCGCACCGCCAGGTAACCGAGCCAGTGACGCTCCGCGCGGCGAAACAGCGCTACGAGGGCGAACGACACCACGAGATAAATCAGCGCGGCCAGACCGAACGCGTCGAACGATTGATAAGTGGCCGAGTTCGCGTCGCGCGCGACTTTCAGGATGTCCGGCACGGTGGCCGTGAACGCGACCGTCGTGGCATGCAGCATCAGGATCACTTCGTTACTGTACAACGGTAAAGCGCGGCGCAGCGCGGACGGTATCACAATGCGGCGATACATCGTGAACCAGCTCATACCGTAGGCGCGGGCCGCTTCCACTTCGCCGTGCGACGTCGAGCGGATCGCGCCGGCAAAAATCTCCGTGGTGTATGCACAGGTGTTCAACGCGAACGCCAGAATCGCGCAGTGAAAACCGCTGCGAAAGAACGCATCGAGCAGTTGATGCGAACGCACGAATTCGAGGCTGTACATGCCGGTATAGATCAGCAGCAACTGCACGTACAGCGGCGTGCCCCGAAACACGTAAGTGTAAAGACGCACCGGCGTGGAAAGCCAGCGCTTCTTCGACACGCGGGCCACCGCCAGCGGAATCGCAAGACAGAAGCCGATACCGACGGATGCCACCAGCAGCCACAACGTGACCGCAAGGCCGGATATGCGCTGACCGTCCCAGTAGAGAAACGCACGCCAGAACTGATTGAGAATGTCGATCATGGTCTTAAAGCTCCGCGTGCCGCACGCCGATCGAATAGCGGCGTTCCAGCCAGATCAGCGCGAGGTTCGAGACAGTCGTCAGCGCCAGATAGATCAGCGCGGCGATCAGAATGAAGAAGAACATGTTGAACGTGCTTTTGCCCGCGTCCTGCGCAGCCTTCACGACATCGGCGAGACCGATGATCGACACCAGCGCCGTCGCTTTCACGAGCACCTGCCAGTTGTTGCCGATGCCCGGCAGCGCGAAACGCATCATCTGCGGAAACAGGATGCGTGCAAACACGCGGACGCCGCTCATGCCATAAGCGCTGCCCGCTTCCAGCTGCCCGCGCGGCACCGCGAGAAAGGCGCCGCGAAACGTCTCGGTGAAGTACGCGCCGTAAATGAAACCGAGCGTCAGCACGCCCGCGACGAACGGGTCGATGTCGAACTGCGGCAGATTGAGCGCGTCGGTCAGATTGTTGACCGCGATCTGGATGCTATAGAAGAGCAGCAACATCAGCACGAGGTCCGGCACCGAGCGGATCAATGTCGTGTAGCCGGTGGCGAGCGCGCGCAACGGCCGGTTGAACGAGAGTTTCGCCGCCGCGCCCGCGAGGCCGAGCACCACGGCGGCCGCGAGTGAAAGGACCGACAGCTCGACTGTCTGGATCGTGCCGGCCAGTAATACCGGACCAAAGCCGTATAGCACCACGCGTGTCTCCATCCAGGTTCGTTGAATCCTAGAGATGTCGTCGGCTAACGTCCCGACTCATCCTGCATGGCGCGGAGTCTCGCAAGCGAAAATTAAATTCTCAAAGGCCCGCGCGACATTTGCTGCGACGCAGCAAACCGGCAATGACAACCTGGTACGGCTGACGGCGCTTGGTACGGGGGCGCGTCGGGCGATACGGGCCGCCACGCGGGCAACCGTGGCCGCTGCGATTTCGCAAGTTTGAGGTCGCTTTTTCGATAGATGGGCGCGGGGTTCGCGCGGGGCGCAAGGTCGCACTTAACGTAGCGCGAAGGCGTACCGCGAGCCGCCTCTATTCGATGCCGAGCCGGGCGCGAATCGCCGGCAGCATATATTCGACTGCCGCGCGCCCTTCCTCGATGGCCGGCGCCGCGCGGTGAAAGTCGAAAATGCCCATGCCGCCGAGACGCGGCTGGATCAGAATGTCCGCCGGCTCGCCGGCGAGACGGCTTCGGGTAATCCGAACCTGCATGATGTCGATGCTTTGCGCGATCGAACTCAGCATGGAAGGCACACGTGCGCTCGGTGCGGGAGGCACGCGAACGTCGTCGGTGACGCGCTCTTCGGCAGGCGCGAGCCAGCGCGGCCAGGGCTTGCCGTTACGGCGCAGCGACACAGGCGGCGGTGCGGTGGGATCGATAGCCGGGGTGTCCACCACCGCGCCGCCGAAATCGCGGCCGTTGAGAATGTCGTTGTTCAGATCGACGGCGATCACACAGTCCGCCCGCATGCCGCGCGCGACCGACACCGGCACCGGATTGCTGAGCCCGCCGTCCACAAGCCATACGCCGTTGTGCCAAACGGGCGTGAAGATGCCGGGAATCGCAATCGACGCGCGCACCGCGTCGACCACACTGCCGTCCTGCAGCCAGCTCTCGCGGCCCGAATCGAGTTCGGTGGCGACCGCCGCGAACGGCATGTTCAGCTGCGCGATCGAGCGGCCGTCAAACTTGTCGGCGAAAAGCTGGATGACCTTGCGCCCGCCGAGCAGGCCGCCCGAGAGGCGCAAGTCGAGCAGTCGCACGACCGTCTGCCACGTGAGGCGCGACACCCACTCCTCTAGCCAGTCGAGGTCCCCGTTCGCATAAACGGCGCCGACCAGCGCGCCGATCGACGTGCCGCACACCACGTCGGGCTTGATGCCCGCATCGTGCAGCGCCCGAATCGCACCGATATGCGCCCAGCCACGAGCCGCGCCGCCCCCCAACACCAGCCCGATACGGCTGTATCGACGTCGACGTATCATGATTCCCCGCCTTCCATTCGTCTGTCTTGTCGTTGCTTCTAGCGCCCGCGCATCACGTCCGAGCGCGATGTCGTGTACACCTTCCTGTTCTGGTCGAAGTGCACGTTGAAAATGCCTTCTTCCGTCACACCGCCCTCGCGCCACTTCCAGCTCCACACCGTCTCCGGCTTGAGGGGGAACACCGCGATTTCGCCCGGTTTGCCGAGCAGGCGTCGCACTTCGTCCTCGCTCATGCCGATGCGGATCTTGCCGAAGTTCGCAGCGGTCAGTACCTGCGTGATTGCTTGAAGCTTACCGTCACGATCGATGTCGACCATGTACGTATTCAAACCTTGCGGACCACGTGGATACTCGAAGCGTTTCGAGCCGTCCGTATAAGTGCGCTCGGTTTCGGGCTTACCCATCTGCTCGCGGATCTGCGCTTCGGTCGTGACGCCCGGCGTCATGTTCTTCAGCAGCAGCGCGTCGGGCTTCACCGCGTTGAACAGTTCCTTGATTTTTTGCACGGCGCGCTCGCTCTGTTGGTCGTCGCACGCAGTGAGCGCGATGCACGCGGCCAGCATGGCGGCAATAGGCAATTTCAGGCTCACAGCGAAATTCCTGTATCGATGCGAGCGCGACTGTGCGCACCGCTCGTGTAGTGATTCGCCAAAGGGAATCCTTTGGAACGCGCTACAGGATAACCGCGTGCGGCAAAAACCGCGAGCGCGCGCCGACGCGCCGAAAGCGGGCGATGCCGGTGCTCGCCTGCGAAAAACGTGGGACGTCAGGCGTTTTCTGGAGGATCACGCTGTCTGAGCGAGGTTTATTGCAAACAGCAACAGACGCAACAGAAAGCAAACAGGCGACGCCGTGGAAAGCGTCGGCATGTCTCGTGGCGGCAATGAGGTGCTCGCGACCGATACGGGAGATGACGCGGAGAAAAAAGGGACTACAGAAGATGCGAAAGACCGGGATGAGTGCGTGGACGACGCGCAGCGGTCCGGTTCCAGCGCGGCGATGAACGACCTTGGCCGCTCACCTTGCGCCATCGCCGGAAGTGACGAACCGCTGCTTGTATGGCCGTCCTGGTCCCTCGATAAGCCTTCAGGTGACGTTAATCTAACGGGATCGGACGGTTTAGACGAGAGCGCGTTTACACCGAATTTGCAGAGGATTTCGTTGCAGTCGAGCGTTCAGGGTAGAGGAAAACTGCGATCGAAACTCGCACGCACATCCAGATGCGCGCGAATCACGCTGGCTGCTTCGTAGGTGTCGGCGGTGCGCTGCTGCGCGGCCACGACGCTATCGTCGATGGCGACCGGATGAACCTGGCCGCGCTGATAGACCGTCTTCAACACGTCGGTCGGCAAGCCGGTGACGCGCGACTGCATCGCCGCGACTTCATCGGGATGCGTGAGCGCCCAACGCTGCCCCGTCGCCACGCGCCGCAGAAAGTCGGCTAACTGTGCCCGCTTGGCCGCAATCGCGGTCTCGGTGGCGACCTGATAGCTGAGCCCTTCGGACAGACCCACGCCGTTCGCGATAATGCGGTCGTGATCGCGCGACTCGCCAAGCGCCGTGTACGGGTCCCAAACGGACCACGCATCGACGCTGCCCGAAGCGAGCGCGGCCTTGGCGTCGGCCGGCGCGAGGAACACAAACGTGACGTCGCTCGCGGACAGATTCGCCTTCTTCAGTGCGGCGAGCGCGAGGTAATGACCGATAGAGCCGCGCGTCGTGGCAAGGCGCTTTCCCTTCAGGTTTGCGACCTCGGTGAGCGGCGATTGCGGACCAACCACGATCGCGAGATCGAGCGGATTGGACCGCGTCGCGGCGACGGCCCGCACGCGCGCGCCGGCAGCGAGCGCGAACACGAGCGGCGCGTCTCCGAGTCCGCCGACATCCACGGCACCGGCATTCAATGCTTCGCCAAGCGGTTGCGCTGCCGGAAAGTTGAACCATTCGATCTTGTACGGCAGGTCTTTCAACTGGCCCGAGGCCTCAAGAATGCCGCGCGTTTGCAGCGATTGATCGCCGACCTTGAGCACGGGCAGATCGGCAGCATTCGATGCGCTTGCAAATAGCAAAGCGGGAATCGCCAGCACTGGGGCTGTGAGCGCTTTGACAAGCGCGCGTTGCAGCGCGGAGAACGTCGCGAAAAGAGAACCGGGTAGCGTCATGTGGAAGGCCTGCGAATGAGATTCCAGCGACGATAAGCGAGCGGCTCATATAAGACAAACGCCTTATTCTGCTATGCAAATATGCGAATTTTCATTGCGTGCGAGGTTTGAAAGAATGGGCTCGCGCGCGTTGTCAGACGCACGAAGCACCTCGCGGATCGTCATGAAGACACCCGCGTCTGCTTGATGAATCGCAGCAGTCGGTCGAGAGGTTCCGCGCGGCGATCGAACGGCACTTCAAGGAGTGCGCGCACGCAACGCGCGTCTTGCGGCGCGCGGCGTGTCCAGGTTCTCAATGTGGTCGCTGGTTCGTCGCCAGTTGGTGGTTTAGCCCGCGCTACGGCAGCCGCAGCGCGGGCTTGAACGCCAACGTCAGATCACATGAAATCCATGCGTGCCGTCGCGAGCCAGTTGCGCGACGAGCCCATACTCCCACTCGAGATAGGCGTTCATTGCTTCTCGCGCGTTATCGGTGCCTTCATATGGACGCCGATATCGATCGATGCGCGGCGACGCCAGCCGCGTCTCGCCGCTCTCCACGGGCAGACCCGCTTCGATCCACGCCGCCGTGCCGCCCGTCAGCACCTGTACCGGCTTGCCGGTCAACGCCGCCAACTCGGGCGCCGCGAAGCGCGCGAGCAGACTGCTGCCGCATGTGAGCACATAACGCTGAGCGTCCGGCAGCTTGTGCACCGCCCTCTCCAGATCACTGCGAATGGCGAACCACGCGCCCGGAATATGACGCTTCACATAGTTCGCGCTGCTCGTGACATCGAGCACGACCGTGCCCGGCGACTGCAGGAGCGCGGCGAGTTCCGCCGGCGCGATTTCGTCGGCGGCGGGTGGCTGGGGCGCGAGGCGCGCGGCAGGCGCCTGACCCTTTTCGGCGAAGTCGGCGGCGGTCAGACCGTCCACCACGTACACCTCGATGTTCATCTGCGCGAGCCACGACGCCGTCATGTTCGCACGCACGCCGTCGCTGTCCGCGAGGATCACGCGCGCACCGCGCACCGGCGCGAACATCTCGGTTTCCTGCACGAGCTGGCCGCCGGGCGCGTGGCGAAAGCCCGGCACATGGCCCGCTTCATATTCCTCATGCGTGCGCACATCGAAGCGGTACACGGTGCGTACCGCTTCGTCGGCCCAGCGGCGCGCTTCGTCGCGTGACGTGCGCCCTACCTTCGCGCGATCGGCGACCGCCCGCGCGCCGTCGGCGGCGACGAGGCGCAGCGTATCGTCGACAACCGGATGCGGCCGGCGTGAACTGCCGTGCGCAAGCGGTTGCCCGGCGAGGGTCCAGCCGATGGTGCCGTTGCGCAACGCGGCGACCGGGTTCGGCACGCCCGCATTGATGAGCGACTGCGCGCCGATGATGCTGCGCGTACGCCCCGCACAATTGACGATGATCCGCGTCGTGGGGTCCGGCGCGAGTTCACGCGCGCGCAGCACCAGTTCGGCACCCGGCACGCTGATGCTGCCAGGAATATTCATCGTCTGATATTCGTCGAAACGGCGCGCGTCGAGAACGACCACGTTTTCTTCGCGATCGAGCAGCGCCTGCACTTGCTGCGCCGGCAGCGACGGCGTGTGGCGCACGCTTTCCACCAGTTCGCCGAACGCTTTGCTCGGCACGTTGACGTCCTGGAACAGCTCACCGCCGGCCTTGCGCCAGCCTTGCAAACCGCCTTCGAGCAGCGCGACCCTGGTGTAGCCGAGGCCTGCCAGGCGCTCCGCCGCACGAGTGGCGAGCCCTTCGCCGTCGTCGAGCACGACAATGGGCACGTCGCGGCGCGGCAGGCGCACCGGTGCATCGAGTTCGAGCCGCGACAGCGGCAGGTTCGCGGCGAATAACGGATGACTGCGCGCGTGCGGATCTTCCTCGCGCACATCGACGAGCGCGATTTCCTCGCGTTCGAGCAGTGCGCGGCGCACGTCTGAATAAGATCGGGTACGTAAATCTTTTTCGAATGTCATGAGATCGGAGACTCCTTTGACACATTCCAGATGTTCGGCAACACGTCGTTCGAGTAGCCGGACACAAAATTTTTGCGGCCACCGCCGCACGGATAAACGGAGCGGCTTACCGCTCCGATATTTCCACCGTACACGTGAATGCTGATCGACGTACGGTCACCAAAAGCATTGCGCACGCGATGAATATCGCCGATGCGCGGCGACACCGCAGCCACGGCACCGGTATCGAGGCGCTGCGGCGCGCCCTCTTCGACCAACTCGCCATGCGGCGCGGCACGGTAATGCTGCGCAATTTCCGCGCCACGCAGCACGCCGATCAACCCCCAAACCGTATGATCGTGCACGGGCGTCGATTGCCCCGGCCCCCAGACAAAACTGACGATCGAAAAACGCTGCCGCGAGTCCGCATGCAACAGAAACTGCTGGTAGCGCTCGGGGTCGGGCCGCGCGAAAGCATCGGGCAGCCAGTCGTCGTGCGCAATCAGTTCGCGTAGCGCAACAGCGCCCGCTTCGAGCAGCGCGGCTTCGGGCGTTTCGTCGTCGACGAGCGACGCAATCCGGCCGACGAACGCGCGCAGCCGGTCATGCCTCAGGGTCTGGGTCATGGATAGCTTGACAGAATAATGTGGAAGTTCGGCGCGCGGGCGGCACTGGTCGCTTCGCGCACCTGCAGCGAGCGCCGCGTTGAAGAATCGGGTCCAAAGCGGTGCGAGTTCGGCACGCTGCTCGACTATGGTTGCGCCCGTCGCCCGGCGTTGCGTACCTTCGCCCGCCGTTGTGCCATTTAGCCGCGGCATCGCTGCGCCGCAGCGGCGCTGCGATGAACCGCGAGATTCCGGCAAAAGCGCTCAGGTCAGCACGTCGGGCGCCGCTTCCACGAGGCCTTCGAACAGGCTCTGAAAGGCGAACAAAGCGCCGTTCGCACGGCCGACCTGCTCGTGCGTAAGCGCCGCCATCTCGTGAGGAATGGCTTGCGGCGTGCCGGCCGCTTCGGCGAGCAATTGCGCGTGGCAGGCGTTGTCGAGCGCGATATACCACCAGGCCGCCGCTTCGACGCTCGGACCCGCCGTCAGGATGCCGTGATTCTTCAGAATCACCGCTTTATTGCCTCCGAGCGCCGCAGCGATGCGCGCGCCCTCTTCGGTATCGAGCACGACGCCGCGGAAATCGTTGAACAATGCGTGGTCCTGGTAGAACGCGCAGGAATCCTGCGTCAGCGGATCGAGCTTGCGGCCGAGCGTGGACCACGCCTTGCCGTACAACGAATGTGTGTGCGCGGCCGCGACCACTTCGGGACGAGCCTCGTGAATCGCCGCATGAATCGCAAAAGCGGCCTGATTCACGGGCCCCTCGCCGACCACGATCTCGCCTTGCGAATTGACGAGCAACAGATCGGATACGCGGATGCGACCGAAGTGCTTGCCGAACGGATTGACCCAGAAGTGATCGGGCCATTCCGGATCGCGTGCGGTGATGTGACCGGCAAGTCCCTGATCGAAGCCGTAGCGTGCGAAGAGCCGAAACGCGACCGCGAGCCGTTCCCGACGGTAACGCCGCTCTTCGGCGACGCCCTCGCGCGGCGGCACGTCGTCGAACCAGAATTTGCGCAGCGGCGCGTGGCGCCTGAATGTCGATGATTCGCCGTCGACCGCCGAGCGTTCGGCGGCCGGACGTGCGTGAGAAAGATCGGTCATCGCAACTCCGGTCATGCGGCCAAAGTCTCGGTCGTCGCGGCGCCCTGGGCTCCCTCGACGCTACGCAAGTGCGCAATGCGTTCGCGCGTCGCGGGAATCAGCTCGCGGCCATAGTCGATCGCGTCTTCGAGCGGATCGAAGCCACGCACGAGAAAGGTGGAGACGCCCAGCGCGTAGTACTCCGCGAGCGTATCGGCGACCTGTTGCGGCGTGCCGACCAGGGCGGTCGAATTCGACCGTCCGCCGATTTCTTTCGCGATGCCGGTCCACAAGCGTTCGTCGGCACGATCCGAATCGCCGGATGCCGCGAGCAAACGCCGCGCGCCTTCGCTTTGCGCGGGGCCGCCTACCCCGAGTCCTTGCGCCGCGCGCAGCCGTCTCGTTTCAGCGAGGATGTGATCGGCGCGCTCCCACGCGGCAGCTTCTGTCGCGGCGAGAATCGGCCGGAACGACACCGAGAAGCGTACTGTGCGACCGTGCTTCGCGGCTTCGGCGCGCACGCGCGTGACCTGCTCGCGCACTTGCGCCTTCGATTCGCCCCACAGTGCGTAGACATCCGCATGACGTCCGGCAATTTCGAGCGCAGGCGCCGACGCGCCGCCGAAATACACCGGAATGTGCGGCTGCTGCACCGGCTTCACTTCGGAAAAGCCCTGTTCGAAACGATAGTACTGCCCGTGGTGATCGAATGGCTTCGCGTCGGTCCAGATGCGACGCACGATGTTCAGATACTCGTCGGTGCGCGCATAGCGTTCGTCGTGCGAGAGGAAGTCGCCGTCGCGGCGCTGTTCCGCGTCGTCGCCGCCCGAAATGATGTGCACGGCGAGCCGGCCGCCCGAATACTGGTCGAGCGTCGCCAGTTGGCGCGCGGCGAGAGTCGGCGCGACAAAGCCCGGGCGATGGGCGAGCATGAAATGCACCCTGCTCGTCACGCTGGCGGCATGCGCGACGGTAAGCAGCGCATCGGGGCTCGTGGAATGGTGCGGCACGAGAATGCGGTCGAAGCCCGCCGCCTCATGCGCGCGGGCGAACTGCGCGACATAGCCGACGTCGACAGCGGGCCCTTGCGGCGCATGCGTTTCCGATACCTTCCGGGTCTGGATCATGCCGATGAATTCGATGGACACGCGAGTGCCTCCGTGAATGGTTGCTGCCCGGCGGGGCAGCGGCATCGCACGCAAAATGCCGTGCTCTCTGGAGGCGTTCAAGGTAGCAGCGCGTCATGCGCTTGTTAAATATCGATCGTCCATATCTATATCGACTTTGCATGTAACGGCGGCGCCGTCGCCTCGGTCCGCTTTGCACAGACAAACCCTTTCGCGAACGTGGGCATCGCGCCGCCATCAGCAGAAAGCCGAAAGCTTTGGGAGAATGTCCCATCGCGTGAAAGCGCCAGAAACAGCAAGCGAACAGACAATGATCCCTTTTTCGGTCCTCGACCTCTCGCCGGTCATCGCGGGCGCAACGCCCGCAGATGCCTTCAAGAACACCCTTGATCTCGCGCAGCATGCGGAACGGTGGAACTACCGCCGCTTCTGGCTCGCGGAGCATCACAACATGACCGGCATTGCGAGTGCGGCGACCTCGGTCGTGATCGGTTATGTGGCCGGCGGCACGAAGACGATTCGCGTCGGCTCCGGCGGCGTCATGCTGCCAAATCACGCGCCGCTCGTGATCGCGGAACAGTTCGGCACGCTCGAGTCGTTGTATCCCGGCCGGATCGATCTCGGCCTTGGCCGCGCGCCGGGCACGGACCAATCCACGGCACGCGCGCTGCGCCGCGATTTGCAGAACAGCGCGGACTCTTTCCCCGACGACGTCGCCGAATTGCAGCGCTATTTCGCGGACCCCGTCTCAGGCCAACGGATTCGCGCGGTGCCCGGCGCGGGGTTGCATGTGCCGCTGTGGCTGCTGGGCTCGTCGCTCTTTAGCGCGCAGCTCGCTGCAGCGCTCGGCTTGCCCTTTGCGTTCGCGTCGCACTTTGCACCGGATTACCTGCTGACAGCGCTGCAGGTTTATCGCTCGCAGTTCCGGCCATCGGAGACGCTCGACAAGCCCTACGCGATGGTCGGCGTGAACCTCTTCGCAGCCGATACCAATGACGAAGCACAGCGTCTTTTCACGTCGCTTCAGCAGCAGTTCATCAACTTGCGGCGCGGCACGCCGGGGCAATTGCAGCCGCCGGTGGAGCGGCTAGCGGCTTCGGAGATGGAATTGAACTCGGTCGCGCATTCGCTCGCATGCACGGCGATCGGCGATCGCGATGCGGTGCGCGAGGGGCTGAAGTCGATCATCGATCAAACCGGTGCCGACGAACTGATGCTCACCGCGCAAATCTACGATCACAAGGCGCGGCTGCGGTCGTTCGAGATCGGCGCGGAAATTCATGAGGAACTGGCCGGCGGCAAGTAAACCGCAACTGGATGAACAAAGGGCGGCGCATAAGCGACCGCCCTTTTTCTTTATTGCACTTTTCTTGCGACCCGTTCGGTCCGCGTACACCCTTTACCGGCTCAACGGTTCACCTTTAGCGCCGCCATTCCGTCGAGCAGCGCCTTATGAAAAGCCTGTGGGTCCTGCATTTGCGGTGCATGGCCAAGGTCGGCGAATTCAACCAGCGTCGCATGAGGGATCGCTTTGGCCGCGGCTTTACCCAACTCGGGATAGTGGCCGATCTTTGCGCGCACCTCGGGTGACGCCGCGTCCTTGCCGATGGCCGTCGTGTCCTTCTGGCCGATCAGCAGCAGCGTCGGCATCTGCAACTGGCCGAATTCATAGACAACAGGCTGCGTGTAGATCATGTCGTAAAGCAACGCCGAATTCCACGCGACGATCTGCTTACCCGGTCCCCGGTACATGCCCGCCAGCATCTGCACCCACGGCTCGTAGTCCGCGCGCCACTGGCCTGCGTAATAGGTCGACTGTTCGTACCGGCGAATGCCGTCGGCGGTGGTCTTCAACTCGCGCTGGTACCACTGGTCCACCGACAGCGACGGCACACCCTTCGCCTTCCAGTCTTCGAGACCGATCGGATTGGCAAGCACCAGTTGCTGCGTCTCCTGCGGATACATGAGCGCATAACGCACGGCAAGCATGCCGCCGGTCGAATGACCGATGATGGTCGCGTCCTTCACGCCCAGCGATTCGAGCAGCGCGTGCGTGTTGCGCGCCAGTTGCTGAAAACTGTACTGGTAATGCTCGGGCTTGCTCGACTTGCAAAAGCCGATCTGGTCCGGCGCGATCACGCGATAGCCGGCGTCGCTCAGACGATGAATCGTCGTGGCCCACGTCGCCGCGCAAAAGTTCTTGCCGTGCAGAAGTACTGCTGTGCGGCCGTTCGCGTGCGCCGGTTTAACGTCCATATACGCCATGTGCAACGCAGCGCCTTGCGAAGTGAACGCGTATTGCTGGACCGGCGCGGGATAGTCGAAGCCTTCCAACTCGGGTCCGTAGGCCGGGCCGTCGTTGCCGACCGACTGAGCGGACTCGCTCGCAACGCTGGCCGGTGCGGGTTGCGACATAACGGACGGGGCCGTCGACGCATTGTTCGGGGATGCGTCGGAAGCAGCGCGTACCGCGACCGGTGCAACGCAGAACGTGGCGGCGCTCAATGCGGCAAGCAGGGAAAGGCGGTGAAAGGTCATCGACATTTTTTCATGGTTGGTTTTACGTTCACGGGCCGCCGCAAGCACCCACAGGCTTGCTCGCCGGCCGCCGACGATTCTACGACGGCTCGGTGAGCCGCGCAGCGGCGCACACAACGCCAGCCGCGCTACAGCGCCCTGCCAAGTGGCACGCATATTGCGCGGCGAACCTCGCAGGCTATGTGGCGTGGCGTACGGAGCGCGGGCGCCCAACGGTCGATCGTTCGCAGTTGGGCGCGAGGCGCCTCACGCACGACAAACGTCGCCCGCGCGAGGCGAATCGGTGCTAGAACTACGGGACGGGCTCGCCAGTGCAGCGACCCGGCAGTGGGACTGGATATGCAGTGCCGGGCAACCGGCATCAGCGGGGAACGGTAACAAGTAGCAAGTAACGGATTGCATCGCGCCGTAAAGAGGACGGGCATGTGACCGGAGTACGCAGAAGCGCGAAGTTTGGTCCATCGTGGGGAAAGCGCTTGGACCGGACCAAGCGCTAAAGCGCCAAGTCCGGTCGACCGCGATAAAACTGCATGGGACCGGACCAAGCGCTAAAGCGCCAAGTCCGGTCGACCG
>NZ_KB911054.1:0-72228 GCF_000383275.1 Paraburkholderia caledonica | reverse complement strand
CGGCTTGTTCACGATCTCGCCTGTCTCTGCGTCGATGTAATGCACCTGAAACACGTTCTTGGCGATATCCACGCCTACAGTCGTACAGGTCATTTCGGGTTCCTCCGGTTACCGGCACATTCGTGGATTTTCCTCCCGAACACATTCGCGCTGTTGGCCTGTAACCAGCCACATCTCCTGATCCTGTTTTCTGGGTGGGACGCGTTCATTTCATTCGACTGGATAGCGGACAGGACAAGCTTTTCTACTCGTTCAATCTCGACCACCACGTCCCGCAATCACACCCGCTGAGAGGCATCGATCGCTTCCTTGATCTGCGAGATCTGCGCCAGCACCTCGCACCGTTCTACAGCCCAATGGGTCGTCCATCGATTGACCCGGAACTCATGATTCGCATGTTGATCGTGGGTTACTGCTTTGGCGCCCGGTCCGAACGACGTCTATGCGAAGAGGTGCATCTGAACCTTGCATACCGGTGGTTTTGCCGCCTGGGTCTGGAGGACGCCGTACCGGAACACTCGACGTTCTCAAAGAACCGTCACGGGCGCTTTCGCGGTAGCGATCTGTTGCGTCACGTGTTCGAATCTGTGCTGAGTCGCTGCATGACCGAAGGGCTCGTCAAAGGCGAGGGATTCGCGATTGATGCAAGCATCATCAAGGCTGACGCGAGTCCTGCGAATGGCGTGTTGGGAACAGAGCCTATCGACTGGGGACGTGCCGACGGCCAGAGTCGCGCTGTGCGGGAATACCTTGAGGCATTGCAGCAAACCAATCCGGTGGAAGCAGATGCGTCTGAGCCAGCAACGTCTTTGACGCCTCCAAAGAAGATATCCCTGACCGATCCTGCCGCACGATGGACGGCCGCTCCAGGCGGCCCTGCGTTCTTTGCCTACTCGACGAATTATCTGATTGACCTGCAGGCAGGGATCATTATGGACGTTGAGGCGACGCCGGCGAATCGGTCACAGGAAGTTGGGTCAACCAGAACAACGATTGACCGTGTAGAACGTCAACGGGACCTGACGCCCCGCAAGCTGGTAGGCGACACCGCCTCCGGCACTGCAGCGCTGCCTGGCTGGATGGTTGAAGAGAAACACATCGAGCCGCACGTCTCGGTCTGGGATAAAACAACAACGCGCAAGGACAATACGTTCTCCCGTAGCGAATTCATCTGGAATGAACAGGGCCAACGAGAATCGAAGCCCTGCGGGGAAAGCGCTACGCAGCGACTGGCGTCCACTGAAAAATCCACGTCACGAAAGCCGACACCATCGTGTATCGATCGCGTGAAAAGAACTGCAGCCATTGTTCAATGAAGCATCAATCCTGTCCTAATATGGCGTTTCGCAAAATCACGCGCAGCATCCATGAAGCCGCCCGCGATGAAGCGAGGCGCATCGCGACAACCCCAGAATACAGGCAGTCTCGCCGGCAGCGAAAGAAAGTGGAAATGCTCTTCGCTCATCTCAAGCGCATCCTGAATCTGGATCGCCTGCGACTGCGCGGTCCAAACGGTGCTCATGATGAGTTCCTGATGGCAGCAACCGCCCAAAATCTGCGAATAGATGCCGGCCGTGCCTTCCTGCGGCTCGAACGCGCTGATTCCGGCGGACGCCGCACCGGTCATTAACATGGCGCGCTCCACCCAGCTTTGGGAGGAGCTGTTCAGGATGGTCCAGCATTTGCGCACCAATGTCTTGCAGCGCAAGCTTTTCGCCGAGGTGATCTGCGACGCCTGGCACCCGCCGGTGGAGTCCAGGGGTTATGTACAGGTCATACGAAGGCACGGAAGCACGCGCGGCCATACTTTCCTCATATCGTTTGAACGATGTCCAGCAAGTTCGACGCGATCTGCCGCGGCAATATTACCCGGTCTCGCTTCGATTTTAAGCCAGAGCGGGCGCGCGCTCATGGCCCTCGCGCTCGCCCTGGTCGGCTGCAATCAGCCGATCGAATGACACCGTGTTGGCGGCCGGAAACTGGGCAACGAGCGTCGTCCACAGCTGGCGCGGGCGGCTTCTCGGCGAGTTGCGCCTTGTCCAGGACGGCCGGCCCGACGAGTCTGCTCATGGTCGCTCCCGCTTGCGCGTATCTGCCCGACTGGCCCCGCTTTACACGGGATAGGCGGCACACACGGGGCGTCCGCCAATTCCCGCCCTGCCTTGCGACGGAGAATTAGCAAGAATGCCCCGTGTTGCGCAATCTATCATGCTGGTCCAACGGATTGGAGCGACGCCGACTGGCCGGCCGTTCTACCCTCGGAAGCCGCCGCTGTGGTCACTTGGGTTGAACGACCGCAACGGGTCGATGCCGTTGAAAAAGTCGTCGACCGTCTCTCGCATAAGGCTTTTAGGGGTCGCCCTTACCCTTAGCCGGCGTTCGGGAGCGGTTTGTAAACCGATCTGAAAGGTCTAGTTTTTCACCGGCGAGTTGAAACAGCAGGGCAGCGACTCTTCAACAGCGTCGTTCGATTTTTGACGTTCGCGACGCGCGTGCGGGTCGCTACACCGGAATTCGGGAGGTGGTCGCGTCGTCATGCTGCCGCCGCTGCGCAAGCTGGTCCGCCTTCACCGGCCGCTGGTAGAGATACCCTTGGGCGAAGGGCACTCCCGCTGCCAGCAACACGGCGTGCTGGGATTCCGTTTCGACGCCTTCTGCAATGACCTGCAAACCATAGTGCTTCGCGACAGAGACGATGCCCGTAATGAGGTCAGCGCCGCCCGTGTCAACCTGGTTCACGAACTGCCGGTCGATCTTCACATAATCGAACTGGAAGCGGCCGAGCAGGTCCAGGTTGCTGTGCTGGGTGCCAAAGTCGTCGATCGCAAACCTGACTCCCCGGGCCTTCAGCGCGTTGAAGATGGTTGCGGTGCGCGGGCTCGGCGCAAGCAGAAACCGCTCGGTTAGCTCCACAACGAGCGTCATGCCCGCAGGCAGCCCGGCAGTCAGGGCCACAACCTGTGCGACGAAGCCTCTGCGTTCCAGGTCACCTGGAGCGATATTGACCGCGATCCGCAGCGGAATCGCAGGCGCGCGCTGGCTCATCTCGGCAATTGCGGTCTTCATTACGAACTGCGTCACCGGCCCAAGCATTTCGCTCGATTCCACCTCCTCCATGAACGAGGCCGGACTTATGGCGCCCCATCTCGGGTGATGCCACCGCAGCAACGCCTCGACGCCCACCAGTTCGCGACTGGCAGTGTCGATAATCGGCTGGTAGACAACATGGAATTCGTTGCGACGAAGCGCCTGACGTACTGCGTTCAGCAACAGTCGCCGCGGGGCAAAGGTGAGCAGGTAGGCCGCGGCGATCAGGCCGTCAACCAGCAGTCCGACAGCCAGCCCCGGGATTCGGTACTTCCAGTGCATCCCAGAAATGAAACCCTCGGAGGACGACACCAAGATGGAAAAGGGCCATTTATGTGATGCGACGCGGGTTGTATATCTTGCAAGGGGCCCGGAAGCAGGCCCGAAGGTACCCCGGGCATTGATACGCCCTGTATCGCTCACCAATATTGACGCCGTCTGCACGCCGTACCGGACGCCGTGAGCAAGCACATCGGCGAGGTAATCACCTTCAACGATCGACAGCACCCCTGTGCCGGGGGCGGGCCGGTTGAATATGACGAGGACCGGCACCCCTAGCTGATACGGCGTCTGGGCGAGAAGACCAATGCTGTCGCCACGGCCAACCGAGAGCGGATAATCCGACAAGGGGCGATCGATGGGTCCCAGTGCGGAAGAGCAGTAAAGACGGTCGCCGGAGACCAGCGCGACGGCGCGGACATAACGCAGATGGGTTTCCAGCTCTGCCAGCGACGCCCTGACCTCGCTGCTGCACGGTTTGCCAGCGAGCGCCGCGAGTTCGTTCCGGCGTCGCGTGCTGACGCTATCCAGTATCCGGTCAACCGAATCAACCAGATCGCCCCCAATCAACTGCTCATGCTCGGTGACCCTAACCTTCGCCTCGTGCTCGCTTAACAGGATGGCAACGAGCATGACCGCCGCGCCGCAGACCACGCAGAGGAACAGCGGCAGGCGCACTGACGTTCGACGGATTCGATCAGGCATATACGTCACCCGGTTTGTCACCCAGCACTATCTCGCCGGACTCCGCCAGCCGTCGCACTACCTGCATAATCGCGCGCTGTTGCATTTCGACCTCGGAGAGGCGCACCGGCCCGCGTGCTTCCATGTCTTCGGCAAACAGGTCCGCTGAGCGCTGTGACATGTTTGCCATGAATTTTTCAGTCAGCTCCTGGGGGCCAACCTTCAGTGCGACGATGAGCGCCTGCAGGTCGATGTCCCTCAGCAGCCGCCGGATTGAGCTGTCATCCAGCGTAAGCAGCTTTTCGAAGTTGAACATCTCATCGACGATCTGTTGCGCCAGTTGGCTGTCGCAATCGCGGACGCTTCCAATCACCGAATCTTCCTGCTGGCTCGACAGATCATTGATGATTCCGGCGGCGACCCGGGGCCCTCCCATCCCACGACGTTGGGCGGTGACGCCGCCCGCAAGGAGTTCGTTCAGCGAATGGTCGAGCTCGCGTATCGCAACGGAATGGATGCCGTCCAGGGTGGCAATCCGCAGGAGCGCATCGTTGCGGATGCGTTCCGTGAAACATGCCAGAACGCTGGACGCATGCTGGGGATCGAGATGCACGAGCACCGACGCAATAATCTGGGGATGCTCGTTCCGGATCAGTTCCGCGACCGCGGGCGGCTCCAACCACCTGAGACCTTCGATACCGCTGATACCGCCTCCGACCAGAATGCGATCGAGAACCGCTCCGGCCTTGTCTTCTCCCAGCGAGCGGTTAAGTACCGAACGGAGGTACTGATCCGCGTCCAGCGCGAGTGTGGTATGGGTTTGCGCCTGTGCGATGAAGTCATAGACCGCCTCATCGACGTCACTGTGGGCGACGTTCTTCAGCGCGGCCATCGCCGTACTGATTTTCTGAACTTCACGCCGGTCGAAATGACGGAACGCTCCGGCTGCCTCTTCCGGGTCGAGCGCCATCAGCAGCAAGGCAGCCTTGACGACGCCGTTCGCGCTCATTGGTTATCCCGAAAGACTGAAAAGCACCAGACGGCAGGCCTCGCGAGGACCCCGGGCCAAGGGACATCACGCCGGTCGTTCCTGCAGGAGAGGAGACCCGCGGGAGTCCGTGGTTCAGTCACGCGGCGTCGCCGTCCGGCACGCGACGCCTGCAACCACATATGCATAGGCGTTGCTCCCCAGCCGCCCCATTCACGCCAGATGGCAGGTGGGCAACGCCGCCTGGTCGTGTAAAGTCCCACGATGTCCTCAAACATGGTTGCCAGCCGGCACAGGCCTGCGGTATGCGCGTCACTTCCGGCGGTGCTTTCGCCCGGACCGAGGACAGCCCTTGCTGCTTGCGTCTGCTGGATCAGTACCTGCCATTGGGAGCAGGGCACATCAAGTCCATAACCCCCAAGCTGCGCAGCGGCACTGGAGAGGATGTAAAGGTCTGCCACCACACGCGCGATATCCTGTTGCATTGTGACGCGGGCGCCAGATCTGCCTGGTTGCATGCCCTTCATTTCCGGTCCTCACCCCGCCGCGTTGCCAGCCCGAATGGAGTACTGTGCCCGCGCGGGCTGATGCCGCTACAGCACCCGCAGCGGACACGAATGTCATGCAGGACATGGGTCGTCCTGTTGCGGGTCTTCGGTTTACGTTCTGGACTCCGGGGGGTACGCGCTCTCACAATGCGCATTCTAATCAGCGACAAGGCCGAGGCAGGCGGTTCAACTGCCACGAATACAGTCCTCCGCCGGGGCATCCCCGAGCAGGTGATGTAACGCGTACAGCCGCCGCCGGTCCGGCACAGTTATGTCGGTACGTCCGCGCAGGCGCTGGACTTCTGCTCTCCAATATTCGCGGCGGATGAGTGTCGCGCGGTGCACGAGGGTGTTCACCGCTTTGTCGAGCTTTCCGATAACGCTCGGGGCGCGATCCATCGACTTTTTCTCCTAACCAGGCGCAAACGTTAGCGGTTGCCGCTGCTTTAACGGCGCCGCGCCCTCGCGGGTTAACGCGAGTAAACACGTACTCCAATTTTTTGCAGCACCCGCTCGAAGCCCTGGCCATTGCCGGAGCAAGTACGCGCTCACGCGTGCGGGGGAGTCATCCATCACATCGGTGCACCCCGCACTTCTGCGAAGATGATAGTGGATCTTCCGGTGCAGGTTGTTGCATGTCGCTAAATATCCCCTAGAGATCGTCCAGGTCGATCACACACCAAGCGGATATGCTTCTGGCGAGCGTGATCCTGTTAGGTTGGCGACTTGGTATGAAAGCACGATGCTCGTGGCTGTCAATGACTCGGAGCTTCGTCGCCAACAACTGCCCGGAGGGACGGAGTGTCGCCCGAATTTGATGCATTCATGGGCTTCAATATTCTCGTTGAAGTCCGTCAAAACGACCGAGGTGCTTGGTCTGCCGAGATCGAATTGAGCAAAGACGGCCTACCTGTTGTTCATGCGTGCCCTCGGACGATTCAGCCCGAATGGCTTACTGCCGAGGAGGCGACGCGAGAGGGGATCGAATGGGCACGCCCATCATTGATTCATCAATGTACTGGGCCGTCCCATTCCACGGTGGCAACCCGCCAGCGTACGTTCGTGCGGGCGCATTCGGAGATCGACCGGCGCCCGCATGGGACCACGTTTCACGACGGCTTCTGACACTCTTGGCTGTGGCTAGTAGTCTGTATGGTCTGCAAAAAATAAGGTGGCTCTCTGGAACGAAAGAGGCTCTAATTGCGGTAGGGTTCCTGAAGGGACCGGCGCCCACGGTCGATCGGGACGTCGGATCTCTAAAGCGAAAACGGCGGCGCCACCGGCTCAACCCGCTATCGCTCTGCCTCGCGCTCTTCCTGTTCCGCAACCGTGAAGATTGCCTCAGGCATCACCTCAAGGCGCCCCTTCGGAATAGCGACGCCGCTAGCATCTGAAAATCCATAGGTGCCTTCGTCAATTTTCTTCAGTGCTCGCCGAATATCATTGATTCGTTGCTGATTGGCACCGCGCAAGGCTTGATTAGCGACGTATTGCTCTCGACGCTGCGCCTCATCTTCCGGCTCCTCCGCTTCGAAACCGTGCTCTTCTTGAAATTGACGCTCGGTCGGGATTGTTTTTTCCTCATTTCCAAGTATTTCCTGCTGCAACTGCTCAAGTCGAGCTCGTTGTTTCGCGATGAAGTCCGCGCTGAGGCCGTCGTCGTCTTTACTCATCACACGACCCTCCAAAAGTTTGAATCGACTGGTGCGATAGTTTCTATCGGGCCGACGGCGTTTCGAAGCTGGTTCTGCGTTTTGACTTTGACGCCGTCATTGATTCGCTTACCTCGCAACCACACTCCAGGAGACCCGACGAGGGAATTGATGGGTGCTTCATTCCGATGTCTCCTCCTCGAAGGCTAGTTCCGCTTGCAAACTTTCCAGTTCACGTCCGACATTCGCCACGGCGAGTCGCTTGTCGCCCCGCCAAAACGTGACAGTGCAGTCATGCTTGAGCGGATCGCCATCGACCTCGACGCGATCCCAATGCTCTGCATGGCCGACGTAATGGATGCCGACGTTATATTGCAGAGTCCAGAAGAACGGTACTGCCGCAAAGCGTTCTCCTTTGCCGAGAATATTCCGTGCAGCAATGACGCCTTGTCGCTCGGCCACTACCCAGTGTTCCACGCGAATATTGTAGCCCGTTCTAGGATCCGGCCAGCGTGCGATATCTCCAGCCGCATAGACATCCGCCGCGTTGGTCCGAAGAAAGCCGTCGACCACTACACCGCAGTCAGTCGCGATCCCGGCTTCCTCCCATAGAGATGTGTTCGGGTGAACACCGATGCCCACGAGAACTAAATCCGCCGCCAGCACCTCGCCTGTCGACAGGATCACACTGTCGGGTTCGATTTTGGCGACGGTAGCACCGAGGTGGAAAACAACCCCATGCGCCTCATGGAGTACCTTAATCATATCGCCGAGCGCCGTACCAAGGGCGTGCTCCATGGGCTGCGTTCCGGGTGTGACAAGCCACACATCCAGTCCGCGTTCGCGCAGCGACGCGGCCGCTTCGAGACCGATGAACCCGGCGCCGACCACGACGCAGCGATGTGCAATCTTGATATTGGCGATCAGCGCGTCGCAATCGGCCCGCGTACGAAGCAGATGCACATGTGACAGATCCGCGCCAGGAACGCAAAGTCGGTTGGGCTCGGCGCCGGTGGCGAGCAGCAAAGCTCCGTAAGACAGCCGGCTGCCGTCGGACAGCGTGACGCTCCTTTCCGCAACGTTGAGACTGACAACATGGGTGTCGCAGCGAATCTCGATACGATGGTCCGCGTAATACTGAGGCGATTTCAACGGAAGCCAGGCAGCTTGGCCGGCTCCCGAAAGATAGTCCTTCGATAGGCTCGGCCGGTCATAGGGCGATGAATGATCCGCACTAAGCATGATGACGAGACCTTCATAGCCTTCGCGTTGCAACGTAACAGCCGCTGTTGTGCCGGCAGCGCCACCTCCAATGATCACGACCGGCCCGGCAGGGCCCGTCGTCGCCAATTTCGGCGGACGTGGCGCCGACATTTCGTCACCGACGACCGCGCGACCGTCACGCTCTTCCACATGCCAGCATTTGATGCCGCTCAGCGCTGGCGGCCGGAGCATCTGACCGTTCCTCAGACTGAAGCAGGCATGATGCCAAGGGCAACGGATCGTATCATCGACGAGCAAGCCCTCGGCCAACGGCGCCCCGTAATGCGTGCACGTCGCGCCGATGGCGAACAATTCGCCTGCGTGGCGAATGAGCAGGGCCGCCTTACCACCCACATTGCCGGTGAGCATGCGCCCCTCCTGAATCTCCGTCGAAGATATGCCCTGTGTGAAATCGGGGCCGGCTTGTGTGGAAGTTGTCTCAGTCATTGCAGATCTCCTGCAGCATCAGGTGGCGCGGTCCGTTAGTTCAAGTTGACTCCAACTCGTACGACTTGGCGCCCATGCCTGCGAGCTTGCCGCCGTCGACGATAAGATGCGCCTCGGGGATGGGCGTTCGATCGAAGTAACTTTTGCAGAATCTCTAGTGTGCTGGCGGTGTAGCGTGCCTGCGCCGAAACCAAACTGCCGGAGACGTGTGGCGTCATGCGGTTAAAGGGCATAGTGCGCCGGGGTGTTCGAGCCGCGCCGGCTCGGGGAACCAGACGTCGCCGGCATGACCTGCAACTTGACCGGATATGAGAGCCTCGACAACAACGTCGTGCTCAACCAGTCTTCCACGCGCGCAGTTGATGACATGGGTCCCGCGTTTCATCCGGGCACACATCTTTTCGGTCAGCATATGCTCGGTTGAAAAGTACAGCGGAACCTAAAGGATGACGATGTCGACATTCTTCATAAGCGATTCGGGTCGGAGTGGAACGTCAGATTCAACGCTTTCTCGATTGCTGATCGAGCCGATGCCGCTGCGCTTAGTGGAGGTGCAGATCGAACGGCTTCAGCCTGCGCAATACCGCTAGTCCTATCCGACCCGCGCCGATCGTTCCGAAATGCATGCTTCAACGTCATGGACGCATAACACGCAGTCCGCTATGTTCCAGACGCCGTCCGACGCCATACTTCGAGATGGCAAACAGTTCGATCGACTCGGACTCTTTCCAGGCAAACCGGCTACGGCAGTCTTCAAGGCAACGAGCCTAATCAGAAAGACGACTTTCCCGGCTACACAGTTCCTTGCAGAGACTTTGCTGTAATCGAATTCGAACAGAGCGATCACAGACGTCGCACGAACAAGCGCGAACGCTTCTGCGTTTCTTGACAACCCGAGCGAGCGTGCCGCATCGCTGGTCAGTAGCGCGGGTATCGATTCCGCCTGACGTACGTAAGGTAACCTCATCGCCGGCCATTCCGTGATTGATATCCGCGATATGACCGACGAAATGATCAAGGTCGCTGTTTCTCATAACGACCTCTAGCGACAGTAACAAGGAGGTATGGTGCCGGATACGCACGTCAAGTTTAGTACTGGTGCCCGGATACGCAAGCAGAAGCGAATCGTGTCAGCAGCAGGAAAGGCCAATTCGAGACCGGGAAATCTCCGCCAGAACCGCAGCGCTTCATTTTTCGGGGCGCTTGGGGAAGCCATGACTGCTCCATGCAATAGTCGATTCCTTGTGTCGGATTTTGTGAGATTGACTGTCGGGCCTGTATCTGGTTTTGCTTTGCCTGTTTCCACCGAGGAAGTTGGGCACGAAGCTCCTCAAGGTTGACACGATCTTGCGGACTCGTTGGCGGACAGGGCGCTGTGCGTGAACGATGAGGTTGAACTCTGGAAATCGGGCCAGCAATTCAGCGAACCGTCCCGATTCAAGCGCTTCCGCACAGGCACACTCTTCAGGCGCGCCATTACCCGTTCCAAGCCGAAGCATTGTCACGAAAGAATTCCGATGCGTGGCCCTGCCACGCAGAGAGCCCTACTCAATCAAGTGCGGACACTGCGGGATTGTCGAGAGCGAGTTCTCCATAGAATTCGTACGAATTCGATACGAGGTCGCACGAGACGTCGGCAGCAGCAATGTGCGGTAGCAATCATGCGGAATGGCGCGTTGCTGACACGGGTCTGACATGCAAGGTGAGAATTCGATGAAATGGCGACCCAATAATATGTATCGTGTCGAGCGATATATAACGACGCGGTGCACGTTACTACCATGATGGCAGGTACACGGAGAGCGTGGGCGAGGTTCGGCTCAACTGCCGTTTGACGTGCCAAGCGGCTTGACATCTCGACCACGTGGGCGTGAAGATGGCCTTCAGATTGGCGTGTCGAAGTCGAGCGTTTTCGTTGAAGGCTTTGTACTGGAGGAACATGATGAACGACATGACTTGGATTGTGGTGGCTGATGAAGGTCGGGCGCGGGTGTTCCAGACGCGAGGGCTCACACTTGATCTGAAGGAAGTCGACGACTTCGTCAATGTCGCGCATAGCGCCACGACACTGACCGAAAAGCAGGCAGTGGAATATTCCGCTAGCGAGCGAAAAGAAAAAGAAAGAGACAAGTTTGCATGCGAAGTGGCCGAGTACCTCGAAAAGGCACGTCTCCAGCAACGCTTTGGTCGGCTGAGACTGGTTGCGCATTCCAAATTTCTTGGCATGATACTTTCCTTCATGAGCGCTGAGACTCGAGGACTTGTGTTCGAGCAGCTTAGCAAGGACTATTCGACGCTGGGTACCCGAGACATACAGGAGCGCCTGCGGCAGGGCTGACTTTCCTCGCTTGATGCGCTTCTCCAAGTGGAGCGTCGAGGCTCGCGCTCGGTGGACTTATCCAGTCATCGTCGGTCAAGCATTCCGGTTGCCGACACCCATGATGTGGTGCCGTTTGGTTGAATCACCGCGCCCGGGATCAGGCTCACATGCTGTGGATGGCTCGCTGAGATGTGGAATTCCGTTTCGCTTCGCTATCCACGAACTGAGAATTCTCCTAACGTTGTCGCGGATCTGCCTGCTAATCTTTTATCGGTGAACGCAGAGCCTCGATGAAAGCAATGGAGTCTGCCGGAAGCGCGTGCAACGGGTCGGCGGTTTCTGTCGCGCAGAGTCTCATGAACAAGCTGTTTCGTTGTTCTTGCATAGTCGGCTGTGCGTGAGAGCCTTGCTTCGGCGAAGAACTCCAGCGTCACCCCAGGTTCTTCGAGGTCTGCCCTTGCGTGACTGTCGGCTGGCTACTCGGCGGAGCAGGTTATAGAACGCAATAGAACAAATTTCAGATGCCCAACAAGACACCAGAACCACAAGCCGTCTGCGATCCGATTTCTCGAAGCGCGATCTTCCTCACACTCACGGTGGGTCGCGGCGAAGGCCAGGCCGGCGTTGTCCGGTCGTGGTGCGGCCAAATCGCTGCGCTGGTCCGTGCGGTCGGCACGCGCGCGCCTACCGCCAACCTCTCCTGCGTTTGCGGCTTCGGCTCCGAAGCGTGGGAGTGGCTCTTCGGCGCGCCGCGCCCGGCGTCCCTGCACTCATTCATCGAGTTCGGAACGGGCGAGCGACGTGCAGTCGCGACGTCGGGCGACATCCTGCTGCATATCCGCGCCGACCACATGGATTTATGCTTCGAACTCGCATCGCAGCTGTTGAACAAGCTCGACGGTGCGGTCACCGTCGTCGACGAAGTGCACGGCTTTCGCTACTTCGATCTGCGCGACATGATCGGCTTCGTCGATGGTACGGAGAATCCTGCGGGTAAAAGCATGGTGGGCTTCACGATCATTGGCGAGGAGGACGCAACCTTCGCGGGCGGCAGCTACGTGGTCGTGCAGAAATACTTGCACAACCTGGATGCCTGGAACGCTCTGACGGTGGAGCAGCAGGGGAACATCATCGGGCGCGAGAAGCTATCGGATGTAGAACTAGACGCGGCCGTGAAGCCTTCTTGCTCTCACAGCTCGCTTACGACCATCGACGAGAACGGTCAGGAGGTGAAGATTCTGCGGCACAACATGGCCTTCGGCCGTCCCGGCGCAAAGGAGTTTGGCACCTACTTCATTGGTTATGCGCGCGCGCCTGGACCTATCGAGCAGATGATGGAGAACATGTTCGTCGGCCGCCCGCCGGGCAATTACGACCGCCTGCTCGACTACAGTCGCGCGGTGACGGGTGGGCTCTTCTTCGTGCCGTCCGCTGAGCTGCTCGACGCGCTTGCCGAAAGAACTCACGCGGCGGCGGCAGCCTCGCCTTCCAGCGCGCCTCGGCTTGAAGCGAGCCCCAGCGGAACACTGAAAATCGGCTCACTCAAAGGAACGCTACAACATGAATAACCTGCATCGCGAGCTCGCACCAATTCCGGCAGACGCATGGAAACAAATCGAAGCTGAAGTGGCACGAACCTTCAAGCGTTCAGTCGCAGGGCGACGCGTCGTCGATGTAAAAGAGCCCGGCGGTCTGGCGCTGTCGGGCATCGGCACGGGGCACCAAACCAGTATCGCGTCGCCGAAGAAGGGCGTCGGCGCGCGGCTGTACGATGTGAGGCAGCTGGTGCAGCTTACCGTGCCGTTCACGCTGCAGCGTGAGGCGATCGACAGTGTGGAACGCGGCTCGAACGACGGCGACTGGCAACCGGCCAAAGCCGCCGCGAGCGAACTGGCGCTCGCCGAGGACAGTGCGATTTTTGATGGCTTCAAGGCCGCGGGCATCGTGGGCATTCGCGAAGGCAGTTCCAACGCGCCGACGATACTGCCCGTGGACATTGTCGATTATCCCGCCGTCATCAGCCAGACGCTAGAGAAGCTGAGGCTCGCGGGCATCGACGGACCGTACTCAGTGGTACTGGGTGCGGATGCCTATACCGCGCTTTCCGCGGCGAGCGATCAGGGTTATCCGGTGATCCAGCACATCAAGCGAATCGTCGACGGAGATCTCGTATGGGCGCCTGCGCTGCAGGGAGGCTGCGTACTATCGACGCGCGGGGGCGATTACGAGTTGCACATCGGACAGGACCTGTCCATCGGCTATACGAGTCATACGGATACGACCGTGCAGTTGTATCTGTGCGAGACACTGGCGTTTCTGTTGTTGACGAGCGAGGCATCGGTGTCCATCGCGACGGGGGAATGACACCTGGCCGTATCGCGCAACGCGAGGCCATAGAGAGATCTTGGGGAGAAGGACCTGGTTACCACGCGGTGGTTCGGGTCGAGCCGGCCGACGGTCGCATATCGGTGGACTCGATGATGAACCGCCCATAACTTGGAGACGATTCATCATGGCTGCCCTTTGTGAAATTTGTCATGCCCGCCCGGCGGTCGCACAAGTGACCGTCGTGCAGAACGGCGAGCGCAAGTCGATGTCGATCTGCGAATACGACTACCGTCAGCTGATGCGGCATCAAAGCATGCTGAACCCGTTCGATTCCCTTCTCGGCGGCGGCCTGTCGCGCTTAATGGGCGGCGGTATGCCCAGTACGCGCGGCGAAGACGATGAGGACATGGTGGCCTCCGTGCCGCGGGAATCCGTCGATGTCACCGATGCCTTCAGCGAACAGACCATGGAGTTCCTGCAGCGTGCCGCCGAAAAGGCGCACGAGTTGCAGAAGTCCGAACTCGACACCGAACAGGTGCTCTACGTGCTCGCCGACACGGACGTCGTACAGGCGCTATTCAAGGAACTGAAGCTCGCCCCTGACGATATCAGGCGCTATATCGACGAGCACGCGCAAAAAGGCAACGCCGCGCCCGATGCACCCGTCGAAAAGATGACCATCTCACCGCGCCTGAAGAAGGCGTTCCAGTACGCGTTTCAAGCATCGCGAGAATTGGGTCACTCGTATGTCGGTCCAGAACATGTGCTGATCGGTCTCGCGGCGGTGCCCGATTCCATCGCGGGCACGCTGCTGAAGAAATACGGCGTGACGCCCGAGGCGCTACGTCAAAAGGTGGTGAAAGTGGTCGGCAAGGGCGCGGAAGACGGACGCGTCGACACGCCGACCGGCACGCCTACGCTGGACAAGATCGGCCGTGATCTCACCGCGATGGCGCGTGAGGGCAAGCTCGATCCGGTGCTTGGCCGCGCGCAGGAAATCGAGAGCACGATCGAAGTGCTCGCGCGGCGCAAGAAGAACAACCCGGTGCTGATCGGCGAGCCGGGCGTGGGCAAGACCGCGATCGTCGAAGGACTGGCGCAGCGCATCGTCAACGATGACGTGCCCGAGGATCTACGGAACAAGCGGCTCGTCGAGATCAACATCAACTCGATGGTCGCGGGCGCAAAGTATCGCGGCGAGTTCGAGGAGCGCGCGAAGCAGCTCATCGACGAAATCACCGCGAAGCAGGACCAGCTGATCGTGTTTATCGACGAGCTGCATACGATCGTCGGCGCGGGACAAGGTGGGGGTGAAGGCGGTCTCGATATCGCCAACGTGCTGAAGCCGGCGCTCGCGCGCGGCGAGCTGAGCCTGATCGGGGCGACGACGCTCAACGAATATCAGAAGTACATTGAGAAAGATGCGGCATTGGAGCGGCGCTTTCAGCCGGTGCTGGTGCCGGAGCCGACGGTGGAGCAGACCATCGTGATTCTGCGCGGTCTGCGCGACAAGCTCGAGGCGCACCATCAGGTCACGTTCGCGGACGATGCGTTCGTCGCTGCGGCCGAACTGTCGGATCGCTATATCACGTCGCGCTTTCTGCCGGACAAGGCCATCGATCTGATCGACCAGGCCGCGGCGCGCGTGCGCATCGGCGCGACTTCGCGGCCGCCGGAGATTCAGGAACTCGAAGCGGAGATTGCGCAACTGAAGCGCGAGCAGGATTATGCGTCGTCGCGCAAGCGTTTCGACGAAGCGAAGAACTTCGAGGAGCGTATTAAGGAGAAGCAAACGAAGCTGGACGAGCTCACCGAGGCGTGGCAGCGCAAGACCGGATCCCAGACGCTCGAAGTGACGGTCGCATCGGTGGCAGAAGTCGTCTCGCGTCTCACGGGTATTCCCGTTACCGAACTTACGCAGGAAGAGCGCCAGAAGCTGCTGGAGATGGAAAACAAGCTGCGCGAGCGTGTGGTCGGTCAGGACGAGGCAGTGGTCGCCGTGAGTGACGCGGTACGACTAGCGCGCGCGGGCATGGGCCAGATGCACCGGCCGATCGCGACGTTCCTCTTCTTGGGGCCGACCGGCGTCGGCAAGACCGAACTCGCCAAAGCGCTCGCGGAAACCGTCTTTGGCGACGAGCAGGCGGTGGTTCGCATCGACATGTCGGAGTACATGGAGCGGCATGCGGTTGCGCGGCTGATCGGTGCGCCGCCGGGATATGTTGGTTATGACGAAGGCGGTCAACTCACCGAGCGGGTGCGCCGGCGTCCCTATTGCGTGATTCTGCTGGACGAAATCGAAAAGGCGCATCCCGACGTGAACAACGTACTGCTGCAGGTATTTGACGATGGCCGCCTCACGGACGGCAAGGGGCGCATGGTTGACTTCAGCAACACGATTATCATCTCGACGAGCAATCTCGGCGCGTCCATCATCATGGACAACCTTGAAAAGAGCGACAAGGAGCGCGACTCGGAAAAGGACATGCGCGAGAAACTCATGGACGTGCTGAAAGGCCACTTCCGTCCCGAGTTCCTCAATCGCATCGACGAGATTATCGTGTTTCATGGGCTTTCGCGCGAGAACATCCGGGCGATCGTGCAGATCCAGATGGAGCGCGTCACGCGGACGGCTGCGGCGCAGGACATCACGCTCAGGGTGCAGGATTCCGTCATCGACCACCTTGCCGATGTCGGTTATCGGCCGGAGTTCGGCGCACGCGAACTCAAGCGCCAGATCCGTCAGGAGCTGGAGACGCGGCTCGCGAAGGAAATCCTCGGCGACAAGCTCAAATCCGGAGACACGGTGGACGTGAGCTACGACAAGGAGACGGACAAGGTCGCCTTCACGAAGGTCGAATCGGAAGGTAAGCCGAAGGAGAAGAAGGCAAAGTCGGCGAGCAAGAAGAGTGCGCTAAAGTCAGCAGAAGGCGCGAAGGAGTCCGCCAAGAACGAATCTTAAGGTGTTGCGTGGGCGTTCTAAAGGAGTGGGGCGGGGATATCAGCTGCCCAGCTCCTGAAAGGCATGGCCGTTGGCATCGACCTCCTTGAGGATCTCGGGCGATAGTTCGCTTTGCCAGATATGCCCGGAAAACTGCCACTGTCTTGCTTCGGTCGCCGAGAAATCCGGTAGACCCGCACCCTTACGGACATAGAGTCCCAGCGTCGGTTTCGTAAGGTTGATGTAGAAGTCAAACTCCGCCTGTTGCTGTTGCATAAGGGACCTCCAGGAAGCGAAACGGACGACTCACTTAGCATAGGCCACGTTGCGGCCGAAGCGTGATTTTTTTGTGCAACACCTACGCACTCAAGGTACCAGCGAGCCTAGGCACTAGGGCTCATCCGGGTCAATTTCACCGCACTGCTCATGCTTCCTTTTCATTTCCCCCTCTCGTTGGTAATCCCATACTGACAGCTATGCAGGGGTCATGCCCAATTGCCGCCGAGCGTAAGCGGGAGCTTGTAGCACCCGACCGCACAGCACAACCCGGTCATCGAGAACGGCGTCTGCAACGAGCTGCACTTCGACCGCTCCCACCCGAGCATGTTGAGGTCTTTCGATACCAAGGGACTGGGGCTTCACTGCTCCTCGGTCTGGAAGAACCTGACGTTCGCGTACCGGATCGGCTGGGCGTTGCCGAGCCGTCCCCTTTTGCGCTCGGTCGAAGGTCGGAGTAACAGTCATCGCGCTGAACCCAGCGGCTGCGGATGGCCACGGCCAGTTGTTCGACCGACGCGAGACGTTGATTGTCTTCATGCCCGTGCGTTCGATCGCATGGGGCATCGCATAAAACGTCGGTGACGCGACCGCGATTACATCGTCGGGTTTTGCGTCCGCCTGAAGACATAGATTGATGGCCTCGGTCGCGCCGACCGTAATGATGATCTCATTCGGATCGACCGTCAGGTCGTTCTTGCGGTAGCGACGCGCGATTTGCCGCACGAGCTTCGCGTTGACCGGCGCCAGCGCATCGGTCACGGCCACTGCGCCGCACTGCGCCTTGTTCCGTCCGGCGCCATAGCCGTAACGATTGATCCGCTCGAACGCAAACAGACTGGATCGGGGTAGGGCGAGCCGGGAGGCACCGCATCGTCGACGCCGATGGACGCAGCGTCGACAGCACCAGTCGGCTGACGTCGACTCGCGACGAGATCGGGATCGGTCTCGACGGCGAATGGTCCTGGGATCGTAGCAAACTGTAATGACAAGAACCGCCCCGAACTGTGCACTCCGAGACTGACGCTCCGGTTGTAGCCTTTTCTGTATGAATAGATGGTCTGGGATCCCGACTTCGTGACCCGCGTGCAACGGTTGAGGCCAGAGAATGAAAGAGGCGAATTGGAAGGATTTAACCGGCGTAAAACATCGGCAGCCCGTGCGCCGGACGGCTAATCACTGTACCGAAGCGAAGGGGGGCGAATAGGGTGAACCTGCCAGAAGCCATGAGCATATACGTCAGGGTCGTCGAACGTGGGAGTATTGCCAGCGCGGCAAGAGATCTCGGCATCGGACACCCGATCGCGAGCGAATGTATCGAGCGGTTCGAGAAATATCTCGGTTGTCGGCTTCTGCTTCGCAGTGCCCTCGCATTCTATTGCTCGCCTGACGGTATTGCCTTCTACGAGCGTAGCAAGAGGATTCTTTCCGCAGTAGAACAGGCGGTGGCTAAAATGTCGAGTGACGAGCAAGCAATCAAGGGGGCGATTCGGATCGTGGCGCCTCCTTGCTTCGGCGAGTCTGTCGTCTCTAAGACGTTGGCGCATATTCGTGCGGCCTATCGGCATCTGGAACTGGAACTGGTGCTCAACGACAGGATCGTCTATCTCGTGACGGAGGGCGGGGACATTTCGTTTCGTGTTGGATCGCTTGGAGAGGTTGCGTTCATAGCCCGTCGATTAGGGCGGATTGGGCGTACGCTTGTTGCGGCACCGAGCTACCTCGGTCAGCACGAATCGTTTCTAGAGCCAGCAGACCTGGGGCATTCTTATATTCGGACGCAGGGCGCGTTCAGTACAGCGCAGGTGCTTTTCCGGCAAGACGCGAGCGTCGTGAAGAGCGCCTCGATTAACACAGCCCTCAGGGCCAGTCATTGGCGGCCAGGGTACGAAATCATTTTCTCCGGCGTCGGCATCGGCGCGCTCGATGTTCCGGCTTGCGTCGATGCGCTTGCAGACGGACGGCTCGTCCGGATCCTGCCTCAATACGAGGCACCGTCTTTCGAGCTGAACCTCCCGATCCAACCACAACGTCTGGTGCCGCCGCCGGTGCGCGCGGTCGTGACGTTGCGGAAGACTTGCGTCCCAAGACTCTGGAAAGGATCGACGGCGATCGCCGCAAACTAGATGACTGCCAGGAAGCGCCAGTCGTCAATGAGCTTTCAAAACTTCTGAAGCTGTCGCGTTGCGGCGTTGAATTCCAATCATGTTCGGGATATCGATGAAAGAATACCGCGATAAGGAGAATCTGACCGAAAGCATCCGACGAAGATTCGACCATCTGATAAATGTAGTCGAGTTGACGGTGCTGATCCTAATCGGCCTCGCCACCGCGTTTGCCATGGCTCAGGAGACCTGGAAAGTCCTGAGGGCCGGCACCGTCTCGCTCACGGACCTACTGCTGATGTTCTTATATCTCGAAGTCCTAGCAATGGACGCGCGGTACCTACGTCTTGGGCAGTTGCCGGTTCGATTTCCGCTCTATATCGCCATGGCGTCGCTGGCCCGAGACCTCATCTTGAACCGGGACGGTAGCGCGGACCAGCATATCCTTATTATTACGGTCGGCATAGCTGTGTTGGCCATCAGCGCCGTTGTCCTACGGTTTGGTCAACACCGATATCCCGCACGCGACGATGAGGGACGCGATGAAGTCTCTGACTCCCGCCCGTCATCATAGATCGCCGATGTGGACACTCCCGAATTCGACACATCGGGGATCCCGTCACTAGGGCGAACTTTGCGGTTCTCCGCTTCGCCAGCGCGCGAAGGCGATCGAACTCATCCGCATGCTGCCAGTCGGCGCGATAGCGGCGGTGAAATTGCGACCAACGCCATTTCACCGTTGTATGATATTTACAGTTGTAGCTTCCCGGCGCGCAACAATGTGCCATCGCCAGGTGCGACGGCGGGTTCAGGTACAGGCCGATCGCATTGGCAGCTTTGGCCCAAAACCGGAATAGTTCGACACCATGTGGAATCGAGACGATATGACCGAACGTCGTGCTTGCGCCACATACGTTGTACCGGCAAGAAGGGCACGCCCGGTTGCGTGGCCAACTTGTGGCTGCTCCAGTGCGTCGAGCCGTCGGCTGCTGAAGATCCGGCGGCCGGGCTTTTATCTCTCGTAGGACGAACTCGAAGTGGCGTTTCCGCGCTGGCCTCGCTGCTTTTTACGGCGACGCGGGTGAAACAGTCGGCTCGCTCGGTGATCGTACGGACTCAGCGCCTCGAGTTCGTCAATCTCGACCGGCTCGTCGGATCGATCATGGATGCCACGGCACGCATCTCACAGCGCGCCAACGCTGTCATCGAGAGCCGCCACACCGGCGCCGCTGCTTCGTAGCCCACCGGGTCGCGCCCAACACGGTCCATCTAACCCGTCGCCATGGGAGGCGCATCGCCGACGCGCCTCATACGTGTTAACCGCCGGTCACCGGCGGAAAAAATGCGATTTCGCTGTCCTGGCGAATGACGAAGCTGCTCGTGACCATTTCCTGATTGACCGCCACTCGTACTGGCTTGTCTTCACGAAGCGCCTCGGCGACACGTGGGCCACTCGCAACAAGCCGTTTGCGTAAGCCGTCAATGGTGATGTGCTGCGCGTCTATTTCGATAGTTTCCTGCGCAACGTCGAGCTGCTCGCGAACGCTCGCGAAATATTTGATGGTGAGTTTCATGTGCCTGTTCCCTCTTGCCTCAGCCCCAACGGAGCATGGCTTGCTGGTCGCGTGATTTCGCTTCCACCCACGTAGCCACGCCGTCGCGCCGGATTTCTTTTTTCCAGAATGGCGCGTGCGTCTTAAGGAAATCCATGATGAATTCGCACGCGTCGAAGGCAGCCGCGCGATGCGGTGCGGCCACTGCAACGAGGACCACCGGATGACCGAGTGCAACGCGGCCGACCCGATGCACGATCTTCACCGCGTCAAGCACCCAGCGAGCGGAAGCCTCTTCTACGATGCTCCAGAGCGATTGCTCGGTCATGCCCGGGTAATGTTCGAGTTGCAGTGCAACGATGTCGTCGCCGTCACCGCTATTGCGCACAATGCCGACGAAATTGACGATCGCGCCGACTCTCGGATTGCGCATGATGGGCGTGATTTCGTCGAAGGCATCGATCGCAGACTGCTGTACTCGAACTTCGAAGCCCGCGGCGATGCAGCCCCCGGGCGATGACTCCGATGCGCTGCCCTCCGTGCCAAAAGCTGTTTCAACGTCGAGATTTACGCTGTGGACCGAATGCGGTGTCGTCATGTCCTGCTCTTTGATGAGTTCGTGGTAAGAGGTAAAAGCAGGTCAGCCGCCGACCAGTGACATGCGCACTGTAGGATAGCTTTTTCCTGTTCCTGTTCGACGGCGCTCCGCATGCAGTTCAGAGTATCGGTCGTCGCGCGTGTTCCAGCGTGTATGGATCGCGTCAATCAGGCGCGCTGTCGGCACGACATCGCCTAGCCACGGTTTGAGATCAGTGCCCTGGGTGGCAAAGAGACAGGTATATAGCTGTCCGTCCGCAGAGACGCGCGCACGCGAGCATTCGCCACAAAACGGCTCGGAGATGCTGGCGATGAACCCGACTTCGCCCTTGCCGTCAGCATGGCGGTAGGTGACCGACGTGGCCGCGCCATTGTCGCTATCCGTCGCGACCAGAGGGTATTCGCTTTCGACGATCGCACGCATCTCGCGCGCTGTGAGCACCGTCGACTTCGACCAGCCGGTTGCGCCGCCAACGTCCATGTACTCGATGAAACGCACGGCGACTTCGGTCTCTCTGAAATGGCGGACGAGGGGGAGAATCTGACAGTCATTGACGCCGCGTTCAATAACAGCATTCACCTTGACGGGCGCAAGGCCCACCGCACTTGCATGCTCAATACCGTCGAGGATGCGCGTCACGGCAATGTCGGCATCGCTCATGCGACGGAAGATCGATTGGTCCAGCGCGTCCAGGCTCACCGTGACGCGGCGGAGACCGGCGTCGCGCAATGCGCGCGCACGAGTGGCAAGCAGGGAACCGTTCGTCGTCAATGCAATGTCGAGCGGTTGACCCCTCAGACTCGTCAGCGACGCAAGCCGCTCAATGAACGATTCGAGGCCACGTCGCAGTAGCGGCTCGCCGCCCGTGATACGGATCTTTTCGACGCCGAGCGCGACGAACGCCCGGACGATTTTCATCATCTGAGCGAACGACAGCCGCTCCGATGCGCGCAGGAACTGGTAGTGGGCGCCAAAGACTTCGCGTGGCATGCAATACGTACAGCGGAAATTGCATTGATCGATCACGGATAGGCGCAGATCGCGCAGCGGCCGGTCGAGCCGGTCCGTGACGGATGCGGCGGCGCCCGCGAGGGCGTGCCCGGGCAGTACTGGGTCGGAGGTGTCGGCTAGAGCGGTGGCGTTCATGATCTGCGAATGAGCGGCAGCGAGCGGAAAAAGTAAAGACCTCGGCTTTCCCTCGGTCTACGCACCGCAGACTGGGCAATGCCGCGGGTACGTGCATAGGATAGGGCGGAGCACGAACGCGCCAGATGCACAGTCCGCGCCTGAACGTGCGAGTACAGTTGCGCGAAATCGCCTCGCCGGACCGCGCCTTCAGGCTAGCCAGTGGCTAAAGTCGTAATACGGCACGCTACCGTATCGGGCGAGGGACTGGCCGCGCGCGAGCTGGGCCAGCCCGTTCGTGTCGCCGAGCGTCAGCAGATTGCCCGCGCCCTGTTCGCCGGCGACTCGCAGCACGGGCCCGCGCTCGGACAACGTATCGAGGCGAACCCGCAGGAAGCGCTCGCGCGTCTCGTCCGTTCCGGCGTCGAAATCGATCGGCAAACGCATCGCGGGCGGCAGACATTCGGTTCGCCCCTGCAGGCGCCGGATCAATGGCGTCACGAGGAGCGCGAACGTGGTGAACACCGCGCCGGGATTGCCCGGCAGCAGCACGGCGGGCACGGTGCCGTAACGCGCAAGCGCAATGGGCTTGCCCGGCTTCATGCTCACGCCGCTGACCGCGAACGATGCGCCGAGCGAAGCGAATGCGGGGCGCACCAGATCGCGCTCTCCGACTGACGCGCCGCCGGTCGTCAAAATCAGGTCGCATTCGTCACGCAGTTCGCTCAAAAGTTGCGTGAGTGCCCCTTGGTTGTCTATTGCATGCACCACACGACTGACGGACGCGCCCAAGCCCGATACGAGCGCGGCCAGCATCGGTCCGTTGCTGTTATAGATTTGCGTTGCGCCGCGACGTGCGCCGATCGGAGCGAGTTCGTCGCCGGTCGTCAGGATGCCGACTTTCAGCATGTGACGAACGTCGACCATGGCAATCCCTTGTGAAGCGATCAACCCGATATGGGCCGCCTGAAGACGCGTGCCGGCATTCACCAGCTTTTCGCCCGTGCGCAACTCTTCGCCTTTTCTACGTATGTGCGTACCCGGTCGGACCAGCGCTTCGAACCTCACGCATTCGCCGCTCTCGCGTGCGTGTTCCTGGATCACGATGGTATCCGCGTCGCATGGAATCACGCTGCCCGTGAAGATACGGGTTGCACAGCCGGGTTCGAGCGGCAACGGTTCGTCCCCAGCGTAGCAGCGCTGCTGGATGCGTAGCGCGACTCCGGGAACCGCATCGGCGTGGCGAATCGCGTAACCGTCCATGGCGCTCTGATCGGCGGGCGGCTGATCGAATGTCGCGTGAATGGTCGTGGCCAGCACGCGGCCGACTGCACCGTCGAGCGGAACGCGCACGGGTGCGCCGACCGAGTCGAAGGTTTGAATGAAGCGCTGCTGGGCTTCTTCGAAGCTGATTGATTCGGTCATGTCGTGAAGTGGCCTCTAGAGTCGCCCGAGAGATTGCTTTGCGCGCTTCTCTTCTCTGGCAACAACTATACCGCTGAAAACGGCATTGCTTGCGGTCGTGGACGCGCAATGCCATGAGCGCTCCCGGAACAGCGGCGAAGGTGTCAGTGCTTGATCGCCACGACTTTTCCGCGGAAGAGGTGATACTGATAAAGGTTATAGCCGACCATGATTGGGAACACGATGCCGATCCCGAACAGCATGAATGTGAGCGTCGCACTGTCCGATGCGGCCTCCGCAACGGTCAGCTGGCCGGGCACGATATACGGGAACAAGCTGATCGCCAGCCCGGCGAACGAAAACATGAACAGCAGCGTCGCGCCGAAGAACGGGCCATGTTCGCCGCGCATGTGAACCGAATAGAGCACATAGACGAAGGCGAGCGCAGCGAGTACGGCGAGTGCAATCAACAGATGGAACACGCCGTGTTCCTGCCAGCGCGTGATGCCGACCGGGCTCTGTTTTAGCGTGCCGAACGACACGATGAGCGCCGCGATAACGGTGGTAAAGACGGCGATGATGGCTTGACGGCGTGACGAGCTTTCCATCGAACCGGTGGTCTTCTTCACGAGCCACGTTGCGCCGAGCAGGCAGTAACCGGACACTACGCCGACGGCCGTGATGGCCACGAAGCCGGTATTCGCGAGACCGGGCACGAAGCCGGTGAGAAGCTTGCCGAGCACGATGCCCTGCGAGACGGCGGCAAGCAGGCTGCCGAGGCCGAACACACGATCCCACGCCGTCTTGCTGGTGTGCGCGGCATGACGAAACTCGATGGCGGCGCCACGCATGATGAAACTTGCGATCAGCACCATAACGGGTACGTAGAGATCCGACAGGATCATCGCGTAGGCCTGCGGAAACGCGCCGAACAGCGCGCCGCCGAGCGCGACGAGCCACGTCTCGTTCGCGTCCCACACATGGCCGATGGACTGGATCATCAGATCACGGTCGGCTTCGCGGGAGCGCAGTAACGTGAGAATGCCGACGCCGAGATCGAAGCCGTCGGTGACGACGTACAGCAAGAGCATCAGGCCGATGAGCCCGAACCACGCATGGTTCAACAGGTCCTGAGTTGAGGCGGGAGTCATTTCTGGTTCCTTGAAGTAAATACAGATCCGGATGGGCGGCGCTCAATAGTCGACGGCGTGCGAAGCCGGGTGGCGCGCTGGTTCGACCGGCGGCATCAGAGAAAGATCGGGACCACGGCGCAGCCAGCGACGCGCAAATACGAAGAACGACGCGATCAGGACCACGAAGAACGTCAGGAACATGATCATGCTGCCCGCAATTGCGCCGGCCGGAATCGACGATGCGGCGTGGTCGGTGCGCAGCAGGCCATACACGACCCACGGCTGGCGTCCCACTTCGCGCACGATCCAGCCGCATTCCACGGCGATGTATGGCAGCGGGATCGCCAGCACCCATGCGAGCAGCAGCTTGCGTTGAGCGAGCAATGCGTCGACCCGGCCACGCGCCTTGCGCAATGCGTACAGGGTCCAGAAGGCGAGCAGCATGAACAGGAACCCGACGCCGGCCATCACACGGAACGCGTAATAGAGCAACGGCAGCATGGGCGGCTGATCGGCAACGGGAATGTCGCGCATGCCGGTCACTTTTCCGTGCAGGCTGTGAGTGCCGAGGATGCTCAACATGCCCGGTACTTCAAGCGACCAGTCGTTGTCCTGCTTTGCAGCATTGGGCCAAGCAAGAAGCGACCAGCTTGCGCCCGTGCCCGGAGCGTTGGTTTGCCAATGACCTTCGATTGCGGCGCCTTTGGCCGGCTGGGTCTCGAACACATCCACGCCACTCGAGTCGCCGAGCCAGATCTGCACTGGGGCGACGAAAGCGAGGATCAGCAATGCGAGCTTGAACGAGCGCACGAAGAATTCGGGATGACGGCGCTTGAGCAGGTAGTACGCCGAGATGCCGGCAATCACCACAAGACCCGTTTCGAGCGCGGCGAACCACATGTGCGAGACGCCCCACGCCATGTCCGGATTGAAGATGGCCTTGACGTAGTCGGTCACAATGAGCTTGCCATCCACCAGCGCGACGCCGGTCGGGGTTTGCAGCCACGAGTTGGCGACCATGATCCAGAACGCCGAGATGGACGAACCCAGCGCGACCATGCCGGTGGCGAATAGGTGCACGCCCTTCGGCACGCGGTCCCAGCCGAGCATCATGATACCCACGAAGCCGGCCTCGAGCATGAAGGCCATCGCGCCTTCAAAGCCGAGAATGTTGCCGAAGAACTGGCCGGTGTACTGCGAGAACGGACCCCAGTTCGTGCCAAACTGGAACTCCATTGGAATTCCGCTTACCACGCCGACAGCGAAGTTGAGGATGAGCAGCTTGCTCCAGAAGCGGGCGTGGCGGTACCAGACCACGTCGCTGGTCTTGACCCAGAGCGTTTCGACGACGAGAAGAAAAGCGGACAGGCTGATCGTGAGGATCGGCCAGAGTATGTGGAAAATCGCGGTCATGGCAAATTGACCGCGCGCCAGATTCAAGGCTTCGACAGACATGGTAATCACCAGGCAGAGTTTGAAAACAGGTCGGGCGCCGCAAAGGGCGCGTTCCGGCTCGTCGGCGAATAATCAGAAGACGGGCAGCACCAGCGGCTCGCAAGACCGGTGCAACAGCACCGGAATCGACTTGGATGTCGGCGTATTGCAGACGTCGCCCACGCTCGAGAGCGGCACGAGCGGGTTCGTTTCCGGGTAGTACGCGCCGATGCAGCCGCGCGGAATGTCGTACTCGACAAGCCGGAAGTGATCCGCGCGACGCTCGATTTTGTCATCCCACACCGTGGTCATGTCGACCCAGTCGCCGTCCTTGAAGCCGAGCATGGCAATGTCGGCGGGATTGATGAACACCACGCGGCGTTGGCCGAACACACCGCGATAGCGGTCGTCGAGCGCGTAGATGGTGGTGTTGTATTGGTCGTGGGACCGGGTGGTCATGAGCGTCATCAGGCGCTCGCCATGCAGCGCTTTGGCGCGCACGATCGGCGTGTCCTGCTGCACCGCGTGCACGATGAAGTTAGCTTTGCCGGTGCTGGTCTGCCAGTCGCGTTCGCGTGAGGCGACGCGCAAGTGAAAGCCGCCGGGGTGTTTGATGCGTTCGTTATAGTCGTCGAAACCCTCGATCGTCTGTTCGATGGCGTCGCGGATTTTCGCGTAGTCGCTTGCATAGGCAAGCCAGTCGACCTTGTCGTCGCTAAGTGTGGCGTGCGCGATGTTTGCCACGATAGCCGTTTCCGACATCAGGTTCGGCGAGGCTGGCTTGCTCATGCCGTACGAGATGTGGACCATGCTCATCGAATCTTCGACCGTGATGCCCTGCGCGACGCCGTTCTGCACATCTATCTCAGTGCGGCCGAGCGTCGGCAGAATCAGCGCTTCCTGACCGTGCACGAGGTGGCTGCGGTTGAGCTTGGTGGTGATGTGCAAAGTCAGCTTGCACGAGCGTAGTGCGTCGAAGGTGCGCAACGTGTCGGGCGTGGCCATCGCGAAGTTGCCGCCTAGGCCCATGAACACCTTCACTTTCCCCTCGATCATATGGTGCACCGTTTCGACGACATCGAGGCCGTGTTCGCGCGGCGGGTCGAAGTCGAACACCTTGCCAAGCCGATCCAGAAACGCCTGCGAGGGCTGCTCCTCGATTCCCACGGTGCGGTTCCCCTGCACGTTCGAGTGGCCGCGCACGGGACACAGTCCTGCGCCCTCGCGCCCGATGTTGCCACGCATCAACAGCAGATTGCAGAGCATGTGCACGGTTTGAACCGAGTGCTTGTGCTGGGTGATGCCCATGCCCCACGTGGCGATCACGCGCTTGCTGTTCGCATAGATGCGCGCGAGCCCTTCAATGTCCTCGCGCGCCACGCCGGACTCCGTTTCCAGCAGACCCCAGCTTTCATTGCGCAAGTCATCGGCGAAAGCGCTAAAGCCGAGCGTGTGCTGGTTTATGAAGTCGAGATCGAGCAGGCGTTCCGTGCCGTTTTCGAGCGCCTCGTCGTCGAGTTCGATGAGATGCTTGGCGACACCTTTGATGAGCGCGAAATCGCCGCCCAGCTTCGGCTGAATGAAGGTCGACGCGATTTTCGTGCTGCTGAAGGTAATCATTTCGACCGGATGCTGCGGGCTGGTGAAACGTTCGAGCCCGCGTTCGCGCAGCGGATTCACCGAGACGATCGTGGCGCCACGGCGCGACGCCTCGCGCAGTTCGCCCAGCATACGCGGGTGGTTGGTCGCCGGGTTCTGCCCGAAGATGATGATCGTGTCCGCAAGCTCGAAATCCTCCAGCGTCACCGTGCCTTTGCCGATGCCCACGGTGGCCGGCAGGCCGCGGCTCGTCGCTTCGTGGCACATGTTCGAGCAGTCGGGGAAGTTGTTGGTGCCGTACATGCGCACGAACAGCTGGTAGAGGAACGCCGCCTCGTTGCTTGCGCGCCCGGAGGTGTAGAACGCGGCCTCGTCGGGTGAATCAAGCTGGTTGAGATGCTTCGCGACGAGCGTGAAGGCGTCTTTCCAGGCGATCGGCTTGTAGCGGTCGGTCACCGCGTCGTAAACCATCGGTTCGGTCAGGCGGCCGTGCTGTTCGAGTTCGTAGTCGGTCTGCTTCATCAGCGACTCGACGGTATTCGCCTCGAAGAAGGCCGGCGTCACGCGTTTCGTGGTGGCTTCGGCAGCGACGGCTTTCACGCCGTTTTCGCAGAACTCGAATGTCGAAGCGTGCTCGCGATCCGGCCACGCGCACCCCGGACAATCGAAACCGTCCGGCTGGTTCTGCTTGAACAGCGCTCGATAGTTGCCGCCCGAGACGCGCTCCTTGACGAGGTTGATGGCGACGTATTTCAAGGCGCCCCAGCCCGCGGCCGGGTGGTGATACGCCTCGATTTTTCCCTTCGGCTTTAATTTGTCCATGACCCTTGGCTCCGTAGACGTTGCGCGCCCGGCCGGTCTACTCTCGGACGGTGTGGCGCTGTGCTTGGTTATGCGCAAGAGTAAAAGCTATGGAGTGTCGCAATGACACACAGAATTCGCATCCCGCTTAGAGTACAGTTTCGCTACCCGCAGTACAGTTGATTGGAATCGCTGTGCGGCTCGGACATTTGGGAGGAGAACTTGACACTCTACGAAAAGCTTGCGGACGACATCGAAACAGTGGTCCGCAACGGTGTCTATCGGCCCGGCGACCGTGTTCCCTCGGTCAGGCAGGCGAGTCAGCAACACCGGATCAGTATCACAACCGTCATTCGAGCCTATCTGTTGCTGGAAAGCCGTGGCGTGCTGGAAAGCCGCCCGCAGTCCGGCTATTTTGTCAGCCTGCGCATGGCCCAGGGCAATCGACATGCGGACGAATTACGGCCCAGCCGGCCAATCGCGGTCTCGACCACAGTCGATATAAGCCGTCTCGTGCTCTCGACGTTGCGCTCGATTAGCGCGGACGAGGCGGTGCCCCTCGGCTCGCCTTACCCCGATCCACAGTTCTTCCCTTATGAAAAGCTCAACCGCTATGCGTCGGCAATAGGGCGCAACAAGGCCCTTTGGGGCGTGACGAACGCGTTGCCGCCAGGGCGGCCGGAACTCGTGCGGCAGATCGCACGGCGCTACCTGGAAAACGGAACATCGGTGGATCCCAATGAAATTATCGTCACCGTGGGCGCCACGGAAGCAATTAACCTGTGCCTGCAGGCGGTTGCGAAAGCGGGTGACGTGATTGCCGTCGAATCGCCGACGTTCTATGCTCATCTGCACGCAATCGAGCGTTCGGGCATGCGAGCCATCGAAGTGGCGACGCATCCGGAATACGGCATGGAAATCGATGCGCTCGCCAAAATCATCAAATCGGAGTCGATTGCCGCGTGCATGGTGATGCCGAACTTTCAGAATCCGCTGGGCTTTCAGATGCCGGACGAGCGCAAGCGCGAACTCGTCGAACTGCTCGCCGACGCGCAGATTCCGGTGATCGAAAACGGCGTATATAACGAACTCTATTTTGGGGACGCGCATCCCACCACGTTGAAATCGTATGATAGAGGCGGGATGGTGCTGCACTGCGGGTCCTTTTCTAAGAGCCTCACCGCCGCCTACCGGGTCGGCTGGGCTCTGCCCGGACGCTATCGCGACGAGGTCGAGAGGCTGAAGTTTCTCAACACGTTGACGACCTCGCTCATTCCTCAACTGGCCATCGCTGAGTTTCTCGAACGCGACGGCTACGAACACCATTTGCGGCGTCTTCGCAAGAGCTACGCGCAGCAGGCTAATCTGATGAAGGCGATGGTCACGCGGTTCTTCCCGGCCGGCACGCGTATATCGAGTCCGGCGGGCGGCTATGTGCTATGGGTCGAACTGCCCGCCAAGGTCGATTCGATGAAGCTCTATCAGATGGCATTGGAACGAGGCATCACAATCGGCCCCGGATGCATGTTCTCGATTTCACCGGAAAACTACAAAAGCTATATCCGCCTGAACTACAGCAGCCCGTGGTCGAATGAACTGGAGCAGGCGCTCATTACTGTCGGCAAGCTGGCGGCGGCGTGTGCCCGGTGATCCTGGCCTACGATCACAGATCGCTCATGTCGCGTGAAGCACAGTTACTCGACAGACAGGAAGCCGCGCACAGAGCTCGGTGACGCCGTTAGAATCGCCCGCTTGAACCGAAAGAAGTTGGGGGTGAACTATGAATCCGCCAGATCTTGAAAGCCGCGATGAGTTCGACGTGGAGACAATCCTCGTGCTGGAACAGCTTTGGAGAACAGCTGCAGAGCGCGCCGACAAGCCCTGCAGCATTGGGCGATTGTCAAAGCAGGCGGCACTGCCGATGAGCACATTGCGCCGCACCTTGACGCATATGAAGTCGGCGGATCTCGTGGAAGTGTCTGCCGATAGCAATGGACGCGAATTTGTCTCGCTCACGGGCAATGGTTCCGAGCTTTGCGAGGCTCTATCCGCCATGTCGGACAACCATGCTTGAAAGATCACGCGGTTTGCGGGCGGTTCAATGTCGTATCGTTGTCTCTTGCTGCACTGTCGTCAGCAAGGTATTCGACGAAGCCGTCGCCGCGACAGAAGCTCAGCAGACGAATTCCAGCCTGCTGGGCGATCGAAATGGCGAGCGACGTGGGTGCTGAGATCGTCGCGAGCGTATGAATCCGCATGCGCGCAACCTTGCGGACCAGTTCGTAACTCGCGCGGCTCGAAAGGAACACGAATCCCGAAGACGTATCGATATGCTCTCGCGCGAGCAGGCCGATGAGTTTATCGAGCGCATTGTGGCGTCCCACGTCCTCGAAACCATGGAGGACGTCGCCGCTCGCGCTGCACCATGCTGCCGCGTGGATACCGCCGGTCTCATGCATCAGGCGCTGATGCGCCGGCAACCCGCGTGCCGCGCGCTCTATAGCTTCGTTGCTGATGAGTGCAACGGTGCCCGACGGGACAATGCGTTCGGGACGCAGATCGAGCAGTTCGATGCTCTCTATTCCACAAACGCCGCAGCCCGAGCGTCCCGCAAGCGCGCGACGCTTGTCTTTGAGCTCCATAAAGGCCTGTTGTGACACCGTCAGTTGGACCTCGGCTTCGTCCGCGCGAATGAAGGTTTCGATGTCGAATACGTCGCCAGGCCGGTCAACGATCCCCTCGCTTAGCGCAAAGCCGAGCGCGAAGCATTCCAGATCGATCGGTGTGGCCATCATCACCGCATGGGAGAGTCCGTTGAAGACCAGCGCGACAGGCAGTTCTTCCACCACGTGGTCCAGTGTCGCGGTCGACTGGCCACGCTTGTGACGCAAGACGTTGCGAACCACGCTGCCGGTGCTTTGGTCGGCGTCTGAACAAGACCTCATGAGAGCCTCCACTGCGAATCAGGTAAGTTGGAAAAACTGGCAGGGCTGCGTCGCAGGCGGCAGTTGTTCGTTGCACAGCTCGAGCACGGATCGCTCGATGTTGCGGGTCATGGCGTCAAGCGCGAGATTGTTCGGCGCGAGACCGAAAGGGTCGGAAATCTCGCTCGCAATCGCCTCCAGTGCCAGCAGCGTATAGGAGACGAACACACAGACAAGCGGGGTGGCGAATCCGATTGAGTCGATCAGGCCGAAAGGGAGAAGCGCGCAATATGCGTAGACGGTGCGATGCAGAAGCACGCCGTAAGCGAAAGGAATTGGAGTCGAGAGAATTCTCTCGCAACCGCCTACAGCGGCGCTCAGTTCGTTCAGTTGATGATCCATCATCCAGAGTTGCGTATCGGACACCACGCGATTTCGATTCAGCGCGGCCAGATGATGACGCAACTCGTCGAGCAGCGCGATCGGCTTGAATACGCGCGGCGCCAGCGCGGCTGCACGGTCGGCCCCAAGCAGGCGGATGAAATCGGCAGAGCCGTCCGAGTGGCGCAACTGGTGTTTCACGGCGTAGACGAAGGCGATGAGCAAACGAGGGAGATGGCGGCTCTCGAACGGCGCTGCCATGGGTGAGGGCACGTAACTGCGTAGCTGCGAAATGAGCGAGCGCGTACCAATCAGCATGTTGCCCCAGTGACGACGCGCTTCCCAATAGCGCTCGTAGCTCGCATTGTTGCGGAAGGCGAGAAAGATCGTTAAAGCGACGCCGCACAGTGTGAACGGCACCGTATTCAGAGGGACTTTTTCGCCGAAAACGCGGCCATGCGTGAACATGGCAAGCAGACTTATCAGCGTCATAAAGGCCAGTTGCGGAATAATTGCCTTCAGGACGGACCCATGCCAGACGAAGAGCATGCGGAACCAGTTGGGCGCGGGGCGAATGATCATGAAGAGTCGATGTCAAGCGGCTGCGGGAGCGCGCGTCCGGTGTATCTAGGGTGAATATGCGCAGATGCGATGTGTTCTGATGACTCACATCGTTATCCACTCATGGCGAAGGTACGAAGATACGCGTGCTTGTATCCCCCAGGCACACACACTTCGTCGTCGCAACACAGAGTACAGTTCGAGCGCTTGGAGGACATGCCCGCTGTGCGGCGCTGGCGCTGGCCGGCTATCGCGCCGTTCGGCGCGATTGGAAGTATCGGACTGCGAGGGGGCGAATTCCGATGCTTCAACGCTTAGACTATGCGCGCTTAGAAGTTTGCGCAGGTATGGCTTTTTTTGCGGACTTGACCGGCGACAGCTGATCCGGCGGAGTGGATTTCAGCCGGGCTGTTCGGAATAAACCGCATTTTGAAGTGATCGTGTTGAGGGAATTGAACGTGAAGTTGAAGATTGGCGCGAGATTGATGGTCACGTTCGGAGTGGTCCTGGCGTTCCTGGTTGTCGTATGTTTCGTTGCAACGCTGCAAATGGCGAGCATGGATGCGACGACACAGGCAATTGTCGACGTGCGTTCCGAGGAATTGAAGCTCACGAATCAGCTCGCAGCCGGGACGTTCCGTGTAAGCGAATTCGCCTATGTGGCGCTCGAAGCGCAGACGCCCGAGGAACAACGAGATGCGCTCGATCAGGCGCAGGCAGTCATCAGGCAGGACAATCTCATCTACGAGTCCATTCCGCGCCTGATAAACACGGATACCGGGCGAGCCATTTTCAGTCGTGTCGCGCAGGCGCATACCGCCTACGGATTGGCCATGCAACCGGTCTATTTGCAATTGATCGCGCACGATAGCGCCAACGCGCGCGCTTCTCTTTCACGTGCTGCGCCGATGCGGGATGCGCTCATTAAACAGCAGCGCGAGTTTCTCGATTACGTGCAAACGTTGATGGACTCATCGGCAAAGGAAACAAGGGACGCATACGATTCGGCGCGAGAAGTGCTTTTGGCAACTGCCGTTGTCGCCGTGCTTGTTGGGATCGGGCTAGCAACGTTAGTAACGCGTTCGATCGTTCGGCCGCTAGAACATGTGGTGGACGGAGCCAACTCGCTCGCGCGTGGCGATCTGCGGGTCCATCTCGATGCATCCGGACATGATGAAGTGGGTGTTCTCGCCGCGTCTGTCAATCGTGCGATCGAACGATTGGCAAATATCGTGGGCGACGTCAAGCACGCCGGCAATTCGATTTCCAGCGCGACGCAGCAGCTTGCAGCAGGCAACATCGATCTCTCGCAGCGCACTGAAGAGCAAGCTGCCTCGTTGGAGGAAACCGCTTCGAGCATGGAGCAATTGACAGCGACCGTGCGCCGGAACGCCGACAACGCGCGGCAAGCGAGCGAATTGTCGAATGCCGCTTCGCATATCGCACGGCGCGGCGGTGAGGAAGTGGCTCGCGTCGTCGAAACAATGCAGAAGATCTCCGATAGTTCGGTCAGAGTGGCGGAAATCGTTAGTCTTATCGAGGGCATCGCCTTTCAGACCAATATCCTCGCGCTCAACGCGGCTGTCGAAGCCGCCCGCGCTGGAGAGGATGGGCGCGGCTTCGCCGTGGTCGCGGGGGAAGTGCGCGCGCTTGCGCAACGAAGCGCGACAGCCGCACGGGAGATCGCCGAACTGATCGGAGATTCCGTCGCACGGGTGAAGGTAGGGGCGGAACTCGTTACGGACGCGGGCGGCACGATTCGGGACGTCGTTCACTCGGTCGAACAGGTCACCGGAATAATGAGCGAGATCTCGGCGGCTTCCCACGAACAGACCGAGGGTATCGAACAGATTCATCGCGCGGTCTGTCAGATGGATCAGGTGACGCAGCAGAATGCAGCACTGGTTGAAGAATCCGCATCTGCCGCTCATGCAATGGCGGAGCAGGCGCAAGCGTTGTGCGATACCGTCGCCGTTTTCAAGATGGAAGAGGACGTCGACATGAGTTCCTCCGCTTCAGTCGCGCAGCATCCTGCCAGCGGATACCTCGGGAAAGAAACGGCGACCCGCGTCAATGATCGCGACTGGGCGGCATTTTGAAGCCGCGACCGGGCACAATGGAAGGCAAACATAAGCCTCGTGCATGCGTTGTTCAGGTCAGGTAATAAAGGCGAATCGGCACGACTGCTTCCGGCAGCGGTCGGCCGCACAGTTCGAGAATGGAGCGTTCGATGTTACGCGACATGGCATTGAGGGCGAGCGCGTTCGGCGCGACGCTAAACGGTTCGGCCACTTCACTAGCAATCGCTTCGAGCGCGATCAGTGTGTAGGAGATGAATACACACAGCAAAGGCGTGAAGAATTCGGTCGAATCGACCAGCCCGAACGGCAACATGATGCAGTAAGCGTAGACCGTCCGGTGAAGCAGAACGCTATAGGAAAACGGGATCGGCGTGGAGGCGATGCGCTCGCATCCGCCGACGGCCGCACCTAGCTCGTTGATCTGCGCATCCAGCATCCAGAGCGTTGTCCCGTCGATGAGTGCCTGCCGTTTTGTTCTCGCAAGTTCGTAGCGGATTTCATTGAGAAGCGCTGTGGGTTTGTACTGCTTCACTCGTAGCAGTTCGGCCTGTTCTTGACCGAGTAGACGCACGATATCGGGCATCGGGTCGGTGCCGCGCAGTTCGTGCTTGAGCGCATAGATGAAGGCGATAATTGTCTGAGCGATCTGGAGTCTGTTTTCCTGCTCCGGAACGTAACAGAGCATTTGCGAAGTCAGCGCTCGTGCGGAGATCAGGAGGCAGCCCCACAAATGACGAGCTTCACTGAACCGGCCATAACTCGCGTTGTTGCGGAACGCCAGGAAGATAGCAAGGGCGAGGCCGAACAACGTGAAGGGTGCCGTATTGAGCGGAATCTTTTCCCCAAAAATGCGCCCCTGTGTAAATACCGCCAGTGTGCTGACGGCAGCCATGAAAACAAGTTGTGGAATGATCGCTTGAAGAACTGAGCCGTTCCACACGAACAGTAGGCGGAGCCAGTTTTCACTTGGCCTTACGATCATGATGTGCTCTTGTTATGTGTCAAACCGCGCATTTTTCGGACCGTGCCGGATAGCGTTCCAATAGGCTGTCGGCTCGGCTCGGTTCGGTTCGGTTCGGCTCGGTTCGGCTCGGCGCGAGGTAACCGCCCACTGCGCGGTACGAGTCAATGGTATCCGGGGTCTCCTTCACGCACCTTCCCACGGAATACACGATATTGCATGGCGTTATAGACGAGAATGACCGGCAGCACGATGGCAGTGCCAACGAGCGCAAAGAGCTGGCTCGAATGACTCGACGAAGCATCCCAGATCGTCAACGAGGGCGGAATGATATACGGCCAGATACTGATGACGAGACCGGTGTAGCCCAGGAAACAGATAGCTAGTGTGAGAAGGAATGGCATTGCTTCGTGTTGCAGTCGCACTGAGCGGAGAATGCCCCAGACGCAGAGAACAACAAGTATTGGCACGGGTAGGAACCACCCGAGTTGCCCGCTTCCGAACCAGCGCTTCTCCACCGCAGGCAGTCCGATAACGGTCCACAGGCTGACGATTCCAATTGTCGCCAGCAGCGCGATCACGAGGGGCCGCATCAACTCGCGCATCTTGCGCTGCAATTCCCCGTCCGTCTTAAGGATAAGCCAGCCGCACCCTAGCGTCGCATAGGTCATCAGTACGCCGATGCCACAAAACAGGCTGAACGGCGAGAGCCAGTCGAATGGGTCGCCGACGAAGCGGGAGTCGACAATCTTGATGCCCTGTAGCAGCGAGCCTAACGTGATGCCCTGGCACAGTGCCGCGAGTGCCGAGCCGCCAATAAATGCGAGATCCCATGCGTGCTGCGTGCGCTTCGCCTTCGCGCGCAGTTCGAACGCCGCGCCGCGAAAAATCAGACCCACCACCATCAGGATCAGCGGCATATAGTTGGCCGGCAGGAGCGTCGAATAAACAACGGGAAATGCGCCGTAGAGTCCAGCACCGCCAAGGACCAGAAACGTTTCGTTGCCGTCCCAAACGGGGGCGACGGTATTGAGCATGACGTGACGATCAGCCTTCTCTTCAAAAAATGGAAACAGCAAGCCGATGCCCAGATCAAATCCGTCGAGCATGACGTAGATGAAGACGCCAAGTCCGATAATGAACGCCCACACAACAGGAAGATCGATTTGCATGACGTTATTCTCCTTCCAGCACGTCTAGCGCACGATTGTGCAATTGTGGATACTTCAATGACTCGCGTGTTTCCAGGCCTGCGGAAGGACCCGCCTTCATCATCTTCAGCATGTAATAGACGCCTGTGCCGAACACAAGGAAATAAACGATGACCAGTATCAGCAACGTGACACCCGCTTGCTGGCTGCCGATCGGCGATACGGAGTCGACCGTACGCACGACGCCATACACAGTCCAGGGCTGTCGGCCTACCTCCGTCGTGACCCATCCAGCCAGCAACGCGACGATGCCGGACGGCCCCATGCACAACACGAATCGTTGATACCAGCCGGTTTCGTAGAGCCGGCCGTTGCGCCTCAACAGCAGGCCGACGACCGCGGTCAACAGCATCAACATGCCCAGACCCGCCATGATGCGAAACGTCCAGAACACGATCGGCGAATATGGGCGATTTTCCCGTGGAAATTCTTTCATCCCGCGAATCTCCCCATTCCAGCTGTGCGTGAGGATCAGGCTGCCGAGATGAGGCACCTGGATCGCGTAGCGTGTGACCTCGGCGTCCATATCGGGCAGGCCGAACAGGTTCAGCGCGGTGCCGCCATGCTCGGTTTCCCACAGTCCTTCTATGGCTGCGATCTTCACTGGCTGATGTTCGCGCGTGTTTAGGCCGTGTGCATCACCGACCAGGATCTGTATGGGTGTGAGCACCAGCAGTATCCACAGCGCCATTGAAAAGCTGCGCTTGACCGGAACGTCGCGCCGTCCGTGGAGCAGGTGCCAGGCACCGCAAGCGGCGACGATGAACGCTGCGACGATGAACGCAGCAATGGTCATGTGTGCGAGACGGAACGGAAACGACGGATTGAAAATCACCTTGAACCAGTCCACCGGGACAATGCGGTCATTTTCAATCGCGAAACCCTGCGGCGTTTGCATGAAGCTGTTCGAAGCCAGAATCCAGAACGTCGAAATCAGGGTGCCCACTGCGACCATGAATGTGGCGAAGAAGTGCGCGCGGGGGCTGACGCGATGCCATCCAAACAGCATGATCCCGAGAAAGCCGGCCTCCAGGAAGAAAGCCGTGAGAACTTCATAAGTCAGTAGCGGCCCAGTGATGTTGCCCGCAATCAGGGAAAATCCGCTCCAGTTCGTGCCAAATTCGTACGCCATGACAACCCCGGAGACGACGCCCATTCCGAAGCCGACGGCGAAGATCCGCGACCAGAACAGGTACATGTCCTTGTAGGCCTTGTCGCCCGTCAGCAAAAAACGCCATTCCAGCACGGCGAGGAAGCTGGCCATGCCGATACTGATCGCGGGGAAGACGATATGAAATGACACCGTGAATGCAAACTGCAGCCTGGCGAGATGAAAGGCGTCGAAGATATCCATGATCGGTCCATAGCTTCACGTGATGACGGCGGGCGGATGAAGGCAAACGGCAGGTGGCCGTGCACCGACGACGCGGCTGATTTGGATCTGTCTGAAATTCAATTTCTGGTGACGGTAAAGCCCGGCTGACGGCTCGCCGCGACAACTTTTTGCACGAGGCGATCGTGTATCGTCCGGTGAAATCATGCCCGGCCAAGGCCGCCTGAGTGCCGGTAGAGCGGCGGCAATGCGCCGCCGTACCGGGGAAACAGGATCGTCCAGAGTCAGGGCGTCGTAACGCGTTCTATCCGCACTGGCACCGACTTGTACGAGGGCGTCCCGCTCTCCTTGTCGATATAGTCGAGCGGGACTAAAACGTTGGCTTCCGGGTAATACGCCGCGACCGAACCTTTTGCAATGTTGTAGACGATCGCGGTGATGTTGCTCAGCTTGAGCGGCCTGCCAGAGGTGATCGTTTCGATGTCCACGAGGTCGCCATGCTCGATCCCGTGTTCGGCCATGTCGTCCTGGTTCATGAAAAGGACATCTCGCCTGCCGAATACGCCTCGATACCGGTCATCCATTGCGTAGATGGTCGTGTTGTACTGATCGTGGCTACGGATCGTGATTAGGCGCAGCACGTTTTCGGCGCCGAGCACGTCGGCATCTTCTTTTACGCCGCTGTACACAGAGAACATCGCCTTGCCGGTCGGCGTATGCCACTTTCGCTCGGTCGGCGGAAGCGGCAGCCTGAATCCCCCGGGGACTCTTATACGCGCATTGAAGTCCTCGAAGCCAGGAACGGTCTGTTCAATGAGGTCACGGATCTTGTCGTAGTCGGCGATCAGGTCCATCCACGGTACTTTGGTATTTGGCAACGTGGCGCGTGCGATGCCGGCGACGATTGCGGGCTCAGAGCGCAGGAACTCCGACGCGGGGGTAAGCTTGCCCGACGACGCATGGACCATCGACATCGAGTCCTCAACCGTCACTGACTGCGGTCCTCCAGCCTGCATATCAAGCTCTGTTCGTCCAAGGCAAGGGAACAGATACGTTTCCTTCGCGACGAGGAGGTGCGTGCGGTTGAGCTTCGTGCCAATATGCACGGCGAGGTCGAGCCTGGACATGGCGGGGAAAGACTGCTCGGGGTCTGGCAGCGCAACAGCAAAATTTCCACCGAGGCAGAAAAGCGCCTTCGACGTGCCATCGATCATTGCCTGCATGGCCTGGACAGCGTCGTGTCCATGCTCGGAAGGCGGGGTGAAGCCGCAGGCCGCTTCTATGAGCTTGAGAAACTCCTGGGTGGGCTTTTCGGTGATGCCGACGGTGCGGTCGCCCTGTACATTGGAGTGCCCGCGCAGCGGGCAGATCCCAGCGCCGGGCTTTCCGAAGTTCCCACGCATGAGCAGCAGATCGGCTATCAGCCGAACGTTCGCCGTTCCCTTGTTATGCTGCGTAATGCCCATGCCATAGGTCACAATCGTTGCGTTCGATTTTGCGTAGGCGATGGCCACGTGCTCAAGGTCTGCGCGTGCTAGACCACTAGCCTTTTCGATGTCGTCCCACGAGGTCGCCTCAACATCCGCGGCGCAGGCGTCGAACCCTTCCGTGTGTGCCGCAATGAATTCCCGATCAAGGACGTTTCCTTGCTCGGCTTCCATCTGGAGCAACGCCTTTATCACCCCTTTCAGCGCCGCCGCGTCGCCGCCAGCGTCGACCTGGAAATATGTCGACGCAATTCGGGTGGACCCAAAGGTCGCCATTTCCAACATGCTCTGCGGATCGGCAAAGCGCTCCAGCGCGCGCTCGCGCAACGGGTTGAAGACGATGATCGGCACGTTTCGTCGTGCAGCTTCATGCAGCGTACCCATCATGCGCGGGTGGTTCGTGCCGGGGTTGTGGCCCATCGCAATGATGAGTTCCGTCGAATCGAAATCGTCAAGCGATACAGTACCCTTGCCGATGCCGATTGACTGCGGCAATCCCACGCTTGTCGGCTCGTGACACATGTTCGAGCAATCGGGAAAATTGTTTGTGCCGTATTCGCGCGCAAACAACTGATATAGATACGCAGCTTCGTTCGATGCACGGCCCGACGTATAGAACTCGACCTGATCTGGTTTCAGCGTGCGGAGGATCTCGCCGATCCGGGCGAACGCATCTTCCCATTCGACGATGCGATAGGTATCAGTTGCACGGTCGTACACGAGCGGGTGCGTGAGCCGCCCCATGTCCTCCAATTCATAGTCGGTCATCTTCAGCAGCGAGCTGACGGTATGGCTTGCGAAAAACTCTGGCAGCACGCGCTTAGTGGTCGCTTCCCATGTAACCGCCTTCGCACCGTTCTCGCAAAACTGGAAAGTGGATCGATGTTCCTTGTCGGGCCAGGCGCAACCCGGGCAATCGAAGCCGGTAGGCTGATTCGTTCTGAGAAGCGTGATCGGCGCCTCCATGCTGTCCATCTGACTGTGGATCGCCTGAGCGGTCGCCCTGAGTGCACCCCAACCGCCAGCGGGACCTTCGTACGGCCTGATACCTGGCACGTCGCGTAGCTTGGCCACATGAACCTCCAATAAACGAGGGTAGTCCCTTCCACGGACACAACCCAATTACGGCTTCAGAAATGTGCCGCTGCGCGGCTTACGATATGGCTCGTTCTGCGACTTAGTTTAGTTAATGTAAAGTCCTGCGCAAGCCAAAAAATGGTGAAGCGCGACTGAGGCGCACGCTATTCGATCTGTCTGGCGGGTATCACGGGGCTTCGTCATCGTCGAGTGTCTCCTCGTTCTCGGGCTCAATTCGTCCTACAAAACATCACGCGCGACCTGATGCTCTCAAAGTAGGCCACGCAGATCGAAGCTGCCAGGGTTAGGGCATCAATGCGTATGCGAGGCAATTGCGAGCACAGGGAGGTACCTTCAATTTAATTCTATTGACAAGGCGAACCACTGTTAACCTATGTCGGCCCGATAGCTTCTATTGGAGTGGTCGACGCTGGCGACTCCTCGACGAACGAGTGATATGCTCACATCGCCCCTTGAATCTGCGCCTTCGTGGGTGTCGGCGGATTGCGCGGCGTGCGACCGCACACGCAAAGAAAGGCGAGAGTCTATTTGCTCATCGCCGCTGCTATTAATAAGCGAATCGGTAGTACCAGCAGTCCGGTGGCTCCGACCCCCAGACACCAGAGAATCACCATCCACTTCAGGTCACTCAGGAACCCTGTACGCCGACTCGATGATTCTCGCTTCATGGTTGCGACTCCCTGTGCTCCAATTCTGGTTCGGCTGAATCGCGAAGATCGAAGCCTATTCCACTCCGACGATCACGCTCGACGCCTTGAATACGGCAGTCGCGGGCTTGCCGGCGGCAAGACCCAGTCGATCCACGCTTTCATTGGTTATGATCGAGGTGATTTTCGCGCCCTGTGGCACACTGATCTCAACCTCTGCATTCACGGCTCCTTTGACGATTGCCGAAACCGTTCCTGCGATGCAGTTCCGAGCAGATATCTTGTGACTGTCGAAGTCGACGAGCACGAGTACCGACGACGCCTTGACGAGCGCGAATGCGGCGGAATTCCTCACAAGCCCCAATGACGCGGCGCTACGTAGCGTAATGATCGCCACGACATCCAGACCGTCGTCTGTACGAAGGATAACCTCGTCGTTGATCGAGCCGGACTTTACGTCGGCGATATGACCTGCGAAATGATTACGTGCACTGGTTCGCATGCTTTTCTCCGATGCGGTCTGAACGCCTCTTGCAAGTACCGATCTTTCTTAGGTATAGCATAGGCGGAGTTAGGGGCGCTTAGTAGAGACCTTTAATAGAGCTGCTTGAGGCCGACGCCCGCCAAAAATTCTAGCCGTCGTTTGCGCGATTCAACGGAGCGCATGCACGTCGCTGCACCGGTGGGTTTGAGGTTTCGTCTGGCGCGCACGAAACCCATTTCGACTGCCCTGCAAATTCACCATCGACAGGGTTTCTTCGTGCCAGTCTTTTTTCACAACCAGCAAACGGAGACGAAGATGACCAACACCTTAGAAGGCAGCCAGGCCGCACATATCGCCGGGCACGAAACGATAGGGTTCGGGCATCAACGTCGACAGCGTCCATCATTTTCGCGTCCTAAGCAAGGTGGTTCTGCGCAGGCTATCTTCGCCCGGACAGCACAAATCCGATCCGGTGCAGGAACTCGAGCAGCACCGTGAGCTGATTTATGAGAAGGCCGCGACTGCGACTCGGGGCGGCTTGCGCGGCGAGCCGATGCGTTTGAACGCCGAGACGTTTGCGTCTTGATACAGCTTACGCGGGCACAGCAAAATTATGTTCCGATGTTTTGTATCGGAAGCAACTACTGGCTTCGGCCTGAACTGCGGCGACTCTGGCGCGATATGTGACTGCGCGAATCGCTGTGAAGTGTGTGCCGACCACAAAACGTTCTTGTACCGGTGACGCTTATGCGCTAACGCCCCGCGGGCATACTTGACAGACGTGCACCAATGGCCTTTGATGAATGGACGCGGCAGAGTTGCGCCGATCGAACAGGCATGGAGTCGGCCCGTGACTTTCACTCGCCATACAATCATGTGGGAAGCCGCCGTGGACGCGATCGAAAGGGCGGAGCGGTTGCACAGGCAGTTCTTCCGGTTGGCAGGTCAGCACGCCCGAACGCCCATTTGGGAGCCTCCAATCGAGGTGTTCGAGCAGGACGCGCAGATTGTGATCGTGGTTGCGTTGCCGGGCGTTTCTCCCGATCTGATCGGTCTGAACCTACAAGGCGAAACGCTGATCGTCGCGGCCGAAAGAAAGCTGCCTCGCGCCTTCGCCGCTGGGCAGGTCCATTGCATGGAAATTCCCTATGGCCGTTTCGAGCGCCGCATTCAGCTTCCACACGGCCGCTATCGGCTGGCGCGACGCGGGGTCGAACACGGGTGTCTGGTGCTGGCCTTTGACAGGCTGGATTGAGTCCGGCAAGCGCCGTCAATTCGAGGGACGAGGATGACCACGGATAGCGACAGCGACACCTCCGAGTCCGGCCCGGCGAGCCAGGCCATAAGTGCGGCATCTGCGATGCCCGAAGAGACCTTGATCCTGCTTCCGGTGCGCAACGCCGTGCTGTTTCCTGGCATGGTGTTGCCGTTTACCGCTGGGCGACAACAGTCTAAGGAGGACGTGCAGGCCGCCGTCAGACGCCAGAAGCCGTTGGGCATCGTATTACAACTCGATCCTCAAGCACGGGATCCGGGCTTCGATGGTCTCAACACGATCGGTACGGTGGCGAACGTGGTGCGCTACGTCACGAGTCCAGACGATGGTGCCCATCACCTGATCTGTCAGGGCGTCGAGCGCTTTCGCTTGCTTGCCCCAGTAGAGGGCCTTGGATTCCGGGCCGCGCGGGTCGACTTGTTGCCCGATACCGCGCCTAGCAACTCCGCCATCGATGCACGGGCCCTTGTTCTAAGGCAACGTGCGGGGGAAATGATCGGACTGCTGCCGAACGCGGGTGTCGATCTCGTGAGGGCACTGGATGCAATCGAGGCGCCGGGCCTGCTCGCCGACACCATTGCCGGCTTGCTCGACATTCCACCGGAGCGCAAACAGGAGATTCTGGAAACACTCGACGTTTGCAAGCGGCTCGATAAAGTGCTGGACGCCGTTGCGGCACGCATCGACGTGCTTCGCCTGTCGCAGGAAATTGGCGAGCAAACGCGTGGCCGGCTGGACCAGCGCCAACGCGAAATGATGTTGCGCGAGCAACTCAGGACCATTCAGAACGAACTTGGCGAGACTGTCGAAAGCCGCGAGGAAGTCCGCAAGCTGAACGACGCAATCCAAGCGGCACAGATGCCGCCGGATGTCGAGTCTCATGCGCGCAAAGAACTCGACAGACTGGAGCGAATGCCGGAGGCTTCGTCGGAGTATTCGATCAGTGTGAGCTACCTCGAGTGGGTGACCGAACTTCCGTGGCAGCTTCCCCCGCAAACGCCTATTGACATCGCTCGTGCGCGTCAGACACTCGATGAAGCGCACTTCGGCCTGGACAAGGTGAAGCGCCGCATCCTCGAATACCTCGGCGTCAGAAAACTCAATCCAGGTGGCAAGGCGCCCATTCTTTGCTTTCTCGGACCGCCTGGAGTCGGCAAAACATCGCTGGGCCAGAGCATCGCGCGTGCACTGGAGCGGCCGTTTGTAAGGGTCGGCTTGGGCGGCGTGCATGACGAAGCAGAAATACGCGGCCATCGGCGCACCTATATCGGTGCGATGCCGGGCAATATCATTCAAGCTATCCGCAAAGCGGGCGCGCGCAACTGCGTCATGATGCTCGACGAACTCGACAAGCTCGGGCAGGGCATACACGGTGATCCCGCAGCGGCGATGCTCGAGGTACTGGATCCGGAGCAGAACGCGTCTTTTCGGGACAATTACCTGGCTGTGCCGTTCGATCTGTCGGCAGTCGTGTTTGTGGCCACGGCCAATCAGGCCGAGGGCATCCCCGGTCCCCTCAGGGATCGCATGGAGATACTGGATCTGCCCGGCTATACCGAGGCCGAGAAATTCCAGATCGCGCGGCGGTTTCTGGTTCCGCGTCAACTGGAGGCATGTGGCTTGACGGCCGCGCAATGCGAACTACCCGATGAAACGCTGAGAGCCATCATCCGCGACTACACGCGTGAAGCCGGCGTGCGAGCCCTGGAGCGGCAGATCGGTGCAATCTTCCGGTACGTCGCGTTGCGCGTGGCGGAAGACCCTTCTATATCTGAACGGGTCGAGCCCGATCGATTGCCGTCGATACTGGGGCAACGTCGCTTTGAAAGCGAGGTGGCCATGCGTACGAGCTTGCCAGGCGTGGTGACCGGCCTTGCGTGGACGCCGGTCGGCGGAGATCTGCTTTTCATCGAGGCAAGCAGCACGCCGGGCAGCGGCAGGCTCGTGCTGACGGGCCAATTGGGCGACGTGATGAAGGAGAGTGTCCAAGCCGCGTTGACGCTCGTGAAGTCGCGCTGCGAGTCATTGCATATCGACTGTTCGAGCTTCGACAAACGCGACATTCACGTTCATGTGCCTGCAGGCGCGGTTGCTAAGGATGGACCCAGCGCCGGCGTCGCCATGTTCGTCGCGATTGCTTCGCTTTTCATGGGACGAGCGGTACGCAGCGACTGTGCCGTGACCGGCGAAATCAGCCTGCGCGGCATTGTCCTGCCGGTAGGCGGAATCAAGGAGAAATTGCTTGCCGCATTGCGGGGCGGTATCAGCACAGTCTTGCTGCCCGCGCGCAATGCGGCCGACGTGGAGGATGTTCCTGTGGACGCACGCAACCAGATGCGATTCGTGTTGCTGGAGACTGTCGACGATGCGATGCGCGAACTTATCCAGTAAGAATTCGTTAAAGCGGACCGCAACGTGGATCCATGAGTCGAAAAAGACGAACGGGAGATGAGGCTTCGGGAAGACTCGGAGCTTGTAAGCACCGCCATTCATTCACACTGCGGCAACAGGAGAAATCGTGACGGCCAATGTGCCGCTAAGACCATAGTTGGAGATGAAAGATGGTCGATGTTACCTCGCTTCTAGTGGCCGACGGTGGCCGCACGCGTGTCTTAAAGATGCCTGGAAGGAACTCGTCAATGGTGAATTCACCGGGGCGATGCTGACAAGGATCGCGAGAAGTTTGCCAAGCGGAGTTGGCGAATACATCGAACAGGGGCGGCTTTAGCTGCGCCTCAATCGACTCAGGCTCCCTATCGAGAGCGTCTGGGAATGGTGCACGTGGATCTGAGCGAACGCACTCGCCGGTAGATCTTCGAACAACTCAGCGACGATCGCGAGAATGCTGGCAATGGTCGCCGTGCAGATCACTGTCGGCACGGTCACCGCATTTTGGTCCTCGCGCCGGGCATTGGTTCGTACGTCTTCCTCGCTAGCCAATGCCATAGGAAACCAGATGATGAAAAGATACGTCCAGACTGCGGCGTCCCAACCGAGTAGTATGCGCGGCCCGCGACGGTGTACCCGGGGGCGGACAGTGCGACGCAAAGTCCAACGAGAAAAGCTGATCATCATATGGGGCCGATTGCGAAGCGCCTGGGGATAGAAGCTCATTGGATGAAGTCCGTTTGGAATCCGTTCGTCATTCTAGTCATTGAGAATTTGATTGCGTGAATGAATGGAAGAGCGAAATGGGAAGCGAATAAAGCGTTTCGAAGGAATGGGAGAAACTTATGCCTGCCGCACGGACTCAATTGAGTGACGAGTTCATTGTGCAGCAGCGTACGCGTCTCGACGCAGTGCTGCGCGAGCTACGCGGCGGCCGGGACAACACCATCGCGGACGACGGGCATCTCACGAAGAACCCGGCGACGAGGCCAAAGAAGCGCGAGGACGACGCTCAAGGGTCGGCGCAGGACGATGTCAATCAGTCCCTGCGAAACGTAAGCGACCAGCGCATTGGCCGATATCGAGCTAGCGCTCCAGAACGCCGACGAAGGGACGTATGGGCTTCCCGACGGAAGGGGCGACCCCATACCCAGGGCCCGGCTCGAGGTCGTGCCGGAGGCCATTTATACGGTCGAAGAGCGGGGCCGCCGCGAAGTGGGCAAGTAAGCGCCTGCTAGACCGATGCGCCTAGTCGAATCGGCGCTCGCCGACTTGGGCGAAGTCGTTGCAGAACTGTACTGACTCCACTCGGCCGGATCTGTACACGCTGCGATAGCCAACGCCACCTTAATCTGTACTCCATCAGCTAAACACTGCCCGACCGCCAAATCGGAGCCGTTCCCTACTTGGGATTGGTTTGATTCGGGCGAAACGGCGATATGGAGGATGGGTACCATGAATCTGCTGGAGGCCATGCGAATTTACGTCAGGGTGGTTGAGCGAGAGAGTATCTCCGGCGCAGCGAGGGATCTCAACTTAGGCCAGCCGGCCGCGAGCGAACGTATTGAACGGCTTGAGAAATATCTCGGCTGCCGGCTTCTGCTGCGCAGTGCACGCGCCTTTAACTGCACGCCAGAAGGCGCGACTTTCTACGACCGTAGCAAGCGCATTCTGCACGCCGTCGAGCAGGCGATCGCCGAAGTGTCCAGCGACGGGCAGGAACTGAAGGGAACGATTCGTATTGCTGCACCGCACTGCTTCGGCGAGACTATCGTGCCGCAGGCGTTGACGTTTGTGCGCGAAACGTATCCACAACTGGATTTGGAGCTTGTGTTGAACGACAGGATTGTCGACCTTGTCACCGAGGGCGTCGACATCTCGTTTCGTCTTGGACAACTTGGAGAGGGCGCGTTCATTGCCCAACAGTCGGGGCGAGTAGGGCGCGTTCTTGTTGCAGCGCCCGGCTATCTGAGCCATCAAGGTCCGATCAACGAACCGTCCGACCTGGTAAAACACCCGTTCATGCGGCTCCACAGCATGTTCGGTACAGACCAGTTGCCGCTCAAACATGCCAAGACCATAGTTGAAAATGCGCCGATCCGTACTGCGATCAAAACCAGTCACTGGCGGCCTATGTATGAAATGATTCTCGCAGGTGTCGGCATTGGAGTGCTGGAAGAACCGGCCTGCATCGACGCGCTGTCGGACGGCCGTTTGCTCCGCATACTGCCGCAATTCGAAGTGTCACCCTTCGAACTCAATGTTCTGATTCAGGCGCAGCGTCCGCTGCCGCCACGGGTACGGGCAATTGCGGCAATGCTGCGTAAGTGCACTTGCGAAATACTGGAGAGGGTGCACTTCGACTGCGGCGCAGTCACCAATTGCGTTGGAAGTGCTCTGGACGACGCGGGAGCCGCATCTCAGCAACTGTAGTTCCCGACCTTCGCGCACCCCATCGGGACATCACCATTCGCGCATCGGGCAGCGCTATTCAAACCTGATCTCGCCGTCGAAAACGACATTCAACTGCAAGCCGGGAATATCGAGAGTCATCTTTGCTGGAAAGCTTTCGGTGTCGTTGACAAGACCGCTGGCAGTAGCTAGCGATACCGCGTGTTCGATCTCTCGTTGGGAAGCAATACCGACGGTTTTAAGGAACTTGCGGATACTCATGTTCAATGTTTCGTCATTCATGTCATCCTCCTTTGCACTCGCAATTCGCCGCATCGTTTTTGACGGTGCCGACATGCGACCGGATACATGAAGTGTGTCACCGGGCTTGCTGTCATGGCAATTAGGACGCGCGTTGAGGCGAAACTAGGGCCCACGAACCACGAGATGCAGAAGGCCAAGGGGCGTGTCGAGCGCGCGAACCTGACATTGCAGGACGGTCTGATCAGGGAACGACGGTTACGCCAGATTGACGCACGGGAAGCGGCCAACGCTTACGCGCCCCACTTCATCGCCGGCTACAACACGCGCTTTAGCAAGGTGCCACGCAGCGCGTTCGACGCTCAGCGGCCGCTGCGTACCGATGAGAACCTCGACACCATCCTGACGTGACGCGGGCCGCGGCGCGTCACGCGCGCGCTGCCGCTGCGGTACGGTTGATTTACCTGCTTGAAGGCACCGACACGAACCGGAGGCTGGTGGGCCGCTACATCGATGTGTATGAGTATGCGGACGGGCGTAACGAGGTCCGCGCGGGTGGCGTCGCCCTTCGTGCACGCCTTACGACCGGCTCTCGCGATTGACCGGGGCACGGTTGTCGATCACAAGCGGTCTGGGGCAGCTGCCGCAGACCGCGGAACCTGTCCACGCCAATCGCGCTAACCGGCGCGCGTCAGGTTCACCGTCACGAACCAATCAGCGGCAGGAACCGAAGCCGAAGGCGCGCAGGACCGGTGCGGGTCCTAGAGGCTGGCCGTTGCTCTGCCGATCGCGGTGGTCGACGATCGTCATTCTAAATTTCCCCAAAGAAGCCACGGCGCGAAATTATTAGAAAATGAAGGGCCTCGTTGATAAAGATGGATTTTCGTGGTCATGCCGCCAGATTTCGCACGGAAAGTGCGATTTCTTAAAGGGTCGACCATGCCGATCGGACCGGGGCCAACCAACTCGCGGCGGCGGTCGCTATCGTGCATACGCTCTGATGCATTGGGCGTCGTCGATTCGACTTGTCGAGTTTGTCCTAGTCGGCCAACGATGTATTCGTCATTGATCGCTTTCCGCAGTCATTGCCGCATGCGCCTGGCGCCTCCGAAACGCCCACCTTGATAGTCGCCCAGAATGTTTGCCACTCGACTGCGGTAGCCGGCACGTCAACGGTTGGCTGTTGGCGTGCTGTCGACATCACCGGCTTAACGGACGGTTGCGATTCCGGCTCTGCGCGAGATGGAGTTCCGGTGGCCGGCGCTGCCATTTTTGCTAGAACCGGCGTCGCGCGCGCTCCCCGCTGTTGTCGGTCTTTGGGCCTGAATAACGGGCGCTGTCTCTGCCACTGAGAACATCGAAACGGCCGCTTTCAGGTTACTGGCCTGCTCCTCAAGAGACTGAGCTGCAGCGGCGGCTTCCTCGACCAAGGCGGCGTTTTGCTGCGTGACTTCGTCCATCTGGACGATCGCGCGATTCACCTGTTCGATACCTGTGCTTTGTTCCTCGGACGCCGCGGCAATCTGGTTGACGATGGTCGAGACCTCCCTGATCGACTGCTTTACTTCGCCCATGGTTGCGTCGACGTCATTAGCACGTCTTGCGCCATCGGCAACCTTATTCACAGACTCTTCGATCAACTCCTTGATTTCCTTCGCGGCGGAAGACGAGCGCTGCGCCAGAGTGCGAACTTCGCCGGCAACTACCGCGAATCCCCGCCCCTGATCGCCCGCGCGCGCAGCTTCTACCGCCGCGTTCAGCGCCAGGATGTTGGTCTGAAATGCGATGCCTTCGATGAGGGTCGTTATTTCCGAGATCTTCGCAGAGCCGTCGCTGATGTCGCCGATCGCGGCAACCATCCCCTGAACGGCATCGTGGCCCTTGCCGACGACCTGGCTGGCATGTTCTGCGAGCTCATTGGCGTGACGCGCACTGTCGGCGTTATGGCGAACCGTGTGAGTCAGCTCCGTCATGCTGGATGCGGTCTCTTCAAGCGACGCTGCCTGCTCTTCGGTGCGGGCCGACAGGTCGATATGTCCCGCGGCGATTTCGCTAGTGGCCCTCTTTATCGATTCAGCCGACAGAACGATCTCGTTGACAGTTTGTGCAAGATCGCCCCGCATGGAGCTCAGTGAAAAGAGCAAGCTGGATCTGTCGGCGCTCTTCGTTTGCACCGGAGTGAGCAGATCTCCCGTCGCAATGCGGCTGCATACATCCTTCGCATAATCGGGATCGCCGCCAAGGTTGCGGAGAACCTGACGGATGATGAACGCCATGAACGTGGTCAGAAGCGCGCCGATAATAGCCACCGCGCTTAGCGAACGGATGAGCGTTGCGCGAAAGGCGTCGTCGATATCGTCCAGGTACGCTCCGGTATAAACGTGCCAATCCCAGCCGGGAAGCACGTTCGAAACGGTCATTTTTCGCACCGGGACAGTCTGGCCGGGCTTGGGCCACCTGTAGTAGGACAGGGTTACGATCACGACAAATACCGCCGTCCGCTACACGCAGCCGGCATCGTGACTGAGATCGCCCGACGCGGCGACCCACACGGCAGCGGATTGGACAAAACACGCTGGGTTGTCGAGCGCACCATTTCACTGCTCCATAACTTTCGGCGACTGCGCATCCGCTTCGAACGTCTTGCATTCATCCATGAAGCCTTCATGAAAAAGCGCCTGCTGCATCATCTGCTGGCGAAAACTGAAAACCCTTACCGAGTGCCACTGAGCGGGCCGCGCATGCTGTGGACATAAGTTATCACCCGAATTGATCACTCCAAGTTCAGATGTCGGGTATCCGCGAAATCGTCTCAGTTGCAATTATGGCCGGAACCGGTGGCAGCAGGAGATATAAGGCGGCAGCATGCGTAATCGCCAGCACAGGTACGCAGATGATCGGAATCGCTCACATGTCGCCCAACTCTCCAGCACGCGCGTTAAGATCGGCTGGGGTAGCGCGGTAGTAGTCGAGGATGAGGTTGATCGCACCCACAAGATTGGAGGCTACAAGAACAATCAGGAGGGTGGGCGCTGCGTGCTGCGAACAGTGCCAGTAGCGCCAGCACGCCCGTTGCGAAGTCACCATATGCGGCGAACACCGAGAAGCCGGAAGGCAGATCGCACGCATCTGTCAACTCGTTCGTTGGTACGCCGATGCCTGTGGAAGAAGAGGCTTGTCGAAGAATGAAATGTACCGCGGTCCGTCACCTGCTGCATCCATTCAGCGACGACAGAAGTATTTTCAGTCGTTCTTGAAGCGGGGCAACGTCACTATCAACGGACGCGGCGAAGCCATAAAGGAGGTCGGCTGACTTAGTCGATTCAATCTGACTCTCGGTGTCTGTTATTTGTTTATGGATGAAGGCGTTGTCACTTGCCGCGCTTGCCGTCATCTGAAGCTTTGCCAAGGACGCTTGCGTATCGCGCAAGTTGACGGTGCAAGCCTGCGATGCAGCTGAGTTTGCTTTGGCGCTTTCGGTGGCGCTAGCTAGTTGATTTGACATATCGGTGAGGGACTTGGCGTCTGCAGCCTGCGCTTGTAATTGACCGAGGCGCCAACCAATAGTCAGGCTCCCTGCAACTATGGTTACCGCCGTTGCAGCGATACCAAATATTTGAGGAAGCGTAAGGTTCCGTAGTACCTGTCCAATTTGGAGCTCGGCGGGATTTTTCATTCGATCTGGCCTATGCGTATTCGTATTATTCTCCTCAGAATTACGACAGGTTTGCCGATAACTTTAGGATGCGGTCCATCCAATATCGCGACGAATCTCGGACCCCCGCCTTTTAATCTGCCAGCGATCACGCCGGCGGCCGCTTATAGCCACTCCGGTTGGCAAGGACTGAACTTAGCTGACTGACCGGTTTGGAGAAGGTCGTCTGGGCGCAGTGGATTGGTTTAATTAGTGAGGATATCTGTATCTTCCCGCGGCGTATCCTAATGCAGTGTTTGGCTTCGGACCGTTTCGCGCCTTCGAATGCGCGCAACCAACGGTCATCGTCATCAGACGCCAATAGACGCCTTCGTCGCGGGCTGGCTTACGGCGGATAATCGGCAAAACAATGTACTTTACATAAATATAATGATCGAAAGTTACTTCGCATTCCTATATTTACCAAGTCGAAAAGGCTTCAATTTGTGCAGGAGGCTGCTTCACACATTCTGGATTCGCCCATGCGTTCAGGTTGCGCGGTGACAATTTGCGCAGGGCGGGGAGGGCTGGGCTTGCGCTGGATCAGTGTGGCGACACGCTCTTCAAGTTTCTGATAATCGGAACGTCGAAGGGGAAAGATTGCCTGTCTCACGAGGCCACGATGAAGCGTCTCGAATTGACAGTTGGTGACCTGCCAAGGTGTTGGATGCCGTGGAGGCTGACTGGTCGCTGGAGGAGCCTCAGCAGGCGTCAACTCCGTTACCATCGTCTGGTATGTGAATCTGAAATCAGTAGCTCAACCCGCCAGTTCTCTTCGGAGCCTGGCGGTTTTTCTTTGCCTGTCGGGCGCGAGCTACATACGGCGGCGGAGCCGCTCAACCGTTCAGTTGCGATTCGACGTTCAGGACGATCCGTGCGACCGGGTTGCTGTCTGCCGATTGCGGCGCGAACTTGATCTGGGCGAAGGTGACGATACCGAGAGCGACGACCAGGAGTGCTCCAGACGCGGCGATGCGGGTAAGGTATTTCACAGGGACCTCGTTTTGTTGATTTAGAGAGAAACTGGACGCAGCTGGCGGGCGTGTCGACTTAACTTCAGCGGCATCTCGGTACGCAACCCGGCAACGCCGGACGCGGTCGTCCGATTGCGCTTGCCGATCGGACGAATGTGTTGCAGTGCAATATAACACAACCGTCTGCTCGCATCTACAGATGCCCCGTGCTTGTGCAGTGCACTATAAACGTTTATTCGTATGCCCGGTGTGACATCCCGTCGCGAGTGGATGCTTAATTGCTCAAGCATTCGTGTATGAAAGACTTCTGTAGGCACGTGACGTGCCGTCACGCTATGTGGGCGATTCTCGCAGGCACGGACGATGTCGAGGAGGCCGCCTCGGCAGTCTCCCCGCTGGAGCCTGCTGGTTGAAAATGGGTTTGCGGAGAGTATCAATTGCGATATAATTTGGTATCAACTGATACTTAAGCCGGGAGTCGCATGTCACTGATTACGCCTGAGGCAGTGGCCGCGGTTATGGAACTGCGGCAGGTCCCGCACACGCTCGCGGAACTCGAGGCACTTGTCCGCGACGGCCTGCCCAAGTCTGCGCTGCGCGCGGGCGTCGAACATGCGACGCAGGGTGCTGACGCCCGGCGTTCACTACTTGCCCGCATCATCCCCGAAGCGACCTATAAGCGGCGTCGCGACCGGCTGACGCCCGACGAATCGGAAAAGACTGAGCGGCTGGCCAGGATCGTAGCGACGGCGGCCTACGTCTGGAACGACGAAGAGGACGCGCGGGAATTCCTGTCGACGCCGCACCCGGAGCTCGAGGGGCGGGCGCCACTCGATGTTGCGCTGACCGAACTCGGCGCGCGCCGGGTCGAAGAGCTGCTCTGGAAACTGTTTTATGGATTGCCGGCGTGAAGTTGTTTCGAATCGCCGACACTCGACATACGGTCTGGAGCGGCACCGGCGCGATGCTGGTGGGCGGCCGCTTCAATAGCCCGGGGCGACCGGTCATCTACGCCGCGTCGACCTTCGCCGGTGCGATGCTCGAGGTTCTTGTTCATGCGCGCATCGGCAAGGTACCGAACACACACGGATGGGTTGAAGCAACGGTTCCCGACGATATTCGCGTCGAACTCCATTCGGCCGAATCATTGCCAGGAGGATGGGATGCGCCAGCACATCAGGCGGCAAAGGAGTTCGGCGACGCTTGGCTGACAGAGTCGCGTACTGTGATCCTGATCGTACCTTCCGTCGTCGTCCGGGCAGAGTTCAACGTGCTCGTCAATCCCGCACACCCCGACGCGACGCGAATTGTCGTGACCGAGCCACAACCCGTGGTGTGGGACGAACGCCTCTTTGTGATGCCGACGGTCGGACACTCCTAGATTACGATGGTGGTCGGCTAGCTTCGCCTCGACGCTTTGCTCCTCAGCGGAGATAATGGGACGTGGCTTCTAGTTTAGTTTGCACTGGCCACTCGCACTGCCCAGTGCAGCGCCTTCTTATATTCTCTATGTCTGGTTGCCAAAGCCGACACGACTTTCAGTTTCTGTTAATCGCTTGGACATTTGACATAACATAAATTATCAACGGAATGGATGTCGTGTGATGCTATAGTCGACGCGCCGAACACAGATTGTGTCGACCACTGTCGCCAACGATAATCGAGCGCTGATGGCGCTGATAACCGGTGCGTAGCACCCGCGATGCATGACAAATGACTTGACAAATCTCTCCACAAGCGAAGACTACCGCCGCTGGCTGTCCGACCTGAAGCAGCGCGTCGAGCGCGCTCGACAGCGCGCGGCCGCCAGTGCGAACCGGGAACTGATCGGGCTGTACTGGCAGATTGGGAACGATATCCTTCAGCGGCAGCAGCAACAGGGATGGGGAGCGGCCGTCGTGGACCAGCTGGCGCGTGATCTCAAATCCGCATTTCCGGATATGCGGGGTTTCTCGCCTCGTAACCTGAAATACATGCGCGCCCTCGCCCAAGCCTGGCCGGAGCCACAATTTGTGCAGCAGCCTGCTGCACAATTGCCGTGGTTTCACCTTTGCACGCTGCTCGACAAGGTCAAGGATATCGGGCATCGCGACTGGTACGCCGCCAAAGCGCTCGAGCACGGCTGGTCGCGCAATGTCCTGACCATGCAGATCGAGACGGCCGCCCATGCACGGGCCGGCAACGCTGTGACGAATTTCGCCGAGCGGCTCCCACCACCACAATCAGATCTCGCTCGCGATGCCCTGAAAGACCCTTACGTTTTTGATTTTCTTGGTCTCAAGGAGAACGCGCAGGAGCGCGACATCGAGCGCGCACTCACGCAACACATTACGCGTTTTCTGCTTGAGCTCGGTGCCGGTTTTGCGTTTGTCGGACGCCAGTACCGATTGGAGGTTGGAGGCGACGAATTTTTTATCGATCTACTGTTCTACCACCTGAAGCTTCGCTGTTACGTCGTCGTCGAACTGAAAACCTCGCCTTTCAAGCCGGAATACGCGGGCCAGCTCAATTTCTATCTCTCCGCTGTCGACGCACAGGTCAAAGCCCCCGATGACGAGCCAACAATTGGCTTACTGTTGTGCAAGGAGAAAAACCGGCTCGTGGCCGAATACGCGCTGCGTGGTGTGGCGAAACCCATGGGCGTTGCCGAATATCAGCTTATACGGGATGTCCCGGCTCCGCTGGAAGCGGAACTGCCAAGTATTGACCAGATTGAAGCGGAGCTGCGTCCCGACCTGCCAGACGCCACGGTGTAGTGGAAAGGACGGACCGCTGGATATGTAGAACCGAGAAGCAACGGCTCAAGCCTGCGACGCGTCAGCGGTCCTTCGCCGAAGTGCTGCGGCGAAGGACCGTTGCCGAGCCAACGAACGCGTGCTATCGACCCATTTCAGCCCCTCAAAAGCTGTGATCAATGGGCTGAAACCGGTTGTATTTGGGCCAGTCGCGGTACTACGCGAAGAAAAACGATATGAGCACTGGGCTCATATCGCCCACTCAACACTTCATGGGATAAATCGCTAGCAGGTGGAGCCACCAGCGAACTGATACCTGGCTGTTCAAGCAAAGCGAGACGGTCAGCGCGTCGCCTGGTACAACACCACCGAGCGGATCGACTCGCCCTTCTTCATCAGATCGAAACCCTCGTTGATGCGTTCGAGCGGCAGACGGTGCGTAATCAGATCGTCGATATTGATCTTGCCTTCCATGTACCAGTCGACGATCTTCGGCACATCGGTGCGGCCGCGCGCGCCGCCGAATGCCGAGCCTTTCCACTCGCGGCCCGTCACCAGCTGGAACGGACGCGTGCTGATCTCTTCGCCCGCCGCCGCCACGCCGATGATGAACGACTGGCCCCAGCCCTTGTGCGTGCATTCGAGCGCCTGACGCATCACCTTTGTGTTGCCGATACATTCGAACGAATAGTCCGCGCCGCCATCGGTGAGTTGCACGATGTGATCGACCACGTTCTCGACTTCGTTCGGGTTGATGAAGTGCGTCACGCCAAACTTCTTCGCCAGCCTAACGACAACGATCAGCTTCCAGCAGATATTAAGCCCTTTTTCACGGGGCTCTGTGACGTGCTGGCAGATCGATTCCGTCACGGACGGGTTCTGTTGGGCTCGCAACTGATCGCCCTTTTCCGCGTTGATCCAAGTTGGTCCGAGCAAAACCTACTGCCGCTGTTCAGTTGGAACAATACGGCTGAAGCGAAAGCCGTGTGGGAAGGCTTTCTGTGGTCGCCACGCTTGTACCAGCCCCTGTTGATTGCGTTCAAACTGCACTTCCTGGAGACCGCGAACCGCTACACCGACTTAGGTGAGCACCGCCAGCAGTTCGCAGCACTCCTGACTTACGCAGCGTTGGGGCCGACCGATGGCTACACCGTCGATGACTTCCGATCTGCCATTGGAGCCATGCCTCAAGAAGGGCTCGAGGAATCCGCACAGGCGCTCTCTCAGGCTCTTGAAGGGGCCGCCGATCAGCGCGAGGACTATTGGAGGAACCGTGTCCAGACGTTCTGGCAGTTCGTTTGGCCGAAGTCCCGTGACTTGGCCACGCCGCGGATCGCCGAATCATTGACCCGGCTGATCATTGCTGCCCGATCTGAATTTTCTGCTGCTTTGGCGGCGATGCAAGACTGGCTGCAACCAATCGAACACTCGCACTACGTCGTGCATCTGCTGAACGAATCGGGGTTATGCTCCCGATTCCCAGCGGATGCTCTGCAACTGCTCGACACCGTGATTGCCGACCAACAATGGGCCCCTCAGGACTTAGGGCAATGTTTGGACGTGATCGTGCAAGTTTCGCCACAGCTTGCGCAAGATGTCCGCTACCTACGGATCCGAGAGTATTCGCGGAGACGAGGGGCGGCATAGTGCAGTGAATTACGTTACGCCGTTGTTGTGGTTCTGCAAGTCAATCCAAAGGTCGGCTTTAGCCGACCTTGCCCCCGAGCAGTCACAATGGCTGGCCGCTTCACTCGAATACCTGCCGTTCAACCAACTTTGCCTTCAACGGCCGGAGTGGGTCGATGCATGCCTCTCGCATGAAGGCCCGTACCTGAGGCGATCGTCCGCCGTTGGCATGGGGCTCTGTGCGGCCATGAAGCGACGGTCACAGGAAGCATCGGCCGGCCATTCAAGCGGCTGCTGCATCTCCGAAAGCGGTCCCCTAGTCGGCCTATCAAGGATCACGCTCAGTTGCCGTAGAGACGGTGTAGTCACTTGATGCTCGGGCATGAATTAGATATGCATTTCGCAAGTCTTCTCTTGCTCCCATTTCGCGCATTTGAGAATGGGGGTATCACCGCCGGCGTCGTCGTTTCGTTTTACTACGTCGTCGTAGTTTTCATAATCTGTACGCTGGCTACGAGATTATCAACTGCGTAGGCATCGAGTCCCGAGTTGGTGAGGCCAATGGGACAGAGCGTACTGTTCCTGCACATTGGGAATGGCAAAGCCGAGGACGTGCCGTCATGCGGGTGTACGTAAAGGACTATGAAGTCCTTGATCTTATGGGATGTCGGCCTTGCGCTCACGTTCAGCTACCGAAATACTGACACGAAAGATGCGCCGAACTCAATTCCCGAGGCGGTTAGCGCTGATGCCTATCGATACCGGTTGGAACGGACCGCGACGAAGGAGTTTGCTGCGGACGGTCGCCCTCCTCGCAAAAGCCATGCAGCCAGCGACCGAGTGATTCTGCGAACTGCGCTTTGCCGCGGAGGCTGTCTCGCGACGTTCAGACCTTTAGGAAGTCGGCTGCATCACCGTCTCAGTCGCGCGTTCGCAATGCCACTGACAACAATTATCAGCGCGCCGACTATCGTTAGCGTGGTCGGAATCTCACTGAACAGAAAGAAACCAAAAAGGGCGGCCCATACAAGGATCGTATATTCGATCGGAGCAACGGTTGAGACCTCGGCGAACCTAAATGCCAGCGTAAACACATAGTTGCTCAGTCCTCCTGCCAAGCCCATCAGCGCAAAAAGGAGGAAGTCATGCCATCCTGGGAGAGTCCAACTTGGTGACAAGCTAAAAAGCGAAAGAACCAACATCGACACATTCGTATAAGCAGCAATCAGTACCGCCGATTCCGTTCGCGCGAGATGTTTCGTCAGCACGGCCGCGAGTGCGTATAGCAGAGCGGAAAGTACCGCCACCGCCGTAAATAACGATGCTGTCAACGATACACCACCGATTGCAACCAAAACGCCGACGAACCCCAGCAAAATCAAGACCCATCGCAAAGTTGACACTGCTTCCTTCAAGAGGAGGGCACTACACAGCACCATAAAAAACGGGTTCGCCAAGGAAATTGCAGTGACTGTGGCGAGAGGCAGTTCTTTGACGCTGAAAAAAAAGGTAACGACAGTACCCATAACGAGCGCCCCGCGGAGAAGATGGAGCGGCCAGACCTTCGAGCGCAATTCGAGCGACTTCCGCTCGCGGGCTTGCGCGACGATGAGAGGGGCAAACGCAAAGACGGCCCTGAAGAACGCAATCTCCCCGATCGGATATCCTTTGGTAAGCCATTTGGCGCTGGCATCCATCGCTGCCAGCAGGAAGATCGCAAAAACGTAGAACGCGACGCCCACGGACTGCTTCGGCGCGGCTGCAACGCTCATTGACTCACTCACAACTTATCTCCTGAAATGGCTTGGTCTACTGAGCGACTTGGCACCTGTTGACTCTCGGCTTGGCGTCTGGGGGCAAGGCTGCCGCCAGCGATGCGGGTCGTTACGTAGTATTCGTGGGTAATGGCGGCGGCTTCGTCACTGCTGAACTGCATTGTGTCGATTCGGACTTCTGGCAAGGAAGGCTCTTCATACGAAGCGTGCACACCAGTGAATCCCATAATCTTACCGGACCTAGCTAAACCGTAAAGGCCTTTGGGATCGCGAGCCTCCGCGACAGCGAGCGGAGTATCGACATATACCTCGATAAACCGTGCATCACCGATCACTCGCCGGGCCGCTTTACGGAAGGAAGCCTTAGGTGAAATGCACGAGACGGCAACAAGCAAACCCGCATCTGCCATCAGTGCCGCGACTTCAGCGATCCGACGCACATTTTCAGCGCGATCCTCGTCGGAAAACCCAAGGTCCGCGTTAAGTTTAGCTCGGAGATCATCGCCATCGAGAACGCAAAGTTGCCAGCCGAAGCGGCCAAACAATCGTTCCATTGAGCGTGCTATGGTTGATTTTCCCGCGCCGGATATGCCGGTAAGCCAGAACACCGCCGGTGGGGGCCCACCACTTGCAGCGCTAGATCCGGCAGCTGCAAACGGAGAAGCTGACGTCCGCAGTGTGATCGATGAACAATCTACGACCAAGACGCGCCCTCTGCTACCAGTCAATTTTCTGATCGGTGACCGTCTCAGTGACCCTGAAAGCGCAGATAGGCCTTGGCTCTCGCAAAGAAAGAAGTTGCAACAGCATGCCGCGTCCGAGTGCGCCTGGTCACAAGCGTGACAGGGATCGAAAACGGAAGGGTGTGGTTGTTCCCATGGTTTAAAGCCTAGCGCGAGGAGATTTTCTACAGTGGCCATTGTCGTCCGTTTTACGGCCGACACAGCCGCGCACCCCAGTCCCCATCGCTGCTGAATCGCGACCGCTCTTGCCTCGTGCATAAGGCGTTGCAAACCAAACCCACGATACTCGGGCGCAACAAAGCATGTTCTCGTCTCCACCAGATTCGAAGTAAGGGGCGACAGAGAACTCATCGCGACGATAACTTCACCCGTGATCACAATGAATAGGGATCCGGCCTTCGCGCTTTGAGCGCAATACTGCGCGAGGTCGCCGACGAAATTGGCTCGCTCGTCTGTCGGCATGGACTTCAAAAATGCATCTATTAGCGGTTGATGCTCATTAGTCGCGATAGTCAAGGACGCGTGCATCTGCGATATCTCCCTTTGTCTGGGCTTCAATCTGCATCCGTTGCCCCCGGATGGTCGGAAACATGAAAAGCTGCTTACTGCTCAGCGACTGATTCATGCGCGACGCAAGCTCGAAACTAACGGCACGAACTCTGAGCGGATCAGCTCCTACCAAAAGGAGGTTGGTATTTGCGCCGATAAGTACGGGGGTGCCTTTGCCGAGATGATTGCGCCACAGTTCGTTCAACGTTCGTTCGATCTGCCCTTCGAGTGGAGTGTTGTCAGAAAGAAGGGAATCATAGATTTTCGAGCACATTAATTCCTGAAGTGCTGCGTTGCGATCTGTCTTCCCAACGACATTCTTTGGAATCGCAGGTACAGCTACTAGCGCTGCTGGAATTTTGTACCCATCCAATCTATTAAAAAGTTCAAGCCTCATTCTGGCCACGTCGACATCAACCGCATTGTGACGGAGTGTCACGAGACAGACCAAATCTTCGCCGAGTGTTGAATGCGGCACGGGGACCACGACGCAATCGGAAACGTCGTCCAAGCCACAGACGACACGCTCCACCTCAAGCGGCGAAATACTGTGACCACCCCTGCGAATTAAAAGTTTGTATCGGGCGGTTATATGCAGATAGCCATCTGCATCAAAGAAGCCCTCGTCTCCCGTCTTCAGCCATTTGCCTGGATCGGCAAAGGGACTTTCAGAATCGCCTCCGTTTATGTAGCCGGACATGACGCTAGGCCCACGGATTTGAATTTCGCCACGTTGCTCTTTGGCCAGTACGAGGCCAATTCCAGAGACAATTCGTATAGACGCACCCACCGGCAAACCAACTGACTCGCATTTGTCATCGCCGCACTGTAGCGGCAACGAACAAATGAGCGACGAGGTCTCCGTGAGACCGTACGAGTGAACTAACGGGCATTCGAAGCCTCGGGCACGCAGTCTCTGTCGCAATGCGTCTGTGAATGGGGCGGATGAAACACGTAGAAATCGAGCGTTCGACACTGCCGCTTGTTCAATCGGGGACCCCGCCTCGTCCGCCGCCAGCAGCGCTTCGTATAAAGCCGGCACGCCTGTCCACCAAGTGGGCAGCCATTGGTTGAGGGCTTGAACTGTGCGCGCGACGTCAAGTCCGTCCGCACAAAATACTGCTCCTCCGGACAGGAGCGCGGCCAGCGTGGCGCTGATCAGCCCGTGAACATGAAACATCGGCATTAGGTTTAGACATCGGTCGTGCGGCCCGAGTCTGTAGCAGTCGGTGATCCCTTTCGTCGCTGCGATAATATTCTCATGAGTCAGCGGGACGTACTTTGGCCTTCCAGTCGAACCGGAGGTCGGTACGATGAGAGCTGAAGACGTCACTGGCACGCACCTTCGACTGCTCGGTGCTTGAACTTTCACGCGGATAAGCTCCCCGCTGCTCGACAAAACAATGAGCCCCATACCGAGCGACTCAGCCGCAGTAATCGCACCAATCTGGGAGATTTCGGCAACGAGACAGGATGCTTGCAGGTCGCGCAGGAGCGCCGTGATTACATCCGGGCTCGTACCTGCCGGAATCGGCAGCGCCGTGTAGTTCCCCGCTGAGGCGATTGCAAATAGTGCTCCAAGCGGGCCGCGAGGAGCCGCTACGGCGACGATCGATTGTCTATCGATTCCGGTGGAGAAGATCGAGTTCTCAACACCGCGGACAAACGCGTCCAGTTCGGCATAAGTCCATTGTTGCTCGAGCGTAGCTATCGCGACAGCCTGTGGCTGTTGGGAGGCAATGCGCGATAACGACTGTTGGATCGTTTCAGGCACTCGTCGTCCCCATCATCAACCGCCCTTTCGGGCGTCGCGCTCGGCGCTTAGTGTTTCCACCGCCAAACCGAAGAGCTTACCTAGACCGTGCGAAACGAAGATTCGTTCGTGGGTTCGAAAATCCGATGGCCTGTCTAGGCTAAGTTTGCCCATGCCATAGCCGGGTAACGGATCGTGAAGGTTCGATAACTCGAACGCTCCGGGTTCGCGTGGGAACACGACAGACGAGAATGACCCGCATAATGGGTCGCTTCCAGCCCAACCCTCCAGTTTTGTTGCTTCAAAGCGGTCTGCCAGGTCGATAGCCTCAAATAAATTCCTGACCGCCGAAACCGCTTCACGCCCCGGGGTTGACGTAAAGTTAAAGACAGGAATCGATGCTTGCTCCGCAGCGCGTCGAATACGTCGTTCGTTCAGTCTGGCAAGCAGGAAGTGTGCGTGCAGATCACCGGTCGATACTCGGGAAGACCACTTCCTGGTCCATGAAGCGAGCATATCGGTAGGTTCCCTAGACAGAACGATCAGTTGAACTTTGGAGGGAGGAAAGCCAGACCTCAGAAGAGCGTCCAGAGGGTTAAAGAGGCACTCCGCCACTGTGTATGGCCCAGAGGTCTCTTTTACGACCGTCCGAGGCGGGGTCAGCGAAAATACCGACGTGATTTCGCTAAGGTCGGACTTCGATTGTTCGTTGAGCCTGCTGCGAAGTAAATTCTTTATAGGCTGGTAGATAGCTTTGAACCCGGACTCAGCGAAGACATTTAGAAGCGCGGTACTGCCCACCCGGCAGGGGCCCCATAGAAATGTGAGCGTTGGTGCCTGCCCCGCATGCGCTCCTAGCAGGTCCGCTAGGTCGGCAGCAACATTACAAGTGAGTTCCTCTAGCGTAGTAGGTACTTTTTGAAAAGTGCCGTCTGCAGGTAAATGCAGAGTATCAAGTTGAGGATCATCGTTGATGATCATTCTCGCGAGAGCTTCAAAGTCCTGCATACGATGTCCTCAACTTAGTGATCCTAATGTACGTCGCGGCTTGTACTCTGCTAAAACGGCGCCGGAATAGTCCCGTACTACAGAAACTTAGACGACCTCCATTGATCATCGAGATCGAGCGTTACGCTTTCTCCGGAAGAGACCATGCGAGGCACCCTGAAAGGGCTGAAGGTCTCAGTGGTCCAGATGACGATGTCCTCATAGATGAGTTCCTGCTGCCAAATAACACCGTCTGCCTTGCCACCCTGATCCGCAATGAGCGAAGCCGTTTGTGGCACTCGCTCAAAGGGAGCTTCAAAATCTTCAAGTCCACAGGTGTAAAAGACTCGTGACCTTGATAGTGATCTGAATGCCCCACGCTCGAAGCGCGCGCTCGCGCTGGCTTGGCCCGGCTGCCACGAATAGTGGCCGTGATAGTTCGGACAAGCGAGATAAACAGGGATTTCGTCCTTCGCTTTCGAAATTAGTGAATTGAATTTCAATCCATACGTCGACTCGAGTTGAACCCCGGCAGCGTCCAGATCCGACTCATACGTAATCACGTCCTGCCCGGGAAACTCGACAAGCTGCGCCGAGTACCGAATGCCATTCGGGATTACCTTGACATCTGGGGTTCCGTAACGCTTAGCCAGTTTAAACACCACTCCTGCGCGTTCCTCGTCCAGAAGTATGTTGTTCATATACATAAAGCCAAGGATAGTGTCGAACTTCCCCTTGATTTGGGGAATTTCTATATCAAACAGGTCCGCTTCGACGAAATTGATTTTAGCGGTGTAGTTGTTTTCTTCCGCTAATGCGGTTGCAATCGGGAGGTTTGCGTTATCTACGGCGGTAACCTCGGAAGCACCGCATTGAAGCGCCATAAAGCTCAGTAGACCGGTACCCGTACCCGCGTCCAGCACGCGGTGGCCCGGCTTGACTACGCGCTGGATGGCCCGTCGAACCGCTTGGCCACGGTCTAGCCGGAGTAGAAGCCGTAGATGTGAATCCGTAGCGTAGTCGAAATACATCCGATCGCCCATTGCGTTGCCTCCACGTTGCTGGTTTGGAAATTAACTGAAGCGCGAACTTTTCACGAACAGATTTTTATCCGGACACAGATTTTTACATCACTATCAACTGACATTCAATAGCTTTTTATTTACAAAAATATTAGGTAATTCTTTCTAAAATATAATATTCGCCTCGCATATTCGGTTCGCATACCGTCAAACTACATGCGGCATTTAAGTTTATAATGCAAGACGCATGCAATTATGTTCGCCCACCCAGATCACTGCGTAAGCGGGTCGGCTGCTCAGGAGGTCTAAGGCAGGCTTGACGCGAAAAATCAAGCATCCGATGCCACGCGATTCAAGCGATGCACCACTAGTATCCTTGGGCAGAAGAATTGCTCCCTGCTGCTCTGGAGAATGTCGTTGCCTAACCATGGACCATTATGCGGACTCCGAGTTGCTGACTCGGATGGCTGGAACACTCTTTTAGCTGCCGTTCATGTGCCAACAGTGCGACAGGCGGCTGTGGGTCGTGCTGCGTCAGTCCGCTCTTCAATTTCATCGCCGGAAAGCGGCCAGTGGAATCGCGCGACCCGGGAGCGGACGGTTGTCAGCGCGTACTTCCGACCCGTTGCTGACGTTGGGACCTACGCCACTTCAACGTCAGCTTCCTGGATACCATTGATCTCCTTCTGCAAATGGATAAACGCGGGATCAATTGGTAACACGCCCCAACCTCAATTAGTCTCAAAGCCGATTTACGCCCCACCTACGTGATTCCCATTGAGCGCGGGAACCTCGGGCCACCATCCCTTCCGATGCCCACCACAGGGGGACCGCTATTGCGCCAGGCGCCACTGGATGAACTCCAATTTTTGGTTGACCAAATCAACATAGTAGCCAGCTTTCGCATTACGAAATACGGCAAGTGCATCCTTGTAAGTGGCGGCGGCCTCTTCGATCAGCCTCCGGTCCGACTCGTGTTCTCCGAGCGTTTGGAGCGCGATGCCCAGGTTAGTCTGCGTCATCGCCCAATCGAGTGGTACCTTCTCCCGGGTGCGCTCCTTGAGTGCCTCGCGGTAGGCGACCATCGCTTCTTGCAGCAGCGCCGTGTCCGTCTTGCGCGCCCCGAGCACCGCGAGAGCCAGGCCTAGCGCGTTCTGAGTCTCCGCCCAGTCGAGTGGCACCTTCTCGCGGGTGCGCTCCTTGAGCGCCTCACTATAGGCAAGCACCGCTTCCTGCAATCGCGACGGATCTGACTCGCCCTCCCCGAGCGTCTCGAGCGCATTGCCGAGGTTGTGCTGCGTCGCGGCCCACTCGAGCGGCACCTTGTCGCGGGTGAGTTCCTTGAGCGCCTCGCGATAGGCCAGCATAGAACGTTCCGTAAAGAAGGAACGCCGGTACGCACCAGGGAGTATCGAGCGACAGCCACGCGAACGCCCCGCTTGCCACCACCAACGCAATGAAACCGCCAAAATGCAGCAACGCGGCGGTGTCGTTACGCCGCGTGACCTCTTTGAGCACCTTCCTGTCGAGCCGGCATTTATACCAGTCGTCCATGGTGATCGTTTGTCTGCTGTCTTGCTGGTTGGACATGAATCGCACCCTGTGCCTGATGTTGACCGTCGTGATGAGCTGCGTGATGCATTGATCATCCTTGAGCGCATTTAAGGCTCTTTTTGAGCCATGGTCAAACGCCAAATTGCCTCATTTTGAGCCATAAAGGGTATTCCCCGAGACGAAAGCCAGTCTTTGCCGGATTTGACGGTGCACCGCCGGTTAAGCCTCAAAAGACTCATTTTTGAGGCAAAATGATGCCTGCGCGGCAATGCCGCGCTGCGACGACCAGGACCGGGCGACGATGGGCAAGCCGACACTGAAACAACTGATGGAAATGACGCAGCTCAGCCGGGCGACAATCGATCGCGCGCTGAACAACCGACCCGGGGTGCATCCGCGCACGCGCAGTGCTATCGATGCAGCGGTAAGGCAACTGGCTTCGGAGACGCCGGTGCGCCCGGCATCTCCGGTGGGACAGCGCAGCTGCGTGTTCAGGTTGCTGTCGCAGGCAGGCGACGCGTTCACGGAGGAGTTGACGCGCAGCGCGGCCGGACTCGAAGCGGAATTCGCGGCGTCGGGCGTACGCCTGGAGGTCGAGGGTTGCGTGGGGGTACCTGACGACGAAGTCGCAGCGAGGGTACACACGGCTGCCGATGAGGCAGACGGTATCGCGATCATCTGCACGAACACGGCTGCAACGACCGCAGCATTGCGCAAATGCATGGCTGCCGGCAAACCGGTCGTGACACTGATCACCGACGTCGATGCCGACGCCCGTCACACCTATGTCGGCGTCAATAACCGCGCGGCGGGTCAGTCTGCGGCGTTCCTCATTGGACGACATCTGCAGGCGCACACCGCACCCGACGTCGCAGTGGTCGTCGCCACGTTTTCCTATACGTGCCACGAGGACCGCGAGATTGGCTTCCGTTCGTTGCTAAGACAACGGTTCCCGAACGTGAACCTCGTGGAGGTGATCAAAGGCGCAGATTCCGGCGCTGCGACCTATGAGGCGACCATGCGCTTTCTACAGGGACACGGCAAGCTCGACGCCATCTACAACGTGGCGGGCGGCAACGAAGGATTGGCTGCGGCGCTGCGCGAACATGATCTTGTGGGCCGGACGGTGTATATCACGCACGAAGTGAACCGGATAACAGAGCCGCTATTGCGTGCCGATACCATCGACTATTTGCTCACACAGGATCTTCGGCTCCTGCTTCGCACCGCGGTCGAACATTTGAGAACGGCCCGCGCTGGGGGCGACGTTCCCGCTCAGGCAATTATTCCAATCGAGACCTATTCCCGCTACTCGTTGTAGTAGCAAACCTGTGCCGTGCGCAGCAAGCTTCCTCCGTGCGTTTCAGTCTTGCGCGTCGCACTTGTTCCGAAAAAATACGCTGTCGCGCACTGACCGCCGCACCTTGGGAAACGCGTTGGTCAGCTTTCATCGGTCGTCTCTTGACAATCTGCGAGCGGACACTCCGACAAGTTCGCCCAACGGCCGTTGATGGCCGACTGCTGCCGACGCGATCGGCAGGACGAGACCCTGAAGCGTCGGTCACGAGCGCGACTCGAATGACGCAAGGGAAGCCGTGAACAGACGTCGGCAGTGAGGACACGATCACGTCAATGTAGACAATTCAGTCTAGACAAATTAATCTACATCATCCCGTCTCTGCACGAAGGTGTCGTCATGACCAAAGCCACTCCCGCGACGAGGCCAACCGCGGCTGAACTCGAACTCCTGCGGGTTCTATGGCCAATCGGCCCCGCCACCGTCAAGCAGGTCCATGAGGCCATGCATGAGGAACGTGCGGACGTTACCTATGCCAGCGTATTGCGCCAGATGCAGGTCATGCATGCGAAGGGGCTACTTACGCGCGACGAAAGTGAACGTTCCCACGTCTACGCGCCTGCGCAAAGCCAGAACATGCTGCAAACCAGCCTGCTGAAGGAACTGATCCACAAGGCGTTCTCGGGTTCGGGCAAGGCACTTGTCATGGCCGCTTTGCGCAAGCACGTTAGTCAGGAGGAACGAGAGGAAATTCGCAAATTTCTCCATGGAGATAAGCGATGAGCCCATTTGCCTGGACGCTTGTTCAGGCATTGGGCTGGGCGCTCATTTGTTTCGCATGGAAAGGTGCCTTGATCGGCGTGGCAACGGCGCTCTCGTTGCGGCTAATGCGTAACGCCAGTCCGCAAAGTCGCTATGCGCTCCTCTGCCTTTCGCTTCTTTTGTGTCTCGCGATACCAGTGTTCGATGCGTACCGCGGTATCGAAACGGCGTCGCGGCCATCTGGCTGGTTTCGCGCGACCGACTCCCTGATCGTGCCAACGGAACACACACGCGAAGCGTTCACGATTGAGAACGTCCTGCCTTGGCTGGTTGCGGCATGGCTGGTCGGTGTCGCCGCCATGTCGTGCCGGCTGACCGCCGGCTTGTTGTGGGTGCGTCGGATCGGACACGCGTTTCCCGATTGGCCAGATTCCCGGTGCCAGGACTACGTGTCGGCGCTGGCCGTGCGTTGCGGGCTGTCGCGTCCGGTAACGCTATGCGTTCCAACGCATCTCGCAAGCCCGCTGACGATCGGCTGGTGGCGACCGCTCGTGCTCGTTCCGGCTGCGTTGCTGACGCACATGCCAGCCGATCTGCTTGAGGCGGTGCTTGCGCACGAAATTGCGCATATCAAGCGCGCCGACTATCTGGTCAACCTCCTGCAAAGCGTGATCGAGGCGCTGCTCTTTTTTCATCCAGCAGTGTGGTGGCTGTCGCAACAAATTCGTATTGAGCGCGAATGCGTCGCTGATCAAATCGCCGGTACGCTTATTCAAAACCCACGACGTTTGGCACTTGCGCTCGAGCAGCTCGACGCTCTTCAATCGACGAGTGCTGGATACGCGCCAGTCGCGCAATCGGCGCGGGGTGGTCACTTGCTAGACCGCATCAAGCGCCTCTGCCACCCCGTCCCGCCTTCGCCCCACTGGGTCGCGTACGTCCCGGCTATCACGGTTTGCGTCGTCGCGTTGTACGTGACTACGCAGACACTGTGGCACGCGCCCGTGTCGCAACACGCAGCGGGCATCGTGCCTGTCGGGTTGCTCGCATCGAACCACGTCGTGGTGATCGACGACAACTCCGGTCAGGTCCTGTTCCAGAAGCGCCCCGACGATGTCGTGCCGATCGCATCGTTGACGAAGTTGATGACGGCCATGGTCGTGCTCGATGCCCGGCCCGATATGAACCGGACCATTCGCATCGACGACAGCGACGCCGAAGCTTTTCGGCCAAGCCGCACGGGGTTGCCGGCCGGCGCGAGTCTGCCCCTCCATGCGGTGCTGCAACTCGCTCTGATGTCGTCGAATAACAGCGCGGCATATGCGCTGGCGCATGACTATCCCGGCGGTTTCCCGGCGTTCCAGGCTGCGATGCGTGCCAAGATCGCCGCGCTCGGGCTGAAGCACACGACGATCGACGAGCCAACCGGCCTCTCGCCGCTCAACACGTCGACGGCAAGCGACGTCTCGGTCATGGTGAACGCGGCGGCCCGCTATCCGGCCATCGCGCGCGCCACGACTGCCCCCCGCAGCGTCGTCCCGATCGACGGCAAGCTCGTGGCGTACCAGAACACGAATCCGCTCGTCGGGCAGAAAGGCTGGGACATTGCCTTGTCGAAAACCGGCTTTACCGACGCGGCCGGACGTTGCCTGATCATGCGGCTGCACTCGGTTCGGGACAGCGTCACGATGGTGTTTCTGGATGCCGGGCCCGCTGCGTTCCCTGCGCGTGACGCGATCAACATCCGTCGCCTCCTGCTTGCCCACAAGCTGGCTTGACGTTAGTCGCGCGCACCGCGTTTTTTCACTCTGACTGGACCTGACCTTGACTCACTCGATCACGCGTCGAAAGCTGTTGATTGGATTGCCCTTGCTCGCCGGCATGGGCGTGGCTCCCGCATTGCGGGCAGCCGATTCACCGTTCTCCGATATCGAGCGGCGCAATGGAGGCCGCCTCGGTGTGTTTGCGATCGATACCGGCTCGGGCCGCACACTGAGCCACCGCGCCGAGGAGCGCTTCCTGATGTGCAGCACGTTCAAGGGATTGCTCGCAGCGCAGATACTGGCCCGCGTCGATCGCGGCGCGGAGCGGCTCGATCGACTCGTTCACTACACGGAGAAGGATCTTGTTTTCACGTCGCCTGTGACCAAGGCCAACGTCGCGCGGGGTGCGTTGCCGATCGACGCGCTCTGCCGGGCAGTCCTCGTCGAGAGCGACAACACGGCCGCTATCCTGTTGATGCGCAGCGCCGGTGGTCCCGCGGCGTTGACCCGGTTCGTGCGCGGACTCGGCGATACAGTCACGCGCTCGGACCGCTATGAGCCCGAATCGAACCGCTATCGCGGCGTGCTCGACACCACGACACCGACGGCCATCGCCACCACGGCGCAGCGCCTTCTGCTTGGCGATGCCCTGAGCGCCAGTTCTCGCGCACAGTTGGAGCGCGGCATGGCCGACTGCAAGCCGGGGCTCAACCGGATTCGCGCCGTGCTGCCCGCAGGTTGGCAGGCCGCCGACCGGCCCGGCACCAGCGTCGAAAGCGAGACCAACGACTACGCGCTCGTGCGCCCGCCCGGGCGCGCGCCGTTGCTCGTTGCTGCCTACTACGATGCGCCTGGAGTCAGCATGGAAGCGCGCGAGGCCGTTTTGCGCGCAGCGGGCACGGCGTTCGTGCAGTGGGCCACGAGCGCGGCATGACCGAGGCCCCCACGCGAAACCGGAAGATCGATGTACTCCGTGGCGTTTCCATCCTGCTCGTGCTGTTTCACCACTTCAATATCGCCTATCGGCTCGACGACACTTTTCTGTCGCGCGTATTCGGCTGGGAAGCGGTCCGGGCTGTTGCACGAAACGGCAACTATGGCGTCACGATGTTTTTTGTGATCTCGGGATATCTGATAACGGCGAACGCAACTCGCCGCTGGTCCGAACTCGGTCATGTTGATGTCAGGGTGTTCTACGGCTTGCGCATCGCGCGCATCGTTCCGTGCCTGTTGCTGCTGCTGGCTGTGGTGAACGCGCTTGCAATGGCTGGCATTGTCATCTTCCAGAACCACTCGCCGGCCGGCACACCGGTTTCATTCTGGCTTGTGAACCTGGCTTCGTTGACGTTCTGGATGAACGTGCTCATCGGGACGCACGGATGGACCAACTATGCACTCGGCGTGTTGTGGTCGCTTCCGTCGAGGAGGTGTTTTACCTTTCGTTTCCTCTGCTTTGTCTCGCGTTTCGCAGGGAGGCGCAGCTGATTGCTTTCTGGCTGGCATGCATTTTCGTTGGTCCGGCTTACCGTCTCCTGCACCAAGGCGACGAGGGTGGTTATCTCTACGCGTATTTCGCATGCTTCGACGCAATCGTCACCGGCTGTTGCGCGGCGCTGCTAGCAAGACGCGGCGTGTGGCGTGGCCGCGCGTGGAGCGTGCTGGCGTGGCCGACGGCGCTGGCCATGACGTTTGTCTATCTGTCCTGGCCGATCCGCGAAAGCAACGTGTTCGGTGTCACGGCAATGGCCTTCGGCACTGCGGTTTTGCTACTGGGCACGAGTGATCGGCTGGACGAATCAAAAGTACGAGGCACGCGTGTGTTCACAGTGCTGAAAGGGTTCGGCAGGCTTAGCTATGAACTCTATCTGTTTCACCTTATCGTGCTGGGCCTGCTGCGCACGATTTTCCCACCTTCCGGCGTGGAGGGTGACGAGAAACTGGTGGTTCTGGGCGGCTATCTGTTGCTTTCTACCTGTCTGAGCCTATTCATCGCGAGAATGTACGCTGAGCCGTCGAGTCGCATTGTGCGCCATTGGCTGATTCCGAGAAGATCTCAAACTAAAAGCGAGTACTGCGAGCGGGACCAACCTGACGTCGAACACCCGCCATCTCGAATCGGGTGAAGAGGCTGAGCGACTGGTTTCTGGTCGGGGTGCGACCGGTCCCGTTACCGCACCAATGTGCGAGTTTGGCCGGGTGCCGCCTCATGCAAGGTGCATATTTGGCTCGAACCTCACGATCTGGCGACCGGCGGCACGCGACCCGAAACGGTCGGTCGTCGTCCTCCGGAGCGGACATTTATGCCTCTCTTGTACGGCCAACACATGCCGTGTGGGTTTTACGCCAAGCCGAAGGCGTGAGAACACGTTTGGTGCGTCGTGAAGCTGTCCATCCGCTCAGGAGCGCTGCGCCAACGAGCATTTAACGCAGAGGCGACCACACCTCCGGCAGGCAAATCGCCGAAGTTGCGTTTGTAATCTGTTCCGGACCGCCTTTGGGCGGCCAAAGGCCTTCAGCGTAATGCTGCCTTCGCAAGGTCATTCGCTCCTCAAGACTAGAGAATCCCCAGATATGCGCAATGCGCGGTGGTCCATCGAGTGCGTACATGTTGCCAATGAGATGCGATGTGTAGGCTTCGGCCGGACCCAGCGCGCGTTCCCATGCGGTAATGGTCGGTGCCACCCCTCCGGCTTTTAGCCAATAACGGCGAATTTCGTAGAAGCTGCCAAAGGTCGCCGGCGGCTCGATATCCGGCAAGAAGGGAAAAAGAGCGTAGCTTTCCATGGTGAACTGAACGCACGCGCTTTCAATTCCGAAGGGTTGTTCGGAGGTCAATGCGCGATTTCGATCATGTTGCAGCTCATCCATCGTTTTGAAGCCGCGCATCACTATAATGCGCGACAGTTCGCCGATTTCCGTGCGCCACGCTCCGAGCAGCCTGCCTG
>NZ_KB911053.1:0-73107 GCF_000383275.1 Paraburkholderia caledonica | reverse complement strand
CAGACCACACACGGTTGAGATCAGTGTTGTGCCAGAAACAGCACAACCCGCACGTGCTGAACGTGCAAAACGAGAGGCATCCTCTCAACTACTTCTTCCCGATTGGCTGTATTGCCCCACCGGCAGTACGGCAACCCGTCAAAGCCTGATGACCATAGCGAGTCGGTCCCACCCCTTCCCATCCCGAACAGGACCGTGAAACGACTCCACGCCGATGATAGTGCGGATTGCCCGTGTGAAAGTAGGTAATCGTCAGGCTCCCCAGCAGCGTCAGAAACCCCACCCCACAAAAGGTGGGGTTTCTGCGTTTACGCGGTGATAAACAGCCAAGCAAACAAATCGCTGTCGTCATCGGACGAATACGGCTTGAAGCGGTTCTCGGCTATTAGTAACTCCGGTAATCGGGCGAGAACTAAGCCCTCTTTCGCGTCGCAAATTGATCCGGCAGCCCCGCCGTAAAACGGTCCAGCCGCTCGCTGACCTCGGTAACTGCCCAAAGCGGAGCGCGGTGCAATTGCTGGTCGTAGTTGATAGCGATCTGTGCAAATATCGCGAATCCGTTCTCATCGAGCATCCACCTGCCGGTATCTCGTCCGGTGTCGAATACCTTGGCTATCGCACGCTCGGCCTCGCCGAGTTGCTCGCCAGTCGCGGAGCCGAAGCCCGATTCGGCCAGAAAACCCGTCAGCAGCATTACTTGCGTCAGTGTCTGAGCATCGCTTATCCCGCCGTCGCCTCGTCGCAACGCGTCTAGCGCCAGATGCACGCGCAGCGCGAGATCGTCCGCGGTTTGGCGTGCCATCGGCAGCAGCATCGCCTTGGCATGCCGTGCGCGTGCCGCGCCGGTGTTTCGGGAGAACGGAATAGGTTGTGCCATGAAGGTCCAGTGAACGTGCTGTGCAGATGCAATAACGGCGCGCGCGTCAAAAGGTTGAGCCCTCTTGTCGTTAGGCGCCGACTTCTCTAGGCACCGCCTCCGCCAACCCAATTACAACCGTCTTGAAAAGCCGAAGTTGAATCGACATCTTTGACGCGGCCGATCGCTGTAGCCCACGCTCGACTGCGACGCAACCTGTGGGCCGATCGCCCTGAGATTCGCCGCGTCGTTCACGTTGGCGTCACCGCCCCCTGGCGCCTACGGATCCCATTAGCGGCGTCGGGGGCAGGATGCGACAACGCGCGTCGCAAAGCTCATTTCGAGCGCTCACGATCGAGCCACGACGCTTCAACCGATCACTCGCCGCGAACCCGCATCACGAGTGTCGACGCCCCGTGTACGCGATTTCGTTGTCCCTTCGTTGACATATGCCCACATAATCCAGGCACGTGAGCCAGCGCACGCAGCCCACGCGACTCACGCGACCCACGCAGCCCACGCAGCCCACGCAGCCCACGCAACCGGGCAACCGACGATCCCCTGCGACTAGCTTTGCCACCAGCCTCGGCCACCAGCCAGGGCGCCGACTCCGCCACCAACCGGCGACCAACCCCGGCGACCAACCCCGGCGACCAACGTCGGCCACCAACGTCGGCCACCACCCCCCCCATCAAGCCCACCACCAACCCGACCACCAACCCGACCACCAACCCGACCACCAACCCGACCACCAACCCGACCACCAACCCGACCACCAACCCGGCCACCAACCCGGCCACCACCCCGGCCACCAACCCCGGCCACCAACCCCATCACTCCCCATCCCCCTCCGCCTCCACCGGACCAGCACTTCGCGCCCGCACCCGGCGGCGGATCTCCGAGTCGAGAATAAGTCGCCCGCGCAGCTTCCCTTTCATCCGTTTCACGTAACGCGGCGCCTCGGTCATATGGACCGTCATTAGCTCGCGCACTTTGTCGACGTCACGCTCGCGCGCTGCTTTCGTGATCGCCTTGTGAATCTTGACATTGGCCTGGCCGAACCGCTCGTGCTCGGCCTGCGGCGTATCGTTACGAAATTCGATGAGCTGCCGGATCATCTCGTTAATCAGCTCGCAGCTGAAACGCAAAAACGGGTTCGGGTTAGCAGCTGCCAGAATGTCGTGGAAGTTCACGTCCTCCTGGCGCTGCCGGACGATGTCCTGCCCGCCGTGCGCCGAAGCAGGCCGATCGCAGCAAGCAATGCTCGCCTCGAGCGCTTCGAAATCCTGCTCCGTCAGATGCGGGACCGCGCCCGCCGCAAGTTCCGGTTCGAGCAGTTTGCGCACGGTGTAAATGTCGTCGATCGAAACGTCCTTGAAGAACAGATAGTTCTGCAGAAGCTGCAACGTCCGATCGAGCGGCACCTCCACCACCATGCCGCCGCCGGCAGGGCCGGTCGTCACCTTGATGAGCCCTTGAACTTCAAGCGACTTCAGCGCCTCGCGGATCGTGCTCTTGCTTACAGAGAAGAGCTGCTGCAACTCGACCTCGCGTGGAAGGCGATCGCCCGGCTTCAGATCCTTTTCCGTAATCAGTCGCTTGATTTCCTCCGCGACCAGATCGCCGCGCTTCTGCTGCTTGATCTCAATCGCGGCGCCAGCCTTGGTTCGATCCATGGCCATCTTCATGCTCCCATTTGTGTACTGCACCATCGGCGTTCCGCCGGCGCCCACTGCGTTGCAAGCAAAGCTGCCTTGCTGCCGCCAGGAATTTTGCCTTATTGACACCGGAATTTATTGTACCTACGATCGGATTCAACCTATTTATCATGATAAATAGAACAAAGCCGATGTGGTGGAAAGTTCACCGTGGCCAGCAAGCTTTCGCAGTCGTTCAGTGCGTGTCTCTTCCAAGGAGCGTCATTTTGAATCGCCGAAATATGTTGAAGCTGGCCGCATTGTCGGCCGTTCCGGGCTCGCTGGGGTCGCTCGTCACGCGCAGCGCCTTCGCACAGGCAGGCAGCGTGCAGTTCGCTTGTCCGGTGCCGATGTCGGGCGCGTTCGCCGCCAACGGGAAGTATGCAGACCTCGGTATGAAGCTCGCCATCGAACAATATGGCAAGGTTCTCGGCGAACCGCTCGCCTATTCGGTGCTCGACACGGAAGGCAAGCCGGCAACAGCAGTACGCCGCGTTCAGGAAATCGCGCAACAGAAGAATGCCCGATTCTTTGCTGGCGGTATTTTGTCGTCCGAATCATTGGCGATGGGCAAGGAAGTCCAGAAAGCCGGCGGCGTCTTCATCACCACGGCGGGCGCGGACGAAATCACTGGGAAAGACTGCAACGACGCGACCTTCCGCTGGTCGGTGCCCACGTATGGCGCAATCGAACAGACCGTGCGTCCGCTAATCCAGATGATGCCGAAGGCCAAACGCTGGTACACGATCACGCCGCAATACGTGTTCGGCGACGGCCTGTTGTCCGCCGCGAAAGCCGTCTTCAAGGAGAAGGGCATCGAGCATGTAGGCAACAGTTATCACTCGCTGAACGAAAAAGAGTTCAGCGGTTATTTGACGAACGCAGTCGCCGCCAAGCCGGACGTGTTGCTCATCCTCAACTTCGGTTCGCAATCTTCCGACACGCTGCGCCAGGCGGTCAGCTTCGGTATGAAGAACAACTGCACGATTCTGCTCGCGTGGGCTTCGGGTCTCGAGCAGTTCGAATCGCTCGGTGCGGACCTGTGCGACGGCGTGTATTTCGGTGCGCAGTACTGGCACGCAATCGACTCGCCGCTCAACCGCGATCTCGTCAAACGCACGCAGGCGGCCTTCAAGACGAATCCGAACTACAGCCTGGCCGGCTCGTACATCTGCACGAAAATTCTGCTGGACGGCATTGTGAAGGCCGGCAACGTCGATCCGAAGAAAGTGGTCGCCGCGCTCGAAGGCATGAAATACGATGGTTTGACAGGACCTGAAGAGGTTCGCAAGGGCGATCATCAGGTGCTGAAGAACTATTATCTGTTAAAGGGCAAGGCGAAGAGCAAGATGAAAAACGCCGACGACTACGCGGATATCGTCAGTTCAGGGCAATCGTTTCTGCCGCTCGACAAGACCGGTTGCAAGCTGGCGTGATTCGCGCGGGCGCCGCGGTGCCTCGCGCACCGCAGCACGTACACGTGCGAGCGCAGGAGAGCACGAAGCGCACGCACAAGCACACGCAGTGAAATTTCGCCAATTCCTCACACGGACGCCATGAACGTTTATCTGCTGCAGATCGTCAACGGCATCGGGGTCGGGATGCTCTATTTCCTGCTCGCGGTCGGCTTGTCGATTGTGTTCGGCCTCTTGCGCTTCGTGAACTTCGCGCACGGCGCGTTCTATATGCTTGGCGCCTACTTCTGCTATCAGGCGATGCAGTGGTCGATGAGCTTCTGGACAGCGCTGATCGTCGTGCCGATTGCGGTCGGCGCCTTGGCATGGGTCGTCGAAAAGCTGATTTTGCGGCACGTCTACGCGCAGCAGCATGAGTTCCATATTCTCGTGACGGTAGGCCTCGCGCTCGTCGTGCAGGAATGCGCGATCCTCGTGTGGGGGCCGCTCGGTGACAACGTGGCAGTTCCCGACATGCTGAACGGCGTGGTGATCTGGGGCAGTTTTGTTTATCCCAAGTACCGCCTGTTCGTGATCGGCTTCACTGCAGTGCTCGCGGCGTTGCTCTGGTGGGTGCTCGAGGGTACGCGTCTCGGCAGCGCGGTGCGCGCCGGCAGCGAATCGACGGAGATGGTCTCGCTGCTCGGCATCAACGTATTGCGGGTGTTCAGCCTCGTGTTCGCACTTGGTGCCGCAACCGCCGCGCTCGCCGGCGTGCTCGCCGCGCCGATTCGCGGCGTCGATCCTTTCATGGGTATAGAGGCGCTCGGAGTCGCGTTCGTCGTCGTGGTGGTGGGTGGCATGGGCAATTTTCTCGGCGCGCTGGTCGGCGGCCTGCTGGTCGGCATCGTGCAAAGCGTCATGAGCACGCTGTGGCCCGAAGGCGCGCGCTTGATGATCTACGTCGCGATGGCGGCCGTACTTCTGCTGCGGCCCAATGGCCTGCTTGGGAGAGCCGCGTGATCGATACTTCCAAAGCCGCCGACACTAAAGCAGTTACGCGTGCATCGCAGCCCGTTCCGCGACACGCGCTGCATCGCTATCGGTTCCTGTTGCTCGCGCTGCTCGTCGTGTGCATCTTGCCGCTGACGTTGCGCTCCGGCTCGCTCGCGACAGAAGTGCTCGTATTCGCGCTCGCCGCATTGGGCTGCAACCTTCTGCTCGGCCACACGGGACTGCTGTCGTTCGGGCAGGGCATTTTCTTCGGACTCGGCAGCTATAGCGCGGGCCTCGTGCTGACCAGGGCCGCGTTGCCGGTGCCCGTCGCGCTGCTGGCGGCAATCGCGGTCGGCGCGATAGCGGCCGCATTGGTCGGATGGTTTTCGATTCGACAGCGCGGCACATACTTCGTGATGCTGACGCTCGCATTCGGGCAACTGTTCTACTTCCTCGCCTACACCACGCCGGACCTGACCGGCGGCGACAACGGACTGCTCGACATTCCGCGGCCGGCGCTCGGGTTGCCTGGCAAAGCGCTGATTCCGCTCGCTTCCCCGTGGCAGTACTACGGATTCGTGGCGGTACTTTTTCTCGTCGTATTCTGGCTGTTGATGCGCGTCTCGCACTCGGTATTCGGCCGCACGCTGCTTGCGATCCGCGACAACGAAGCGCGCGCCGCCGCCGTCGGCTACGACGTCAAGCGATTCAAGCTGATGGCGTTCGTCATCTCCGGTGCCGTAACCGGACTCGCGGGCGCACTGCATGCGTTGATGACCGGCATCGCGCCGCTCTCCAACATCGACTACCACACGAGCGAGATGATCCTCGTGATGACCGTGATCGGCGGCACCGGCAATCTCTTCGCGTCCGTGCTGGGTGCCGCTTTCTATGTGCTGTTCGCCGACTGGCTGTCGACGTTGTGGCCGCGCTGGCTGCTGTTGCTCGGCATCGTGCTGATGGCGGTGAGCCTGTACATGCAGCGCGGTCTATGGGGACTCGGCGAGCGCATCTGGCACGCCCTGCGCCGAAATGACAAAGCCGATGCAGACGCAGCAGCCGACGACACCGCAAAGGAGCGCGCATGAGCGAGGCGATTCTGAACGCAAGCGGCCTCGTGAAACGCTACGGTAAATTCACGGCGCTCTCCGAGGTCAACCTAAGCATCATGCCGCGCACCGTGCACTCGGTAATCGGTCCGAACGGCGCCGGCAAGACTACGCTTTTCCATGTGCTCACCGGCACTCTGCCAATCACCGCGGGAACGATTGTCTTCGACGGACACGACGTGACGCACGAGCCCGATCACAAGCGTGTGCGTCGCGGCGTCGCGAGATCGTTCCAGGTGACGAGTCTGTTCGCCAATCTGAGCGTGCAGGAAAACTTGCGGCTCGCTGCGCAAGGTGTCGATTCCGTGCGTGCGCTCAATGCATGGTCGCCGCCGCGCGGCGCGCTGGCTCACACCGAAACCGTCGACGACATACTCGAACGCCTCGCGTTGCAGCGTTTCAGCAAAGTGTCGGCAGGCGCTCTGTCGCACGGTCAGCAGCGGCGGCTCGAAGTCGGCATGGCACTCGCGGCGCGTCCCAAGGCGATCTTTCTCGACGAGCCGACGTCGGGCATGGGTATCGACGATCTCGACGACATGAAGCAACTGATTCGCGGCCTGCGCGAGGACTACACCGTCGTCCTGATCGAGCACAACATGGGCATCGTAATGGACATCTCCGACACGATCACCGTCATGCAACAAGGGCGCGTGCTGGTGGAAGGGCGGCCCGACGAAATTCGCGGCGATGAGCGCGTGCGCAGCGCCTATCTCGGCAACATGATTACCGGAGGCCGCGCATGATTCTCGACGTGCAGCAGATTCACGGCTTCTACGGCAAAAGTCACATCCTGCAAGGCGTTTCGTTGCAGATCGCGGAAGGTGAGACGGTTACGCTGCTGGGCCGCAACGGCGCAGGAAAATCGACCACGCTCAAGGCGATCGCGGGCGTCGTCGCGCCGAAGAACGGCAGCGTGACGTTCAACGGCGCGACCATTAGCGGGCTGCAGCCGCATAAAATCGCCTCGCGTGGTGTGTGTTTCGTGCCCGAACACCGCGGTATTTTCCGGTTGCTCACCGTGGAAGAAAACTTGCGGCTCGGCGCGCGCAAAGACTCGCCGTGGCAACTCGACGACATCTACCGCATTTTTCCGCGGCTGAAAGAGCGACGCACGAACGGCGGCGGACAACTGTCCGGCGGTGAACAGCAGATGTTAGCGGTTGGCCGTGCGCTGATGAATCATCCGCGTCTTCTGATGCTCGATGAACCGGTAGAGGGCCTCGCGCCGGTGATCGTCGAAGAAATCGTCGCGCAACTCAAACTCATTCGCGAGGCAGGTGTGGCGATCTTGCTCGTTGAGCAGAACCTCGAAGTCTGCACGCAACTCGCGGATCGTCACTACATCATCGAACAGGGCGTGATCGTTTATTCGGGCGACAATGCGTCGTTCGCCGCCGACGACTCGGTCAAGGACCGCTATCTGGGCGTCGGCGTTGTCTGAGTCCGCGCCGACTTCACTATGAGGAAGCACTGATGCAAGTTCATGAATCGCAGGCTACCGAGGCAGTGAATCGTTTGCGCGTCGATGGCGAACGGCTTTGGAACAGTCTCATGCAGCTCGCGAAAATTGGAGCGACCGAAAAGGGCGGCGTCTGTCGACTCGCGCTAACCGAACTGGATCGCATAGCACGCGATCAGGTCGTTAGTTGGGCGAAGGAAATAGGCTGCACGGTTCGCATCGACGCGATCGGCAACATTTTTGCGCGCCGCGCCGGTTTGCGCGACGATCTGCCTCCGGTGATGACCGGCAGCCACATCGACACGCAGCCGACCGGCGGCAAGTTCGACGGCAACTACGGCGTGCTCGCCGGCATCGAAGTGCTGCGCACGCTGGCCGATGCAAACGTTACAACGCTCGCGCCGATCGAGGTCGCGGTCTGGACCAACGAGGAAGGTTCGCGCTTCGTTCCCGTGATGATGGGCTCAGGCGTGTTTGCAGGCGCTTTCACGCTCGAACATGCGCTTGCGCAGCAGGACCGGGACGGCGTGTCCGTGCGCGACGCGCTGACTGCAATCGGCTACGTTGGGGAAAACACGAAACCGCATACCGTTGGTGCGTATTTCGAAGCGCACATCGAGCAGGGCCCGGTACTGGAAGCAAACGACAAAACTATCGGCATCGTGCAAGGCGCACTCGGTCAACGCTGGTACGACGTGACCGTGCACGGCATGGAGGCGCACGCAGGACCGACGCCGATGGAATTGCGGCGCGATGCGCTACTCGTTGCCGCCGACCTCATTCACGCCGTGAACCGTATTGCGCTCGACCATGCGCCGCATGGTCGCGGCACGGTAGGCTGGGTCGACGTGCATCCAAACTCACGCAACGTGATTCCAGGCCGCGTCAAGCTGACGGTCGATCTGCGCGCCGCCGACGACACCACGCTGACCGCAATGGACAGCGCACTGCGCGACGCCTGCACGGTCGCGAGCGAAAAAGCGGGCATCGCGGTTGATGTCGAGCCCGTCGTGTACTTCGCGCCGCAACCGTTCGCGACGGAACTGGTGGCCGCCGTCAAACACGGCGCGGAGATGCTGGGCCTCTCGTCAATGGACGTGATCAGCGGTGCCGGCCATGACGCCGTGTATCTCGCGCGCGTCGCGCCTGCCGCGATGATCTTCGTGCCCTGCAAGGACGGTATCAGCCACAACGAAATCGAAGACGCGCGCGCGGATCATCTGGAGGCCGGCTGCAACGTGTTGCTGCACGCGATGTTGAGAGCGGCGCAAGTTGTCCAGACAGCGCCGATGTCGGAGGGTTCGAACGTATGAAAATCCTCATCGCGCGGATGAATCACGAGACCAACACGTTCTCGCCGGTGCCGACGCCGTTGTCCGCTTTCGGCCAGAACGGTGCGAACGCCGGCCCGAGCTTCAACGACGACGCGTTCAACGACAACAAGGGCATGCAGACCGCAATGGCCGCGTTCATCGACGCCGCTGCACGCGAAGGCGCGCAGATCGTTACGCCGGTGTCGGCGGCGGCCAACCCGAGCGGGCCGGTCGAAGCGGCAGCATACGACGCAATCTTCGACGCAATTCTGGCAGCCGCGAGCGGATGCGATGCAGTGATGCTAGACCTGCACGGCGCAATGGTCGCGGAAAATTCGAATGACGGCGAAGGCGATCTCCTCGAACGCGTGCGCGCGGCATTGCCCAACGCCCCGATCGCCGTCGCGCTGGATCTGCACGGCAATGTCACGCAGAAAATGATAGACAACGCGGACGTCATCGTCAGCTTCAAGACCTATCCGCACGTCGATATGTATGAAACCGGCGCCCACGCGGCGCGTCTGCTGTTTGATCTGATACATGGCAAGGCGAAGCCGGTGATCGCCTGGCGCCAGCCGCCGTTGCTCACCCACACACTGCGCAGCGCGACCGCTGAAGGCGCGATGAAGCGTGCGGTCGACGCGGCGCGCGCCGCCGAGGCCGACGGCATGCTCGCGGTCTCGGTGTTGTCCGGCTTTTCGCTCGCGGATATCGCTGCGCCGTGTATCAGCGTCGTGGTTGTCAGCAATGGCGATCGCGCGCAAGCGGAGGCAGTGGCCGAGCGAATCGCGCAACGAATCTGGAACGAGCGCGAGGAATTCGTCTATCGCAGCGCGCCGCTCGCGGAATCGGTTGCGCAAGCCGCTGCTCTCGCAAAAGACGCCGACAAGCCGGTGCTTCTGCTGGATCATGGCGACAATTGCATGTCGGGCGGCACGTGCGACACGATGGATCTGCTCGAAGAAGCGCTCCGGCAGAATCTGGACGGCATCGTCACCGGGCCGTTGTGCGATCCGCAGGCGGTGGCCGCATTGATGGCCGCAGGCGTCGGCAGCACGGTGACCATCACGATCGGCAACAAGGTTGGAAGCAGTGCGGTGACGCCGCGCGCGCCCGTCGCGATGACCGGTGTGGTGCGAGCCTTGACCGACGGCGAATATGTGATCAGCGGGCCGACTTACACCGGTCAGCGAGCCCACATGGGACGCGCCGCGGTTCTCGATACGGGCACGGTGAAACTGGTCGTGACCGAACACACGCACGAGCCGTGGGACCTGGGTGTGTTCGAAAGCGTGGGTATCGACCCGCGTCGCGCGCGTTTCCTGCTACTCAAATCGCGCATGTATTGCCGTCCGGTTTTTGTGCCGATCTCCGCCGGGCTCGTGGAGTGCGACAGCCGGGGCGTGACGAGTTCGGACTACGGCCTGTTCGCTTTCCAGAATATCCGGCGCCCGGTCTTTCCACTCGATGCAGATGCCGAATGGAGCGCGTCGTAATGAGTGGCGCGAGCGTCGACAACAAGAATGCCGTCCGGCTCTTGTACAGTTTCGACAGACTCTCTATAATTCGCGCCTCTACAGGCTCGTAGCTCAGTTGGTTAGAGCACCACCTTGACATGGTGGGGGTCGTTGGTTCGAATCCAATCGAGCCTACCAACGCATCAGTGAGGTGGACGAAAGCGGCTCCGCTTTCGTCCACTGTCCTGTCAAAACAGTCGCTGTAACTCCTTGCTTTCTTCTCTCTGCATTCAGTACGTCGCGCGTTGCACGGCAGCTGTCGTTGCGGACGCATTCTCGACAGACTCAACGTCAAATCCATAGAACGAACGAGCATTGGTGCGCAAAATCGCGCCGAGAGCGGTCGAATCGAGACCGGCGTCGAGCAGCGTCGACAAGGTGTCACCATAACTCGTCATCGCTTCGTATTGTGTGTGCGGCCAGTCGCTGCCCCACATCAAACGGTCCGGGCCGAACTGCTCGATTAATTGCCGTGTCGCATCTGCGACGAAGGGCGAATCCGGTGCGGTACAGCGATATGCGCCAGACAGCTTTACCCACACCCGCCGCGTCTTGCCATAGCCGAGCAGTGCTTTGAAACCCTGGTCCTGCGTGCCCAATGCCGGATCGGGCCGGCCGAAATGATCGACGACGACTCGCACGCCGCGCTCCAGAAGCTGGTCGATCAGCGGTGCCAGATCGGCTGCGTTTCGGTGCAATTCGACATGCCAATCCAGTCGCGCAACGTGGTCCAGCAACGACGTCCACGGTCGTGCGCGCAAATCCGGCAGCGGCTGCTCGATAAGGTTAAGCCGAACGCCCGTTACGCAATGCCTATGCAGATCATCAAGCTCATTCGCGCTTATGTCCGGCGCAACGACAGCAACGCCGCGCAAACGCTCGGTGTCCGCAGATAACACTTGCAACAGATAGCGATTGTCGGTGCCGAGAAAGCTAGGCTGCACGAGCACCGCATGCGTCATTCCATGCGCGTTCAGCAGCGGCAGATAGTTGTCGAGCGTTGCGTCGTAGGCGGGCGCGTAGCGGCGATCGCCGGTCAACGGCAAGCCCTGCTCGAAAACGTGTGCGTGGGTGTCGACGCCACCGTGTGCAAACGACGGTAAGGATGCGTGTGCGTTCATATTCAACTGCGCGGAGAGTTCAGGTTGAGGCGCGCTGCGTCGGCGGCATCGGCGGTATCTGCGGCCTGCTCCGGCGCGGTATCGCGCAGACGCTTGCCGCGCGTTTCCGGAAGCAGCAGTACCGCGGTCATCGCAAGCCCGTAGGCAATGGCCGCGTCGATGCCGATGGCCGCGCCGAGCGACATCGAATGGCTCATGTAGCCGACCAGAACCGGAAAGCCTGCGGATGCAATGCGCCCGAAGTTGTAGCAGAAGCCGACGCCGGTGCCACGCATGTCGGCGGGATAGAGTTCGTTGAAGAGCGGGCCGAGGCTTGCCGGAATGCCGGCGGCAAAGAGACCGAGCGGGAAGCCAAGAACAAGCATCTGCATGTTCGTCAACGGCAACATGACGTATGCGAGCACGGTGACGATGCAGCAGAAAGCGAATAACGCGATGTTGCGACGCCGGCCGATCCGATCGAGCAGGTACGCGCTCAGCATGCAGCCGCACCAGAACGCGACGATCACGACGGCGAGGTAACCGCCGGTATTCAACACCGACAGATGCCTTTCCTTCGCGAGAAACGTGGGCAGCCACGTCATGATCGCGTAGTAGCCGCCGTGAGCACCCGTGCCGAGCACCGCACCGATAATCGTGGTTCGAAGCACGCGAGGCTGAAACACTTGCAGAATCTGACCGAACGCTGAGACCTTGGGACCGACTCTCGCGCCGACGGGCTCAATGCGCACCGGCTCTTTCAGATTGCGCCGCACGAACAGCACGAGGCCGGCGGGCAGCAGGCCGACTGCGAACATCACGCGCCAGGCGGTGTCAGAGGGAAGCCATGAGAATACGGCTGCGTAGACCAGCACCGCGGCGCCCCAACCCACGGCCCACGCGCTTTGCACCGCGCCCATTGCCTTGCCGCGATGTTCGGTGCGGATCGTCTCCGCCATGAGCACAGCACCGGCAGCCCATTCGCCGCCGAATCCAAAGCCTTGCAGCGCTTTAAGCAGCAACAGCTGCGGGAAATTCTGGGCGAATGCGCACAGGAAGGTGAAGCCGGCGAACCAGAGAACCGTCATCTGCAAGGTGCGCACGCGGCCGAAGCGGTCCGACAGCGCGCCGGCGATCCAGCCGCCTAGCGCCGACGAGACCAGGGTCACACCGCTGATCGCGCCCGCCTGCGTGTGGTCGATGCCATACGCCGCGATGATCGCTGGAATGGCAAGCGTGAACATCTGCACGTCGAGCGCGTCCAGACCCCATCCCGCGAAACACCCCCAGAAGGTGTTGCGCTCGACAGGCGTGCCCTGCCTGTACCAATTGAACATAGCCATCTCCGTCCGTTCGTCCTGCAGTTCTGGTGATTCATATATATGACTGTATGAATCTTGCGCCCAATCGGACTGCAGGTCATTGGGTAATAACCCTTGCTCGCTTTCGATCGATTCAATGCGGTACAGTAGTTACTCCTCTGCATAACTGTATGAATCCATGAATACGGCGTCTTTCGTGTCCAGGCCGGACGACCGGCTGCCCCGTTATCAGCAATTGCGCGACGACCTCGTGAGCCGCATTGCCGCCGGCGAATGGGCGCCCGAAGAGGCCATCGCCACCGAGGCGGAACTAGGCCAGTTCTACAACGTTTCGACCGGCACCGTGCGCAAGGCGATCGACCTGCTGGTCAGCGACGGCGTGCTCACCCGCACCCAAGGCAAAGGCACGTTCGTGCGGCGGCCGCGCTTCGACTCGTCGCTGTTCCGCTTCTTTCGTTTTGTCTCGCGCGACGGCCAGCCGGTGCGTCCCACCGCGCGCGTCCTGAAGCGCGAGGTGGTGAAGCCCAGCGAAGAGATCCGCAACGCTTTGCGTATGAAGGCCTCGGAGAAGGCAATCCACTTGTCGCGCGTGCGAATGATCGAAGGGCAGGCGGTGTTGTCGGAGGAAATCTGGCTGCCGCGCGCCCGTTTCGAAGCGCTTGCCGCGTTGCCGCTCGACAAATTCGAAGACCTGCTGTACCCGCTCTACGAACGGCTCTGCAAGCAGATGGTGGCCTCGGCGACCGAAATTCTCCGCGTAGAACAGGCTACCGCCGAAACGGCTTCGCTGCTCGGCATGAAAACCGGCAGCCCGGTGATTCTGGTTCACCGCGTCGCCTCCGACTTCGCCGGCACACCGTTCGAATGGCGCAGCACGCGTGGCGCGGCCGATACATTCCAGTACCAGGTCGAAATCCGCTAGACCCGCGTTAGCCCGCCTGTTTCCGCCGAACACAGCTTCCTACTCAAGGTGGCGCTGCCCGTCATGCGGGTATCACCCCATGGCGTCCGGCTGAAATTCCTACAATCATATATATGACTGTATCAATTTTTATTTGCCGTGCAGTCGGGCAAGCGGAGAAATCATGTCCACACAATTAGCATTCGAGCAGCAGGTCATGAAAAAGATGGCGTGGCGGTTAATGCCGCTACTCATCGTCATGTTCCTGATTTCGTTCATCGACCGCCAGAACGTCGGCTTCGCCAAGCTGGAGATGGTGCACGACCTCGGCATGACCGAAGCGTCGTACGGATTGGGCGCGTCGCTGTTCTTCATCGGCTATCTGCTGTTCGAGGTGCCCAGCACGCTCGCGCTGCATCGCTTCGGCGCGCGTGCATGGCTCGCCCGCATCATGATGACGTGGGGCATCGTAACGGTGCTGATGGCGTTTGCCCGTTCGCTGCCGGTGTTCTATTCGTTCCGCTTTGCGTTGGGCGTCGCTGAAGCCGGGTTCTATCCGGGCGTGATCTATTACCTCACGCAGTGGTTCCCGCAGAGCTATCGCACGAAAGTGCTTGGCTTCTTCACGCTCGGCAGTTCGCTCGCCAATATGCTCGGCTCGCTGATCGGCGGTCTGTTACTCACGCTGGGCGGCACATGGGGATTTGCCGGCTGGCAGTGGGTGTTCATCGCGACCGGCCTGCCGGCTGTGGTGGTTGCATTTGTCGCGCTGAAGTATCTGCCGAATTCGGTGAGCGACGCACCGTTCCTCTCGCAACAGGAAAAGGATGTGGTGCTCGCCGCGCTCAAGCGCGAGGCAGCGGGCGATGCCAAGGCGACGCATCCGTGGGCCGCGCTGCTCGATCCCAAGGTGCTGATGTTTGCGCTGACCTACATGCTGATGTCGACGTCGCTGTACGGCGTGACCTACTGGATGCCAACGCTGCTCAAGAGCGACGGCGTGTCGTCGTCGCTCAATGGCGTGCTCAATATGATTCCGTGGGCGCTGGCCACGCTGCTGTTGCTGTGGCTTCCCGGCAAGCTCAAGCGTGAGCGCGTGGTGTTGAGGGCGATGAGCATTGTTGCAGCGGTCGGCGTGGTGGGCTTCGCGTCGAGCCTCGTGCTGCCCACCCCAACGCTGCGCTTTGCGGCGTTGTGCCTGGGCGGGGCATGCATTCCGTTACTGTATCCGTGCTTCTGGTCGCTGCCGCCGCGCTTTTTCTCGGGCGCGCGCGCGGCTGCGAGTGTCGCCGCGATCAATGCGATCGGCAATCTCGGCGGCTTCGCGGGACAGAATCTGATGCCTTATGTCGGCAAAGCGGCGCATAGCCAGATTGCGCCGATGCTGGTACCTACTGCGTGTCTTCTGACGCTGGGAATTGGTACGGGCATCGCTGCTTTGATCAGCGCCCGCCGTCGCACGACACTTGCAGCAGCAACGGTACGTTAGCGCGACTAGACGCGGTGTGGCGCGGCCGTGTCTATGCAGGGCCGCTAGCACGCGTTGTTAAACCCGCGTTGTTAAACCCGCGTCAAGGACGAAGCAGGTCGAAGCTCGCCAGCACGAGTACGCCGGTCACCGCGATCAGCGCGACCGAATGCTGGCCGAAGTAGAGAAGCGCCGCAGCCGACCACGACGCGAGCGTAAACGCCGCGAGCTTTTTCATCGGAACCCCAGGGACGCGGCGAGCAGGCCGCTCACTATGCCGCAGACCACCACGGCCAACGCGACGACGGTCAGGACCCGCTTCGGAAACGAGCGACCCAGCATCGCCATAGACGGTACGCTGATTAGCGGCAGCGTCATGAGCAGCGCGCCCGCAGGCCCGGCTGCCACGCCGAAAGACAGCATCGCCTGAATGATCGGCACTTCGCCCGCCGTCGGAATCACGAACAGCGTACCGGCGATGGACAGCGCGACGATCCACAACACGCTGTTGTCGATGTCCGGACCAACGTGCGGAAAGAGCCACGCGCGTGCCGCGCCGAGAATCAGCACCAGCACGATGTATTCGGGCACGAGACGCAGCGTCATCGTGCCGAGTATTTTCACCCAGCGCGTGAATGCGGTGCCCGGTTCATCCGTCGTGACCAGTTGCGCGATAGCTTCGCGCGACGCCTCGGCTTCCTTCGGCGTCACCATGCGGTTCACGAGATAGCCAAGGCCGAACACCATGACCAGGCCGAGAGCGAGCCGCAAGCCCATCCACTGCCAGCCGAGCACGAAACCCATGAAGATCAGCGTGGCCGGATTGAGCGCCGTATTGCCGAGCCAGAATGCGATTGCCGCGCCGGGCGCCGCCTGCCGCGCGCGCAGTCCCGCCACCACCGGCGCTGCGCAGCAGGTGCACATCATGCCGGGCAACGACATCAGGCCGCCTTTCACGACGCTGCTGAAGTCGCTGCGGCCGAGCGCGCGTGCGACCCATTGCGGCGGAATCAGCGCCTGCACCGCGGAGCCGAGCAACAGACCCAGCACCATTGCCTGCCAGATGGCCTTGCCGTAGGCAAACGCGTAGTCGATTGCGGACTGCCACGACGCGGCGGGCGCGCTCGCAGACGTACCCATCAGGATCGACTTGCCGATCGAATGCTGGCTCGCGGCGACGAACGCGCGGTTGTAATACGGAAACCACTTCACATAGAAGAGTCCGACGACGGCGATCGCGAGGAACACGATCCAGCCAAGCGCGACGCGGGGCTGCCGAAGGGTTGATTGCATGTTGTTCGTAACGTTAAGGTTGGGTCAGACTAGCGCGACTGAACGCTTATCGAGTTGCGCGAGGAGCGCTTTAGCCTGATCGACGACGTCTGCGTCGTTCGGCCGGAAACTGATTTTCAGCGCCTGCGGCAGTTGCGTGAAATGCTGATGGCTGCTGCGCGCGTATGCCGGATCGTAGTGGAGTTCGATCAACTCGTTCGCGAGTTCGGCGCGCCGGTTTTCGTCGACGAGTTTTTGCCACCCGGCGACGCGTTCGCGGCTATGCAAGCCGATCAAACGTTCCAGCTGCGCCTTTAACGACTCGGGGTCGTCGAACAGTTGCGCGTAGTCGTGAAGCAGAAACGCCGAGCGGTCTTCGCGACTCGCCGCCACTTCCACACAATCGCCGCGATGAAACGTGTCGAGCAGAGCGAGCGGCAGCGTGATTGCGCCAATGCGACGGCTCTCCGCTTCAACGAACACCGGGCGCGCGGGATCGAAGCTGCGCAGCGCGCTCACGAGCAAGGTGTCAAAGCCCTTTTGCGACGGCTGCGCGACGCCGGCCCATGCGCCGAGCAGCGAGCCGCGATGCGCGGCGAGCGCTTCGAGGTCCAGCGTCTGCGCACCTGCTTCGTTGAGCGCGGCGAGGAGCCGCGTCTTGCCGCTCCCGGTCGGGCCGACCAGTGCGACGTAACGGAATTGGCTCGGCAGCGTGGTGAGCGCCTCTACGGTTGCGCGCCGGTAAGTCTTGTACCCGCCGTCGAGCTGACGCGCGGGCCAGCCGATCATGTTGAAGAGCGTGGTGACGGAGCCCGAGCGTTTGCCGCCGCGCCAGCAATAAACCAGCGGTCGCCAGTTGCGCGGCCGGTCGGCGAACGTCGTTTCCAGATGAAGCGCGATATTGCGGGCCACCAGCGCCGCGCCCACCTTCGTGGCTTCGAACGGCGACACCTGCTTGTACATCGTGCCGACCAGCACGCGTTCCTCGTTGCTGAGCACCGGCGCGTTCATCGCGCCCGGAATGTGGTCTTCGGCAAACTCGAGAGGCGTGCGTACGTCGATGATTTCATCGAAATCACCTGCTTGATCGAGGCTGACGAGTAGGTTTTTCAAGGGCGTACGGAGGAAATGCGGACAAAGTGGTGCCGGAAAGACCGAAATTATCGCATGCGGCGCGATTGGCGGCAGGGCGCGGCTTTCTGCAACCTTTCACCGCGCCGTGCCGGCCGCCGCCTTCTTTCAGATCACTTCTACGCGCCCTTCGCCTGCAACCATTTCGCCGATCACGCGAGCGTCGCCGAAACCGTCGGCGTGAAAGAGCGCCAGCACGTCGCTCACAGTGTCGGGTGAACACGAAACCAGCAGACCGCCTGAGGTTTGCGGGTCCGTGAGCAAGGTGCGCGCGCTCGGCTGCAATGTTGCCGGCAACGAAATATCTTTACCGTAAGCATCCCAGTTGCGACCGGAGGCGCCCGTGAAAACGCCGGCTTCGGCAAAGTCGACTACGCCCGGCAGCCACGGCAGGTCGGCGTAACGCACGCGCGCAGTGAGCTTCGAGCCGCGCGCCAGTTCCAGCGTATGGCCGAGCAGACCGAAGCCCGTGATGTCGGTGAGCGCATGGACGCCGTCGAGCCCGGCGAGTTGCGCGCCCGGCCGGTTGAGCTTGGTCGTCGCGCCGATCATGGCGGCGTAGCCGTTCGCGTCGAGCCGGTCTTTCTTCAGCGCAGCCGAAAGCACGCCGACGCCGAGCGGTTTGCCGAGAATCAGCACGTCGCCAGCCTGCGCGCCCGCGTTGCGCTTCACGCGCCGCGGATCGACCACGCCGATTGCGACGAGGCCGTAGATGGGCTCGACCGAGTCGATCGAATGTCCGCCCGCGAGCGGAATGCCGGCGTCCGCACACACCGACTCGCCGCCCTTCAGCACTGCCGCAATCACGTCGTGCGGCAACACGTTGATCGGCATTCCGACGATGGCGAGCGCCATCAGCGGTTTGCCGCCCATTGCATAGACGTCGGAGAGCGCGTTGGTCGCCGCAATGCGGCCGAAGTCGAACGGATCGTCGACGATCGGCATGAAGAAGTCTGTGGTCGCGACGATCGCCTGCTCGTCGTTCAGCTTGTAGACGGCGGCGTCGTCGGCGGTATCGTTGCCGACTAGCAGGTCTGGAAAGAACGGCAGCGGCGCGCTGCGTTTGAGCAGGTCAGCGAGCAGGCCGGGGGCGATTTTGCAGCCGCACCCGCCGCCGTGCGACAGGCTGGTGAGGCGGGGCGAGGAGCTTGCTTGGGCTTGAAGGTCGATCATTGTGGCGCGAATTTGTGGCTTCGAATGATCGCATTATGAGGGTTGTCGACTCCGTGCGCTTCGGAGTTCCCCGCTGCCGAACCGCGGTGCCGGCCGAATTCAACGCGGAATTCAATGCAGAATGTCGGTCGCTTTGTGATTCCCGTCCACGCCTTCCACGAGGATTACCGGTCCGCGAGCATGCCGCATGCGCAATGGCAGGATGCGCCGATACGCGTCCGACGCGTACCAGGCGCGCGCCGTCGGAAGGTCGGGAAACTCAATCGCGATCAGGTCGCCGTGCCACTCGCCTTCCACGACGTGGGGCCGTGCGCCGTGCACAATGAATCGGCCGCCGAATGGCGCAAGGGTTGCGTCGATACCCTCGAGGTACTCGACAATCTCAGCGCACATTTCAACGTCGTGCAAATGGGCAATCGCATACGCAGTCATGTTCACTCCTCCATGCATGAAGAAACCGGAACTCGCATGCTGCGTATGATTGCCCTCGCCCGGAGGCGCGTCGATTACCTCACAGGTAATGGAATCCGCAATGTGCGGATCTAACCGAGCCAGCCCTTGATCGACTCGATCATCGCGGAGGTCGAAATACCATAGCGGTCGTGCAGTGTCGGCAGTGCGCCCGCAGCGAGGAATGCATCGGGGAGCGCCACCTGCCTGAACGGGCACGACACTCCGGCGCGCATCAGTTCGGCCGCAATGGCCTCACCCAGACCGCCGATCGTCGTATGGTTCTCCGCCACGACGACGAGCCTGCCCGAACGGTTTGCTTCGCGCACGATTGTCTGCGTGTCCAGCGGCTTGATGGTCGGCACATGCAGCACGCCCACGCCGATGTTCTCGCGTTCCAGCGCTTTCGCGACTTCGAGCGCACGCATGGTCATAATGCCCGACGAGATCACGAGCACTTCCGCGCCGTCGCGCAGCATCTTTGCCTTGCCGAGTTCGAACGTGTAGTCGTATTCGTCCAGCACCGCAGGCACGTTGCCGCGCAAAAGACGCGCATACACAGGGCCCTTGTGTGCGGCAATGGCGGGCACCATCTGTTCGATGTCGAGCGCATCGCATGGATCGACAACGGTCATGTTCGGCATCGCGCGCATCAACGCGAGGTCTTCCGCGGCCTGGTGGCTAGGACCGTAGCCAGTGGTCAGCCCAGGCAGCGCGCAGACGATCTTTACGTCGAGGTTGTCTTCGGCAATGGCCTGGTGCATGAAGTCATACGCACGGCGCGTCGCGAACACGGCGTAGGTAGTCACGAACGGCTGTGCGCCTTCGTGCGCGAGGCCCGCCGCTGCGCCCATCAGCAATTGCTCGGCCATGCCCATCTGGTAGTAGCGCTCAGGGAATTCCTTCGCGAAGATATGCAGGTCCGTGTACTTGCCGAGATCGGCCGTCATGCCGACAACGTTGGTTTTCTGCCGAGCCAATTCGGCGAGTGCGTGACCGAAAGGCGCCGAGCGCGTGAGCTGGCCTTCGCCCGCAATGGACGCGATCATCGCCGAGGTCTTCAGGCGCGGTTTGCTCATGGTTGCGTTGCTCATGCTTGTCTCCCTGCTTCCAGTGCTTCGAGCGCCAATTGCCATTCGTGCGCATCGACGCGGATAAAGTGGTTCTTCTCGCGCTCTTCGAGGAACGGCACGCCGCAACCCATGCGCGTGTCGGCCACGATCATGCGCGGCTCCTTGCCGGGATGCTTGCGGGCCGCGTCGAACGCGGCGGCCACGGCGCCGATATCGTTGCCGTCCACACGTTGCGTGAACCACCCGAATGCTTCGAGCTTCTCGACTAGCGGTTCGAAAGCCATGATCTGTGTCGACGGTCCGTCGGCCTGCTGGTTATTCACGTCTACAACGGCGATCAGGTTGTCGAGCTTCCAGTGGCTCGCGGACATGATGCCTTCCCAGATCGCGCCTTCGTCGAGTTCGCCGTCGGAGAACAGCGTGTACACGAACGACTTCGAGCCCTTGCGCTTGAGTCCGAGACAGCGGCCGACGGCAATCGTCAGGCCGTGTCCGAGCGAGCCGCCGGACATCTCCATGCCGGGCGTGTAGCTCGCCATGCCGGACATGGGCAGACGGCTGTCGTCGCTGCCGTAGGTCTCCAGTTCTTCGGCGGGAAGAATGCCTGCTTCGAGCAGCGCCGCGTACAGCGCGATCGCATAGTGTCCGTTCGAGAGCAGGAAGCGGTCGCGCTCTTCCCACTCGGGATCTTCCGGGCGATAGCGCATTGCGCCGAAGTACGCGACGGCCAGTACATCGGCGATGTCGAGCGCCTGCCCGATATAACCCTGGCCCTGCACCTCGCCCATTAAGAGCGCGTTTCTGCGGATGCGGTGAGCGTGTTCGGCAAGCGATGCCGTCGACGCATTGAATGGACTGTTCATGTCGTCTCCTGAGGTTTAAGCGGAATAGTTGGAAAAGGTCAGCGGTTCACGGATTTCGCGGGCACGAGGAAGACCAGACATGCGCCGAGCGTCACCGCCACCGAGATGAAGATCAGTCCCGCCGTCGAGCGGCCAGTCATGTCGTTGAGCCAGCCCACGATGGCGGGCGAAAAGAAGCCCGCAAGATTGGCGAAGCAGTTCACAGCCGCGATGCCGGCTGCGGCAGACATGCCGCCGAGCAGCGCCGTGGGCAGCGACCAGAACTGCGACGACGACGCGAGGATGCCGGCAGCCGCGATGCTCAAACACACGATCGACGCCGGCACACTGCCGAGCGTAGGCAGGACCGCAAACCCCGCTGCCGCGATCAGCATTGGAATGGCCAGGTGAAGTCTGCGTTCGCGTCGGCGGTCGGCGCTCATGCCGATCAGCGGCAGCGCGACAATCGCGCAAAGATAAGGAATCGCGGTGAACACACCCACCCACAGCGGATCGGCGACGCCTGATTTACGGATGATCGTCGGCAGCCAGAAAGTCAGCCCGTACTGACCGAGCACGACGCAGAAATAAATCGCTGCCATCAGCCACAAGCGACGGTCGCCAATGAACGAGCGAATCGAAATATGGGCAGTGGTGTGCACGTTATCGCCGGCGACATTGCGTGCCAGCAGATTCTTCTCCGACTCGGTGAGCCACTTTGCTTTGGCGATGCCGTCGTCGAGATACAGAAGAATCGCGACTCCAAGCACGAGCGACGGCAGAGCCTCGAGCATGAACAGCCACTTCCAGCCGGCCATATTCATTGCGCCGTGGAGCGAATGCATGATCCAGCCCGACAGCGGACCGCCGACTATGCCCGCAAGCGGAATCGCCATGAAAAAGAGCGACAACGCCTTGGCTCTGCGGGCAGCGGGAAACCAGTACGTCAGATAAAGAATGACGCCAGGCGCAAAACCCGCTTCTGCAACGCCAAGCAAAAAGCGCAAAACATAAAACGCGGTGGGCGACTTCACGAAGACGAACGACGCGGAAATCACCGCCCACGTCAGCATGATTCGCGCGAGCCATTTGCGCGCGCCGACACGGTGAAGCACCAGATTGCTCGGCACCTCGAAAAGAAAGTAACCGAGAAAAAAGATGCCCGCGCCCATGCCGTAGACGGTCTCGCTAAAGCGCAGATCGTTCAGCATCTGCAGCTTCGCAAAGCCGACGTTGACGCGATCCAGATACGCGCCGAGATAGCACAGCATCAGAAACGGAATCAGCCTGCGGCTTACCTTGGCGTAGGTGCGCGATTCGAAGCTCGTCGCGTCTGAGTGCGCCAACACTTCGCCGTCGATAGCAGAAGCGGTGTATTTCGATTTCATGTTTGTCTCCTTCCATGGGCCCCGGGTTCGCCCGGGTGCCAGGAACACAGCGCCGCCTCATGGGCGAGCGCTGTCGTCAATGAATGAGCATGCCGCCGTTGACGTCGAGCGTGACGCCCGTCAGATACGTCGAGAGATCGCTCACGAGAAAAAGGCACGCGTTCGCGACATCGGCGGCGTCGCCCAGTCTGCCGAGCGGAATGCCTTTGATGATGTCCACGCGCATTTCCGCAGTCAGCTTGTCGCCGGTGATGTCGGTCTGGATGAGCCCCGGCGTGATCGAGTTGACGCGGATGCTGTCGGGGCCGAATTCGCGGGCCATTGCACGCGCAAGACCGAGCACACCGGCTTTCGCCGCGCTGTAATGCGGGCCGCCGAAAATGCCGCCGCCGCGTTGCGCCGAGACAGAAGACATGCACACGATGCTGCCGCGCTTCTGCTCCTTCATTGCAGGCAGTACGGCTTGCGACATATAGAGCGTGCCGCGCAGATTCACATCGACGATTGCGTCGAAACCTTCGGCGCTAATGTCTAGCGTGCGTACTGGCTGCGTGATGCCGGCGTTGTTGACGAGTCCGTCTATGCGCCCATAACGTTCGAGCGTGGCGGTTGCGGCTTGCACGCATGCAGCTTTATTGGTGACGTCGCAAGCAAGGCCGAGATGTGCCGCGCCCAGATCGGCGGCGGCCGCTTTCGCGTCTTCTTCGCGCAGATCGAGAATCACGACGCGCGCACCCTGGGCGGCCAGTGCCTTCGCCGTCGCCTTGCCGATTCCTCGCGGGGAAGCCGCGCCCGTGACGATAACCACCTTGTTCTCGAGCAGCATCACTTGTCTCCTGAATGTTGATGTGATGGAGCCAGTGTCCGGCACGCCGCGCGTGGCATCAACGCAGTACGGCTCAACTATGCTTGAGAAATTTTCAGGTGTTCGGGAGGGCGGACGCGACGCTTGCTGCGCGCGGGTTGGCGGCCTGCGAAGCAATCCGCCGAATGAGCAGGGTGCTGGAATACCCTGGTGTCGATCTGCCGGTGTTTTTAAGCCGCGCGTTCTCTCTGACCGATTTCCCGGTCGATCCACGCGATGAATCGCGCAACCCGTGGCAACTCCGCATTCTGCGGCGGGCACACCAGATGATGCGCGCCGACCTCGACCGCATGCGAGTGATCGAACACCGGCACGAGCGCGCCTTCCTTGATCCGTACCGACGCGAGCATCAGACTTTCGAGCGCGATGCCGAGTCCGAGCGCCGCCGTTTCGAGCGACATGTACGAGCGGTCGAACGAGAAATCGAACGTCTTGTGCGCGGCGGAGACGCCGGTACGCCCGAACCATTGCTTCCACTGAACAAGCGGCGTTTCCGAGTAGATCAGACGATGGGCGAGCAGATCTTCCGGCGTATTCACCGGGTGGCTCCGCAAATAGGCCGGCGACGCCAGCGGCGCAATGAACTCGTTGCGCAGCGTCCGCACTTCGAGATCACGCCAGTTCGCATAACCGTGACGAATGTCGATGTCGTAATAGCCGCTCGTGAACGACACATCTTCGTATGAGCATGCGAGGTTCAGCTGAATGTCCCCGTTCGCTTCCTGAAACGATGCGAGCCGCGGCAGCAGCCACATCAGCCCGAAGCTGGGGCTCGAATGCACGCGCAGAATGTCGACCTCGGTGCGGCTCGACGCGCGCTCGGTCGCGCGGCTCAGGTCCGCAAGAGAACCCGTGACGTCCGACAGATAGCGCTCGCCTGTCGGCGTAAGCACGAGGCCCCGGCCCGAGCGGTAGAACAGCGTCTGGCCGATGATCGACTCCAGATTGCTGATCTGATGACTCACCGCCGAAGCGGTCAGCCCAAGCTCCTCCGACGCACGATTGACACTCCCAGTTCGAGCCACGCTCTCAAAAGCGATGATGGCTTTGACGGGTGGTATGCGCATGGTGAAGTCTTCTCAGTGCGGTTGTGAAGTGTTCCGATGCTGGCCATGCGAAGGCAAGCACAGTAGTGCGGTAAACCATGAACGCTCTGGCGCAACGCAGCGAGCGCGCAAGACGCACCCCGATTATCCGTCAATTGTCGGTGACTGCTTCGCCGGTACGCGCTTTGCTGGATCGATGCAGGCGACGAAGCGGACCTGCGATCGCCGGCGGCAACGGCATGGAGGCGTGGCATGGGATGTGGCGCGAAAGGTGTCATGACGCTCGGGCAGGAAACAGATATTGCCGGCGAGGAAATGCTGAACATGCAGCACCTGGAAGCGAGCCCGGACGGCAAGTACGTTTTGCTCGTCGAAACGGAGCGCTCCGAATGGGGTATTCAACAGCAGACCAGTTACCGGATGCCCGCGAAGCGTCTCGTCGAGTTGATCAGGACACAAGGCGAGCGCATGGACGGCTAGCCCTTGCCGCGAAGTCGTTTGAATGCGGCAGGGGCGCGGGCAGGTCAGTTCAGCGTAGGGGCGGGGGTGCGCCGGCCGTGGCGCGCCAGCGTATCGCGATAGATGCCCGGCACTTGGGCAAGTTGCGCGGGTGTGCCTTCCTGAACGACGCGGCCGCGGTTCATCACGATGATCCGGTCGAACGACTGCAACGTCGACAGCCTGTGCGCGATCGCGATCACCGTGCGATTCTGCATGAGACGTTCGAGCGCGGCCTGAATGACGATTTCCGAAGCGGTGTCGAGCGCCGAGGTCGCCTCGTCGAGGAGAAGTATCGGCGAGTCCTTCAGGATTGCACGCGCAATTGCGACGCGCTGGCGCTGTCCGCCGGAGAGCTTCGCGCCGCGGTCGCCGGCTATCGTGTTCAAGCCGTCAGGCAATGCCCCGATGAAATCCATGCAGCTGGCGTCTTCGCATGCGCGCCTCACGTCGGCTTCGCTTGCATCGGGGCAGCCATAGCGGATGTTGTCGAGCAACGAGCGATGAAGCAGCGTGACGTCTTGCGGCACCACCGAGATCGCCGCTTGCAGGCTTTCCAGCGTCACTTGCGAGATGTCCTGGCCGGAAATGCGTACGCATCCGGTGGCCGGCTCGTAGAAGTGCTGAAGCAGCGCGAGCACCGTCGATTTCCCCGCGCCGGACGGTCCGACCAGTCCCACGCGTTCCCCTGCCTGGATGTGCAGCGTCAACTCGTTCAATACCGGCCTGCGGCCCGGATAAGCGAACGAGACGTTGTCGAAATCGACTGTCGCTTCGCGCACCGCGAGCGGTATTGCTTTGGGCGGTTCCGGCATCGAATAGGGCGTCAGCAAAGTTTGCGATGCTTCCGCGAGGCGCGCCACGTGCTGCGTTAAATCGACGAATGCCACCGCCACATCGCGCGAACCATGCAGAATCGAAAAGCCCAGAGAGCCCACGAGGACCACGTCGCCGGTGCTCGCTCTACCTTGCGTCCAAAGCCACACGGTCCAGCCGAGCACGCCCGCCGACAGCACCACGGTGGCGAACGCATGCAGCAGGCGGAGCTTCTCCAGATACAGCAGACTGCGCTTGCGCGCAACGGCCTCGGCTTCGAGATGGCCGTCGAAGCGCCGTTGCTCCGCGTTGACCGCGCTGAACGCACGCACGAGCCCCATGTTGCCGATTACATCGACCAGTTCGCCGTCTACGGAAGCCGCCTGGCTCGCGAACGCCTCGTGCCGCGACGTGCCCTTGCGCGCGAGCCAGAACAGACACGCGCTGAGGGCTGCCGAAACGGCGACGAGCGCGACGCTCATCGGAACGCTCACGGTGGCCACCATCACGATCGCGCCGATCACGGTCAGCGTCGGCGGCAAGGCGGTCCATGCCACCGTGTTTTCGATGATGTACACCGCGTTCGCCGTGGCCGACACACGGCTGGATAAAACGCCCGGCTGTTTGTCCGCGAAAAACGAAGGTGCATGTCCCGTCAGATACTCGAACATGTCCTGGCGGATGTCGCCCGTCACGCGCACGAATGCGCGTGCCGCGACCCAGCCGGCGACGCGCCACATCAGGTTGTCCGCGAAAATGAGGCCGACGAGCACGGCAAACGCGTACTCGACCGTCTGGGGATGCGCGCGCCCTTGCGGCAGCGCGTCGATCAGATTGCGGATACCGTATTGCGACGCGAGCGCGAAGCCGACCGCGGCCACGACGCTGACGAGCATGATGACGTGAGCCACTTTGTGACGCGCGACATAGCGCCAGATGAGACGAACCGGCCGACCCGCATAGCGGGATAAAACGCGTGAGCGCCGCCGCCCGCGCACGCGGCTAGCGCGACTCCGATCGCTCCGATCGACGAGTTCCATGGTGCCTTCCCGAACTGGTGCGCCGGCAGGCGACAGCGGTGTGCTTCCGGGGAGGGAGGCGCGCCATGTGTCCGGCGAAAACGCTGCGCAAGGTCCATGCCTTGCGCAGTCCCGCCGGATTACCGCAGCTTACGTTCGCTCGTTGCCGCTTGCCCTGCGGGCGTCGAACTGTATGACGTGTTCTGCGAGCGAGCCGTTCCTTCGCTCGATGTAAACAGTGCCGCGATACGACACTTGCCAGCCGTCGCGCGCCGCAATCAGCGGCATGTTTCCGCCGGCGCGGCTGTCTATGCCGCCCAGGCCCATTGCGGGCGCGGGAACGTTGTTTTCGAGCGTCGCATTCGACGAGATGACGTTGTCGTGCCACGGCGACAGTCCTCGCTTTGCTTCAAGACCTTTGCCGTCGGTATCGACGGTGTTATCCGTTGACGCCGTGTTGGCCGCGTCCACCGAGACCGTGCGGCTGCTCGCCCGGTGCACGGGGTCGGGCGAATCGGCGGTCAGCGCGTCGAGATCGATAGGCGGCAGATTCTGCGCGTTGTCGTGGCGCCCCGTCGGCTCGGCCGCGCCGGCGTTACTTGAGCTGCCGAACTCTTTCGCCTGCGTATGAGCGTCTGGAGAAGCCGTTCCGGCTGCAGGGGTATGCACCGGACTCTTTGCGGCCATTTCGTTCTGCTGTTTCTGCGTGGGATTGTCTTCCGCGTTTTGCATGTCGCTACTCCTGCCGTTGGGGACTCCGCGGTCGGGGTGCGCAATGTCTGCCGCTCTTTCCATTCCGCGAAGTCCGCTGCAACCCTCGTGTAAACGCATCGTATGAAAGGGTTACTTGAAGCGTTGAAAAAAATGACCGGCGCCGGTCTCGCGGACGACCTATGTCGCCGCGATGGCGGGCGCCAGGCTATACAGTCGCAGCGAACGTTCCCGGCAGGTGGATTCGCGGCGTGCGAGGCATGGCCAAGTTCGCTAGTTGGCGAGACTCGGCGCTGTGACGGCGCCGTAATACGTCGCGGCGCCGGAGCCTCCGCTAGCCGACGGCGCCTTGTAGCCCGCAATGAGATGGCCGTAAATGTACGGGTTGCTGCCGTTCACCGAACCGTCGATATGAAAAGGCGCGAACCCGACGATGGGCACGGGGCTGCCCGTATTGAGGGTGTTGACCACCGGCAGCAGAACATCGGCGGGAGCAGGCACCGAGTTGTAGATCGAATTCTTAACACCGGATTGAATCCATGTCGTATCGCCGATATTGAGCGGCAGTGGATTGCCGTTGGCGATCAGATTGCGGATCGATGTCACGTCCTGAACGTTGTACTGAAACGACGTCCATTGCCCGGAGCCCACGCTCGCCGCGCAGCCGGCATAGTGGTAAGTCGATCCTATGCTGAACTCCTGAGGGCGGCCGGTCGCGGGATCGTTCACCGGTTGTCCCGTCGCTGCATTCCAGTAGGCCGTATAGAGGCACTTCGAGATGGCTGTCGGAAAAAGTGCGCCGGGCGCGGCGTAGCCCGGCGCCGAGATGACCGCCACAGCCGTTGCGCTGATCGGCATTGTGTTGATGCCGATGATAGGCGCCAGCACGAGCGGGAGCGGTCCGCCGTTCTGCCCGGCCGCACGGCTTACCGTCACTCGCACGGCAGGTCTGTCGTAGGCGCCCGGCGAGGGCACAGGCAGCGACTGCAAGCCGGCGGGTGTGCCCGTCACGTTCCAGTAGCCGCTCTGAACCTGGGCCGTCAGCAGTAGCGAGCCTTCGGTCCGGTTTAGCGTGATCGCGGACTGGGCTTTCATTTCCGCCTGCGTCCAGTTCGGGGTCGCGTAGTTCGGCCCGAGCGCTCCAGCGCCGGCAAGCGCCGCCGCATCGGCAGCGTTCTGCAGTTCGTTGCGCACGACCCACGCGCGGCCCAGGTCTACCGCGAGCGCAGTCGTGCCGATCAGTACGGTCAGGCACAGCGCGGTCATCACCGCTACGGCGCCGCGTTGCCGGTTCCGCGCCGGCGCAGGATTTCTTCGGGGTCTCATGTGAACCTCCATCGCGTGTGGATTGCGCCGGGCAGTGGCGGCCTGCCGGTTGCGCGTCGTTATTCGTAGTTCATCGTGGTGATGGCGGTGATGGGCACCGAGCCCACCAGTTGACTGACGATCGTGCCGAGCCCCACGCCGCTATACGAATAGGTGAGCGTGACTTTGAGCGGCTGACCGGTCGTCGTGCCCGACGATTGATCTACGGCCACGCTCACCGGCGACGGCGACGCGCCAAAGCTGATCAGATACGTCGACGCATAGTTCTGCGCGACAGTGGTGATCTGAGCGGCCGTGAGTGGCGGTACCTTGTACATCACGCCGGCGCGTGCAGCTTCGCGGCTCGCATTGGTGATCACCGCCTTGTCGTACAGCGCAATGCTGAACTCGACCATGCCGAACACGATCAGCAACAGCAGAGGCAGGACGAGTCCGAACTCGACCGCCGCGACGCCCGCCTCGCGGCGCCGCCCGCGTCTGCGCGAGGCCGGGCGCGTTTCGGAAAATGATGAAAAGTGCGTTGTTTTATGGCTCATTTCTCGTCCCCTGTGCGCGTTGTTGTTTTCAACCAATGCGTGCGCCGCGTGCCGATGAACGCGTCACGTGCCGAGCGTCGGCAGCAAAATGCGGTAGATGTGGATGAACGCCGGTCCCATCAGCACCGTCATCAATGCGGGGAAGATGCAGAAGATCAGCGGGAACAACAGCTTCAATGCGATCTTGGCGGCGCGTTCCTCTGCGCGCATTCTGCGGCGCGTGCGAAGCGTGTCGGACATCACGCGCAACGAAGCGCCGATGCTCGTACCGAAGCGATCCGCTTGCACCAGCATCGAAGCGAAGTTGTCGACGTCCTCGACACCCGTGCGCAACGCGAGGTTGCGCAGCGCCTTTTCCTTCGTGAAGCCGGAACGCAGTTCGAGCAGCATCAATTGCAGTTCGCTTGCGACTTCGGGACTTGCGAGCTGCATTTCGTTGGCTACTCGCATCAGCGCGGCGTCCATACCGAGGCCCGCTTCCACGCAAACCGTCAGCAGATCGAGCGCGTCCGGGAAGCCTTCGACAATCGCGCGCTGACGCCGCACACGGCAGCGCGCCAATATGATGTTCGGCGTGTAGTAGCCGATCGCCGCGAGTATGGCGAGGATCGTTGCGCTCACAGCGTACTGTCCGTTGACAACCGGCGTGCGCATCAATGCGACGAGGCCGACAAGCGGCAGCAGCAGCGCGAGCACGGTCTTCGCCGCGAAATAGAGCCCGGCCGCTGTCGATGAACGCCAGCCCGCGTTCATCAAACGCAGCCGTAACGGCGAGTCTTCCCAGCCGTCCTTTGGAATGGACAGTTGCGAGATCGGCCGCGAAATCTCCGCGATTTTCTCGGCCCATCCCGAGCCGGCTGAAGACTGCGTTTGCCGCGATATCGACACGCCTCCGGCCTGCTGGATGCGGCGCTGCATATCCTTTGGCGTCATCCACCACATGAGCGCGACCACGCCGGCGAATGTGGCGACGAACACGCCGCCGAGCAGCAACAGGGTCCCTGAATCGAGCGTTTCCATCGTGACTCTCCAAGTGGGTTCTCTTCACGCACGGCCGGCGTTATACGCGAATCCGCACGATCCGCCGCATCCACAGCACGCCGAACAGCATCGACACGAACACCGATTCGATGACCTTGAGCCCGGCGGGATCTTCCCAGAGCACCGAGAGAAAGCTCGGGTTCAACAGATTCATCGCGCCCGCCGCTGCGAACGGCAATAGTCCGATGATCCATGCGGACAGGCGCCCTTCGGCGGACAGCACGCGCACCTGATCGAACAGACGCAGCCGGTCGCGAACCAGCGACGCAATGCTGTCGAGAATCTCTGCGAGATTGCCGCCGGTCTCGCGCTGGATCAGCACCGCGATCACGAAGTAGCGCAGATCGCGAACCGGCACGCGCGTTGCAAGATTGAGCAGTGCTTCGTTCATCGTGACGCCGTAATTGATTTCATCGAAGACGGTACGGAACTCGCAGCCCGTCGGTTCGGCGAACTCGTTGCCGAGCATTCCGATGGCGCTTGAAAACGAATGGCCCGCTCGCAATGCGCGGCTGATCATGTCGGCGGCCTCGGGCAACTGCCGCTCGAGAACACGCAGACGCCTCGCGCGGGCGCGCAGCACGCGCAGTGTTGGGAACGCGAGGGCCGCCGCGACGGCGAGCACCATGACGAGCGTCGGCACCGGCACTGGAGAGAAACTGGCCGCGAGCAATACGACAACAACGGCCGCCACGCTGTGCATCACGAGCCGCCCGACCGTGTGGCTCAACCCCGACTGAACGACGATCCGGTCGATCGCGTGGATGCGCGGCACGCGCAACATCAGCGCATGGAGCGGCGCGGAGTTGCTGAGCATGCGCTCCTTCAGGATGGACAGGCGCTCGCCGTGCACATGCGCGCCCGCCGACAGCGCTCTGATCCGTTGATCGAGGCGTCGCGCGGCGGGCCCATGATGGCTGTTCCACCATTGATACACCCCTTCTATACCGAGGACCACCGCAACGAACAGCAGGAAAGCGAAGGCGTAAAAGATCGGATTCATAGATGCCTCACAAAGATGAGCCGCGTGCGCAGCGCCGACCGTTACGCCGTATCGAAGCGCCGGGCCGGATCGTAGAGCTGGTCGGGCAGCGCAATGCCGAACGCCTGCAACCGCTCGGTGAATTTCGGTCTTACGCCGGTCGCGCAGAAGTGGCCGCGTACCGTGCCGTTCTGATCGATGCCCGTTCGTTTGAACGTGAAAATCTCCTGCATATTCACCATCTCGCCTTCCATGCCCGTCAATTCCTGAATGCTGACGACCTTGCGCCGGCCGTCGGTCAAGCGGGCCACCTGGACCACCACCGAGATCGCGGACGAAATCTGCTGGCGCAGATTCTTCGGCGACAGCGCAAGGCCGGCAAGGCTGATCATGTTTTCGAGGCGCGTCAGTGCGTCGCGCGGCGTATTGGCGTGAATTGTCGCGAGCGATCCTTCGTGGCCGGTGTTCATCGCATTGAGCATGTCGAGCGCTTCCGCGCCGCGTACTTCGCCGAGGATGATGCGATCCGGCCGCATCCGCAGCGCGTTGCGCACGAGCGTGCGTTGGGTGACTTCGCCGCGTCCCTCGACATTCGGCGGCCGCGTTTCCAGACGCAGCACGTGCTGCTGCCGCAGTTGCAACTCAGCCGCGTCTTCGATCGTTACCACGCGCTCGCCTTCGGGAATGAAGCCCGACAGAATGTTGAGCAGCGTGGTCTTGCCGCTGCCCGTTCCGCCCGACACCAGCACGTTGACCTTTGCCCGCGTGAGCGCATCGAGCAGTTCGGCCATGGGCGGCGTGAGGCTTTGCGACGCCACCAGGTCGCTCATCTGCAGCGGGTTCACTGCGAACCGCCGGATCGACATGAGCGGTCCGTCCACGGCGGAAGGCGGAATGATCGCGTTGACGCGCGAGCCGTCAGGCAGGCGCGCGTCGACCATCGGACTCGATTCGTCGATGCGGCGCCCGACTCGCGAGACGATCTTCTCGATCACCTTCATCAGGTGCGCGTCGTCGTAGAAGGTCACGTCCGTGAGTTCCAGCCGTCCCCCACGCTCGACGTATGTCGTGCGGTACGTGTTGACCAGAATGTCCGATACGCTCGGGTCGCGCAGCAGCGCTTCGAGCGGACCGAAACCGAACATCTCGTCGTGGATGTCGGTCATCAACTGCCTGCGTTCGAGGTCGTTGACCGGTGCCTTGTCTTCTTCGAGGATGCGCCCGATCAGCCCGCCGATTTCCTGACGCACCTGCTCGGCCGGCAGCCGCGCGAGACGTTCCAGTTCGACCCGATCGAGCACGGCTTCGTGAACCTTGCGTTTGAGCGTCTGGTAAGCGGCTCGCGCGAGACCGAGAGGCGCGCGCATGCCCGCCTGGCGTTCCGGCAGCGCATGGACCGTTTGTGACGACATCTGTTCGCGTAGTGACATGAGATTCTCCTGGCTGACGTTATGACGCCGTCGACTGCCGCTGCGTGGCCGAGCGGCCGAACAGCCGGGCGAGCAACGGGTCATCGCGCTTCTTCTGCGGGACGACGCCTGTCGACTGATTGACGATGCTTTGTGCGAGCGCCTGTATGCTGCGCGTGAGCGCGCTGTTGCGCGCATTTTTCAGCAACGGCTCACCGAGGTTGACGGCCTCGGCCGCCGCTTGCGGATCGTCGGCGATCAGATGCGAAGGACGCCTGCCGAGCACCTGTTCGAGCGCGCTCGCGGCTCGCTCGTCGTGGCGGCGGTGCCGGTTCAATAGCAGGCGCATCCTGTCGGGCGAATACGCGAGCGACACGAGCATCTCCTGCAGACGGCGGCCCGCGCGCACATACGGCATGCTTGCCTGAAGCACCAGGTGAATCTCGGCGCTGCGATCGAGCGCGACGATGGACAGCGCATTGATGCTCTGGCCGAGATCGAACAGCACGACGTCGTAACGCGGCGCGGCAACGCCAAGAATCCATTCAAGCTGCTCTTCATGAATATCGAGCGCCTTCAACGGATCGCCTGCGCCGGCCAGCACATGAAAGCCGGGCGTGACGTGCGTGAGCGACGCATCGAGAAACGCGGCGTCGATGCGTTCGATCTGCGCGCAGATTTGCGGCAACGTCGACGGCGGCTCCTGATCGCTCACGAGAAACGCGGCGTCGGCGAACATCTGGTTCAGGTCGACGAGCAGCACCCGCTTGCCGTGCAGCGTCGCGATCGCGTGACCCACGTTCGCCGCGATCAGGCTCGTGCCTGCGCCGCCCTTGCACGAAATGAACGACACCATATGCGTTTCTTGGCGAGCCTCGTCGGCGTGCGGGGCCATGGCACGCTGCACGGCGGCGCCGAGCGCGCGTGCGTCGAGCGGCCAGTTCAGCACGTCGCGAACGCCCGCGCGCATCGCGGCGATCAGCGTGTCGGGCGACGTCTGCGGCAACAGCAACAGACACGTGAGGCGCGGATAGCGGTGCACCAGCAGGTTGACCGAATCGAGTTCGGCGCGCTCGATCGACGCCGCGTCGATGATCAGCACGTCGAACGCATCGAGACTGTCGCCGCGCTCCAGCAACGTGGAGGGTGCGCCTTGCATGCGGGTCGTCGTGCAATTGCCGCAGTCAGTGACGAAGCGAACGACCTCGGACATTCGGCCCGTGTGCTCGGAGTTGATGAGGATATTGATCATGATGTTGTCGTCCGCGGAATCGTTGCCGGGTTGGCCCTGCGACGGCTCGCGCCGTTGCAAGGCTCACGTTGCCTACTCGCCGTTTGCAGGCGAAGGCATGGCCGCGCCCGCGCCCGCGCCCGCACCGCCGGCCGAGCTGCGGCCCACGCCGATCACAAATGCATTGGCGGACGTTGTCGGTGCCTTCAGCGACGCGTTGTAGTTCGACATCGCCGCGACCGCAGCCTTGCCGTCCACGCCCATCGTCGACGGATTTTTGGAGGCCGCGTCCGGGTCGATGATCTGGGCCTCGGTGTAGCTGCGCACCGATTCGCCGAAGTGCCGGTCGAAGTCGGGCGTCGTCGACATGCAGCCGTTGAGCGCGAGGCACGCCGGCAGGAGTAACGCAGCCCAGCGCAAGGAGGAAATGGTGTGGTTTGTCATGACGTTCTCCGAGGGGTTGCGTTAGTTGTGAGCAGCAATTTGCGCGGCTTTCGCCTCAGGCAGCGGTGTGCTCGCCGCTGCCTGATTCGGCACCATGGCGGAGACGGGCGGCTCGGCGGCGGGAACGACTGCAGGAACCTGCGGTTGCGACGGTGCCGGAGCCATCGCCGGGGACGGCGCAGGGGCAGGCATCGGCGGCGCGGGCTTGTTGTCGACAGCCGGATCGCGGCCTTCCATGTTGCCCATCAGATAAACGTCGGCCTCGTTCGGCGTCTTCAGGCGGTCGGTGGGCAGCGGCAGATTCGCCGCCGTTTGCAACGGCTTCACGAGGTGCGGCGTGATGATGAACACGAGTTCGGTGCGGTCCTGCTGATACGACGTGCTTCTGAAGAGCGCGCCCAACACCGGTACTTCGCCGACACCCGGAATGGCCTTCAACGTGCCCGACGCGTTGTTCTTGATCAGGCCGCCAATCGCGAAAGTCTCTCCATCGTTCATCTGCACCGTCGTGGAAGCGCGGCGCGTGGTGATCAGCGGCAAGATCGTCAGATTGTTGGTATTCGTCGCACCCACGGTGACGCCGGTGGACGACAGCTCCGACACTTCCGGCGCCACCTTCAGGTTGATGCGGCCGCCGGCGAGTACAGTCGGCGTGAACTTCAGGCCGACGCCGAATTCCTCTTCCTGCAAGACGATGGTCGCCACGCCGTTCAGGTTGCTTTGCGGAATCGGAATAAAAACCTTGCCGCCTGCGAGGAATGTCGCCTCCTGCCCGCTCAACGTGACGAGATTTGGTTCGGCCAGAATCTTCACGAGGTTATCGCCGTGCTGTCCGTCGATCGCGACATTGAATGGCCGGTTATTCGCCTTGTTCACGTCGACGATGCTCGACACGCCCGCGAGCAGGCTGCTGATCAACGCGCCGCTCCACGAGCCGAAGCCGCCCTGAATGTTCATTGCCGAGCCCAACTGGTTAAGCACGGTCTTCGACACTTCAGCGACCTTTACTTCGAGCATCACCTGTTGCGGCGAGTCGACGCTCATCATGTTGAGCACGGTCGCGGCCTTGGCGTTGCCATTCGACGCGCCGTTGGCTGCTGGCAGCGAACTCCGTGCGTATGCTTTTGCGATTTCCTGTGCCTGATTGGCGGCCTGTGCATTCGATACGCGGCCGGCGAGCACGAGGTCTCCCGCGACCGTCGAGACGCGGATGTTCGGCTCATCGGGCATGAGTTGCGACAGCGAAGTCTGCAGGCCGCCGGAATCCGCGTTCACTACCACGTTGATGACCTCGCACGCGCCGCTCTTGCCTTGCACGATCATGTTGGTGGTGCCGACCGCCATCCCGACCACGTACAGCGTTTGCGGCGACACCATGGTGGCCTGCGCGATCGACGGATTGCCCAGCGTGCGATTGCGCACCGGTTCCGCGGTGTGCATCAGCGTCGACTTGCCGATTGGCACTACCACCGTGCTCTGCTCGTTCTGCGTGCGGCTGCATGCAGGACCGCGGGCGGCGGCGCTTTGCATTGCGCTGGCAGGCTGTGCCGCCGTGGGATTCATGCTGATGGTCATTTGCACTGGACCGCGCGGCATGGGCACGGCAACGCCTTTGCCGGACATGCCCGGATCGAGCGCTTCCTGGGCGTGCACCGCCTGCGTCCCGAGCAGCGATGCACATATCGTTGTGGTCAGCAACGCGGCGCGCATCCCGCAGCCGTTCATGAGTTTCCGTTGACTCGATTTCATTTCTTTATCTCCCCGTAGCCCCGTTGCGAGCGAACTGTCGTGCGCGACACGCGGCGGCATTGCCCGACTGTTATGTGATCAAAAGCATTCCTGACTACCTTGCGTTCCGGACAGCACGCCGACGCAGTCGCGCTTCGGCGCAGGGCGGGCCGTGTATTTGACGCGAGCGGGCGCCGCCGCGACAACGGGCGCGGATGCCGGCGCGGCGGGCCTGCCTAGCAGCGTGACCTTGGTCGCGCCGCCGGTGGGCAACGCGCGGTCGTCGATCTGGTTGCGCAGCACCAACGACAGGCTGCCGACGCTGCGCGCGAGATCGAGTTTTTCGGCCTGGTCAGGCGTCACTTCGAGCGTGACTGCGTTGACGACCTTGGGCTGCGTGTCGTCGCGGCTGACCTGCTGCGCGACGGCAAGCACGAGAATCTTTTCGAGGACGATCTTCGAGATGCTCTGCTGCGGGTCAGAGTTCTTCGCTTCGGGTTCCTGAGTGTTGACGATCACGTCCACATAGTTGCCGGGCAGTGCAAAACCCGCCACACCCACGACATCGTTCACGCGCACCGTGATCGCACGCCTGCCTTCGCCGATCACCGCCGAGAGCCCGCCCTTGGTGCCTTGCGGAGCGAGCTTCGATTCGATCACCGGCTCGCCGGGTTCGAGGCTCGTGCGCACTACGCGCCCGTCAAGTGCTTTGGCATCCTTGAACGCGCCGGGCGGGACGCTTGCGGACGGCCAGTTCACCGTGCGGATCATGTTCGGATTCAGCGGCTGCCCGAGACTCACTTCGGCGGTGGCCACCGCAACCGGCGTGACGGCCGACGACGACGCCTGCAGCAACCATCGCGACGCGAAACCGACGGCGGCAAGACCCGCGAGCAGAGCCATTCCTAACATCACAATTGCGCGACTGGTCTTCATGTTGATACTCCTTTCATGAGTTGCGATGGCACCTGCTGATCAGACGCCGGCGTACCGTTTGCCGGCTTCCCCGGCATGGGATAGATGCGTGTCTTCATGTTCCGGCGCGCTGCCGAAATAGCTGTGCCATGCATGCGCCAGACGGTATTCGGTGACGACCGGTGCGTCGCCGTGATAGAGCGCGAAAGAACGCAGCACGGCGAGAAGATCGGCCGGATAACAGGCGAGAAGCGGTGTCCGGCTGCGCAGATGCAATTGGTGCAGCAGGTACTCGAACACGCCGGGTGCCTGTTCAATGTCGTGCGCTGCGCATTGAGCGTCGAAGAGGCGCCGGTAGTCGTCGAGGCATAGCGGACCGACATGGAGCTTCGAGCCGAGCCTGCGCAGAAAGGCGTTGTCGTTCAGTTCGGCAGGGGTAAGGTTGGTCGAGAATACGGGCCACACATCGAACGGGCTCACGAAGCGCGCACCCGACTGCAGCGAGAACTGATCGACGCCGCGATCGAGCGGCGTGATCCAGCGATTGAGCAGATCGGCGGGCGCGACGCGCTGGCGGCCGAGATCGTCGACGACATACAGGCCCATGTTCGCCTTCATATGCGGCGGCGCCTGATAAAAGCCGCTGTTCGCGTTGTACTGAAGATCGAGCATCGCCAATGTCAGTTCGCCGCCGGACATCACCACCGGCCGTTCGCATACTCGCCAGCGGCGATCGGTTACGTGAGGCAGAGCGCTAGCGCAAGCGTCGCGATGAATCAGCGGATCGTGCAACTGGATGACATCGCCCGCTACATGAATCGCATAGGGAACCGGCACAGCGCCTTGCAGCAATTCTCCAAGTCGTTCGGCGAGGTAGGTCTTGCCGCCGCCCGCCGGGCCATAGAGCATGACGGGCCGGCCGGCGTTCAACGCGGCGACTGCGGAATCGATCAACGGCATATCGGCGATCAGGTCCGGGAAGGCGGCGCGCACGTCGTGCTGCGCAATGCGGATGCGTTTTACCGAATACGCGTTGACCATGCTCACATACGCCTGGAGCGTGACCGGCGCGGGGCCGCAATAGGTGGAGCGGCTTGCTTCGTGAGCTGCGAGAGCGCGGCCGGCGTCGGTGAGGCGCAGATAGACATCGGTATCGGCCGCACCGCGATGGGCGATTTCGACAAGATGTTCGCGCACCAGGAAGCCGATCGTTTCTTCGAGTGCCGCTGCTGTCAGGCAATGCCGCGTAATGAGATCGCCGAGCGACGATTTGCCGTTCTGCAAAAGGGACTTCAGAACCAGATGCGCGACGAAGAGCGCGGGCAAGCCGGTGTCCGCAACCGTGCGCGGCGCGCGCAATACCATGTCGTTCGTGCAGCTCTGGCCGGCGTCCGTGTCGAGAGGTGCGCTTGCTGCCTGGGCTGTGGCCGTAACGTTCGTGTTCATGTCCTGCTCCCCGGTGCCGCGCGCTACGTTGAGCACGGCTTTATCGCTTCGGATGCCGGATCGTCGTCCGGCACGCGGTTGTGATTCCGTTATGCCGTTGCCGTCAGCAGCACCGAAATGGTTCCTGCTGCGATGGCTGCGCCGTAGGGCACCGATCCCACCGATTCGATGGAAGCCGCGCCTGTTTTGCGCAACGAGGGCTGGACAATGACGCGAAGATTTGCCCAGACCTTTCCCAACTGATGACGCCGCGCGGTGCGCGCAAGCATCCATATGCCGCCGATCACACACGTGGCGAGAGCCGCATGGAACACGAGCAGCGGCCCAATCCATGCGCCGACCATCGCGAGCAGCTTGACGTCGCCGGCGGCCATGCCGCGCACGAGATAAAACGGCAGAAACAGCGCGAGTCCCACAACGGAGCCCGTGAACCACGCGCCGGCGCCGTCGCCGAATCCCTTGAGCCAGCACTGCACAAAGAGCGCGCCGAGCAGACCGGCGCCGACCAGCATGTTCGGAATACGCCGGCACTGGATGTCCGTGCTGGCGGCAGCGACCACGAGCGCGATGACGCACGGGGCGATCGGTGGCAGGACGTTGCTGGTAATCAACATGGCAAGCTCTTATCGGCAATACCGCAGACTGAAAAAGGGGGGTGCGATGGACGTCGGCGCGAACGCGGCACGCCCATCGGCACTTCGCGCGAAACTAGGCCAGATAGCCGGAGATCGCGATGAACTTCGCCTCGAGGTTCGTCCCGATGGCCGTCACACCGACGATGATGGCGAGCGCGATGAGCGTGGCGATGAGGCCATACTCGATTGCGGTGACGCCTTCTTCGTCGTGGGCGAATGCGTCAATGGATTCAATGAGCGATTGCATGATCAACTCCCGTTCAACTGGATGGCGGCCTTGCGGGCCGGGCAGCGGCTAACGGCGGTGGCGGCGGACGGTACGCTTGCACGATTCGTCCGCCGGCACCGGTCCGTATTTACGCGAGCTTCCCTGCGATGAAGTTGAACTTCGCGTTGAGATTGGTACCAACGGCCGTCGCGCCAACGATGATGGCGAGCGCGATGAGCGTGGCGATCAGGCCATATTCGATGGCGGTCACGCCGTCTTCGTCGCGAATGAATGCCTTGGCGCTGTTGATAAACGATTTCATGATTGAACTCCCTTTAGGATGGCTAACTTAAATGTCATCGAATAACTACGGTTTGGGTACAACGTACTGCTCACTACAAGGGTGCTACAGGAAATGGCGTCCGGGCGCTGCGGATGAGAGCGGCCGGGCAGGAGGCGAAAACGGCCCGCTACGATTTGTGCGCTGGCTGCGCCACGGCGCGACTGTCAGCGGGATTAGCTTGCGGGAAACAGGGAACGTAAGCGGCGCATTGAATATGACCGCGAGATGCGATGCCAGAAGACGACGCGCGATGCGCAAGGCACACCGCAAGCCCGTTCGAATGAGGATGAGAGACTGCATCTTCTGGTACTCCTTGCATTCTTTTATTTCGCAGCCGGATCGTTCTTCTCGCTGCTCGTTCTCGAGCGTTTTAGAGAAGCCCCCGTTGGCAAGACCTGGTCGATGGTCGTGTCGCCGGCTGTATGAAAAGATAAAGGCAAGGAGTGGGCCAGTCGTGGTCGATTCCATAGCGCGCCGGGGTTGCAGCCCGTTGATCGCACTTCGCAAGATGCCGGCACGCGTAGTTCTGACCGACTTGAATCAGTTCTGCCTCATCTGCAGGTCATTTTTGCCGTGGCGAAACTTCGCGCTTTCCGGCCATGGCTATGCTGTGCAGCCCAAATTTAGGGATTTGACCCAGGTGTGTCGTTCGCGGCTTTCTTCGACGAATTGAGGCGGTTTTTTGGCCGGCGTCGGACCGATTCGTTTCAACTTTGAATCGCGGGTAGTCAGAGCGGCACTTCAAACGGCACAGTGGCGGTTTTTTGCGTGTACTGGAGCACTCACATACAAGCCTCGCAACGACCTGCATGCCCTTCGACTTCGACGCTCATAGCGCGCGCCCGACGCCAAAGCGCGCCGGCAAATAACGTTATCGAAATCGATTCATTCCCATGCCGCGCGCGGCTCGATACGCTGACGTATCGACCTGACGTGAGGGCTTATGGCTCATTCCGCTCCAACTTCTTTTTCAACGCGACGGCGCATGCTGAAACTGCTGGGTGCCGTGCCCGCCTTCGCGGCGACCGGCGCATTGCATTCGCAACATACGCTGGCTGCGGATCTTGCATCGACCACGCTCGTACTCGGTGACCAGGCCGGCGGCACGCGCGCGCTCGTCGAGGCGGCCAAAGTGCTGGACGGTGCGCCATACGCTTTTCGCTGGGCGAATTTTCAGGGGGCGGCGCCGCTGTTCGAAGCGCAACGCGCGGGCGCCGTCGATCTCGCACCGGCAGGCGATTTACCGGTGCTCGCGGCGGCGGTTGGCGATCCGACGCTGAAGATCGTGGCGACCCGCGTGGGTTCGGGCGCGCAACTCGGCATCCTTGTCCCGCCGAACTCCGCGATACGCACGGTTGCCGACCTGAAAGGACGCACCGTGTTTGTGTCGTCGGCACGCGGCAGCATTTCGCAATTCCAGTTGTATGGCGCGCTCGCCGAAGCGGGCTTATCGAAAGACGACGTGACGGTGCGCTTCATTTTGCCCGTCGATGCATTTGCGGCATTCGCTTCCGGATCCATCGAGGTGTGGGCGACATTCGATCCGTACTACGGCATTGCCGTCCAACGCGGCGCCCGCATTTTGCGCGACGGCACTGGCATCAATAGCGGGCTAGGCTTTATTACTGCGTCAGGAGCGTCGCTTGCGGACGCGGGCAAACGCGCGGCCATTGCCGACGTGCTGTTGAGGCTGCAACGCGCGGGCGACTGGGCATTAGCAAACCAAGATGCATATGCACAAATCTATGCGACGTTGACGCGCTCTCCGCTCGATGCCGCGAAAACTATCACGCGGCGCGCGTCGCTCAAACAGCATTTCATCAACGATAAGGATATTGCCGCGCTTCAGAAAGTGGCCGACAGTGCGAACCGCGACGCGATTTTGCCGCGACGCGTGGACGTTCGCGCGATATCGGAGACACAGATCGCTCGACTGGCAAGCGGCTAGGGCGTTACTGCGTTATTGCGTTCGGGCGTTAGGGCTTTAGGGAAGCAATGGCACGTCTTCAATCAAATCGGCTTTCACCGCGCGAATTCTGCGATCGACAAAATAGCCGCCGCCTTCGGTGTAGTGCAGATAGAGACGTCCGCATAAGACGCATTTCCACACTGCACAGCGGTTGTACGGAAAGTAGCGCGGCGCAATGGGCGCGTCGGCCGACCAATAGCTTGTCTTGTCCGGCAAGTACTCGCTGAAAGTCGGCTCGACATAGTCTTGCGGCAGCAGCGTGCCGATTTCCTCGAACTGCGTTTCGTCGAGAGAAAGCGGTTGCGACTGCCAGCCGTCGAGCGGCGTTTTCATGCACGCGCATGGCCCGATGGCGCGCGCCTCTGCGGCACGCGCCAGTTCAACAAGCATTTCAGCGTTCAGATATTGCGCCATGAGGCTCACTGTCAGGTGTTCATCATCCTGTCGCGTTGAGGGGCAACCCACGAGCGGTCGAAGTTGCCATCGGCAATCGACTTCAAGGCTGCCATCTCTTTCGCTTGTTGGCGGCGCGCGCCTTCGATAACAGCTTCGGCGTCGGCGGGCGCGATTGCGAGCAGGCCGTCTTCATCGCCGACAATGATATCGCCTGGATGGACCACCATGCCGCCGACGGTGACAGGCACGTTGATTTCGCCAGGTCCGTTCTTGTACGGACCACGATGCGTGACGCCGCGTGCGTACACCGGAAAGTCGCGCTGACCTAACGCGCCGACGTCGCGTATCGCACCGTCTATCACGAGTCCCTCCACGCCCAGACTCTGAGCGAAGCTCGCCATGATCTCGCCCATCAGCGCCTGGGTCAGGTCGCCGGCGCCGTCGATCACCAGCACGTCGCCGGGTCTGCAGAAATCGAACGCGCGATGAATCGCCAGGTTGTCGCCAGGCCGGGTATGCACCGTGACCGCGGTGCCTGCAAGCGGCTTCGGCCGATGATACGGTCGCAATCCGAGCATGCCGCTCGTGCGTGCCATGTTGTCGCTGAGGAGGGACACCGCAAGTTCGCGCAATGCACCGAGAGTCGCCGCTCCAGCCTGGGGTGCCGACTCATACTCCCGCCATCCGATTGGGTTCATACAATAGCTCCTTGCGCCGCGAGTTGCCGGTCGAGTTGACGCGAAAGCCGCGGATACACGGCACGCGCGTTGTCCTCATATATGCGTTGGCGCTCCGCGTCGCTAAGCCATTCGATTGCATCGATATAGCGGCGCGTATCGTCGTAATGGTGTCCGGTCTCCGGATCGACGCCTTGCACCGCGCCTATCGTTTCCGACGCAAACAGAATGTTTTCGACGGGGATCACTTTCGCGAGCAACTCAGCGCCGGGTTGGTGATAGACACAGGTATCGAAGAACACGTTCTTTAGCAGGTAATCACGCAGCAGCGGTCGCTTCATGTCCTGCGCGAGACCGCGATAACGTCCCCAGTGATAAGGCACTGCGCCGCCGCCGTGTGGAATGATGAAACGCAGCGTGGGGAAGTCCGCGAACAGGTCGCCAGTCAGCAACTGCATGAACGCGGAGGTGTCGCCGTTGATGTAATGCGCACCGGTTGCATGGAAGTTCGGGTTGCACGACGACGACACGTGGATCATCGCGGGCACGTCGAGTTCGACCATCGCTTCATAGAGCGGATACCACGAGCGATCCGTGAGCGGCAGACCCGACCAGTGTCCGCCGGATGGATCGGGATTCAGATTGCAGCCGATAAAACCGAGTTCTTCGACACAGCGCCGCAATTCGTCAATACAGTTCGCGGGCGGCACGCCTGGTGCTTGCGGCAACTGGCATACGCCCACGAAGTTGCGCGGAAACAGCGAACACACGCGATGCACGAGGTCGTTGCATTCGCGTGACCATTGCGCGTTTGCTTGCGCGGTGGCGAGATGGTGACCCATGCCCGCGGCACGTGGCGAAAAGATCGTGAGGTCGGTGCCGCGTTCGCGTTGAATACGCAACTGGCCCGTTTCGATGCTCTCGCGGATTTCATCGTCGCTAATGTTGGGGCGTGCGGGCGGCGTGTGGCCGTCCTTTAACGCGGCAATCTGCTGCGTGCGCCAGGCTTCGTGTTGCGGCGGCGAGGTCGTGTAATGCCCGTGACAATCGATGATCATGGTTTGCAATGCCTTTGCTTGTTGTCGCGATGTTCGTTACGCACGCGGCGCGGCGTCGCCTGCGGCGAGCGATTGTGTTTCGTCTTCCGATGCCGTGACACGCATCACCAGTGCGATGACCGTGGCCACGAGCAGGAACGCTGCAATCGTCAGCAACGCGAGCTTGAAGTTGCCAGTTGCGCTGCGCACGAGACCGATACTCCATGGGCCGACCAGGCCGCCGAACTGCGCAATGGTATTGATGAGCGCGATAGTCGCGGCGCCTGCCGCACCGGTTCTGAACGACGATGCAAGACTCCAGAAGAGCGGATTGCCCGCGTAGATAAACAGGCCGGTCACGCACAACAGCACGTAGGCGATCACCGGATTCGGCGCATACGCGCTGCCGGCAATGGCAAGCGCACTCATTCCGTACACGAAAGCAAGGTGTTTCTTCCGGTCGCCGGTGCGGTCCGAGCTGCGGCTGATCAGAAAGGTGCCGAGCACGCCGAGTAAAGGCGGCGCGGCGGACAGAAAGCCGACTTCGAGATTAGTAAGGTGTCCAAGGCTTTTGACGATCTGCGGCAACCACAGGAACAATCCATAAATGCCGACCAGTGCGCAGCCGAACAGGCAAGCCAGACTCCACACACGAATGTCGCCCGCCACGCGCATAAGCGGGAAGTGCGTGTTGCCGCCCAGGGCTTCCCGTTCTGCGGCGAGCGTGGATTCGAGCCAGCGCTTTTCGTCGACGGAGAGCCACTCGGCGTCGGCCGGGCGCTCGGTCATGATGCGCAGGGTGAGGAGACCGAGCAGCATTGCCGGCACGCCTTCGAGAATGAACATCCACTGCCAGCCGTGCAAACCGAGAATGCCGTCCGCGTAGGTCATGAGCGCCGTGGAAATAGGCCCGCCCAGCACTGCCGAAAACGACCCGGCGATGATGTAGCCGCCCACCGCTCGCGCCCGGTAGCGCACCGGAAACCACTTCGTCAGATACACCGCGACGCCCGGCAAAAAGCCGGCTTCCATGACGCCGAGCAAAAAGCGCAGCACGTAGAAGCTCGTGTCGTTGAACACGAATGCAGTCACCGCGGCCACGGCGCCCCACGTCAGAAGAATGCGTGCGATCCAGCGCCGTGCGCCGACGCGATGCAACAGCAGGTTGCTTGGCACTTCCAGCAACATGTATCCGACAAAGAAGATGCTACCCGCGAAACCGAACACAGCGGGACTAAAGCCCAACTGCTTGTTCATGTCGAGTGCGGCGAAACCGATGTTGATGCGGTCGAGGTAATTGAAGAACATCATGGCGAAAAGCAGGGGCATCAGGCGCCCATATACCTTTCGCATGGTTGCGGCTTCGTCGATCGGGTTCATACTGTCTCCTACCTTGCGGCGACGGCGAGTGCGCCGTCCCTGCGTTCTTGTCATATGTGCAGGCAATGATAAGAACGGGCGGGTGAGCAGTCCAAGACCGGTTGCTTATGCTTCTATAGGCTTTTGCTTATAGTGCGGTGTTCTCAAGCGGCGGCGGAAGGCAGGCGAGGAACGCACGCAAGTGCGGCGACGCGTCGTCCGAGCGGAAAGTCGCGGCAAGCGTCGAGCGATATCTGGAAGCCGGTCCTGTCAGGTGGCGATAGACAACGTCGCTGCGGCCGAGCCGCGCTACCGACTCGCCAATGAACGTGACACCCAGCCCAGCGGCCACGAGCGCGATAGCGGTTTGAATCTCATACGCCTGGTGAGCGACGAACGGCGTCAGTCCGGCATCGCGATACAACGATAGAACCGAGCGCTTGAACTGCGCATTCTGATGCTTCGGGTAAAGGATCAACGGTGTATCGGCGAGATCGGTGATCTTCAAGCTCTTCCGGGCGGCGAGCGGATGGCCCGGCTCCAACGCGGCCACCACCCGTTCGCGCAGCAGCGGGTACGACGTGCATCCTTCGATTGCCAGCGGCTGACGGCCAATGCCCACGTGAATCCGCATGTCGCGAAGCGCATCGGTCTGTTCTTCAGTGAGCATTTCGAAGAGCTTCAGTTCCACCTGCGGATACGCTTGATGAAACGCTTTGAGCGCGGGCGGCAGAATGCTGTACATCGCCGAGCGCGTGAAGCCGACGCTGAGCCAGCCGCGCCGGCCTATGCCGATTTCCTGCGTCGCGAGGCTCGCCTGCTCCAGAGCACCGAGTATCTGGCGAGCCTCTGTACACAAGTAAAGTCCCGCTTCGGTCAGCGTGAGCGGCCGTCGAGCGCGGTCGACCAGTTGCGTGCCGAGCCGCTCTTCGAGCGAGCGGATCTGTTGACTCAGCGCGGGCTGCGCAATGTGAAGCCGTTCAGCAGCACGGCTGAAATTCAGCTCCTCGGCGAGAATCACGAAGCACTGCAGGGCCCTAAGATTCATAGCGATTCTGTTTGACGTCGGTACGCGCAGAATACCCTACACTGTTGCCTATGATCCGCGAAAATGAGGAGCGCAATCAATGCGACTGACTGACTTCGACACGTTGACGTTCGATTGCTACGGCACGCTAATCGACTGGGAAACAGGCATTTTCGAAGGCTTGCGGCCGCTTCTCGAACGCGTCGAGCAAACGCTGACACGCGACCAGGTACTTGAAGCACACGCGCGACACGAGTCGTCGCAGCAAAAGTACACGCCTTACCGGCGATATCAGGAGTTGTTGCCGATCGTCTATAAGCGCCTCGCCGAAGAATGGCGCGTGCCGTACACACTCGACGACTGCATGGCTTATGGCAGATCGATTCAGAACTGGCCGGCATTCGACGATTCAGCCGCAGCGTTGCAGTACCTGAAGCAGCACTACAAGCTGGTCATTCTTTCGAACGTGGACAATGAGAGCTTCAGCTATAGCAACGCAAGGCTGCAGGTGGAATTCGACGCAATCTTCACCGCTGAAGATATCGGTTCATATAAGCCGTCGCCGCGCAATTTCGAGTACATGCTGGAGAAGTTGGGCGAACGCGGCATCTCCAAGGACAAGATTCTTCACACGGCGGAAAGTCTCTTTCACGATCACAAGCCGGCGAATGAGTTCGGACTTGCGTCGTGCTGGATCTATCGCCGGCATGCCAAAGAGGGCTTTGGCGCGACAATGGACCCGGGCTCCCAGCCGAAGATCGACTTTCGCTTTAACAGCATGGCCGAACTGGTGGAAGCCCATCGCACCGCTTTGGTTTAACGCAAGCCGGTTGCTTACTGGTCGAAGCCGCCCTGGCACAGGTACTTGATCGACAGATAATCGTCGAGTCCGTACTTCGAGCCTTCGCGGCCATAGCCCGATTCTTTCACGCCTCCAAACGGCGCCACTTCGCTCGACACAGCGCCTTCGTTGATACCGATTACGCCTGCTTCCAGCCGGGTGGCGACACGGTCGATACGCCGCACATCCTGCGTAAAGAAGTAAGCGGCGAGGCCGAACGGCGTGTCGTTCGCGAGACGCACCGCTTCGGCTTCGTCGCTGAAGCGGAACAGCGGCGCAACCGGTCCGAAGGTCTCTTCGCAGCACACCAGCATGCCGTCATTCGCGTCGGTCAGCACCGTCGGTGCATAGTAGTTCGGGCCCAACTCTGTTAGGCGTTTGCCGCCGGTCAACACTTTTGCGCCTTGTTTTACGGCGTCTTCCACGTGACGCGCGATCTTGTCGATTGCGCGTTCGTTGATCATCGGGCCGATCTGCGCGCTCGGGTCCGTTGCAGGCGCAACCTTCAGGGCCGCCACGCGTTTCGCGAGCAGATCGGCGAAACGCTCATAGACACCGGCTTGCACATACACGCGATTCGGGCATACACACGTTTGCCCGCCATTGCGGAACTTCGCTGCCATCAGACCGGTGACGGCGGCGTCGAGATCGGCGTCGTCGAATACGATGAAAGGCGCATTGCCACCCAATTCGAGCGAGAGCTTTTTCAACGTGGCGGCGGACTCGCGCGCAAGATGTTTGCCGACCGGCGTCGAACCGGTGAACGTGATTTTGCGAACGCGAGCATCGGCGAGCCAATCGGCCACCGCTTCGATGCCCTGGTCGCGCGAAGCGGACAGCATGTTCAGCACACCGTCGGGCACGCCGGCTTCCTGTGCGAGGGCGGCGAGCGCGAGTGCGGTGAGCGGCGTGTCTTCGGCGGGCTTGGCGACTACCGTGCAACCGGCCGCAAGGGCCGGCGCGATTTTGCGGGCGATCATCGCGAGCGGGAAATTCCACGGCGTGATTGCGGCCACGATGCCGATGGCTTCCTTCACCGCGCTCATGCGTTTGCCGCGTTGCTGCTGCGGAATGATGTCGCCGTAGATGCGCGTCGCCTCGTCTGCGAACCACGCGACGTATGACGCGCCATACGCGACTTCGCCGCGGCTTTCCGCCAGAGGCTTGCCTTGTTCCGTCGACATCAGCTTGGCGAGGTCTTCGGTGTTTTCAACGATGAGCGCGTGCCAGCGGCGCAGAATCTCAGCACGTTCGCGCGGCAGCTTGCCGCGCCATGCGGGCAACGCGCTGGCCGCGGCGTCGGTTGCGGCGCGTGCGTCGGCGGCACTGCTGTTCGCCACTTCGACGATCGTGTCGCCGGTCGCGGGATTAGTGACGGGAAAGCGCGCGCCGTTCGCGGCGGCGATCCATTTTCCGCCGATGAAATTCAGCGGGCGAATCAGTTCATTGCGCGTCAATGCGAGAGACATTGCGTTGCTCCTTGGGTTGCCGTTTTGACAGTTTCGGGCGTACGGTTTCTGTAAGCGCGCAGCAGGTGTAGAGCAGCGCGAAGCTCGTTCCATAAGCCGATGCTACGCGCGTCCGGCAATCAATGAATCGCCTCAAAAAGCGGCCCACGGTGTGCAGATTGTTTTTTTCGGGCGCCCACAGCATATTGTGCTGATTGCGTTGCAACGTTAGCGCCCGCGGCATGGACCCGTCGACGCGCGCACGACAAGTGGCGACCGCCCGCGTAGCATTCACGGTCGCAGGCGTTAGTGCGCTAACGCCTGTTCGTTGCGCGCCGTCGCGCACTCGGACGTGAACGCCATGCTGGCCTGGTCGGGCGTCATGCGCGGCGCGTTGGGCGCATAGATTTTCTCGATGATGGCGGCAAACGTCCGGCGGTCTGCATCGTCGCGATAGTACTTTGCGGCCTGATCGAGCGCCTGCGCTTTGGTCTTCTTGTGCGCGCGCCACGAAGCGACCTGGCCGGCGATATCGCCAATCGCAAAGCACTGATTGCTGACCGTTTGTGCCACGGCCTGAACGGCCGTTTGAACAAGGCATCCTGCAAGCAATGCCGATATCACCACGCGTTTCATGACGACGAATCCTGTTGGGCGCAAAGGCCGCAGTTTAACGCCGCGGTAGCGAGCCCTTGCTGCCCGCGTCGATTCGTCGCTGTGGGCGACTATTTTTTGTCCGGCTCGGCTTCGGTGTCGGTGCCTGTTTTGCCATTGCTCCTGTTGGTGACCTCGCCCGTTTCGTCGAGTTCGTCATCGAGGTCGTCGTCGTTTTCATCAGCCGGTGGATCGGATTGCGCCGCCATGCCGAAAACTGGAACATGGCGAACGGGCAGCGAATAGGCAGGGGAGCTGGCAAGGGAATCGGCAAGGGAATCGGGGTTCATGTCGTGTGCTCCATAAGATGGTTGGCATCACTTCCAGCAAGCCCCGAACCCGGCAACGCAGGTTGGAGCTTGAAAAGAAAAAGCCGCCTGGAGAGGCGGCTTGTCTGGACCAGCAACGCACTTCCGTGCGAGGCCCTCAGTGTCCGAACGACTCCGCTTTAGGCACCGATGCATTTGCCACATGCGGCCGCGCCGCCTGTTTGATCAGCAGCGCGATGCACGCGATCACGCCGGCCACGGCGATCGTCGCGAAGATGCCGGCGAACGTGAAGTGACGGCGCGCGAGTTCCGCCACGAGGAATGAACCGGCAATGCCGCCGAAGCGTCCAATACCAAGCATCCACGCGACGCCCGTGCCGCGGCCTTGCGTCGGGTAGAAGGCGGCAGCGAGTGCGGGCATCGACGATTGCGCGGTATTCATCAGCACCCCTGCAACGAACACGATAAACACGAGCGCGCCGACATTGCCCACCGCCTGGCCGATGAAATACACGCTCACGGCGGTCAACGCATAGCAGGCCGCGATGATACGGTTCGCGTTGAAGCGATCCATCAGCACGCCGCACACAACCGCGCCTACGCCGCCGAGCGGGAACAGCGCGGAAATCAGCGTCGCGCGTTGCGGCGTGAGGCCGGCGTCCTTCAGCAGAATCGGCATCCAGTTGATCGACGCGTAGAAAATTACGAGGCCCATGAAGTACGTGATCCACAGCATCAGCGAGCCGACGATGTACGCGCGCGACAGCACTACCCCCGCGCCCTTGCCGCCCGTTTGCGGCGCGGTTTCCGTCATCATGAACGAGTCAGCCTGCGCGGCTTCGCTCGAAATGCGCGACAGGGCGGTGCGAATCCGCGCGACCGGCTGATTGTTGGCGACCATGTAGCGAACCGACTCCGGCATCTTGATCACCAGCAGGACGAGCAGGAGAAGCGGGGCGATACCGCCGAGCATCAGCACGCTGCGCCAGCCGAAATGCGGAATCATCCACGCGGCGAGAAAGCCGCCGAATGCCGCGCCGAGCGGGAAGCCGCAAAACATCAGATTGATCACGGTCGCGCGGCGGCTGTCCGGGCAGTACTCGCCCATCATCGTGACGGCGTTCGGCATGGCCGCACCGAGGCCGACGCCGGTGATGAAGCGCAGCACCGTCAGATATTCGATGCTCGTCGAAAATGCCGAGCCGAGGCAGGCGGCGCCGAACAGCAACACCGAGCCCAGCAGCATTCCCCGTCGTCCGAGCCGGTCGGACAACGGCCCCGACACCAGCGCGCCGCATGCAAGGCCGAACAACGCCGCACTCAATACGGGTGCGAGCGCCGGTTTCGCAATGCCCCATTCCGCGAGTAGCGACGGCGCAATGAAACCGATGGCGGCCGTGTCGAAACCGTCCAGCAGGACGATCACGAAACACATGAAAAAGACCAGCCACTGGAACGGTGAAAATGGATGTTCGTTGAGGAAGGTCTGAACGTTCACAGCGTTGCTGCGATTCATGATGCGTCTCCTGACTGCAAAAAGGCTCGTCGCAGCGAGCCTCGTCTTACTTTACGATCGCGTGCCGTTGGGCGGCGCGCAATGCCTGCGCCTGCAACTCTGTCGGCTTCATTCATGCATGGTATGCGGACAGGGTTGCCGTCGCTATCAATTTATTTGTTCGTATATAGAACTACGATTCTCTCAGCGAACAAGTGCCACTGTAAGTAATTTGATAACGGCAGGTCAACGCGGGATTACCCGACACTGTGACCGGGGCGCGTCGAAAGGAAAGGGCGGTGACGAAGCAGAGAATAGCGCGGAGGCCGCGGCGCGTGTGAGCGCGCCGGGTAGAAACTGAAAGAGTCGCTCAGAGGATCACATAGACCTTGCGCATGGTCTCGTCCACTTCCCAAAGACCTTCGGTATTGGCTTCGAAAAACAGCGTGTCGCCGCTCGCGAAGTGGACCGTCTCCTCGTTGTCGGGCGTAAAGCGCCCATGTCCGGCGATGATGTGCATCACTTCGGCCTGCTTGACCGAGCGGCGGTAAGTGCCGGCCGAGCATTCGAATATGCCGGTGTCGATGGTTTCCGTTCCTTTGATCACCCGTTGCACGCCCGAGACGCGGATCGGCGTGGTGCCGGGCAGTCCAGCCGTGCCCCAGTCCTCCAGATTCTGCAGATTCACGCTTTGTTTGATTTGTTGAACCTTCATGGCTTTAGCCGCCTTATATAAATGCACGCGCCCGCTTACTGGCCGCTGGTTGAAGTGTTGGCAATGGTTTGTTCGATCTTGCCGAGGCGCACGACCGTCACGCCAGGGCGCAGTTGGCGCAGCGAAGGCATGACGAGCATGCAGTTGTCGTAAGGCGTGGTGACGGCTTCGCCGTTGGACCAGCCGATGACAGCGCCGGCTTCAGGAAAGATTTCGAGCCCGGTGTACGGCCCGGCGAAACGAAAGTCCATGCTCGTTGCGACGACCGGTTCCGTTACGCGCACGATGTGCTGCACAGGCGGCAACGGCGCGAGCCAGTCAGGCGGCAGATCGCTCTCGTCGACAACACCGGCGAGCAGCAGGAAACGCGCAGTCGTGTCGCGTGCCACTGCCACGGCAGTCTGTTCCCAGTGCTGCCCGCATTCGATCAGCAACGCGTTCTTCGGGCTGGCCGCATCGCCAAAGCCTTCATAGTCGCGCATGCGGCGGCCTTCCGGATGGCCTTCGTCGCAGATCACGGTGGCCGGTGTACCGAGTCGCGTGGCGAGATCGATGCCTTTTTGCAGCGGCCCGGCCACGATCAGCGGCTTGCTCTTCTCGTGCATCGAGTGCAGATCGAGCAACAGGTCGACGCTGTCGATGACCGGCCGTATCGCCCGCGCGCGCGTTAGTTCGCTGGAGGTTCGCGACACATCGTCGAGCATGGCGGCGGTCCACACGCGGTTGAAGTCCTGATCGACGAACCGGGCGGCGTCCGGCTTCGCGGGATCGAAGCTCAGGTAAGCCGCGACGTTCGCGAACGCGAGCGTGAGGCGCCCGCGCCGCGGGCGCAACGCGCGTCGCAGCAGGTCGTCCACGACAATCGCGCCGCACACTTCGTTGCCGTGCGTGAGCGCGTTGATCATGACGTGCGGGCCGGGCACGCCGGAGTCGAACGTATGGACATAGGCAATGCCCGACGGCGATTGTTCATGTGCCGAGATGTCGGGGAACTCGACCTCGATGGGATAGGTTTCCATGCTCATGCGAGAGTGTCCTGGCAGAAAGATAGAGAGCTTCAGCCGAGTTTCGCGGCAATGGCCTGACCGACTTCGGTCGTGTTCGCCTTACCGCCAAGGTCGCCGGTATGCGGGCCTTCAATCAGTGTCGCTTCGATCGCAGCCAGAATCGCGTCGTGCGCCTCGCGTTCTTTGCCCTCGTGATTGCCGAGGAAGTCGAGCATCATCGCCGCGGACCAGATCATCGCGATCGGATTGGCGATGTTCTTGCCGGCGATGTCCGGCGCCGAGCCATGCACCGGCTCGAACAGCGAAGGAAACTTGCGGTCAGGGTTCAGATTGCCGGACGGCGCGAGCCCAATCGTGCCCGTGCACGCGGGACCGAGATCGGACAGGATGTCGCCGAACAGATTGGTGGCGACCACCACGTCGAAGCGATCCGGGTTCAACACGAGTCGCGCGCAGAGAATGTCGATGTGCTGCTTGTCCCACGTGACGTCCGGGTACTGCGCCGCAATGCCGGCCGCGCATTTGTCCCACCACGGCATGCTGATCGCGATACCGTTGCTCTTTGTCGCAACGGTGATCTTCTTGCGCTCGCGACGTTGCGCGAGATCGAACGCGAACTTCAACACGCGTTCGCTGCCGTGCCGCGTGAATACCGATTCCTGCAGTACGAACTCACGCTCCGTGCCTTCGAACATCACGCCGCCTACCGACGAATACTCGCCTTCGGTGTTTTCACGCACGATCCAGAAGTCGATGTCGCCGGCCTTGCGACCCGCGAGCGGCGACGGCACGCCGGCAAAAAGACGCGCCGGGCGCAAGTTGATGTACTGGTCGAATTCGCGGCGGAACTTGAGCAGCGAGCCCCACAGCGAAATATGGTCGGGCACCGTGTCGGGCCAACCCACCGCGCCGAACAGAATCGCGTCCGCCGATTGCAGTTGCGCCTTCCAGTCGTCGGGCATCATCTGGCCGTGCTTCGCGTAGTAGTCGCAGCTCGCCCATTCGATGTGCTGATACTCGAGTTCGATGCCAAAGCGCGCTTTCACCGTGTCGAGCACGCGAAGCGCTTCGGGCATGACTTCGACGCCGATGCCGTCGCCGGGAATGACAGCGATCCGATATTTTTTCGACATGTTGTGCTCCTCCATTAGGGCTAGTACTGATTCGATAACGGTTATTCTATTCCTGCTGTTTGGCTCTAAAATGATCGCTTTAGTTAAGCCACTGTGCACGATTCGTGTACAAACCTCCACGCCAGTGAGCGACCTATGAACGCCGCCCCGTCACCCGATCTCGGCGATTTGCGCGTGTTTTGCGAAGTCGCGCGCAAAGCCAGTTTCAGCGCGGCGGCGGAGGCGTTGTCCGTGTCCGCAGCTTATGTGAGCAAGCGGATCAATGTGCTGGAGACTACGCTCGGCACGCGTTTGTTGCACCGGTCTACGCGGCGCGTGGCTATCACGGAAGCCGGCGAGCGCGTCTATACGTGGGCCGAGAAGATTCTCGACGACGTCGATCAGCTGGTGGAAGACGTGTCGACTACGCGCCGCATTCCTGGCGGCAAGCTGCGTATTTCCAGCAGTTTCGGTTTCGGCCGGCGCTTCGTTGCACCCGCGCTCGCGGGGTTTTCCGAACGTTATCCGCAGTTGAGCGTGCGCCTCGACCTGTTCGACCGGCTCGTCGATGTGGCCGGCGAGGGCTTCGATCTGGACATTCGTATTGGCGACGACATCGCGCCGCATCTGATCGCGCGGCGGCTCGCGTCGAATCATCGCGTACTATGCGCGTCGCCCGACTACCTCGCGCGGCATGGCGCGCCGCGTCAGCTAGCCGATCTGTCGTCGCATGCGTGTCTCGCGATCAAGGAGCGCGATCATCCGTTCGGATTGTGGCGTTTGACCGTGCGCGGCGAAGCGGCGTCGATCAAGGTCACGGGACCGTTGTCGACCAATCATGGCGAGGTGGCGGTGCAATGGGCGCTGGCCGGACGCGGCATCGTGCTGCGTTCGATGTGGGACGTGCGGCCGCTGCTGGAAAGCGGGCAGTTGCAGCAGGTGTTGCCGGAGGTGACGCAGCCGGCGAACTTGTGGGCGGTGTATCCGGCGCGGCTCGCGCAGTCGGCGAAAGTGCGGGTCTGCGTGGACTTCCTCAGCGAGGAGTTCGCCCAGTGGAGCCCGCCGGAACACAGCGCCTGATAATGCCTAGTGATGATTCTGCGAGAACAACGTTTCGAGCGGATAGTGGCTCTTCACGAACGGCGACTTGATGATCACGTAGCTGAAGTACTTTTCAATGCCGATGTCGCGTTCCAGTAAGCCTTCAATAATGCTTTGGTAATGGCTCACGCTGCGCGTGACGAACTTGAGCAGGTAATCGTAGCCGCCGCTTGCGAGATGGCACTCCACGATCTCATCGACGTCGCGAATCGCATTCACGAACTTCGTGAAGTCTTCGCGCCGGTGATCGGCGAGCGTGACTTCGGTGAAAACGATCTGCACGTCGCCCAGCTTTTCGAGCTGGATCTGCGCACCATAGCCGATGATGTAGCCGGCTTTCTCCAGGCGCTTGACGCGAATCAGGCAGGGGCTGGGCGAAAGGCCAACCGCATCGGCAAGCTCGACGTTGGTTATGCGGCCTTTCTTCTGCAACTGCGAAAGTATGCGCAGGTCAATACGGTCCAGCTTGCAATCGCTGCTCATCGTAACGTTGTAGCTCCGGCGGTTGGGGTAAGGGGCTTAAGGCGCCCTCTACTCTAGCATGCAGCGGCAGTACTTTTGACTCGGTTGTTAGCCGCGTTTTTGCCGCTCAGCGCGGCCCGAACGTCGGGTTGCGCGAGCACGTCGTCCAGGGTTTTTTCGAGCCGCTCGAACATCATGTCGAAGTCCGATTCGGTGTACGAGAGCGCCGGTGCAAAGCCGAGAATGTTGTCGCCGAACGCGCGGAAAATCAGGCGGTTTTCATACGCCGCAGCGGCAATGCGCTCTGACAGCTTGAGTGCCGGGTCGAATTGCGCCTTGCTGTCCTTGTTACTGACGAGTTCGAGCGCGCCGAGCAAGCCGCGGTGACGCGAGTCGCCCACCAGAGGATGCTCGAGCAACGCGTCGAGACCACGCGCAAAACGCGGTGCACGCGCTGCGCCGTTCGCCAGCAGCCCGCCTTCGTGATAAAGCCGCAGCACTTCGAGACCGATTGCCGCGCTGACCGGATGCGCGGAATACGTGTGACCGTGGCCGACAATCGCTTCGGCGTCGCCATCGGCAATGCCTTGATAGATTTCGTCAGACATCAGCACGGCGCCCATCGGCGCGTAACCGGCGGTCAAACCCTTCGCGACGGTCATCAGGTCCGGCTCGACGCTTTCGCCCTGGCATGCGAAGAGCGGACCCGTGCGGCCGAAGCCCGTGATCACTTCATCCGCCAGGAAGAGAATGCCCAACTTGCGGCAGCTTTCGCGCATCGCCTTCAGCCAGCCGAACGGCGGCACGATCACGCCGCCCGAGCCTTGAATCGGCTCGCAGAAGAACGCGGCGACATTGTCCGCGCCGAGTTCCGCGACCTTCGCTTCGAGCGCGGCGACCGAGGCGGCGATCAGCGCGGCGTCGTCGGCGAAATTGCTGCGGTATGCATACGGCGACGGCAGGTGATGCTGGTTCGGCAACGGCAGATCGAAATTGCGGTGGAACGCGGGCAATGCAGTGAGCCCCGCGCCCATGCTGGACGACCCGTGATAGCCGCGTTGCAACGCGATGATGTGCTTCTTCGACGGGCGGCCCGTCGCGTTGAAGTAATGCGTGATGAAGCGGATTGCCGAGTCGACCGCGTCCGAGCCGCCGAGTGTGAAGTACACATGTTGCAGCGACGCCGGCGCCACGCTCGCCAGTTTCTGTGCGAGTTCGATCGCAGGTTCAGAGCCAAAATGGAAATAGCTGGTCGCGTAGGGCAGCTTTTTCATTTGCGCGGTGGCGGCTTCGACAATGCTCTGCTGGCCGTAGCCCACGTTCACGCACCACAAGCCGGAGAAGGCGTCGAGCAGTTCATTGCCGGCCGCGTCGCGCAGAAACGCGCCGCTGGCGGATTCGAGAACCGTGACGCCGCGAGCTTCGTGCGCACGATAGTTGATGACAGGGTGAATCAGATGCTGGCGGTCGGCTTCAATGAGCGATTGAATCGGCATGGTGGGTTCTCGTCGCGGGAAAGGGCTGTTGACGGTTCCATACTACTGATCCGGGGCGATCGCCCGCTTGCCTAAACAATTGCCTGAAAAGCGCGCGCGACGCGTTTTGATGCATGCCCTTAGCATTTTGTGCTGCGAACGCTGAAAAGTGCCGCCGGGCATGTGTTCAGTGACATGTGTGCCGCTTAATAGCCACGCGTACGGTCGATCTGACCGAGCATCGGCAGACCTTCGCGATGACGGCGCAAGTTGTCGAGCACCACGTCGACGGCGGTATCGGGCCGCGTGGCGCTGGCGATATGCGGCGTGATCCGCACGCGTGGATGCGTCCACAACGGATGGCCGGGCGGCAAAGGCTCAGGATCCGTCACGTCGAGAATCGCGTTGAGGAGTTGACCGCTGTCGAGTGCTGCGAGCAGATCCGGCTGATTCAGTTGCGGGCCGCGCCCGGTTTGAATCAGCGATGCGCCGCGCGGCAGCCTGGCAAACAGGCTCGCGTCGAGCAGACCGCGTGTGGCGGACGTGAGCGGCAACAGGCAAACCAGTATGTCGGTGCGCGCGAGAAACGCGTCGAGCGAGCCTTCGCCCGCATAGCATTCGACGCCTTCTATTTCACGCGGCGAGCGGCTCCAGCCCGCGCATGCAAAACCGAAAAGGCGCAGTCGTTCCAGAACCGCGGTGCCGAGCACACCCAGTCCGAGCACGCCGATGCGCCGTTGCGCAGCCGGCTTCAGCGGCATTTCGCGCCACACTTGCTGTTGTTGCTGAAGACCGTAGTCGAACAGATCGCGATGAATCGTCAGCGCGGCCTGTGTGACGTATTCCACCATTCCTTCCACGATCCCCGGTTCGATCATCCGCACGACCGGCACATGCGCCGGCACGCCCGACAGATCGAATTGATCGATGCCCGCGCCCACTGAAAACACCACTTCCAGATTGGGAAACGTGAGCGTGGGATTGGCAGGCGGTTGCCAGGCGGCGAGATAGCGAATCGCGGCGGGATCGCCGTGATCGGGCCAGATATGAAACGGTAGGTCGGGCGCCTTCTCGGCGAAGAGTTTCGCCCACTGCGCCCCGCGCGCCGGGTCTGCTTTATAGAGGAAGGCCATGACGGGTCAGAAAATCGCCTGATTGATGATGCCGTACTGCACACACCCTGTCGCCTTGGCCGCCACGCTTTCCGGCGCTGCGTTGCGCACCATTCTGACGACGGTGTCCACGCGCGGCAGACCGAGCTGTTCGAGCCATTCGGTCAGACCGCTATCGCCCGGTGTATCGACGCGCACGAAGACGCCCTCATTGAGCGCGAGCCAGTGGCTGATGAGCGCCTTCGCGCGGCTCGCATCGCCGGAATGAGGCGCGACCACCGGGCCGATCGCAAAGCCGCGTCCGAAGCGGCGAAAGAGCGCGAAGCCGACGAGTTCGCCGTCGCGGTCGAGCGCAATGCCGTCGGCGTTCTCCAGCAGCGCGGGCAGGACCTCGCTGCGATCGAGGCCGCTTGCCTGCGAAGCCAGTTCCACGAGCCGCGCGGTGTCGCTTGAACCTAACGGACGCAGACGCTCGCCGGGCGGCAACGACACGAGCGGTGGCTGAAATGCCGCGCCCTGATGCTGGTCGAGCGTGCCGGCCGCGCGGAAGCCGAGCTTCTCGTAAAGCGGCTGACCGGCGGGGGTTGCGTGCAGGAACGTGATCCGGCCGCCGAGTTCTTCCAGCAGAAGCTCCATCAACTTTCTGCCGATGCCGCGTCCTTGCCGCGCCGGCGACACGATCACCATGCCGAGCGACGCACGGTCCGCTCCGTACTTCCAGCAGAGCGCCGTGCCGATCACGCCGCTCGCGTCTTCCGCGACGAAACCCACGCCGAGTTGCACGACGAATCTCCAGTCATCGGCGCGATGCGGCCATTTGAGTTCGACCGTCAACGCATGAGCGGCGTCTATGTCGTCGAGGGTAAAGCGTCTATAGGTAATCGAATCGGGCACGCCGCACTCCATGAATGGCTAAAGGCTTACGCGTCACTTTGTCATCCAGGGCGCGGTGTGACTAGGACGATCTTTCTATGTGACGCGCTTCAGAGGGCCGCATTGCAATTCGATGCAAAACACCAGGTCTGCACATGCATTACAGGCGGGTTCTGCTGCGGGGCGAATTTTGTCGGCGACATATGCCGGGCACGCGGCTCTACGATTTTGTCATTGCGATGACCTGCTACCAACGCATCGCAGGCGGTTTGATTCAGTCACCACTCAGGACCCTCTCTCATGGACGGCTTCAATCCGGACGATGTCGCGATTCGCAGCGGCCATTTCATCGCCGACAAGCTTGGCGGCAATGACGGGCGCCGGCGTGCGCGCCCGGCCCACGCGAGCCAAGCCTGGCAAGGCTTCCAGCCGGTAACCGCAGACTGTGCTGCGCAACGGCCTCAAAACGAATGGTTTGTGTCACAAGCAGCGCGCGAATCAGGAACATCTATGTTTTTGCGCTGATTAAATCTTTTACAGGAATGAGCTTTCCCTGTTTTCGCCAATGAGCTCGACGCGAGTTCACCATCACGATAGGACTGCACCATGATCGAATTCGAACCGAAATACATTACCTTCGACTGCTACGGCACGCTGACCAAATTCCGCATGGCCGAGATGACGCGCGAACTGTACGGCCACATTCTGAAGGCCGACGACCTCGAAAAGCTGGTGGCGTTCTACGCCGGCTATCGCCGCGACGAAGTGCTGGGCGCATGGAAGCCGTATCGCGATGTCGTGGTGAATGCGCTGCGCCGTGCGTGCGCGCGCATGAACGTCGAATTCAATGAAGCCGGTGCGCAGAAGATCTATGAAGCAGTGCCGACGTGGGGGCCGCATCCGGACGTGCCCGAGGGTCTTTCGCGCCTTGCAAAGAAGTACAAGCTCGTGATTCTGTCGAACGCATCGAATGACCAGATCCAGAGCAACGTCGACAAGCTCGGCGCGCCGTTCCATGCGGTGTTCACGGCAGAGCAGGCGCAATCGTACAAGCCGCGCATGCAAGGCTTCGAGTACATGTTCGACAAGCTGAACTGCAATCCGGAAGACGTGTTGCACGTGTCGTCGAGCCTGCGCTACGACCTCATGACCGTGCACGACATGGGCGTCAAGCATAAGGCCTTCATCAACCGCGGTCATGAACCGTCGACGCCGTATTACCAGTACTACGAAGTCGACGGCATTCCGGGGCTGGCCGCCGAACTCGGCCTGTAAGCATCTGCCGATCAAAGGACACACCGGATGAAGCTCGAATCCTATTGGCTCGACACCGCGCCGCCGTTCGTCACGGCGTGTGAAGGCCCGGTCGACGGCCTCGCCGACGTGGTGGTGATCGGCGCGGGTTTCACCGGCTTGTCGGCGGCGCTGGCGCTGGGTAAGCGCGGCGCGTCGGTAACGGTGGTGGACGCTGGGCGCGTTGGCGGCGGTGCATCCGGCCGCAACGGCGGGCAGGTGAATACGGGCGTCGCCCAAGACTTCGTCGCGCTCGCCGCACAACTCGGTATCGAGCGCGCCAGCGCGTGTTACCGCGCGTTTGCCGATGCCGTCGATACGGTCGAGCGTTTGATCCGCGAAGAACAGATCGACTGCGACTACCTGGCGTCCGGCAAGCTGAAGCTCGCGTCGAAGCCGCATCATCTCGCGCATCTGGAAAAGACCGCCGATCTGATTCGGCGCACGGTCGATACCGACATTGAACTGATCGACGGAGACCGTATTCGCAGCGAGGTTCAGTCCGACAGTTTTCATGGCGGATTGCTGCAACGTCACGGCGGTCAGATGCATATGGGCAAGTTCACGGTCGGGCTCGCCGAGGCCGCGGTTCGTCGCGGTGCGAAGCTGTATGAAAACGCGGCGGTCACGTCGATCGTGAAAGACGGCGGCGCGCATCGCGTCGTTACCACGCGCGGCGAAGTGCGTGCGAAGCAGGTGTTGATCGCAACCGGCCCGTCGCGCCATGGACCGTTCGGCTGGTATCGGCGGCGTCTTGCTCCGGTCGGGTCGTTCATCGTGGTCACCGAGCCTTTGCCGCCCGAACTGTTGGCGAAGGTGTTGCCGAACCGGCGCGCTTATACGACCACGCGCCTGATGCACAACTACTTCCGCGTGACGCCCGACTCGCGTCTGCTGTTCGGCGGCCGCGCGCGTTTCACGGCGTCGGAACGTCCGTCCGATGCGAAGAGCGGGCGCATCCTGCAACAAGGCCTGGCCGTGATGTTTCCGATGCTGTCGAGCGCGCGCATCGACTATTGCTGGGGCGGTCTGGTGGACATCAGCGCCGACCGTCTCCCGCACGCCGGGCAACACGACGGCATTTATTTTTCGATGGGTTACAGCGGCCACGGCACGCAGATGTCCACACACATGGGTCAGGTGATGGCGGACGTCATGGACGGCCGCGAAGACCGCAACCCGTGGGGCGAGTCGGAATGGGCCGCGATACCGGGCCACACCGGCAAGCCCTGGTTCCTGCCGCTCGTGGGGACGTACTACCGTATCAAAGACATCTTTTATTGAAGTCCTGTTCTTGTGTTTGTTATTGAGCCCCACGCAGTCATCACAACTGCCCACCCTTGCGGAGAAGTTCGATGGATAAGGAAAACTCGAAACATGGCGCTTATGACCTCGGTAACGGGTTGGAGCAATTGACAGCCCGGGGCGCCTCGCGACGCGATGTGCTGCGCGCGATGGCCGCGGCCGGGATGATGTCGATGACGGGCGCCGGGCTGCTGAGCGCAAGCGGCGCTGCTCTCGCGCAGGCGGCGCCCAGGCAGGGCGGCAAGATTCGCGTGGCGACACAGTCGGCGTCCGCGTCTGACACGCTCGATCCCGCGAAGGGGGCGCTCGCGACCGACTACGTTCGTTGCAACATGTTCTACAACGGCTTGACCGAGCTCGACTCGCATCTCGGCGCGAAGATGGCGCTCGCCACGTCGCTCGATACGAAAGACGCGACCGTGTGGGTCGTCAAGCTGCGCAACGGCGTGCAGTTTCACGACGGCAAGTCGCTCGCGCCCGCCGACGTCGTCTATTCGATCATGCGCCATAAGGACCCGGCGACAGCGTCGAAGGCCAAGACGCTCGCCGATCAGATCAAGGAAGTGAAGGCCACGGGTCCGGACGAAGTGACGATCACGCTCGAAGGCGCGAACGCCGACTTGCCGGTGATCCTCGCGACGTCGCACTTCCTTATCATCAAGGACGGCACCAAGGACTTCAAGACGGCTGTGGGCACCGGTCCGTTCAAGGTCAAGGAATTCTCGCCGGGCGTTCGCACGGTCGGCGTGAAGAACGAGAAATACTGGAAGCCGGGCCTGCCGCATCTGGACGAGATAGAACTGATCGGCATCGGCGACGAATCGGCACGCGTGAATGCGCTGCTTTCCGGCGACGTGCAGCTGATCAACGCGGTCAGCCCGCGCTCGGCGCCGCGCATCAAGGGCACGGCCGGCTTCTCCGTGCTGGAAACGAAAACCGGCCAGTACACGGATCTGGTCGTTCGCGACGAAGGCGGCATTACCGGCACCGACGATTTTCGGCGAGGCATGATGTACCTGCAGGATCGCGAGCAGATTCGCCGCGCGGTCTTTCAGGGCTACGGCGCGATCGGCAACGATCAGCCGATCGATCCGACCAACAGGTACTACCTGGCCGGTTTGCCGCAGCGCAAGTTCGATCTGGACAAGGCGAAGTATCACTTCCAGAAGGCCAAGGTCGGCAGCACGCCGATCCAGATTTTCGCTTCGCCGGCGGCTGAAGGTTCGGTCGAAATGGCAATGCTGCTTCAGCAGGTCGGGCCGCAAGCGGGCTTGAACCTGCAGGTCACGCGCGTGCCGGCGGACGGCTACTGGTCGAATCACTGGATGAAGCATCCGCTCGGTTACGGTTCCGTCAACGCGCGCCCGAGCGCCGATGTGCTGCTCACGCAGTTCTTCAAGTCGGATGCGCCATGGAACGAGGCGAACTGGAAGAGTGCGAAGTTCGACCAGTTGCTGGTTGCGGCGCGTGGTGAACCGGACGACGCCAAGCGTAAGCAGATCTACGGCGACATCCAGGTGCTCGTGCATGAAAACGGCGGCATCGGCATTCCGCTGTTCCAGAGTTCGCTCGACGCCTATACGAGCAAGCTCAAGGGCCTCGGCTCGATTCCGCTTGCAGGTCTGATGGGTTTTGCATTTGCTGAAAACGTCTGGCTAGAGGCGTAATGTAAAGGCGCTCCGGTTCGGTGAACCGGGGCGCCGTTTCCCCCGCAATACGCAATGCGCGCAATCCGCGCCATACGCGCCAAACGTGCACGGCTCGCCGTTGCGACGCGGCGCGCATGCTGCAAAAAAGGAGGCGACTTTCAATGAAAGCACACGCGCAACGACTCATTGCCGCGCGCCTCGGCCTCGCGCTGCTCACGCTCCTGCTGGTCTCGGCAATCGTGTTCGGCGTGACGGGCCTGCTTCCCGGCGACGCCGCGCAACAGGCGCTCGGCCAGGCGGCCACGCCGGAGGCCGTCGCCGCCCTGCGGCATCAGTTCGGGCTCGATCAGCCCGCGCTGCAACGCTACTTCGAGTGGCTCCTTCATATTGTGACCGGCAACTTCGGCACGTCGTTGTCGAACAATCTGCCCGTTAGCCAGTTGATCGCGACGCGCCTGCCGAACTCGCTCGTGCTCGCCGGCTTGACCGCGGTGGTGTCGGTGCCGGTCGCGCTGGTAATCGGCATCGCGTCGGCGATGTTTCGCGGCTCGCTGCTCGACCGTGCGCTCAATGTGCTGACGCTGTCGACCGTGGCCGTTCCCGAGTTTCTCGTCGCGACGGTCGCGGTGCTCATTTTCGCCGTCAAGCTGCGCTGGCTGCCCGCGCTGTCGTACCTGTCCGAGGTGAATTCGTTCGGCGCGCTGCTGCGCATCTACGCGATGCCGGTCATGACGCTGTGCTGCGTGATCGTCGCGCAGATGGCTCGCATGACGCGCGCCGCCGTGCTCGATCAGCTCAACTCGTCGTATGTGGAAATGGCGTTGCTCAAGGGCGCGTCGCCGGGCCGCGTGGTGTTGCGCCATGTGCTGCCGAACACCATTGGGCCGATTGCCAACGCGGTTGCGCTGAGCCTTTCGTATCTGTTCGGCGGCGTGGTGATCGTCGAGTCGATCTTCAATTATCCGGGCCTTGCGAGCCTGATGGTCGACGCCGTGACGAATCGCGACATGCCGCTCGTGCAAGGCTGCGTGATGGTGTTTTGCGCCGCGTATCTCGCGCTCGTGCTGATCGCGGATCTGTGTCAGATCGTATCCAACCCGAGGCTGCGTCGATGATGAGCCGACCTACCAATCCCCACGTTCCTCACGCCGGCACCGAGCTATACGACGTCAGCCGCGATGAACTCGTCGCGGAGACGCCACCCGTCGAAGTGGCGAGCGCTAAGCAGAATGTGTTGCAACGCCTCGTGCAGCGCTTTTCGGTGCTCGGCCTGCTTGGCCTGCTCATGGTCCTGTTCTGGCTGCTGGTCGCTTTCGTCGGACCGCTGGTCGCGCCATACAAAGGCGGCGCGCTGACGTCGACGGAAATCTTCGGCCGCTATAGCGCAGCCTATCCGCTCGGCACGGATTATCTCGGCCGCGACATGCTAAGCCGCATTCTGTACGGCGCGCGCTATACGGTGGGCCTCGCGCTCGCCGCCGCGTTGCTCGCGAGCGTAATCGGCACGTTCTTCGGACTGCTCGCGGCGGTGTCGGGCAAATGGGTGGATGAAGTGTTGAGCCGCCTGTTCGATGCGCTGATTTCGATTCCGAGCAAGGTGCTCGCGCTCGTCGTGATCGCCGCGTTCGGATCGTCGATCACGATGCTCACGACAGTTGCCGCGCTCGCCTACATTCCAGGCGCGTTTCGTATCTCGCGTTCGCTCGCGTTGAACCTGATGGGCCTGGAATACGTGCAGGTGGCCCGCGCGCGAGGCGAAGGCCTGCTGTATATCGCGCGCGTCGAGGTGCTGCCGAACATGATCCATCCGATGCTCGCGGATTTCGGGCTGCGCTTCGTGTTCATCGTGCTGCTGTTGAGCGGCCTGAGCTTTCTCGGCCTCGGCGTGCAGCCGCCTAACGCCGACTGGGGTTCGCTCGTGCGCGAGAACATCGGCGGCTTGTCGGAAGGCGCACCCGCAGTCCTGATGCCGGCGGTGGCGATTGCCACGCTGACCATCGGCATGAATCTGCTGATCGACAACTTGCGGCGTCGCAGCCGTAGCCACGGAGACGCATGATGGCCGACCGGCACATGATTGAAGTGAAGGGGTTGCGTGTCGTCGCGGGCGCGGCGCACGGGCCGATGACAGAGATCGTCAAGGGCGTCGACTTTTCGGTGGCGAAGGGCGAGGTGCTCGCGCTGATCGGCGAGTCCGGTTCGGGCAAGACGACCATTGCGCTGTCGCTGCTCGGCTATGCTCGCGCGGGCTGCTCGATCAGCGGCGGCTCGGTGCGCATCGGCGACGTCGACGTGCTGTCGCTCGACGCCCGCGGACGCCGCGCGTTGCGCGCGCGCACCGTCGCGTATGTCGCGCAGAGCGCAGCGGCCGGCTTCAATCCGGCGCGCACGATCATGGATCAGGTCACCGAGCCTGCGCTGCTGCATCAGCTGATGACCAAAGACGCCGCGCGGACCAAGGCAATCGGGCTCTTTCGCGCGCTCGCGTTGCCTGCGCCGGAAACCATCGGCGAACGTTATCCGCATCAGGTATCCGGCGGGCAATTGCAGCGCTTGATGGCCGCGATGGCGCTGATTACCGATCCGGCGGTCGTCGTGTTCGACGAACCGACTACCGCGCTCGACGTCACCACGCAAATCGAAGTGCTCGCCGCCTTCAAGAAGGTGGTGCGCGAACTCGGCACGACTGCTGTGTATGTGTCGCACGATCTTGCCGTGGTCGCGCAGATGGCCGATCGCATCGTCGTGCTGAACGGCGGCGCGGTGAAGGAGAACGGCGCGGTCGCCCAAGTGCTCGACGCGCCCGTCGACGCCTACACGCGCCAGCTGCTCGCCGCGACGCGCCGCCCGGAAGCGTCATTCGACACGCCGCCAGAAGAAGCAAAGCGCGTGGCGCCGCTGCTGGAGATCCGCGGACTGTCCGCGGGTTATGGCCGCATCGACCGTTCCGGCGTACCCGCCGTGCGGGTGCTCGACGACGTGAGTCTCACCATTGCCCGCGGTAGCGCGCTCGGTGTGATCGGCGAATCGGGCTCGGGCAAGACGACGCTCGCGCGCGTGGTTGCGGGGCTCGTCGACCGCGCACGCGGCGACGTGCTGTTCAATGGCGAGCCACTGCCGGCGCAACTGTCGCGGCGCACGACCGAGCAGTACCGGCAGATCCAGATCGTGTTCCAGAACGCGGACACAGCGCTGAACCCAAGCCATTCGATTGCGGACATTCTGGGCCGGCCGCTCGCGTTCTATCACCATCTGCGTGGCGCTGCTGCAAAGAAACGCATGCTCGCGCTGCTCGATCTGGTGAAGCTGCCGGCTTCCATCGCGACTCGCACGCCTGCCGGTTTGTCCGGCGGCCAGAAGCAGCGCGTCAATCTGGCGCGCGCGCTCGCCGCCGATCCCGCCTTGATTCTCTGCGACGAAGTGACCTCCGCGCTCGACACCGTGGTCGGCGCGGCGATTCTCGATCTGCTCGCCGAGTTGCGGCGCGAGCTTGGCGTGTCGTACATGTTCATCAGCCACGACATTTCCACCGTGCGCGCGATCTGCGACGAAGTGATCGTGCTGTACGCGGGTCAGCGCGTCGAAGCAGGACAGCGCGACGTGCTCGCCGCGCCGCCGTATCACCCGTACACGGAGTTGCTCGTGGATTCTGTGCCCGAACTGAGGCCCGGCTGGCTCGACGCGCGGCGTCACGTGGCTGCTTGCGCATTGCCCGCGATGGGCGAGAGCGCCGACGTGCCCGAACTCTGTTCGTTCCGGTCACGTTGCCCCGTGCGAATCGACGGTATGTGCAATATGACCGCGCCGTCGCTCAAGAAACTTCCTTCCGGCGCTGAGATTCTTTGCCATCATTCGGCGGCCGAGCTCAGCCGTTTGCAAACCCTGGAGACGATCCCGGCATGAACCAGCGATTTGTGCGGCTCGCGGAAACCGGTCGCAAGACCTTCCCGATTACCGTCGACGGTGTGCTACGCGAGGCCGCCGAAGGCGACACGCTGATGGTCGCGTTGCTCACGAGCGGAAGCACGTTGCGCGATTCCGAATTCGGCGATGGCCGCCGCGCCGGTTTCTGTCTGATGGGCGCCTGCCAGGACTGCTGGGTGTGGACCGCGAAAGGCGAGCGTGTGCGCGCATGCAGCACGCCGGCGGCACCCGGCATGTCGATCGTGACCAAACTGGCCGAAGCCGGGGAGGGCGTATGGCCCCGCGTGTAATCGTGATCGGCGCGGGACCGGCGGGGGTGCGTGCTGCAGAGGCGCTTGTCGAAGCCGGGCTGCGTCCAACCGTTATCGACGAAGGCCGGCGCGACGGCGGACAGATATACCGGCGTCAGCCTGAAGGTTTCTCGCGCAGCTATGACACGCTTTATGGCACGGAGGCGGAGCGCGCCGCTTCATTGCACCAAAGCTTCGATTCGCTGAGAAGCAGGCTCGACTACCTGTCTGAAACGCTCGTCTGGAATATCTCGGCGAATGCGGTGCACACAGTGAGCGGCACACGTTACGGCACGCTGCCGTTCGACGCGCTGATCATTTGCAGCGGTGCAACCGATCGGCTGATGCCCGTCAAAGGCTGGCATCAGGCGGGCACGTATAGCCTTGGCGGCGCGCAGGTCGCGCTGAAATCGCAAGGCTGCGCAATCGGCTCGCGCATCGTCATGATGGGCAGCGGGCCACTGCTGTATCTCGTGTCCGCACAATATGTGAAGGCGGGTGCGCAGATCGCGGCGGTGCTCGACACGTCGACCTTCATGCAGCGCGTCGCCGCGTTGCCGCGCTTGCTCGCGATTCCCGCCGCGCTCAAGAAGGGCATTGCGTTGACGCGCGTGTTGTCGAAAGCGCGCGTGCCGGTTTATCGCGGCGTGCAGCCTCTGGAGATCAAAGGTTCCCCGCAAACGGGCGTGAGCGCCGTGGAAGCGGCATTGCCGGGCGGCAAGCGCATCGAGTTAGCGTGCGATGCGGTCGCGCTCGGCTATCACTTGCGCCCGGAAACGCAACTTGCGGATCTGGCCGGTTGCCGCTTTGTTTTCGACGACGAAGCGCAGCAGTGGCTCGCGCAAGTGGACAACGACGGCCGCAGTAGCGTGAAAGGCGTCTATCTCGCGGGCGACGGCGCGCGCGTGCGCGGCGCGGACGCAGCGGAACGTTCCGGCCGCCTCGCGGCGCTCGCCGTCATGCACGACCACGGCATGCAGACGGGAAGCATGCAAGACATGGAAGGCTTGCGCGCTGAACTGGCGCGCTTCTCACGCTTTGCTGCGGGCTTGCGCGAAGCGTTTCCGTGGCCGGCGAAGTTCGCTGCGTCGCTGCCGGACGAGACCATTGTTTGCCGCTGCGAAGCGATTACTGCGGGCGAGTTGCGTCGCGTCGTATGCGAGGCGGGCGCGCGGGAAGCCAATCGCGCAAAGGCGTTTTCGCGCGTCGGCATGGGGCGCTGCCAGGGGCGCTATTGCGCTCACGCGGGCGCGGAGATCATTGCGGCGGCCGCTTGCGTGCCGTTGTCGTCGGTGGGACGGTTGCGCGGCCAGGCGCCCGTCAAGCCGCTGCCTGTTGCACTCACCGAGGCACTCACCGAGGAGGTGACGCAATGAGCGCGGCCAATCGCAACGAAGCGGACGTCATCGTGATCGGCGGCGGCATCATGGGCACCACGACGACGTTCTTCCTGAGCCGGCGCAATCGCTCGGTGATTCTGCTGGAACGCGGTCTGACGGGGCAGCAGGCGAGCGGTGTGAACTTTGGCGGCATTCGGCGGCAAGGCCGCGCATTGCCGCAACTGGCGATGGCCAACCGCGCGTTGCGTACGTGGCAGCGTTCGGTTGAATTGCTCGGCGACGATGTCGAGTTTCTGCCGGTCGGCCATACGCGCGTGTGCTATCACCAGAAAGACGTCGGGAATTTCGAGCAGTACGCGATCGACGCGCGCGCTCACGGGCTGGAGCTCGAAGTGCTGCAGGGCGAAGCGATGTTCCGGCGCTTTCCCTTTCTTGGACGCGAAGTGCTGGCTGCGTCCATCTCGCCGCTCGACGGCCACGCGAATCCGCGACTGGCCGCACCAGCATTCGGACGCGCGGCGGCGCGGCTCGGCGCGCAGGTGATCGAGAACACGGAGATCGTGCGCGTCGAAAAAGACGGCGACCGTTTTCGCGTGGAAAGCGCGCAGGGCGACGTATACCGCGCCGCGCAACTGGTCATTTGTGCGGGCGCCTGGGCGACGCGTCTTACCGAACAGTTCGGCGAGGGTGCGCCGCTTACCGTGAGCGGCCCGCAAATGTGCGTGACGGAGCCGGTGCCCTACGTGTTCAAATCGTCGATGGGCGTGTTCACGTCGATCAAGCAGGAAGGCATCTACTTCCGGCAGATTCCGCGCGGCAATATCATCGTCGGTGGCGGTCCCGCCGGGCCGGCCGATCCGGTGACGAGCCGCGCGTCGGTCCTGCCTCAGAACACGGTACGTCAGCTCGCGCAGATGCGGCGGCTCGTCCCCGCGCTGGCGCCGTTGCATGTGATTCGTGTGTGGAGCGGCGTCGAAAGTTATCTGCCCGACGGCGAACCGGTGATCGGTCCGAGCAGCAAGGTCGACGGTCTTTTCTATGCATTCGGCTTCAACGGCGCCGGGTTTCAGATTGGCCCGGGTGTCGGCGAGACGATGGCGGAGCTCGTCGATACGGGCAGCACGCCGATTCCACTGGACAAGTTCGCCATTCAGCGTTTCGCAAAAGAAGCGGCGCCTCGCTCGAGCATCGTGACGTCATGAAACAGTCCATCAGCCTTAATGCCGCGCGGGCTTTCATCGAAGCTCATTTCAACGAGCCGGTGACGCTCGCGCAACTCGCGGCACTGTCCGCGCTCAGCGTGTCGCGCTTCGCGACGGTGTTCCGGCAGCAATACGGTTCTTCGCCGTATCGCTATCTGTGCGGCGTGCGGATTCAGCGTGCGCAGACGATGCTGCTTGAAGGCGTGCCCGGCTCGGTGGTCGCCACCGAGGTCGGTTTCTTCGACCAAAGCCATTTTGGCCGGCACTTCAAACGATGCTGCGGCATGACGCCCAGCATGTTCATTCAACGCGCGACGGCCAATCCTGGCACTGCGGGCAAGCAGTGCAACGTGAGCGCGAAAGCTAGCGCGGTGCGTTCAGCTTCCGCCATAAGGTCGTCTTGCTGATGCCGAGCGCGTCGCAAACGGCGTCGCGGTCGCCGCCGTGCGCGGCAAGGGCGGCACGGATCTCGTCGGCTTCCACATGACGGCTGCGTTCGCGCAACGTGAGCGAGGCTTTCTTTGAACGCGTGTGGTGCGGCTCGGTGATCTCGGGTGCGATGGTGCGCAGCATGTCGCGTGTAATGAGCGGTTGCGCGATTGCAGCGTTCCGGCTTGGGCTGGTTTGTGCTGCGGCGTCCGCATGTAGGCCCACGTCCGTCTCGGTCTCTATCTCGGCAAGCTCGACCGCGATGCGCTCGACCACGTTCTGCAATTCCCGCACGTTGCCGGGCCACGCATAGCGCTGCAACGGCTCCGCGAGCCCGGCAAGAACGCGTTCAGCAGCGGCGGCGTCGGGCAGACGCGCGGCGAGCCTCGGCTCACGCGCTGCGGCTTGCAATAACAACTCGACGGCGAGCGAAATCAGGTCCGTTGGACGCTCGCGCAGCGGCGGCAGCGCAATGCTGAGAATGTTGAGCCGGTAGTACAGATCGGCGCGGAAAGTACCGGCTTCGATGCCCGCAGTCAACGCACGGTGCGTCGCCGCGACAACACGAATGTCGACGCGCGTGGGTTCCGTCGAACCGAGCCGCACGACTTCCCGCTCCTGCAGCACGCGCAACAAGCGGCTTTGCAACGAGAGCGGCATTTCGCCGATTTCATCGAGAAACAGCGTGCCGCGATGCGCGACTTCAATCAACCCGGCCTTGCCGCCTTTGCGCGCGCCGGTGAAGGCGCCTTCTTCGTAGCCGAACAACTCGCTTTCCAGTAAAGCTTCGGGGAAGGCGCCGCAATTAATGGCGACGAACGCGAAGTCGCGCCGCGCGCTCAGGTGATGCATGCTTTGCGCGACCATCTCCTTGCCGGTGCCGCTCTCGCCGAGAATCAACACGGTGGCGTCCGACCTTGCGTAACGCTGCACGAGCGCGCGCACCCGTTGCATGGACTCCGACGCGCCGACCATGTCTTCGAGCCGATACCGCGCGCTGAACTGCTGCACACGCTGACGCGAGCGCAATGTGCGGTCGAGCCGCTCGACCGCGCGCGATTCCTGGAAAGTCAGCACCGTGCCCGCCGCGGCTCCGCTTGTTGCGAGCGGCCCGCGATGCACGACATAGCTCGCGCCCCGTACCGTGCAGAACGCGTCGCCGTCCGAATCGGGCAGGCTGCCGTCGAGATCCGGTGCAAGTTCGAGGAACGTGCGGCCCACTGCATTTGCCGGGTCGATGCCGAGCACGGCGGCAAGACGCTGGTTCATCGCTTCTACGCGGCCTTGCGAGTCGAGCGCGACGACGCCGTCGCGCAAATGTTGCAGCAGATTGTCGAGCCGTTGACGGCGGATCGTTTCGCGCCGCGTGGCTTGCGCGACTTCGAGCGCCGTGTCGAAACCCGCGCGCACCGACGCGCGTGAGTAGAGAAACACAGCGCCCATGCCGGCGTTCGCGGCCAGGTCGGTCACAAGGCCTGGGCCGACCACCACGTCCACGCCCCGGTCGCGCAGATCGAGCACGACGCTTTCCGCGTCTTGCGCCGATTGATGCGAGGCGAACGTCACGTCGAGCCCGAATGCGGTGACGAAGCGGCGAACCTCGTCGGGCGTATTGCCGTGCGTGACCAATGCGACTTTCGAGCCGTCGCGGCGAGCGCGCGCGAGCGCGTGCATTACGTCGAAGCCCGTTGGCGTGATCATCACGACCGGCACGGCGACGCGCGTCTTCAGATAAGCGCCGTTCGAGCCGCCCGCGATGACGACATCAGGACGCGACGCGCCGGCGGCCTCGATTTCACGAACGGCGTCTTCGAAACCTTGCGCAACGATGCGCAGGTCGGCGCGCTCCACATATTCGCCGGCGATGTCGAAAAACAGGTCGCGCAGGCGGCTGATGCTGAGCGCCCAGATGCGCGGGCGCTGGACGGGGTCGAAGGGGGGTGTGCTCACGGCAGTAGCGCGGTGCGCTCTCGGTTGGCTAGACGCGGTCATTATGCGCGCATCCATTTCAAAAATGAAATTCGCCAATTTCATGAGTGAAATCATCGGCATTTCGCAGAAGGCGGGATCTCCGCCGAAACAGGCACTTAGCGCCCGCCGCAGCGCATGGCCCGATCTTTGCATTTAACGACCCGTTCAAAAACGTAGCATCGCAACTGGAGACAGACTGATGAGCGAAGCAGACAACAGCACGCCGAACGCGGGCGCATTCAAACCGAAGAAATCCGTCGCGCTGTCCGGCGTGACCGCGGGCAACACGGCACTCTGCACGGTCGGCAAGACCGGCAACGATCTGCACTACCGCGGCTACGACATTCTCGACATCGCGGGTAATTGCGAGTTCGAGGAGATCGCGTATCTGCTCGTGCACGAAAAGCTGCCGACACAGGCCGAACTCACCGCCTACAAGACTAAACTCAAGGCGTTGCGCGGCCTGCCCGCCAATGTGAAGGCCGCGCTCGAATGGATTCCCGCTGCCGCGCATCCAATGGACGTGATGCGCACCGGCGTCTCGGTGCTCGGCACCGTGCTGCCGGAGAAGGACGATCACAACCTGCCCGGCGCGCGCGATATCGCCGACAAACTGATGGCGTCGCTCGGCTCGATGCTGCTGTACTGGTACCACTATTCGCACAACGGCAAACGCATTGAAGTGGAAACCGACGACGATTCGATCGGCGGCCATTTCCTGCATCTGCTGCACGGTGTGGAGCCGTCGAAGTCGTGGGTCGATGCAATGCACGTGTCGCTGAACCTGTATGCCGAGCATGAGTTCAACGCGTCGACGTTCACGGGGCGCGTGATCGCGGGCACCGGTTCTGACATCTACTCGGCAATCACGGGCGCAATCGGCGCGCTGCGAGGACCGAAGCACGGCGGCGCGAACGAAGTCGCGTTCGAGATCCAGTCGCGCTACCAGACGCCGGACGAAGCGGAAAGCGATATCCGCCGGCGCGTCGAGAACAAGGAAGTGGTGATCGGTTTC
>NZ_KB911052.1:0-114901 GCF_000383275.1 Paraburkholderia caledonica | reverse complement strand
ATGTCAGCTGCACCATTGCCCGAAATGTTGATCGAGCCGTTCGGATCGACGATCACGCCCGAACCATTGGTCGAGTTGCCGGAAATGTTCGCCGTGCCGTTATCCGTCACGTTCACGCTGCCGTCGATGACCGCACCGTTGCCGTTCGTCGAGGTGCCGTTAATGTCAGCTGCACCATTGCCCGAAATGTTGATCGAGCCGTTCGGATCGACGATCACGCCCGAACCATTGGCCGAGTCACCGCTGACGTTCAGCGTGCCGTTGTCCGTCACATTCAAGCTGCCGTCGATGACCGCACCGTTGCCGTTCGTCGAGCTACCGCCGATGTCAGCCGCGCCGTTACCCGAGATGTTGATTGAGCCGTTCGGATTGACGATCACACCCGAACCGTTCGTCGACTGCCCCGAAATGTTGACGGCGCCGTCGGCCGCGACGTTCACGCTACCGTTGATAACCGTCGCATCGCCGCTGTTCGAGTTACCGGAGATGATCGCTGCGCCGTTGCCCGACACGTTCAGACTAGACGAATCCGATACCCCGGTTCCCGTGTTGGAGTCGCCGTTGATCGTCAGCGTGCCATTGCCAGACACCGAGTTGGGCGCAGTAATCGTCACTCCAGGCCCGCTGTCCGAGGTGCCCATAACGTTGACCGCTGAATTGCCCGAGACATTCGCGCCGTAACGTTCCCATACGCCGTCCTGCGTGCCGGTTCCGACCACGTTGACCGTGCCGTTGTCCGTTGTCGTGGTGTTCGGCATGATCACGCCGTGGCCTGCGGTGCCCGTACCCGTCATATTGATGACGCCGTCGCCCGACGCCGTTGCCGCGCCCTGGTACCACAGACCCGACGTTCCATGCCCGTTCATATTGATGTGGGCAGTGTCCGTGGCCGTCGACTGCCAGGCACCTTGCGCACCCCAGCTCGTATTGGAGTTGGCGTCGAGGTTGATCGTCGCATTTTGCGACGCGAGAAGAGCACCGTCGTAGTCAACGAAACCGACGCCTGTGTTCGAAGATGCCTGGATGTTGACGGTGGCGTTGTCCGAAGACTTGATCTTGGCACTGAAAGTATAGCCGGATGCGATAGCCGTGGAATCGATGCCAACCCCCGGCCCTGTTTGGGATGTACCGGAGATGTTGAGCGTTGACGACTTGTCGGCGACCGCATTGCCAGACACGTACACGCCGAGGCCACTGTTGCTCACGCCGGTGATTGCCAGCGTACCGTTATCCGTAACGGACACACTGGAGGCTGTGGACATACCGGGCCGCCCAATCGAGACACCGTAACCAGCAGTCGAGGAGCCCGTAATGCTCATCAAACCGCTGCCCGTCTTCGTGAGGCTTGCGCCCGGAGTCAGGCTTACGCCCGTACCAGCGTTAGACGTGCCGGTCACTGTGAGCGTGTTGCTGCCAGTCGCGGTGAAGTCTTTCGCGAACGTAACGCCGGCACCTGCGTTGGCTGCGCCGGTAATGGAGCCACCGCTCACATTCGTCCAATTACCTTGCAGATACACCGCATTCGCACCGGCCAGACCGTTACCTGCGGTCGAGTTGCCGCTGATGGTCAGCGAACCGCCGTTTAGGTCGTAGCTGGCATTCGCGTTGTCATGCACCGTGCCGTTGCCGAGATGACCTGCGTCGGCAGTTGCATTCAGGCTCAGCTTGCCCGAGGTAGAAGAGATCGCGCCTTGCAGCGAAATACTGCCGTTGGCGATCAGCGTGAGGGTGGCATTACCGCCTGCGCTCTTGGTGATGTCCGCACCCGACTCCTGCACGATGTTGCCGGTGGCCGTGCCCGAACTCAGCGTCGTGATCGTCACGTCCGTGCCGCCGTTCAGCGCACTGTTGATCGCACCGTTATTGACCTTTGCGGTGTTCGTCGAGGGCGTGAACGTACCGCCCGCCACCGCCTCATTGGCGTTTGCCGCCGTGGTGATGTTCACGTCCGTCGGATCGATCAGCCACTCGCCTGCCTTGCCTTCCGGCGCGGCCGCGCTCACCTGACCTTGCACGTCGAGGCTATGACCCGACGTTTCCACGAAGCCGCCGTTGCCATGCGCCGAACCCGCGTCGATCTTCGCGCCCGCATCCACTTGCGTGAAGTTCGCGAACTGCACGCCGTCCTGCAGCATGGCCGCCGCTTGCGTGCCGTCGAGCTTATGCAGGCTGTCGCCGCCGACAATCACCTTACCGCCTTGCGTCGCGCCGCTCGCATCGATCGACGCATTGCCGAACACGCCCACGCGGTCACCCGACAGCACCACCGTGCCGCCCTGGCCCGCTGCGTTCGACGCGTCGATCTTGCCCGTTACCGCGACATCGCCCGTGTTACCGGCATCCGCGACAACCGTACCCGCGCGCACCACACCCGACAGGTTCACCACCGTGTTGAGCAGCGTGTTGCTACCACGCGCGGTCAGCAGCACCGTGCCGTTCTCTGCCTTGATGTTGCCGCTGTTTTCCACCAGCGCGTTCGCCGACGCGTTCGTCAGCGTCAACTGGATGCCCTGGCCGTTCGGCAGCGCAACCATCGCGCTGTCACCAGCGGCGAGCGCGACCTGGCCGCCTTGTGCGGTGGTGATAGCGCCGCTGTTGCGCACCTGGTCGCCCATCAGGACGACGTAGCCTTGCGCATTGATCGCGCCGTCGTTTACGACGCTGCCATTCGTTCCCGTGGACTTCAGCGAGAGCGGGCCGCCTGCCATGAACGCGTTCGAATCGACCGACTTGGTCGTGGCCAGCAGCGAGCCGACGTTGACCACCGAGCCTTTGCTGAACAACACGCCGTTCGCGTTCTGAATCAGCACCTGGCCGTTGGCGAGGAGCGAGCCTTGAATGTTGGAAGCACCACCGCCCGTCACGCGGTTCAACGCCTGTGCTTGCGCGTTCGGCTGATTGAATTGCACGGTATTGCCCGTGCCAACGTTGAACGAATTCCAGTCGATCACAGTACGTTGCGTACCTTGATTGACGGTCATCGTGTTGGTGTTTTGCGAAATGCTCGCCTGACCTGCCATCACCTGGCCGTTGGTGGGCAGCGACTGCGCGCGGCTCACCGACGGTTGAAATGCGACGAGCGCGACGGCCATGGCGGTCATCGTGGAAACGACGCCCAGTTCGCGGCCCGAAGGCCCCACGCCGGCGCTTTCACCTGCTTGCTTACCTTGACTCGCGACGTTTTCCGCAACAGCGACGAGCATGCCGAGACGTTTGCTAAATACCCGGCGGAACCGATTCTTGTTCATGAAAGACTCATAATTAAGTTGGACACACGACAACCGCGCACTGCGGCTCGACATTGAGCGAAGCTGGGCTATGGCCGTCGTGCTTTGCTAATGTTCGACGTTGAGAATATGAGATGCGTCCAACAGACAGAATCAGACGAGGACTAAAAGCGTCTCTTGCGGCGGCAGGCGTTTGCAGACAAACGTGGAGACAATGCGGCGCGCTTCGGCCGTATAGGCGGGCTTGCCGTCTAGCAGCCTGGCGGCGAGAGAATGGAAGAGCCCGTGGGGCGCTTGCGCGATGGACGCAAGCAAGAGATTCGATGAGAAGCGAGTCCGCCGATATTAGCGGCGAAGGATGCCGCGCACGGACAAGCGCGGCAAACCTGCCGCACCACAATTCAGAAAAGTCTTAACCAACGCGGCAGGGTTCAGCGCCTGAAATCGATGAGGAAGCGGAAATTTAGGATGCCCACAGAGTGTGCGGACCGCTTCCAGGGAGCGCGCTTCACGCATTCATTCTTGCAGCCGAGCGGCGGGGAATGTCGCGTCGCTGAAGTCAAGCCACTACGTTACTTGTCACGCCGCGAGCGACACTACCCGCAGCGAGACATGCGAACAATAAGTCATCCGACACGCTACGCGTGTGACTCACATCAGAACGGCTTGATGACCACCAGCGCGACCGCAGCCAGCATCCCAAGCACGGGCAGTTCGTTGAACATCCGATACCACTTGTGCGTGCGGCGGTTCTGCCCGCGCTCGAATGTCCGCAGCAACACGCCGCAGTACGCGTGGTAAATCACCAGCAGCGCGACGACGCCGACCTTCGCATGAATCCAGCCCTGTCCTTGTCCGATTCCCACGACGAGCCAGAGCCATAACCCGCAAATGAGCGCCGGCACGGCGATAAACGACATGAAGCGAAACAGCTTGCGCGCCATGATCAGGAGACGCTTCACCGCCGCCGGCTCGGTTTCCATCGCAAGGTTGACGAAAATGCGCGGCAAATAGAACAGACCGGCGAACCAGGAAGCGACCAGAACGATATGAAACGTCTTGATCCAGAGCATCGGATGTCCTTGGGTGCGTGTTGAGTGTTGTAACCAGCGTGTCGTGGTCAGCCTGTGGTGACAGCCTGTTGTGACCAGCGGCGGCAATCATGGCGGCCATCCGTCGCGACGCACAGTGACCGACGGTCGCGGCAACGCCAGGAGGTGTAGACAGGCGGACAAACGTGGCCGCGTTGCACGGCCACGCTTACCATTGAATAGCGCTTATTGGCGCCCTTCGCCATGTCCGAGCACGACGTACTTCAGCGACGTCAAACCTTCCAGCCCCACCGGGCCGCGCGCATGAAGCTTGTCATTTGAGATGCCGATTTCGGCGCCAAGACCAAACTCGAAGCCGTCGGCGAAACGGGTCGATGCATTCACCATCACGCTTGCCGAATCCACTTCGCGCAGGAAACGCATGGCGCGGTCGTGGTCTTCGGTGACGATCGCGTCGGTGTGTTGCGAGCTATAGGTATTGATGTGCTCGATCGCCGCGTCCAGATCGTCGACCACCTTGATCGCCAGCACCGGCGCGAGATATTCGGTGCGCCAGTCATCTTCCGTTGCATCGACCAGCGGGCCCACGCCCGCGCCGGCCAGCACCGCACGCGCCGCCGCGTCCACGCGCAACTCGACTTCTTTCTCGCGATACAGCTTGCCAAGAGGCGGCAGCACCGTCGATGCGATACCACGCGCGACGAGCAGCGTCTCCATTGTGTTGCAGGTGCCATAACGGTGCGTCTTGGCGTTGTCGCAGACCGTCAGCGCCTTCGCGAGATCCGCGCGGTCGTCCACGTACACGTGACAAATGCCGTCGAGGTGCTTGATCATCGGCACTCGCGCTTCGTTCATCAGCCGCTCGATCAGACTCTTGCCACCGCGCGGAACGATCACGTCGACGTACTCGGTCATTGTGATCAGCTTGCCGACCGCGGCGCGGTCCGCGGTCGCGACAACCTGCACGGCGTCCTGCGGCAAACCGGCAGCTTCGAGCCCCTCGCCGATCAGCTTCGCGAGCGCCGTGTTGCACTCCAACGCTTCCGAACCGCCGCGCAGGATCGTGGCGTTGCCCGACTTCAGGCAGAGTGCGGCGGCGTCGATCGTCACGTTCGGACGCGATTCGTAGATGATGCCGATCACCCCGAGCGGCACGCGCATCTGCCCGACCTGAATGCCGCTTGGCCGGTACTTCAGATTGCTGATCTCGCCGATCGGGTCGGCGAGCGCCGCGACCTGGCGCAGGCCTTCGACCATCGTTTTCAGCGCTTTGTCCGACAAAGTCAGCCGGTCGATGAAAGCCGCGTCGTGGCCTTTGTCGCGTGCCCGCGCGAGGTCACGCGCGTTGGCTTCCTTGAGCAACGCGGCGTCGCGCTCGATACCCGCTGCGACCGCCGCGAGTGCCGCGTTCTTCGCGGCCGTCGACGCCCGCGCCATCGCACGCGAGGCCTGGCGGGCGCGGCGGCCGAGGTCGGTCATGTACTGGTCGATATCCATGTGATTCTCGTGATGGCGCGCACGTCGACGTGCGGCGCAAAGGCTGATTAGCGAATGATTCAACGATTGTAAGTCGGGGCAACGCGCTCTGCTTGCGATGGTGGCCAGCGCTATCTATGCCGCGGAAGCCGCCAATCTTCAGCACGCGAAGCCAGGCAGGGTAAAGCGAACTCGTGGTCCGGACGGTTTAGCCGTCCGCCAGAGCCGCGGCGCTCGTCACCCCTGCTTGTGCCCACACCGAATGTGACCACGGCCTGGCCCGCATGACCGGATCACGCCGGCCTGCGTGCGCCCGCTGCGGCCCCGGCTGCGCCCCGAGGTCGCGGCGGCGGAACAGGCGCCGTTTTCGGCGACGCGACCGTCATCGCGAGTTCAAACAAGCCGTGCCAAGGATCGGGCGGCGGGTCATTGCGATGATTGCCAGGCGTGCCACCCGACAAACCCTTGACCTGGCGATCGAGCCGCGCCGCCAGCGCCAGCGCTTTTTCCAGCGAGGCCTCGGTAACGCGTGACAAAGCCGGCCCGATCAACCGCTCGCGCGGACCCCACACGCGGTTTTCGCGCACCAGCATCGCGAGCGGTTTGCCGGCCGCGACGCCGCGTTTGATGCGCAAAAGCGTACGCAATTCTTCGACGACCGCCCACAGCACGAGGACCGCCGCTTCGCCTTCGCCGCGCAGTCCGTCGAGCATGCGCGACAGACGGCCGACGTCGCCCGCGAGCATCGCCTCGTTCAGCTTGAACACGTCGTAGCGCGCGACGTTGAGCACGGCGTCGTGAATCTGCTCGAAACTCAGCGAGCCGGCCGGATAAAGCAAGCCGAGCTTCTGAATTTCCTGATGCGCCGCGAGCAGGTTGCCTTCGACACGCTCGGCGATAAACGCGAGCGCGCGCCGCCCTTCTTCCCCAGCGGCGACCCGCTGGCCTTGCGCCGCGAGCCGCTGGCCGACCCAGTTCGGCAACTGCGCGCGCTCGACCGGATCGATTTTCAACGCGACGCCCGCGTCGGCAAGCGCCGTGAACCAGGCGGATTTCTGCGTGGCCGCGTCGAGCCGCGGCAGCGTGATCATGGTCAACACGTCGTCATTGACGGCGGCCGCCAGCGCTTTCAGCGCATCTGCGCCTTCCTTGCCGGGCTTGCCCGAGGGAATGCGCAGTTCGACCAGTTGACGGTCACCGAACAGCGACATCGACTGGCTCGCGCCCAACAGCGAACTCCAGTCGAAACCGCGCTCCACGGTGAACACCGAGCGATCGGTGAAGCCGGCCGCGCGCGCCGCCGCGCGAATCCGGTCGCACGCTTCCTGCGCGAGCAGATGCTCGTCGCCGTACACGACGTACAGTCCGGCGAGTCCCTTGGCGAGATGCGCTTCGAGCGCGTCAAGTCGCAGTTGCATGGCTATGTATTTCTCAGATCCCGTCGACGCCCGCGCTCACAGCGGCGGCGGCGGCAAAGGCGCGCGCGGCACGACGGCCGGCACCTGCTCGCCCGGCGCCGGATGCAGCGAGCGCACGCTCGACAGACGGCGCGTGAGCTGGTCGATCGCGTCGTTTTCCATATCGGCGAAGAGGATGTCCGACTCGGCGGCTTTCGCTTGCGAGTACTTGTCGCTATAGGTCATCGCGCGGTTCAGTGCGATCACGCTCGGCGGAATCAGCACCGTGCCGTCCTTGCCGATCAGCGAGTAGTTCATGGAGAGATTCAATTGATACTCTTCCACGACGCCCAGCGAGTTCAGCGTCAGCGTGCTGTAGCCGCGGCCTTCGGTAATCTGCAGCGTAGCGTCCGCGCTGGTCACCGAGTTCACCACGACCGTGTCGCTGCCGCCTTGCACCATGCGCGCGAGCCGCGCGTTCGCCGATGCCGAACCGCCGGCGACGAACAGGCGCTTGAACGCATAGTCCTGCTGGCCGCGCAATTGGAAGCCGCACGCGGACAACATCAATACGCTGCAAGCCAGCGTCAAAAAAAACGATCTGCGAGTCACATTGGCTCCTGGTTCGCAGTGGGTTCCCGGCGAGAGGCACGCGCCGCCGCACGCGACGGCGCCATGCCTGTTGACAGATGCTGCTGGATCGTCAAACGACCACGTTCACGAGGCGGCCCGGCACCACGACAATCTTCTTGGGCGCCTTGCCTTCGCTGAATTTCGCGACCATTTCGTGGGCGGCCGCCAACTGCTCGATCGATTCGCGCGACGCGTCTTTCGACACCGTCAGCGCGCCGCGCACCTTGCCGTTCACCTGCAGCACGAGTTCGATCTCCGATTGCTCGAGCGCCTTCTCGTCGACCTTCGGCCACGGCGCGTCGAGCAGCGAACCGAACTCGTCGGCGTAACCGAGTTCCTGCCACAGCTGAAACGTGAGGTGCGGCACGACCGGATACAGCACGCGCAGCATCACACCATAAGTTTCGCGCAGCACAGCAGGCTGCGCGCCCTTTGCGCTGTCGAGCGCGTTGAGCATTTTCATCGCGGCCGACACGACCGTGTTGTACTGCAAACGCTGGTAGTCGAAGTCAGCCTGTTTGAGCACGCTGTAGATTTCGCGACGCAGCAGTTTGTCAGCGTCGGCGAGTTGCGCGGCGTCGAACTGGCCGCCTGCGCGCAGCGCAGCTTCGTTCGCGTGACCGAAGCTCCACACGCGACGCAGGAAGCGGCTCGCGCCTTCGACGCCCGAGCCCGACCACTCCAGCTGCTGCTCGGGCGGTGCGGCGAACATGACGAACAGACGCGCGGTGTCCGCGCCGTGCTGATCGATCAGCGATTGCGGATCGACGCCATTGTTCTTCGACTTCGACATCTTCTCGACGCCGCCCAGCACGACCGGCAGGCCGTCCGAGTTCAGCACGGCACCGACCGGGCGGCCTTTGTCGTCGAACGAAACGGTGACGTCGGCCGGGTTGTACCAGGTTTTCTTGCCCGTGGCGTCTTCCCGATAGTAGGTTTCGTTGAGCACCATGCCCTGCGTGAGCAGGTTTTTCGCCGGCTCGCCGAACTTGACGAGACCGAGGTCGCGCATCACTTTCGCCCAGAAGCGCGAGTACAACAGGTGCAGAATCGCGTGCTCGATGCCGCCGATGTACTGGTCCATCGGCGCCCAGTAGTCGGTGCGCTCATCGACCATGGTCGGTGCGCCCGGCGATGCGTAGCGGTAGAAGTACCACGACGAATCGACGAACGTGTCCATCGTGTCCGTCTCGCGTTTGGCCGCGCTGCCACAGGTCGGGCAGGTGCAGTTCACGAACGCTTCGGACTTCGCGAGGGGATTGCCCGTGCCGTCCGGCACGAGGTCCTCGGGCAGCACGACGGGCAGGTCTTTTTCCGGCACCGGCACGTCCCCGCACTCCGGGCAGTGGATGATCGGAATCGGCGTGCCCCAGTAACGCTGACGCGACACGCCCCAATCACGCAGACGCCACGTGATCTGCTTGTCGCCCAGACCCAGCGCCTTCAGGTCGGCGGCGATCGCGTCTACTGCCTGTTCGTAGTTCAGGCCGTCGTACTTGCCGCTGTTGACGAGCGTTCCGCCCTTCTCGCCGTACCACTCTTCCCAGGCCTGCGTCGAAAACTCCTTGCCTTCGACCGCCACCACCTGCTTGATCGGCAGACCGTATTTCTTCGCGAACGCGAAATCGCGCTCGTCGTGCGCCGGCACGCCCATCACCGCGCCTTCGCCATAAGTCATCAGCACGTAGTTGCCGATCCACACTTCGACCGGTTCCTGCGTGAGCGGATGCTTGACGAAAAAGCCGGTGCGCATGCCCTTCTTTTCCATGGTCGCGACGTCGGCTTCGGCCACGCCGCCGCGCTTGCATTCGTCGATGAAAGCCTGCAGTTCCGGCTTGTCTTGCGCGAGACGCGTGGCAAGCGGGTGCTCAGCGGCGACCGCGGCGAAGGTCACGCCCATGATCGTGTCGGCGCGCGTGGTGAACACACGCAACAGCTTCTGTTCGCCGTCGATTTCATACGGGAAACCGAAGTTCACGCCGAAGCTCTTGCCGATCCAGTTCTGCTGCATGATCTTCACGCGCTCGGGCCAGCCGAGGCCTTCCAGATCGTTCAGCAACTCGTCTGCGTACTGCGTGATGCGCATGTAGTACATCGGGATTTCGCGCTTCTCGACGAGCGCGCCCGAGCGCCAGCCGCGACCGTCGATCACCTGCTCGTTCGCGAGCACCGTTTGATCGACCGGGTCCCAGTTCACGGTGCCGGTTTTCTTGTACGCGATGCCCTTTTCCAGCATCTTCAGGAACAACCACTGGTTCCACCTGTAGTAATCGGGGCTGCAGGTGGCGACTTCGCGCGACCAGTCGATCGCGAGGCCCATGGACTGCATCTGCTTCTTCATGTAAGCGATGTTGTCGTAGGTCCACTTTGCCGGCGGCACGTTGTTGGCCATCGCGGCGTTTTCCGCCGGCATGCCGAACGCGTCCCAACCCATTGGCATCAGCACGTTGTAGCCGTTCATCCGCAGATAGCGGTACATCACGTCGTTGATCGTGTAGTTGCGCACGTGCCCCATGTGCAGCTTGCCCGACGGATACGGCAGCATCGAGACGCAGTAGAACTTGGGCTTGTCGGTGGTTTCCGATGTCTTGTACGCGTCGATGGCGCGCCATTGCCCTTGCGCGGCGGATTCGACGTCGGAGGGAACGTATTTTTCGTGCATGGTGTGATGGGATCGCTGGGTTCGGTGCTTCCGCACCGGCCGCTTGGTGCTTTTGCTGGATGAAATGGCGTCGTTTCCCGTACTGCGGGGAAAGGGCTGATTATACCGTTCGCGGACGGCTGCGCCGCGTGGCGAGCGCCCGCGCGCCTACTGCTGCGCGCCTGGTGGCGGTGGGTCGGTCACGAACCCGATGCGCTCAAGACCGGCCTGCTGCGCGGCGCCCATGACCTGCGCGATCGCCTCGTAGCGCGTATTGCGCTCGGCGTGCAGATGAATTTCGGACTGGTCGGCCTGCTTGCCGGCTTGCGCGAAGCGCCCGCGCATCTGGTCGAGCGTGATGACGCTGCCGTCCCAATAGAGCTTGCCCGCGGCGTCGATTGAAAGAGAAATGGTTTGCGGCGTTTCGCGCGCCGGCGCCGACGCGACCTTCGGCAGATCGAGCCGGATCGCGTGCGTGAATAAAGGCGCGGTAATGATGAAAATCACCAGCAGCACCAGCATCACGTCGATCAGCGGCGTCATGTTGATCTCGGCCATCGGTGCAGCCGTCTGCCTTTTCTCCAGTCCGCCGAACGCCATGCCGCCTCCTATGTCGTGACGCGCGCCTAGTGCCGATTGCGCTTATTGCCCTTAGTGAGTCGTGGCCTGCGGACCGCGCACCGGCGCTTGCGGCTGGCCCACGGGCGCGCACACGTACGAGTGCAGGTCGTGCGCGAATCCGTCGAGTTCTTCCGACAGCTGCCGCACGAGGCGCCCCAGCACGTTGTAGGCGAGCACTGCGGGAATCGCCACCACGAGACCGAAGGCCGTCATGATGAGCGCCTCGCCGACCGGCCCGGCGACGTTCTCGATCTGCGCCTGACCGCTCGCGGCAATGCTGCCGAGCGCGTGATAAATGCCCCAAACGGTGCCGAGCAGGCCGACGAAAGGCGCCGTGCTGCCCACCGAAGCCAGCAGCACCTGGCCGAATTCGAGCCTGCGCTGCGACGCATTGAGCGCCTGACGCAGCGCGCGAACCACACGCTCGCTGCGCTCGACGCGCGCAAGCAGTGCGCCGGGAATATCGACTTCGGCTGCATGGAGCGCCGCTTCTGCGAGCGGCGCGAAAACGCGCTCGCGGTCGGCGCGCTTCAATTCGGCGACACCTTCCGCGAGGGTCGGCGCCTGCCAGAAGCGCGCGACAGCGCGCGTCGCCTGACGTTTGGCCCGCACCAGCACCCAGGCCTTGACGATCAGGAAGCACCAGCTCGCAATCGACATCGCCAGCAGCACATAAGCGACGCCATGCGTGATCGCGTCGCTCGTTTGCAGGTAATGGATGATGCCGCTGCCGCCTGCCATTTGATTTCGCCGGGGAAAAGTGAGTTCGTGCGGATAAATAAGCCGCGCGCGCCGCGTTTAGCGCAGGCCGAGCACGTCTTGCATGTCGAAGAAGCCGGTCTGGTGGCCTTCGAGGAAGCGCACGGCACGCAGCGCGCCCTGCGCGTACGACAGGCGGCTCGCCGATTTGTGCGTGATTTCAATGCGTTCGCCTATACCGGCGAACAGCACCGTATGGTCGCCGACGATATCGCCGCCGCGGATCGCCGAAAATCCGATCGTGGACGGATCGCGCTCGCCGGTCACGCCTTCGCGGCTATAGACCGCGCAGTCGTCGAGATTGCGCCCGAGAGCGTTGGCGATCACTTCGCCCATTGTCAGCGCGGTGCCCGACGGCGCATCGACCTTGTGACGATGATGCGCCTCGATGATCTCGATGTCGTAGCCGGTCGCGAAATGCTTCGCGGCGTACTCGAGCAGCTTGAGCGTAACGTTCACGCCCACGCTCATATTCGACGCGAACATGATCGCGATGTTGTCCGCCGCGGCGCGCAGTTGCGCCTTCTGCTCATTGTCGAAGCCGGTCGTGCCGATCACCATTTTCACATTGTGACGCTGCGCGGCTTCCAGATGCATCAGCGTGCCTTCAGGGCGCGTGAAGTCGATCAGGTAATCCGATTCCGCGAACACACGTTCAATGTCGTCGGTCAGCATCACGCCCGTCTGTTTGCCGAGAAAGGCGCCGGCGTCCTGACCGAGTTGCGGAGAACCCGCACGGTCGAGCGCGCCCGACAGCGTGGCGTCGGAATCGTTGAGAACGGTTTCGATGAGCATGCGGCCCATACGGCCCGATGCGCCAGCAATCGCAATTTTCATGGCTACGAGGGTTCGAATGACACAGCCCGGCAGAGGCGGGCAAAAGCGGCGGCGGGCAGCACGCCCTCGCACCGCGCGGGACTGGAACAGCAGAGAATCCGACGGCGCCGCGCGAAGCCCGAAGCGACTTTGGAGTGACACTCCACGGCGGGCGAATGCGCAGCGGCCGTCTTAAAACAAGGACAGCGCTATTACTGGCTCGTTCCCGAAGTGGACGGCGTGCCAACCGGCGCGTTCTGCGTCGGGCCGCTGCTTTGCGAGCTCGTCGGCCCGACCGGATTGTCCTGCGACGACGGCGATTGCGGCGGCGGTGGACGGTGGAACTGGAACTGCGGCTGACCACCGGACGTCGGGCCTTGCGGCGGGATGCCGCCGGCATTCGCGGTCGGAGCGGTTGAGCGCACCGACGACGGCGTGTTACGCGACGGCGCTTGCACCGCATTCGTCGCACGATTCGCGGCTTGAGCGGCTTCAGCGTTCGCGTCGGTAGACGGCGCGGCCGCTGCGGCAGCACCTTCGACGGACGGCGAACGCGCGGTGTCGACCGTGACCGGCGCCGTGGCTACCGGCGCGCTTGCCTCGCCCGTGCTGCTCGCTACGTTCGCCGCAGCGGCCTTCTTACCGCGCTTGTCACCGTCGATCTCAGCGAGCAGTTCGAGGTTGGACGGCAGATCTTCGCCGCCGCTCCAGCTGGCGACGCGATCGCCGGCGAAATTGACCACGAAGTCGCGCTGCTGCACGACGTTAGTCGAGCCGCGCTTGAAATAGAACACGTAGTCCCAGCGATCTGCGTGGAACATGTCGGCGAGGAGCGGCGTGCCCAGCAACTGACGCACCTGTGCGCGCGACAGGCCCACCTGCATTTGCGCAGCGGCTTCTTTCGAAACGAAGTTGCCTTGCACAACGGTAATCCGGTACGGCGTGATGCTTTGAGCAACCCGCTGGGTGAGGCTGTCGTACGTGGAACATCCTGCAAGAATCGCGACAGCCGCAACAGCGGTCAAGGTACCCCGCATGCGGCTCCCCCGGTAGATCAGTTGAGATTTTGAAATCATTTCACTCACCGTGCGGGCCCGCTGACGAGCCGCGCGAGTTTCATTCCATCGAAGATGACCAGAACGGCAAAAACACATTACTATGAGAGCCCAGCATTGTACTCTAGGGATCCCTTGTCATGACCAATCCAACCGATCTCAAGAACATCGGGCTCAAGGCGACCCTTCCGCGCCTCAAAATCCTCGAGATTTTCCAGCACAGCCCGGTGCGTCACCTGACGGCCGAAGACGTGTACCGCAACCTCCTGCACGAGGAGCTCGATATCGGTCTTGCCACCGTCTATCGTGTGCTGACGCAATTCGAGCAGGCCGGCCTGCTCTCGCGCAGTAATTTCGAATCGGGCAAGGCTGTCTTCGAGCTGAACGAAGGGTCGCACCACGACCATCTGGTGTGCCTCGATTGCGGCCTCGTCGAAGAATTTTTCGACTCCGAAATCGAGAGTCGTCAGCAGTCCATCGCGAAGGAACGCGGCTTCAAGCTGCAGGAACACGCACTGGCGCTCTACGGCGCCTGCACCAAGGAAAACTGTCCACATCGCAAGCATTGACGCGGTGCCGGCCGTGTCGGGGGGCGCGGTCGAACAATCAGCAATCAGCAGAAAAATGGCCCGACCGGGTTGAATCGGCCGGGCCATTTTTTTTGGTCGGGCGAATTTCTTTGCCTGAAACGCGGCGGCGTCCGGCGTCTATTTCGACACTCGGCAGGCGTAAAAAAGCCGCTCCGAAGAGCGGCTTTTTTTGCGAACCGCGCTAAACCGAACCGCCGACGTTACAACGACGGCGTCCGGAAAAGCATAGAACGGCTTACTTCGCGTTAGCGAGCGCCACGGCCGTGTCCAGCATGCGGTTCGAGAAGCCCCACTCGTTGTCATACCAGCTCGACACCTTCACCAGGCGGCCCGACACCTTGGTCAGCGTTGCGTCGAACGTCGACGAAGCCGGGTTGTGGTTGAAGTCGATCGACACCAGCGGCGCGTCGTTGTAGCCGAGGATGCCCTTCAGCGCGCCTTGCGACGCTTCCTTCATGATCGAGTTGACTTCCTCGACCGTGGTGTCGCGTGCGGCGATGAACGACAGATCGACCACCGACACGTTGATGGTCGGCACGCGAATCGCGTAGCCGTCCAGCTTGCCGTTCAGTTCCGGCAGCACCAGGCCGACAGCCGACGCAGCGCCCGTCTTGGTCGGGATCTGGCTATGCGTGGCCGAGCGCGCGCGGCGCAGGTCTTCGTGGTACACGTCCGTCAGAACCTGGTCGTTCGTGTACGCGTGAATGGTCGTCATCAGGCCGTTCACGAGGCCGATCTTGTCGTTCAGCGGCTTGACGAGCGGCGCGAGGCAGTTCGTCGTGCACGATGCGTTCGAGATCACCGTGTCCGATGCCTTCAGCACGTTGTGGTTCACGCCGTAGACGATCGTTGCGTCGACGTCCTTACCGCCCGGTGCCGAAATGATGACCTTCTTCGCGCCGCCCTTGATGTGCGCGCTTGCTTTTTCCTTCGTCGTGAAAAAGCCCGTGCATTCCATTACGACGTCGACGTTCAGCTCGCCCCACGGCAGCTCAGCCGGGTTGCGGTTGGCCAGCACGCGGATCTTGTCGCCGTTCACAACCAGGTAGTCGCCGTCCACCGACACTTCGCCGGGGAACTTGCCGTGCGCGGTGTCGTATTGCGTCAGGTGAGCATTGGTCTTGGCATCGCCCAGATCGTTGATGGCGACGATTTCGATATCGTGCTTCTTGCCGTTTTCATAGAAGGCGCGCAGCGTGTTGCGGCCGATCCGGCCGTAGCCGTTGATTGCAACGCGAATCGTCATGATCTATCTCCTGATGACTAAAAAAATACGTTGATATTCGTCTGACCGGCTGCGTTGCCGCGCGTTCGTGCTCCTGCTTCAGCCGTGCGGCAACGCTTTGCTTCAGATCAGCCGAGTGCGGCTTTGGCCGTCTCTACCACGTGTTCGACGGTGAAGCCGAAATGCTTGAACAGCACGCCAGCCGGGGCCGATTCGCCGAACGTGTCGATGCCGACCACGCCGCCTTCCAGACCCACGTACTTGCGCCAGAAATCCGTCACGCCCGCTTCGATCGCGACACGGCGGACGCCTTGCGGCAGCACGCGTTCGCGGTATTCCGCATCCTGCTTGTCGAACACCGTGGTGGACGGCATGGAGACGACGCGCGCCGCGATGCCCTCGCGCGCCAGCGGCTCGACCGCCTTGAGCGCCAGTTCGACTTCCGAACCGGTGGCCATCAGGATGATTTTGCGCGCAACGATCTCGTCGTTCCAGTCGCGCAGCACATAACCGCCCTTCTCAATGTTAGCGATCTGCGCGTCCGTGCGCTCCGAGAACTGCAGGTTCTGACGGCTGAAAATCAGGCACGACGGGCCATGGTGTTCGACCGCGTGAGTCCACGCCACCGCCGTTTCGACGGTATCCGCGGGACGCCACACCTGCAGATGCGGAATCAGACGCAAGCTCGCTACGTGTTCGACCGACTGGTGAGTCGGGCCGTCTTCGCCGAGACCGATCGAGTCGTGCGTGAACACGAAGATGGACGGCGCCTTCATCAGCGCGGCGACACGCAGCGCGTTGCGGCTGTAGTCGGAGAACGTCAGGAACGTGCCGCCGAAAGCCTTGAAGCCGCCGTGCAGCGCAACGCCGTTGATCGCGGCGCTCATGCCGAACTCGCGCACGCCGTAGTTAACGTAATTGCCTGCCGCGCGGCCTTCGCCGTTCACGCGAACGGGCTTCGCGGCCTTCCAGTTGGTCAGGTTCGAGCCGGTCAGGTCGGCCGAGCCGCCGAGCAGTTCCGGCAGCACTGCGGACAACGCCTCGATGGCCTGCTGCGATGCCTTGCGCGTCGCGACCGTTTCGGCACGCTCGTTCGCGCCGGCGATGATCGCCTTCGCCTTTTCCTTCCAGTCAGCGGGCAGTTGCTTGCCCATACGACGCGTGAACTCAGCCGCTTCTTGCGGATATTTCGCCGCATAAGCCGCGAACGCCTTATCCCAATCGGATTCGAAACGCGCGCCCGCTTCCTTCGCGTCCCACGCTGCGTAGACTTCCTGCGGAATCACAAACGGCTCCCACTTCCAGCCGATGGCCTCGCGCGTGGCCGCAATTTCCTTGTCGCCGAGCGGCGCGCCGTGCGAGCCGTGGCTGCCGGCTTTGGTCGGCGCACCTTCGCCGATCACGGTCTTGCAGCAGATCAGCGTGGGTTTGTCCGATTGCTTGGCCTTCTTGATGGCGGCGTCGACTGCGTCGACATCGTGGCCGACCACGTTCGGAATCACGTTCCAGCCGTACGCTTCAAAGCGCTTCGGCGTGTCGTCGTGGAACCAGTGCACCACTTCGCCGTCGATGGAGATGCCGTTGTCGTCGTAGAACGCGATCAGCTTGTTCAGCTTCAGCACGCCCGCAAGCGAACACGCTTCATGCGAAATGCCTTCCATCAGGCAGCCGTCGCCGACGAACACATACGTGTGGTGGTCGACGATCTTCGCGTCGGGCTTGTTGAATTCGGTGGCGAGCAGCGACTCCGCGAGCGCCATGCCGACCGCGTTCGCCAGACCCTGGCCGAGCGGGCCGGTGGTCGTTTCGACGCCCGGCGTAATGCCGTATTCCGGGTGGCCCGGCGTCTTCGAATGCATCTGGCGGAAGTTCTTCAGTTCGCTGATCGGCAGGTCGTAGCCGGTCAGATGAAGCAGCGAGTACAGCAGCATCGAACCGTGGCCGTTCGACAGAACGAAGCGGTCGCGGTCCGCCCATTGCGGGTTCTTCGGATTGTGGCGCAGATGGCGCGACCACAGGGCCACGCCGATTTCGGCCATGCCCATTGGCATGCCGGGGTGCCCGGAATTCGCTTGTTGAACGGCGTCCATGGACAGCGCGCGGATTGCGTTGGCCATCAAGGAAGTGGGTGCGGGAGACGGGGTCGTCATGTCGAGTCCGGAGACAGAGTCAGAAAGCGGTGCGCGCTTGAGGCCCGGAAGCTCGGCGGCCAGTCCGCTTCGGCGCACGGTGCGGCGCCGGAAGACGCGAAACGGGCAGAGCAAACGGACAAGGCTGAAAGCGTGCCATTCTAACAGAACGTTGTCTCCCTCCCTGTGCGCAAAGCCGCATGGCGGGCGCCGCCCGGTGCCTCCAAAGAGCCGCTGACTCGTTCCGCATCGTGGGGCGCGCGCGAGACCGTGCCGCGCGTCGCCCTTACAATCGGGCAGCGGAAACCAACCCGTTCACACTGGGCAAACCATCTTGAGCGCTACTTTGCTGTTCCACCCGAGTCCGGACGCTGTCTACGGATTCCCGGACGCGTCGTTGATCGCACGCGTCGATTCGCCGTATCAGCGCATCGAGGTGTGGGATACGCGCCAGCTCGGCCGGATCTTCACGCTCGATGGCCGTCCCATGACGTCCACCGGCGACGAGTTCATCTATCACGAGTGCATGGTGCATCCGGCGGCGTTGGCGCATCCGGCACCGAAAGCCGCGCTGGTGCTGGGTGGAGGCGACGGGGGCGCCGCGCGGCAACTGCTGGCGCATCCGGGCATTGAAAGGATCGTGGTCGCCGAACTCGACGAACAGGTGGTTCGCCTGACCCACGAGCACATGCCCGAAGTACACGGCGGCGCGTTCGACGATCCGCGCGTCGAACTCGTGATCGGCGATGCCGCGCATTTCGTGACCGCGGCCGCGCAGGCACGGTCTGCGCAGTACGATCTGGTCGTATTCGATCTGACGCCGCCGGACTCGCCAGCGGCCGGCCTGTACACGACCGCCTTCTACAGTCAGCTCAAGCGGGTGATGAGCGCGAACGCCGTGTTGTCCGTCCATCTGGGCTCGCCCTATTTCCACGCCGAACGCATTTCCGGCCTGCTGGGCGATCTGCGCAGCGCGTTCGCGGTCGTGCGCACCATGAACACGTTCGTTCCGCTATACGGCTCGTTGTGGATGATGGCGACCGCCAGCGACACGCTCGATCCTGCCGCGCTGACGGCGGATATCGTGGCCGAGCGCCTCGCCGTGCGAGGAATCGACGCACGGAAGCACTACAGCCCTGCCGCGCATGCCGGACTCTTTACGGCATCGCCGTCGGTGCAAGATAAACTAGGTCAATTCTTAAAGCCGTCGCACTGACGCACGGGCAAAATGCACGGCTTCGCCGGATTGCGCTATCTCTTTGCCGATGCGCAATCCATTGCCGGAGGCCCGGCATGCGCCCAATAACCCTAGATCTGGAGAACCCCATGACCGCCTCCCGCCCAGCCGGTGTGCCCTGGTTGACCCCCTATCTGACGGTACGGGACGCGCGAGCCGCGAGTGCCTTTTACACCGCGGCATTCGGCTTCGAATTGCGGGATAGCGTGCAGGACGACGGCGTCGTCATGCATGTCGAAATGACCTATCAAGGTCAGTTGATCGTGATGTTCGCGCCGGAAGGCGCGTTCGGCTCCACCGCAAAAACACCCCGCAGCGCGGGCGCGATCGCGCCGCAATCATTCTATGTCTACGTCGACGATGTCGACACGGTTTACGCCCGGGCGCTTGCCGCCGGCGCCAAATCGTTGAGCGAGCCACAGGACCAGTTCTGGGGCGACCGCTTCGCCCAGGTCGAGGATCTGGACGGCTACCGTTGGGCGCTCGCTCGCCACCTTTCGTGAACTAATGAGTATTTTTCTGATGCCTCGCTTCTTCGTCGGTACGCCTCTTTCGCCCGACGACATCATGCAACTTCCCGATGACGTCGTACGGCACGTCCTCGTGCTGCGCTTGCAGACCGGTGACTCCATAGTGCTTTTCAACGGTGAGGGCGGCGAATACAGCGCCGAACTCGTCGCGATCGAACGCCGCACGGTCACCGTGAAGGTCGGCGAATTCCGCAATATCGAAGTCGAGCCGCCGTATCGGCTCACGCTCGCTCAGGGCATAGCAAGCGGCGACAAGATGGACTGGCTGATCGAAAAAGCCGTCGAACTCGGCGCGTCGACCTTCGTCCCGTTGACCACCACGCGCAGCGTCGTGCGTCTGAACGGCGATCGTGCGCTTCGGCGGCATGCGCACTGGGAAGGCATCGTGCGGGCGTCGTGTGAGCAATGTGGACGCAACCGCCTGCCGACAGTCATGCCGGTACGTGAAATCGCCACCTGGCTCGCCGCAATGCCGCGCGTTCCCGCAGAAGACGAACTGCGCATTCTGTTGTCGCCACGCGCGAGCATCCATTTTTCAGCGCTGCCCACAATTCCGCCGAAGGGGCCTGTCACCGTGCTGGTCGGCCCCGAAGGCGGCTTTTCCGCCGCGGAAGAAGCCGCCGCGACGGACCACGGATTTCAGGCGGTTGGGCTCGGACCGCGCGTCTTGCGCACCGAGACCGCTGGGATGGCGGTTCTGTCCGCACTCGCGGCGGCGTGGGGCGGCTGGTGAGGCGGTGATTGAGTTGGTGCTCGTGGGCTCTATGGCGTAGGCAGCCGCAACGGCAGTGATCGAAGGCGACGCCGGCGCGACCGGCACAGCACCACCAATGCCACTGACACCGGGCTCAAGCCCAATCCGCCAAAAGCAAAGGCCCGCCAGTTGGCGGGCCTTTGCGATTCCGGCTATGGCTGAACTCAGGCGTTCGGCTCAAAGCATTCAGGCGAACGAATAAAAGACGCGGAACGCAACCTTGCGCTCGGCCCAGAATTCGGCCGCTTCGCGAAACACGTCGAGCAGCGTCTCTCGCCCTTCCTTGTCGAATTTCTGCGCGACGGGCAATTGCTCGAGCACGATGACGAAGCCGGGCTGGGCTCCGGCCTTATGAACCAGGTCGGTCAGGCAATCGTAGAGCGCGTCATAATTCTTGCCGAAATGTTTCGGAAACAGGAACGATGTAGCGATGGTTTCCAGGACTTCCTGCTTGGACTGCGCGTTTGCGCAATACGCGTAGAGAAAGTGCTGTCCGAGTCGATTCGCCTCGTCGGCGAGATCCTGAACGCGAAACGCGCGGATCGACTGTACGATGTTCGGTCGTACGGTCTTGAAAAGACTCATGGGCTCCTCGTTCGATGAAACCACACTGTCAGCTTCGCTCCGGTTCTCACGGCCCTGCTCGCCGGCGCGCATCTTCATGACGCGCTGGAAAAGATTGCCGTCGCCGGCCGCGAAAAGATCCGTCGCGACTCCGGTGTCGTGCGCGTAGACGTTGTCGCTCATGCCGTTCATCCCGATGTCATTCAACAATACGATTAAAACTGGTGTAATGGTCGTCCGAGTAGTAACAATTGTCGGTTCGCTTCAGCGGACCTCCGCAGACGATGCGACGCGCCCCGCGACTACGTGAACGAGGCGTGGGAACGGTGTATTCGTGGTAAAAGCCGCGCCGGTTGGGCGGCAGCAACCGTTCGCGGTTGCCGAACACGACGCCGTCCTTTTCATACGGGTAAGGCCCGCCAGCGGCAATCAAGTTCAATGTATTGACCGCCTCGCGGGGCAGCTGCGCCGCCGCAATGGTGCCTTGGCCCTGTGCATTCGTGCCGGTGGGTGCCGGGTAATTGCGCGCGATGGCGTGAGGCACGGGGCCGCAGAAAACGCACAGCGCAATAGCACTGATCAGCACGCCCTTGATGCGCTGCCATCTGCGTGCCATTACCAAGTTTCCCGGCTGTTAGATCACGAGTTTTACGACCATGAAAGTCGTAAGGGTATCGCTAATGGTCCCCGGAATCAACGTTCGCCGGAGTCGCAAAATGATCCGATTCGACGCGAAAGCCCCACCAGCAGTGCTTTGACGACTTTTGACACAAAATTTATCCAATGCGCGCTAACATTAGCTCAACCAAGCAAAAGAAGCAGCAACACCGGCTTTTCCACACGGAAGGCCGGGCGCTGAGTTCTTGCAAGGAAGTCTGTTGTTTGCCGTTTTGGGCGGCTATCCCCTGTTCGCCCTAAGGCGTGCCCGTTGCGGGCACGCCTTTTTTTTCGTTGGACGAGGCCGGCAGGAGCCGCCGGCAAGTTTCTACGCCAACTGCGCTGGCGGAAGCCGGCGCCGGTCAGCGTAGACAGACCCTCAGCGGGCCGCGATCACATCCGCAACCAGCAGCGCCGTCATGTTGACGATGCGTCGAACCGTCGCGGAGGCCGTCAGCACGTGCACGGGTTTTGCCGCGCCCAGCAGCATCGGGCCAATGGCGATGTTGTTGCCCGCCGCAGTCTTCAGCAGGTTGTACGAGATGTTGGCGGCGTCGATGTTCGGCAGCACCAGCAGGTTGGCATCGCCTTCGAGCGTCGAGTCGGGCAGCACTTCGCGTCGCAAATTGGCATCGAGCGCGACGTCGCCGTGCATTTCACCATCAACCTGCAATTCGGGCGCGCGTTCTTGCAGGATCGCGAGCGTATCGCGCATTTTCTGCGCGGTCGGCGCATTGCTCGAACCGAAATTCGAGTGCGACACCAGCGCGACCTTCGGCTCGATACCGAAGCGGCGCACTTCCTCGGCGGCCATGATCGTGATCTCGGCCAACTGCTCCGGCGTCGGGTCCACGTTCACGTGCGTATCGACCAGGAAAATCTGGCGATTCGGCAGCACCAGCGCGTTCATCGCGGCATACACGGCGCAGCCTTCGCGCTTGCCGATCACCTGGTCGATAAAGTGCAGGTGGCGGTGCGTCGTGCTGATCGTGCCGCAGATCATGCCGTCCGCCTCGCCTTTTCTGACCAGCATCGCGCCGATCAGCGTGGTGCGGCGGCGCATTTCGAGCTTGGCCATCTGCGCGGTGATGCCCTTGCGGGACATCATCTTGTAATACTCCTGCCAGAAGTCGCGATAACGCTCGTCATGGTCCGTATTGACGACCGTGTAGTCCTGACCCGCGACGAGACGCAGACCGTAGCGCGCAATGCGCTGCTCGATCACGGCCGGACGGCCAATCAGGATCGGCTTGGCCAGCTTTTCGTCGACGATGATCTGCATGGCGCGCAACACGCGCTCTTCTTCGCCTTCCGCGAACACAATGCGCTTCTTCTCCGGCTCGACGCCGCGCGCCAGCTGGAAAATCGGCTTCATCGTCGTGCCGCTGTGATACACGAACTGCTGCAGATGCTGCTCGTATGCGTCCATGTCCTCGATCGGACGCTCGGCGACGCCCGAATCCATCGCGGCCTTCGCCACCGCGGGCGCGACTTTGACGATCAGACGCGGGTCGAACGGCTTCGGAATCAGGTACTCCGGACCGAACGAAAGATCCTGAATGCCGTAAGCCGTCGCGACGATGTCGCTCTGCTCCTGGCGCGCCAGTTCGGCAATCGCATTGACCGCGGCGATTTCCATTTCCCGCGTGACCGTGGTCGCGCCCGCGTCCAGTGCGCCGCGGAACAGGAACGGGAACACCAGCACGTTGTTCACCTGGTTCGGGTAGTCGGTGCGGCCCGTGCACAGCACGGCGTCCGGACGCACTTCGAGCGCCAGTTCCGGCAGGATTTCCGGCGTCGGGTTAGCGAGCGCCAGAATCAGCGGCCGTTCTGCCATCTGCTTGACCATCTCCTGCTTGAGCACGCCGCCCGCCGACAGGCCGAGGAACACGTCCGCGCCGCCAATTGCCTCTGCGAGCGTGCGTGCCTCGGTGTCACGCGCGAAGCGTTCCTTGTCCGGGTCCATCAGTTCGACGCGGCCCTTGTAGACCACGCCGGCCAGATCCGTGACCGTGATGTTTTCGAGCGGCAGCCCGATATCGACCAGCAGATCCAGACAGGCCAGCGCCGCTGCGCCCGCGCCGGAGGAGACCAGCTTGACGTCCTTGATGTCCTTGCCGACGACCTTCAAGCCGTTCGTGATCGCCGCCGCAACGACGATGGCCGTGCCGTGCTGATCGTCGTGGAAGACCGGAATCTTCATGCGCTTGCGACATTCGCGTTCCACGATGAAGCAGTCCGGCGCCTTGATGTCTTCGAGATTGATACCGCCGAACGTCGGCTCGAGCGCCGCGATCACGTCGACGAGCTTGTGCGGATCGGACTCGTTCAACTCGATATCGAACACGTCGATGCCGGCGAACTTTTTGAACAGCACCGCCTTACCTTCCATGACCGGCTTGGATGCGAGCGGGCCGATATTGCCCAGGCCGAGCACCGCCGTGCCGTTCGTCACGACGCCGACCAGGTTGCTGCGCGCCGTAAAGCGCGCGGCATTCAGCGGGTTCTCGACGATTTCTTCACACGCGAACGCGACACCTGGCGAGTACGCCAGCGCGAGGTCGCGCTGGTTGATCATCTGCTTGGTGGGGGCGATTGCGATCTTCCCGGGGGTCGGGAATTCGTGGTAATCGAGGGCGGCTTCGCGGAGTTTGCTATTGACGGGAGTCGACATAAGGCGGGCTTCGAAGTGCGGATTAGAATAGATGTTCGACGGCATTGTAGCCCCAATTGCCGGCCCGATTCCTTCAATACGGGTACAACTGCCGAGACTGAAACGTAGCGAAAGGCAGTCGTCCCTTCACTTTTCCTCACAATGCTTTCAGAGTTTTCGCTGATTGAACGTTTCTTCGCGCGCCGCGCAGCGGGCGAGGCGTCGGCGGCCCCGAGCGGTTCGCTCGGCATCGGCGACGACTGCGCGCTGCTCGCGCCGCGCGCGGGCGAAATGCTGGCGATTTCGACAGACATGCTCGTGGAAGGCCGCCACTTCTTCGCGGATGTCGATCCCGAGGCGCTCGGTCACAAGGCGCTCGCCGTCAATCTGTCGGACCTGGCCGCGATGGGCGCGCAACCGCAGGCGTTCACGCTCGCGTTCTCCTTGCCCAGGGCCGATGAAACGTGGCTCGCCGCATTTAGCGAAGGACTCTTCGCGCTCGCCGAGCGTCATGGCTGCGCGCTGATCGGCGGCGACACGACCGGCGGCCCGCTGAACCTGTGCATCACCGTGTTCGGCAGCGTGCCGCCGCAAGCCGCGCTGCGCCGCGACGCCGCTCGGGCAGGCGACGACATCTGGGTGTCGGGCACCCTCGGCGACGCGCGCGCAGGCCTCGGCATCCAGCGCGGCGAGTGGACCGCCGATGCCGACGACGCCGCGGCGTTTCGCCGCGCGCTCGAGCGCCCGGAGCCGCGCATCGCGCTCGGGTTGGCGCTGCGCGGCGTCGCCCATGCGGCGCTGGATATCTCGGACGGGCTCGCCGGCGACCTGAAGCACATTCTCGATCGTTCGAATATGCGGGCCATTGTCGACGCCGACGCAGTGCCGCGTTCGTCCGCATTGCGCAGGCTGCCGCTCGACGCGCAGCGGCGCTGCACGCTCGCGGGCGGCGACGACTACGAGTTGTGCTTTACCGCGCCGCCGGCCGCGCGCGACGCCGTTCAGGCCGCCGGCCACAAGGCGGGCGTGCCCGTCACGCGCATCGGTACAATAAGCGCTCTCCGAACGGCGGCCGACCGCCCGGCGATCGACTGGCGCGACTCTGCCGGCGCGCCGCTCTCCCTGACGTTGCAAGGCTTCGACCACTTTCATGCAGACTGATCGCCCGCTCACGCCCGCCGACAATCTTGTCGGCGGTCAGCCGCCCAAGCCGCAGCGCCCTCAGCCGCGCCGCGCGACCGCGCGCTTCATGCTGTCGCACCCGCTGCACATTCTGTCGCTCGGTTTCGGCAGCGGCTTGTCGCCGATCGCGCCTGGCACAATCGGCACGTTGTTCGCGTGGGCCTCGTTTGCCGTGTTCAGCCGCTATCTGACCGTGATCGAGTGGGGGGTGCTGATCGGCGTCGGCTTCGTGGGCGGCATTGCGATTTGCGGCTTTACCGCCAGGAAGCTCGGCACTGACGACCCATCGCCGGTCGTGTGGGACGAAATCGTCGCCTTCTGGCTCGTGCTGCTGATGGTCACGCCGGTCACGCTGACAGGCCAGTTCTGGGCGTTCATCGTGTTCCGTTTTTTCGACATGGTGAAGCCGCCGCCCATCAGCTATTTCGATCGCCGGCTGAAAGGCGGTTTTGGCATCATGTTCGACGATCTCGTTGCCGCGTTTTTCACCTTGCTCGTGATTGCGCTCTGGCGCATGTCCGTTTAACCGCTCCGCCCCGTTCCGGATTGACGCCATGCCTACCGATTCCGTCGTTCACCAGCTCGCGATCCGCGTGAGCAACCGCCTGCGCGACGAGCGTCTGATGCTCGTCACCGCCGAGTCGTGCACGGGCGGCATGGTCGCGACCGCGATCACCGACATCTCAGGCAGCAGCGGCTGGTTCGAGCGCGGCTTCGTCACGTATTCGAATCAGGCCAAGAGTGAAATGATCGGCGTGCCCGCGGACATGATCGAAAAGTACGGCGCGGTCAGCGAGCAGGTGGCGCGCGCGATGGCGGAAGGCGCGCTGCGCAACAGCCGCGCCCAGGTATCGTTGTCGATCACGGGCGTCGCCGGGCCGGGCGGCGGCACAGAGACCAAGCCGGTCGGCATGGTGTCGTTCGGCTGGAGCAACCGGCTGCATACGTCGGTCGAAACGAAGATTTTCAAGGGCGACCGCGAACAGATTCGCGTGCAGGCCGCGGCGCACGCGCTGCGCGGCGTGCTCGCGCTGCTCGACGAGCGCGAACATTGAGTTTGGTTGAAGGCGGGAAGACGATGTCCGATTCGCACGCAGCCAGAGACGAACTGATCCGTCGCTTCGATCTGAAGCCGCATCCGGAAGGCGGATTTTTCAGCGAGACCTACCGGTCGGCGGAGCGCGTGAGCCGCGCGGGCGGGTCGGCCGAAACGCGTTCGGCGTCGACGGCGATCTACTATCTGTTATGCGATGGTGCGCATTCGGCGTGGCACCGGATCAAGTCCGACGAGGTCTGGCATTTCTATGCGGGCGAACCGCTGCACGTTCACGTGCTGGACGAGTCGGGCGCCCTCGTTACACATCGGCTCGGCAACGCGTTGACTCATCGCGGCACGGTGTTTCAGGCTGTGGTGCCCGCCGGTTTGTGGTTCGCCGCCGAATGCGCGGATCCGGCGACGTTCGCGCTCGTGGGCTGCACGGTAGCGCCCGGTTTCGAGTTCACTGAATTCGAACTTGCGGATGTGGATGCGTTGAAAGCGCAATACCCGCAGCATGCCGCGCACATCGAGCGGCTTGGGCCGGCTGCGGACTAAGCCAGCCCATGCACCAACTCACTCCGTGATTCAACGGAATGCGTTGATCCGGTCGCGCGTCTCCATGGCGGCCTTCGCTGCCGCTTGAGCGAAATCCTCGCCCTTGCCTGCATAGATGATCGCGCGCGACGAGTTGATCAGCATGCCCGTGCCGTTGGCGGTGCGGCCCGCGTTCACGGTCGCCTGCACGTCGCCGCCCTGCGCGCCGATGCCGGGAATCAGCAGCGGCATATCGCCGACAATTCCGCGCACCACTTCGATTTCCTTCGGGAAAGTCGCGCCGACCACCAGCGCCAACTGGCCGCTCGCATTCCACTTTTCCGCCGCCAGTTGCGCGACGACCTGATACAGCGGACGGCCCCCCGTTTCCAGGAATTGCAGGTCTGAGCCGCCCGCGTTCGACGTGCGGCACAGTACGATCACGCCTTTGCCTTCATGCTGCAGATACGGCTCGATCGAATCGAAGCCCATGTACGGATTCACCGTCACCGCGTCCGCCTGGTAGCGTTCGAACGCCTCGCGCGCATATTGCTCCGCAGTGCTGCCGATGTCGCCGCGCTTCGCGTCGAGAATGACCGGCAAGCCCGGGTGATGTGCGTGAATGTGCGCAATCAGCTGCTCGAGCTGGTCTTCCGCGCGATGCGCCGCGAAGTAGGCGATTTGCGGTTTGAACGACGACGCGTACGGTGCAGTCGCGTCGACGATCTCGCGGCAGAAGTCGAAGATCGCGTCGGCGCGGCCGGCAAGCGCGCCCGGAAACTTGCTGGGCTCCGGATCGAGGCCGACGCACAGCAGCGAGTTAGTGCGCTGCCACGCGTCGTTGAGTGTCTGGATGAAGTTGGACATGGTGGGTCTCGCGGCGAGCCGGTAGTCGGAAGAGGCGCGTATTTTACCTGTCCGGCGTGGGCGGCGCGGCTCGCCTCGCTTCACTCGCTTCACTGTCCATCGCTCCGTCCAGCGCGAGCCCCTCGAGACTTCGCGAGCGACCGGACCGCGCTCTATTGCCGACGCCGCGATCCTCGCGCGCCCGGCATCGAACGCAAACCGGTACGTTCAACGGTAAAGCGGAACGTCCGCACGAGTTGCTCGCCACACCCAAGCAACGTCATGCCGTTTTCGCATGCGCCGCCGGCAAGATTCATCGCGTTGATCGGATGATCGACGGGCTCGAAACAGAAGAAATCCTCGCCAGGAGGCGTGTACAGCACATAGTAATCGGTGTCGGCGGCAATGTTCAGCGACAGCCGGCGCTTGGGCCACACCACGGCCGCCTGTCCGCTCCACCCAGTGAATGCATGATTGACGATGGTTTCTGGCAGCGGATAAGCGACGCCGAACTGCCAAGCCGGCGGCGCCTGCACGTGGCGGACCGGCAGCCAGTCATCGCCGGCGAGCCATAGACCGCCTGCTGCAGCCGACAACTCGGTGTCGCCGTCGCGCACGAAAAACGGATGCACGCCGAGCCCGAAAGGCAACGCCTCGCGGCCCGCGTTCTCGATTTCGAGCGTGATGACGAGCGACGGGCCGTCCAGCTTGTAGGTCTGAGCCGCGCGAAACGCGTACGGCTTGCCGTCACGGCGATCGAGCGTGAGCCGCACGTTCTCCCGGTCTGAATCGACGACATGCCACGCCGACTGCCAGCCGTCGCCGTGGATTGGAAACGGCTCGTCCGCACGATTGCACGCCACGTCGACGCGCCGCCCTGCGAAATTGAAGTGCCCGCCGCCGATCCGGTTCGAATACGGCAGCAGCGGATAACAGGCGAGTTCGTTCGGTTGCGTGTCGGCGGCAACATGGCGGCAGCGACGAAAAATCGGCGTGAGCGCGCCGTCGTCGCGCCAGTCAAAGCGAGTGATTCCGCCACCCAGCGTCGGTGCAACGTCGAGACGCAAATGCGCATTGGCGAGCGTGATGCATGCGACGTCGCCGGCCGAGGTCTCACCGACCGCTACCGCCGACGTGCTTGGCCCCGGCAACACCGGATTGGCCGCCGCCGCGAGTCGCGAGCGCCGGCTCTGAGCGCTTTGTGATGTTTGGGACGAGGCGGAAACAGGATTCGCAACAGTCATATCTGCTCCTTCGAGAGGCTGGGACGTTGCCGTCGTGGCTGACGGGTGCTGTCGGGCGATTTTCTTGAACAGGTCGCCTCTGGTCCAAACTGCTTGCTGCCGTTTTGCGCGGAATGCCCGGTTGTTGCTGGTTTCTGTCAAGCACGGCTCGTCACTGCAGCCGCGCGCTTCCGGTCACTGCATCGACTGCGAAGCTGCGTCATTCTGCGCTACGCTGGCGCGCCCTGGAACACCGGCTCCGGCAAACCGCGCCGCGCAGGTGTCACGATGAACACGCCGCCCGCCCGCAAATCGCCGGCGAGCGCCGCTGCGTCGAGACCGACGCGCGCACTCGTGATGTACAGCGTGCCCAGTTGCGCGCCGCCGAGCGCGACGCAACTCGGCTGCGCCGTGGGTACTTCCACGCGCTCCGTTTCGACACCGTCGGCGCCGTAACGCACGACGCGTCTGCCGCCCCATTGCGCGTTCCACAAGCCGCCATCGCGATCGACAGTCGAGCCGTCGGGCTCGCCAGTGGCGTCGGCGAGGCGCACGAACAGCCGGTCGTTGGCGATGCCGCCGTCCGCACGATAGTCGCACGCGCGGATCTCACGCGTGGGCGAGTCGCAGAAATACATCGTCGCGCCGTCGGGACTGAACGCGATGCTGTTGGAAATGGCCGGCGCGGGCAGCGGCAGACGCTCCAGCGACAGGTCGTGATTGAGCCGGTAGAACCCGCCGATCGCCTGCAACGGCGAGCCTTCGTCTTTCGTGCCGAACACAAAACGCCCCTGACGGTCGCAGCGGCCGTCGTTCACCCGCGTATTCATACCCGCTTCCACATCGACGATGTGCCGCGTCTGTCCCGTCGCAATGTCGAAAAAGGCCAGCTGCGAGGCAAGGCCAAGCAACAGGTAATGCGGATCGGCACACAGCGCGAACGTGGCGAGACGTTCGGGCATCGGCCAGAAAGTGCTCCGGCCGTCGCTCGGGTCGTAGCGCCACAAACGCGCGCCTTCGATATCCGTCCAGTAGAAGCGGCCGGTTCTCGCGCACCATGTCGCGCCTTCGCCCAACGTGCACTTGGTGTCGAGCAGCAGCGCCGCGCTTTTCGCAGGTTGCGCACCGGCGTCAGGGCGCACGCTTGCCGTCATGCCCAGCCTCCGTCCACGACGATGTCCTGCGCGGTGATCATTCTGCTGTCGTCGGCGGCGAGGAACAGCGCCATGCGGGCGAGGTCGTCCGGCATGAGTTCCGCGTCGATGCACTGCCCTTCCTTGATCGCACGGCGGCCCGCGTCGTCGAGCCAGAGGCGTTTCTGCTTTTCCGTCATCACCCAGCCCGGCACCAGCGTGTTCACGCGAATGTTGAAGTGCCCCAGGTCACGCGCGAGACCGCGGGTCAAACCCTGCACCGCCGATTTCGACATCACGTACACCGGATAACCGCCGTTCTTCAACATCCAGCTAATCGAGCCGAGATTGATGATCGAACCGCTGTTCGCCGCTTTCATGTCTTCCATCACCGCTTGCGCGGCAAAGAACTGGTGACGGATGTTCACCGCGATGCCCGCGTCGAAAGATTCGCGCGTGACTTCGCCGATCGTGTGACGCTTGTCGTTCGCTGCATTGTTCACGAGCGCCTGGATCGGGCCGAGGGCCGCTTTCACGTCGGCGATCGCTTTTTGCAGCGCGTCGACGTCGGTCAGATCGCAGGGCAGGAAAAGCGGCTTGTGCTTCGAGTCGCCGAGTTCATCCGCCAGCGCTTCGCCCGCGGTTGCGTCGATATCGAAGAACGCAACGCGCGCGCCCTGCGCCGCGAAATGCTCGACAAACGATGCGCCGATACCGGTCGCGCCGCCCGTAATCAACACCGTGCGGTCGACAAGACTAGGGTAGCGCGCGAATGCGCTGTTCGCGAGACGCTCGTTTGCATTGGCCGGAGACGACATCGTTCGATTCCTTTTTGAGCGAGATGGTTAAGCCGCGATTAGTCGCGCGAACCGCGGTTCTTCAACTGGTCGAGCAGCACGGCTGCGAGCAGGATCGCGCCACGCACGAGGTACTGATAGAACGCATCGATGTTCATCAGGTTCATCACGTTCTCGACGGTGCCCATGATCAGCACGCCGATCACGACGCCGGAGATCGTCGCACGCCCGCCGAGCAGCGACACGCCGCCGAGCACGCATGCCGAGATCACGTTCAGTTCGAAGCCTTGCGCGGCATTCGGCTGTCCCGACGTGATCCGCGACGCCAGGATCACACCTGCGAGCGCGGTGACGGCACCCTGAATCAGGAAGATGTACACGCGCGTGCGCTCGACGTTGATACCCGCGAGCCGCGACGCTTCCGGATTGCCGCCGATCGCAAGCGTGTTGCGGCCATACACGGTCTGATTCAGCATCACGCCGAACACGATAAAGCACAGCAGCGTGCCCCAGATCGGCAACGACACGCCGAAGAAGCTCAAGCCGCCCAGCGCAATGAACGTATCCGACGACACACCCACCGCCTGACCGTGCGACACGATAAAGCCGAGGCCACGCACGATTTCCATCGTTGCGAGCGTGGTGATCAGAGCGTTGATGCGCAGATACGCGATCACCGCGCCGTTGACGAAGCCGATCACCGCGCCGGCCGCCACTGCGGCAACGATCGCGATAAACGTATTGTCGGTCGCGTTGAGCACCATCGCGCACAACACGCCGGCGAACGCGACGGTCGATCCGATCGACAAGTCGAAATCTCGCGACGCGAGACAGAACATCATCGTGCACGCGACCATGCCGATCTGCGAAATGGACAGCGCGAGGCCGAGCATGTTCTCGATCGAGAAGAAGTGGTCGACGGTCAGCGACATCGTCACGAACATCACCACGAAGATCAGGATCAGGCTGTACTCGGTGATTTGCTGCCACCACTTCGCCTTGTCGCTCGTCTGCGGGATCAGCGCCTCAGCCGCGCTCTTGGCGGCCTGTTGCGCGAGGTTTTCTCTAGCTTGCATGATGAAGACTCCTCCCGTTCCCCACGGGTTGCCGGACTTTCGTCCAATGATGTTCAGGCCGCCTGTTGAGCGGCAGTTCCGGTTGCGGGCAGTGCGGTCGAGCTTTGCGGCAACGCGAGGCTCAGCACCGCTTGTTCCGTTGCATCCTTGCGCGACAGTTCGCCGGCAATTCGGCCCTGGCGCATCACGACGATGCGGTCGGACACGCCCAGCACTTCGGGCAGTTCCGACGAAATCATCACGATCGCGCAGCCGCGTTCGGCAAGCTGGTAAATCACGTTATAAATTTCGTGCTTCGCGCCCACGTCGATGCCGCGAGTCGGTTCGTCGAGAATCACGACCTTCAGATCGGGTTCGGCGAGCCAGCGCGACAGAATCGCCTTCTGCTGATTACCGCCCGAAAGAAAGCGGATCTTCTGGCGGCGGCTCGGCGTCTTGATCTTCAGCAGCTTGATGAAGCGGTCCGCGGTTTCCGCTTCTTTCTTGCGATCGAGGAAGACGCCCGCGCGCAGATAGTGACGGCGGCAACTGATGTTGATGTTCTCCGACACCGTCGCCATCGCGACAATGCCTTCTTCCTTGCGGTCTTCCGGACACAGCACGATGCCGTGGCGAATCGCTTCGCCGGCGCTTTTTACCCGGATCGTCTTGCCGTCGAGCACTAGTTCGCCGCCCTTCTTATGCTCGGTGCCGTAGACGAGATGCATCAGTTCGCTGCGGCCCGCGCCCACGAGGCCGAAGAAGCCGACAATTTCGCCGCGCCGCACTTCGAAGCTGGCCGGCTGCGAAAGCGCATGGCCTTCGATCGCCTTCGCCGCGAAACGCACTTCGCCGAGCGGCCGCTCCGAATAGTTGTAAATGTCCGAGATCTCACGCCCGACCATTTCGCTGACGATGGTGTCGCGCGACACGCCTTCGAGCGTGGGATGCGAAGCGATCTTGCGACCGTCACGGAAAATCGTGCACGCGTCGCAGAGTTCGTAAATTTCGTCCATGCGATGCGAGATGTAGATCATCGCGCGGTTGTCGGCGCGCAGATCGCGCACCAGCTTGAACAGCACTTCGGTTTCACGATGCGACAGCGAACTCGTCGGTTCGTCGAGCGCGATCACGCGAGCGTTGCGCAGCAATGCCTTGCAGATTTCCACCATCTGCCGCTGCGCGATGGAGAGCTTGCGCAGCTTCGCGTTCGGATCGAGCGCGACGCCCATTGCTTCGAGACGCTCACGCACGAAGCGCTTCGCGTCGCGCTTGTTGACCCAGCCGAACGAATTCGGCAACTGGCCGAGCAGCAGATTTTCCGCGACGGTCAGATCGGGCACGTACTGCAATTCCTGGTGAATCACCGCGATACCCGCCGCGATCGACGAAGCCGCGCTCGTAAAGCGCACTTCTTTTCCGTCGATCATCACGCGGCCCGAGTCGGGCTGATATTCACCGCCGAGTATCTTCAGCAGGGTCGATTTCCCTGCGCCGTTTTCGCCCATCAGGCCGTGCACCTGGCCGACGTTGACGTCGAAGGACACACCGTCGAGCGCGCGCACGCCTGGAAAGACTTTGCCGATATTGTCAAAACGTAGCGTCGCTGACACTTCGCCTCCTCGCTGTTTCATCTCGACCGCGCCTCGCTGGGCGTCGTACTTCGACACCTGCAACGCACGGCCTATGTCCTGTTGCTCATGTTCCGTTTCAGTTGCCGGCGCGCGCACCGTAAGCGACGCGCCGGCAATCCTTCATTGCAGCGCGCGTTACTTCGAAGCAAGCCCCATCTTCTCGCGCACTTCACCGACGTTCTCACGCGTGGCCAGCATGCCGGTCGTCAACGTGAGCGGGGGCGGCGCCTTGCCTTGCGTGATCCAGTCGTACATCAGCGTCGCTGTTTCTTCGCCGTGGCGCTTCGGGCTGATGATGACCGTGCCGAAGAAGCCCGTCGGGTTCGGCTTCTTGAACTCGTTCAACGCCGAATCCGAACCGCCGATACCGATGCCGATCATGTTGTCGGCCTTGAAGCCGCGCCCTTCCGCTGCGCGCACCGCGCCGAGCACGCCTTCGTCGTTCAGCGCGTACGCGACCCAGTGCTTGAACTGCGGGTTCTTCGTCAGCGCAATGTTGGCGGCGTTGAACGCGTTTTCCGTGTCGGTTTTCGCTTGCGGCGCGGCGATCACGTTCGCTTTCGGGAAGCCGGCGGCGAGCAGCGCGTCGGTCGCGCCGCTCGTGCGGTCATGCGCGGTCGGCAGTTGTTCGTAGGTCACGTCGATCGCGCCCACGTCCTTCATGTCCCAGCCGCGCTTCTTGATTTCTGCGGCCAGACCGTCGCCGACCTGCTTGCCGATGTTGTACGCCGAGATGCCCATGTGCGGCACCGACGCGATCGGCTTGCCCGCGCCGTCGACCAGGCGGTCGTCCACCGTCATCATCTTCAGGCCGTCGGCTTTCGCTTTGGCGACGATGCCCGGTCCGAGCTTCACGTCAGGCGTGCAGATCACGAAGCCTTGCGCCTTTTGCGCCGACAGGTTGTCGATCGCGCTCATCACTTTCTCGCCCGACGGCGCGCCGATCTTCACCAGCGTGAAGCCCTTCTCCTTGGCGGCAATTTCGGCGAACTTCCACTCGTCCTGGAACCACGGTTCTTCCGGCTGCTTGACGAGGAAACCGATCTTGACCGGATCGGCGGCTTGCGCGACCGGCGCGTTGAAGACCACACCCGCCGCCGCTGCTGCCAGCGTGAGGAAAATTCTACGTTTCATGTTGCGTGTCTCCTGACTAATTGATAACGAGAAGGTATCGGCCGCGTCTTCTTGTACCGGTTGCGACACACGCGGCCAGCGCGTCGTCCGGTGAAACGGTGCTACGTTTTTCTGGTTCGCTTTGTACTGCGTTTCTTTTTTTCTTTACTGCTTGTTTGTTGGCAGGTTGCTGCCCCCGGTCGCCGGCTCAATCGTGATAAAGCACGGAGCGGCCGCCGTCGACGGTGATACACGTGGCGTTGATGAACGGCGCTTCATCCGACGCGAGAAACACCGCCGTCATCGCTACTTCTTCCGGGCGGCCGATGCGTTTCATCGGCTGCAAATCCATCGTCGCCTGCCGCGCGGCGGCCGGGTCCGGCTGTTCGTTCCACCAGTCATGCGTCAACTGGGTTTCGATGTAGCCAGGCGCGATTGCGTTGACCCGCACGTTGCGCGGCGCGTACTCGATGCCTAGCGCGCGCGTGAGGCCAATCACACCGTGCTTCGCGACCGGGTACGGAAAACAGCCCGGAATGATCTTGAACGCATGCGTCGACGCGATGTTCAGGATGCTGCCCGCGCCGCGTTCGACCATGCCCGGTAATACTGCGCGGCAGCCGTTCCAGACGCCGTCGAGATCGACCGCAAAGCAGCGGCGCCAGTCGTCGTCGGTCATGGTCAGCGGGTCGCAAAACACGTTGATGCCCGCGTTGTTCACCAGCACGTCGAGCGGTCCAAGCTTTTTTTCCGCTTCGCTCACCGCGTGCTGGACCGAAGCCGATTGCGTGACGTCCGTATGCACCGCCAACACGCGCGCCCCGGTTTCCGAACTGATCTGCTGCGCCGTCTGCCGCGCCGTGTCGATGTCGAGTTCGGCAAGCGCCACCGCTGCGCCTTCGCGCGCAAACGCAAGGGCAATCGCCGCGCCGATGCCGCGCCCTGCGCCGGTGACCAATGCGACTTTGCCCGCCAGGCGTGTCATTTCTTCACACCCGCGCGCGCAACGCGCAATCCGTTGATAAAGGCTTTCGCGTGCGAAGCCGTCACCGCCGCGCTCTGGCCCGGCTTATAGAGCGCAGAGCCGAGACCGAAGCCGTTCGCTCCGGCGCTCAGAAACGGTCCCATGTTGTCAGGTGCGATGCCACCGACTGGTACGAGCGGCACCTGCGCCGCGATCACCGCGCGCCAGGCCTTCACCACATGACAGCCGAGTTGTTCAGCCGGGAACATCTTCAATACGTCCGCGCCGTTTTTTAGCGCGATGAACGCTTCAGTCGGCGTGGCGACACCGGGCGCGCAGGCCATGCCTTGCGCTTTGGCGGCAACGACCACGTCCGGATCGCTGTGCGGCATCACGATCAGTTCACCGCCGGCCGACTTCACGTCCTTGACGAAACTCGGATGCAACACCGTGCCCGCACCGACGATCGCATCGGCGGGCAGCGCCTTGCGGATTGCCGCAATGCTGTCGAACGGCTGCGGCGAATTCAGCGGCACTTCGACGATGCGAAAGCCGGCTTCGTACAGCGCCTGTCCGTGCTCCGCCGCATCGGCGGGCGTCACGCCGCGCATGATCGCGATCAGCGGACATGCCTCGAACGCCGCGATCAAACCCGCGTGCGGCATGTACGGAGCGGGCAGATTGATGTGAGGTTGCATGTCGGTTCCTTGTTTCGTGGATGGCGGCGCGCTGCCTAACCGGCCTGCGCTGCACGGGCGGCCGGATTGACGAGCCCCGCCTGCGACGCGACGCGCCACAGGCCGCGCTCGGTCGCCTGCTTGACGAGTTCGGCCTGCGTGCAGCCGAACCGCGCGAGCGCGACGCGATAGCGCTCGCACAACGCTTCGTTGCCGATCAGGCGCAGGCTTTGACCCGCGAGCGAGCTTTGCTGCTGCTTCAGTACGGTTTCGAGGCCGGCCAGTTCATGCCCGATCAGCAGACCCGATAGGTAGTCCGGCTGCTGCTCGGGCGAAAGTTGTCCTGTTAGACCGAGCGTGCGCGAGCTGAAGACCGTCGCGAGCACGCCCGCCTGTCCCTTGTCGCGCGCGATGTTCACGCCGCGCAGAAACGCTTCGGAATCCGGACGGTCGGGCGTGACCATCGTGCGGCCGAGAATCGTGTGTTCGCGCAATGCGCCGAATACTTCGCCCGTCATGAACGTATGGAAACGTTCGATACGCCCGGCCTGCACCACCGCCCACTTCGCGTGCGTGCCGGGCAAGCCGATCAGCGCGCGATTGCTGCTGTCCGCGTCGCGGGAATCCTCGCTTAATGCGCCGAAGATCTGCGTTTCTTCGCCGCGCATCACGTTGGGCAGCTCGCCGCGTTGCAGCACGCCGGGGATGATATGCAGTGTCGCGCCGCAAGCCGCCTTCACGCGGACGATACCCGCCGCGAGCGCATCCGCATTCGCGGGCGCATCGACGTAGGGCGCTTCGAGCCAGCCTTGCGCGCTGCCGACCATGCCCGCAGCAATCACGGGCGCGCCGGGCGCGGCTTTGAGCCAGGCGCCGCAGGCGTCCTCGAATGCGGCGTCGAAACCGCCCTGCTCCGCGCTGCGAGGCAGGTTCATGATGCCGGCCGTCGATGCGCGCGTCGCGAGCACCTTGCCGGACGCGTCGTAAAGATACGCGCGCAGCGATGTGGTGCCCCAGTCGAGCGCGATCAACGCTGCGTGACTATTCGCTTCGGCGTTTGCTTCGGCGTTTGCTTCGGCGTTTGCTTCTGCGTTTATTCCGGCGTTTGCTGGCACGCCGGCCGCGGCGGCGCCGACCGCCACCTGCGCGTCCGACGGGGTGGGAGAACCCGCGTGTTTCATCGCTTGATCCTGCGGGTTGTGGGTTGCGGGGCGCGCCAGCCGAGTTCTTCGGAGATCGCGCGCGCTTCGCGCTGCACGACCGGAATCAGCTCGTCCATGCGCTCGAGCGACATATAAGGGATCGTGCTGGCCACCGACAGCGCCGCGACAATCGCGCCCGACGCATCGCGCACCGGGGCCGCGACGCAGCGAATCGACGCTTCGTTTTCCTCGAGGTCGAACGTGTAGCCGCCGGCGGCGTAGTTCGTCATGCGCTGCATGAAAGTCTGCGCGTCGGGACGGTTGTCGGGCTTAAAGGTAACGCTGGCGAGCGCGCGTCGCGATGCGTCAAATAGCGACTGCCAGTGCTCCGGCGTGAGATCGAGCATCATGGCCTTGCCGATACCCGTCGACGCAAGCGGCATCCGGTGACCGACGCGTGAGCGCATCTCGAGTCCGCGCGTGCCGGGAATCTTGTCGATGTAAAGCACGTCGTCGCCATCGCGCACGCCGAGGTGAATTGTGTCGAGCGTCTGTTCCGCGAGCGATTCGAGATGCGGGCGAGCGACCGCGGTGAGCGGCATCTGTTCGAGCGCGATGGTGCCCAGTTCGATCAGCTTGGGGCCCAGCAGATAACCGCCTTGCACCTGACGCAGGTAGCGCGCCTGCACGAGGCTGCTGACCAGCCGATGCGTGGTGCTGCGCGTCGTGCCGAGCGCGGCGCCGAAGGTGCGCAGATCGCGCACGCCGGCGGCGGCGGCTTCGAGAATCGCGAGGCCGCGCAGAAGCGTCTGCGTGCCGGCCTGTTGCGGCGTGATGTCGAGCAGCGTGCTCGGCAACGCAATTCCATTGACCACGGCGGCGGGCTGAGGCGTGGCGCGCGGCGCTTTGGCTGCGGGCGCCGTGCGCGGCGTGGCGCTAGACGCGTCATGGTCGGCGTGTGGCGCCAGTTCGGCTTCGGCTGCGCTTTCGGCGTGGTTGGGCATCGCTTTGTTCATGGCGATTCGCTTTTCGGTGGATTCTGCGCTTACAGCGCGGGGCCGGAGAGCGGGCCTTGGGTGTGCGCGGCGGCGTGGGCGCGGGGGTGCTGCCTGAGGGCTTTGGTAGGCATGGTTTGGCTTGTCTCCGGTTTTTTTCGCTGTCGCAGAATTTTGGGTTTCTGCTGTTGGAGTGGATTGTAGGGGGGTTTTTGAGAAAGCTCCAATATGTGATTTGTGTGGTCAGATAATGGGATTTGGTGTTGCCGCGGCTGGTGGGGTGGTGTTGGGTCTGGTGTTGAGGACCTTTGGCCTTTCCTTGATTTCGCGGCGGTCTATTGGCGTTGCCCCTGTGCGGGGCGGCACTTACTTTCTTTGCACGCCGCAAAGAAAGTAAGCAAAGAAAGCGGCTTCACACCGCTAGCTCATAAGTGGGTCCCCTGGATTGGAGGGGGCAGTGGTGCATCTGGAATCTGTGCTCTCGCACACTCCGCGCCGGTGACAAGGCAGTCATACCTCCCGCCTTGCACTACGTGCTCGTCGGATACGTCCGCTTAACATCAACGGCTCGCGATTGGCGCAGTCGCCGAGCGCAGGCAGTGACGTGGCGAGACAGACGGCAAGATGGGAAATGGAGAAAGGGAGAAAGAAGTTTGAGCGGTCGGCGGTTCTAAGAACGACCGCTGCGGCGCGCGAAGCGTCGCCGGAAGAATGACTGCCTTGTCACGGGGCGGAGTGCGCGAGGGCACGGACTCCAGATGCACCACTGCCCCCTCCAAGCCAGGGGACCCACTTATGAGCTGGCGGTTTGAAGCCGCTTTCTTTGCTTACTTTCTTTGCGGCATGCAAAGAAAGTAAGTGCCGCCCCGCACAGGGGCAACGCCAATAGACCACCGCGCATTCAAGGAGAGGCCAACGGGGTCAAAAACAAAACACCGCAAACAAAAACCTACTCGGGCAACTCAGCCGCCCCCATCCTCCGGGCAATCACCCGAGACCTCTGCGCCAGATACGCCGACCCGCGATGCTCGTCGTAATACTTCGGCTGCTGCAGCATGACCGCGAGCCGCGCCGACTGCGCCGCTGTCAACCCGCTCGCCGGCGTCTTGTAGTAATAACGCGCCGCCGCCTCGGCGCCATAAACGCCATTGGCCCACTCAACAGAATTCAGGTAAATCTCGAAGATGCGCTCCTTGTTCATCAAGGTGTCCAGCATCCACGTGATGATCAGCTCCTGCGCTTTGCGTATATAACTCTTCTCGCGCGACAGGAAGAGATTGCGCGCAAGTTGCTGCGTGATCGTCGAGCCGCCTCGAACGATTTTGCCCTTCGCCTTGTTGCGCTCCCACGCCTGCAGGATCGCATCGGTTTCGTAGCCGTTGTTGTTGACGAAGTTCGCGTCTTCGGAGGCAATGATCGCCCGCTTCAGATTGCGCGAAATCTGGTCGTACGGCACCCACGTGTGCTGCATCGAAAGGCCAGGTTTTTCCTGCGACAAGCGCCACGCGTCGGAGCGCATGTAAGCCGTCGAGCGCGGGTTCACATAGTTCCACACCGCAATCTGCGCGAAGTAAAAGACCTGCGTCGCGAGCCACGCAAAGACGACCACGGCGACAAGATAAACGATCCATCGCGCCGGACCTGGCCGGCTCGTGCGTCGCGTGGCTGTCATCGTAGTGTCGGTCCTCGAGTTCGTGGGGCGTCTGACGAAAGCTGTCTAAGAATGCTGTCTCAAGCGTGCGACGGCGCCGTCAGCAACGCGCGCAATTCGGCCAGCACAGGAACGCTGTCAGGCCGCACGCCGCGCCACACGTAAAACGATTCTGCCGCCTGCTCGACCAGCATGCCGAGGCCGTCAGCCCCGCGTGCTCCGAGCTTTTGCGCGTGCTCCATGAACACCGTCGGATGCGCGCCGTACATCATGTCGTACGCAAGCGTGCCGTTGCCGAACGCGCCGTCGTCGCATTCCGGCAACGATGCCTCCAGACTGCCCGCAGTGGCATTCACGATCACGTCGTATGCGCCCGGCTCTATCGCTCGCGCGTTGCCGCCGCTCAGACGGCATGCGACGCCGCTCGCGGCTTGTGCAAACTGATCGACCAGCGCCTCGGCCTTCGCGGCCGTCCGGTTGACGATGGTCAGCGTATGCGGCGCGCGCTCCAGCATGGGCAGCACGACGCCGCGCGCGGCGCCGCCTGCGCCGAGCAACAGAATGCGCGCCCCTTTCAACGACACGCCGAGATTCACCTCGATGTCGCGCACGAGACCGAAGCCGTCGGTATTGTCGCCATACACGCCGTTCGGATCGATACGCAAGGTATTCACCGCGCCCGCAGCGGCCGCACGCGGCGACAGACTGCTGGCGAATGCATGCGCGTCGAGCTTGAACGGCACGGTCACGTTCAGCCCGCGCCCGCCTGCTTCGATGAAGGCGCGCACGTGCGGCACGAAAGCGTCCACCGGCGCGAGCAACGCGCTGTACTCGACCGGCTCGCCCGTTTGCGCGGCAAACCGGCTGTGAATGAACGGCGACTTGCTATGGCCGACCGGATTTCCGATCACCGCATAACGGTCTTTCATTTCGACCCCGCTCATCGACCCGGTTCCGTGATGCGCTGCTCGGCGGCGGCATCGCTCGAACCATTGTCGTTATCGGCGCTGTCCGCCGAGCTTGCGCCGCTTTCCGCGCCGTCGACATCGGCTTCCGCTTGCGCCTCGGCTTCGCTTTCGGCGCTTTCATCGGACGCTTCGACGAGCTCCTCTTCGCCCTCTTCCGCTTCGTCCGTGTCGTCGGCCTCATCAGCTTCGGCGCCGCTCGTGACGGTCGGCGCGTCGAGCACATGCAGAAGACGCACGGACGCCTCGACGGTCAACTCGTCGATCGACATCACCTCCATCTGGAGACGCGTGCCGCGCGCATGCACGCCGAGCCCCGGCACATGCAGCAGCAGCGGAATCTCTTCCAGCCGCACGAGGTCGCCCTTTACGACGGACGCCACCACCTGCTTGCGGTTTTCCTGCTTCAGCCAGCGCAGGCACCAGAAATATTCCATGCGACGCTGATGATCGGCGTACGCGCTGTACGTGTCGTCGAAACCTTGCACGACGGCGAACAGGTCGGCATCTTTGGGCTTGAACGGGGCGGCCAGCTTCGCCGTTACGCCGTGTTGGACGCAGGCGAGCAACTGCCACTGGTTCACCAGGTCGACGTAACGGCGCAGCGGCGACGTGCTCCACGCATATTGCGTGACGCCGAGCCCTTCGTGCGGCGCGGCGTTCGTCTGCATGCGGGTGCGCTTCGGGCCGGTGGGCGCGCCGAACGCGCGCTGTGTGCGATAGATGCCCGGCACGCCGTGGTCATGCAGAAACGCGCCCCATGACGAATTCGCCAGGATCGCCAGTTCGGCGACGATCGTGTCGAGCGGCGAACCGCGCCGCCGCGGCGTGATCGTGATGTGCTCGCCTTCGACGTAGAAGTTGAAGTCGGTATTCCTCTGCACCTCGCGGCGCAGACCATAACCTGCGCGCGCAGCCTGACGCTTCTCGAACAGCGCCTGCGCGAACGGCCACAAAACGGCGATATCTTCCTTGTGCGGATAGTCGCCCGTGCCCGCGGCGAGCGCCTCTTCGGTGACCAGTTCGTCGAGCGTGTTGTGACGCAGATTGTTCTTCACGAACACGCGCTCCGCACGCGTTTCGCTCGCCACGATCTCCTGCGTCTCGCGATTGACGATCACATACAGTGAAAGCGCCGGACGCAAGCCGCCTTCGGCCAGCGTGAACGCTTCCACCACGCTATCGGGCAGCATCGTGATCTTGTCGCCCGGCATGTAGACGGTCGACAAACGCGTGCGCGCTATGGCGTCCACCTCGTCGCCACGTTGAATGCCGAGCGCCGGCGCCGCGATGTGCACGCCGATCCGCACGCGACCGTCCGCGAGATGCTCGACGGAAAACGCGTCGTCGATCTCGGTGGTCGTAATGTCGTCGATGGAGAACGCCTGCACGTTGGCTTCGGGCAGATCGTCGGGCACGCTGCCGGGCGTGACAGGCGGAAAGCCGGTGCCGTGCGGGAAAAACTCCGACAGGAATCTGGCCTCGTGCAAAGCTCGCGCCGACGGGATAGCGCCGCATTCGAGCATCAGACGCGCTTGCGAAATGCCGCGCGCGGCCGCAGCGGCTTCGAGCGCCTTGTATTCGATCGTGTTCTTGTCGGGCTTGGTGAGCAACGCGAGCGCCGTCTTGCCGGTGAACGCCTCCGGCAAGCGGCCGGCCTTCAGTTCCTCTTCATAGCCTTGCTGCACGAGCGCCTGCTGACGCTTACGCTCGAGGCCCGCGAGCGCCATTTTCAGCTGCTCCTGCGGCGCGCGTTGATACATGCCGCGGCCCTTGCGGCGGAAATACACGGGCGCACCGTGCATGCGCAGCACCAGCGCCGCGCGTTCGATTGCGCCGAAGCGCTCGCCGAAATATTCCGCGCCAAGCGTGGCGAACGGAAATTCGTCGTCGGGCGCGCATTCCCACAGGAAGTCCAGGTCAATCTCCTGCGCAACGGCGTCGGCCTGCTGCATCAGTTCGACCGCACCCGGCTTTTCGAACTCGATCAGCACGTCCTTCGCGCGCACCTTCGCGCGCCGGCCGCCCGGCAACTCGACCTGAAACGCATCGCCTTGGCGCGACAGCACACTGCCTGCCTTGAAACTTCCCGATTCCTCGAAGAAAACGTTCACTCAATACTCTCGTCTGACTTGCATCCGCCGGCGTGCACGGCACGGCAACGTATTCGTGATAATGGATCCGCTGCGCACGAGGCGCGCGCTGGCGGCATGAATCTAATAGTTGGCTGCGCTCCTGCTGATGGGGCGGTGCCATTTCGTCGGCGGCTTCGGTTTCGGGCCGGTTCTGCGAGCTTTCAAGCCCGCTCGCAACCGCACTCAGCGCTCAACTTCACTCCCCGCTCCGCACGCCTACTGACCGTCAAGCAGCCTCGCGTGGCGCCGGCGGCTCGACGTCTTCTGCGTCGCAAAACGCCAGTACGTCGTCGACATAGTCGGCGAACTCGCTGATCGCGTGGTCGCTCCCTTCGATCAGCGTAGTGCGCGCGCCGCGATAGTGCGCGAGCATTTCACGATAGTCGAGGACTTCGTCGCCGGTCGCAGCCAACAAATAATAACGTTCGGGGCGCGTGATGGACGTCACACTGAGCGAGCGCAGTTCGTCAAGATGATGCGGTTCGACGACGATGCTGCCGCCGCCGTGCCACAACGGCTGTTCGCCGAGATAGGCGCTCAAATCGCGCTGCGGCACGACCGCCGGATTCAGCAGCACGGCCGGCCAGCCGTGCTTTTCCGCCAGATACGTGGCGAAGTAGCCGCCAAGCGAACTGCCGATCACCGTCACGCGCTTTGTACCGGCGGCGGCCACGAGCGCCTCCGCGAGCGCGACCGTCTCAAACGGCGAGACGGGCAGCATCGGGCAGCACCATTCGTCGCTGCGGCCGAGCTCCACGAGCCGTGCCGCGAGCACGCGCGCCTTGAACGAATTGGGCGAAGAACGAAAACCGTGCAGATAAAGGATCACGAAGCGCCTCTCGCGGACAGGGCGTCGAGCAGTTTCTGATGCACGCCGCCAAAGCCGCCGTTGCTCATCACCAGAATCTGATCGCCGGGGCGCGCTGCGTGGACCACGGCTTTGACGAGCGCGTCGAGATTGTCGAAGGCTTGCGCCTTGCCGCCGAGCGGCGCCAGTGCTTCGCCCAAATTCCAGCCCAGCGCGTCACGGCCGCTCGGTGCGCCGTAGCCGAACACGAGATCGGCGTCTGCGAGACTTGCCGGAAGTTGCGCCTTCATCACGCCGAGCTTCATCGTGTTCGAGCGCGGCTCCAGCACGGCGAGAATCCGCGTATTGTCGCGGCCCACACGCGCCCGCAGGCCAGCCACCGTGGTGTCGATCGCGGTTGGGTGATGAGCGAAGTCGTCGTACACCGTCACGCCGTCTACGCTGCCGCGCACTTCCATGCGCCGCTTCACGTTGCGAAAGCTCGACAGTGACTTTGCGGCCTGCGCCGGCGGCACGCCGACATGGCGCGCGGCGGCAATCGCGGCGAGTGCGTTCATGCGGTTGTGCTCACCCTGCACCTGCCACTCGACCACGCCGACGCGCTCGGCGTTGTGATACACCGCAAACCGTTCGTCGACGGGCACACCGTCTTCCGCGGGCAGCGTTTCCCAGCCGCCCTGCACGCCGAAACGCTCCACTTCGCTCCAGCAGCCGCGCGTCAGCACGCGTTCGAGCGGGTCTTCCCGGCCGTTCGTCACGACACGGCCGATGCGCGGCACCGTGCGGATCAGGTGATGAAACTGCGTCTCGATAGCCGCCAGATCCGGGAAGATGTCGGCGTGATCGAATTCGAGGTTATTCAGAACCGCGGTCTTGGGCCGGTAGTGCACGAACTTGGACCGCTTGTCGAAGAAGGCCGTGTCGTACTCGTCGGCTTCGATCACGAAGAAGCTGGAATCGGTGAGCCGCGCGGAGACGCCGAAATTCAGCGGCACACCGCCAATCAGAAAACCGGGATTGAGACCCGCGTCTTCGAGCAGCCATGTGAGCATGGAACTGGTCGTCGTCTTGCCGTGCGTACCGGCCACCGCGAGCACCCATTTGCCGTTCAGCACGTGTTCGCCGAGCCACTGCGGGCCGGACACATACGGCAGGCCACGGTCGAGAATCGCTTCCATTAGCGGGTTACCGCGGGATACCACGTTGCCGATCACGAACAGGTCGGCGTTCAAACCGTTCAACTGGTCCGCGTCGTAGCCCTCGATCAGACGGATGCCTTGCGCCTCGAGCTGCGTGCTCATTGGCGGATATACGCCGGCGTCGCAGCCCGTCACCGTGTGGCCCGCGCCGCGCGCGAGGACCGCGAGACCGCCCATGAACGTGCCGCAGATACCGAGGATGTGGATATGCATAAGCCTGTCGTGCCGCGCGGGCGTTTTTTCCTGAAGGGCCCTTACCTGGCGGTTCGTGCCAGGCCCCCGAAGGGGCAAGAAAACTTGTGGGGCGGCCCGGCGTTTTCCTGAGAGGGATGGGAGAGCGGCGAGCGGCCAAAAGAGCCGTCCGCGAAGGACGTCATTGTAACCGACGCCTCCCGAACCCCTAAGCGGACTCGCCCGCTTTGGCGACGCCCGGCAGCCGGCCAGCGCCGCCGGAAAGGGCTGTCATCAATCTCTAGTATGATTGACGCATGGTTCGCAAATCACATTTTGATCCGCAGCGCGTGCGCGAGGAAATCGCCATTGCGGCTGCGCGCCTGATCGCCGAAGACGGTCTCGACTATGCAACGGCCAAGCGCAAAGCGGCTCGACAAGTCATTGGAGAAAGCCGGATTGCCGGCGAATGGCTGCCTGATAACGATCAGATCGAGGAAGAAATCCGCGAATATCAGTCGCTCTTTCAGGGCGACAGCCAGCCGGCGCTGCTGCGGCGCCTGCGCGGCATCGCTGTCGAATGGATGGAGCGGCTCGCACCTTTTAACCCTTATTTGACGGGCGCAGTGCTCGGCGGCACGGCCGGCGAGCATTCGGACATTCATCTTCAGGCGTTCTGCGACAACCCGAAAGAAGTAGCCATCTACTTCCTCAACGCGAACATTCAATACGACGTCTCGGAAACGCGCCACTTTGCGGGCCGCGGCTACGTCGAGACGCTGAGCTTTCTGTGGCGGCCGGCGAGCGAAGGGCGCGACTCGGAGCCCGTAGGCGTTCATGTCGCGCTTTATGAGGCGGACGACCTGCGCGGCGCAGTCAAAGCCGACGCTCGTGGACGCACGGCGCGCGCGAATCTCCAGACCGTCCAGTCGCTGCTTGCAGCAGGCGGCGTAGCGCCTTCACCGAACTAAACACATGATGAACAGCAGACGCATTTTGATGGCGGCGCTCGTCGCCGGTGTCGCGGCAGGAAGCGGCGTCCTCGCCAATTACTGGCTGAACGGCGACGACGGTTTGACCGCGACCGCTCACGCCGCCGGTTCGGCGTCGAAAGAAGGCGCTGTTGCCCAGCTTTGGGCGGCCCCGGTGACTACCGCCGACGGCAAGCCCGGCTCACTTTCCGTGCTGAAAGGTCGCCCGATCGTCGTCAATTTCTGGGCTTCGTGGTGCGGGCCGTGTGTCGAGGAAATGCCCGCGCTCTCGCAACTTCAGCGCGATTACGCGAAGAAAGGCATCCAGTTCGTCGGACTTGGCGTCGATTCCGAGAAAAATGTGCAGGCTTTCCTGCAAAAAGTGAAGGTGGCCTACCCGGTCTATGTGACGGGGTTCGGCGGTGCCGACCTCGCGCGATCGTTCGGCAATACGGCGGGTGGCCTGCCGTTCACCGTGGTGATTGACGCAAAGGGCAACATCCGCTCGACAAAATTAGGCCAGATCGATCCTGTCGCCTTAAAACAGACCCTCGACGCGCTGTAAATTTCTCAATCTTTTGACGGCGGTTTTGCGGAGAAAGGCACAAAATTCGGAGCAAATCCGCTGGAATTGCGAGAAATTAGGCGACCGGCGCCCTACTCCGATCGGCTCCCGAACGCTTCGTCCGTGCAGGAAACTAGACAAGTTTCTCTAATCAGCGCTAAAGTGCGCCCAATTCCACGGAAAAAGAAGCGACCATGACGCGACTGCTGGTACTGCACGGCCCCAACCTCAACCTTCTCAGTACGCGGGAACCCGAGGTTTATGGCCGCGTGACCTTGCCGCAGATCGATCAGGCACTATCCGACCGCGCCGCCGACGCCGGCGTAGAACTCGCGTCGTTCCAGAGCAACCATGAAGGCGCTCTGGTTGATCGCATCCAATCCGCCCGGACAGAAAAAACCGATTTCATCCTGATCAATCCGGCTGCGTACACGCACACGAGTGTCGCCATCCGGGACGCTCTGGCGGGCGTCGGCATTCCGTTCGTCGAGATTCATCTGTCGAACGTGCATCGTCGTGAACCGTTCCGGCATCACTCGTATTTTTCCGACCAGGCTGAGGGCGTGATCTGCGGCCTCGGCTGGAAGGGTTATCTGTACGCACTCGAATTCGCGCTCGACCGGCTGGCCGCCGGTTCGTCGCGGGGCTGAAATACAAACACGTCTAATTTGCGCCGGCCGCACACGCGCCGGCACTCCACGCATTGAAAAAAGGGGCTTCCTGATGGATCTACGCAAACTGAAAACTCTGATCGATCTCGTGTCGGAGTCCGGCATCTCGGAACTCGAAGTGACCGAGGGCGAGGGCAAGGTTCGCATCGTCAAGAACGCGCCGCCGGTTTATGTGCAGCCGTCCGCTTCGTACGCGCCGCAATACTCACAGCCGGCCCCGATGGCAGGCGGTGAAGCGCCCGCCGTCACGGCGGCAGGTGCTCCGGCCACGCCGGCAGCCGCCGCGCCGCAAGGTCATGTCGTGACCTCGCCGATGGTCGGAACGTTCTACCGTGCTCCGTCGCCGGGCGCCGACCCGTTTGTCCAGGTCGGTGACACGGTCAAGGAAGGCCAGACGATCTGCATCATCGAAGCAATGAAGCTGCTCAACGAAATCGAGTCGGACAAGTCCGGCGTCGTGAAGGAAATTCTCGTCGAAAACGGTCAGGCGGTCGAATACGGCCAACCGCTGTTCGTGGTCGGCTAACGCGGCGCCCATTGCGCCCCCGCTGTGCGCATGCCGCCCCGCGCGCCCGTTGCATTCGGCGCGCGCCCGATCCTCTGAGGCAGCCGGTGTTCTGAGCAACCCGGCGCCCATTGATGAGTCGAAAACCCGCTATGTTTGAAAAAATCCTTATTGCCAATCGTGGCGAGATCGCGCTTCGCATCCAGCGCGCCTGCCGCGAACTGGGCGTCAAGACGGTCGTCGTCTATTCCGAAGCTGACAAGGAAGCCAAATACGTCAAGCTCGCCGACGAAGCCGTCTGTATCGGCCCGGCACCTTCCAATCTGAGCTACCTGAATATGCCGGCGCTGATCAGCGCGGCGGAAGTCACGGACGCCGAGGCGATTCACCCCGGTTACGGCTTTCTGTCGGAGAACGCCGACTTCGCCGAACGTGTCGAGCAATCCGGCTTCACTTTTATCGGTCCGCGTCCGGAAACCATCCGGATGATGGGCGACAAGGTGACCGCCAAGCAGACCATGATCAAGACCGGCGTGCCGTGCGTGCCGGGTTCTGAAGGCGCATTGCCGGAAGATCCGAAAGAGATCGTGAAAATTGCGCGGCAAGTCGGCTATCCGGTCATCATCAAGGCCGCCGGCGGCGGCGGTGGCCGCGGCATGCGCGTCGTTCACACCGAAGCGGCGCTCGTCAACGCGGTCAACATGACGCGCGAAGAAGCCGGCCGTGCGTTCGGCAACCCGCAGGTCTACATGGAAAAATTCCTGGAGAACCCGCGGCACATCGAAATCCAGGTGCTGTCCGATTCGTTCAAGAACGCAGTCTGGCTCGGCGAGCGCGATTGCTCGATGCAGCGCCGTCACCAGAAAGTGATCGAAGAAGCGCCGGCACCCGGCATTGCGCGCCGTCTGATCGACCGCATTGGCGACCGTTGCGCGGATGCGTGCAAGAAGATGGGTTATCTTGGCGCCGGTACGTTCGAATTCCTGTACGAAAACGGCGAGTTCTACTTCATTGAAATGAACACGCGCGTGCAGGTCGAACACCCCGTGACCGAACTGATCACGGGCGTCGACATCGTCCAGGAACAGATCCGCATTGCGGCAGGTGAAAAGCTCGCGTTCCGTCAGCGCGACATCGTGTTCAAGGGCCATGCGATCGAATGCCGGATCAACGCTGAAGATCCGTTCAAGTTCATTCCGTCGCCGGGACGCCTTACGTCGTGGCACATGCCGGGCGGTCCCGGCATTCGCGTCGACTCGCATGCCTACAATGGCTATTTCGTGCCGCCGAACTATGATTCGATGATCGGCAAGCTGATCGCTTATGGCGCCACACGCGAGCAGGCAATCAAGCGGATGCGCATCGCGCTGTCGGAAATGGTCGTCGAAGGAATCCAGACGAACATTCCGTTGCATCGCGAGCTGATGCTGGACGCGAAGTTCGTCGAAGGCGGCACGAGCATTCATTACCTCGAAAACCGGTTGGCCGCGAAGCTGCAGGCCGCGCCGGAAGAAGCGTAAGTCATGAGTTACCGGGAACTGGTCGCTGAATTGGCTCGCGAGCATGCGGAGGAATTTTCCGACGCGCTGCTCGAGTTGGGCGCGTTGTCCGTATCGGTCGAAGATGCGGACGCCGACACGCCCGACGAGCAGCCGCTTTTCGGCGAGCCCGGTCTCACGCCCGACCGCACCGCCTGGCAGCGTTCGCGCGTGATCGCGCTGCTCGCGGCGGAACATGAACCGGCGGTGCTGCTTGCCGCCGCTGCGAACGAGGTCGGCCTTCCGGCGGCGCCGTCGTTCACTGTGCGTGACGTCGAAGAACAGGATTGGGTGCGTCTCACGCAGTCGCAGTTCGATCCGATCCCGATCGGCGAGCGCATCTGGGTCGTGCCTTCGTGGCACGACGCGCCGGACCCCAACGCGCTGGTGCTCGAACTCGATCCGGGCCTAGCGTTCGGCACCGGCAGCCATCCCACCACGCGTCTGTGCATGGAGTGGCTGGAGCAATCGGTGAAGCCCGGACAATCCGTGCTCGACTACGGTTGCGGCTCCGGCATTCTCGCGATTCTCGCGAAAAAATGCGGCGCCGATCCGGTGTACGGCATCGACATCGATCCGCAAGCGGTCGAGTCGGCGCGTCATAACAGCGAGCGCAACCGCGCCGAAGTCACCTACGGTCTGCCCAACGAATGCCCCGCCGGCGAGTTCGACATCGTCGTTGCCAATATTCTGTCCAATCCGCTCAAGCTGATGGCCTCGATGCTCTCGTCGAAGGTCAAGCCGGGCGGCCGCATCGCACTGTCGGGCATTCTGGCGCGCCAAGCCGATGAAGTCGCGCAGGTGTACGCGCGATGGATCGACATCGGCGTATGGCGCGAACACGAAGGGTGGGTATGTCTGACGGGAACACGCCGCGAAAGCCATTAGAATAAGGCGTATTGTCCAACCAACGGCCCCTCGGCTAACCGGCTCAATATGCTTCTGGCGACGCGCTGTCCCTTCTGTGAAACCGTCTTCCGCCTGCAACCGACGCAGTTGGCGCTGCGCCGCGGCCTCGTGCGTTGCGGGCAATGCCATGAAGTGTTCGACGCATCCGGCAGCCTCTTCGACATAAGCGAGGGCGGCGACTTCTCCACCGCCAGACAGGTCTCCGCAGCCGCGGCAATCGAAGCGCTCTCCGGCGTGCGCCCGAGCGGCGCAGACTTCAGCCCCGCCGCCTGGGATCCCTGGGCGCCGCGCCCCACGCCGCTCTTCGAGGAACGCTTCCGTCATAACGCACAGAACGTCGCGGCCCAGCCCGGCTACACCGGCGCAGGCACCGCTGGCGCGCCTGGCCATGCCGCGACGGAGCCCACGTTGCCACCCGGCGCATCCGGCACGGCGACGCCGGCCGACCACGAACCGCTGCTCGCGGACGCGCCGCTCGAACCCTTCGCCTATGAAGCGGAGCCGCCCGCAGAAGAAGCACCTAGCGTGTGGCACAAGACCGAACGCCCTTCCGATTTTCCGATCGACGAACCGGTGCTCAACGAGTCGGCTGCGTTCCATGGATTCTCCGATAACGAACCGCATTTCGGAACGACCGGCGTAGGCGCGGCCGGCCTCGGCGCAACGCATCCGCATCCCTATTCCGCCAATCCCGCCGATGCCGATCTGCGCGGGCCGACCCGCGCGGCTGCGACGCCGAGCGGTGAGCCGTTCTCGGTACAGCCGCCGCTCGGCGACGACATGGATCCGTTTCCGGTCACGCGGGAGACGCGTGCCGCAGAACCACGGCGCCTCGCATGGATCGTCGGCGGATCGGTGGCGGCGGTCCTGCTCATCGTCGCGTTGCTCGCGCAACTCGCGTGGTGGCAGCGTGAGACGGTACTCGTCTATCTGCCGGGTACCCAGGCGCTGTACGCGAAGGTGTGCGCGTCGCTCGGCTGTCAGCTCACCGCGCCGCACGACATCGACGGCTTGCAGGTAGAGCCGTCCGATTTGCGGCAAATCGACGGGCCGCACAAGCTCGAATTGCGGATGCCGCTGCGCAACCGCTTCAACGTCGCGCTGGCCTATCCGGCGATCGAACTCACGCTTCTCGACGATCAGAACAACGTGGCGTTGCGCCGCGTGCTGTTCCCGCAAGACTACGTTGCGCCGGGTACGCCGATCGCAGCCGGCCTGCCGCCGCACATGACGCAAACCATGATCGTGCACCTCGATACCGGCAACGCTGTCGCCTCCAATTTCCGCGTACAGATCTTCTATCCGTAACGCATCCTTGCGCGCCCCGCGTCGAGCGGGCGCGTTCACCGTCATCACAGACGAACTTTCGGAGCACAACAACATGAGTCAAGTCACGCTGGGTGGTAACCCGATCGATGTAGCCGGCACTTTCCCGTCGGTGGGTCAGAGCGCTCCCGCTTTCTCGCTGGTCGGCAAGGATCTCAAGCCGCTGTCGCTCGCCGATTTCGCCGGCAAACGCAAAGTGTTGAACATTGTCCCGAGCCTCGACACGCCGACCTGCGCGACGTCGACCCGCAAGTTCAACGAAGCCGCTGCGAAGCTGAGCAACACGGCAGTGATCGTCGTGTCGGGCGACCTGCCGTTCGCCGCGTCGCGCTTTTGCACGACGGAAGGCATTGAAAACGTCGTGACGGCGTCGACCTTCCGCGGCCACGAATTCGCGCAGGCGTACGGCGTCGACGTGACGAGCGGTCCGCTCACGGGTCTCACGGCGCGCGCGGTTGTCGTGATCGACGAGAACGACAAGGTGGTTCATGCGGAACTGGTCGACGAAATCAAGAACGAACCGAACTACGACGCAGCACTTGCCGCGCTGAAGTAAAACCTCAGCACCCGAAGACTCCGGCGCCGCGCTTCACGCGCGGCGCTGTCACGTCCTCACTACCTATTCTTCATTTTTTACAGGACGCTCGCCTTGGCTACGCTGATTTGCGGCTCGCTCGCCTACGACAACATCATGACCTTCGAAGGCCGCTTCCGGGAGCACATCCTGCCGGAGCAGGTCCACATCCTGAACGTGAGCTTTCTCGTGCCGACGATGCGCCGCGAGTTCGGCGGCTGCGCGGGCAATATCGCGTATTCGCTGAACCTGCTGGGCGGCGACGCGCGCATCATGGGCACGCTCGGCGCGGTCGACGCCCAGTTGTACATGGACCGGTTCGCGCAACTCGGGCTATCGACGGAAAACGTGCTGGTCGTGCCGGGCACCTATTCGGCGCAGGCCATGATCACCACCGACCTCGAAAACAATCAGATCACCGCGTTCCATCCGGGCGCGATGATGCAGTCGCACCTGAACCGCGCGGACGAAGCGAAAGGCATCACGCTCGGCATCGTCGCGCCCGACGGCTACGACGGCATGGTTCAGCATTCGGAGCACCTGGCCGCGGCGGGCGTGCCGTTCATCTTCGATCCAGGTCAAGGATTGCCCCTCTTCGACGGTGCTGCACTGCGGCGCATGATTGAACTTGCGACTTACGTAGCTGTCAACGATTACGAAGCCAAACTTGTGAGCAACAAGACAGGTTGGTCGATCGAAGAGATCGCCGGCAAGGTCGAAGCGCTCATCGTCACGCTCGGCGAACACGGTGCGCAGATTCATCACGCGGGCGGCGTCGAAGAGATTCCGGCCGTCAAGGCACAGCAGGTGCTGGACCCCACAGGATGCGGCGACGCGTTTCGCGGCGGCTTGCTGTACGGCATCGAGAACAAGCTCGGCTGGGCGACCACCGGCCGTCTCGCGAGCCTGATGGGCGCGCTGAAGATCGAGCATCAGGGTCCGCAAAACTATGCGCCTACCCGGGCGCAGATCAACGAACGGTTCAAGCAGGCGTTCGGGTACGACCTGCCGTAATACCGAAGCTATTGGAGTTAGGGAATGAGAATAACGAGTCGCCTGATAGTGGCCACCTTGATCGCCGGTTCGCTGGCCATGTCGGGGTGCGCATACAACAGCAGCTCTGCCGACGTTTACACGGCGTCGCAGGCACAGCGCGAAGAAACGGTCCGCATGGGCACGGTCGACAGCGTGCGCGCAGTCAAGATCAGCTCGAACAACGGTCAGCCGAGCGGCATTGGCGCAATCGGCGGCGGCGCTCTCGGTGCAGTGGCGGGCAGCACTATCGGCGGCGGCACGGGCTCGATCATCACCGGGATTATTGGCGGTCTGGCGGGTGCGGTGGCCGGCAACTCGGTCGAGAACCGGGTGGCCGTGCACGACGGTCTGGAAGTTACCGTGCGACTCGATAACGGCGACATCCGCGCAATCACGCAAAGCTCAACCGGCGAGATCTTCCGTGCTGGCGAGCGCGTTCGGCTTCTTTCCAGCGGCGGCGTTACGCGCGTCACGCATTAAGGTTCCCCTCTCGAACGGCCAGGCATAACGCGGCCGCGTCGACCTCACACGCATGCCCTCCCCTGTGCATGCGTTTTTTTTCGCCTGCGCGCAGTGATTGCATCCGGGCGTGCCAACGCTCCCCGTTATGCACCGACGAAAAAAAATCCCGTCGCCGGAAACCGGCAACGGGACCCTGACCGAGTAGCACTCGCGAAGCTACGTTGAGCGCCACTCAATCATTGGACGCATCGTGCGATGCGTCCATGCACTCCTACTTCTTACTGACCTGCTAACTGCCCGAGTTACGGACGGCTGCCCGTCGGGAACGGCCATGCCGCTGCCGGGTTCAGCGCGGTCTTCACCGTCGCCGCCGGTGCGCTCGAAACAGAAGTCGCAGCGGGTGCAGGCGCAGCCTTCTTGGCGACAGCCTTCTTCGCAGGGGCAGCCTTCTTCGCAGGAGCAGCGGCCTTCTTCGCAGGAGCAGCCTTCTTGGCAGGCGCAGCCTTTTTAGCAGCAGCCTTTTTCGCAGGCGCAGCCTTCTTGGCGGCAGCCTTCTTAGCAGGCGCGGCTTTCTTCGCAGCAGCCTTCTTCGCAGGCGCGGCCTTCTTGGCTGCGGCCTTCTTAGCCGGTGCAGCCTTCTTCGCTGCGGCCTTCTTCGCCGGTGCTGCCTTCTTCGCTGCGGCCTTCTTAGCCGGCGCTGCCTTCTTCGCTGCTACCTTCTTTGCCGGTGCGGCTTTCTTGGCTGCAACCTTCTTAGCCGGTGCAGCTTTCTTCGCTGCTACCTTCTTAGCCGGTGCTGCTTTCTTTGCCGCGACCTTCTTGGCCGGCGCTGCCTTCTTCGCTGCTACTTTCTTTGCCGGTGCTGCCTTCTTCGCCGGAGCTGCCTTCTTTGCTGCGACCTTCTTTGCTGCAGGCTTCTTAGCGGCGGCTTTCTTTGCAGTTGCCATCATTTTCTCCTTCAGGTTTTCAGATGAGAGTCAGTTCAAACTACACCCTTCGTCAAAACCCGCTTCCCGCGGACGCTTCTCAGGGCGCGCGCTACGAAGCGGGCTATTCATCGGCGTACGCAGGTGCCGCGCGCTTACGCTAATGAATGCGGTAAGGCGCGCCGTGCCCGAAGGCACCGCGCGCCAAATGTCATCGGTGTTGGGTTTCAACACCGGTAATTGCTTGATCGAGCCACCGGCGATAACGCCGGCGACTTTTTCCGGGGGGAAGTTTGCCCATCCCACTGAAGGGTTCGCAAAGTGCCTGTCATGTTTGTGGGCCGCGAAGGCACGCGGCGCACCGGGCACGCTTTGCATCAGGCGGTTCAGCTCCTAAACATAATTGCCGCGGCCGAGGCCCACGGCATCCCCATCGATGAATGCATCTACGACACGAACCCGGATCACTCCCAGGTCAGCGCGCCGCCAGTCTGATATTCGATCACACGCGTCTCGAAGAAGTTGCGCTCCTTCTTCAGGTCGATCATCTCGCTCATCCACGGGAACGGGTTTTCCTCGTTCGGGTACAGCGGATCGAGACCGATCTGCTGGCAACGGCGGTTGCAGATGAAGCGCAGATAACTCTTGAACATCGACGCATTGAGGCCGAGCACCCCGCGCGGCATCGTGTCTTCTGCGTAACGATATTCAAGTTCGACCGCTTGCTGGAAGATCTCGCGGATTTCCGCGCGGAACTCAGCCGTCCAGAGTTGCGGGTTCTCAAGTTTGATCTGGTTGATCAGGTCGATGCCGAAGTTGCAGTGCATCGACTCGTCGCGCAGGATGTACTGGTACTGTTCCGCGGCGCCCGTCATCTTGTTCTGACGGCCGAGCGCCAGGATTTGCGTGAAGCCGACGTAGAAGAACAAGCCTTCCATCACGCAGGCGAACACGATCAGGGAGCGCAGCAGCGTCTGGTCAGTCTCGAGCGTGCCGGTCTGGAAACCCGGATCGGTCAGCACGTTGATGTACGGAATGAGGAATTCGTCTTTCGCGCGGATCGAGGAGACCTCGTGATACGCGTTGAAGATTTCGCCCTCGTCGAGGCCGAGCGATTCGACGATGTACTGATAGGCGTGTGTGTGGATCGCTTCTTCGAACGCCTGGCGCAGCAGGAACTGGCGGCATTCGGGAGCCGTGATGTGGCGGTAGGTGCCCAGCACGATGTTGTTGGCGGCGAGGGAGTCGGCCGTGACGAAGAAGCCCAGGTTGCGCTTGACGATGCGGCGCTCGTCTTCGGTCAGCCCGTTCGGGTCTTTCCAGAGGGCGATGTCGCGCGACATGTTCACTTCTTGCGGCATCCAGTGGTTGGCGCAACCAGCCAGATACTTTTCCCAAGCCCACTTGTACTTGAACGGCACCAACTGATTCACGTCAGTCTGGCCGTTGATGATGCGCTTGTCGGCGACATTCACTCGCGCTTCTGAAACTGCAGCAGTTCCAGCAGCATGAGCAACGGTAGCAGCGGGAGCGACAGCGATGTCGTTCGCGAAGATGTCTTGAGCCGAGGGAGCATGAGGAGCGGAACGCGTTCCGACTTGCGAACCGACAGCCGGTCCCGCAGCGTTGCGCAACACGTTCGGTTGCGTAGCGCTCGAGGGAGTTACGGCAGTGATCTCGTCATCCCAGTTGAGCATAAATGTCACCATCAATTTAGAACGGTTTGTACCATCTTTTCACGAGCGATAAAAGAGTCCACTCGCGAAAAATCCTGTTTTCGATTCGCGTTGCTACGTTCATACAACACTTTGTTCAACAGACTGTGTGCGTTGCCTCGTATGAAGCAAGTTGAACGTGTGTCGTCGAGGTGCTTCGCGAGTTCGAAGAGCAACGCGTTGAAGCGTCGTTTCGCTGCTCTATCTATCTGTATTGCGGAGTGCGTTTGCTGTGTCTTGCACTTCTCTGCGAGTTGCCGGTTCGTCAGCGCTAGCGAGATGAAGTTCAATGCAATGCGTGGCGATGCGTGTGGCCGACTGCGTTGTTCGCCCTATCGGTCGAAGCGTTGGGTCGCGCGCTCGGATGTTGTCTCGCGCGCTTCGTGAAGTGCCGACTCGTTGCTTCGTTGCCTGGCTTCGTTGCTTCGTCGCCCGACTTCGTGCCTAAGCTTCGTTGCGTGGATGCTTCGCTTCGTTGCGTCGATGAGCGGTGCGGCCTCGCTGACTTCGTCTATCTTGCTTGCCGCACCGCTCGTCGGTTTATATCTGCTTCATCTCTATCAGGTTCGTTGATCGCTGCATGCGGGTCTTTACCTGGAACCCGTCAGCAAGCAACGAACCCGCTTGCTGCTCGACGCTTACTGGCAAGCCTCGCATTCGTCGAAGCCAGGGTCGCCCGGACGCATCATGCAGACGGGACCGTCTGCTTCGGGCGCCGCTTCGACTGCGACTGCCGACGCTGCCGCTGTTGCTGCCGTTGCTGCCTGAAGGCCACCGCCATTGCCGAGTGCACCACCGGCACCGCCGCTCGCGCCGAAACCGCCTGCCGCGCCACCGCCGACACCACCCGTGCCTTCACCGCCGCCCGAGCTCACTGCGTTGAGCGCGCCGTGAGCGACCGTCGACTTCTCGACGTGCGTTGCCGCCATCGTGCGGAGGTAGTACGTGGTCTTCAGACCGCGCACCCATGCAAGCTTGTAGATCTCGTCGAGCTTCTTACCCGATGCGCCGCCCATGTAGATGTTCAGCGACTGCGCCTGGTCGATCCACTTCTGACGGCGCGACGCCGCTTCGACGAGCCACTTCGGATCGACTTCGAACGCGGTCGCGTAGATCGCGCGCAGGTCGGCCGGGATACGGTCGATGCGCGAGAGCGTGCCGTCGAAGTACTTCAGGTCGGCGACCATCACTTCGTCCCACAGGCCGCGCGCCTTCAGGTCACGCACCAGGTAGTCGTTGACTACCGTGAACTCGCCCGACAGGTTCGACTTCACATACAGGTTCTGGAACGTCGGTTCGATACAAGCCGACACGCCGATGATGTTCGAGATCGTCGCCGTCGGCGCGATCGCGATGCAGTTCGAGTTGCGCATGCCGTAAGTGGCGATGCGCTCGCGCAGTTCCGTCCAGTCCATCGACTCGCTGGAATCGACTTCGACATAGCCGCCACGCGCGTCGGCCAGCAGCTTGACCGAGTCTTGCGGGAGGATGCCGCGATCCCACAGCGAGCCGCGGTAGCTGGAGTAACGGCCGCGTTCTTGCGCCAGTTCGGTCGACGCGTAGTAAGCGTAGTAGCAGACCGCTTCCATCGACGTGTCGGCGAACTTGACCGCTTCTTCCGACGCGTACGGCGTGCGCAGCAGATGCAGGCAGTCCTGGAAGCCCATGATGCCCATGCCGACCGGTCGGTGCTTCAGGTTCGAGTTACGCGCCTTGGCAACTGCGTAATAGTTGATGTCGATCACGTTGTCGAGCATGCGCATTGCAACGCTGACAGTGCGCTTGAGCTTGTCGTGGTCGAGTGCGAGCGTGCCGTCGGCCTGTTCCTTCAGATGCGCGACGAGGTTCACTGAGCCCAGGTTGCAGACCGCGATTTCCGAGTCGCTCGTGTTCAGCGTGATTTCCGTGCAAAGGTTCGACGAGTGGACGACGCCGACGTGCTGTTGCGGCGAGCGCACATTGCACGGATCCTTGAACGTGATCCACGGGTGGCCGGTTTCGAACAGCATGCCGAGCATCTTGCGCCACAGTTGCGCCGCGGGCACCTTCTTGAACAGCTTGATCTCGCCGCGCGCGACCTTGTCTTCGTAAGCCGTGTAAGCCGCTTCGAACTCGGCGCCGAACTTGTCGTGCAGGTCCGGGCAGGTGGACGGCGAGAACAGCGTCCAGTCGCCGCCTTCCATCACGCGCTTCATGAACAGGTCGGGAATCCAGTTCGCCGTGTTCATGTCGTGCGTGCGACGACGGTCGTCACCGGTGTTCTTGCGCAGCTCGAGGAACTCTTCAATGTCCAGGTGCCACGTTTCCAGGTACGCGCACACTGCGCCCTTGCGCTTGCCGCCCTGGTTCACGGCGACAGCCGTGTCGTTGACGACCTTCAGGAATGGCACCACGCCTTGCGACTTGCCATTCGTGCCCTTGATGTGCGAGCCGAGCGCACGCACACGCGTCCAGTCGTTGCCGAGACCGCCGGCAAACTTCGAGAGCAGCGCGTTTTCCTTCAGTGCTTCGTAGATGCCGTCCAGGTCGTCGTCGACCGTGGTCAGGTAGCACGACGACAGCTGCGAGCGGCGCGTGCCCGAGTTGAACAGCGTCGGCGTGGACGACATGAAGTCAAAGCTCGACAGCACGTTGTAAAACTCGATCGCCCGCGCTTCGCGGTCGATCTCGTTCAGCGACAGGCCCATTGCGACACGCATAAAGAATGCCTGAGGCATTTCGATACGCACGCCGTCGTGGTGCAGGAAGTAACGGTCATACAGCGTCTGCAGACCGAGATAGCCGAATTGCAGATCGCGGTTGTTGTCGAGCGCGGCACCCAGGCGCTTCAGGTCGAACTGCAGCAGCTTGTCGTCGAGCAGCTCGGCTTGCACGCCGCGCTTGATGAACTGCGGAAAGTACTCGGCGTAACGCTCGCCCATTTCGGCTTGCGTGACTTCTTCTTCGAGAATCTCGCGGCGGATGGTGTGCAGCAGGATGCGAGCGGTGACCTGGCTGTAGGCCGGATCTTTTTCGATCATCGTACGTGCAGCCAGAATCGCCGAGTCGTAGACCTGGCTCATCGGCACGCCGTCGTACAGATTCTTCACCGTTTCCGCGACGATCGGCTCCGCGCTCACCGCGTCACCCAGGTTCGCGCAAGCGGACTCGATAATGCCGCGCAGTGCAGCGAGGTCGAGCGGACGCGTGACGCCGTTGTCCGTGACCGTGAGGCCCGGCGTGCCGGCGGCAGCGTGATCGTCATGAGCGCGCGCCTGCGTGCGCTTCTCGCGATACAGCACGTACGCACGTGCGACGTTGTGCTCGCCGCCGCGCATCAGCGCGAGTTCGACCTGATCCTGAATGTCTTCAATATGGAACGTGCCGCCGTTCGGACGGCTGCGCAGCAGCGCGCGCACCACGTTCTGCGTCAGTTGCTCGACCAGTTCACGCACACGCGCCGACGCCGCGCCTTGACCACCGTTGACGGCGAGAAATGCCTTCGTCACGGCGATGGCGATCTTCGACGGTTCGAACGACACCACGCTGCCATTACGACGGATCACCTTGTAGTCGGCGTACGTCGCTTGCGGCGCGAGCGCTTGAGTGCCTTGTGCCTGGCCGAACGCCTGGCCAGTCGGTGATCCCTCATACCGGGTCGTCACGTTGTCGGTGGTTTGCATGTGCAAAGCTCCTGGTCCTGGAAATGTTGCGGCGAGTGCCGCGGATTAAAACGAACGCTGCGCCGCCGCGTGCGCAAGCGAGGAGGTGCAGGAAAAAGACCGGCCTGGGCGGCTGGCGGGATGCGACTGCGATGAAGCCTGATTCGAATTGAAAACGGTCTTCGTCGTATGTGTCGCGATCACTCTCAGCCCCTTTCCTGATGCTTTTGGTTGCCGCCGGCTGGTCAGGTCCGGCTGCGCTGCAGGATTATTTTTCGCTGCCTGGAATGCTTGCGGCGCCGTGCTCAGAGAGCGGGGCGCCGCGACTTGTGCACGTAGTTATGCACTCGGTTATTCACACAGTTATACACAGGACACACAATATCTAGTGCGTAACTGAATTTGTGGCACCAAGTATAGTGGAGATTCGAGACAGGTCAAACGGTTTTATTTGCTTTTGAAGTCTTGACTTTTGCACCGCGCGGCGCGAAGCGCTCCACCTGCAGAAGCAGGCAGAGCCTCGCTCTGCGGCTCACGCGCGACGTCGCGCAAAGTGCCGTTACAGCGCTCTGGAAAACTTGAGATAGGGGAAATACCGATCCGCCAGCAACGTATCGCGTTGCAGACGCGCCCACTCGAAATGTGGTCCTGGATCAGTCTTGCGACCAGGCGCAATGTCGGAGTGCCCGGCAAGCGCTTCGATCGGATAACGAGCCGTCAGCGCACTGACGAGCGAGCCGAGCGTGCGGTATTGCGCCGCCTCGAAAGGAGTCGTGTCACTGCCTTCCAGTTCGATGCCGATCGAGAAATCATTGCAACGCTCACGGCCGAAAAAGTTCGATGGGCCCGCGTGCCACGCGCGCTCATTGCACGACACGAACTGCTCGAGCGCGCCGTCGCGATGAATCACGAAGTGCGCGGACACCCGCACGCCGCGCAGATGCGCGTCGTAATAAGGATGCGCGTCACAATCGAGCGTATTGAGAAACAGTTCGGCGATCGCCGTGCCGCCGAACTGGTTAGGCGGCAGGCTGATGTTGTGGACCACGATCAGAGTCGGCACCGCGCCTTGCGGCCGTGCTTCGAAATTCGGCGATGGCAGCCTGCGCGCTTGTGCGACCCAACCGTCTGCGTCGACGGCGAACGCGATGCTCATCGGGCGTCGCGGCCCGTGGGTCGTGCGCCGTGCCGCCGCGCGTGAGCGGCGCTGCAGAACGGCTGCCCGGCGACGACCACCGAGTCGCTCTTAGGCGCATGCACGCCGCACTCGACGCAACGGATCATCGGCTCAGCGAGTTGAGGCGGTTGTGCGGGACGCGCGGCACCGTTGCCATTGCCGGCGGCGCCCGATGCGCCTCGCGCGCCGCCGGCGCCGGTGCGTTGTGCTGTGTGCGCGTCATGACGGCGCAGCGCCTTCACAAGCCACTGGCCGACGAAGAACAATATGATGAGCAGAAAGATTTGTCGCATGGGGCACGCTCACACTACAGCACGGTGCAACAGCACCTCGAAAACAAAACGGCTTCCGACGTACGCCAGCAGCAACGCGACGAACGACGCCAGCACCCAGCGCAATGCAGCACGGCCGCGCCAGCCGGACACCTTGCGCGCAGTCAGAAGCGCGCCGAACATGACCCACGAAAGAATCGCAAACACGGTCTTGTGATCGAGACGCAGCGCGCGGTCGACCAGTTGCTCGCTGAACAGGATCCCCGACACGAGCGTCAGCGTGAGCAGCACGAAACCGGCGCCGATCAGACGGAACAGCAGCTTCTCGAGCGTGAGCAACGGCGGCAGCGTGTCGAGCCAGCTGGAGAGCCAACCGTTGCCTGCCGCAGCCACGTTCCGTTGCGCGATTCCGCCGCGCATTGCATGAAGACGCCGCTCGACGAGCAGCATCAGAATGGCGTGCAGCGCTGCGATCGCGAACAGACCATAGGCGATGTTGGCGATCAGAAAGTGCAGCTTGAACATGGGTGCGGCCGAATACGGCAGCACACGCACGCCGTTGAACGCGAGCGGCAATAACGAGGCGACGCAGGCGAGCGGCAACACCAGCAGACGCAGTCCGTCGAGCGGAAAAAAGAAGCTTTCTATCCAGTAGATGCCCGCGCCGAGCCAGAACATGGCGGACAGCGCAAACGCAAAGCCGAACACCATGGCGTTCTGCGGGAAGATCGTGGTGTGCAGCAGCACGCCGTGCGCGAGCAGCGCGACGAACAGCAACGCGCGGCCGGACGAACTCATGCCCGAAGCCGCCGAGCCGGCGAACCCGGACTGTGCCTGCGTGTTCGCGCCGGTGGTCGCGGCAGCCGGCATTGGCGGAACGCTTTCCAGCATGGGGCGCGACCCGGCGTGCCGGTGCGAGCGCCAGCCGGCTACGGCGAGTCCGCCGTACAGGAGCGCAGTGAGGGCATACAGTACAATATCCATATTCGAAGTTTACACTAGGCCCCTGATCCGCGACGTCTTCCACTTCGCGCTCGCCCGGGGCCGCACTGTTCATCGCTCCCCATGCTCGACAATCTGACTCAACGGATGGCGCGCGTCGTCAAGACGCTGCGCGGCGAAGCCCGGCTCACCGAGGCGAACACCCAGGAAATGCTGCGCGAGGTGCGTCTGGCGCTGCTCGAGGCGGACGTGGCGCTGCCCGTCGTGCGCGAGTTCATCGCCAAGGTGAAAGAGAAGGCGCTCGGCGAAGAAGTGATTAGCAGCCTGTCGCCAGGTCAGGCGCTCGTCGGCGTCGTGCAGCGCGAGCTGACCGCCGTGATCGGCGGCGACTACGAAGGCAAAGCCGCTGAACTGAATCTCGCCGTCACGCCGCCGGCCGTCATTCTGATGGCGGGTCTGCAAGGCGCGGGTAAAACGACCACGGTCGGCAAGCTCGCCAAGCTGCTGCGCGAGAAGTACAAGAAAAAGGTTCTGACTGTTTCGTGCGACGTCTATCGCCCCGCTGCTATCGCGCAGTTGAAGACGGTAACCGAGCAGGTCGGCGCGGACTTCTTCCCGTCGGAACCGGATCAGAAGCCGGTGGATATCGCGCGTGCCGCGGTCGACTGGGCGAGGCGTCATTATCACGACGTGCTGCTGGTCGACACGGCCGGCCGTCTAGGTATCGACGAAGCGATGATGCAGGAAATCACCGCGCTGCACACCACGTTGAAGCCGGCGGAAACGCTGTTCGTCGTCGATGCAATGCTCGGCCAGGACGCGGTCAACACCGCCAAAGCATTTAGCGACGCGCTGCCGCTCACCGGCGTGGTGCTCACCAAGCTCGACGGCGACTCGCGCGGTGGCGCCGCACTCTCGGTGCGTCACGTCACGGGCAAGCCGATCAAGTTCGTCGGCGTCGCGGAAAAGCTCGACGGCCTTGAAGTCTTCTACCCGGATCGTATGGCGAACCGGATTCTCGGCATGGGCGACATTCTCGCCCTCGTCGAGGAAGCGCAACGCGGCGTGGACGTTCAGGCCGCGCAGAAGCTCGCCGATAAGGTCAAGAAAGGCGGCGACTTCGATCTCAACGATTTCCGCGCGCAACTGACGCAAATGAAGGGCATGGGCGGCCTCTCGTCGCTGATGGACAAGCTGCCCGCGCAATTCCAGCAGGCCGCCGCCGGCGCCGACATGAGCCAGGCTGAAAAGCAGATGCGCCGCATGGAAGGCATCATCAATTCCATGACGCCGCTCGAGCGCGCCAAGCCGGATCTCATCAAGGCCACGCGCAAGCGCCGCATCGCCGCGGGTGCGGGCGTGCAGGTGCAGGAAGTCAACCGCATGCTGAACCAGTACGATCAGATGCGCACCATGATGAAAAAGCTGAAAGGCGGCAATCTGCAAAAGATGATGCGCGGCATGAAGGGCATGTTGCCCGGCATGCGCTAAGCTTTAGCAAGACGGCGGCGCGCGGGTTGCCGACCCGGCCCGCAGCCACCGTCACCATGGGAACTTCCTTCAGGGCGTTCCCACTCACACTATGTATACAGTTACCGCCCGCCAGACGTCATGAACCGCGAAGAAGCTCTCCACATTTTTAGCCACTCCGAAGAAATCGTTTCGGCCGACGAGGTCAACGCGTCGATCAGCGGCATGGCGACCTCCATCCGCAACGAAATGAGCGAGGACTTTCCGCTCGTGCTGTCGGTGATGGGCGGCGCCGCGGTCTTCACCGGCATGCTGTTGCCGCACCTCGATTTCCCGCTCGAGTTCGACTACATCCACCTCACCCGCTATCGCAACACCACGAAGGGCGGCAACGAGATGCAATGGCGCGTGGCGCCGGCCGAGTCGGTGAAGGATCGCGTGGTGCTGGTGCTCGACGACATCCTCGACGAAGGCGAGACGATGGCCGCGATCCGCGACCGCATCCTTGCAATGGGCGCCAAGCGCTTCCTGAGCGCCGTGCTGTGCGAAAAGATCATTCCGAAGGCGAAGCCGCTGCGGCCCGATTACTGCGGCTTCGAAGTGCCGGACCGCTATGTTTTCGGCTGCGGCATGGACGCCAAAGGCTACTGGCGCAATCTGCCCACTATTCGCGCGTTGACCGAAGGCGCTTGAATCGCCCGGCGCGCAAATCACGAGATAAAAAAAGCGGCCCACTGGGCCGCTTTTTGTTGCATCGAACGTTGCTTGCGGGTTTCACTCAGCTAAATCGGCTAGAGATCCGTCCAGGTGTTGCCAATTGCCGCTTCGACAGACACCGCACGTTACTTACAGTTGATGCACGAACGCGCGGATACCGCCAAGCATCATCTCCACCGAAATCGCCACCAGCACGAGTCCCATTAGCCGTTCGAATGCCATCATGGTTCGCTCGCCGAGCCAGGCCTGAATACGCTCGGCCAGCATCAGCACCACTGCGCAGACGATCATGGTGACGGTCAGCGCGCCGATCCACTCGAACATCTTGCCGGGCGCCTGCGACGTCAGCAGCATCACGGTTGCCAGCGCCGACGGTCCTGCCAGCGCGGGAATGGCAAGCGGCACGATCAACGGCTCGCCGCCGCGCACGTCGCCGCCGAAAGGGCCGTCCGGATGCGGGAACACCATACGCAGCGCAATCAGGAACAACACGATGCCGCCGCCGATGCGCAACGACTGGTCGGTGAGACTCATCATGCGCAAAAACGCGTCGCCGACGACCATGAACACCAGCAGGATCGCAAACGCGATCGCGACTTCTCGCAGAATCACCGCGGTGCGCCGCTTCGGCGACACACCGCGCAGACAACTGATGAAGAGCGGAATGTTGCCGAGCGGGTCAGTGATCAGGATCAGCAGCACGGTCGCGGACAGGAAGGTGTACTCCACCGTCCGCCCCGCTTAACGCGCCAGCGCCGCGCGAACCTTCCCGATGACCGTTTGCGCGGCTTCATCGACCGGCAGCAAGGTCGCCTCCGCGTCGCGGCGGCCCTGATATTCGAGCTTGCCTTCCTTCAGGCCACGATCGCCGATCACGAGACGGTGCGGCACGCCGATCAGCTCCCAGTCGGCGAACATCACGCCGGGGCGCTCGCCGCGATCGTCGAGAATCACGTCGATGCCCGCTTCGACCAGTTCGGCGTAGAGCTTGTCGGCCTGCTCGCGCACGGCTTCGCTGCGGTCATAGCCCATCGGGCACAGCACGACTTCGAACGGCGCGATCGATTCCGGCCAGATGATGCCCTTGTCGTCGAAATTCTGTTCGATCGCGGCGCCAAGAATACGCGTGACGCCGATGCCGTAACAGCCCATTTCCATAGGCTGCGGCTTGCCGTTTTCGTCGAGGCACGTTGCGTTCATTGCTTCCGAATACTTGGTGCCGAGCTGGAAGACGTGGCCGACTTCGATGCCGCGGCAAATGTCGATCACGCCTTTGCCGTCCGGCGACGGATCGCCCTTCTTCACGTTGCGAATATCGGCAACGACCGGTTCCGGCAGATCGCGACCCCAGTTCACGCCCGTCGTGTGGTAGTCCACCTCGTTCGATCCCACCACGAAGTCGCTCATGTTCGCGACCGTGCGGTCCGCGACGACTTTCACCGGCTTCTTTGTGTTGAGGGGACCGAGATAGCCCGGCGGCGTGCCGAACGTCTCGATGATCTCGGCCTCGGTCGCCATGCGGAAATCGGCGAGGCCCGGCAACTTGCTTGCCTTGATCTCGTTCAGGTCGTGATCGCCGCGAAGCATCAGCAACCAGATGGTCGGCTCGGCGCCTTCGTTTTCGGTAGCGAGCACGATCGACTTGATGGTGCGCTCGAGCGGAATGTTCAGCAGCTCGGCGACGGCCTCGCACTTTGCCTTGCCCGGCGTCGGCGTCTTTTTCATCTGCTCGGTGGGCGCCGCGCGCTGTGCGTAGAGCGGCAAAGCTTCGGCCGCTTCGACGTTCGCAGCGAAGTCGGACGTCGGGCAGTAGGCGATTGCGTCCTCACCCGTATCGGCGATCACGTGGAATTCATGCGAGCCGCTGCCGCCGATCGAACCGTTGTCCGCCGCGACCGCGCGGAAATCGAGACCGAGGCGCGTGAAAATGCGCACGTACGCGTCGTACATCTTGCGATATGACTCGCGCAGGCCTGCCGCGTCCTTGTCGAACGAGTACGCGTCTTTCATGATGAACTCGCGGCCGCGCATTACGCCGAAACGCGGACGGATTTCGTCGCGGAACTTCGTCTGGATCTGATAGAAGTTGACCGGCAGCTGACGGTAGCTCTTGATCTGCCCACGCGCGATGTCTGTCACCACTTCTTCGTGGGTCGGTCCGATCACGAAGTCGGATTGCTTGCGGTCTTTGAAGCGAAGGAGTTCGGGGCCGTATTTTTCCCAGCGACCCGACTCCTGCCATAGCTCGGCCGGCTGCACGGCCGGCATCAGCAGCTCGATCGCGCCTGCCCGGTTCATTTCCTCACGCACGATCGCTTCTACCTTGCGGATCGAGCGCAAGCCGATCGGCAGGTAGTTATAGATGCCGCCGGCGACGCGGCGGATCATGCCGGCACGCACCATGAGCTTGTGACTGACGATCTCGGCGTCGGCCGGAGCTTCTTTCAGGGTGCCGATAAAGAAACGGGAAGCTTTCATTCAGATTTTCCAAAAGCGGCGGCTCCGGAGGGACCGCCCGAAAGGGTAAAAACAGGGAAATCGATACGGCTGCCTGGCTGGGGCCGCCCGGTTCGCCGCTCCGGCGCAAGGGCCGCCGCCGGGGCGCTCAAGCCGCCGCGCAAAGTCTTTCGCACAAGGGATCAGGCACGCAAAGACGGACAGGCTACCGCAAAGCAGGCCTTTTGCGGCGAATCGTTCCAATCTGGTGCGAATCGGTGCGTCGGGTCCGTTATCTGTTTATAATCAAAGCAATTTTAAAGGATTCGAAGGTGGTTGTATGCTGGATCGTGAAGGCTTTCGCCCGAACGTCGGCATCATCCTCTTGAACGCGCACAACGAGGTGTTTTGGGGCAAACGGCTCCGTGAACATTCCTGGCAGTTTCCGCAGGGGGGCATCAAGTACGGAGAGACCCCCGTGCAAGCGATGTATCGGGAGTTACACGAAGAAACCGGTCTGCTTCCGGAGCACGTCAAGGTGATTGGTCGCACGCGCGACTGGTTGCGTTACGAGGTGCCTGACAAGTTCATCAAGCGCGAGGTACGCGGTCACTACCGCGGCCAGAAACAAATCTGGTTCTTGCTCCGAATGGTAGGGCGCGATTGCGACATCTGCTTGCGCGCCACAGACCACCCGGAGTTCGATGCCTGGCGCTGGAACGAGTATTGGGTACCGCTCGACTGTGTGATCGAGTTCAAGCGGGATGTTTATCAGTTGGCGCTGACGGAGCTATCCCGTTTCATGCGCCGCACTGCGCCGCGTGCGGAAAAACCCAGCGGGCACCACGGGCCGCGTTATCCCCGGATAGCGTCGTCAATGGAAAGTCCGCCGGATTCCACGGTAATGACGGTGACCACGGTTACGTCCGTCAGAATCGAAACTTCGGTTCACACGACAAGCGTGTCCGATTGCGGCGAAGCTGCCGGCTCGGGGAACGAGGCCGGCACCGTATCGGAACTCGACGACGACTCGGCTCGCGAGGCTGCGGGTTCGATGTTCCGTCATCACGGCGTGCGCAACTGACCTTCTGCACGGCCGTCTACGTCGCCTATGTCGTCTATGCGGGCGCGGCTTCTTGAGCCGCGCCCGCTTTTTCGAGGAAACCATATTGAAAGCACTTGCTCTCGTCGTGGCGTGCGTCGCCACCGGCGCCCTGCTGACTGGCTGTTCGAGCGCCGGCAAAACCACCAACAAGGACGACAGCGCCTTTGCCTATCTGCTGGACCGGCCGAGCAATTGGGTCGAAAACAAGGTCGAGACTTTGCCACCGCTGCCGCAGGACTCGAACCTGCTGCCTTTCGAGGTGTCAGGCAATACGCCGCTACATTTCGCTATCGACAAGAACTCGCTGACCGTCGGCTCCGACGGCGTTGTGCGCTATACCGTGGTGGTGACGAGCCCGAGCGGCGCCCGCAACGTGAACTACGAAGGCATTCGCTGCGACACCTATGAATGGCGCCTGTATGCCGGCCTGAACGCGGATCACGACGATTGGGACAGGACGGTCGCGAACGACTTCACGCGTATCGAGAATGGCGCGCTGAACGCGTATCACGCGGCGCTGTACCAGGATTATCTGTGCGCGAACAAGATCCCGACGGGGAGCGCAAAGACGATTGTGGAAAACATCCGCTATAAGCGCACGGCGACTTCGTTGATTCACTGACGCTTCGCCGACGCGCCAGAAGAAAAGCCGTTCCTGCACTTCGCCGGAACGGCTTTTTTACATGTTGCGCGTGAGCCGGTTAGCTACTCAAACCAGCACCAGGTTGTCGCGATGAATCAGTTCGGGCTCCAGCATATAGCCGAGCACTGATTCGATCTCGCCGCTCGGACGCCGCTGGATCAGTTTTGTCTCCGCACTGCTGTAGTTGGTGAGGCCGCGCGCTACTTCCCGGCCGGCTGCGTTGAGGCACGCGATCACCTCGCCGCGAGCAAAGGCTCCCTGCACGCCGACAATGCCGATGGGCAGCAAGCTCTTTCCGCCTGCCGTCAGTTTCTCCACGGCTCCGTCGTCGATCACGACATGGCCGCGCACCTGCAAGTGATCGGCCATCCATTGCTTGCGCGCCGCCATGCGCGCGGTGCGAGCGATCAACTGCGTGCCGATCGCCTCGCCAGACGCGAGCCGCGACAGCACGTCCGCTTCGCGCCCGCTCGCGATCACCGTGTTTGCGCCGCTGTGAGCGGCGCGCTTGGCGGCGAGAATCTTGGTGAGCATGCCGCCGCGACCGAGGCTTGAGCCAGCGCCGCCAGCCATGGCTTCCAGGTCTGGCGCCCCGGCATCTGCCTGCTGAACGAGCGTAGCGTTCGGGTCCTTCCGGGGATCGGCGGTAAAAAGCCCTTGCTGATCAGTGAGGATAATGAGCGCGTCACCCTCAATGAGATTCGCGACCAGTGCGCCCAGCGTGTCGTTGTCGCCGAACTTGATTTCGTCGGTGACGACCGTGTCGTTCTCGTTGATGATCGGCACCACGCCGAGCCGCAGCAGCGTCAGCAACGTGGAACGCGCGTTCAGATAGCGCTCGCGGTCTGCAAGGTCGGCATGAGTCAGCAGGATTTGTGCGGTTTGAATCGAATGTTCGGCGAAGCGGCTTTCGTAGACCTGCGCGAGGCCCATTTGGCCGACAGCGGCGGCGGCCTGCAATTCGTCGATCTCGCGCGGGCGCTTGCTCCAACCGAGCCGCTGCATTCCTTCGGCGATGGCGCCGGAACTGACTAGCACCACTTCCTTGCTCTGCGCGCGCAGTGCGGCAATCTGCGCAGCCCAACGGCCGATCGCAGCATGATCGAGGCCGCGCCCGTCATTCGTGACGAGGCTCGAGCCGACTTTCACTACCAATCGCCGTGAATCTGCGATGACGGAACGCATTGTGCGCAGCTCCCAAGATGACGCCTGACGCGCGCCGCCAACCCGCAAAGGCCCGGCGCCCCAATTGTTCAGCCCTGCGGGTCGGCGCTGGATTCGCCAGCGGCGGCAGGTGCTTCCGGCTTCTCGCGAAAGCGTACGTCGGCGGCGAGATCTTCGGCTTCGGCCGCGCGCTGCGCTTCCGAATGGGCCGCGATGTAGTCGAACACCGCATAGCAGAGGTTCTCGCAACCTTGACCAGTTAGAGCCGAGATTTCGAACACCGGGCCGTCCCAGCCGAAGCCCTCGATAAACGCAGAAACACGCGCTTCACGCTCGTCTTCAGGCACCATATCGAGCTTGTTGAGCACGAGCCAGCGCGGCTTCTGATACAACAGCTCGTCGTACTTGCGCAGTTCGTTCACGATCGCCTTGGCTTCCGCGACTGGATCGACCGCTTCGTCGAACGGTGCCAGGTCGACGATGTGCAGCAGCAAGCCCGTGCGCTGCAAATGCCGCAGGAACTGGTGGCCGAGGCCCGCGCCTTCCGCGGCGCCTTCGATCAGACCTGGAATGTCGGCGATCACAAAGCTGCGGCTCGGACCAACGCGAACCACGCCGAGATTCGGCGCAAGCGTAGTGAACGGATAGTCGGCGATCTTCGGCTTCGCGTTCGACACTGAAGAGATGAACGTGGACTTGCCCGCGTTCGGCATGCCGAGCAAGCCGACGTCGGCCAGCACCTTCAACTCGAGGCGCACCATGCGTCGCTCGCCCGGCTTGCCGTCGGTTTTCTGACGCGGAGCGCGGTTGGTGCTGGATTTGAAATGCAGATTGCCGAGACCGCCCGCACCGCCCTGCGCGATCTGCACGCTCTGATTGTGCTCGGTCAGATCGGCGATCAGTTCGCCGGTTTCCATGTCGGTAATCGTGGTGCCGACCGGCATGCGCAGCGTGATGTCGTCGCCGCCCTTGCCGTAGCAGTCCGCGCCGCGGCCGTTCTCGCCGTTTCGCGCCATATGTTTTTTCGCGTAGCGGTAGTCGATCAGCGTGTTGATGTTGCGGTCTGCTACCGCAATGACGCTGCCGCCCCGGCCGCCGTCGCCGCCATCCGGGCCGCCGAACGGAACGAACTTCTCGCGGCGCATCGACGCGCTGCCATCCCCTCCGTCGCCGGCGATGACTTCAATCCTCGCTTCGTCAATGAACTTCATGCGTAACTCCGTCCCGTGGTGTACTGCCAGATGGTGCTGCTGAATACTACTGGATGCTGCTATTTTGCCGCGCCCGCCGCGCGATGATCAATCGACCGAACGGCATAGGCGCAGCGCCGGAATTGCAGCGCCAACGTGCCTTGCCGCAATAAAAAAAGCCCCGCTAACTTCGCGGGGCCTTTTTCCGGTCCTGAAGCCCGTGCCTGAGTGAACTCAGACTGCTGCCGGGACGACGTTGACCATGTGCTTCTTCGCGGCGCCTTTCGTCGAGAACTGAACGTGGCCGTCCGTCAGCGCGAACAAGGTGTGATCCTTGCCGATGCCGACGTTCTCGCCAGCGTGCATACGCGTGCCACGTTGACGAACGATGATGCCGCCAGCGTTGATAGCCTGACCGCCGTACACTTTCACGCCAAGTCGCTTCGACTCGGAGTCGCGGCCGTTCCGGGACGATCCGCCTGCCTTTTTGTGTGCCATTTGATTTGCTCCTTAACCGGTGCGCTTACGCGTTGATCGCGTCGATGCGCAGTTCGGTATAGTTCTGGCGGTGGCCGCCATGCTTCTGGTAGTGCTTCCGGCGACGCATCTTGAAGATGGTCACTTTCTTGTGACGACCTTGCGACACGACGGTAGCCTTGACGGAAGCCCCACTGACCAGCGGCGCACCGAACTTAATCGATTCGCCTTCGCCCACTGCGAGAACCTGGTCGAGCGTGATTTCAGCGTCAATGTCTGCCGGTATCTGTTCTACTTTAAGTTTTTCGCCGACGGCAACTTTATACTGCTTGCCACCGGTTTTTATGACCGCGTACATTGAGAACCTCACTCTGTGTTCATTTTTTCCACGCACCGCGCGCGGAAACCCGTGATTATACATAGAGTTAGCTGCTCGGTCAAAACTCATTCAGAGCGGCCCTGCGTTCCGCCCGCGTGACGCGCAGCCCAGCGCGTGGCGGTGTCCACGAGCGCGCCGCGCGGCAGTCCGCGACCCGGAACAACCGCGATTCGCCTTATAATTCGCGGCACTACCCAATTCAGCCATCATGTCGTCGACTGCCACCACCTCCTCCAACGCCGCCAGCCTGCTCGCTCCGATCGCCGAAGACATGCAGCAGGTGAATCGCGTCATCCGGCACCGTCTTGCGTCCGAGGTGATGCTGATCAACCAGATTTCCGAGTACATCATCAGTGCCGGCGGCAAACGGCTGCGGCCGGCGCTTCTGCTCCTGGTGGCCGGCGCGCTCGGCGAAACCACGGGGCACCGGCACGAACTGGCGGCGGTCGTCGAATTCATCCACACAGCAACCCTGCTGCACGACGACGTGGTCGACGAATCGGATCTGCGGCGCGGCCGCCAGACCGCCAACGCGCTGTTCGGCAATGCGGCGAGCGTGCTGGTCGGCGACTTTCTCTATTCGCGCTCGTTCCAGATGATGGTGGGCGTGGGCAAGATGCGTGTCATGGAGATTTTGTCGGAAGCCACCAATATCATCTCCGAAGGTGAAGTGCTGCAACTGCTGAACATGCACGACGCTGACGTGGACCAAGCCCGCTACATGCAGGTGATCCGCTACAAGACTGCCAAGCTCTTCGAGGCTGCGGCTCAGCTCGGCGCGGTGCTGGCCGGCGCAGATGCCAGAACCGAAGCAGCGGCGGCGGAATTCGGCCGGCGCATCGGTACGGCTTTCCAGATTATGGACGACTGGCTCGACTACACGGGCACGGCGGAGTCGATGGGGAAAAATGCCGGCGACGATCTGCGCGAGGGCAAGCCCACGCTGCCGCTCATCTATTTGATAGAGCGCGGCACGCCCGAGCAGTCGGCTCTCGCTCGCGAGGCCATCGAGCAAGGCGGCACCGACCGTTTCGACACGATCTTCGAGGCGATCACACGTTCCGGAGCGCTGGATCACACGCTCGAATGCGCGAAACAGGAAGCACAAGCTGCGGCAGCCGCGATTTGTTCGTTTCCTGATTCCATTTACAAAGAAAGCCTGCTAGAATTATGTTCTTACTCGACGGCGAGACAGTCTTAAACAAGACTCAAACGCCGGTTTAGTCTGAATCGAGTCCGCAGTACACATCGGGGTGTAGCTTAGCCTGGTAGAGCGCTACGTTCGGGACGTAGAGGCCGGAGGTTCGAATCCTCTCACCCCGACCAGATTCGCCTTGTTAGTTCAAGGCTCGAAAAACCGCCCAGCTTGCTCGGCGGTTTTTTGTTTTTGCGGCCGGATCTCGCCGCCCTGCTCGCCGCGCCCGCACGCAGTTCTGGCTGAAGCCGCCCGGCTCGCAACTTCCCTGGTGGCGGGTTGCGCCGCCCCCTCTGCTATATTCTCCCCATCCTTTTCCCCTCTTCTATCCTTCACGACGCGTGGAACAACTTCCCTTATGGGCGCAGATTGGCGCCGTCTTTCTGCTGCTTATCTGCTCGAGCTTTTTCTCCATTTCTGAAACGGCGATGATGGCGCTCAACCGCCATCGCCTGAAGCACCTTGCCAGCAAGAATGCGCTCGGCGCGAAGACCACTCAGGGTCTTCTGGCGCACACGGATCAACTGCTGAGCGTCGTGCTGATCGGCAACAATCTGTTCAACACCATCATTCCGGTGCTGACCACTTCGATCGCGCTGCATACGTTCGGTCGTAACAACGTGGTGCTGTCTATCGCGACCGGCATCGTCGCGTTTCTGATTATCGTTTTCGCCGAGATCACGCCGAAAATCGTCGGCGCGACGTTTCCCGAAAAGATCGCACTGCCCGCCAGCCTGCTCATTGCGCCGATGATGCGCATCGCCAGGCCGCTCGTCTGGTTCGTCAATCTGTTCGCCACCGGCATCCTGCGGGTACTGCACATCAACACACAAGACGCGCGCGATCAGCGCCTCTCCACTGAAGAACTGCGCACCATCGTGCTCGAGTCCGGCAGCTTCATGCCGACCAAGCACCGCAGCATTCTGCTCAACCTGTTCGACCTCGAAAACATTTCCGTCGACGATGTGATGATCCCGCGCCGACGCATCGAGGCGCTCGACTTCGACGCGCCGTTCGAGCAGATTCTGCATCAGCTCGAAACCTGCTATCACAACAAGCTGGTCGTCTATCAAGGCGATATTGACCGCGTGCTCGGCGTGCTGCACGTTCGCAAGACACTGGCCGCCCTGCACAACCAGGAACTGGAGCGCGAGACGCTGCGCGAACTGCTCGCCGAGCCGTACTTCGTGCCGACCGGCACGCCGGTGTTCCAGCAATTGCAGTACTTCCAGGAGAGCCGCCATCGCATCGCGCTGGTCGTCAATGAATACGGCGAGTTGCAAGGGCTCGTGACGCCGGAAGACATCATCGAGGAACTGATCGGCGAGTTCACTACGTCGATCCCGCGCGGCGCCAATTCGCGCGGGGGCTGGAACGAGCTCGGCGAATGCATCGTCGCGGGCAGCATGCCGCTGCGTGAACTGAACCGCTGGTTGCAACTCTCGCTGCCCACCGACGGCCCGAAAACGCTTAACGGGCTGATCCTGGAAATTCTCGAAGACATTCCCGATGGCGACGTCTGTGTGCAGATCGGCGACGTAAAGCTCGAAGTGATGCGCAGCGACGACCAGGCGATCCGCACCGTCAAGCTGTTCAAGCCGCCAGCACGCGTGAAGGGCGGCAAGGCGCTGCTGGGTTAAAGCCTACCGGTTGAGATCGAGGTAGAGGCCGGGCGCACATCCCAGCATCGCATAAGCCCGTGCCGGGTGCCATTAGCCGAATGGCCGAGTGGCGGCCCCGCCCGCCTTGCTCGAAGATGAAGCCGTCGTGTTCTACAGGCGGCTAGTCGCCGGCTCTTCATGCAAGCTTCTTTTCAACCCGCGGCCTTGCTGCGGCCACTACCGGCAGGCAGCGAAAGCGCCTCTCGCAATAAGCCAAACGCGCGCACCGGCGAAACCGACGGCGTTGCCGCACTGGCCCACGATCCCGACAACGCCCCAGCCGTGCGTCTGCTCACTGACACGCTGCGGGAAGCGACACGCCGCAACGCATCGGATCTGCACATCGAACCAGCGGAAAACGGCTGGCGGGTGCGCTTGCGCATCGACGGCGTGTTGCATGAAATAGCGACGCCGCCCGCCCATCTGCGGGACGCCTTTATCACGCGCGTGAAGGTTCTGGCGCGCATGGACATCGCCGAGCGGCGTGTTCCACAGGACGGCCGGCTGCGGCTGGCCACGTCGCCGGGACGGATCGAGGACTACCGCGTCAACTCGCTGCCCACACTGTTCGGGGAAAAGCTCGTATTGCGCAGGCTCGACGCGCTGCCAACCGATCTTTCGCTCGACTCGCTCGGGCTCGATGCACGGCAGCGCGATGCCGTCGATTCTGCAATTCGCGCGCCGCACGGCCTCGTGCTCGTCACGGGGCCGACGGGCAGCGGCAAGACGCTGTCGTTGTACTGCTTCCTGAATCTGCTCAACAGCGAGTCGCGCAATCTGTGTTCAGTCGAAGATCCGGCGGAAATCCAGTTGGCCGGCATCAATCAGGTCAGCGTGCGTGAAAAGGCCGGGCTCACTTTCGCTGTCGCGCTGCGCGCCTTTCTGCGCCAGGATCCGGACGTCGTCATGGTTGGCGAAATACGCGACGAGGAAACCGCCGATGTCGCCGTTAAGGCCGCGCAAACCGGCCACCTGGTGCTGTCCACGTTGCACACGAACGACGCGCCAGCCGCTGCCGCGCGTCTGATCGACATTGGCGTGGCGCCGTACAACCTGGCGGCCGCCCTGCGCATGGTGACGGCGCAGCGGCTGGTGCGCCGCCTGTGCACAGCTTGCCGGACGCCCGCGCCGCACTCTGCCGCGGCACTTCGTTCAGCGGGCTTTGCCGAAGAACAGATCGACGGTTGGCAGCCCTACGCTGCGAAGGGCTGTGCGGCTTGTCACGGCATTGGCTATCGGGGCCGCGTCGGCGTCCATCAGGTTATGCCCGTGTCCGATGCCATGCGTGAGTTGATCGTCGCTCGAGCGGGAACGCACGAACTCGCGCGGCAGGCGCGCAGCGAACGCATCGGCACGCTTCGCGACGCCGCTTTGGCTCGCGTGCGCGACGGCACGACGAGCCTCGCCGAAGCACTCGCCGCCACCGAGGTCGCGTGACTAATACCGTTACACGTCGCCCTGCGTCGACCGACACGCGCTTCCGATGGCACGGTGTCGATCCCGACGGCAACCATAGAACGGGCTTGCTCATTGCGCCGGATGCGGGCACCGCTCGCGCTCTGCTCAAGCGCGACAAACTGTTCGTGGTCGATCTGAAAGCCGACGGACCGGCGCCGCGCCCGAAAGCGAATACTGCAGACGTCACGCTGTTCACACGCCAGCTCGCAAGCCTGTTGCGCGCCGGCTTGCCGCTCGCTCCGGCACTGGACCTACTGGGGCAGGCGCAAAGTTCGCGCCGTCCCGGCATGCCGCGGATCGTCGGCGCATTGGCTCGCGACATCACTGCCGGCCTGCGATTTTCGGCTGCCTTGCAACAGCATCCCTTGCAGTTCAACGCTCTGTATTGTCAACTCGTCGAAGTGGGCGAGGCCGCTGGCGCTCTGCCCGCGGTTCTAGCGCGTATCGCCGACGACCGCGAGCGCGCCGCCGCGCAACGGGCGAAAGTGCGCGCGGCATTGACCTATCCTGTCGTAATCCTGCTGCTGGCTCTGGCGATCACCGCCGCTTTGCTCGTCTGGGTGGTGCCGACTTTCAAACAGATCTTCGACGGATTTGGCGCGCGTTTGCCCGCGCCAACACAGTTCGTACTAGCGCTGTCGTCGGGTGCCGCGCAATGGAGTGTGCCCGCCATCGCGGTCATCGTAGCGGCGTATTTCGCGGCGACGTTTCTTCTGCGGCGTTCCGAAACGGCGCGCATCCGCTTCGCGCGTTTATCGCTGAAAATACCGGTTGCCGGTTCACTGCTGGCCACGCTCTGCGCCGCTCGGTGGAGCCGCGCGCTCGGCACCTTGCTGTCGGCCGGCACGCCGCTCGCCGACGCATTCGATTCGCTGACTCACGCTACGGGCAACGCCTTTTTCGATCGCGCAACTGTGGACATCGCGGCGCGCCTGCGGCGCGGCGAACGGCTTGCAGCGGCCATGCGTTCGGCAAGCTGCTTCCCGCAAGATGTCGTGCAGCCGGTCGCCGTTGCCGAGGAGTCCGGAGCACTCGACACCATGCTTCTCGACGTGGCGTCGCTGGCCGATCGTCAAGTAGACGAAAAGATCGGCACGCTGTCGAGTCTGTGCGAACCGCTCGTCATCGTTGTGCTGGGGGCGCTGGTCGGCGGGCTTGTCATCGCGATGTATCTTCCCATTATTCAACTCGGCAACGTGGTGTAGCATCGCAGCCGAATCCACCGTATCGTCCATGCAGGCAGCTCACTCACTCGTGCCAGAAACCTCCTCCAACCTGATTTCGGGCTCGCTTTCGAACCTGCTGCCAGATCATTTCGCAGCGGGTCTCGGTCAGGCATTCGGCAGCCTGCCGCCCGCCTTGCAGTTTGCTTTTGCGATCGTATTCGGGCTCGTCATCGGCAGCTTCCTGAACGTCGTCGTGCATAGGGTGCCGATCATGCTTGAACGCGCATGGCGTCTGGAAGTGAGCGAGGCGACTAACCAACCTCTCGAAGAAGACGGCCTGCCGGCGCGCTACAACCTGTGGGTGCCACGCAGCGCCTGTCCTCACTGCGGGCATGTGTTGCACGCATGGGAGAACCTGCCGTTGATCAGCTATCTGCTGCTGCGCGGGCGCTGTTCCTCATGCGGGGCGCGCGTGAGCCCGCGTTATCCGCTACTCGAACTCTGCACTGCGGCCCTCGCCGCCGGCGCTCTCGCGCTGTTCGGTCCGACGCTCGCCGCGCTCGCCGCGTTCGGACTGTGCGCCGCCCTGCTCGCGATGAGCGCCATCGACATCGACACGCATCTGCTACCGGACTCGATGACGTTGCCCCTGCTTTGGGCAGGCATCATCGTCAACTTCTACGGCGTGTTCGCGAGTCTCCAGGATGCCGTGCTCGGCGCCATTTTCGGCTATCTCGTGCTGTGGGCCGTGCATTGGCTATTCAGGCTCGTGCGAGGTATCGACGGCATGGGTTACGGCGACTTCAAACTGCTCGCGGCGCTCGGCGCGTGGCTTGGCTGGGCGGCGCTCCCTCAGATCGTGCTGGTCGCCGCCGTCGCGGGCGCGGTCGTCGGTCTCGCGGCAACGTGGCGCGGCCGCATGCGCTTCGAAGAGCCGCTGCCTTTCGGGCCGTTTCTTGCGGCGGGCGGCGTTCTCACCTTGTTTTTCGGCACACCGCTTTACCTGGCTCTCGGAGGTTGAAGCATGTTCGTTGTGGGACTCACAGGCGGCATCGGCAGCGGCAAATCGACTGTTGCCGATCTGTTCGCGGCGCATGGCGTGCCGCTCGTCGACACCGATCTGATCGCGCATCGCATCACCGCGCCGCACGGCATGGCGATGCCCCAGATCGCCGCCGAGTTCGGCAACGAGTTCGTCGCCGCGGACGGCTCGCTCGACCGCGCACGCATGCGCACGCTTGTATTCAGCGACGACGCGGCGCGCAAACGACTCGAAAACATCACCCATCCGCTGATTCGCGCAGAAACGGAACGCGAGCAACGCGAGGCCACCGGCCCCTATGTGATCGTTGTGGTCCCGCTGCTGGTGGAGTCAGGCAGTTGGAAAACCCGCGTGAATCGCGTACTCGCCGTGGACTGCAGCGTGGAGACGCAAATCTCGCGGGTAATGAACCGCAATGGTTTCAGCCGCGAACAGGTGCTCGCGATCATCGCCCGGCAAGCTACGCGCGAAGCGCGGCTCGCCGCGGCAGATGACGTGATCGTCAACGACAATGCGCCGCTCAGTGCGCTCGAAGCGCAGGTCGACGCGCAGCATCGCGCATACCTGGCGCTGGCGCGCGCAGAGCCTGTGTGACCGATTGGCGCGAAACGTTGAACTTTGGCTTGAGCTGTATGCCGAAGCAGCGGAAAACCATCAAAAACGCGCCCGAAAATGTGCAAAAACTCGCAGGAAAAGCGCGTGATTGCTAGGGTAGTCCCACGGCATTAGAATGTCCTGCATTCCCGTCACCGACCACGCCCGAGGCGAGCCCGCTTGATCCTTTACGAGTACCCCTTCAACGAGCGAATCCGGACGCTATTGCGCCTCGAAGACCTGTTCGAGCGCTTCACGTTTTTTCTGACGCAAGAAGACGCCAGGGAACATCATGTCGCACTGACCACGCTGTTCGAAATCACAGAGGTGGCGGGTCGCGCGGATCTCAAGTCCGATCTGATGAAGGAACTCGAACGGCAGCGGCAAACGCTCGCACCGTTTCGCGGCAATCCGGGAATCGAGCAGAGCGCGCTTGAAGCAGTGCTCGGCGAAATCGAGCACACGTTGGCGGGACTTTCGCAGATGCAGGGCAAGACGGGCCAGCATCTTGCGGAGAACGAATGGCTCGCGAGCATCCGCAGCCGGGCGATCATTCCGGGCGGCACGTGCAAATTCGACCTGCCCTCTTATTACGCGTGGCAGCAACTGCATCCGGATCAGCGGCGTCAGGACATTGCCAAGTGGGTCACACCGCTGCTGCCTTTGCGCGATGCAGCCACCATTGTGCTGAGGCTTGCACGGGAGTCGGGGCAGGCGTCGAAGGTTATGGCCATGGCAGGCAGCTATCAGCAAATGCTGTCGGGCCGCTCGTATCAGTTGATGCAGGTGCGCGTGGCGCCGGAATTGCGCGTGATTCCCGAGGCCAGCGCCAACAAATACATGCTGTGGGTGCGCTTCACGGTGCAGGACGGCGATTTGCGTCCGCGTGCCGTCGATGTGGATGTGCCCTTTCAGCTCACGCTTTGCAGCCTGTAAGCAAGCCCTTCGCGAGCGCTGCACGGACTCAATAAAGCGGTCGGCTTGCTCGCCGCGCCTTTAAAGCGGCAGCAAAAGCCCCTATATTCGTTACTTGTTCCATTTGTACTGACCGCCTGACCGTATGCCAACCGTCGTCAAATGCCCCACTTGCGGAAAGGACGTCCGCTGGACACCCGAAAACCGCTTCCGCCCGTTCTGCTCGGACCGCTGCAAACAGATCGATCTCGGCGCGTGGGCCGCCGAGAAGTACAAAATCGGCGGGACCGATCAGGAAGCGCCGTCAGACGAGACGCCTGGCGGCGACTACAACCCGCATTGAGCGCGCGGGGCGCGTCGTCCGCTTGAACCTGTCAGCGTTTCTCCGACGCGAGCCATTCCAGCACGGGAATGGTCGCCGGCAGGAGCGGCGCAACCTCGGCCGGCAGCGCCTGCCACACGAACGCCTGGCCTTCGCGGCCGTGCGGCTCGCCCTTCCACTGCGTCACCTTGCAGAAAAAGAGCCGCACATAAGCATGCGGATAATCGTGTTCGAGCGTATGCCAAAGGTGGCACGCTTCCACTTCGATGCCCAGCTCTTCGTGTAACTCGCGGGCAAGCGCCGCCTCGACCGATTCGCCCGTTTCCAGCTTACCGCCCGGGAATTCCCAGTAGCCCTCGTACGGCTTGCCCGCCGGACGCTGCGCGAGCAGATAGCGCCCGTCCGGCTGCACCAGCACGCCGACGGCGACTTCCGTCACCGGACGACCGGCCGAGTTCGTCTGCGCGTCGCTCATGCTTCGGATTTCCGGCCTGACCAATCGCGCGCAAACTGCCACGCGACGCGCCCTGAGCGCGAGCCGCGCTCGAGTGCCCACACCAGCGCGTCGCCGCGCGCGGCTTCGACTTCAGCGTCATTGCAGCCAAAATGCCGCAGCCAGTGGCCGATGATCGACAGGTAGTCGTCCTGCTTGAACGGATAGAAGCTGACCCACAGGCCGAAACGTTCCGACAGCGAGATCTTTTCTTCGACCAGTTCGCCGGGATGAATCTCACCGTCTGACGTGTGCTTATAGGTCTCGTTGTCGCTCATGTACTCCGGCAACAGATGGCGGCGGTTCGACGTCGCGTAAATGAGCACGTTGTCCGATTGCGCGGCAACCGAGCCGTCGAGCGCAACTTTCAGCGCCTTGTAGCCCGACTCGCCGTCTTCGAACGAGAGGTCGTCGCAGAACACCACGAAGCGCTCCGGCCGCTTCGCAATCAAATCGACGATGTCGCCCAGATCGTGCAAATCGTCCTTGTCCACTTCGATCAGGCGCAAGCCGTCTTTCGCATACGCGTTCAGGCACGCCTTGATCAGCGACGACTTGCCGGTGCCCCGCGCGCCCGTCAACAGCACGTTATTGGCCGGCAGCTTGTGGACGAATTGGCGCGTGTTCTGCTCGATCAGCGCTTTCTGACGGTCGATGTTTTGCAGATCGTCGAGCGTGATGTCGGAGATGGCCGGCACCGGCTGCAGGTAGCCGCGCCCCTGGCGTTTGCGCCAGCGGAAAGCGACCGCCGCCGCCCAGTCGATCTCAGGCGCGGCGGGCGGAAGCATCGCTTCCAGGCGGACGAGCACGGCTTCGGCCCGTGTCAGAAACTGTTCGAGTTTGTCCATAACAATGAGTGAGCAGCCAGAAGCCGCATGATGAACCTGGTTACGAGCGGTAGTCGGCGTTGATGCTCACGTAGTCGTGCGACAGATCGCAAGTCCAGATCGTGGCTTGCGCATTGCCGCGGCCGAGCACGACGCGAATGCCGATCTCGCTCTTTTTCATGACGCGCTGGCCGTCTTCTTCGCGGTACGCCGGATTGCGGCCGCCGGCAGTCGCGACCAGCACGTCGTCCAGATACAGATCGATCTTGCCGACGTCGAGATCGTCGATGCCGGCATAGCCGATAGCCGCGAGAATGCGGCCGAGGTTCGGGTCCGATGCATAAAAGGCTGTCTTCACGAGCGGCGAGTGGCCGATCGCGTACGCGATCTGCCGGCATTCGCCGACGCTCGAACCGCCTTCTACGTGCACCGTCATGAATTTGGTCGCACCTTCGCCGTCGCGCACGATCAGCTGCGCGAGCGTCTGTGCGACTTCGGTCACCGCGTCGCGCAACGCTGCGTAAGCGGGCGAGTCGGTGGACGTGATCGCCGGCAGGCTCGATTTGCCCGACGCGATCAGGATGAACGAATCGTTCGTCGACGTATCGCCGTCAATCGTGATGCAGTTGAACGACCGGTCTGCAACGTGTTTGACCAGCGCGTCGAGCACCGGCTGAGCAACCGCCGCGTCGAACGCGAGGAAGCCGAGCATGGTCGCCATGTTCGGCTTGATCATGCCGGCGCCCTTGCTGATGCCGGTCAGCGTGACCGTGTGGCCGTCGATCGTGACCTGGCGCGAGGTCGCCTTCGGCAACGTGTCGGTGGTCATGATCGCCTGTGCGGCGTCATACCAGTTGGCTTCCTTGCGGTTCGCGAGCGCGGCCGGCAAACCCGCCTTCAGACGATCCACCGGCAACGGCTCCAGAATCACGCCCGTTGAAAACGGCAGCACCTGCTCCGGCGCGATGTCGGCGAGGCGCGCAAGTTCCACGCAGGTTTCGCGCGCCGCGACGAGACCCGGCTCGCCGGTGCCCGCGTTCGCGTTTCCGGTGTTGATCACCAAGGCCCGAATCGGCTTGCCGCCGGCGCGCACGCGCTCCAGATTCTCGCGGCACACCGTGACCGGCGCCGCGCAGAAGCGGTTCTGCGTGAAGACGCCGCCTACCGTCGCGCCTTCGTCGACGGAAATGACGAGCACGTCCTTGCGGTTCGGCTTGCGAATGTTCGCCTCCGCCCAACCGAGCGTGACGCCGGCGACGGGATGCAGTTGAGCGGGATCGATCGAGGGGAAATTGACAGCCATGGTCGCGACCTGTCGAAGAAAATGCCGGCGAGTGCCGGCATTGAGGGAAACGGAACTGGTAGCTCGGCCAGATGCCGGACCACCGCGAAATCAGCAACACAACACGGTGAGGAAAGACTGCGCCATGCGACGCGGCGCGCTTGTCAGCGCGCCGCCCAAGGCATTATGCGATCTTGCCGTGACACTGCTTGTACTTCTTGCCGCTGCCGCACGGGCACGGATCATTGCGGCCGACCTTCGGCACATTGTCCGTGCCAACGGGCGACGCCGTTTGCGGCGAGGAGCCGTGGCTCATCGCGTCGCCGATCATCGCGGCAGTTGCGGCCTCCGCCGCAGCGGGTGCCGCGGACGAAGCTTCGGCAAATTCGGCGTGACGGAACTCGACGTTCTCGAGGTGGCCGCCCTGCTCTTCCATCTGTTCGGCCGCCTGCTCCAACTGCTCGGGCGACTGGATCTGCACGTTCATCACCACGCGAGTGACTTCGAGCTTCACCGCGTCGAGCATGGCGGCGAACAGTTCGAACGCCTCGCGCTTGTATTCCTGCTTCGGGTTTTTCTGCGCATAGCCACGCAGATGGATGCCCTGACGCAAGTGGTCGAGCGCGGCGAGATGTTCGCGCCAGCTGCGGTCGAGCGTTTGCAGCATGATCGAACGTTCGAACGCGCTGAACGACTCGCGGCCGACCAGTTCGACCTTGGCTTCGTATGCTTCGTCTGCGGCGGCTTGCACCGCTTCGAGAATTTCGTCGGACGTGATCGAGTTCGACTCGTTGATCATTTCCTGGATCGCGAGGTCGAGCTGCCATTCGTTGCGCAGCACTTCCTCCAGTTCCGGCACGTCCCACTGTTCTTCAATGCTGCCCGCCGGCACGACCTGGTGAACGATCTCCGCGATCACGCCATGACGCATCGCGCCGATGGTTTCGGTAATGTCGTTCGCCTCGAGCAGTTCGTTGCGCTGCTGGTAGATCACCTTGCGCTGATCGTTCGAGACGTCGTCGTATTCGAGCAGTTGCTTGCGGATGTCGAAGTTGCGCGCCTCGACCTTGCGCTGCGCCGATTCGATGGAACGCGAGACGATGCCCGCTTCGATCGCCTCGCCTTCCGGCATCTTCAGGCGGTCCATGATCGCGCGCACACGGTCGCCCGCGAAAATGCGCAGCAGCGGATCTTCCAGCGACAGGTAAAAGCGCGACGAACCCGGGTCGCCCTGACGGCCCGCACGGCCGCGCAACTGGTTGTCGATCCGCCGCGATTCGTGGCGCTCCGTGCCGATGATGTGCAGACCGCCCGCGGCCTTCACCTGATCGTGCAACGCCTGCCATTCGTCATGCAGCTTCTGGATGCGGCGCTGCTTTTCGTCGTCGGGGATTGTCTCGTCGAGTTCAATGAACGACGCCTGTTTTTCCGCATTGCCGCCGAGCACGATGTCAGTGCCGCGACCGGCCATGTTCGTGGCGATCGTAATGCGCTTCGGCCGGCCCGCTTCCGCCACGATCTCCGCTTCACGCGCGTGCTGCTTCGCGTTGAGCACCTCGTGCGGCAAACCGGCCTGCTTCAGCAGATGCGAGAGCAGTTCCGAATTTTCAATCGACGTGGTGCCGACCAGCACCGGCTGACCGCGCTCGTAGCAGTCACGGATGTCGCGGATCACCGCGTCGTAACGTTCCTTGGCGGTCTTGTAGATCTGATCCTGCTTGTCGATCCGCTTCGGCGGACGGTTAGTCGGGATCACGACCGTTTCGAGACCGTAGATCTCGTTGAATTCATACGCTTCGGTGTCGGCCGTGCCGGTCATGCCGGACAGCTTGGCGTACATACGGAAGTAGTTCTGGAACGTGATGGAAGCGAGCGTCTGGTTCTCGCTCTGAATCTTCACGTGCTCCTTCGCCTCGACAGCCTGGTGCAAGCCGTCCGACCAGCGGCGGCCGGCCATCAGACGGCCGGTGAATTCGTCGACGATGATCACCTCGCCGTTTTGCACCACGTAGTGCTGATCCTTGTAGAACAGCGTGTGTGCGCGCAGTGCGGCGTACACATGGTGCATCAGCGTGATGTTCTGCGGCGCGTACAGGCTTTCGCCCTCGCCGATCAGGCCCCACTCGGCGAGCAGACGCTCCGCTTTCTCGTGGCCCGATTCGGTCAGGAAGACCTGGCGGCCTTTCTCGTCGAGCGTGTAGTCGCCCGGCTTTTCCACGCCTGTGCCGTCAGCCTTTTCTTCGCCAATCTGACGCTCGAGCAGCGGCGGCAGCGCGTTCATGCGCACGTAGAGTTCGGTGTGATCTTCTGCCTGACCGGAGATGATCAGCGGGGTACGCGCTTCGTCGATCAGGATCGAGTCCACTTCGTCGACCACGGCGAAGTTCAGCGCTCGCTGCACGCGGGCTTCCGGCTCGTACACCATGTTATCGCGCAGGTAGTCGAAGCCGAACTCGTTGTTCGTACCGTACGTGATGTCGGCCGCGTATGCCTGCTGCTTCATCTCGTGGTCCATCTGCGACAGATTGATGCCGACGGACATACCGAGGAAGTTGTAGAGGCGCGCCATCCACTCGGCGTCGCGCTGGGCCAGATAGTCGTTCACCGTGACGACGTGAACACCGCGACCTGACAACGCATTCAGATACACCGGCAGCGTGGCGACGAGCGTCTTGCCTTCGCCCGTGCGCATTTCGCCGATCTTGCCGTAGTGCAGAACCATGCCGCCGATCAGCTGCACGTCGAAGTGGCGCATTTTCAGCACCCGCTTGCTCGCCTCGCGGCAGACCGCGAACGCTTCCGGCAGCAGTTTATCCAGCGACTCGCCGCTCGCGACGCGTTGGCGGAACTCGTCCGTTTTCGCGCGCAGTTGATCGTCCGTCAATTGCTCGATCTGCGGTTCGAGCGCATTGATCGCCGCGACGGTCTTTTGATATTGCTTGACTAGCCGCTGGTTGCGGCTGCCAAAAATCTTCTGTAGAAAACCGGTGGTCATCGGATCGGTGTCTGCGTCGCGGCTTCGGCTGGGTTGCGGCGTGCGATTAAAGCACGCGCGCTCCGGGGTCGGAGTGGCCTCGGCGGCTTAGTCCAAGAGTGAATTCGAATCGGGCATTTTAGCACGCGCCCCCGCCTGCGCTGATGTCGCCAGCGCGACGCCGGCAAGGCAGCGGAGCCCGCCGCGCCGCCCTTCGACGGCGTACACACGGGCGGGTCTGCGTGCATCCCGCGCGGTACAATCGGGGCGTGTTCGCGCATTGGGTGCGAACGCGCCGCCACTGTCAAACATGAGCCGTTTCCCCTCGTTTTCAAGGCCGCCGCCAAAGCAGTTCAACGTGCGCCGGCCCCAGCCGGTAGCCGAAGTGCTCAATCGCACCGACGCGTTTGCCGCGCTGCGGGCAGGCGTCGAGCAGATCGCCGCGTTGGAGAAAGACCTGCGGGACCTGCTGCCCGATTATCTGGCGACGAGCGTGGAACCCAGTTTTATCAAGGAAGGCGTGCTGGCGCTTTTCGCCGCTCACAACGCGCTGGCGGCGCGACTGCGGCATCTGGAGCCGCGGTTGCTGTCGGACCTCCAGCAGCGCGGCTGGCCGGTCAACGCGCTGCGTATCCGTGTGCGGCCGCAGCCCGCTAAGGAGCCGCCGCCGGTCAAGCAGGCGCGCATGACGCCCGTCGGCGCCGAGGCGCTACACGCACTCAGCGAGTCGCTTGCGCCCTCGCCGCTGCAGGAAGCGTTGGCGAAAATGGCGGCGCGGCATCGGAGAAATCGCTGAACAAAAGAAAAAGCGGCTCGTTTGAGCCGCTTATTTTTCGTGTGTTCGCTTCGGAGATTTCACCGAAGAGGTGAAGTTAATTCGTTACGCAAAAGCCGTCTGCGTCTCATAAGCGAAGCCGCGCGGCGCCTTGCGCGTGTCGTCGAAAGTGACGATCTCGTACGAATCTTCATGCGCGAGCAGTTCCCGCAGCAGTGCGTTGTTCAAGCCGTGGCCCGATTTGTACGCGTTGTACGAAGCCAGCAAAGGATGGCCCACCACGTACAGGTCGCCGATCGCGTCCAACATCTTGTGTTTGACGAACTCGTCGTCGTAACGCAAACCGTCGTTGTTCAGAATGCGGTACTCGTCGAGCACGATCGCGTTGTCCATGCTGCCGCCGCGTGCGAGGCCCAACTCACGCATCATTTCCACTTCGTGGGCAAAACCGAACGTGCGTGCGCGAGCGATTTCGCGTACGTACGACGTATTGGCGAAATCGACTTCCAGCGCCTGGCCGGTTTTATCGACAGCCGGGTGACGGAAATCAATCGTGAATTTGAGCTTGAAACCGAAATACGGATCGAGCCGGGCGAATTTATCGCCGTCACGAATCTCGACCGGCTTGGTGACCTTGATGAATTTCTTCGCTGCGTTCTGCTCTTCGATTCCCGCGGATTGAATCAGAAACACGAACGATCCGGCGCTGCCGTCCATGATCGGAATTTCTTCAGCGGTGACGTCGACATAAAGGTTGTCGATGCCGAGTCCGGCGCAGGCGGACATCAAATGCTCGATGGTCGAGACGCGCGCGCCGTCTTTCTGCAACACGGAAGCGAGACGTGTATCGCCGATCGCCATTGCCGACGCGGGAATGTCCACCGGCGTGGGCAAATCCACGCGCGAAAACACGATGCCCGTGTCCGGCGCTGCCGGGCGAAGCGTCAGGTCGACCTTACGGCCGGAGTGCAAGCCGATGCCGACCGTCTTGACGATTGATTTGATGGTGCGCTGCTTCAACATGGTGATCTTTTATTCGATTGAAAATCCCAATCGGGACTTTTTGTTCCATAGCACGAATTATACTCCATAACCCTAAGAAGCGTCTTCGCACGGAACGTATCAATCTGTTTCGCTGCGTTACCCACATTATTCATTGGGCGCCCGTGAGGGAAAGCGTGACGGGCCGACGTCCGGAACGGAGGCGTTTCCGGTCGTCGGCCCGCGTAACGGCCTGTCACAAAAGCGTCGCATTCACTGTTGCCGCGGTACAACGCGGTTTCCCGCGTGCCGCGTCAGCGTGATGACGCCGCCATAACTAGCTCAACGTAGCGAGGATACTCCTTGCATCGCTCACTTCGAATTTGCCCGCAGCCTCGACGTTCAGCGTCTTGACCACGCCGTCGTCGACAACCATCGCGTAGCGCTGGGAACGGATTCCCATGCCGCGCGCCGACAAATCCTGCTCGAGACCAAGCGCTCGTGTGAAAGCCGCACTGCCATCCGCCATCATGCGCACCTTGCCCGAGGCGTGCAGATCGCGTCCCCACGCGCCCATCACGAACGCGTCGTTCACGGACACACACCAGATTTCGTCGACGCCGAGCGCGTGCAACTGCTCGGCGTATTCGACATAACCCGGTACGTGCTTGGCAGAACAGGTCGGCGTGAACGCGCCAGGCAATCCGAAGATCACCACACGCTTGCCCGCCGTCTGCTCGCGCACGTCGAAGCTATTAGGCCCGATCGTGCAGCCCGCGCGCTCGTCTTCGACATACTCGAAGAGCGTTGCGTCGGGCAGCTTGTCACCAGCTTGAATCATGCTCAGTCCTTTGCATCGATGCGAAGCGTCTCTCGCACGTCATCGTGTCGCAGTGAATCGGCGACAGTTGCCCAAACCGCTTCGTTTTCCGAAGAGGGCACTTGTCCTTGCCGCGAATCCGACGATACGCGGCTTGTTTGCCGTTCACCCGCCACGCTCGTGCATTCGTCCGCCAACGCCCAGGAACAGGCGCGGCAGCGAAAGCCTGCCCGTGCGCTCAGTCCGCCTGCTTACGCAGGAATGCCGGAATGTCGTACGTGTCGACGCCCTTTTCCTGCAGCGCCTGCACGTGCGAAGCCGCGGTGTCGCGCGACGTGCGCCACACAGCCGGCGTGTCCAGCGCGCCGTAGTCGGCCGTGCTCGCGTGCGACGGCGTTGCGTAGGCCGCGTGTTGCGTGCTGATCGGCTGATTGTCGGTGCCGGTGCGCAGCAGCGTCATAGGTGCCGATTGCTGCTTCTTCGCCGCACGGCCGAGACCCGTTGCCACGACCGTCACGCGCAGCGCGTCGCCCATTGCATCGTCGTACACCGCGCCGAAAATCACGGTCGCGTCTTCTGCAGCATAGCTCTTGATGGTGTTCATCACTTCGCGCGTTTCAGACAGACGCAGCGAACGGCTCGACGTGATGTTCACCAGCACGCCACGCGCGCCCGACAGATCCACACCTTCCAGCAGCGGGCTGGCAACAGCCTGCTCGGCAGCGAGACGCGCGCGATCGACGCCGGCAACCGTCGCCGTGCCCATCATCGCCTTGCCCTGCTCGCCCATCACCGTCTTCACGTCTTCGAAGTCGACGTTCACCAGACCGTCGACGTTGATGATTTCCGCGATGCCGGCAACTGCGTTGTTCAGAACGTCGTCTGCGCACTGGAAGCACTTGTCCATCTCGGCGTCATCGCCCATCACCTCGAACAGCTTGTCGTTCAGAACGACGATCAGCGAGTCGACGTGATCCTCCAGTTGCTGCGAACCGGCTTCTGCCACACGCATGCGCTTGCCGCCTTCGAATTCGAACGGCTTGCTGACCACGCCTACGGTCAAGATCCCCATTTCCTTCGCGATCTGCGCGACCACCGGCGCTGCGCCCGTGCCCGTGCCGCCGCCCATGCCGGCCGTGATGAAGACCATGTGCGCGCCGCGCAATGCGTCGGCGATGCGCTCACGTGCTTCCTGCGCTGCGGCGTGGCCCATCTCCGGCTTGGCGCCGGCGCCCAAACCCGTGTTGCCCAACTGGATCACCGCGGTGGCGCGCGAACGCGACAAAGCCTGTGCGTCCGTGTTCATCACGATGAAGTCGACGCCTTGCACGCCCTTGTTGATCATGTGCTGAACGGCATTGCCGCCAGCGCCACCTACTCCGACCACCTTGATGATGGTGCCGTTCGTTTCGGTTTCCAGCATCTGGAATTCCATGTTGCCTCCGTCAAGATAAAAAATTCAGCCACTCGGCCGTTATTCGGCAAGAGATCGGGCAACCCCCTGTCGCGCGCCGGCCGCCGGCACCAGCGCGTATTTCTGAAACTGTCGAAAACCCGTTGAAACCTGCTCGGTAAAACAAATTCTTAAAAGTTGCCGAGGAACCAGTCCTTCATGCGCGTGAACACTTGCCCCATCGAACCCGACTGCACCGCCACCTTGCGGCCGCGCATGCGTTGCGAGCGTCCTTCGACAAGCAGGCCCATCGCCGTCGAATAGCGCGGGTTGCGCACCACGTCGGCAAGACCGCCCGCGTATTCCGGCACGCCGATACGCACGGGCTTCAGGAAAATGTCTTCGCCCAGTTCGACCATGCCGAGCATCATCGACGCGCCGCCGGTCAGCACCACGCCGGAACTCAGCAGTTCCTCGTAACCCGACTCGCGCACCACCTGCTGCACGAGCGAAAACAGTTCTTCGACACGCGGCTCGACGACCGCCGCCAGCGCCTGGCGCGACAGCGTGCGCGGGCCGCGCTCGCCGAGACCCGGCACTTCGATCATTTCGTCCGGATCGGCCAGCGCCTGTTTGGCGATGCCGTAGTCGACCTTGATGTCTTCAGCATCCGGCGTCGGCGTGCGCAAAGCCATGGCGATGTCGCTCGTGATCTGGTCGCCGGCGATCGGAATCACCGCCGTATGACGGATCGCGCCTTCGCTGAAAATCGCAATGTCCGTCGTGCCGCCGCCGATGTCGACCAGCACCACGCCCAGTTCCTTTTCGTCTTCCGTCAGCACTGCGAGCGACGACGCGAGCGGCTGCAGAATCAGATCGTTCACTTCGAGCCCGCAGCGGCGCACGCACTTCACGATGTTCTGCGCCGCGCTCACCGCGCCCGTGACGATATGCACCTTCACTTCGAGCCGGATGCCGCTCATGCCGATCGGCTCGCGCACATCTTCCTGACCGTCGATGATGAATTCCTGCGTGAGGATATGCAGCACCTGCTGGTCAGTCGGAATGTTGATCGCCTTCGCCGTTTCGATCACGCGCGCCACATCGGCCTGCGTGACTTCCTTTTCCTTGATCGCCACCATGCCGCTCGAATTGAAGCTGCGGATATGGCTGCCGGCAATGCCGGTGAAGACGTTCGTGATCTTGCAGTCGGCCATCAGCTCGGCTTCTTCGAGCGCGCGCTGAATGGACTGCACGGTGGCTTCGATATTCACCACCACGCCTTTCTTGAGCCCCTTCGATTCGCTCTGGCCGAGGCCGATCACCTCGTAGTGACCTTCGCCCTTCAGCTCGGCGACGATGGCCACCACCTTCGACGTCCCGATGTCGAGGGCGACCAGCAGATCTTTATAGTCTTTACTCATAGCGTGCTCATTGCGTGTGATGTCCGTTTACTTCTTGCCCTTGTCGGGTTCGCTGATAAAGCGCATGCCAGCGGCACGAATCGCGAAACCGTTCGGATAGCGCAAGTCCGCATACTCGATATCCTTTCCCCAACGTTGCGTCACCGCGTTCCAGGCCGCGGTTAGGCGCTTGCTCCGATCGAGCAGCGTGTCCTGATTGCGCTCGCGCCCCAACTCCACCTGCATGCCGTTCGACAGCTTGACGGTCCACGCGTAACGCGGCGACAACGTCACTTCTTCGGGCGTGGCGCCAAGCGGCGCGAACCACTTCTGAAAGTCGTGATAACGCGCGACCACTTCTTTCGCCGTACCGTCCGGGCCGTCGAACGCGGGCAGGTCCTGCTCCAGCTCGCCCTGGTTCGCGGTGAACAGATCGCCGTCGACGCTCACCAGTTGATCGCTGCCCCACGTGCCAAGCGGTTTGTACTCTTCGAGCGTGACAGCGAGCGCATTCGGCCAGACGCGCCGCACGCTCGCGTGACGCACCCACGGCATCTGCTCGAACGCCTGGCGCGCGACGTCGAGATCGACCGTGAAGAAGTTGCCCTTCAGCCGCCCGACCACGCCTGCGCGCACCGTCGGCGAATTGATATGCTCGGTATCGCCGTCGATCTGGATTTCGCGCAGCGCGAAATTCGGGCGCTGGATCAGCCAGTAACCGCCCGCCGCCAGCAGCACGAGCACCAGCAACGCATGCAATGCGTTGGCGGCGAAATTGAGCTGGCGAACGTTGTTCCACATGGTGTTGCTTTCGGGTTGCCCCGGTTAGTGCTTCGGTTAGTGCTGCCCGTTAATCCTTGAGCGTCAGCGCCAATACGCCGACAACCAGTTCCTGATAGCTGATGCCCACCGCGCGCGCCGCTTTCGGCGGCAGCGAGTGATCGGTCATGCCGGGCGCCGTGTTCACTTCCAGAAAATACGGGTTGCCGTCGGCGTCCAGCATGAAGTCGGCGCGGCCCCAATCGGTGCAGCCGAGCACGTCGAACGCACGTCGCGCCAGCACTTTCAGGCGCGCTTCGTCGTCTGCCGCCAGACCGCACGGAATCAGATACTGCGTGTCGTTCGCGATGTACTTCGCGTGATAGTCGTAAAACTCGCCGGCCGGCACGATGTGGATCACCGGCAAATCCAAGTCGCCCGCGATGCACGCCGTGTATTCGCCGCCGCCTTCAATACTCTTTTCGACCACCACGATCTTGTCGTACTTGACGGCTTCGACGAGCGCAGCCGGCAATGCGTCGGCGCTTTTCACCTTGATGACCGCGACGCTCGAGCCTTCGCTTGCCGGCTTCACGAAAAGCGGCAATCCGAGCTTCGCGACGATGTCTTTCGCGCGCGCTTCGTAGTCGTCGCCGCGCAGTACGGCTTCGAACGGCGGCGTCGGAATACCGAGTTGCTGCCACACGAGCTTGGTGCGGAATTTATCGAGCCCGAGCGCCGAGCCAAGCACGCCGCTGCCCGTGTACTTGATGCCGTAAAAGTCGAGCGCGCCCTGAATCTGGCCGTTTTCGCCATAGCCGCCGTGCAGCGCATTGAACGCGCGCACGAAGCCTTCTTCCTTCAACGCGGCAAGCGGACGCTCGGCCGGATCGAACGGATGTGCGTCGACGCCGGCATCGCGCAGACCTTGCAGCACGAGGCGCCCGGAATTGAGCGACACCTCGCGCTCGGCGGAATTTCCACCGAGCAGCACGGCCACTTTGCCGAATTGTTTAGCGAGTTGATCTGACTGGATACTGCTCATCTCACACCTTCGTTTCGAGAGCGAGACGACCCGGCACACTGCCGATCGAACCCGCGCCCATCGTGATCACTACATCGCCGTCGCGCACGAGTGCTGCAAGCGCGTCCGGCACTTCGTCCACCGTATCGACGAACACGGGCTCCACCTTGCCCGCCACGCGCAACGCACGCGCGAGCGCGCGGCCGTCCGCCGCGACGATCGGCGCTTCGCCCGCCGAATAGACTTCGGTCAGCACGAGCGCGTCCACCGTGGACAGCACCTTTACGAAATCCTCGAAACAGTCGCGCGTACGCGTGAAGCGGTGAGGCTGGAATGCGAGTACCAGACGCCGCCCCGGGAATGCACCGCGCGCCGCCGCAACCGTTGCCGCCATTTCGACAGGGTGATGACCGTAGTCGTCGACCAGCGTGTAGGCGCCCGACGTGTTGCCTTCCCCGACCACGGGCACTTCGCCATAGCGCTGAAAACGCCGGCCCACGCCGTTGAAATCGGCCAGCGCCCGCTGAATGTCGGCATCTTTCACTTCGAGTTCAGTCGCGATGGCGATCGCGGCCAACGCGTTCTGCACGTTGTGCTCGCCGGGCAGGTTCAACACGATGTCGATCGGCGGCGCGTCTTCGCGCATTGCCGTGAAATGCATCTTGCCGTCGCGTGCCTGAACGTTCACCGCCCGCACCTGTGCATCCGGAGCGAAGCCGTAGCGGATGATCGGCTTCGACACGAACGGCAGAATTTCCTTCACGTTCGGATCGTCGACGCACAGTACTGCGATGCCGTAAAACGGCAAACGGTGCGTGAATTCGATGAACGCCTGCTTGAGCCGCGCGAAGTCGTGGCCGTAGGTGTCCATGTGATCGGCGTCAATGTTCGTAATGACTTCGATCACCGGAAACAGATTCAGGAACGACGCGTCCGACTCGTCCGCTTCCGCCACGATGAAGTCGCCGGTGCCGAGGCGCGCATTCGCGCCCGCGCTGATCAGCCTGCCGCCAATCACGAAGGTCGGATCGAGCCCGCCCGCGGCGAGCACGCTTGCCACCAGCGACGTGGTCGTGGTCTTGCCGTGCGTGCCGGCAATCGCAATGCCCTGTTTCAGGCGCATCAGTTCCGCGAGCATCACCGCGCGCGGCACGATCGGAATACGGCGATGACGCGCCGCCAGCACTTCGGGGTTGTCGCTGCGTACGGCGGTCGAGACGACCACAGCGTTAGCGCCTTCTATGTTCTCCGCGGCATGACCGATCGCAATGCGCGCGCCGAGCGCGGCGAGTCGATCGGTCACCGCATTGCTCGACAGATCCGAGCCGCTCACCTGATAGCCGAGGTTGACCAGCACCTCCGCGATGCCGCTCATGCCGACACCGCCGATGCCGACAAAGTGAATATGTTTGACGATGTGTTTCATTGCTTTCCTTCTGGGCTCGCGCCCGAAATCGAACCCGCCACAGTCGCGCAAATCTTCGCGACCTGTTCCGTGGCGTCGGGTTTCGCGAGCGAGCGCGAACGCTCTGCCATCTCCGCGAGACTTTCCCGCGTCTGGCTGCGCAACCAGTCGGCGAGTTTTTCCGCCGACAGATCGCGTTGCTGCACGACCAGCGCTGCGCCGTTATCGGCGAGAAACGCTGCATTAGTGGTCTGATGATCGTCCACCGCATACGGGAACGGCACGAACAACGCGGCCACACCTACTGCTGAAATTTCGGACACCGTCATTGCGCCCGAGCGGCAAATCACGAGATCGGCTTTCGCATAGGCGCTCGTCATGTCGTCGATGAACGGCACGAGTTGCACGTCCGCGCCCGCTTGCAAGCCAGCCGCCGCGTAGTTCTCGCGCAGCGCGTCGATATGCTTGGCGCCAGCCTGATGCACGATGCGCGGCCGTTCGTTCGCACCGAGCAGCGCGACTGCGCGCGGCACCACTTCGTTGAGCGCCGCAGCGCCGAGACTGCCACCGACCACCAGCACGTTCAGCGGACCGTTGCGTTCTGCATAGCGTGCTTTGGGCGCAATCGCGCGCGCAAGTTCCGCACGAATCGGATTACCGGTCCATTCGCCGTGCGGCAACGCATTCGGAAACGCAACCAGCACGCGCCTGGCAAGCTTCGCCAGGACCTTGTTCGCGAGGCCTGCAATCGAATTCTGCTCATGCAGCACGAGAGGACGCCCGCTCAATGCGGTCATCAGTCCGGCCGGAAACGTGATGTAACCGCCCATGCCGAGCACGACATCCGGCTTCACGCGACGCAGCACGCTCAGACTCTGCGTGCATGCGCGCAGCAGATTCAGCGGCAACATCAACTTGGTCTTCAGGCCCTTGCCGCGCAGTCCGCCAAAGCGCACGTATTCCATGGGAATGCCGTGCTTCGGCACGAGCGTGGCTTCCATGCCGGCAGGGTTGCCGAGCCATACGACTTTCCAGCCCCACGCCTGCATCAGATGCGCGACCGCGAGCCCGGGGAACACGTGTCCCCCGGTGCCGCCGGCCATCACCATCAGCGTGCGTTGCTGCATGGGGGTCATACCTTCCCTCCACGCATCAACATGAATGAAAACCGGTTGTGGCTGCGGCCGCTTCGCTTAACTTCGCGCGCCTTGCGCACGAAGTTAGCCTTCGCCGAAATCGTGCGTTGCTGCGTGAGGGTCATACCTTCCCCCCACGCATCAACACACGGTTTTCGTAATCGACGCGCATCAACACCGCGACGGCGACGCAGTTCAGCAAGATGCCGGAACCGCCATAGCTGACGAGCGGCAACGTCAGACCTTTAGTCGGCAGCAAGCCGAGGTTCACGCCCATGTTGATAAACGTCTGCGCGCCGAACCAGATGCCGACGCCCTTCGCGACCAGGCCCGCGAACGTGCGGTCGAGCGCGAGCGCCTGGCGGCCGATCTCGAACGCGCGGCGCACAATCCAGTAAAACATCAGGATCACGACGAGCACGCCGACGAAGCCGAGTTCCTCGCCGATCACCGCGAGAATGAAGTCGGTATGCGCTTCGGGCAGATAGTTGAGCTTCTCGACGCTGCCGCCGAGACCTACGCCGAACCACTCGCCGCGGCCGAACGCGATCAGCGAGTGCGTCAATTGATAGGCTTTGCCCTGCGCGTAACGGTCGTCCCACGGATCCAGGTAAGCAAAGATCCGCTCGCGCCGCCACGGCGATGCCCACACCAGCAAACTGAACGTGCCGACCGCGGTCGCGACCAGCCCACCGAACAGCTTGCCGTTCACGCCGCCGAGGAACAACAGGCCCATCGCGATCGCCGCGATCACCATGAATGCGCCCATGTCCGGCTCGAGTAGCAGCAACGCGCCGACGAAACCCACCGCCATTGCCATCGGCAGAAAGCCTTTGGCGAAGCTGTGCATATATTCCTGCTTGCGTACCGTGTAGTTCGCCGCGTAGATCGTCACCGCGAGCTTCATGATTTCGGACGGCTGCATGTTCGTGATGCCGAGCGGAATCCAGCGGCGCGCGCCGTTCACGCCTTTGCCGACGTGCGGAATCAGCACGATCACCAGGGCGACGAGCGAAATCAGGAATAGCTTTGGCGCGTATTTGTCCCACGTCGAAATCGGAACGCGGAACGCCACGACGCCGACCACCGCGCCCATGACCACGAAAATGATCTGACGCACCAGGAACGCGTAATCGCGGTACGACGCGTACTTCGGCGAGTCGGGCATTGCGATCGACGCGGAGTACACCATCACCACGCCAAGCCCGAGCAGCGCGACGACCACCCACAGCAGCGAATGATCGTAGTCGAGCATGCGCGAGCGCAACGGCCGCACACCGTTGACGGCGCTCGCGAGACCGCTGCCGCCCGTGCGGCCGGCAGCGCGCGTGGCGCTTGCCGGGTCGCCATTGGCGGCGGCGCGTGAACCGAATCGTTCGGACCAGCTCATATCATCGTCCCCCGTTCGGCCGCGATTTCTTCTACCGTGCTGCGGAACACCGCCGCACGATGCGCATAACCCTTGAACATGTCGAAGCTCGCGCAAGCCGGTGACAACAGGATGGCGTCGCCCGGTTGCGCGAGCGCCGTTGCCGCACGCGTCGCTTCTTCGAGCGTGGCGTGGTCAGTCATCGCGATGCCGGTCTCTTCGAGCGCCGCGCGAATCTGCGGCGCGTCACGGCCAATCAGCATTACTGCGCGGCACCAGCGCATGACCGGCGCGGCAAGCGGCTCGAAGTCCTGGCCCTTGCCGTCGCCGCCTGCAATCAGCACGACGCGCTGCGCGAGACCGTCGAGTGCGGCAACCGTCGCGCCCACGTTAGTGCCTTTGCTGTCGTCGACATAATCAATGCCGTCGATCGATGCAATCAGTTCCACGCGATGCGGCTCGCCGTGATACTCGCGCAAGCCATGCAAAAGACGCGCGCCCGGCAGGCCGATGGCGCGCGCGAGCGCATAGGCGGCAAGCGCGTTGGCCGCGTTATGCAGGCCGCGAATGCGCAAGGCGTCCGCCGGCATCAGGCGCTTCAGCGCAATGTTCGGCGGCGTAACCGCTTCGTTCTTGCGACGACGCTTCGGTGCGGGTTCGTCGCTCGCGTCGAGATCGTGTGCTTCGACGAGCCAGATCATGCCGTTGTCGCGCAACAGACCGTAGTCGCCGTCGCTCTTCGGTTCGGTTACGCCGAAGGTCACGACTTCGATGTCGCTAGCGTCGGAAGGCGCGAGCGCCATCACGCGCGCGTCGTCGCGATTAAGCACGCGCACCGTTTGTGTACCGAAGATCCGGCCCTTCGCGGCGGCGTACGCGTCGAGGCCGCCATGCCAGTCGAGGTGATCCTGCGTGATGTTGAGAATTGCCGCGGCGTCCGGCTCGAACGTATGCGCTGTTTCAAGCTGGAAGCTCGACAGTTCGAGCACCCACACGTCGGGCAGCGCGGTGTTGTCGATCGCTTCGCTCAGTTTGTCGAGCAGCGCGGGGCTGATGTTGCCCGCCACCGCGACCTTCTTGCCCGCACGTTCGCACAGCAGGCCCGTCAGGCTGGTAGTCGTGGTCTTGCCGTTGGTGCCGGTGATCGCGATGACTTTCGGTGCGTAGCCGCTCTCGCCGAGCGTTTTCAGCGCTTGGGAGAACAGTTCGAGCTCGCCCCACACGGGGATGCCCTGCTCGCGGGCCGCGGTGATCAGCGGCAGCAGGTCGGCGGCGAGCGGCGACAAACCCGGGCTGATCGCAACGAGCTCCACGCCTTCGAGCAACACAGGCGAAAACGGGCCGCCGACAAAAGCAGCGTCCACGCCATGCGCTTCCAGTGCGGACAGATTCGGCGGTACTTCGCGCGTATCGGCCACACGCAGCCGACAGCCGTGCCGCGCGCACCAGCGCGCCATCGCGAGACCGGATTCACCCAGTCCCAGCACGAGCACCATCGGCTTTTGCCGATCCCGAAACTTCTCGCCGAACATCGCCTGCTTCCCCTAATACCTGCTTAACGCAACTTGAGCGTGGACAATCCGAACAGACACAACATCAACGTGATGATCCAGAAGCGCACGACCACTTGCGTCTCCTTCCAACCCGACAATTCGAAGTGGTGATGCAGCGGCGCCATCTTGAAGAGACGCCGGCCTTCGCCGAAACGCCGCTTGGTGAATTTGAACCACGCCACCTGCAACATCACGGAAAGCGTTTCCGCGACGAAAATGCCGCCCATGATGAAAAGCACGATTTCCTGGCGCACGATTACCGCGACCGTGCCGAGCGCGCCGCCGAGCGCGAGCGCGCCGACATCGCCCATGAACATTTGCGCCGGATGCGTGTTGAACCAGAGAAACGCGAGCCCCGCGCCGCCCATTGCCGAGCAGAAAATCAGTAATTCGCCCGCGCCGGCGATATGCGGAAACAACAGGTATTTCGAGTAGACCGAGCTGCCCATCACGTAAGCGAACACGCCGAGCGATGCGCCGACCAGCACTACCGGCATGATCACGAGGCCGTCGAGACCATCAGTGAGATTGACCGCATTGCTCGCGCCGACGATGACCAGATACGTCAGCACGATGAAGCCCCACACGCCGAGCGGATAGCTGATCGATTTGACGAACGGCAACATCAGGTCGGCACGCGCGGGCAAGCCCATCGACAAGCCGCTGCGCACCCACGCCATGAACAGGTCGAACACGCGCACGTTGCTCGCCTCCGACACGCTGAACGCGAGGTACACCGCGGCGAACAGACCGATCACCGACTGCCAGAAATACTTTTCGCGCGACGACATGCCGCGCGGGTCCTTGTAGACGACCTTGCGGTAATCGTCGACCCAACCGATCACGCCGAAGCCGAACGTAACGAGAATCACGATCCAGATGAACCGATTGGTCAGGTCCGCCCACAACAGCGTGGCCACGGCGATGCCGAGCAGAATCAGCACACCGCCCATGGTCGGCGTGCCGGATTTCACGAGGTGCGTTTGCGGACCGTCTTTACGAACAGCCTGACCGACCTTCATGGCGGTCAGCTTGCGAATCACCGCCGGGCCGCAGACGAGCCCGATCAGCAGCGCGGTGATGGTCGCCATCACCGCGCGGAAAGTGAGATAACTGAACACGCGCAAGAAGCTTGCGTCATTCTGCAGCCATTGCGCCAGCGCCAGTAGCATGCTTCGGTCCTTCTATTTCAGTGTGCGGCGGGCGTACTGCCCGCTGCGTTGGGTTGTGGACTCGTAACGGCGTCCACCACGCGCTCCATCTGCATGAAGCGCGAGCCTTTCACGAGAAGCGTTGCAGCGGCGCCGAAGCCGGCCTGCTGCAATTGCGCGACCAGCGTGCCGATGTCGGCCACGTGATGCGCGCCCGCGCCATACGCGGTGCAGGCGTCGCGCGAGGCGTCGCCCATTGCGTACAGCGCGTCGATACCGCGTTCCTTCGCGTATGCGCCGATTTCGCGGTGGAACTCGGGACCGTTGTCGCCGACTTCGCCCATGTCGCCCATCACGAGCACCCGCGGCGAAGCGTGCGACGCGAGGACGTCGATCGCGGCGCGCATCGAATCGGGATTCGCGTTGTACGTGTCGTCGATCACCGTTGCACCGGCTAGCGTGCCGAGCGCGGCATGCTTGACCTGCAAGCGGCCTTTCACCGCGCCGAACGATTCGAGGCCGCGCTTGATCGCATCGAGCGAAACGCCCGCGGCGAGGGCGGCCGATGTCGCGGCCAATGCGTTGTGCGCGTTGTGATTGCCGAGCACTTGCAGCGTGATTTCGACATGGCCTTGCGGTGTGTCGACGCTGAGCAGCTTGCCGTCGAACCTGCCGGTGACGGCGGCTTCGGTCGTGCGTTCGTCGCTGTTCAGCGCGAAGTCGACGATCCGGTTGCCGGTGGCGGCCACGCGCCAGATGCTGGCGAAAGCGTCGTCCGCCGGGAACACGGCGACGCCATCCGGATTCAGCGCATGAATCACGCTCGCATGCTCGAGCGCGACCGCTTCGACGGTCGCCATGAACTCCTGATGCTCGCGCTGCGCGTTGTTCACGACCGCAACCGTCGGCTCGGCGATCTTCGCGAGCAACGACGTTTCGCCGGGATGATTCATGCCGAGTTCGACCACGGCCAGCCGATGCGCCGCATTCAGACGGAACAGCGTGAGCGGCAGGCCAATATCGTTGTTGAAGTTGCCGGCGGTAGCGAGCCGCGCATCCGCTCCGACGGCGGCAGCGAAGATCGACGCGATCATTTCTTTGACCGTGGTCTTGCCATTGCTGCCCGTCACGGCGACGAGCGGCATGCCGAACTTGCGACGCCAGCCGCGAGCCAGCGCGCCCAAACCGACGCGCGTATCGGTCACGCGCAGCGCCGGCACGCTCCAGTCTTGCGGCGTGCGCGAAACGAGCGCCGCCGTCACGTTGCGCGCTGCAACGTCGCCGAGAAAGTCGTGCGCGTCGAAACGCTCGCCCTTGATCGCGACGAAGAGATCGCTCGGACCCGCGCTGCGGCTATCGGTCGACACGCGTTCGAAGGTGACGCTGTCGTCGCCGATCACGGTCGCGCCGGGAATCAGCGCCGCGGCTTCACGCAGCGAGAACATTGCATTTCCTTGCCCGCTCATTCGCCACCTCCGCGTGCCTGCGTCGCCCGCGCGGCGAGCGCGAGACGGGCGTGGTCCTGATCGGAGAAAGCGCGCTTCTTGCCCATGATTTCCTGTGTGGCTTCGTGCCCTTTTCCAGCCAGCACGATGACGTCTTCCCGCGCGGCGCTGCGGATCGCCTGAAGGATCGCGCTCGCGCGGTCTTCGATGCGGCGCGCTTTCGACGAGTCTTTCATTCCCGCTACGATCTGCTCGATGATCGATTGCGGATCTTCGCTGCGCGGGTTGTCGCTCGTAACCACGACGCCGTCCGCGATCTTCTCGGCGATTGCGCCCATCAGCGGACGCTTGGTCGCGTCGCGGTCGCCGCCGCAGCCGAACATGCAAATCAGTTCGCCGCCGCGCGCGGTTGCCATCGGGCGTAGCGCTTCCAGCGTTTTTTCAAGCGCGTCTGGCGTGTGCGCGTAGTCGATCACGACGAGCGGCTCGTCGTTCTGCAAGCGGCCGCCGAGGCGTTCCATGCGGCCGTTCACCGATTCGAGCTTCGCCAGTTGGGCAAGCGCGGCGTCGAACGGCACGTCGGCGGCAAGCAATGCGCCGAGCACGCCGAGCAGATTGCTCACGTTGAACGCGCCGAGCGTTTGTACTTCGACGTCGGCCTTGCCCCAGTCGGACGTGTTCAGATGGAACGCGGTGCCGGTTGCGGTGGCGCGCACGTTCGACGCGAGCAACCACGCGTCCGCTTGCGGCGCGCTTTGCCCTGCACTTTGCGAAGCGTCGTTCTGCGCGGAGTCGAGGCCGTAAGCGATGGTGCGCGCGTGACCTCGAGTGCTGGCAAGCAGACGGCGGCCGGCCGCGTCGTCGTGATTGATCACCGCCGCACGCAGTTCAGGCCACGCGAAAAGGCGCGCCTTCGCCGCTTCATACGCTTCGAAAGTGCGGTGATAGTCGAGGTGGTCTTGCGTGAGATTCGTGAACACGGCGATGTCGAACGCCGTGCCGTTCACGCGCCCTTGATGCAGCGCATGCGACGACACTTCCATTGCGACTGCGCGCGCGCCGGCGTCGCGCAGTTGCGCAAGACTGCGCTGCAATTGCGGCGCGTCGGGTGTCGTGAAGCCGGTGTGCACCAGTTGTCCCGGCAAACCGGTGCCAAGCGTGCCGATGATCGCGCAACGTGTGCCGAGCGCGGTGAGCGCCGCCGAAATCCACTGACTGCACGAAGTCTTGCCGTTCGTGCCCGTCACGCCGACCGTCAGCATGCTGTCGCTCGGATCGTTGTACCAGGCACTCGCGATTGAACCGGCGAGGTCGTTCAACGCCGGTACCGCAAGCGTCGTAGATGCATCGATCGCGCCGTTGAATCCTTCGGCCTGAACGAGCACGGCGGCAGCACCGCGTTCAATTGCACTGTCGATGAACGGACGGTTGTCCGCGCCATCCACTGCGTAGGCGAAGAATGCGTCGCCGGCGGCGAGCGAACGCGTGTCGGCGTGCAGATGCGCGTCTGGCTGCACGCGTGCGCGCAGCCAGCTCAGCGCTTCGGCGATCTCCCGATGCGCCGGATGATTGTTGCGCAGCGCGCTCATCGAACGACTCCCGGATGGCTCTTCGCGTTCGCGGAAATCGTCATCTTCTTTGCGCCGGCGCTGGTCGAGATCTTTTTCGCAGCCGACTGCGCTGGCGTTGCAGACGGCGCGGCAGATGCGGAATCGTCCGATACCACCATCTGCTTGACCGGCATTTGCGGCGGCACATTCAGCGAACGCAGCGTATCGCCGACGATGCCCGAGAACACGGGGCCGGACACCTGACCACCGAAGTGGCTACCCGCGGTCGGCTCGTCGACCGACACCGCGACGACGATACGCGGGTTCGGCATGGGCGCCATGCCGACAAACGACGCGCGATATTTCGAGTGGTCGTAACCATGCGGACCGTGCTTATACGCCGTACCGCTCTTGCCGCCGACGCGATAACCCGGCACCGCTGCATCCGGCGACGTGCCGCCCGGCGAGACGACCGTTTCGAGCATCGCGCGCACTTCGCGGGCGGTGGTCGGCGAGAAGATCTGCGGCCCCGTTGCCGGCTGGTCGCCAGGCGTGCGGAAAATCGACACCGGCATGATCTGACCGTCGTGTGCGATGGCCGAATACGCGCGACCCAACTGGAACAGCGACACCGACAGACCATAGCCGTACGACATGGTCGCCTGCTCGATACGGCGCCAGCTTTTCCACGGACGCAGACGCCCCGCCGCCGCGCCGGGGAAACCGACCTTCGGCGCCTGACCGAGACCGATGCTCGTGTACATATTCCACATCTCTTCGGGCTTGAGCTGCATCGCAATCTTCGTCGCGCCAATGTTGCTCGACTTCTGGATCACGCCGCCGACGGTCAGGACACCGAACGCGCTGTCGTCGGTAATCGGCGCACCGTCAAGCACGAAGCGGCCGCCGCCTGTATCAACCAGTGTAGTCGGCGAGACGCGGTGCAGATCTAGCGCGAGCGACACCGTGAACGGTTTCATGATCGAGCCCGGCTCGAACGTATCGGTCAGGATGCGATTGCGCAACTGGTCGCCGGTCATGTGCGACCGGTCGTTCGGGTTGTAGGTCGGGTAATTGACGAGCGCCAGCACTTCGCCGGTCCGCACGTCGATCACCATTGCCGCGCCGGCCTTCGCCTTGAATTTTTCGACGGCCGCTTTCAGATTCGTGTACGCGATGTACTGGATCTTGCTGTCGATCGACAGATCTACGTCCTGGCCGTTGTGCGGTACGACCTGCTCGTCCACGTCCTCGATGATGTGGCCCATGCGGTCCTTGATCACGCGGCGGCTGCCCGACATGCCCGCCAGCAGCTTCTGATCGCCGAGTTCGACGCCTTCCTGGCCTTCGTCTTCGACGTTGGTGAAGCCGATCAGGTGAGCGGTGATCTCGCCTTCCGGATAGAAACGCTTGTACTCGTCGCGCGCGTAAATGCCGGGGATGTCCAGCGCCTTCACCTTCTCGGCGATGTCGACCGGCACCTGACGTTTGACGTACACAAAGTTCTTGTCTTCCGAGAGCTTCCTGCGCAATTCCTTATCGGTCATGCCGAGCAGCTTGCCGAGCGCGCCCAGCTTTTCCGCCCCGAGATCGTCCGGCACCGATTCCGGAATTGCCCAGATCGCGCGCACCGGCAGGCTCGTGGCCAGCACGAGACCGTTGCGGTCGAGAATCTTGCCGCGCGTGGCGGGCAATTCCAGCCGGCGCTGATAACGGATTTCGCCCTGCTTCAGATAGAACGCGTTGCCGGGGCCCTGAATCCAGAAGGCGCGCGCCGTCAGCGCGACGAACGCCATGAAAAGCAGGAACACGACGAGCTTGGAGCGCCACATAGGCAAGCGCACCGACAAAATCGGGTTCGCCGAGAAGGCGACGCTCTTGCGAGCCGACGATTTTTTCATCGCACGCCTCCGCTGCGGCTCGTTGCAGGCGCGGACGCCGGACCGGACGTCGGGATCGGCGCGTCTTCAGCCTTCGCCGAGCCCGGATCGAGCGTCAGATATTGCGTGCGGCCGGTCGTGACCGATTGCATTTTTAGCGACGCGGTGGCGATCTGCTCGATGCGCGACGTTTTCGACAGCGCGCTCTGCTGATATTGAAGTTGCGAATAGTCCTGTTGCAGCTGACGCTCCTGAGATTGCGCGCGCTGCAACTGGATGAAGATCTGGCGCTGCTGATTGGTTGCGTTGACGACAGACAAGGCACAGCCCATCACGATCATCAGCAGGAAAATGTTGAGACGATTCATGGTGCGATTCGCTCCGCCACGCGCATCACGGCAGAACGGGCGCGCGGGTTGGCGGCGACTTCAGCGTCGCTTGCAAACACACGGCCGATGATTTTGAGCGGGGGACTCGGCAGGTCGACGGCGCGAATCGGCAGGCGACGATCCACCGTAGGCGTACTTGCGTGCGCCTGCATGAATCGCTTGACGATCCGGTCCTCGAGCGAATGAAAGCTGATGACCACCAGCCGCCCCCCTTGCTCCAACAGCGCTAACGCTGCTTCTAAAACGACTTGCAGCTCCGCAAGCTCTTGATTGATGTGAATCCGTATAGCCTGAAAGGTGCGGGTTGCCGGATCCTTGCCCTTCTCACGGGTTTTGACGACGTTAGCCACGATTTGGGCAAGCTCGCCCGTGCTGACGAGAGGCCCAAGACGGTCGGACTCTGCCCGGCGAGCAACAAGCGCCTTTGCAATCTGAAAAGCAAACCGTTCTTCCCCATAATCTCGTATCACCTCCGTCAGTTCCTGCACCGTGGCCCGCGCCAGCCATTCAGCGGCAGATTCGCCGCGCGTCGGGTCCATCCGCATGTCGAGCGGGCCGTCGGCGCGGAAACTGAAACCCCGCTCCGGGTCGTCGACTTGCGGCGACGACACGCCCAGATCCAGCAAAACGCCCGACACCCGTTCAATCCCGCGCTCCGCAATCGCGGTGCGCAGTGAAGCAAAACTCTCATGCACGATGCCAAAGCGCGGATCGGCGATCTGCTGCGCCGTGGCGATCGCGAGCGGGTCTTTGTCGAAAGCGATCAGACGCCCCGACTCGCTCAGCTTTTCCAGCACCAGCCGGCTGTGACCGCCACGCCCAAACGTGCCGTCCACATAAACGCCGTCCGCGCGGGTGACCAGCGCGTTGACCGCTTCTTCCAGCAGCACCGTGCGATGCTGCAATTCGTTTCTCATCGCAGATGCCATATATGTATGCCGCGATCAGAACGTGAAATTCTTTAACGCTTCGGGCATGCCCTCGGCGATCGCCGCCTGTTCCTTCGCGGCGTAAATTTGTGCGTCCCACAACTCGAAGTGGCGGCCCATGCCGAGCAGCGTCACTTCTTTTTCCAGCGTGCCGGCCGCGCGCAATTCCGGCGACACGAGCACGCGGCCCGCGCCGTCCATGTCCACGTCCATTGCGTTGCCGAGAAAGATGCGCTTCCACCAGGCGGCGTTCATGGGCAGCTTGTCGACTTTGTCGCGGAAGATTTCCCATTCCGGGCGCGGAAAGAGCAACAGGCAGCCGTCCGGGTGCTTGGTGATCGTCACCCGGCCCTCTGCCTGTGTTTGCAGCGCATCCCGATAGCGGGACGGAATTGACATCCGTCCTTTCGCATCGAGAGTCAGCGCCGACGCCCCTTGGAACACTTAGCTCTCCCTCTTGACCGGCGCTTTTGCGCCGGCTGCCCGATTCGTAAAAATCTACCCGAAACCGCGTGTCAGATCACACAAAAATACACTTTCTCACACTGTCTCCCACTTTAGAGGAACGCTAAACGGGGGTCAAGGGAGACAGACGGTTTTTCAGCGAAATTTGTTTGTTAGAACAAGGACTTAGCGCGACTCGTTCATGTCAGACATAAAACGGAAAATCGTTATAAAAGAAAGAGCTACTGCGGCTTCTGAAGGTGATACGTGAAAAGTACGAGGGAAAGGCGCGGACTGTAAGCGATCGCGGCAGGCGGCTGGAAGGTGTGAGGCGGGGATTCGGGGATCGAGCACGGACGACGCCTTGAGCGTCGTCCCACTTACGGTAATTTGAGGCGGTTGCGGGGAGAAAACCGACGTCTGCTGTCTCTTATATGTAGTAGGCGGTACGGGTCATCACTTTGGACATTGCACGCATCAACGCGCGCGCCGGGAATGGCAGCTCGATGCCGCCAGCGTCCATGGCGGCCTTGCCGTGCTCGGCCTCGTCGGCCCGCATCTGGTCGACAATGGCGCGCGACTCACGGTCGGCGGCAGGCAAACGGTCCATGTGGCTATCCAGATGCTGTTCGACCTGACGCTCCGTCTCCGCCATGAAGCCGAGACTGACGCGGTCGCCTAGCCGTCCGGCTGCAAGGCCGATAGCGAGGGCGCCTGCATACCAGACCGGATTCAGCAGACTCGGGCGCGAGTCCAGTGCATCGAGACGCTTGGCCGTCCACGCGAGGTGATCTTCTTCTTCGACTGCGGCCCGATCGAACACGGTCCGCAGCGATGGCGACCTCGTCGCGAGCTTCTGCGCCTGGTAGAGCGCCTGTGCGCAGACTTCGCCCACGTGGTTCACGCGCATGAGACCTGCGGAGTGGGCGCGCTCGGCCGGCGACAGTTCGGGCACCTCAGCGTGTGCAGCCGATTCTTGCGGAAGCGGCAACGGACGACTCATGCGCGAGACGCCAGTCATTGAGCGTAAACCCCGATCAAATTCAGTAATCAACTCGTCCAGAAACATTCGGCACTCCCTGATTTCACAACCGGCTCCCCACTCTGCGCTGCCCATGCAGCAAGCCTTTGCGGAGAAAAACGCAGTCTCCGGCGAGGCCGGATTTGGCCTTCGGAGACATCAGAATTTGGATTTTAGATCATGTTGCGTAAACGAAACAGGAGCCTTCCAGACGCCCTCCTTTTTCTTTGTGCCATGTAGCCGTTTTGTTACATTACGTGCAACTTCTCGCGAAGTTGGACAAGCAAGGCCTCAACGCTACATAAATATTCGCCTTGTACAAAAGATTCGTATTCCTTGGAGATCATTCGATGAAAAAGTCGCTTCTCGCTCTCGCAGCACTGGGCGCATTCGCAGGCGTCGCACATGCTCAGAGCAGCGTGACCCTGTACGGTATCATTGACGAAGGCTTCAACATCAACACCAACTCGGGTGGCAAGCACCTGTACAACCTGTCCAGCGGTGTTATGCAAGGCTCGCGTTTCGGCCTGCGCGGCACGGAAGATCTGGGCGGCGGTCTGAAGGCGCTGTTCGTGTTGGAAAACGGCTTTGACGTGAACAACGGCAGGCTGGGTCAAGGCGGCCTGATGTTCGGTCGTCAAGCATACGTCGGTCTGTCGAGCCAGTTCGGCACGGTCACGCTGGGTCGTCAGTACGACTCCGTCGTCGACTACGTTGGTCCGCTGGAAGCCGGCGACCAGTGGGGCGGCTACATCGCTGCTCACCCGGGCGACATCGACAACTTCAACAACGCATACCGTACGAACAACACGGTCAAGTACACCAGCGCGGATTACGGCGGCCTGAAGTTCGGCGGCACGTACAGCTTCGGCGGTGTTGCGGGCAACTTTACTTCGAACCAGATCTGGTCGTTGGGCGCTGGCTACAACAACGGTCCGCTGGTCTTGGGCGTCGGTTACTTGAACGCACGTACGCCGGCAGCTTCGGGCGGCCTGTTCAACAACGGTGGCACGGCGGCTACGCCGGCGACCGCAGTGTCCTCGCCGGTCTATGGTGCCTACACGTCTGCCAACACGTACCAGGTAATCGGTGCGGGTGGTGCATACACGTTCGGTGCCGCAACGGTTGGCCTGACGTACTCGAACATCCGTTTCGCAAACTTGGGCGCGGCGTTCGCACAGCCGAATGTCAGAGGTCAATCGGCTACGTTCAACAACGCGGAAATCAACTTCAAGTATCAGTTGACCCCGGCGCTGCTGGTCGGCGCGGCATATGACTACACGCGCGGCGCGAGCATCGAAGGTGCATCGCGTGCCCAGTACCACCAAGGCGCGGTCGGCGTGGACTACTTCCTGTCCAAGCGTACAGACGTGTACGTGATTGGTGTGTACCAACACGCGTCGGGTGAAGTACTGAATGCAGCAGGTACTGGTGTGACCGAAGCACATGCTGGCATCAACGGTCTGTCGGGCTCGTCGAACCAGAACCAACTCGCGGCTCGCGTCGGTATCCGCCACAAGTTCTAATAAGTCGTAAATACGCAGTTTTGCCTTAAAGGCGCCTTCGGGCGCCTTTTTTTATGGGTCCGGCGAGCCGCGATGCTTGCCGGCTTTGCGTTTGCGACAGCACAAACAAAAAGCCCGGCAGACTGTTCGTCTGTCAGGCTTTCTGGTCTTGCTACCGGAACTCATTGAGAGCCCCGATCTACATTAGTGCCTCACGTTCATGCACGCCCGTCGCGTAGCTCGCGGCGCAAGATCTTGCCGACATTGCTCTTCGGTAGCTCGGTGCGGAATTCGACGATCTTCGGCCGCTTGTAGCCAGTTAGCTGCTGCTTGCAGTACGCGAAAATATCCGCGTCGGTGAGCGCGTCATCCTTCCTGACGACGAACAACTTAACGGCCTCACCTGAATGCTGATCGGGCACGCCGACCGCGGCCACCTCGAACACGCCGGGCAGCCTGGCCACTACGTCCTCGATCTCGTTCGGATAAACGTTGAAGCCCGAAACCAGAATCATGTCCTTCTTGCGGTCGACGATCTTCACAAAGCCCTGCTCGTTCATGAAGCCGACATCGCCCGATCTGAAGAAGCCGTCCGACGTCATGACCTTGGCTGTTTCGTCTGGCCGGTTCCAATAGCCGGCCATGACCTGCGGGCCGCGAATGCAAATTTCGCCGGGCTGCCCAAGTGGGACCTCGTTGCCCTCGTCGTCCCGAATCGAGACTTCGGTCGACGGCAGCGGCAAACCGATCGTGCCGCTATATTCCGTTACCGTCACCGGGTTGCAAGTCACACACGGCGACGTCTCCGACAAACCATAGCCCTCGATAATGGGCGTATGCGTGTTTTCAAACCACCGTTTGGCGACCGCTTCCTGAACCGCCATTCCACCACCGTTGGCCGCGATCAGTTTGGAAAAGTCGAGCTTATGGAAGTCCGGGTTGTTCAACAGCGCGTTGTAAAGCGTGTTGACCGCTGGGATCGTCGTGATCGCATAGCCTTGCAAGGCTTTGATCATCCCGGGGATATCGCGCGGGTTCGGGATCAGAACGCCCAAACCGCCCGTTCGAATGGTCAGCAGCCCACACACTGTCAGCGCGAAGACGTGATAAAGCGGCAGCGCGACAACGGTGATGAACTGCTCGATGTCCGTACGATCCGTGCGAACCGGGTTGAGCCAGATTTCCGATTGCAGCACGTTGGCAATCAGATTCCGGTGCAGCAGTGTCGCGCCCTTGGCCACGCCTGTGGTGCCGCCGGTGTACTGCAGGAACGCGACGTCGTCCGGGCCTTGCTGAACCGGCTTGAAAGTCTGCCGTTCGCCTTCCGCAATTGCAGTGTTGAATTTGACGTGGCCCGGCAAGCTCCAGGCCGGTACCATTTTCTTCACCTGACGCACGACGAAGTTCACAACCGCGCCTTTCACGCCCATCAGATCGCCCATTGCCGCGACCACGATATGCTTCACCGCGGTATTACGCACAACTGCCTGCAAAGTCACCGCGAAGTTTTCGAGCAGAACGATGGCTTCCGCGCCGCTATCCTTCAACTGATGCTCGAGCTCACGCGGCGTATAGAGCGGATTAACGTTCACGACCACGTAACCCGCGCGCAAGATGGCTGCGATCGCCACCGGATACTGGAGCACGTTCGGCATCATGATCGCGACGCGAGCGCCGCGCGCAAGACCCTTCGACTGAAACCAGGCGGCCAGCTTGCGCGAAAGCGCGTCCAGCTCGCCGTAGCTGATCTCTTTTCCCATGCAGACAAACGCAGGTTTGTTGCGGTGCTCGCGAAACGCCTCTTCGAGCAGTTCCGCAACGGACGAATAGCGGGTTGGGTCGATCTCTGCGGGAACGCCGGGCGGGTAAGATTTCAGCCAGATTTTATCCATGCAGCGTCTCCTTCTTTATTTTCGAATGGTCGTGCTAAAAACGCATCGTAGCATGGGCACCCCTGCGGTAATGGCGAGTGACGGCGTGGTTAGACTGCTGCCTCGAACCTTCTGAGGCTTCGGCGGCGCGGCTTGGCTGTGTGGAAGAAGATCGTCAGACGCGCTCGACCTGGACCAGACAGTCGTAGAAGGTTGCGGATCCACCGAGATCGGTCAGCGCCTGGCTCGTGACCTGATTTGCATTGCGGCCATCGGGCGCCAGTTTCTTCCACCAGATCGACAGGCCGACCACGAGGCCTTGACGCGCCCGGTCGGTGACACGGGCGCGCGCCTGCATTGAGCCGCGGTCGTTGAAGATACGCACCTGGTCACCGTCGACGATATCCCGCGATCCCGCATCTGACGGGTGAATGTCGAGATGTGGCTCACCTTCGGTAGACCGCAGGCTTTCAACGTTGACGAAGGTGCTGTTCAGGAAGTTGCGCGCGGGCGGCGAGATCATTGCAAGCGGGTAGCGAGCGGCGAGTTCGGGCGCCGACTCCGCGGATTCATACGGCGGCACGTAATCCGGAAGCGGATCGAGCCCCTGCTGCGCGAGCCGTTCACTGTAGAACTCGCACTTGCCCGAGGGCGTGCGAAAGCCGCCTTCGGCAAAAGGCGCATCGGGAAGGTTCAGCTTTGCCCAACCGACCCGTTTGAGCGATTCCCAATCGACGCCTTCGAGCGTCTTGTCTTGCCAACGCAAGGCGCTGCGCGCAACGGTTTCGTCGCTTTCGAACAGCGACGGCTCATCCAGCCCCATCTGACGGGCGAGGCCGCGAAAGATTTCAGTATTGGGACGTGCGTCGCCTACAGGAGGAATTGCCGGCAAGTTCACCATGACGTGCGTGTGGCCGTACGACTTGTGCACGTCGAGGTGCTCCAGTTGCGTGGTGGCCGGCAGGAGCAAATCCGCATAGTCGGCGGTGTCGGTCTGGAAGTGCTCGAGCACGATCGTGAACAGGTCTTCGCGTGCGAACCCCGCTGCAACGCGCTCTGAATCAGGTGCAACGGCAACAGGATTCGAGTTATAGACGACGATCGCCTCGATCTTCGGGCCGAATGTCGCGTCGCCCGGATGCAGCAACGCGTCGCCGATTGCGTTCATATTGATGACGCGGCTGGGCCTGGTCGGCCAGCCGGGCATCAGGTCCGGACGCTGCAATGCATGCGTGTCGACCGGCGCCCACCCGGACGACGACAACAAGGCGCCGCCGGCCCGCTCGCGCCACGCGCCGGTCAGCGACGGCAGGCACGCAATGGCGCGCACGGCGTTGCCGCCACCCCGCACTCTTTGCAGACCATAGTTCAGGCGAATCGCAGCCTTTTTCGTGCTGCCGTAAAGGCACGCCAGGTCGACGATAACCTGCTCGTCAATGCCGCAAATCTCGGCGACGCGGGACGGCGAATACTGGAGCGCCCGCGCTTTCAGCTCATCAAAACCCAGTGTGTGCGCCGCGATGTAAGCGTGATCGAGCAGATCTTCGGAGATCAGCACGTTCATCATGCCGAGGGCGAGTGCGCCGTCGGTCCCGGGTTTCAGCGCAATGTGTTGATGGCACTTCTCGGCGGTCAGCGAGCGATACGGGTCGATCGCAATGAGTCGGGCTCCGTGGCGCTTGGCCTGCTGCGCACGTGTCCAGAAGTGCAGGTTCGACGCAATCGGATTCGAGCCCCAGATCAGGATAACCTCGCTTTCGTCGAAAAACTCCGTGAGCATGCCGATGCCCGCGCCGTACGTATATTTCAAGCCCGCGGCACCGGCCGCTGCGCAGATCGTCCGATCCAGCTGAGATGCGCCGAGCTTATGAAAGAAACGTTGAGCAATGCTGTCGCCTTGCACCAGGCCCATGGTGCCGGCGTAGCTGTATGGCAGGATCGCCTCGGGCGCCCGCTGCGCTATCTCCGACAGATGCTTCGCGCCCAGTTCAAACGCCTCGCTCCAGCTGATGGGTTCGAAATGCCCCTCGCCTTTGCGGCCAATGCGCTTCATCGGCGTTGTCAGACGGTGCGGGTGGTGAACTCGCTCTGCATACCGACTGACTTTGGTACACAACGCGCCTTGGGTTGGTGGGTGGTCTGGGTCGCCGACCACTTTGATCGCCCGACCAGCCTCAACCGTTACACGCATCGCGCAGGTGTCGGGGCAGTCGTGTGGGCAAACTGCGCGAGCGAATTCAGTCGGAGCGTTCATGGGGTAACCATTCAGGGGACGGGAAGTGTGGCGTAACGCCGGATTTTATTACGTCCGTCGGCGCTTGCCTGCATGCTGCCGCCAAAAAGGCTTCGGCGTAGAATCGTTAGCACTGCGTCCGGGCGCAACTTGCCCGAGCGATTCCTTGCAAGTCAAAAGCTAAAGCGCATCGGCACTCTACTATTATGAAACTGATCCCCGAAATTCAAGCTGCTCACGGAGAAATTCAGAGTCTTCGACGAACGATCCATGCTCACCCTGAACTGCGTTACGAAGAGACTGCGACAGCTGATCTCGTCGCCAAGACGCTTGAGTCCTGGGGTATCGAAACTCACCGTGGATTGGGCAAGACGGGTGTAGTTGGCGTCCTCAAACGCGGAAACAGTACACGTTCTGTCGGTCTGCGAGCCGACATGGATGCGCTGCCAATCCAGGAACTGAACAGCTTCGAACACAAATCGAAAAACGACGGGAAAATGCACGCGTGCGGCCACGACGGCCACACAGCAATGCTGCTCGGCGCGGCGCGACATCTTGCGAAACACGGTGAGTTCGACGGCACCATCGTATTCATTTTCCAGCCTGCCGAAGAAGGCGGCGCGGGTGCGCAAGCGATGATCGACGATGGATTATTCGAGAAATTTCCGGTCGACGCCGTGTTCGGCATTCACAACTGGCCGGGCATGCCTGCTGGTAAATTTGGCGTGACTGAAGGTCCGATTATGGCCTCCAGCAATGAGTTTCGTATCGAGATCAAAGGCGTCGGCTCGCACGCAGCGCTACCGCACAATGGCCGTGACCCGGTCTTTACCGCCGTACAGATCGCTAACGGATTGCAGAGCATCATCACGCGAAACAAGAAGCCGCTTGATACGGCCGTGCTCTCAATCACCCAGATTCACGCCGGCGACGCGGTCAACGTCGTTCCTAACGATGCCTGGCTCGCGGGCACCGTGCGCACGTTCACGACAGAAACGCTCGACTTGATCGAAGCACGCATGCGCAAAATCGTTGAAAACACGGCGGAGGCCTATGATTGCTCGGCCAAGGTGCACTTTCACCGGAACTACCCACCCACGATCAACAGCGGTGACGAAGCGCGATTTGCGGCGTCCGTTATGAAGGAAATCGTCGGTGCAGAGAACGTCGACGACTCCGTGGAACCCACGATGGGTGCGGAGGACTTTTCCTTCATGTTGCTGGCGAAGCCAGGGTGTTACGCGTTTCTTGGTAACGGCGACGGCGGCCACCGTGATGCGGGCCACGGTGCGGGCCCGTGCATGCTGCACAATGCCAGTTACGACTTCAACGATGAACTGCTTCCTATCGGCTCTACGTACTGGGTGCGACTGGCGCAGCGCTTTCTGGCGGGAAACGATACGACGGATCGATGAAGTTTGGATGGCACGTCGCGCTGGCGTGCTCGTAGATCCGCTGATGGACGACCAGGAACTGGACTCGCGACAGTCTACTGGCGCGGTGTACCGGGAGGGCGCGGTGCGCGTGAGCCGCGATGGCGCCGATCTCGGGCGGGCTTATCTGGAACTGACCGGTTATGCGAACGCACTGCGGATCGGCAGGCAGTGAGGGACGGGACGAGCTGAATCCAGCCTGATTACGGCGTACTGCTGTCGTCGGTCTCGCTGTTTTACCGCCGCGTTTTTTCGCTGCGGTAAACGCAGAAACCCCACCTTTTGTGGGGTGGGGTTTCTGATGCTGCTGGGGAGCCTGACGATTACCTACTTTCACACGGGCAATCCGCACTATCATCGGCGTGGAGTCGTTTCACGGTCCTGTTCGGGATGGGAAGGGGTGGGACCGACTCG
>NZ_KB911051.1:0-117032 GCF_000383275.1 Paraburkholderia caledonica | reverse complement strand
CAGGCAGGCTGCTCGGAGCGTGGCGCACGGAAATCGGCGAACTGTCGCGCATTATAGTGATGCGCGGCTTCAAAACGATGGATGAGCTGCAACATGATCGAAATCGCGCATTGACCTCCGAACAACCCTTCGGAATTGAAAGCGCGTGTGTTCAGTTCACCATGGAAAGCTACGCTCTTTTTCCCTTCTTGCCGGATATCGAGCCGCCGGCGACCTTTGGCAGCTTCTACGAAATTCGCCGTTATTGGCTAAAAGCCGGAGGGGTGGCACCGACCATTACCGCATGGGAACGCGCGCTGGGTCCGGCCGAAGCCTACACATCGCATCTCATTGGCAACATGTACGCACTCGATGGACCACCGCGCATTGCGCATATCTGGGGATTCTCTAGTCTTGAGGAGCGAATGACCTTGCGAAGGCAGCATTACGCTGAAGGCCTTTGGCCGCCCAAAGGCGGTCCGGAACAGATTACAAACGCAACTTCGGCGATTTGTCTGCCGGAGGTGTGGTCGCCTCTGCGTTAAATGCTCGTTGGCGCAGCGCTCCTGAGCGGATGGACAGCTTCACGACGCACCAAACGTGTTCTCATGCCTCCGGCTTGGCGTAAAACCCACACGGCATGTGTTGGCCGTACAAGAGAGGCATAAATGTCCGCTCCGGAGGACGACGACCGACCGTTTCGGGTCGGGCTGCGTCAGCCCGCTCTTCAAATTCATCGCCGGAAAGCGGCCAATGGAATTCCGCTTCCCGGAAGCGGCCAGTCGGCAGTGCGTACTCACGACCCAGAGCCGCCGTTCAAACTGGCGCATGTCAATGACTGTTTCCAGACTGGAACGGCCTTGCGTAACAGAGTGGCGGCGCACGAGCGTCACGTTAGAAGAGGCTGTGACGACGAGCATGACGAGGGGGAGTTCAGAAACCTCGTCGAGCCAGTCGGTAGTTGTTCAGCATGATTCTCTCGAAAACTTGCTATCGCAGAGCAACGCCTGACAGCTCGAAGTCGCTAAGGTCAACCGCCATGACCACCACGGCCATATTTGGACGTTGATCAGGCCCACGCGGGTAGATGCGACGGCGCGTCGCGAAGACAATTCCGCCGTACTCCCGGTGATCGTAAAGGTAGTGAGCAGCCGTGCCGTTGGCCGCTATATCGACGGAGTAATCATGTCGGCGGATCAGCCCATTGTCGTCGAAATATAGAACCTGTTCGGTTGAATGGGTGACGTAGGACTCCGGAAAGGTGACCTTGACGGCCCGCCAGGTCTGGTGATCTTCGCTCAATGAGCCGGCCTCTTCACAACGCACGCCATCGGTCAGCAAGGAAAACGGCAACGTGAGGTAGGTCCACATAGCATAACCAGCGAAGTAAGCGAGTTGAGCCCCGCTCCAAGGCGTGTCTGGCTTGAAGGAGCCGCGGGGGTTATCTAGCTCTTCGAGCACAACGCCATCGGACCTTTTAACGGCTGTGCGAAAGGGCTCAAAAACTCCGATCTGCCTCGGCGCCAAGAAGGGATCAAACGTCGCCTTTTCGCTTCTCGTCTGGACGGTCACTCGCGTTGGCGTCTTCGCGAATGCCGCCTGCCCCCTCAGGTGCAAGGCAACACCGTCAGGGACAGCGATGACGGAAATTTCCCGAACTTCGTTCCAACGCTTCATGCCGCCGTGGGCCTCGATCGCCTTGTTGATAAGGGATTGCATCAGCTCGCTCTCCGATCAGAGTTACGCGAAGGCCGCGCGGTTTCGCTCGACAAACTTGGGCACCGACTCCGGCTTGTGGCCGGTGATCCGCTCCACGATGTCGTTGGTCCCGGCCATGTCGCCGCGCGCGTGCTGCTGGACGATCCCCTTGAGGTGCTCCGCGCCCCAGGCGAAATCGCCCCCGAACACGATCTGGACCCACTCTTCCGGCGACACCTGCCTGTAGCGAACCTCCTTGCCGAGGGTCTTGGAAACGGCCTCGGCGATCTGCGGAGGGGCCAGCTCGACGGGTCCGAGCAGCGGATACGTCTTTCCCATGTGCTCAGCCGGATCGGCCAGGAGCACCGCGATGACCTCGGCCTGGTCGCGCGCGGAGATCGGCGCGAACTTGCCGTTGGGACCGAACGGCACGGTGTATTCGCCGTCCCGGATTTTGTGCCGGAAGTAGAGCAGCCATTCGTTGAAGGCGGTCGGCCGCAGATGCGTGACCGGCACCCCGCAGCGATCGAAAACCAGTTCCGCCAGCCAATGCTGGATGGCGGAATTGGCGATGGCGTCTTCGCGGCAGGTTCGCTGCGAAATGTTGACGATATATTCGACCTTGGCATCGAGGGCGGCCTGCGCGAAATCGACCGTCGCCTGCACGATGCCGGGTGCGACCGGATAGCAGAAATAGGCGCGCTGGATGCCCTCGAACACGGGCTGAATCGCCCGGAAGTCGAGAATGTCGGCCGCGACCACTTCCGCGCCGAGCGCCTTCAGCTTCTCCGAGCGCTCGTCTTCCTTGCGGACGAGCGCGCGAACGGGAAAGCCCCTTTCCACGAGGAGCTGCGTCGCAATGCTGCCGGTCGATCCAGCGGCACCCGAGATTAGAATTTTGGGCTTCATAGCTAAGTCCTTCAGTAGTGTTGCAATCGGATCAGCGACCCGCGGCAGCGGTTCGGGTCGTGCACGGTACAAGAGATTGAAAGGCGATCAGTCAGGCATGGCCGAGCACAGCGGCGGCGATGACCAGCGTCGCGCCAACGCCGACGACGAAGGCGAGCGTGCGCACGACAGACAGGCCAGCGGCGTAGACAACGTAATGAACGACCCGCGCACCGAGGTAGGTTTGTGCCGCCAGCACCGTCATCGGCGTGCTCACCCCGATCATCGCGAGGATGATGACGAGCGGGGCGAACACGGCGAAGTTCTCGACCGCATTGGCGTGCGCGCGTCGCGCCCGCTGAGCCCACGCCGGATCGGCCGGTGCGCTCGGGTTGGCGGGATCGCCCAACGTGCGGCCGGCCCCACGGGTCAGGGTGCGCGCGCCCATGTAGGGCACCCACATCAGAGCTGTCAGAACGGCCGTGAGCGCCAGATAGTAGATTTCCGGGGCGAGCTTCATAGGCAAAACCCCCGAGTTACTTGCCCTGAAGGAGCATGCCGAGGGGCTTCAGCGGCCCGATCGGCAGGAACTCGAAATCGAGGAAGCCGGCAGAGGCCAGCGGCATCGCGCTGACGGTCGCCTTCGCTTCGTCGACCGAAGCGACGTTCATGAAGAAGACGACGCCAGGCTTGTCTTCCGTGAAATAGAACTGCTCGATCTTACCTTCGAGGTAAAGATTGAGCGTGTGCGGCACTTCCTTCGGCATGATCTGCTTGCGATCTTCATCAGTGATCGGCTTTACGCCTTTTCCAATCGCTAGAACTTTCATGGGTAATCGCCTTTGCAATGAGGTGGTTGAGTGAGGACTCAAGTGTGAGCCCACTGCCTCGCAAGACGAACAGTCGTAAACGACAACTTTGATATCGTTCGCGCCACGTTGGAGTCACCGATTTGTGTCACCCTGTCGGGCGACGCGATATAGTCGCAAAGAGACATTTAGGTTCGGTTACGCCATGCGTATATTCTTGCTCGCCCTCGACGGCGTATTTGACACGGGTCTGACCGTGCTTCTTGACGCGCTCGGGCTCGCCCATAAATTCGCCGCCCAGCAAATGGGCGGGTCGCTGACTTTCGACGTTACGATCGTGGGCATGCGCAAGAAGGTCCGGTCCGGGCAAGGACTGGCGATTCCCGTGGAAACGGTAACCTCGGATATGAAGCCGGACTGGGTCATCGTTCCAGCATTGAATACAGGGACACCTGATCTGCTAATCCCGGCACTCCAACGGCGGGATGTGAAGGAGGCTATGGCGCAGCTCGTGAAATGGCATGATGGAGGCGCGCAGATTTCGGCATCCTGTATCGGCACGTTCCTTCTGGCCGAGGCCGGGTTGCTCGACGGCGGGGAGGCGACCACGACCTGGTGGCTCAGTCCGTTGTTCCGGCAGCGGTACCGAACGATCCGGCTCGACGAGACTCGGATGCTTGTGCCCTCGGGCAAGATCGTTACTGCCGGAGCCGCTATGGGGCATCTGGATCTAGCACTTTGGCTAGTGCGCAAGGCCAGCCCGGAGCTGGCGGCTGTCGTGTCACGCTATCTGCTTGCCGACTTTCGTTCGTCGCAAGCGCCCTACATCATTCCAAATCATCTGGCACAAGCAGATCCCGTCATCCAGCGCTTCGAACGGTGGGCGCGGGACAATCTGAAGGAAGGCTTCTCGCTAGCAAACGCAGCCCGCGCACTTGCTACGAGTCCTCGGACATTGCAACGTCGCTGCCAGGCCGTGCTCGGGAAATCACCGCTCTCCTACTTCCAGGACCTGCGCGTGGAACGCGCAAGATCGCTCGTTCACGGCAGCAACCTTGACCTTGACGCAATCGCAGCGGAGGTGGGTTACGTCGATGGGGCGACATTGGGAACTCTCTTGCGTGACCGCTTGGGAAGAGGGGTGCGCGAGTTGCGCGCTGACTTGCGCTGACAACCGTTGAACGGTGCACCGCTAAACGGGCCATGTAGTGCACGAATAACGGCAACGGCCGAACAAGCTAATGTCCTTCGTCTGCAATCGAACGGCCGCAAACTGCGGACCAAGCGTTGTCTGAGTCTTCAGGCGAAGTAGTGGACGGATGACGGATCGTGGCCTAATCCGGCAGTCAGCAAACAAGCGTCGCCGGCCAACCCGAAGTATTGGCGAACGGGTGAAATCGACCCACAACGAACGACAGGCATGCGTAGACTAACCGGCAGCTGAAGACACATAACGGGCCACTTGCGGCCGCAGCTGCACTCCTCTTTTTAAAAGCTGCCTAGGATAAAATGTCGACCGAATATTTCTTTGCAGAGACATTCAAACAGGGAGTTGCATATGCCGAGCATCCGGCAGGTGTTCAGTACGATGCGAAACTGGGGGGACGAGTGGATAGCTTCCGTCTCTGACTACTCGATCTGTGCGATCTCGGTGGAAGGCCGGATTCTGACATGGAATGCCGGTGCCACGGCCATCCACGGATATCAGCCGGACGAGATTATCGGCCATATGCTCGACATCCTTTATACGGAGGATGATCGACAGAAACAGGCGCCGTCGGCGGCCCTCGAAACCGCCCGTCTGAGAGGCCGCCACAACACCGAAGGGTGGCGCACCCGTAAGGACGGCACGACCTTCTGGGGCAGCGAGCTGATTACCGCACTGCATACGGACGGCGGAGAACTCGTCGGTTTTGTGAGCATCGTGCGCGACATCTCGGACAACAGGGCTGCGCACGAGGCCGTGCTGGACAGTGAGCGGCGCTTCCGCATGCTGGTCGACGGCGTCACTGACTATGCAATTTACATGCTATCGCCGGAAGGCGTGGTCACAAACTGGAACTCCGGCGCGCGGCACATCAAGGGCTACTTCGCCGAAGAAATCGTCGGCTCGCATTTCTCGCGCTTTTTCACGCCGGAAGATGTCGCGACCCGAGAGCCACAGCGCGAACTGACGGCCGCGGCGAGAGATGGCCGCTTCGAAACCGAAGGATGGCGGGTCAGGAAAGATGGCACCCGTTTCTGGGCGCACGTAGTGATCGATGCCATCCGCAACGACGATGGAACGCTCGCCGGCTTTGCGAAGATCACCCGTGACGTGACTACGCGGATGGAAGCGGACCGGCTTCTGGAAGAGACCAGGAAGGCCCTCTTCCAGTCACAGAAGATGGAGGCCGTCGGTAAGCTCACAGGCGGGGTCGCGCACGATTTCAACAACGTGTTGCAGGTATTGCGCGGCAACCTCGAATTGCTGGACAGCCGTCATGGCCGCGACGTTTGGACCCGCGAGCGGCTAGACAGGGCTGACGATGCAGTGGATCGCGGGGCGAAACTGGCCTCCCAACTGCTCGCCTTTGCGCGGCGCCAGCCTCTGCAACCGGTTGTGATCAATCCGGCGCCCGCGCTACGGCGCATGGATGATCTCCTGCGGCGCGCAATCGGAGAGGAGATCGAGGTTGAGACGATCGTCGCTGGCGGCCTGTGGAACACGCTGGTGGACATTCATCAGCTGGAGAATGTCATCCTCAATCTGGCAATCAACGCACGCGATGCGATGCCGGGCGGTGGAAAACTGACCATCGAACTGGCTAACGCGATGCTCGACGATGACTACGCAGCCGGGTTGCCCGACGTGCCAGCAGGCCAGTACGTCATGCTCGCCGTGACCGACACCGGCACAGGCATGCCGCCCGGTGTGCTTGAGCGGGCCTTCGACCCATTCTTCACCACGAAGCCTGAAGGTTCGGGAACCGGCCTCGGTTTAAGCATGGCCTATGGATTCATCAAGCAGAGCGGCGGACATATCCGCCTCTATAGCGAGATCGGCCATGGTACGACCGTCAAGATCTACCTGCCGCGGTCGACCGAAAAGGCAATCGAACCTCCTCCGAGACCAAGCGTCAGGTTGCTGGGCGGCAAAGAAACCATCCTCGTCGTGGAAGACGATCTGAAAGTCCAGTCTACCGTTGTCGATACGCTGTCGGCCCTTGGCTACAGCGTGCTGAAGGCAGACGACGCGGAGCAGGCGCTGAGTGTGATCCGCAGTGGCATCCATATTGACCTGCTTTTTACGGACGTCGTCATGCCCGGGCCCGTGCGCAGTCCCGACATGGCCGCCCAGGCGATCCAGCTGCTGCCGCGCCTTAAGGTGCTTTTTACTTCTGGCTATACTCAGAACGCGATTATTCATGGTGGACGGCTGGACCCGGGCGTTGAACTATTGAGCAAGCCGTACAGCCGCGAACAGCTCGCCTACAAGATTCGCCAGATGCTTGGCCCTGCCGGTGCCACGGATATAGGTACGGACGCAACCCCGCCGACAGAAAATGCCAGCACGGCATGCCTGAGGGTGCTTGTGGTCGACGACGACCCTGCGCTACTAGAAGCCACGAGCGAACTGGTCGAAATACTCGGGCACGCTGCTGCAACAACTGTCTCGCCGGAGATTGCGCTGCGTTGGCTTGCAGAACAGCCATTCGACGTGTTGTTCGCTGATCTCGCAATGCCCGGCATGGCTGGAACCGAGCTTGCCGAAAGAGCCGTTGAGTTGCGGCCGGCGCTGCAGGTCGTTTTTGCCTCGGGCAACGAAGTGCCTGATGTCCACGCGTTTCCATTCCGCTGTCGGACGTTGCGCAAGCCGTATACCCTGGAAGAACTGGGCCAGGCACTGGACAGTTCCGGCCCTTAGCCGCGCTTCTGGACGTCTGCGCAACGGGAGGGACGAATGACGCTTCCTGGCCGGCTGGGTGAGGCTGCCAACGACCGCTTACGGGCGTTCGAGTTGCAAAACCTTAACTGGCTGACTGACCGCTTGCGAGGAAGTAGCCTGATCGAGTGGGTCGACTAGCAGGGCCTGCGCGTCCCGTCGCTCGATTGAAGCGGACGTCGTCGTCGAGATGCGGCGTTTCGGGCGCATGACCATCCATCCCCAGCTTTAGCACGATAGCGCGCAACGCACGATACCCCCGCAATCAATGGGTTGATCTCAAACCCTGTCCCCGCGCGCAGAATCGAGCGGGGTTGTGCTGCCGTGTATGGCGCGTTGGGTAACCGACCCACCTCGAGAGCGCGTGACCCTTTGCGTTGTGAGGTGCTTTGCAAAAGCGTTACCTCGGTCTTCGACGAATCTGTTGGATACCATTGACAGTGGGACTGCGACGAGCAGCGTCAGCACGCCCAGCAACGACGCCATCAGCAAAGGGTTATGTTGAATCGCAACGGTTCCAAACATGGCCACCAGGGCTGCCGCAATGCCAAACACGATCGGGAAATGAAGAACATAGATGCTGTACGAGATCTTGCCGATGTAGCCGAAAAGACGGCCATCAAGAAGTGGAATCTGTTTTTTGTTGTGGAACAGACAATATACGATCAGAAAGGCAATGAGGATCTCGATCGTTTCAATGGTCTTTAGACCGATCCTCGTTTCCAGGGCGATTCTGGCATACATCAGGAGTGGTACCAGAGCCAGACCAATCAGCCGGTAATTGACGTTGCCGGATGCACGTGATGAGGGGATGACGGCTCCGAGACTGAAGGCTAACGCGTAATGGAGCGAAAAGCTCCGTGGAATCGGCGCGAACGCAAGCAACGCAATCAGAATGATAAACGGCGCGCGCGTGCGTTGATTCGTGACCATCAGGAAGATCGCGGGAAACATAACCGAATAGAACAGTTCCACCCGCAACGTCCACATCGGCCAGTTCAAATGTACATAAATAGCGGCCAGCGACAGTAGCACTGATCTGGCATCGATCTGGGACGGATATGCGTCGAGAGCCCAGGCACTGTATGCAGGTGACGATAGTCCCGTTTTTATAAGGGGCCAAAGACAGAGCGTCAGTGCGATTGAAACCCACAAGGCGGGATAAATACGGAACAACCGCTTGATATAGAACGCCTTAATCCACGACCTATCGGGGGCGCCTGATACGGCTTGCAAGGACAGCGCTAGCACGCAGCCACTCAGCACAAAGAAAATTTCGACAGCGGCCTGTCCATTCAATGTCCTGTCAACTAGTGTCGATATGAACTCTTCAAGCGAACTGGAGCCGTACCGTCCCAAGATCAACCGGTGAAGATCAAAAATTGTCCAAACGTGCGTACCTACTACCGCGAGGCATGCAACACCACGTAGCGACGTAAAGCTCCTTACATTCATTTGACTCCCTCGACTTTGATCCTGGGCCCCGTGCTTCGACAGAGATCGGTGGCGCCTCTCTTTAACGCCTTCATAAAGCGCTGCTCGTCGGTGATTAAGTTGCCAGGCCGTACGAACCCGAAGAATCGCCGAAACGCATCCACAGGAGGAAATCAGTCTATCGGAACGAGATTCTCCGTCTCCCGGACTGTCGTTATGTCTGGAGGTGTTGGCCGGAACTGAAGATTTATCGCTGTGCGCAGGATGCATTTCATTCCCGGCGAACTCGTGCCAAGCATTTTTGGAGCGGACCGAAATCTTATACGAGGCGCGCGCAATATCGCATTCCGCGAATCGCAAGTTTATAATTGTTATCGTCTCAATTCTGAAATCATCGCCTCCACAACGGAAAAGTCAGACAAGGCGTGTTGGGTGAATATAGCAATGATCAAGCGGAAAGCTGCCGGTTCCGCCTTTAATCAAGACAATTCTGATGCCCAGTTCGATGCTCGCATCCATGCGAAATCGTTGTGCTCTTTCCCTGGAAAAGGCTGACGTTTTTTCACATCTGACGTGTTATAGACCCTGTGGTGTGCCCGGTCTCTTGTTCGTCGGGAACGGCCCGTGAGCACTATTATAGTTCCAAGCACTCCGCGACCTCTCCCGCTCTTTGCTGCTCGCAAGCCGGCATTGGCCAGGTCAACCAGGCGGTGATGCAGCGTTGTGAAGTCGCTCAGCGGAACGCGGCGCTGGTCTAAGCGTCGTCGGCCCTAGAAGGCTTCCTCAACGCTCGGTCCTTCAAAGGGCCAGAATGATCGGACGCTCTCGCTTAATAGAAACCCAAGTCAGTCACAAGACGTTATCTTTGATTCAACTTGCGCCATAAGGTTGTCCTGCTGATGCCGAGGACCTCGCAGGTTTTGTCCCGATCGCCGTCGAACGATGTTAGCACCTTGCGCACTCTGTCGATCTCATGTCGTTGTCCAGATCCTTTCAACGGCATCGGATGAGCAAGCTCAGTCATTTCTGGCATCAGTTCGCACAGTTGCTCGACATCGATAGATCGCCCCGGAGCCGGAAGCGCCAAAGCCAATCTCTCCATTACGTTATACAGTTCCCGCACATTGCCGGGCCAAGCGTAACCGGTCAGCAAGCCCAAGATCGGTTGCAGCGATGTGTCAATCTCACTTGAGGTCCAATTGGGTCGCATGTGCTTCAGCAAATGCCTGGCAAGCAGCGGTAGGTCTTCCAATCGTTCGCTTAGTGGCGGCATTTCAATCGTGAGTACGTTGACCCGGTAGAAGAGATCGGCCCGAAAGGTGCCTTCGTCAACTCGGGCTTTCAGCGCGCCGTGTGTCGCGGTGATGATGCGCACGTCCACCTTGACCGGGTCGGTAGAACCTAGTCGCACAACTTCGCGCTCCTGAATGACTCGCAGCAGGCGGCTTTGTAGCGCGAGAGGCATTTCCGCGATCTCGTCGAGAAACAGAGTGCCTTGATGTGCGGATTCGATTAGACCCATCTTACCGCCCCGACGCGCTCCTGTGAACGCGCCGTCTTCGTATCCGAACAGCTCGCTCTCAAGCAGCGTGTCAGGAAATGCGCCGCAATTTATAGCGACGAACGCGTGCCTCCTGCGCGCGCTAAGGTTGTGGATGCTTTGCGCGACTATTTCCTTGCCCGTACCGGTGGCGCCGGTGACGAGCGTTGTCGCATCGCTCGCGGCGTATTGCCTGACGCGACCACGAATTTTCTTAATGACGTTGCTATTGCCAAGTAAATCGTCGATCGTGTAGCGCGCCGTGAATTGGCGCACCCGCTGCCCCGAGCGCAGTGAGTTGTTCATACGCTGCAAAGCGAGCGACTCCACGAAGGTCACGACCGCGCCGGTCCCTTGGCCCGCCTCGTCCCACTCGTGCCGATGCACGGCATAGGTAATGCCGTTTATCGTTTCCGAAGCTTCGCCCGACATGCGCGGCACCGCCGATGCCACCTCTGGTGACAACTCGGCTAGCGGTTTCCCTACGGCCTGCGATGCCGGTACTCCCAGAATCGACGCCATTTTTCCGCTTATGGCCTCAACGCGTCCGGCTTCATCGAGTGCAACCACGCCGTCGCGCAGATTCGCGAGCACCTGATCGAGCCGGCGGCGGCGCATGCCCTCGGCGCGGACAGCGCGGGCAAGATTGAGCGCGTTATCGAGGGCGGTTCGAACAGATCCCTGCGAATAAAGGAAGACCGAACGCATGCCGAAATTGTCCGCAAGTTCCGTCACGAGACCGGGGCCCACGACCACTTGGACTCCGGCATCGCGCAGGTCCAGAACGCAATTCTCGGCGTCTTGGGTCGTCGCATAGCACATTGTCACAATGTCAAATCCGAACGCTGCCAGGAACCGCGAAGCTTCGGTCGGCATCTCTCCGTGCATCACAAGCGCTATTTTCTCTGACTCCCGACGGGCCCGCCCCAACGCCTGCATGACGTCGAATCCAGTGGCGGAAACTAGGACCACGGGGATGTCCGTCCGACTCTTGACATAGTTCCCGTTTGCCCCCGCTGACACTATCACGTCAGGACGTTCGGCGCCCGCCGCGCTGATCGCCTCGAGCGCACCGTCGAAGCCTCGCTCGAGAAGGCGTATATCGGCGACATCGTCATAGCTCGACGCCAAATCGCGGTACAGCTCGCGCAAACGACTGATACCGATAGCCCAGATACGCGGTCTACGGCCGGAAACAGCAAATTGAGACTTAGTAGTCTGTTTCATGTGTGCAACGCGACATTTCGCCGATGAAACGTCCAACATACTTGGTGCCGCGAACTTTGTCTATGCCGATCAAACACTTATCGTGCTGACAGCAGCTGGCTCGCATCCTGCAAGTATGAGGACCTCAAAACAATAGGAGACGGCAGATGAGTTCGATCCGCATGGAAGACGTTCTTTGGACGACCCTTGAGACGGCAAGCGGGCCGCTTCGGTACGCCGATCTGAAACGCGCTGAGGCACAGGGGTTCGCGCCGTTGTCTGAGTTGCCAGTCTCACTGCGCATCCTGCTTGAAAACGCGATGCGCCGCGGCGGGGTTGACGACGTGGCGGCTATCCGCGATTGGCTAACTCGGCGCGAGTCAGATCGCGAGATCAGCTTCTTTCCGGTGCGCGTATTGATGCCCGATTCCTCGGCCGTGCCGCTGGTCGCCGATCTGGCCGCCATGCGTGACGCCGTGCGCAAGAAGGGCGGCGATTCCTGGCGCGTGAATCCACTGATCCCGGTGGACATCGTCGTGGATCATTCAGCGATCACGGATCATGCAGGGAGGTCGGACGCCTTTGATCTGAACCTCGCGCTGGAGTACCAACGCAATCACGAGCGCTATGCGTTTCTCAAATGGGCGCAGAACGCCTTTGACAATGTGCGCGTCGTGCCACCAGCAACAGGCATCGTGCATCAGGTTAACCTTGAATTTCTCGCCGCCGGCGTGCAGACAGTCGTTATTGACGATGTCACGTTCGTGGTTCCTGACACCCTGGTCGGCATGGACAGCCACACAACCATGGTCAATAGCATCGGCGTGCTCGGGTGGGGCGTTGGTGGCATTGAAGCGGCTGCGGCCATCCTGGGGCAACCGATCTCGATGCTACTACCGCGGGTGATCGGCTGCAGGATTTCGGGACGGCCGCGATCCGGGGTTACGTGTACTGACATCGTTCTGAGCTTGACCGAATTCCTGCGCGGTAAGAAAGTAGTCGGATGTTTTGTCGAGTTTTTTGGTGAAGGTCTTGATAACCTTCCAGTGTCCGACCGGGCGACGATCGCCAACATGGCGCCGGAGGCCGGGGCCACGATGTGCTTCTTTCCGCCCGACGCAGCGACAATCGAATATTTGCATGCGACGGGCCGATCACGCGAGCAAGTCGCAGTCGCCGAGGCAGTTTTGAAAGCGCAAGGAATATGGCGCCCAGAAGCAGGCGCCGATGAGGAACGTATAGCTTATTCCGATAGGCTCGAGTTCGATCTTTCCGCTGTCACGCCATCCATGGCAGGCCCGAAGCGGCCGCAAGATCGCGTCGATCTGAAAGACGTGTCCGCGCGATTTCATCGAGAATTCGGGCTGACCGCGGAAGGCCGCGGTTTGACGAACGGCAGTGTGGTCATCGCGGCCATCACAAGCTGCACGAACACTTCCAATGCCCGCGCAATGATCGGCGCCGGATTGATTGCGCGCAATCTGCGAGCGCGTGGCGTGAAACCAAAGGCGTGGGTCAAAACCTCCCTGTCGCCGGGCTCGCGCGTTGTGACCGATTATCTGCGCGAGTCAGGGCTCCAGGATGATCTCGATTCGCTCGGTTTCAATCTGACCGGATACGGCTGCATGACGTGCGCGGGGTCGTCAGGGCAACTGGATGCGGAGGTGGCACGACGCATCCTATCGGAGGGTCTCGTGGTGGCGACGGTCCTGTCGGGCAACCGGAATTTCGAGGGACGCACGCATCCGCTCGCTCGCGCCAACTTCCTCGGTTCGCCGGCGTTAGTCGTCGCTTACGCGTGTGCGGGAACCATCCTGCGGGATTTGACTACCGAGCCGATCGCCGACGAGGCTGACGGGCAACCTGTCATGCTCGCCGACGTGTGGCCCGACGATGCTGATATCGACGCGATATTCCGCCGTATCGTTACGCTCACGATGTTCAAGCGGGTCTATGCAACGGCCTTTCAGGGTGAAGCACGCTGGCAACGCATCGCCGCAGCCTCAGGCGACCATTTCGACTGGGATCAAGCGAGCACCTATATTCGAAGGCCCCCGTACTTCGATGCGGGGTTCGCGGATGACGGCTTCGGTATGGCTAATATCGTCGGTGCGCGCGCTCTTCTTATGCTCGGCGACAGCATCACGACCGATCATATCTCACCGGTTGGCGTCATCCGATCTGAGACCGAGGCCGGAAGGTTCCTGCACGGTGCTGGCGTCGCACCGTCCGACTTCAACACCCTGCTGTCCCGCCGCGCAAACCACGACGTGATGATGCGCGGCACCTTCGCCAACGTCCGCTTGCGCAACGAAATGACCCCCGATAGAGAAGGGCCATGGAGCCGCCATGTCCCGTCGGGGGATGTGATGCGGGTGTTCCAGGCAGCGTCTCGATATCGCGACGAACGCGTGCCGCTGATTGTCATCGCCGGCGCCGACTACGGCGCGGGATCGTCTCGTGACTGGGCAGCAAAAGGTCCGCGTCTGCTCGGCGTGCGTGCGGTCATCGCGGAATCGTTCGAGCGCATTCACCGATCGAACCTGGTGGGAATGGGCATTTTGCCGTTGCAGTTTCCCCCCGGCACGACGCGCAAGACGCTCGGTCTGACGGGTGAAGAAAGCTTCACCATTTTCGGCATTGAAGGGGCGCTTCAGCCGCACCAGCGGATCGAATGCGAAGTTTCCCGCGCCAATGGTGCGCGCGACTCGATCACGCTCATTTGCCGCCTCGACATCCCGCGCGAAATTGCATGGTATCGGCATGGCGGCGTTCTCCAATACATCGCAGCGCAACTCCTGCTACCTGCCGCCGCTGTGACCGAACAGCATCTTGCGTCTCAGCTCAATGGAGCTTCGTCATGAGTCACGAGTGCGGTGCATTTCTCAGAAGGACGCTTCAACCAAGTGCAGCATTGCTGCTACCGGGAGTGAGCAACGCGTTGGCCGCGCGCATCGCGGAAGAGGCAGGCTACGCCGCCGTTTTCGTGACGGGCGCAGGCATTGCCAATAGTTATCTGGGAGCGCCTGACATCGGACTCACGACTGTCACCGAAGTGGGCGCGCACATTAATGCAATCCGCGAGGCCGTGAGCATTCCTATCATCGCCGACGCGGACACGGGATTTGGCAACGCCCTGAACGTCATGAGGACCGTGCGTCTTTTCGAGCGTGCGGGTGCGAACTGCATCATGCTCGAAGACCAGACGTTTCCAAAACGCTGCGGACATTTTGAAGGCAAGGCAGTCGTGTCGATAGAAGAAATGACAGCAAAAATCAAGGCTGCCGTCGATGCCCGAGCGAACGCGGACACGCTCATCATGGCCCGCACCGACTCACGCGCGATCGAAGGGTTCGAGCGTTCGCTCGAACGGATCCGCACGTATCGCGATGCGGGGGCAGACGTGCTGTTCGTCGAAGCACCGTCTTCACTCGAAGAACTCGCACGCATTCCGCGCGAGGCGCCGGGCGTTCAAGTGTGCAACATGGTGATAGGGGGAAAGACGCCGCTATTACCGCAGGCGCAATTGTCGGAATTGGGCTATGCGGGCGTCATTTACGCGAACGCCGCACTGCAGGCAGCTATGTTCGCAATGAAGAACGTCTTGGAGCATTTGCGTAGTCACGGCTCGATAGAAGGACGCGAAGACCAGATCATGTCGTTCGCCGAACGGCAAAAGATGGTCAATTTCGCACGATACGACGCACTGGCGAAACAGTGCGCAAACGATTAGCAAAAAAGGCGTGAGACATCAAAGTGAACAGGAGGAGACAATGAGTAAGCGTTACCGCGTTTTGTTTTTGATATGGCTGCTGCAATTCGTGAACTATCTCGATCGTGTAAACATTTCGGTTGCCGCCCCGTCAATGATGAAGTCGCTTTCAATCGATACGGCGTCGTTCGGGTGGGTACTCGCTGCCTTTACGGTGGGCTACGCGATCATGCAATTGCCCGGTGGCCTGCTTGCCGACAAGTTCGGTGCGAAGATTATGCTCGTCTGTGCTCCTTTGCTTTGGTCTGTGTTCACTGGATTGACGGGAGTCGTGGAAACGACGGCTGCATTGATCGTCGTGCGGCTTTGCTTCGGACTGGCAGAAGGGTCGTCCAATGCAGCATGCTACAAGCTCGTAGGTGACTATTTCACCCCACGTGAGCGGGCAACGGCAAACAGTGTCTGGATTACCGCGCTCGCACTCGGACCGGCGCTGGTAGCGCCGCTGGCATCGTGGGCATTACGCTCGGTTGGTTGGGAGCGCATGTTCCTGCTGTTTTCATTGCCGGGGATTTTACTTGCCGCGGTACTGTGGTTCGCGATGCCATCTGCGCCTCCAAAGACACCGGATCATATTGACGAATCGCACGCTGCGGGGTGGCTATGGCTGCTAAAACGTCCTGGCAGCTGGCTACTTTTCTTCGGGTACCTGACCTTCAACATTTGCTTCTGGGGCTTTCTCGGATGGATGCCCGGTTACCTTGCGATCCAGCGTCATCTCGATCTCAAGGCACTGGGCTACGCCGCATCCATTCCGTATATCTGTGGCTTCGCAGGCATTCTCACAATGGGTTGGCTCGGCAGTCATGCACTCTACCGGTTTCGGGGGCAAATGGTGGCCATGGCCTATCTATGCGCGGCGGGAACGCTCTATATGGCCTATACGTCGACCGACATCCTGACTTGTCTGATTGGTTTGTGTTGCAGTGCGTTCTTCATGTACGGCGGATTTGGGCCCTATGCGTCGCTCGCGCTGGACCTCGCCCCAGTCCGCGAGCGCGCCGCTTTTGTCGGCTTCGTTAACACCGGCGGCCAGATCGGGGGAATAACGGCGCCAGTGATTGTGGGCTACGTCGTGCGTACCACGGGATCATTCAATGGAGGCTTTGATTTGATGGTGTGCGCGCTGATGGCATCAGCGGCTTGCTATCTGGCGCTCAGCTACTGCATGCAGCCTTCAACGAAGATTGCTGTGCCGGTTTAAGTCTTCGAATTGAGCGGCGCTGAAGGCCTTCCGATCAATCGCTCGGAAGCGGTAAGAAAAGAGATCGTCAGCGTACCTGTTTTGATCGTCGACGTGACATGGAGCTAGCGCGATGTTTTACGATACTTGCTACCAAGGTGCCCCGCCGTGCGGCTTTTCGGCCCGGGTGCGATCTTGCACGAGGTGACAGGCATCGGGAACGATGGGCGCAGAGCGTTCGGAACATGGACCATATGTACACGTCCGCAATTGTTCGCTTGCGACATTGAGATGTTGTGCTGTAGCCGTAGGTGCCGTGACCTTTTTGACCGAAACTTGATCGAGCATGTGGAGAGAAAATATGACGGGTCCCGAACTTTACACCCACAAAGTATCCATACCGCTTCCGCCAGATGATGAGCTACGACAAGTATTGGGCGAGAGCTACAACGCCGCAGAAACGCTTAACGTCGTCAAGATGTTTGCCGGGACACACGACATGTGTGCTGCGACAATGGGATTGGTACGCGCTGTTTTCTCAGCGGAGGGAATTGACCCAAAGGTGCGCCAAGCTATCATCTTGCGAGCTGCGGTCGTTCTGAATGCGCCTTATGAGTGGCAGGCTAACGTGGCAATGTCTCGTAATAACGGGCTTTCGGAAACGGAGATTGAGTGCATTGGTTCGCTCGATGCTAATAGTCAGCTGCCGGTTCCGTACGTTCTTGTCTGCACGGCGACAGATGAGATGTGCGCAACCGGCACCCTCACTGATGAGACTTTGCAGCAACTCCTCGACGCATATGGGCAAACGATAACGCGCAAGCTTGTTTTGATGATAGCGTGGTTCAATCTGCTCAGTCTTTTCCTGAATGGCTGCCGGGTACCTTTGGAACTTACCGACAAAATTGGGTCGAGGACATCGCCACTTGGTTAAACCTTTTCTAGCCAGAACCGATCAATTGGCGTTGTAAAGTTAAAGACGGGGCCGGCTAGAGTAGTTGGAGGGAGAAGAACTCTCCGGCACATCACGGCTTCCGTTTCCAGCTGCAATTATCAGTGCGCGGTACGCTGGTGCCACGGTTTAGCCCTGAGCCTGCACGTCATCGAGGAATTTTGCGAACCAGCGCCGTCCGCGGCAGGCGACTGGCTGGGAGGTTTCGCGGAATCTTCAGCGCCAGGAGGCTGTGCAATCGCGGGACGGCAGTGAACAGCAGCGGCGTGGATAGCAGGAAGACGGCGCGACGAACGGCCGCACCAACCCCTGACAAACTGGGTTGCCGCTCATTGCAAAGCGGACAGTCCTCAAAGAAATACGAGAACGTCCGGGCTTTGTTGGTTTCTTTCGATAAGGGGCGCTCACATCGGCCCTCCCCGCTTACTGCGGCAACGCGGCGATGGCGATATCGCCGGCGTTTGCTAGTTGCTCCACGTTCCAGCACGTGTCCAGCAGTCCGCGCGTTTGTGGCGGTGAAAGGATTCCTTCGGCGAGATCGACAAATTTGTTTTCAAGTTGCTTGTCGGCCATCGGCACCTGCGTACTGCCTATCGCGTGCTCGATGAATTTGTGCAGTCTGCGCCCGTCCTTCAGCGTAATTGTCATGTCGACCTGCTCCGGTTTGATCGCCGGGTCGATCACCGTATTTACCTTCTCGCGCAAGGCCATGGTGACCGGATCGCGCACCTTCGCATCGCTGAACTGCTTTTCGCCAGCCGCTCCATCGATCAACGCGATCGCCACCGCGTGATAAATGCTGAACTTGCCCTCCAGACCGATCTGCGGCGTCTTCTTGCCGGTTAGTTCGATGACGAGCGGATGCACGCATAGATCCACGCGCTCGATCTGATCCGGCTTCAGGTTGTACTGGTTGCGCAGCTGGATTGCCGCGTCGATCGAAGGATGAATCACGATGCCGCAAGCGAACGGCTTGTAGGTGTTGAGCGTCGACTCGTAATGCGAGCCGAGGCCCTCGGTGATCTCACGGTAGTCCTGCTTGGTGCTGATGGTGTTCGCCCAGCCGCGCTTCGCTTCAATCATGCCGTCGGAACTCGTATAGTCGCGGCCGGCCAGGAGCGCCGCGAAAATACCATTCGCCGCCGCGCGTCCGGGATTGAAGCTCTTGTTCATCGAGCCGAACGATTCGCGCAAGCCGACCGGCTGCGACGCGGCGAGCCCCAACGCCCACACCATCTGCTGCGTGCTCAAGCCCATCAACTTGCCGGTGGCGGCCGCCGAGCCGAATACACCACAGGTGCCCGTGATGTGCCACCCCACGTCGTAATGGTTCGGATATACCGCGTTGCCGATCCGCAACTCCGTTTCAACGCCCAGCACGAGCGCGTTGAGAAAGTCTTTGCCTGATACGGGGTGATACTGCGCATAGGCAAGGATCGCAGAGACGACGGGCCCCGCCGGATGAATGATCGTCTTCAGGTGAGTATCGTCGTAGTCGAAAATATGGCTGCTGACACCGTTGATGAAGGCCGCGTTCATGATGTCGAAACGCTCCCTGCGGCCTAGCAGATTCGCCTGCGGCGGCCCGGAGAACGGCATCAACGCAGCAACCGCGCGGTTCACGGTTTCGTCGTGCGAACCGCCCACCGCCACGCCGACCCAGTTCAACAGCGTGCGCACGCCTTCTTTGCGCGCCGGTGCTGGCAAGTCCTGGTAACCGGTCTTGACGATGAACTCCGCGAGAATGCGCGTCGCCTTCGGCGGACGCGCATGGGTGGCACTCGCACCGTCAGATGCCGAGGCCGCCGTTGACGCCCGCGAAGATTGCGCGAATGTAGCGGTAGAAGCAGTCGTGGATGCCAGAGCGCCCATCGCACTGGTCTTCAGAAAGTTGCGTCGGTCTCTAACGGACATAGTTGTAATTCCTTCGCTTTTGGATTTCGGTTCGTCGGCGGCATGGCAGCATGGCCGCATGGGTCGTCGCAACCAGGGCGGCGCGCATGCGACGAAGTAACATCGCAAGCGGCATGGCGCATGCGCGCTCGCCACGCCGTGATCAACGTCCTCAGTTTCTGACCATCTTTGAGCGCTTCCAGATGGTGGATTGTCTCGTCAGCCCGCCGTACTTGCGCGGCCTGAGCGGCGCGCAGAGCGAGCCGAATGCCGACGAAGTGCCGTGTGCCTGCGATGCGAACCGCGCGCGAGGTCGGGACCGAGCGCCATCGACAGACGGCACGCGAGGTCATGGCCAAGCGCGACCACGCGCAGCAGCACCTCGCCGCTTTGCCCGGTATATTCCCGCGACCACCGGCGCGGACGGTACGACGGAACTGCCAGGATGCGCTTTCGCGGCGGGCTCGAAATCGTCGATCTCGTCCGAGTGCGCACACATTGCGTTGGCAAGCGCGGCGTTCACCATCGTAGTGGGATAGCCGGCGCCCGGTCGCGCTGGCGGACGCTCTCTCGTTTGCGCCCGAGCGCGGCGCGCAGCAGTCCGAACGATAGCGCAGCGAGCGCGCCTGCCGATTGCAGCACACGCCGCCGCGAGAAGGGGTGGCTTGCCGGCCCGAGACCGGAAACCATATGTGTGGCGTCGCCGCAGGTTCTCGTGAGAAAATGCCCCAACCGCTTTAGTGTCGACAGTTTGGCCAGTCTAAACGAATCGGCGTTGCGATGGCAAGCGTAAGTTCCGCAGAACATTGCCGTGTTGTATCAGGACTGTAGTTAGAAGGAATCGTGATGAGTCAAAATGTCGACAGTTGCAGGGATGAGGACGACGGCGAATCATCGTCGGTCCGAGAGATCATCGAGTGGGTGTCGCGCGGCATCATCGAAGGCCGCCTGTTGCCGGGCGGCGATCTGAATTCCGTCGATCTGGCGAAGCGGTTCAATGTGAGCCGCACGCCCGTGCGCGAGGCGCTCTTCGTGCTGAGCCGGGAAGGACTCGTGGACTGGTCGCCCCGCCGACGGCCGCGGGTCTCGGCGGTCGACCTGAAAGAAGTGCGGGAAATCTATCACTTACGCGCGACTCTGTACGGGGAAGTGTCGGCTGCGATCGTCGCCCGGGCGAGCGACGCGGATATCGAATCACTATGGGATGCGCATCGCCGTCTTGCTGAAGTTGCGTCGCATGGGGACGTTGACGGCTATTTCTGGGCGAATGTGGCGTTTCGCGACGAAGAGCTGCGAGTGTGCGGCAACGACGTTTTCAAGGAGGTGCTGGGTTCCATGCGTATGCGCATCAACCGGCTGCGTCGCTTGAGTACGTCATTGCCGGGTCGTTTGAATCGCTCGTGCGCGGATCATCAGCGGTTATGCCGCGCGTACGCCGAACGCGATGGTGTGCTGGCCGCGGCGCTGAACCGCTCCATCGTATTGAGCGCGCTTCAGGCGATCGAACTCGCATGGGATCGAGTCCCCAACGGCGCGGATGCAGCCGTTAAGGGACGTAAGCGCAGCCGCTAGGTGGATTGGTCGGATGAACCGCGTCTGACCTATGGATATCGAGGCGCCTCTGCGTCCATCTGATCGCGCACGCGTTGCGCCCAAGCCCGCGCGCTCAGCTATCGGCATGCCGCAGTACGACGGTTGACAGAAAAAGACTTATCGCTCACATCAATCAATCGATATCCGTGAAGCATTCATCCATGGCTTCAAAGAAGAACGACAAGACACCTCGGCCCGAAGAAGTAACCGACCACGCAACGGATATCGCGAAGCACTTTGCCCGTGTGACGTTTCTCGCGGATCATCGGGCCGATCTAACGAGGGTGACCACCCCAACATTGATCATCCAGTCCAACGATGACCTGCTTGCCCCCGTTTCGGTCGGCAGGTATATGCACGAAGCGATCCCCGGCAGCGCCATGGCCCTTGTCGACAATGTGGGGCACTGCCCGCACATCAGCGCGCCTGGCCCTAGCATGGCCGCTACTGTGGACTTTCTTACGAAGCTCGCGCTTTGATATGCACCCTCCACCGGCGACCAACGGCCCAGTCGACGATGCGTATGAATACGCGCCGTGTGGACTGTTGAGGACCGAACCCGACGGCATCATCGTGCGCGTAAATGCCACATTCTGCCGCTGGCTTGGGTTCAAGGCGACAGACCTGCTCGGCCGACGCCGGATTCAGGACCTGCTCACGATGGGTGGCCGTGTCTTCCATCAGACCCACTGGGCGCCGCTGCTCCAGATGCAACGCTCGGTGGCAGAAGTAAAGCTTGAATTTCGTCACCGCGATGGGCATAAGGTCGCCATGTTGATCAATGCGGTGAGGCGCTCCAGCGATGAGGCAGCATTCGACGACTTCGCATGCATCATCGTTCACGACCGTCACAAGTACGAAAAGGAGTTGGTCTACGCGAGGCGCCGGACCGAGGAAGCGCTTGAAGCAAAGATCGAGGCAGAGGAAGCACTGAGACTGGCCAATCGGCATAAGGACGAATTTCTGGCGACGCTCGCGCATGAACTGAGAAATCCCTTGGCACCTATCCAGGCTGCCCTGAATTTTCTGAGCCGTAAGGAGTTCGCCGAGCCGGACGTGCGACTGTCCTTCGGCGTGCTGGAACGGCAGGTCGCCCAGATTGGTAGACTGGTTGATGACCTTCTCGACGTGGCGCGCATCGCCGAAGGCAAGATTGAATTGCGTATCCAGCGCATCGATCTGATCCCGATGTTGAATACGGCCATTGAAGGTTCGCGCGAACTGCTGCGGTCAAAATCGGACGAGTTTGTCGCGGATCTGCCAGACCGCCCCATTTATATCGATGCAGACCCCGCCCGTGTTGTCCAGATCGCCCAGAACCTGCTCAACAATGCCGCAAAGTACACGCCTCCAGGCGGGCGCATCGGGCTTACAGTAAGCTGGGACGATACCCACGCGATCATAGCGGTGAGCGACACCGGAATCGGCATCTCAGCCGAGAATCTCCCGGCCCTGTTCAGCATCTTTTCGCAACTCCCTTCTGGGAAGTCATATGCTCAGGGCGGCCTCGGCATCGGGCTTTCGCTGGTTCGCGCGCTGTCAGAAGCGCACGGCGGAGCGGCTACTGCCACGAGTCTGGGCGCGAGCAGGGGTAGCGAATTCACGGTTCGTCTGCCGCTCGCGCCCGTACAGGAAACAGCAGTCAAGGATGAAAGAATGATGTTAGCTGCCGCACCTGGTAGCAGGCGCCGGGTTCTCGTCGTAGACGACAGTGAAGACGCAGTTTTCAGCCTGTGCATGCTGCTCGAATCAGACGGTTTCGAAACACGGTCAGCCAGCACCGGAAACGGGGCCATTTCCATGGCCAGCAAAGCCGATGTAGTCCTGCTCGACATCGGACTGCCCGATATGGATGGTTATGACGTGGCCCGGCAGATCCGGGCAGACCCTCGCAACAGCGGCGTGTTGCTGGTGGCGGTGACAGGCTGGAGCCAGAATCGCGACCGGGAGGCTGCGGCCGGCGCCGGATTTGATCACCACCTAACCAAGCCGGTGGACTACGCGCGGCTTTTAGAGATACTCAATACGGCCGGATAGTTGATGCTGCTTCGAATACGCAGCGGTCGAACGGCCGGTTCGGGCGTGGGCCATTGTCCCTTTCGGGTCGCCCCCGGGCCGCTGGCGTTACGATGACGTGCTGCGGTTCGATGCACGACGATATGGGAAGTACGCGTCCCAATCCACATCCGGTCATTGGACATGTGCTGAGGAATCCTCGACAATTCGCCCCCCGGACATCGATCCGACGGCTACCGGAAGCGCCACTGACGCTTTGCGCTGATTGCGCCACCGCCCACAGAGCAGTGTTTGAGATTGTGAGCAATCACTGTGGCTCCCCCGCGCCGATAACCTTCATCACCTCCCGCGATCGCTCTTCGAGCCGCTTATGTCGACTCAGCACAATCGTTGACGACGCGGACTACCCGCTGAGGGTCGACGGGCTTGACGAAATGCTGTTCAAAGCCGACGGCCGTACTTCGGACCCTGTCTGCATCCTGTCCATAGCCGGTGAGAGCAATCAGGCGGCATGGCTCGTTGCCCAGGATCGAACGGATTTTCTCCGCGAGCTCGTAGCCGCTCATTACGGGCAGACCAATGTCCAGTATGGCGATTTCGGGCCTGAAGCGCTCCACTGCAGCCAATGCTGCTACAGGGTGGTGATACACCTTCACCTCGTGACCCTCAAGCTCGAGCAACGTGCCAAGCGCATCGACCGCATCGACGTTGTCGTCCACGAGCATGATGCGACGTCTTAGGACGACTGCGGGCGTGGCAATCGTCTGCACCGCCGCAGGGACTGCCGTCTTCTCGTACCGCGAGCGTACCGGCAGCCTCACGATGAACTTGCTACCCTGGCCTAGGCCCTGACTTCTGGCTTCGACGGTTCCCCCGTGCAGCTCAACGATGTTTCTGACAAGCGAAAGCCCAATGCCAAGTCCCCCCCTGGCCCGATCCAGACTTCTTTTGCCCTGGAAGAAGAGTTCGAATATGCGCGGCAACAGTTCTTCTGCGATGCCCGCTCCGTTGTCTGTAACACTGATGCATAGATGTTCCTCGCCCTCCCTGGTCCCACACACCACAATGTCCCCTCCATCGCCTGTATAGCGTGCCGCATTGGTCAGCAGATTCGAGACCACTTGCGTCAGACGCACGGAATCGCCCTCGAGGCGCAGGCCGTCCTCCAGATCGACGCGCAGTGTATGCCCGCGCTGCTCAAGCAGCGGACTCACCATCTCGATGGCCTTCGCAACCACGTGGTCGATTTCAACGACACCGATGTCAAGGTCAATCCTGCCTCGCGTGATGCGCGACACGTCGAGCAGGTCGTCCACGAGACGGACCATATGGTGTACCTGACGCCTGATGATCTGCTGTTCCCTGTCGGTGGTGGTGTCGCCGCGCCTGCTCATCAGTTCCAGCGCCATTACGATGGGCGACAGAGGGTTGCGCAATTCGTGGCCGAGCATGGCGAGGAACTCGTCTTTGGCCGAGTTAGCCTCAGCAAGTTTGGCAAGCAACGCGGATCGTTCGAGATTGGCCTGTTCGAGAACCTGGCGGTTCCGTACGTGCTCCGTCACATCGACTGCAACCAACACAATGCTGTGAACTTCGCCCTCCGTTCCGTCCAGCGGCTCAAGGTTGATTGTTATAAAGCGCTCCTGCCGGGCTTGCTCTCCGGTACCGGCGAAAAGACGGAGCTCTCCCCCAGTGAACGGTTGCCCCGTCGCTCGCACCTGGTGCAACAACCTGGCGAGCTCGCTGTCGTGAAGTTCCGGGAATGCGTCCGCGAACGCCGTGCCCTCGATATCTGAGCGACCGGCCAGTTCACAGAAGCGACGATTGGCAAGCTCAAAGACAAGATCCGGTCCGGTCAACAACGCGGCAGCGACCGGGGCGTTGAGAAGCATCCGGTTGCGCTGCGCGAGCGCTTGATCACGCTCATGCCGTTCCGTGGCGTCCCGGGTGAAACAGCGCGTGTATCGCAGTTGCCCGTCCTCAAAGAATCCGTTGGAATGGATCAGTACGTGCTTTATCCGCCCGTCCCGGCATCGCAGGCGCGCCGGCTGGTCGTAGATCGTTTCGCCGCTGCCGAGCCGGTCGAGGATGCTCTCAATCACCGCGCGGTCTACGTGGAACTCTGCGATATGGCGCCCCACGTATTCTTCCCATCGGTAGCCCAGCATCGCCAGTTCGGCCTTGTTTGCCCAGAGAACCGTGCCGTCTGCGGCGACCTTGTGAATGCCCTCCGCCGCGTTCTCGACGAAATCGGTAATCTCCTTCTCGCGTAGCTTCAGGGTCTGCTCGGCGGCGACCCGTCGGGCGACCTCCGCCCGCAGCGCGCGGGCCTGCTGCTCAAGCTCGGCAAGTCGTGAGTGCAGAGGTCCACCTTCCGTCGCGGAAAGATGGCCAACAGAACACGCATGATCGTGCTCCGCGCATATCCGCCGGAAGGCATCCGCCGATTCTGCATTGGGGAACTGGTGCCATGGATATCCGCAGAACAAAGAAAATGAAGCTTGCGCTGACAGACGGTTCCACAGTTGCTCCAGGCGGATAGCGGCCTGCTGTAATCCCCGCTCGCAGAGCAACGCGACCATTTCACCGAACGCGTTGACCGTGTGTCCATCGCGGCAAGCCTTTTTTACTATCGCGCCCACGACGTCGTCGAACCGACTCTCGTCGGGCCAGTCGTCAACCATGAACTGTGCAAGCGTATCGTCGGCATCAAGCGTGATGAGTTGTCCGGGATACCACGTCTCCGGATGCTGCGCCGAGCCGAAGCCAATGAGACGGCGACGCAGTTCGTTGATGTGCCCCGCCGTAGCGATGACTATGCCAACGCCTCCCGAACGAAGAGCGTCATCAATGAAGTCGGCCACTTCTGCCAGAAGCTGCATGTCGTCGTCGTAGAAGCGGACGAAATGCGAGGATTGCTCCGAAAGGTCGGGAAACATTTAAGACTCCGAGTCTGTTTGGCCGTCGCTGCAAAGAACTCGATCGTCGTGACGGTGCGCGAGCCGATGGCGGGCACCGATAAGGGCCAAGACTTCACGGTGAAAGGCGGGCCACCAGAAATTGCGTAGTTTGGGCTTGGGGCCGCCGAGCTTGGGGAGAACCTAGTATGAGGATAACACCTTGCGCCATCCGCAGTGCTTGGCGTTCGGCCTCGATGCCATCTGTCCGTCAAGAGAGGTGCGGCGCCGGCAGTTGGGAAAACTGCATCTTGCTCCGGGCGGCCAACGACTTAAACCGTCTGCGGACGGCAGCAACGCGGCTATAAAGCGCCACCCAAATACTAATCAAGATGACCAGGTTCCCAGGAGGGTTGCTGTGGGACGAAAGTCCTGTACCTGCCCATGCCTGCTGAAATCGCGGAAAGTGCCGCGCCGTTGAAGCCGCAGCCTATCAGGGGCCGGAGGTTCGGATTGGAAAAATAAGCATGGCCGCAGCGAGGCCAACTGATCCGCCGAGGAGCGTCTCCCACGCTCGGGCGGCAAGCAAGCGAACTGAGTGCACACCGCTTGCCGCGAGTGTGACGATCAGCGTGAAGGCGAACGCCCCGCAGGCGATGTCGTAGCGCCCCGGCGTGATGATTTGCGCAGTGCGTGCCAATGAGAGGTGTCCAGTAGCGAGGCACTGAACGAATGGTTCAACGGCGCTGCGGTCGGCTTGAAAGTCCAATGGGTAGGCGGCGCTTTGCAGTTGGATATCGAAGCGTCGGAAGGGAGCTTTGTTGGGTATCTCGTGGCTGTAGCGGCAAAGGCCATTGCCTCGGGAGAATGGACACGCCTGAAGAGCTGTCCTGATTGCCAATGGGCTTTCTACGCCAACGCAACGCCGAATGTCCGGCCATCAGCCGCCACTGTCCCGGCTCAGGAAGCCTATGCTCCATAGATTTTCCGCGCTGGGGGACCTCCTTCGATCTAGAAAGTTGCTAGACCGCGCATATAGTTTCCGCGCTTGGACGTCGAGGGGGGAGTTCAAGGGCTTTGAGTACCGCGAGCAGATTACGTTGGCGGGTAGTCGGCAAGTTACAACGCCAACGCAGTGCCCCGTAACCAATGGTCAGAAAGTAGCTCCCACAGGCAATCGCAACGATCGAATCCATTATCACAGTTGTTGACCTTCCGCTTGGGTCACCGCGCGCTAGATATTCGAAAACGCTGACAGCCATTGCGCCGGCCACGACGAATCTGCAGGCCTGCTTCCATCTGCTTCTCCCCCAGAATCGAGGGAGCCGCGGTAGATAGTAAAGCTGCCTGTCTGGCGCAAACTCAAGGGAACCGGCCGAAAACGCCACGAAAGCACGCGGGTCAGACGGATGGCGAAGACCGTATACAAGATGTTGGCCGGACAAACCTTCCGAGGCGATTGCAAGTCGTATGTGATCGCCCTCCGCAAGCGGCAGCTTTACTTCGCTGTAGTGGGGGATGCCGCTCGCCGCTGTATATAAGACGACCGAAATTCCGTTCACCTTGAATCGAAATGAGTGCATCGTTCCGTGGGTAACGCCATATTGGGTTCCCTCGGTTTTCACCCGGAGATCAGTAAGCTCTAACTCGGTGACGTCGCCTTCCAATTGGACAATCAGCGCATGCCGCAACTGATGCTTGACAGCTTCTGCGAGCGTCTCGTCGACAGCGGTCTCGACGGATTCCGGTGATCCGGTTGAGGACAGACGGCTTCGTTTCCTAATTTGGTGTGCCATTCGTCTGCGGGAAAAGTACGATGGACGAAGAATAACGTGATCGCAACGTTTATGGTCAGTGATCGACGATCGACTACAACCGGACGATCGAGATAGGCTCTAGTTTTGCAATGAAACCGACCAGAATGGAAAACCCATCAATGGAAGCTGTCGTTACGTTGCGCCAAGCGTATCTGATCATGTTCGAGTTTCTTGAGCGGGAATGGAAGCGTCTCGATAGACCCGAGGTGCTCGGCGCACTTCTCAGTAACCTTGCTCTGTGGGGCGACATGCATGGACAGGGAGCGCCTATGGACGCTGCTGTTTTTCCAGAATGGCTTGAATGCGCTCAGCGCGTGCTTCGCGATGACGAACTTGGGGGCTATGCAAACGCCGACATCAAATTATCGCGCGAATAGCATGTGAGTGTCCGATTCAAGGCGCCCCGATCGTCTGCATTGGCTCGGCTTATGTCTCCCGCATACGGCCCGCGGTCCAAGGCTATCGTTTCACCATCCGCAGGAGGCGTGCGACCGAGAAGTGATGATCGACTTCGTCGCCCGAATCGCTGACAATCGATTTCGAACGGAGCTCCGACTGGTGACAAGGAGTTGGGTTCAGCGCAACGATGTCTGGTTTCCAGGACGAACTCGGGTTTTTGCGTGGAGCATACCTCAGCGTTGCCTACAAACACGTCGGCATCCGTCGACCGGTCAATACAGTGGAGCAACCGACGTGACAGTGGAAGGCAAACGGGTGGCGGTCGTCGCCCCGGCAGGCGTTCCTGACATGAACAACCTCGCGCAGGCGATTTGTCTGCTCGAGAGTTGGGGATTGTCTGTCTCCGTAGGCGCGCACGTGGCTGACCGGTTCCGGTATCTCGCGGGATCCCATCAGCATCGCATAAGCGATCTGCTTGCGGCGTTGATGGACCCGGCGGTCGATATCATCTGGATCGCACGCGCCGGCTATGGCTGTGCGCACGTGCTGTCGTCGCTACCCGCAACCGTTCCATGCGAGAAAACCGTGATCGGCTTTTCCGATGCGACCGCACTTTTCTACGCTCTGCGACAGATTCCCGGCATCAGTGTGATTCATGGGCCGACGCTCAACGGCCTCGCGACGAAAGTTGACGAGATGTCGCGCCGCAATGTTCTCGATACTCTTACAGGAGTCACGCCGGCGCCGCTGCCGCTCGAACGGTTGCGTGGACCGGCTGATTCGATCAGTGGGCCACTCGTCGGCGGCAACCTCACGGTTCTCGCGAGCACGGCCGGCAGCCGTTGGCAACCGGACTTTCGCGACTCGATTGTGGTGCTGGAGGACGTAACTGAACTCGCATACCGCATTGACCGCAGCGCTATGACGCTGCGTCACGCCGGCATCCTGGACGGCGCGCGTGCGATTGTGCTCGGAGAGTTCGTCCGCTGTCCGTTGCCAGCCGGGGCCGACTACTCGCTTGCGGACGTGCTGCTGGACGTGTTGGCGCCGCTCGGCGTCCCAATCTATGGAGGATTCCCCGTTGGACATGGCGAGCGCAATCTGTCATGGGTAGTCGGGCGACCCGTCGAGATTCGCGAAGGCATGTTGCTGCGATAGCTTGCCTTTCGTGTACCCCTTTTGATCAGCGATCGACGGGTCGACGGAGCCTGTGGGCGAGTATGCGTATTGTTTGCCTGCGGTCGCTCGCTGACGCCGCGAAGCGTACTGAGCGCCGCCATACTCGCGAGGCCGCCTCCTTCGTCGACAATCTTCGGAATTGCGCTTAGCCGCGCGAACTGGCGATGCTGCATCCACCGTCGGCCAGCCTTCTTACAGCCCCCCTCGCCGCGTGCATACCGCATTGATCCTCATAATCGCGAATTGCTCTCTGGCTCCAGGCATGTTTTGAAGAATGCATTCGTGATAAGCCCGCTCACGCGGCAGGAGCATCTCGCTATTTCTATACAGCGCGTAGCATGACCGTTGAATGTAGTTCGAGGCAACTTGACTGCGGGCGTCGCGCAACCCGACAAGCAAACACTCGTCATATGAGGAACCGCTATCGGCCAATGCAGGGTGCATTGTTACCAATGCTGATAGGCATATTGCCGCTCGGGCGGCATGCATCCGTATAACGCTTATGGGCATTGCTAGGCTCTCGATTTTGTGATTTTCTGGCGATGGCTTCATCCCACGCTTTGACAAAAGTTTATCAAAGCAAGGCCCACCCCACCCACGGCATGCTGAAACGACTCGCGTGCTCATGCAATCACCAGCGGCCGGGTCGCACATCAGCTGAGCTTCCGGGATCGGCCGCGACGAGACATTCGACACGACCACCCGAATTGGCGACAATTCACGGACCTATAGCGATCAAGATAATGAAGGCGGGGGCAAATTTGCCGACGATGCTTGATCTTGCCAACGTTGACGATGATTACGGGCTCATGCGAAGGACAGACGAGCCGGTCTTACGCGTTCCGGACTGGTGATGCGTATCTCGGCTAACTTAATCTTAGATTAGCTGTCAGCACCGATCTTCTAGTCTGCAATCGCAGGATGGCCATTTTCGCGATGAACTTGCAACCCTTTTCCTGGACCCAAATTTTGGTTAAAAGTCGATGGATCGGCGTGGTCTTCGCGCTTTGCAGCGCTAATGCCTGGGCGCAATTTGACGGCGGGAACATAAATGATATTTTGACCGTCTCGGGCTCTTTGCAAATCGGCAAGCTTGCGCGCCCTGCGCCGGACGGCGCGAGCTTCAGAGCGACTTTGAACGGTTCGCCTTTCGACCAGCTTTACGGTCTCCGCTTCGTTTACTACACCGATTCGCCTGCGGAAGGCAAGCCCGCCTCGCGCGTCGTCATTGAAGACTTTATTAATGGCTTTTCAGACGCGCCGTCGGTCACTCTGTACGACTTCCAAAAGAAGCCAGCTACCGTGTTGCCCATCAGTGAAAGGCTCGATGTCGATGATGTTCGGTGGACCAGTAATTCCGTTGATCTGAGGGCAAACGGCCAGTGGTTTGCATTCTCAGGCCACAAGTTGATCCGGATTCGCCCCGTAGACAAATGACAACGACGCCCGAAGATTTTCGATTCCCGTTTTCTCCGCGTGGTTGCCGTATTAGATACGGCCTCCAGCCGATACTCAGGGCGCTAATGAGTGGATCCGCGGGTGACCATACATGAAGAAAGCGATCAAGCACATGACGCGCGCCATCGGGGGCTGCGTTTTGTTTCCTACAGCGGCGTGGCTTTTCATATCGACCGATATACCTCGCGCGCCAAGCGCGCCGCCTGGGAGCCGTGAGTGGATGGCCTACGTTAGTGACCATTATTTCGATATTTCGGACGGGGAAGGACACGGCCCCGATCCGGGGAGCGAGGAATGGCTGCACAGCGTGGAGAGGCAAGCGAAACTTCAAGACCACAACGATCTTCCATTTAGCGAAGGCTGCAAGATGGTCCAACAGCAGCTCGTGCGGCACGTTTTTATCCTCAACCGGCCGCTGGGCTGGATTTTCATGCTGTGAAAGAAACTGATCTGGTCGCGTTCCGGCGGCCGCCCGTCAGCCGGAGGGCCGCGGCTAACCACACTCATACCAGACCCACTGCACGCCGCATGGCTGCCGTGATGCCCTGCCGTGTCTGCCAGTAGCCTTGCCACGGGTCTTTTTTCAGCGAACGCTGGCGCTCGATGGCTTTAGGCATTGTCCACTCATCGCTGCGGCGAATTTCCTGAAGCTCGTCCCAGGAGACAGGCATCGAGACGCCCATGCCGGGGCGGGCTCGCACGGAGAAGGCGGCAACTGTGCTTGCCCCACGGCTGTTACGCAGATAGTCGATAAAGATCTTTCCGACGCGATTCCTTGGACCGAGCACTGCCGAAAAGCGCTGCGGCACGACCCGCGCCATATGCTTCGCAACTGCGTGGGCGAACGCCTTGGCTTCGCTCCATCCCTGTCGGCGCGTCAGAGGCACAGCGATGTGAAAGCCTTTCCCGCCGCTCGTCTTCGGAAAAGAGCGCAGGCCAATCTCGTCGAGCGCGACCTTCATCAGACTGGCGGCTTCAAGCATTGCGGTCCATGGCAGGGCGGGGTCCGGATCGAGATCAAAGATGATGCGGTCGGGGTGCTCCAGATCCGGCGCGGCCGCATTCCACGTGTGAATCTCAACGACGCTCATCTGGGCGAGTCCGACCAGCGCTTCTTCGCTATTCGCGATCAGTAGCGGAGGGTGCCGCGGGTGTAGCTCAGGAGGCAGTTCTGTAACGCCGGGAATGCGCGCCTTCTCGCTGTGCTTCTGGAAAAAAAGCTCGCCCGTGATCCCGTCGGGGACGCGCACGAGCGCGAGCGGACGATTATGCAGATGCGGCAACGCCCACTGAGCGATCGCCGCGTAGTACTCGACCAGCTCCCTCTTCGTGTGCCCGGTGACTTCGTCCATCACCCGTTGCGGATTCGTGATACGAACCCCCGCGATCCTGAGACTTCCCTTCGGCCCCGGCACCTCGCGAGTCGAGCCGGCGTCGATTTCCACCGGCTCACCGCCTTCAATCGCCACCATGGTCTCTTCGGTCACTGCGGCCGCCGGCTTATCATCGCGGACCGCATGAAACACGGGGTGCCTGACTTCGCCGCCCGGGGTCCATTCAAGGAAAGAACATTCAACGACGATCGACGGTTCAATCCACAGGTAATCGCGTTCCTTTTCCGGCTTGGGAAGGTTGTAGAAAGCCGCGCTGTCGCTGCGCACTGCATTGGCTCGAGCGACGAACGCGGTGGCCGCCCGGGACGAGAAATACGGCCTTACGCTGCCGGCATAGCGCAGCGATCCATCCTTCTCATGCACGCCGAGCAGCAGTGAATGCACGCCCGAGCGCGCGCCCCTCGCGCGAGTGAACCCGCCGACGACAAATTCCTGGCGAAGGTAGCACTTGATCTTCACCCAGGCTGCTGACCGCCCGGAGCGGTACGGCGCGTCTCCGCGCTTGCCAATGATGCCCTCAAGCTTCATCTTGCAAGCCGATGCGACGAGCGAGACCGGGTCCTGCGGAAAGTCCTCGGAGAATCGGATAGCGTCGGAAGTGTGTTCCGCGATCAGATCCCTCAACAGCGCTCTGCGCGATCGCAGCGGCTGCTCGCGAAGGTCGGTACCGTTGAGCCATAGCAGGTCGAACACGAACATGACGATCTCTGCTGTGCTGCGCCGGTCGAAGGCGTTCTGCAACGCGTTGAAGTCTGGCTGGCCGCTTGAATCGAGCACGACCGCCTCGCCGTCGAGCCACGCGCTATCGACCTGCAGCCCATTGCAGGCGTCCGCGAGACGCGGCATCCGCTCGGTCCAGTCATGACCTTTGCGGGTGAAGATCGTTGCGATGCCTCCCTCGATACGTGTCATCACGCGATAACCGTCGAACTTGATTTCGTAGGACCAGTCGCCTCCCTTCGGCGGACGGTCCACCAGTGTCGCCAGTTGCGGCTGTATCAACGCCGGCGGTCCACCTTCGCTTTGATCCGCTTGCGCGGCAACGCGCGCAGGATTGACCCGGCTCCAGCGCCCCATGTCATTCCCCCGCCTCATGAGGAGGGGCGTCGCTCAGCCATCCGAGCACCTCCGGGCGATTGCTAAAAGCAGGGGACGATATCCAGTTTTCAAACGTCGGCTGCCAGTCCTCCCAGTATAGTCGTTGATGTCGAACTCCTCCTCGATCGCGTCCGTTCCACGCTCACACAAGAACGCGAACACAACCCCGCTCCCGTTCCAGTAAGCAACCATGCACTCATTCAGGTCAGCGGCGGTGCCTCGCGGTAAATCCCGGAGCATCATTGCAAGCTGTTGAACAAACTGATCTCGGGTCATGACAGTCCTCTCGACCCCGCGCGCGGGTAGTCCATAGACGAATGCGTGAATCGGAATGCATACCGGGCCGTGTCGCAGTGGCCTGTCCCAGGACAGCAGTTTCTATACCGCACTCGGCTACCTTGCAGCCCGGTTGGACTCCGCAGCCTTTGGGCAGCACGGCGCCAGCCGCTGCCGTTAAGTTTCATTAAAGATCGGGGCGCTCCAGCCGTTAAATACTACGATTATCTCGAGTGGCGCCCGTCGGAATAAATTCATTAACCAAAGGAATTAAAAATGCGTCTACTGCTCGCCATCATTCTGCCGTGGCTCCAGTTCTTCACCATCGGTCGCCCCTTCGCCGGCATCATCTGCCTGCTGCTTCAGCTGACAATAATCGGCTGGGTTCCGGCGGCGATCTGGTCCGTTTTCGCTTTAAGTCAGTACAAGACGGACCAGAAGATCGAACGTGCACTCGCAGGTCGCGGCTGACTGAAGCGGTTGGCGACAACCGAAGAAACGGCGCTGTTATCGGCGCTAGTTGAAACATAAAGTCATGAACGGGAAGTTTCGTGAATCGTAGAATCGCTTTCGCAGTTTTCTGCATTCTTCACCTCAGTGCGTGCGCGGTGGACCATGCCACGACGCCACCCACCGCGGGCAGCGGGGCAGCAACGAATGCGACAGCGGCATCAAACGCTGAAGCGCTGGTTGAGCAGGCAGTCGAGGAGCAACGGCTCAGAGAGCTTGGCGTGCAGCCAGGAACAAAGAAAGCGGCGATCATGATGAGGTGGTACCGCACGATCAGGGAGGCTCCTGATCTCAAGGCCGCATTTCCGGCAGGCATTCCGCCCTCCCAGACTCCTCAGGGGCAAGTGGTCTTTGCCGACGGTATGTCGCGAGTCACGCCGGCCAGAAGAGCCGAATTCTGGTCATTGTATGCTCGCGTGGCTGCTGCGCATTTACCCGACGACTGCTACGGGCTGGCCTCGCCGACTGCGATCTCAAGCCGGTTGATGGCGTTCCCGAACCTCACAGACGAAGACACTGACGAGTACCTGGGGCTTACTGCCGCGATGCTGCATGCGAGCGCCCAGCATGCGCCGGAGCATGTGCCCACGCCTGCCGAACTTATGGCTGCTTCGACCGCGTTGGGCAAAATGATGGTGACAGAAGTCAAAAGCAAAGCGGACGCGGATCATCTCGCGCGCGTTCTGGTCAACCGGAGCACCGCTTCCATTGCGGATGCCTGTTGGGTTACGAAAGTATCGATCCGTGCCATCGACAGAATGCCGCCTGAGGAAAAGGACGTCCTATTGGCCAGTGCGTATCATCAGGCCGTAGTCGCAGCGGCAGCACCGGCATCATCAGCGGCACCGGCGGCCGGCAGCCGCAATTGACAGACCTCCGCACGGCCAGAGGGGACCGCGATAATGGAAGGGAACTGGCGAGAGTTTGACGACGGCGCAGAGGGCTCGCAGGAAGGGCGCTTCAGTTGTGGGCGCCCTGCAAACATGTCCATGCGATTTCTAACGTGGCTCTACCTGACGTGCGCGATCGCGCTTATCGGACTCGTACTCGGGTCCGTAAAACCGGTTCTGTCTCACTACACCTCGCCGCAACCGATCCCACATGTGCGTATGTTTTCCCTCCGTAGTACAGGGCTGTTAATAAGCGGAGCGCTTCTTCTATCCGGCTTAGGGTGGCGAGGGCGCGGCCAGCCGCATCGAGGTGAACGGCGCCTGGACTGCCGGCGCGAACGGCCCTTACGACCGTAGTCGTGAAACGCTCGCCTCACTGAGAGAAATGTAGATGCAGATTGGCAAACATCCGGCAATCCGAAACGCGGTCCGAATCGTAAGCGCGTTTTCGTACGTTGCCTCGATGCTGCTCCCGGCGTTTGCCGAACCCGACAGCGCGCACAAGCTGCTCTGGTGGAAGGGCTATAGTGTCCTGGCGATGGGTTGGCTGGGTATTTTCAATCTGCAGTTCGCGTGGCTCGGCAACCTGGCAGTCGCGATCTCCGTGATTCGGCCGTCGAGAGCCTTGTCTGCCATATTGACGTTCTGCGCTATCTCGGCGCTTCTGTGGCATGAACTTCCCACGGATGCCACTACCAAGTACATCCGCGATTTCGGGCCAGGGTACTATGCATGGCTTTTTGCGTTGATCAGCGCCGCCGTGGTCCCGTTCCTTGGAGAGCCTCTCAAGTTCCCGTCCGTAACTTTCCTGAAGCAATATCTGTCGTTCCGTCGGCCCAGGCCAAGTCGCGACGACGCCTCTACAATGCCGCGTGCGCGCCCCAACGTTCAAGTGGGACCACTGAGTCGATGGGTGGTTACCGTCATGGATGGCCGGGTTGTTGCGCTCGACCCGACAAAGAGCAAACGTGAGATCGCGCTGGACAGCCTTGATTCGGTGATTATCGAGACAACTGATGACGGTCCCTACAGGGCGGATATGTGGTGGCTCCTGTATGGGCTTGACGGCAAACTGGCATGTGCGTTTCCCCAAGGCGCGCGCGGCGAGACGATGGTGGTTGAAACACTGATGTCGCTGCCGGATTTTGACCACCGCGCGATGATCGAAGCTGAGACAGCCTTGCACAGTGCAATATTTCCTGTCTGGCAAAAGACGCGGGCATGAGAAGCCGATGCGATAAGAGTTGTTTCGTACCGCCAGAACTTGAGCTGCAGATCCGTCGCTGGGGCCCATGCCCGGCGCCGCAGTACGTCGCCGAGGCCGTTGCGGCCAGGCGGACTCGTCCATATCCACGGCGCGCCGTATAGCCGCGATCCTAACCGGATCGACCCGATCGACGGTGGCCCTGCAGACCGTTGCTAACCGGAGCGTCCCGTGGACGCAAGCATCGTCCCGCGGCATCGACGGTGACCGCAACGGCACCCGTATTGGGCGCGCACGTCTGCTGGCAGGCGGCCCTCTACTGAGAGCCCATACGTAATGAAAAGCTCCTCTCCCGGCTTGATATCTGAAACCGCGTGGATGTGCACTCTTTCACCGGACTCGATGGCCTCGCAATTGGCGACGCACGCGTGATTGAGCCAGCGCGCGCTGTTGCCGCCAAGCGAGCCGTCGATGACCCGCCCATCGGATAGTCCAAAAAGGAACGTGTGGCCCTCCTTCCCGAAACGGCGATGGCGAGTGATGGCCTGCTTCCAGCTCATGACCGTGCCGGCGTACTCGAGGATGAGTTCGCCCGCGCTGATTGGTCGTAGCGCAAACACGCCTCGACCGTGAACGCCCGAGCGGCGAACAGCAATTCTTTTCATCAGTACCTGTTGCAGTGAATGTCGAACGCGCGCTCGTTAGCGTGACCAGCAGCAGACTTGACAGCAACTCGCGCCTGGTAGAATCGTCCATCATACCCAACGGGAATTCAACCACATGGAACGCTATAAAGATCTGCTTGCGCAGAAGGAGCAACTCGAAAAGCTGATCGCCGAAGCCCGCAAGAAAGAGGCCGCAGCCGAGCTCGAACGGGTGCGCGAAGCCGTCGAGGAGTTCGGTTTCACGCCAGAAGACGTCTTTGGAAAGCGTCGCAGAGATGCCGGGGTGCCCGTGGCGCCGAAGTATCGCAATCCCGAGACTGGAGACACGTGGAGCGGGCGCGGCCGCGCACCGCACTGGATCAAGGATCAGGACCTCGAACGCTTCCGCATCAAAGAATGAGTGGCGCGCAGCACGACGTTGTCAAGGCCCGGATCTATCTCGCCGGGTTTGACGTTTTCCGCGTCGATGCACTCGACTACGGTCGCTCGCTTCGGCGGATGTGCGCGGACGCCGGATTCGAGGGCCTCTACCCGCTCGATGCGCTGGCGCCGGCTGACCTGTCACCGCAGGAAAAAGCTGCGTGGGTCTATCGCTCCAACCTGGCAGCGATCCGCCGCGCGGACATTGTCATGGCCAACGTAGCAGATTTTCGCGGCGCGGGCGAGCCTGATAGCGGCACCGCGTTCGAGATCGGGTTCGCGGCTGCGCTTGGGAAACCCATCTGGGCTTACAGGGAGGACGTCACCGAGTTGCGCGAGCGCGTACCATGCAGCGCAACCATGCTCGGCGATGTCTGCGAACGCGGCTTTCTGGTCGAGGATTTCGGGCTTTCCCTCAACCTGATGCTCGCGTGCGCCGCAACGATCGTCCAGGGCGGTCCGCTCGCATGCCTGCATGCTATCTCCATCGCCTATGAGGGTGGTACGACAGCCCCTTCTTCCTGGAGGCGGGATGGCGGATCGGAGATTCGCCAGGTGCAGGGTTGATGCCAATTCAGTATATAAGGTGCTGAATGCTATGAACGAATCGCATCTCTGGGTAGCGGAGCCGCACACCGCCTATCTCCAGTGGCAGACGACCGAGGCGGCCGGCGCGGACCGCCGCCGGTTCTCCCAACGCTCGATCGTGCAGCACAAGGCGATGTTCGACCGGTTCCTGCGCCATCTGCTCACCCGAGGCGTGGCACTCGCGACGTTCGGGCCCGAGCACCTTGAGTCATTCTTTGACGACGTCGAAAACCGCTGTGCGCCAGGGACAACCACGCGCCTGCGTTACGTCAAGCTGATCGACCGGCTGTGCCGCCATCTGGTCGACGTCGGCCTGCGTCACAGCAATCCGGCGGCAACCTTCGCGCTCTCGGCAGCCTGGCCCGAGGACGAGCCCGAACCGCTCTTTCTCGATCCGAACGCAGACACCGCCCTCCAGGGCTACGTCCAACCCGACGCCGGCGACGATGCCCGCCTGTGCCGCAACCGCGCTGTCGTAGCGCTGCTGCTGGGCGCGGGCCTCACTGCGGCCGAACTCCGCGGCGCGCGATGGCGCGACGTGGTCATCGAAGGGATAAGGCCGCAGGTATCCGTTCCAAAGCGAGGGGCACGCCTCGAGCGGACCGTGGCCCTTCCCGCTTTCTCGACGGCTGCACTTGCGGCATGGCAACGACGTCATCCGGTGCCCGACGGCGCGCTTCTTTTCCCCGCGCCGCGCACAGATGACAAGCCGATCAACGATGTGCTGCTCGGTGCGATCGTCCGCGACGCACTGGACGCGATCGGCTTTGCTGCGCCGGACATGAGCCCGCGCGTGTTGCGCAATACCTTCGCACGTCGTCAGCTGCTGTCCGGCCGCACCAACGAACAGACGAGCGCAATGCTGGGTCTGGCCAGTCATCGCACCGTTATCCGCATCCGCGACACCATCAGTGCCCGGACGACTTGACTTCGCGTCCCGCTCCGTAGGCTGGTCTTGCCGGTTCGTCTGTGCCGGCACAACCTTTGTCCGGAGTGCTACATGCCATACAAAACATCATTCATGGACATGGCTTATCCCGATGAAACGGGCCGGCCATGCGCCCTTCAGTTCCGCATTGCGCTTACCGCAACAACTGAGCGTCTGGCGATTGTCCATCTGCTTGAGACGAAGAGTGGGTACCAGGGTCCGATGGAGTCATCCATCGTCCGGGACCAGATCCTGAATCGCATTCTGGATACTCACCTCCGCGGTGTTCCGTTGAACTCCATCCGGCTCGTCGTCGAGAGCGGCGAAGGCTCGTCGCTGTTTCCGATCGATTTCGACATTGGGGACTACATCAAGCGTGGCAATCCGTACGAGGCGACACATATCACCACGGGGCGTGGACTGTTCCGGGAACGTGTTGCCATCAGGTCTGAATCCGTCGTCGCGGGGCATACGCGAGTACACACCAGTCACGCCGAGCCCGTCGCCGTGCCGCGCGACATAGCTAACGCGCTGCGCTAGGCGTGTGACGCGGTCGCCGGTTCACAAGCCCGAAAGGCGGTGCTGTTACGCCGTCTTTCGACGGGGCGTGCGCCTGCGCGACCGGTCAGAATGTCCTGGAGTACATGCGTCCCGCAACCCGCATCACAGCCCTTCGCTGCCCACAGCATTCGAGAGCGTATGAAAACAATCAAGCCGACGAACGAACAGCTCGACACACTCGAGACGGTCGCCTCCGGCGCTACGGTAAAAGTCAAAGCGTACGCCGGTGCCGGCAAGACCTCGACGCTCGGGATGATCGCCGAACGGTACAGCACGAAGCGTGGCCAGTACCTCGCCTTCAACAAGGACATTGCGGCCGAAGCAAAGCGGAAGTTTCCGCGCAACGTCATGTGTCAGACGGTCCATTCGGTCGCCTTCCGGGCCACCGACAAGGCGCTCACCGCGCGGCTGAATCTTCCAAAGGAGCCACCTCACCTTCTCGCTGCCAGGTACGGGCTTGGCCCCGTCCGCGTTCCGACGATTATTGGCAAAAACGTCGAGCTATCCGCCTTTCAGGTCGGCCGCCTCGTTGCAGATGGCGCTGCTCGCTTTTGCCGGTCCGCGCAGGACGAGCCAGAGGCGTGGCACATTCCAGTCGACGAGATGATCACCGAGCAGTCGGCCGACGAGTTGCGCGCGATGCTTTTGCCCTTCGTGGTACGACACTGGAACGAAAGCATCGATCCGCAGGGAAAGACCGCCATCACCCCGGACACGTATCTGAAGACGTGGGAGCGGTCGCGTCCGCAGATCGGCGCCGATTTCATCCTGTTCGATGAAGCGCAGGACAGCGACGGTCTGATGCTGTCGGTCCTGCGTCGCCAGCAGCATGCGCAGGTCATCTACGTGGGCGATCCCTATCAGCAGATCTACGAGTGGCGCGGCGCGGTCAACGCGATGGATCTGATCAAGGCACGCGAGTGCGCGCTCACCGAGTCGTTTCGCTTCGGACCGCACTTTGCCGCGCTTGCTTCACGCGTTCTGAACCTCCTCGGCGAGCGCGTACCGCTTCGCGGCCAGCCCCACATAACGTCTGCATTCTTCGAGGAGTATGACCCTGCCCGTAGCTTCGACGCCATCCTCTGCCGCAAGAACGTGACCGTTATCGGGACCCTGGCTAACGGCCTGCAGAGTGGGCATAAGGTCGCCGTGCGCGCGAACATTGAAGAGATCCTCGCATTTGCTGACGGCGCGGACCGCCTGATGCGGGGTCAACGCACCTACAGCCCGGCGTCGCTCGCGCTGTTTGAAACGTGGCGCGACGTGCAGGACTATGCGTCGAGCTACGCCGGCCGCGATCTGTTGCCAATCGTTCAGATCATCGACCGTGAGGGAACCGCCTTTCTGCGCGACATGCTGTCACGCGTGAGCCCCGAAGCGGAGGCCGACTACGTTGTGTCGACTATTCACCGCGCCAAAGGACTTGAGTGGAACCGTGTGAAGGTCTGCGGCGATTTCCGCTTCAAGACGGACGACGATGGACGCACTACGCTTACCGACGAGGAGAAGCGCCTGCTGTATGTGGGCCTTACACGCGCCCGGAATGAAATGGACGTGTCAGAGTTGCGCAACGATCTGCTTAAAGTTTTCCGCGACTCCGGCACATCGGGACAAGGATGATTCCCGGCCGGCCCGTGTGCCATACGATTAAAATCGGTTTCTGTCCCAATGGCCCGATATGTGATGGCAAGAAAACGCAGCGTGATAGAGCGGTCAACCGGCTCTGGGGCGGTCCCTGTGATTACCGCAGTGTTCGATGCAGACGATCCACTGACGCGCGGTAAGGACCGCGACTACGGCGAGAGCGAGATTCCCGCCCTCACGGCATTTGTTGGCACGTTATGGGCGGAACTGCATTCGGTCGACGCGCTTCCTGTCCCACCCTGCCCGCACTGCAACGGTGGCCGGGGTCGGTTTCATACGCGGGCAAACGCGTACCACGCGGTGCCGTACTTCCGCTGCGCCGACTGTCGTCGCTTATACACCCGTCTGACGGGAAGTCCGGTTGCCCGACTGCGGTTCGCGACGAAGATGCCGGAATTCTTCCGGCTATTGTCCCAGCCATTGCCGCTCGAGGAGGTCTCGCGACGTCTCGGCATCGACTACAGCGCCATCTCCAACTGGCTGATGCGGTTCCGGCAACTGATCGCAATGAATGATCCGGACGGCCGTTGGACGCCGCTAGTTAGGCTCGGTCTCAAATACCGCCCGCTCGGAACCTGTACCAGATGCGGATATGAGGGGCAGCTCAATAATGGCGGCTTCAGCGTTGACAACCGACGGCAGGTGAAATGTCCCTCATGCGGTTGCCATTGGCCCCTCAACGTGAGCTCAGACGCGAGCGCCGTCCCCGTCGTGGTCGTCAATGACCTGGCGCAGAACGCGGCGGAGCGCCGCCGCCGTGCTGGACTTGACGCGCCAGATCTGCCACGTGTCCGGGTGGGCTCCGTTCGGACGGAGACGCGCGTTACGCCAGCCGTGGTGCCCGCGCCTTCGGTCGCTCCGCTCGACGCCGGCCGGTTTGATCTCGGTGGGCCGCTGCGACACAACAGTCCTTTGCCGCGCAGGTGGGCCGAGGACCACGAACTGACGAAGTTTCTGCGACGCCACATCGATCGCGTGCTGTCAGACAGTGTCGAGCCTCCGCCTTGCCCGCATTGCGGCAGCCACGTTACGAGGCTTGCTTCTGCCAGGCGCGCAGACTCGCCTTTGCCCCAATTCCAGTGTCGCGCTTGCGCCCGTCTTTATTCGCGGGCGACCCGTACGCCATTGGCGAAAATGTTGCGCAAGGACATTGCTTACGGGATCCTTCCGCTTCTGTCCCAGCATCGGCCGCTCGCAGATGCCGCAGATCGACTGGACACAACACCGGAGGTCATCAAGGCATGGGTCACGCGGTTTCGCGAATGGTTACTGGTACTGGATCCTGCGGGTAACTACGAAAAGCGCGTGCGACTTGGTCTTAAAGCACCTTGGCCGGTGATGGACTGCCCGCACTGCCTGAACCAGGTCGAGGCGCGACCGCACGGTTTCAAACGGACAAGGAAGCGGACGGCGGCTGAACTCAGGCGACGCCTGTTCCGCTGCACCGGATGCAACGGCTTCTTCGACGTCAGCATCGACGCCCTTTAAGTCTATGGCGCGCGTGCCCGGCACGCACAGCCGCCGCCCCTGTAGAGCACAACACAAAGATCGCGGGTGACACCGTCGTGCTCACCGGAATATTGGGGCGCGCTTACCGGCCTGCGTGGCCCTGCCTTTGCCGCTGAATAAACACCGATGCAACGCAGACGAGGAGCACAGCAGTGATGAAGCTGACGGCGAGCAGCACGCAGAGCACTACGCTTTCTTCGCCTTCCATGCCGACGGCGCCGAATATACGAAATAACGGCGTCAGCGCAGTCCATACGGCGTCGCTACCAACCCAGCGCGCAAGCGGATCAATTCGCGAAAGGCCAATGAATACGAGTGGAGTGAGCAGGACCGCAAGGCCCACGCGCAAGAGACCTTTCATCGCACGTCCACCGTTCCGTAGTAGGGGATATCCGTACCGGGGATCACCGCTGACGGCTGAGATAGGAGGTAGGCGCTTAGACGGTCAAACTGCGCCTGCGACGTCAGCGTTATGCAGCCGTCGCTGATCCCCCAGGCGGCCGTTCGGATGCAACCGGAAATTGCCGCGCTTCACGCCGTTCACGAATGTCCAGTCGTCAACCTTGCCGTCGGCGCTGTACAGCGCGAACCAACTCGCCCGGTCGCTGTTTGACCACATATCCAGCGCGAGGTCCCGAACGCGCCCTAGTCGCCCACCTGTCTCGCGCCTGATGATGTAGTAGCGACCCTTCGGGATGGGACCGGCACCGACGACAGCGGTGTCTGCAGGGTTATCGACGTGATCCTTGTTGCCGGAGAAAGCCGCTACTCCGCCAAAACCGCTGCATAGGAGCGTCGAGACCTTCAGTCCATTGAGTGCAAATGTGCATTGCGCTGGCATACCAGTCCTTTGAACCTGTGACTGCCGTAAGGTATGCCAAACTGCCACATCTGCGCAATTGCCGCAGCGTAGTCGTTCGGAGAATATGCTGCGCGCATTGATAACCTGACAGGGATGCTGCGCTAGTGCTTCAGCACGCTTTGCGGGCAATTTCTCAAAGCTGCGCTCCCTCCAAACGGGGCTATGGGACGCTGCCCATCCCAGACGAAAAAAAAGCCCGGGGTTCCAGAGGAACCCGCGGGCTGATCACAATGCTATCGGGGCCTAGCCGTTGAACGAGAGGCGAAACTGATCGCCGCTCCGAGGAGCGACCCGGCGCGACGCGCTGCTCATCCAACGATCCATCTCGGCCGCCCGGTGAGCAATCGTATTGGGCGTTCCCGCCTGCCGCGCTTTCACGCGGGCCGCAAAGTCCGGCGCCATGGAATCCACGCTTGCCACCCAGTCATACATCTTGACGCGCGCCAGGGCTTGCCCTTTTACGCCGAACAGGTGGAGTTTGGAACCGGCCGGCAGGTGCGCTTCGAGGCCTTCAAGGATGGCGAACAGCCCGTGCCGGCGATCGGTCAGGTGCCGCCGACAGACCGAACCCAGACCGATAAGAACCGGCGCCGCAACCCACGGCATCCACCGCTCCCACACCTGGAGCAACAGGTCGATGCTTCGTCGGTAATCGTCAACTTTCCAACCCTGTGCAACGGGTACCGGAATCCGGACAGTGTTCTGCACGACTTCGGCGTTACAACTTGCCGCTAGCTGATCCTGCCAGGCATAAACGACCCGCAGCATCGCTTCGAGCAACGTCGCCGTTGCGTTCACCCGATAGTCGACTGCATCCTGATCCGCTGCGAGCTCAGGTTCACAGCACATGTCCGGCTGGGCAACCCAGGATGCCCCTGAACAGGATGCCAGTTCGACGAACTGCTCCATCGTCCAGGGATACACGCCTGCGATTCCGCTTTGTCCACCCTTTGACTGGAAAAGCTTCATCGCCGAAAAACCCGCGCTATCCAGGGCAAAGTCGATTTCCGTGAGATCGGTCGCTCGCGGGATACGGAATTGGCCGGTCTGCCGGTTCCAGAAGGCGGACGCCGACACCATCGCGGGGTAACCTTCGTTGAAAGCGTGGAACGCAAGCCGGCCGCCACTGTGAGGGATGCCGACCCGCACGACGAGCCCGTCATCTACATGAGCGTTTTTCTGCAGCACCGGCATGCCGGGAACGCGTGGTCCTATAGTCATTTGCCACTCCAAAAAAAGTGCGGAGCAGCCCTTTCGCGGGGATGCCCCGCAAGGGATAGAAAAAAGTCGTTTATCGGTTACGCAGCGAGTGCGAACAGATCAAGCTGCGCGGCCTCGATGACGTGCGCCTCTGTGTCGCTGAGCGCGTTGTCGATGAGATACCGGTCCAGTTCCGTCGGCGAAAGATTCAAACGCTCCGCGAGCCGCGCGAAATACTGACCGCGCACCGCCATGTCCTGATAGCGTTGAGCGGTTCCGGCTGGGAGCGTCAGGATCGCTTCGTTAAGCCAGAAGCGCGCGGACTCGATCGCCGGATGGCCTTGGACACGCGAATACCAGGCGTGATCGAATGAACAGGTGACAAACTCGCAAGCGCGTACAGCGTCGACGTGCAATTGATCGCTTTCCTCGAAGTACACAACCCGCTCACCCTGCTTCGTTTGCGCATACGTCGAGATGCGCTGGGGGTGCCGATATGGGTTCCACTGCTCCGCCAGGTAATCACGCAATCCATCAGCCGGAGCCTCGGCATCAAAGCGCCCGACGTGGTACCAACCATAGTTGGGTACCGGAACCTTGGGAAATGGCTCCACCTTTGGAATGACATACCGCCTACTCAGCCGGTGCACTTCGTACCACGCGGACAGCGCCGGAAAAGCATGCGGCGCGTAGTGGTGCATTGACAGCATGAAGTCGATCGCCACCAGTTGAGCCGGTGTGACCATCTCGAACTGCACCTCGCACAACTCCCGGTTCTCCGCGTTGTCCTCGATGCGTCCCGCAGCGAGATCCGCGTCGTGCTGCTCAGCCCGTTCTACCTCCAGCGCGTCAAGTGTCAACAGATAGCGTAGGAGATCGAAACGTGCCTGGAAGCTCAGTGTATCGGCCTGAATGCGCACACAACCATCGGCATTCAGGGTGCGCCCGACCAGCTCCCGCCGGCTCATATCCCATTGCGTGGCCATCAGATAGTTCCGGAAGTCGTTGAGCCCAGACATGTACGCGTGCTCAGGCTCACGGATCATCGACTCGAGTGAGCGATCCCGCTCGCCAACGACGCAGCAGAACACGCAGCCAAAGCGCGAGCCGCAGGCGGCACGCTGACCATCCTCGCCAAGGACCACTCCACACATTCCATCGTTGCCGGCCCGGTACAGATCCGAAAGACGTTTGATGGAACGCTCGGAAAACGCGCAGGGAAATGGGCGCTTTGACGCGTCGGCGAAAAGAGTGAGCATCGTCCAGACGTCGTCGACCGACCAGTCGCGCAATGGAGAGATTGCGAGCGCACCCCGCGCGTCGCGGACCGGAGCATTGGCGCTGTCGCCACGAGCAAGCATGGCTGCGCCTCGTGAGACGCTCTCGGCCGCCCGATTTCCGAGAACAGTTACGATCTCGCGGTCACCTCGCGCAGTCGCCTCACGCTCCAGCAGCGAGCGCAGTCGCCCCTGAGGGATCAGCTTCCAGTCGGTCGCGCACGCTCTCGTGCGCTTTCCGTTGCGAACGCCATTCTCAGGCGTGCGGACCAGCGTTCCGCGGCCGATCGTAGACACCACGAACTGCATGGCAAGTGAAGGTGCAGCGACGTGCGTGGTGACGTCGAGCATGTGGTCCGCTACAAAGTTATCGATCTCTTCAAGCATCGTTTCTATGTGCCGGGCGAGGCTGACGTTCTCGATTGTCGTATTGGCTGTCGATACGTAGTGCGCGGGTTGACGTCCTTGCTCCGCACTTACTCGCCGGACCGCTTCGAGCATCAGTATTACCGCGCAGGTCGAGTCTTTCCCACTCGCAGTTCCGCACAGCGGGTGGCCCGCCTTGATAAGTCCAACGAGCACGGCAATCGCCGTCTCGATCTTTGTCAGGATTTCGTCGAACATCGAATGCTCCGTTGTTGACAGGAACGCACCCCTACGGGAGCGATCCCGTAGAGGTGAGAATGCAAGCTATGAAGATTGCGCTGCCTGGATATGCTTCATCCAGGTCGCGGCTGACGGAAGACGCCTGACGAGCTCAAGCAGACCTGAGTCGTCGTGGCTTCGCGCCTCCACAAATGTGTCGTTAAATATCGCGGCCTGGAGATAGAAGAGAAATGCGAGCGCTTCGGTACCATGTTCTTCGGCTACCGCGCCAAGGGTCCCAACTTCGCCCAGTAGTTCACGGACAAAGTTCGCGGACAGACTCGCGCGATGCATCGTCACGATAGCCGCGACCGCAACATCCGAGGCAGTTCCCACGTCGTTCTCAGGAATGTCACCGTCTGCGATTGCGCCCGAATCGGCGAGACACCGCATCACATCATCGAAAAAATCCGTACAAGAGTAAGTCATTGGCCTGCTCCACAAGATGATTGCCGGCAGGCTGTCCCCGTCCGGGGCGCTGCCCCGGCGGGTGAATGAAAGATAGGTCAGAGGTCAGGTCGACACACGGTCGCCGGGACGCGAGTCGCGTCGCGGCCCCGTAAACACGGCTACTCTCAGACGCCGATCAAACGGCGAAGGAGTTGCCCGAGATGCGCGTCCCGCTTTGCCTGCACCAACGGACAAAGCGGCCACCGACTGCTGCTCCCAGAGCAGGCATGCGATGGCGAGCAATGCGCCGAGTGCCGCCGCGGTTGTGATCTGCTTTTTCATGAAGGCTCTCCATGCGAAAGGCCCCGACACTCGTTCGAGGTCGAGGCCTTGCGGATCAGGAACAGGTTTTAGGGTGCGCAACCGGGAAGACCAGCACGCGACCGTCGTTGCAGATGATGAAGTCACCCGGTTCACCTCGCGGCTGCCGGATGACAATCGTTGAGACGTGCCTTGAGGGCACCGGCTCGGCCTGCGGTTGAATCGTGCAGGCGCACAGCGATGAACTACCCGCTGCAATGAGCAGCAAAATCAGGTTTTGCATGGATTTAACTCAGCTTCAAGAGGTGAGCCGCTTACGCGGCCCGCGATTCGAGGGGGATGCTGGCGTGGTGCGTTACCCATTTGCCGCCGACGAGAACGTCACGCAGGAGCGTGCCGTTCAGGACGTAGCTATGGACCGTGCCCGTGCGCCGCGTGGCAGGGCGAACAGAAACGGTGAGCGCTTCGGTTCGTGCATACATGTCGTGCTTCAGTTTCATTGCGTTCCTCGTTAAAAAAAGCGAAGGAACGCCCCTGTGGGGAGCGTCCCCACAGGGTTGAAAGAAAAAAGATATTCAGGCGGCGAGCGCCTCGACATCGATAACGGCGTCCGCTTCGGCAACCAGGTCCGGCGTTTGCGAGATGAAAAACTCCCGCTCGTAGCCGCCCTGCCGCAGAACTTCCCGCTTCATGCGCATGAACTGCAGCTTGCGCTGCGGATCAAGCGGACCATCGGACTCGTCGCTGAACAGCGTCTGATATGGCTGACCGGCGTTGCTTGCCAGATACAGCGCAATGCCACGGGTCAGACATTCGTTGATCCAGACCTTCTGGCCACCCGACATCACCGTCACTGCCTTGGTGCTGTCGATATCAGCGTCGTGCACGAGGATTTCAAATCCCTCGCGCAGTTCGCCGCTTGCCAGTGCGCGTTGAGTCTGGATCTCGACCGTGAAGCGCATGCCGTAACAGGCAAGCAACAGGTCGTTCACCATCTTCGTCAGCGCTGGGCCCGCATCGTCGATCGTCAGGGCAATCACACCTTCGTTGCCAAGACCCTTCGCAAGCAGCTTCCAGCTGGCGATCTCGTCAGAGATGCGGTTCGCACGCGATTGCGTCGCGTCGAATCCCGCAAGCTCGTTAGCGATCGCCTGCCGCTCGACCTCACGCGTCGCCTGTGAACGGATCAGCGATTCGATCCGTGCATCGGCTGCAGTGATGCCGTCACGACATTGCGTCAGTTGCCGGTCCAGATCAGCAATGGCAGCGGTCACATCCTCGACACCGAGCCGCGCAACTTCTGCGTCCAGCTCACCCGCCTGCAACGACAGGCTGTCCTGCTGGACCTGTCGTCGCTCGCGAACAGCCTTCACCTCGGTTTCCACAGCGGTCAGTTCTTCACTGGCCTTGCGAACGCCTTCGGTTGCTGCATCAAGCAATGGCTTGCGTGCCGCAAGATCGACTGCTGCCTGGAGTTCGCTTCGTGTGGCCGAAATCTGGTCGGACAGCGTCTTCAGTTCGGCGCGCCGCGTAGCAAGCTGCTGCACTTCGGGCGTCAGACGATCCACCGCTTCGCGGCTCGTGCGAAACGCGACACGAAGGTTGTTGAGCGAAATGCGCTGCTCGGGAACCTTCGCATTGGCGTCACGCGCCTGGGCAAGCAGAGGGCACGTGTTATGCATCGCGTGGCCCGCACAGGGAACGGCAGCGATCACGCTAGCCTGCTGTTCCAGAGACTTGAGCAACGACGCCTTCGACTCACCCTCGGACATGAGCCCGTTGATGCGTGAAGTGGCCGCAGTCAATTCAAGCTGCTTGGCCTCCAGTGCCGCGATGGCCTGCTGCATTGGCTCAACGCGCGCTTCAAGGGCTGCTAGACGTGCCTGGGCACCGTCGCGCGCAGCGCTAGCACCCAGGATGGCATCACGCTGCCCGATCACCGCGTTGTGACCGGCAATCGACTCGCGCAAGGCAGACAGGCGCTGCGCAAAGCGGCGATCGTCAGCCGCGCTGTCGTTCGCCAGCGCCTGCAACGACGAAGCGATCTGACTGCGTCGTCCGGCCAGTTCCCGCAACCGCGCTTGCGCATCCACGTTCGCAGTCTGTTTTGCAACCAGAACTGCGCGCTGATCACTCAGCCTGACTGCGCTCGCATTGAGTGCCTCCCGGCTCTCCCGAGCCGCGACGAGTGACTGGACATCTGAAGCGATGGCCTGATCAATCTGCACAACACGGTCGCGCTTCGCTCCGAGTGCAACAAGCTGCTGGTGCGTCGCATCGAGCGCACGACCGAGAACCTTGACGACGTCGCCGGCTTTCGCCGCCAGCGTGCGCAGATGGTCGATATGAAGAAGCTCCGCGAGCAGTGCCTTGATTTCGCTCGCACCATAGGACGCGAGCGGACGGCGGTTCTGCGCGGAAAAGACGCTGGTGAAAAATGACTCCAGCGAGCCGCACACCGACTCGACGCACGCATCGTAGGTGTCGGCTTTCCCGTCCGACACCGTACCGTCTCCGGTCTGCATCGGTTGCCATGTGCCGCTCGGATCGCACCATGCAAGGAAATACTCAGCCTTGCCAGTTTTCCCCGGTTTGCGGAATGCAAACGATGAGCGGTAACGGACGCCGCCGTGCTCCCATTCAAACTCCTTGAGCGCGTGCGTCCCGTACAGGTGGTCCCAGTACGAGAATCCGTCAACAGACAGCTTGGACGCGTGCGACGGCATGATCCGGTACGGATGCAGGTTATCCATGATCGTGGATTTCCCCGCGCCGTTCGGCCCTGTCAACGCGATAAGGCCTGTCGGCAGCGACGTGAGATCCAGTGAAACGCTCTCGCGTTTCATGCCATCGCGCACACCGATGAAACCCGTCAGGGTCAGCTTTAGTGGGCGCATGAGGCGGCCTCCGGATGCGGGGCGTCGAAGAGGTAGTCCGACGGCAGCCACGGCACATCGTCGTCATTGGCGTACATGGTGCCGACGACTGGATCTGCCGCAGAATGCGACGCGGCCGACGCCTGTGCCGCAGCCGCCCTTTCAGCGGCCAGCTGCTCGGCGGCAAGCTGCTCTGCCGCCTTCGCTTCAAGCGCGCCTGAGACAGCTTCCTCAACAAGGTCGCAGGCCTGCGCGTAATCGGCGCTTACCCGCTGCCCGAAGCTGCGTGTTCACGCGGCCTGCCGCCGCAAGATATGCGGCAAGCACATCGCCAAGTTCCGTACCGGCAGCGAGCGCGCCAACGCTCGCGGCCAGTTGGCCTTTGTTGACCGTCGGAAGGCACGTGAACACGAGTTCTGGCCTCACGCCGATGAACTGCTCCAACTCGACATCCGAAAAGACCGGACCAGTCGAGGGCCAGAAGCGGCCGTCGATCAGCGCGACCTGGGAAACGCGGTCGGCAACGTGCACCTGATGAGCGCCGCCCATCAACGCAAAGTTGTCGAGCGTGCCCGGAGGTTCGTGAGAGAACGTACCTTGCAGCATTAGTACGGGCATCGCGTTAGCGAGCCGGTGCACCTGGGTAGCAAGCGCGTGCAGGGACGGCGCATGAGCGTCGAGCCGATGATCGGTCGAATCGCCGGAAATGACTCCCACCTGTGCGCCGCTCGCGATCGCGTCACCCACCGCAAAGCTGAAGCAGCGTTCGGATTCGGCCAGATTATCCGGTGCGTAGTGCAGGTCAGAAAAATGAGCGAGTTTCAAGTTCGCCTCCGTAAAAAGCACAAAGGCCGCCCGAAGGCAGCCTCATGGATGAACACCCGCGAGGGTGTGAAGAAAGGATGATCAGTTCATAGCGAGCGCATCGCGAACGCAACGTCGTGATAGGTGAAACGGCAGGGATGCCAGTTGCTGAACACATCGTCCGCGCCAAAAAACGCGGTGCAATTGTCGATCTTGCGCACAGGACGACTCCTTGAAACCAGACAGGAAATGGGCCGCCGAGGCGGGCTCTTTTCGATGCGCAGTTGCGCGGTCGAAAGCATTTGAGCAAACGCGGGCTTGCTGAAATGTTCTCGCAATCGAAACGGGAAGGAAACCAGCCCCGAAGGGCTGGCAAGGATTGAAGGTACGTCAGGTCAATCGAGAAACGTTGGTTGTCTGGCCGCGGCGATCTCGAGATCGAACGCTTCACGGTCGGTCAGTGCCTGCACGAGTCGCTCGTTCATCTGGTCGACGTCCTGCTCGCGCTCGATCCAGCCGCGCCCGAACCTCGTATGGGCGTAGATGCGGAAGTCCTGTTTGCGATCCTCCGCGCTCAGGCCAAGCCGTTGCAGCAGGTCGGACATCCGGTCGCGCTTGTCTGCAAGCGTTTCCGTCGATCCGGCCGTCGCCGGCTGTGCGGCGAGCACGTGTTGCAGCAATGGACCGGTGGTAGCCGCATTGCCTGCAGCTGCCGTCGAAGCGGTGGTGACGGTCGCCGCCGCGGCTTCGTTTGCCGTCGCGGCTTCAGTTTCAACAGCTACCGTCGTGCCGACACGTGTGCCAGCCTCCGGGTCGACGGACGCTTCCATCGCGACACCTTCGGCAACCGCGTTACCGATCGCTGTATCGACGTCGCCGCCGAGCCGCACGACATTGCCGCCCGCTTCGATCAGCGCAACCGCCTGGCTCGCCGCTTCCAGCGCGGAAGGCGCATCGTCCGCAGCGTCGAGCAACGCACCGATATCGATGTCTGCATCGAGTACCGTTAGCATCTGGCTCGCTCTCACTGCCTCGCCGTGCTCGTTGATCCGCGTAATGTCGAACTCACGCTTTGTGATCCAGAATCGCGTGCCTGTGAGTTTGCCCCGAGCAAGCTGCACCGTCTGCATCGCCGAGTAGGCCTTCTGCAGAACGTAGATCGAGTTCGTCGGCAGTTCAATCAGACCGAGCCCCTTGATGTCCGGCACCGCGAACACGAAGCTCGCAGACAGATTGCAGTGTCGCGCCTGATACTGCGGGCACTGTTCCGGGTCGCAGATGCCGTCCGGAATCGCCTCATCCTGACGACGGATGACGGTGCGTCCGCCGAAGTGCCGGATCACACGTTGCGCACGCGGATCGCGCTCGATCTTTGCATAGGTCATGCAATAGCGGATTCCATCGCGCTCGTACTGGGAGAAGAACTTCCGACCATTTGTGCCGTACACGGTCATCTGGTTCGGCAGGTTCTGCATCCAGTCGTTGAACGCGAACAGCACGGGAAACCGGTAGAGCTTCACGCCGTCGCCGCGGTCCTCGCCATAGAGCCGGAGAATTTCGTCGGCCACGTCCGGATTATTGAAGTCCGAGCGGCGGCAGGTGAAATACGCGGTGTTCTTCGGCACGAGGGCGTTTTTCAGATTGCACTTCGATTCGAGCACGGAAGCGATCGTATCGAACGAATCACCTGCTGCGACCATCGTGCTGTACAACTCGACTGCACGCGCGTTGCCACGGGCTTTCGAGGTGAGGACTTTAATGCCCGGGCGAATGTGCCCGATCACCGGCGGACGCAACGCGCGCTCTTCAACGACGCTGCGAACAGGGCCGTTGACCAGATTGACTACTGCGTTCATGAGGGTTTCCTCGCTAGAAAGAAAATGGCCGTGGTGCGCAACTCGCTGGCTGACTGCTCCAGTTCGTGTGCGGCCGCGTCTCCGCGGCGCTCGGCTATGTGGGAAAGAAAAACGCGTCGATCAGGATCGCTGTACTTCGCGATCTGGGCGACCTCGCAACGCGCCCGCCATGCTGGCGATGCGGTATCTGCAGTGGCGCGCTCCTCGGCAATCGTGCGGTTGATCGCTTCGGCAATGCGCTCATCAAGACGGTCGGGAAGCATTAAAGACCTCCTTCTGGACAGGACAACAGGACGAAAAAAAACGCGTCCCTCGGAGTGAGGAACGCGTTTCGGGATTCGATGAAAAATGACCTGAGCGCCACAACCCTTCCGGGGTCGTGGCGCTCAGGGAGCCGAGGGCTCATATACGAGGACGTTAGTCGTCCTCGCGCAGCATGGTCACGCTGCGCAACAGCCCATTTTCGGAAAATGCATTCCGCCGCAGGATCACGGTTCAGTCGACTTCGATCGTTCTACCCAGACGGGCTCTGGAGAGAGAACACCCGATGTCCGGGTCCAAACGATGTCGCGGCGCAAATGAATGCGGCCGGCGACGAGTTTTACGACTGAATGAATGGGGAGCGCGGGCGAGGCGCTCATCAGAAAGAAAATTCCACACCAGTAGCCAACTGGTCGGAGCATGCCTCGGGGTAAAACTGCGGGCACGGCTTGGTACAGAAGATGGACTCCGGGCTGGCCGGGTCATGTCGATGCGTCAGAGACGCGAGAAGTAGAGTCAGTATTGCGCAAAAGTGGGCGCGTATAACCCCGAAAGGTCGCGAAAACAGCGCAGCTTTTGCCTGAGTCAATGTGTGCTAACGCACGCAGAATTGGAGGTGAGAGAGACCACCCGAAAAAATACCATGGCCGCAGTTCCTGATTTCCTCCCGGAGCCAGAGCGCCCGGACAAAGACGCACCCACAGCCGACAGCACACCGCTGAGCGGGCTGAAGCCTATTGAGCGCCTGACCAGTGACACGCGTATCGCCCGGATCAATCCGGAATCCGATACAACAACGGTCCTGCGCTATAGCTCGCAGTTTGCCCGCGACTACATCCGCTCCGACTACAACTTCTGCGCGGCAAAGATCGCCGTCGCGCGAGGCGGTAAGGTCCGCGCTCTTGAGACCGCATTGCGGGAAACTGCCGAGTGGTTCCGGAAGACCGATGGCTGGCTCGCGCGTCATGAGCTACGCGCCATTGATATGCCGCACGAAGAGATCGAGCTCGTCGTCACGCGACCGCTCGCCGGGTTGCTGGTTCGCTGCCTCACGCAGTTCGACCGCATCTTTGTCAAATCGCTGGCGGCCGTTGTGATGGGAAAGATCACGCCTGAAGCCCGCGCCCGGATGCTTTCGAACGCGGAACGGCGGCTTAAGCACATCGTTCACGTTTGCATGCCTGACAACGACCAGTACGAGTTCGACGGCGAACGCCGGGGCTCCTGAACCGCATCATCCCGTCGTAGACTTCGCCGGCACTTGACCTTGCTGCCGGATGGATACGCTCGTCCCATCACCCTGTTGGAGAGGAAATGGACATCAGAGAAATTCAGGCGCTGCACGCGCAATATACTGCTCAGCCAGTCATCATCGATCTGTCCCGCCATACCGCGGCCATGCCGATGCTGCCCGCACCCGAGGGCTCAGCGAGCGGTTCACTTTCGGCCCGCGCGCTCATGTCGAGGATGCGCAGCGCCGGACGACCCGCATTGCTTGCGCTTGCTATCGCCGCAATCGCCGGTGCGGGTGGCGTAAGCGCCGCCCGGATCTGGCAGGCGATGCATGCAACGGCTCACGTCCAGCACGACGCGCAGACCCCCGGCCGGTCTGCACCGGCAGTGGCCCAGCAGCCCGCATCCGCTGACATGCCGGTTAACGCCGCGCCACCTCGACCATTGACCTCCGGCGATCTCGACACTGCAATGACGGGCGGACGCACGCCGCTTTCTCATGTCGACCCGAAGGCCCTCTCGGCTCCGACGCCAGTCGTGGTTGCGCCAGCGCATGACTCGCAGGCCGCGGTAGTGACGCAGGCGGCCGCTTCGCCTATCAGGGCGACACGTGCAACCGTAACAGTGCCCGCGGCGCAGACGCCACCGCAAGCGTCAGAACCCGTCGCTACACAGCCCGCCCAGCGCCAGGACCCTGCCGCCGCGCGAGTTGCGGCAAACACAGCAGCGAACCCTGCCTCGCAGGCCGAAAGTGCGCAGCCTGGGGCTACCCGTCCGGCGTTGCGTCCAATTCATCACATCAAGCCACATCGTGAAGCTGTTCCTTCAGTGACCCACGACGCTCCCGCAGCGCCACCTGCGCAACCCACCGCACCGGCCGCGAAGTCCGGCGATGTTCAACTGTTCTGACGAGGTCCCGGCATGAAATCTCAACCACTTAACGTAACGCTGCTTTCCACCGGACTTTCGATCCACGGAAATGTCATCCTCGACCACGGTCTCAGCAGTTTCGGCATTGTCGATGGCAGTGTCGTCTCGAACTCGGGGCTGCTTCACATCGGCCAGGGCGGAATGGTGAAAGGTCAGGTCGAGGGCGAGCACGTGCGGATTGACGGCACGGTCGAGGGCGACGTACACGCGCGAGGTGTGCTCGAAATCAACGGACGCGTAAAGGGCAACGTCTACTACTACGGCACGATCCGGCTGGGTCCCCGCGCGACGCTCGAAGGTCAGATCAAGCGCAAAAGCGAACTGACGATCGAAAACTCGAGCAACGTCCAGCAGCTCTCACGTGCGGCCGCCGGCAACACCTGAGCAATCACTTCCGATCCGGAGAAAACAGTTGAAGAGAAAACTCGCAATCGCGCTTGCAGTCATCGGATTAGCCAGTGTAACCGCGCAATTACGCGCTGCAACGATGCCGCAGGAACTCGATATTGCCTGGCTGAAGGACGGCCAGCAGATCCAGGTAGCGAGCCATCTGCTCTTTTCAGAGGCGTTCGGCGCCAGCCCCTTCGCATTGTTCAGCGGAACCAGCACGCCCTATGCCACCTGCGCCGGCGACGGTCCGACAAGAACTGCGAGAAGTGAGAGCCTGTTCGTAGGCCGGGCGCTGCTGATCAGGCCCATCACGATCGACTCCAGTAAGGCGCAACTGACCGTATCGGCGCGTGATACGACGCTCGAAGGCATGCATCCGGCAGGCACCGCAGACTGCCGCTCGGAGGTCCCCGATGTGCACGGTCTGTCTGAGAACGACATTCACGTCGATGTTCCGGTTGGCCAGACGGTCGACGTGCCGCTCAGGGACAGCCGCTATCGCCTGACTCTTACACTGCGCGTCATATCACCCTGACGCAAACACACCGCCGTATCGGACAATGCAAGAAGGGGCGCATCCGCATGGAGCGCCCCTTCTTATTTTGGCGGCTGTGACGCTAGCGCGAGTCGACCTAATCCCACATCTCCGCGGACCCACGATAGTAGAGCGCCTGATAACCGGGCATATGGACCACATGCCTGCGCCGATCAACTGTTAGCCCGCGGGCTTCCAGCCACAGTGCGAGCCATTCAAGCGTTCGCTCCAATGCGTATTCGTTGGCATCGCGAACAGCGCGCAAAACGTGGTGGCCGCCGAGGGCCACATACGGAGCAGAGTTACCGAGGAACACGAACGGCGAATTGAGGTGCGCGCGCTGCCACGCCAGCGCAAACAGTTCAGCCATTTCCGTCACCGCGATGAACGGCACGGTGTCCGTTTCCGCGATACCGGTGTCCTGTTGCCGCGAAGGGAAGGAAACCCGCTGGTCCAGCCTCGATCCGTATGCTTGCAGCACGGGCTGGTTCGCCCGGCGCCACCCGTCGATTACATCCTGGCTTACCCCGGTGCGCAGCCGCAAGCTCTCGTCGAGCCACGCCAGGCACTGACGACTGGACGTGAGACAGAAGCCGGCGACCGCGAGGGGCACCCAATCGTCACGACCGAGGGCGTAGTGGAAGTCTTCCCCGTCAGAGTGCCAGTAGCACTGGGCGTCTGCGCTAGCGCGCTCATAGTCGAATTCCCGCATGGACACCCGATGTAGCGCAGGCGGTTCTACCGCCGGTTGTTGCGCGTCTTCCGGGACGATCCTTAGGGACGACGCCGGCACGTGACCCAGCACGCCGAACAGGCGCTTCAGCATTAACAGCTCCATTGAGTCAGCGAACCTCGGATTCGATGACGAATCGTGAGACCGGGTTCTTCTTGATCGTAGCGATGGTGAGCGTGTCCCGGGCGCGCGTCATGGCGACATAGAAAAGCCGACGCTCCTCCGATTCAGTAGCTTTCTCGTCGGGAACGACGCCTTCCTCGGCGCGAGTAATCCACACGTGATCCCATTCGAGGCCCTTCGAACTGTGCATGGTCGTGAGCACCAGTGCACCGTCCGCAGGCTTGTTGTTGTCACGTTTCAGATACTCGATGCGCTCGCCAAACGTCCCCGTCAGGCGCGACAGCACATCGTATGTTGCCTGGATCGCGCGCTTTGCCTGATCGTCGCGGGCGTAGGTCATCATCATTTCAAGTACCCCGTCGAGCGCCAGCGAATAGAACTTGCGTTCGGACATCTGCGTCCACTCCGCGAGCCGTTTCATGAAGGCGCGATACGCGCTTGCGGTGTCCTCCGGCAAGCCGAGACCGACGAGGTCCTTTTTTGCGCGCTGGACAAGCTCCGCGCCCATGTCCTGGTGCAGTGCACTGAGATGCGTCGAACTCATGCCGGTGTACCCGAGCACAGCGTCCAGCCCATTCTGCTTGCGACCTTCGACTATCAGCAGCAGGTTGCACATCAGCGCGCCCTGAGGCCGGTTGAGCACCGAACTGCCCGAGGCACGGTAGTAAGGCACGCCGTGAGAGCGGCAAACGGCTTCGATCGGGTCGAGAATGCGATTGGTGCGCGCGAGAATCGCGCACGATTTACCCGCGCCGAGTTGGGGTTGGAGTTGCTCGACGGCGGCCACAGCGTCCGCGTACTCATCGTCAAAGCGGCGCGCGGTAATCGCGCCCCCGGCACCGCGTTCGGCCCGCAGCACCTTCGCCACGCGCTCGACGTTGTTCCGGATGACCCGGTCGGCCGCCGACAGGATCTCAGCGCGGCAGCGGTAATTGCTGCCGAGCACGACGCGTTGCGCACTGAAGGATTCCGCGAAGCTCTCCATGCCGCGAAACCCGAGCGCGGCGCGAAAGCCGTAGATGCTCTGGTCATCGTCACCGACAACCGTGACGTTCGCGCCCGCCCTTGCGTGAAGCTCGACCCAACGATACTGCAGCGGGTCGGTATCCTGGAATTCATCAACAAGCAGATCGGTGAACCCGTACGGTTCGATGTCCCCGCTTTCCATGCCAGCCACGGACAGCCGCAACATGTCCTGAAAGTCGATCTTGCCGTTGCGCGTGAGTGCTTCCTGATAGGCATGGTAAAGCTGGGCGTCGGGACTGTTGGCGTCCACGCGCCCAAAGTTGGTCTTGATCCGCTCGATGACGGGAATCACCTCGTCGACCTTCCATTGAAGCCCAAGCTCTGCAAGCACCCGCGCGAGAAGACCTGCGCGGTCCCCATCCGTCGCAATATCGCGCTTTCCTAGCTGTCGGTTCGCGAGCGAATGGAACGTCCCAGCGATCAGCCGACTTCTCGCGCCGGCACCGGCCAATGCGAGAATCCGGTCGCGCAGCTCCACGGCCGCGTCCTTGCTGAATGTCACCGCGCCGACGACTGCGCGCGGATCGGCAAGGCGCAAGGCTGCCTTCGCGGCGATAGTCTTCGTCTTGCCCGCGCCCGGACATGCAATGGCGACACAGTGCCGGCGAAGTTCCGCCACCTCGCGCTGCTGCGGATTGAGCCCATCAAGCATTGAAGGCTCCGGTTAGCGGCCCCGCACCGTCGTCATCAGGCGCAAGTGGGTCATGTAGCCGCGCACACCGACTGGATGGAACTTGCGCAGGAAGCGGGTGGTTTCCTCGTCCACGTCGGACTGATCACGCACGCCGTTCCAGACCAGGAAGTCGAAGTGATCCATCACCTTGTCGAACTTCAGCAGAAGCGAGAGAACGCGCATGGAGAAACGCGAGTAGGCTTCGACCTGGATATCGAGCGAAGGCTTCGTGACCGTCGGCGCGAACACAATGTCGCCCTGCTCCTTCATTCTGCCCTCCGTCTTCTCGCGGAAGCCGGCCGCTACGTTCAGTTGCTCTTCGACGTAGGATTCGAGTTCGCCGACCTGTTTTTCAAACCAGGCGGTGACGGTGCCAAGATCTTCGGTGCCGAAGGTGGATCGCCCGAAGCGCTGCAGGTTGATGCTCATGCGGTTCAGATACGGCCACCACTGCTCGAACAGCGGTTTGAGACGGGTATGGTTCAGCCGCACGGTAGCCTGCACGACGGCAGCGCCGGACAACTGCCTGTTCATCAGCTCGCGGCCGATTTCCCGGCGGCGCTGCACGATCGCAACGCGCTCTGCCGGCGAGAGTTCGCGAAACAGCTTTCGCGTACGGGCGACCTGTTCGCGCTTTTCCGCGGCCTCCGAATCGCTGATCATCCCTTCCTTCTGAAGGGTGTTTGCAGCTTCCTCCATCTGCTGGAGTTCGGCCTCGATTTCACCGCCGTCCGCGCCGTCGGTAACCAGGCTCGCCGGCCCGACCGGGGTAGCGTCTCCCGCGGCCGCGTTAACTCCCGCTGGCTTTTCAACAGGTTCAGTGGCGGCGTCTGGCTTCGATTCTTCGGTGATGGCGCTCATATTTGTGTCCCTTGGTAAGTGCACGCGCCCGCGCGCGGCATGGACTCTATTGTTCGCGCGGTAACCGTTGATCGCCGGGTAAAACGTGGTCGATTTCTAGCCGCTTTCGCGTCAGGTCATCGTTGGACGGCTTCGTAGAGACGAACGGGAACGCAGCGCGCACTTTGCACAACGGTGTTCGAAGGGGCCTGCGGTATGCGAGGGAGTTCGTGGTCGGCGTGTAACCGACTGACGAGTGCGAAAGCGAAGGAGGGTCGAGACAGGAACTGATGGGCGCAAAAACACGTCTCGGACGAGCCGGCTCACGGTCTTAACTGGGAAAGCTACAGAAAACCGTATAGCTTTCCCCGGTCGTTCTACTGATACGACGAGGCCGCTTTCCACAAAAGCGCGCCCAGGATCGCGGCGACCGCAATCCAGCACTGCGCGTAGATCGGAACCGGCAGGACGAGTACGGCGAACGAGACGCCGAATACGAGCAGGATGCCGTGCCCGGCCAGATGGAACGACAGAGGGCTCGCGAAGCCCGCGGCCGATGCCTTGATCTTGCGGCGGACCGTACCGTCGACGAAGGCGGCGACGCAAAAGACGAGCGTGCCGAGAATGAACAGCTTCATCACGGTCGCGCGATACACAACGCGGTAGATCTCCAGCCAGAAGTTGTGCACCCAGGCCTGTGCGAGGTCCGACATGCCACCATCACTGATTTCTCCGCTGCCGGCCGCGTTCATGGTGGACCGCACGAGACCGCTCTGCACAAACCAGCGCCTGAAACGGGCGTTGGTCAGCGTTACGGCCTCGTCAGCCCGGTCGGCTCCTACTATGGAGACAACGGAATTCACCTCTTCGTCCTTGATCGAAAACATTGAACGGTCGGGTATCGCAGGCATGACCAGTACCGCTATCAGCGGCACGAAGAAGAACCACCACTTTATGTGGGATACAAAGCGGCTACTGGCCATAGGTGTGGACACCCCATTCCAGCAGGTTCGTGACGATCCTCGCGAGAATGTAGATCGGGAACGCGACGAGCCCGCTTAGCCCCAGCCAGAAATGCAGGGGGCGACGCGTGACGAACAGGGCCAGCGCGTAGACCATCGCGCCGCTGCCCCTGGAAAATTCAGCGGGCCTCGGCGCGTCGACCTCGTCCTGTGCTCTCGCGGTGGACATCGCGCGCCGCGCGACGTCCGGCTCAACCCGCGACAGCTTCGCTATCAGGAAAAGTGTGGGCGACATCATAGTCCTCGAAATAGAGCCTGAAATGCTCGCCGGTCAGTGCGCGAGCCGCTAGCTGGAAAGCAGCGGAACGCTGCGTGATGGACTCCGGGCATTGCTCGTCGACCATTTCGGTGCCGAGCGCCACGTGCCGCGCCTCGAACTGCGTGACCGGCTCCAGCATCGGCGGCCAGACGTGGTAGCGCTCGCCGTCGCGTGCGACGTACCGGCGCGCGTAAAGCAGATGCGCGCCCGCGAACAGTCCCTGCATGAATGCGACATGCGGATTCCCCGTCTTTCGCGTCCGTTTGTACGCCGCGAGGCCACTGTCCAGCATCTCCTTGACGAGCGGCTCCGACTCGCCGATGAACTTCTCCCCGATGAAATCGGCCACACGTGCGCAGGCGAGCTCAAGCTCCGGCGCCACCGTGAATACCGTGATGAGGCGGGACGACAGCTTGTAGTCGCGGATGATTTTTTTGAATACGGCAGACATGCGTTTGGTTAGCCTTGAAGGATTGGAATACGTCCCTGATACACAGCTGCGCCCGAGATGCGCATGAAGTACTGCAGGTTCGGAAGTTTATGTATCAGACCAGTGGGAATCAGAGGAGCCTTCTCCAGTTGTAGCGAACGGGAAACCCCGCCGGTGAATTCACCGATGTGAGCCTCACTGCCGGTGCTCGTGCTGCCAGTGATCGTCATGTTCCGAATGGCGGTTTCACCGACCTTGTCCGAGAACCACTGCGCCGTATCACTGTCCTCCAAGCGTAGAATGATTTGGTTATTCAAATTACCCAAAACCTGCAACATCTTCGCTGCATTTCCAAGGCGAGCCTCCAGGTCCGCCCGTGCCTGAAAGGCGACGAACGCCTTGAAGCCGGCGCCCCGACCCTTGTTCAATATCTGGATCACCTGTTCGTTGATCGCCTCCGCGATTTCATCGATGATGAGGACCACCTCCGGTGGCGAATCGTAGAAGTTATAGATCGAGCCACACACTGCCGCCACGTCGGAAAGGATCATCGATGCGATCGCCTTCTGGACGATGTTGTTCGACAGCGAATCCAGGCCCATATAGAGGACGGCCTTCTGCTTGATGATCTTGTCGATGTCCCAGATCTCGCGCTCGTCGTCGAAGTCGTCGGCCTTCGGCGCGAGCATCAATCCGGTCTCGCCGGTGGCGAGCATCTGCAGCAGAGGAAGGGCCGACGCAATGATGCGCATGTAGTGCTCGCGGTCGTGCACGTGCGTCGCAATCAAACCGTCGATCGCTTCATGACCGCGCTCATGCGCCGCAAACCGCGCGGTGTACAGCGCGATCATGGCGTCGATCGGCCCGGCACCGTTGTTGCGCGCACCCTGGCGAGTCGTTTCCGTTGCGACCTGCTCTTCCCAGTCCGATAGCCCCTGCTCCACGAAAAAGCGCCTCAGGCTTTTCTCAAGCAGCGTGGTGATGCCCGACTGCGCATACTTCAGGATGGAGCGCAAAGTCGGCTTGTCGCCGATATACAGTTCGCCCTTCACGGCGCGGTCGATGAACAGGAACGCAAAGTCGCGGAATGGCCCCTCCTCCATCAACTGCGCGATCCGGCTCGGAATTTCCGAGGGCTGCGACCAGTTCTCGATCGGGTTCAGGCGGATCTGCGCCGGCGCGGGGACCGGGTCCGGCTCTCGCGTGATACCGATGGCTTCATGCAACGACTGCGCTTGGGCCATGGGTGAAGGGGCCGTGCGCCGTGGCGATGGGTCCACGGATCCGGCTCCCCCTACAACTTCCCTCGACTGCATGGGAGTTGACACGACGGCCGCCCCGGACGTCGAAGGCGATGCAGACGGCTCCTCGATGGTCGCGTCCCCCGATGCCGACGCCTGCGGAGCACCTTGCGATACTGAGCTCCCGGCAGACGGTGACGGTGACGGGGACGGTGACGGGGACGGGGACGGTGACGGGGACGGGGACGGGGACGGCGAAGCTGGCGTGTGCGCTGGCGCGACAACGGGCTGCAGCTCGGCAGCAACCTGTACCGCCGACGGAACGGTATAGTTCACCGGCGCGAACACGCCGCGCTGCGCCTTCCTGTCCGACTCGTCCGCAACGTTGACGGCCTCACGCACCACCTTGTGCAAAAGCGTCTCGATACCTTGCGGCTGTGGAACCGGATTGATCGCGCCGAACGTCTCCGCGAGCACTTCGCCATCGAGCCCGGCAAGCAGCTGTGAACCGATCAGCACCTGCGCAAGCATGCCCGTGCGCATCCGCTCGACAGGCAACGGAGCCGGTCGGACCACGATCCGGTAAGGCGAATTTCCAAGCCACGCCTCAAGGCCGCCGTGAATCGACGGATTCCACTCCACCCGGTCAGTGTCGCGCAGGATCTGGAAATGCCGGTAGGGCTCATCCAGCCTCGAACACGTTGCGCAGAGGAATACCGCGTAGTTGTACTGCGGCTCTATCCGCCTGCGCTGTTCCGAAGGCAGGTTCGTACCGAACTTGCGCCCGCTGGCGAGCCGCATCGCGAAGAAGGCCGTTTCGATGGTGCAGCGAAACGCCCCGCCGGCGTCATGGTAAAGCTGGGGGCTAAGCGGGAGCGTGGAGAACCACGTCGCACAACCGCGCAGTACCGAGAGCCATTTGCGGTCGAACTCAGTCCTGTTCGGCTCGTTGGCGCACTGCGTGATCAGGTCAATACGACGCTGGTGCTGTTCCAGCAATGCTGCCGCGCCGGTTGCCGTGGGCCCGCTCATGGCATCAGCCCTCCGGTAAGCGCCCGGCCGACCTTGCCGACCATCGCGCCGCTCGCGTTCGCGCCACCGCCAAACATACCCGCGATCTTAGGAATCTCGAACGACACCAGGAACACGAAGATGGCGAGGTCGAACACGTAGCCACTTGCCCCGGTAGTCGTCAAGCCTTTACCGGCGGCATCCTGAACCGCCTCAATCAGGCTATGAGTCACGAGGCGCATCAGGATCGCGGCAACGACGACATACATGCCAGCGCTAATCATGAAGTCAAGCCACGTCTTGAAGTAGCCCCGCGTGAAAGACGAGAAGCCAAGAGCGAACGCAATCTGACCCATGACAACGCCGCACGCGAACTGCAGCTGGCCGAGGTTGATAAAGAAAACGAATACGACGGCGGTAACAGACAGGACAAGCCATGCGAACAGCAGCGGCACCACCGCGATAAGCACCCCGAAAATCGCGGTCCATCCGGCGCCGGAAAAGGCCTTCACGACCGCATCGAGGATCTGCCCCGCCGCATTGCCAATGATACTGAGCGAGCTCGACATGTCGGCGCCGCTGATGGTGTTCGCCAGCGTGAGGAACCATTTGTAAAACCCCGGCCCGAACTGCGAAAACTCGATATAGAACGATGCAAAAATTCCGAGGATGCCGACCTCTTCGAAGACTGCCAGCCATGCCATAACCGGGTCTTTCGTCGCCGCAAAGCGAACCGCGGCCAGCACGAGCGTGATAACGCCAAGCCCTCCTGCGAACTTGTCCGCTTCGGGCTTGATCTGCTCGCTGATTGCCACGGCTGTGTTCATCACCGACGAGAACAGCGCTGTGATCCGGTCCATCGCCTGCTTGCTGCCTGCTGCAAACTCCCCCGGCTTGACATACGAACTCGCATTTGTCGTCGCAGTGCTGCCCGACGAGTTGCCGGGGACGACCGTGCCGTCGGGAAGTACCTGAGGATCATCGGCGAATGCCGCCGCCGGCGCGCAGAGCAGCAGCACAGGAAGCAATATGGCGGCGATGATGCGCCTGAATTCATGCCACATGGTCGGGCCCGTCCGTCCTAGAATCCGTAAGCCGCACGCTCGGCTTCCTGCTGCTCGAGGAACGCCTTCGCGGATGCCGCCTTGTTCTTGTCATCCGCGTTAGACGCCGATTCCTGCTGTGCCTCTTTCTGCTGCTTTCCCGCAGCCAGTTGGAGCATGTCGCTCATCTGACTTGAGACGATGTCGAGGTAATGCGTGGTCAGTTCCGCGGTTGCCTGGGCGGTCGGAGTCAGCGCCATCTGGGACTGCAGATCCTGGCGGCGTTTAGCGAGCGTCTGGATATGCGTCATCACGCTGTTGCCCGTCTGCAGAAGCTGCGTCGCCTGTTTGTCGCGCTGGTTGTAGAGCGAAGCCATGTCGGCAAACCACTGGGCATTTGACTTGCCCGATCGCGAGATCAGCGACTGGACATGGTTCAGCCATTGACCGCCGTCCTGAAGGTCGCCATAGAGATCCGTTGCGGTGCTGGCAAGCTTTTTGTACTTGTCGATGTCGCCCGTGATCTGGTCGTACTGCGCTTTCATCGCGGTGGGATCGAGGTTGGTCGCCTGCAGAATCTGGTTTGCCATCATCTGGTACTGGTAGGCGATGTTGCTGTCCTGGTAGACCTCGGTCTTGATCGCCTTCAAGGCCGTAATCGTGTTCTGGATCAGGTTGGTCGGATCGATGACCGTCAACTGCGCATAAGCGGCCTGTGAAGCGAAAAACGTCAGGCCGGCGGTCGCGGCCAGGCGTACAAATCGTTTTTTCATGGTTGGTCCCCTTCGGGTCAGTCGAGTGTCATCATTTCTGCGAGGTAATTCTGTTTCCAGTTCTGCGCACCGGACTTGAAGTGCTTGTCCAACACCGCCTGTGCGCGCCCATCTGACCGAAGCACAGCGAGCGTTTCTTTCGGGAAGCTCGCCTGCAGCATTCGGGTCTGGGTCGGCGTCACCCATAGGTAGTCGCGGTTCGGAACCGCGTTAGCCACCATGTCTATCTGGCTCATCGTGAGACCGAACTTGTCGCGGTAGAGATGAAGGTTGTTCCTCGCATCCGGGTTCGGCAGATAGAGGATGTTCGGGATGTTTTCCTTCAACACCTCAAAGTCGGCGATTCGCGCGACCTGGGCGAGCGACTGTGTCGCCATCATCAAGGTTGCGTTCAGCTTCCGGATGGTCACAGCCCACACTTCCAGCCGCTTGTAGAAGCGCTCGTTCTGGAAGAAGAATCCGGCCTCCTCCACCTCGATTACGGTGTAGCGCTTGCCATCGAGCCACTGCGCGATCCGGTAGAACGCGTAGTCCATGAAGAGCGCGGCCGCGACCGGGAAATTGTTGAACAGGTCACCCATCTCGATCGAGATATCGTCCGACAGTTCGAAAGCGTCTTCGGCGTGGTCAAAAAACCGGCCGTTCTTCTCGCCCTGTGTCCACACAGCGAGCCGGTCGCGCAACTCAATGGAAAGCAGCGTATTGAGGAACGACAGCGTCCACAGTTCGGGGCCGTAGCCGTCCCCGAGCGTCACCACCGCCTCAAAGATCTCCCGCTCCTGCAGCTTCGTGCAGCGGAACGTGTCGTCCTCGATCGCCATCTGTACCCACTCAGCGACGTACGGATAGTGTTTCTTGTCGTGCAGCAGGGACAGGGGATTGACCGACGTGGCCGCCTCAAAACGCCCAGTCGCGTCGATGAAGCGCCCGCCGGCGAGCACGGTCGGAATACGCGTGGAGCGGTCCTTGTCGAAGCGAACGCGCCGTGCACCGTGGCGTCCAGTCTGCGACATGAGGAAGTTGAGCATGACCGATTTGCCCATGCCGATTGGGCCCAGCACGAGCAGATGGGATGCGCCCCCCGGGATATGCAGGTTCACGCGTTGCAGAGTCTTGTGACGCGTCGGAAGCATGGTGAGCGGGCCTGTGCGCCGGCCGGACTGCTGTGTCAGCCATGCGTTCACGTCGCTGCCTTCGGCCACGCTGCGAACCGGAGCAATGTCCGACACCGTCGCGGTCTCGACAAACTGCAACCGCCGCTGCTGGTCCCATCGGCCGGGCATGGTGGAGGCCCATGCCGCAAAGAGATTGTCCCGCTCTATGATGACGCCGAAGCCGGCGTTACCGATCCGACCTACGACCTCACGAGTCGCGTCCTCGCATTCCTGGACAGTGTTGCCGTAGACCACCACCGACACATTGGCGAAACCGAATTGCTGGCCTTCGGCCTGTATCTTCGCGAGAGCGTTTTCCGCCTCTTCGGCGAGGGTCTCCCGTCCCTTGTCGTTCTTCTGTTCTTCCTTTGCAAAATACGCCTTGACCATCGCCCACGGGTTGAACGCGGCCATCTTGTAGAACTTGCGGATCGTGTCGACGTACCCGCTCGCCTTGCTCGTATCAAGGAAGCGGAACATCACGCAAACGTCCAGCTCCGCATCGACCTCGCCTAACACGTCAAGCGCCGCCTCCTGGAATCCCATCCATTCCTTGACGGCCACGATCTTGGCAAAGCGCTTTCCGTACGCCGATTCGAACATCAGCATTTCGGCGCCGATCGTGATCTCGCTCTCGGTCAGGTGAGAGTCGAGCATCGTCACCGGATAATCGGTTGCTTAGCGTGGCGCATGACCGAGCTTACGCTCTGCCATCTGCTTGCCGAGAGCCGGCCGCGAACTTCCGGTACGTCGAACAGCGGCACCGCCCACTCCAGGTCATAGCGGAATGGCTGCTCCATCGCGCGGTAATCATCCATGACCACCGCGGGGACGTCTTCATTGCGAAGCAGAGCATAGGCGACATGAACCTCATGGCGGCCGTTCACCTGCCCGCCCGTCACGGGCGGACCACCCGCGCCGAAGCCAAAGCGTGCGGTTGCCGATTCGTGGAACAACGACGACAGGCTGAAAAATTGTCGTGCGTCTCGCGCGGCCGCTTTTTCTGCGTCAATCTGATCGGTCGTCAGGAAGGTGTGCGGTGCGCGCGCCAACTCGAAGAGGCCGAACAGTCCGTCCCAGTGCGTCGGGCGAATCTGCCACGGACGGGCTTGCTCGCCGTAGGCGGACAGCCAGAACGCGTGCACTTCGCCGAATAGCCGGTTGACAATCTCGGCGGCCGAACCGGCACATCGGATCGCCAGCGTGCCGTTGTATCGCGTCACGCTCGCCGGAAGGCCGTCGCTGAACAACGATATCGACGATGTTTCCGTGTCCTTCACGCGCTCGTTAGCGAACAGGGCGATGATGCCCGCGAGCGTTGCGACGGTGAATGTCTCATTCGGAATGGACAGTGTGTACATTGATGTTGGCTCCGCAAATGAAAAAGGGCCAACGTCTCCGATGGGATGTTGGCCCATCGGGGAAAAAAATTGAGGTTCTTCAGTCGATATCGAGCAGGCGCGACACCACCGCCGCTATCGACCACGCCTGCGAGCGCGATAGCGACTTTATGCGGATGAGCGGAACGCTCTTCCACAACTGGGACTCGCCATCCGTGACCAACTCGATCACGTCGACGCCGATGATCCAGCCTTCGGAGTTGCCGCGCCCGACCGCGAGGCTCACGCGCCGCGTTGACTGCTCGACAGGCCACGGCGCGGACGGCCCAAGGCCAAACCTGTCAGGACAATCTTCGTCGATGAAGTTTGCGTGAGTCACCCACTCCGGTTCAATCTCGGTACGGCGCAACGCACGTGAAATCTGTTTGACAACGCTGCCGACGGTCGCGCCGACCGTATCGAACGGGGCGGCCGCCAGCGCGACCGGCAAATCAAGTGTTTCGGACATAAAGGGCCATAAAAAGCAAAAAGGCCACACCCGAAGGTGCAGCCTTTGATAGATGGCGGGGCAGAACTCCGCCCCGATTGCTATGCGGTGCCTAGCGCGAGGAACCGTGAAAATGGCGTTCCCGCTTGGCCTTCCGCGCATTGTGCTCCATGAGGGAACTCAGCCCGCACATGGCAACTGCTACGCCGATCACCAGAAAACTGATATCCATACCTATTCTCCTTTGATGGCAATCATGCCCTGAACGAAAGTTAGCACAAAAGCGCCAACCAGACTTGCCTCGAGCTTAATGTCAGCGAAAGTCCAAACTGACGTCGAATGCCACACCCCGACTGCGCCAAGGAAAGCCGCAGCGGAAAGAGTGTGTAAGAAGCGGCCAATCTGCTGGCGTTGGTCCTTCGTGGGCATTGAAAACGGTTGAATGGCGATTGCGATAAGGCTCCGGTTGCTGCCGTCGTCCGTGGAGGCGCCGATGGCAAAAGTACCGTCGGTCCTGCTATCCAACTGTACGTTCGCGCCATCAATGACAGCCGATGCGACCGGCGGTGCTTCGCTGACGCAAAATTCGCGAAGCACTGCCTGCAGGCGTTCGGACGGATAGACGTGCCCGGGATCGGCCAGATAACTTGCACGATCCGTGATGCTCATTCCCGACGGATATTCGATACGGATCTCGATGATCTCCATATGCCCTCCTATCGGCGTTCGCTGTCAAGGCCGCCGGCGAGCCGAAGACCGCCAAGCAGCGAGTCGTAGCCCTCGCGGGATGACAGCTGCTCCAGAGACACCGCATTATCGCCACCACCTGATAGGTCCAGGCGGCCGCGACGGGTACGGAACGAAACAGAAACCTTCTCACGCGTCGGCGCGTCTGTGACTTCCAGCATGAGAGCCAGAGTGCGCAGAGTGACGCGGCAGCCGCGACCGCGACGAGCCGGTTCGGCGACAATCTCGTGATCGCCGGCACGCAAACGTAGATCCCGCGCGACGCGGCGCAACATCCGCGTCGCATGATCGGTGACTGCGGCGTCCGTTGCCGCGCCCGCGCTGCGGCGGTCGGCAAAAAACACCTTGGGAAGTTTCAACATACGAACCTCAAAAAAAAGCGAGGCGCCCTTTGGGGACGCCTCGCAATGAAGAGACAGACCAGCGAATGCCGGCCCGAGAAGTAAGGAGACAGGATCAGTGCGTAACGCGCAGACCCGAGTTGGTGGAAATGAGGAGAACGCGATCGCCCGGCGCAAACTGCTGATCGTCGGGTTGAGCCACAACCACATCGCGCCCTGTGCTCGTGTGCACGATGATTTCGAGGCCTGCGTGATGCGAAAGAACCTGCGAAACCTTCTGCGTGATGAAGCCGGATGCGGCTCCGGACAAGGCGCCGGCGATGTAGCGACCGGTGCCGTTGCCAATCGTGCGCGAGCCAAGGAAAGCCCCGACACCAGCGCTGATGAGCGACGTCAGCCCGGAGTTGTCCTGGCTGGCTTCGATCGTGATTGCGCGAGTGCGGAGAACCGTTCCCTGTTCAAGGGAACCCGCGTGCTGAACGTCATACCGCTGGTACGTATTCGGCGAACCGAAGTCGATACCTGCGCAAGCGGAAAGCATGGAAGCGAGAACGAGACTGACGATGATCTTGAACATTTGATTGCCTCAACGAAATGAAGGGGCAGCCTCCGCGTCTCTCCGTGATAGCGGCCTGTGCTTCGTCGTCAAGCATCGGGGGCTGGAGCCAGCCCTTACTGACGAGCAGCCCGGCCAGCGCAACATCGCGCTCATCCACGGCCACGGTGATCCCACTCTCGGGGTTGCTGCCTACCGGTTGGCCAACCAGATGCGCGGCCCACGATCCAAAGGCGGAAAGCCCGCAATAGAACACGGGTTCGGCTGCGTTATTATCGATTTCCACGGCTCCGTCATCGACGTACAGCGTGAGCGCCGCCCACTGATTCGGCTCGTAGTTGATAGCTTTGGCGGTATCGCCCTTTTGCGACACCGTACTCAATGTCGAGCGCAGCCAGATCTCGAAGGCATCGAGTAGCGGAGGAGCCAGCTCCCACCATGTCGCCGGTAACCGGCTCGAGGCCATTCTTAAGCGCCTTCGCGCGTAACGAAGGGAGGACCCGGACGGCGCTCTGCACGAGAGGCACATTTCCTTCACGCCGAGTGAACAGGAGCGTATTGATCTGACGGGGCGATCAACGACTTTGACGCACGAGCGCCACATGTCAGCCCTACGTTTCAACGGTTCTTTTACCGCCCATCTGGTGCTGATGCACCTTCTCCCTTCCCACCCTGCTAGACAGTTTCGCCTCGCTACTTGCGGCATTTCGGCGAGCGACAGGCCCGGGTCTTGTCGGACGTTCGGCGTATGCGGTCGTTGGCCGGCATATCCATATCAGGGCCTTAGCCTTGCGATCGTTAATCGGTTGAGCTCAGTACCATCAACCGCTTTTTAGAGCGAGACTGCGCGCCCTCACGGCAGACGCGAGGTCGGCGGTGAACAAGCCACTTCTACGGCGCTAGGTCCACGATTGGGTCAGCGCCCTTTGCCGGTCTTTGATTTATGAAACACAAATCCGGCGAAGCCGTCTTTGAGATCGGGGTATTTCTGGACCAACGCTTCCGAGAGTTCCGTGCTGGGGTCGATCCCTAAGCGCCGCAGCGTCAGTTTTCCCGCCGGGGTCCCTTTGTACGTCCGTCGCCAGTCGTCCCGCTGTTTAGCTGTGGCCGCTTCATACGCCTCCCACCCTCGGCGAAGCTCCTCCACCATTCGATCTTGTGCGTCGACGTCTTGAGCAGCAACTCGCAAAGCGATACGTGTTTGAACCTGCTGGTTCTGTTCCAACTCCCATCTTTCTGTCTGCGCAAGTTTCTCCTGTATCTGAACCATCTGGCGCTCTGCGTCTGAAACGATCCACTGTTCCTTCAGCGCCTTCATAAAAAACCCAGCTGGGCTTTTCGAGATGTTGCCGAGTTTAAGGCTGAAACGGGTGCGCTCAATGGCCTGCTCAAGACGCTCGTCGGTATATTGGTCGCGGTCCGCCGCTATCTGATTCAGTTGAGCGCTAGACAGCCCAAACTCCTGCTTCAGGGTCCTATACAGCGCCTGAGCTTGCTCATGGGTGTGCAAGACGCGCTCGGCCAGATCTTTTCTTTCGAGCCGAAACCGTAGGCGACCGATCTTGCGAGACCCTGATTCGTTGCGGGTCTCGAACGAGATCCTCAGATCTGAAACTTCGTTGATCTGCTCCACAGCTGGTGTCAGCCAGTCCCGCTTGAAGTATTTGAACTCCTGCGCCTTCGCGCCCATCGTGCCCTGCCATGAGCGCAACTCTGCTAGGTCAAACCAGTCAGTGACCCCGTCATCAGCGTACGGCAACAGGTGATCGTACATGACCCTAGCGTAGCTGAGCGTGAATAGCGAAGTTATGCGCAAGCTCAGCCAGTGAGACTTGCCCGGGCCTCTTATAATGCCGATGAGGTCTGGCGGGACCCGGAACTGGAAGCGCCCACCCTGATAGGAAATTCGCCCTATCAGTTGCACCGATCCGAAGGGCTTATCTCCGTCCGCATCCGGCGTGGTGGTGGCTTGAATTAGAGCTCGTTGTGCCTCGGTGATGACCTGCTCGAGGTGTGCGTTGTTTCGGCTCGAATACCGCATCAGCCATTTGAAATAGTCCAACTCCACGTCGTAAAGATCGCGAGGTTGTTCTTCTTGCGCAACAATGAAATACGCCGCGTCTATTAGACGGCGCGCGGCTACGCCGAGGTCGATGATACGAATAAGGACGTTCTTTCGTGCGAATCCAATATCCGTAGCCGCGGAGTTGAGTGGCAGATCTTGGGCGTTTGCATCTTCGAATAAGGCCAATGCCAGCTGCTTGGACGTGGTCACGTGCCCTGCTGTCGCCATGCGGCCTCCCTTTCGTGTCCATGGTTCCGACCGTCCGGTACCCTACCGGCGCAGAGGTGCCCTGTCAACACAGACCACCTCACCTTGCTACGAACACGTCACAAAACGCCTCACCTAGCGCCGGTCGGTGCACATTTCCTCTCACCTCGACCTGATCGAGAACCTCACCATCGCATGCGTTCAACCTCACTTCGAGTACCAAAGTACCTCACTTCACTGCTCAATTCACAGCACTTTGAGCACATAACGCCTCACCTTGTTGCAATAACCCATTGATTTGGAAGAGTAAGGATATTTACTGTTTGTAGTGGGTTTGTTTTTGTCTATTGAAATACTAACGACAACGCGACAGCAGAGGTGATCAGGTGCGTAGCATCGGTTAGGCGATGGGTAATACGCGAGCAACCCGCGAACAATGCCACTTGCAGTGCATTTGCGCCCTACTAACGGGAAAGGAGTAGGTGCAGGGGTGACGCCAACGGTGAGGTGAATTGTGCACGTGAAAGGAAAGCCGCACGATTTCGAGCCTTTTTTCGGCTTCAATGGTGAGGGATTTTGTGATGCTTGAAGGGTTCCGCTGGTCGGCACGTCAAGGAGCGGTTCACGCCAACATGAAGGAAGTCGGCTTAGGTGACTGAATCTACGGATGTTTTATTTCGCTCGGGTAGTAGCTGCGGCTTGCGATTCGGTAGCAATTCTTCGGCACTGACGGTATTCTACGCTTCGACAATGCGTCCCTATGAAACCGTAGAATCATGCGGCGAGTGTGAAGAAGAAGCTCACCTACAGCCCAAAGGAAAGACTGAATGAAACTGAGTGAGTTGCCCGGCATTGACCGAAGTGTGAAGCTTTCCGACCTCGGGGAGTTTGCTGAACGGCTGTCGGTAATGACCAACGAACTGCGCGACCAGATCTTGGCGCCCCGGCCGAGAAAAACGCCTCCCGTGTTCACAATTGGAGAGTTGTCGGAATTGTGTGGAATCGATCGTCAGAAGATCAACTATCTGGCGACAAAGGATCGTGGCGATTTACCACCGGGCGAAGTACAAGGCACCGGGCGCGCTCGGATTTTTTCCCTCAAAGACGTACGCACTTGGGTGCAGCAGGTATCCGATATCTATCAGACTCCGTTGGTCACAGGTACTCGTGAGCATAGAGGACGGGTGCTGATAACGGCGAACTTCAAGGGAGGCTCCTGCAAAACCACGACAACAATGTGCATCGCGCAAGGCCTCAGCCTGCGAGGCCGAAGGGTGTTGGTGATTGACCTGGACCCCCAGGCGTCACTTTCAGAGCTCTGTGGTCTATATGCGGAAAAGGACGTCACATGGGAGGATACTGTTCTTCCCTACATCTACGACCCGACGATCGAGGGAGGACTTGCTACCAAGGTTCAGAGCACTTACTGGGACGGACTCGACGTCATCCCAGCGCACAATTATCTGCATGACGCAGAGTTTCATCTTCCTACCGCGCAGAAAAGCAATCCGGGGTTCGAGTTCTGGTCCGTTTTACGGAAAGGAATAGAGCCGCTGCGATCGCAGTATGACTACATAGTCCTGGACACTGCCCCATCGCTTTCCTATATGACGCTGAACGGCCTGATGGCTGCCGACTCGATGGTGATGCCCCTAGTCCCTGAAAGCCTTGATTTTATTTCGTCGGTGTCTTTCTGGTCGCTGTTCGCCGAGGTAGCGAACGGGTTCGTTGAACATGAAGTCGATAAGACGTATGACTTTGTGTCTGTTCTCCTTTCGCGCGTGGACTACGGTACAACGTCGTCGGCGCCGGTGGTGCGCTCGTGGGCGCAACGCGCATACGGAGATTGGTTGCAGACAACAGAGGTACCTGCGAGTTCTGTCATGAGCAACGGCGCGTTGGCGTTCTCCACCGTGTTCGACTTGTCACGGGCCGATTCTGTGGCCAAAACCCTTGCACGAGTGAAGTCCCCTCTGATGGATTATTGCAAGTGGATCGACGACCAATATGTAGCTCAATGGAGGGCCGGACAATGAGCAGTTTACGCGACCGCATGATGAGCAAAACAGCTGACGTCCGGGCGGCAAAAGACATCACCATCGAACCGCAAGAGAAACCGTCTAGCCCCCGTACTGCGCCGGGGATGGCGGGCGCTCTAGCCGCTGCACAGCAGCGAATAGTTGAGCTGGAAAAGTCCGGATCGCCTTCGGAGTTGCCGGTCAAGGACATCGTCCCAAATCCTTGGCAGCCGAGGCAGGTGTTCAACGAGGCCAAGCTCGGTCAACTCGCCGAATCAATACGAGAAGCAGGGCTAGTCCAGCCCATTGTGGTGCGTCGCGCCGGATCAGGTTATCAAATCGTTGCCGGCGAGCGACGCTGGCGGGCGCATCGAATGATCGGGAAGGAGGTAATCAAGGTCGTCGTCATTGAGCTATCGGACGAAGAGATGGCAATGTTGGCTTTGGTTGAAAACGTTGCTAGAGAGGACCTGTCGGACTATGAAGTGGCGCGTTCCATACGGCGCGCGGAAAAGGAATTTCCGAATAGAAAGCGCATGGCCGAGGCTCTGGGGATGTCCCGCTCTGAACTGTACCGATTCTTGGCGTTTGGAGAGCTGCCCGATTTTGTCATTGAAGACCTTGATGTGCAGCCGCGCCTGATCGGGTCACACGCCGCAGAGGCTGTTGTATCGGTGCTTCGAGATAAGAATTCGCGAGCATTTGAAATCGCGAGAAACTTGTGGAGAAAGGTGGTCAGCGGGGAACTCGATCAGACGAAACTCGCGCGAGCGCTCAAAGCAGCCATTGAAGGAGATGGTTCGGAAGTCGCATCTGTCAGTGATCGCAGCATCGAGAAGATTTTCTCTGGCAAGAACCAAGCTGGCTCCATCACTAAGGACGCGGTCGGCTTTACCGTAAAAATTAAAGCGGGGATGTTGTCTCACGAGAAGGAGCGCCGCATCCGAACCCTGATCACCGAATTGTTTTCGAGTAGTCAAAACGACACTAACTGAAATGGCTTGTTTTCAGCTGAAACCTTAGGACCTATCCTTACCGTGTGTCCCCAATGGGGACACGAACGGCCCCCTTTACGGCCAGCGCCACGCGGCGTGCTCACTATGCCCCGCCCGACCCACCGCGCGGCCAACTGGCAAGCCGTTCCCGGGGCCTCTCGGATGTCCTAAAAGCTAAGCATGGGCATGCGTATCCTCCTCAGGAGGCACTCCCTGCCTGCGCGGGACTCACCAACAGATTCCATAGAACAGCGTCGCTCTCGCGACACGCTCGGGCAGGTTCATTACCAACGCGCGGTGGTGTGCGTTGCAGATGTTTCGTAACGGCCGTCAGGCATGCCGCTCCCCTCCCGCGGTTCAGTGACGGAATGCGCACCCTCTTCTTGCGGCGCGACCTCGCCTACCCCAGACTGCTGGCAATGTGAGTGGAGCTCGGAGCGTCGAGTCTGGTCCACTGCGGTCGAGCCCCGTTGCGCACGAGGTCCGTTGGGAGTTCGTGTCCCCAATGGGGACACGGCCCGTCTCCTTATAAGATGCGAGCGAGGCTTATATACTGAATTTGCGCGTGGGTTTGCCATGCGCTGACGCGGCACTTAGCTATCAGGATGAGGGGCTGCCAAGGTGCCTTCGTTCAGACCGGCGAGCGCGCGGCTCGCAACGGCGCGCTAGCAAAACCCAAAGCAGTTCGGTCTGTAAGAGAGTAGTGGAGTGGCAACCCCGCTGTTTTCGGGACTTCGCGATCAACAGGCGACAGATGGCGCGCAAAGAAGGGGGCACATCGCCGCCGCGGGTTGTCCCGCCGCCACGCTTGCGGCCGAGGCCGAGGCGACGCACGCGACAGTCATTTGTGCTCTTTGAAAAAGATTCTCGCGCCGCAGCATCCGTTGCCTCTCCGCTCGTACGTAAATCGTTGTGGTCTGCGGGGAAGAGTGTCCTCAAATGCGTTAGGCGACATCGGGCGATAGTCCCTCTGCGAACGCGTGTCAGACGTGTGTCTGAGCGCGTGAGGCGACCTCCCAACCAGAATCTTCATTTCCTCGGCCGTGAACCCTAGCTTGCCCGCAATGAGACGTTTCATTGCCCATTTCGTCCATCGAATTCTTTGGGTTGGGTGATAGGAGAGAGCAGTATCTTCCTAGTGCTTTTTTAACGCCCGTTCTGTTGGCGGGAAGATGAGAGGGCTAATAGCGGTCCCTCGGTACCCCCGTCAAGGACGAGGCCGCGACCACGCCGATGCGCCCTCGACGCAACAACGGTAGGGGGACTGACAGGTACGGGGGTTGCCGATTCCGCAATCTCGGCGCCTCCAGATGCCATACAGTCTGCCCATCGTCGCCTAAAGAGACTGACGAGAGGCGTTCGCCGCGGGCACACACAAGCTCTTCGCGTCGCAAACCAGAATTGCCGCCGCGCAACAGGACAACGCGCACGGCGCGCCAGTAGCTCGTCTGCTGTTTCACACCGGGTGTGGACGAAAGAGCGGACTTTGCCCCAAAGGGTAGGCGGCAACGTGTGATTGATCTGCATGTCGTCGGCGCGTTGGGCGCCGACCGGATCGCTCACGCCGTGCCATGGATTTTCCCCTCAATACCGGGCGGCAACCACCCTTGTGAAGGCTGCGCGCAACGTGCAGACCGCTTACCTCTGACCTCCCAAATGCGCTCCGCCCCGAACAGCCGCCAGTGACCGCTCTTGCGGGAAGCTGTCGGATCGACGAAAGAGGGAGCGGGAGACGCGAGGAAGTCCTTGGTACGTTTCGCAGTCGTCGACCAGCAACGAATTGAGCGCCCTTTCTGCGAACTGATAATGACCCACAACATGAAACTTCCCGGTTGCTTTGTGTAGGCGCGGAGGGTCTTCAGCTGTTCCTGGAAACGATGAAGACACGCTCATACAGCCCAAGATCGCGGCGTACGGTGATGCGGCGAAGGCGGCGCACGGCTTTGCCCCTATGCACCAGAAAGGGCATCTTCGATGATCTCGCATTCAAGGGGCGCCAGAGCCGCGGCTGATGCGTCAACGGAGGGCGGTTGATCGGACGTCGCTGTCGATGGACCATCGTTCGTGGCATCTGCTCGATCCGTTTGCCGGAGTCTTCATGCTGACGCGACCACGAGAGCAACGTGGCGGGCGGCGCCCACGCCAATTCGCGGCATGGTCATCCACCAACTCCCGCCCCTCGCGTTGCAAGAGTCGACCAGATCGCCAACCGACGCGATACCTTGCTCTTTCAATCGTTTGGCGACGAGAGGCCTGAACCACATGCCGACCCCATGGCCGGCGTGTGGCAGGCAATGCCTCAACCCAACGCTGCCTAGGCGCGCACCTTCCCTCGTCCTCCGGGAAAAAGAAGCCGCGCGATTGTGGCGGCCGGCACGCGCTGCACGAAGGCACGTAATGCGAGGAAGCGTCTACATGTGTAAGCCCGCGTTCGGGCGGGTCCGGGTCATTGATTGGCATCGCCTCGCCCTCAGGAAGCGCGGAGGAATTTTCAGAGTTGAGTCGGCCACGTAGGCCGAACTTGCACCCTAGGAGCGGACTGCCCCAGCATCTTCGCGAAGCTGCCGGCAGTTGCCACTGGTTTTCTCCCCGGAGCGCCTATTTGCTGCGGCGTAGACCAAGGTACGCGTTGCTCGAAAAGAAGCCTAGAGCTACGTTCATCAGTTAGGACCGCAAAATATTGTGCGTTTTCCAGGCCGGACGGTGCAGTTCACTCGTGAAACAAGGTATGCGCCGTCGCGCGGGCGCCAACGCACTGTTTCCAAACGTTTATTTGGGGCCGTTTCAGAATTGTTTCACGAGGATTTGGGCGGTGCCGTAGCGGCAACCTGATCTGCCGGGGACAATTTGACGTCCCGAAGCACGCTGAGTCCACAGTTGACCGGGTCTGTAGTAATTAATACGTTTATTGTTGTATTCTTTACGAAGAGACGCGCAGTGCCGATAACACCAGTTATCAACACTGGAGGCGGCAACATCACGGGTTAGTTTCTGCCCGCAGTCGCGTTCCCCACCTGCCCGCCCCATCTTTGCATTTCGCATCGAATGGAAGCCTGACGCCAACTGCGGTTGCGGGGCGGCGGACCAATAGGGTAGGGTGGCGGCATCGCAAACCTGGGAAAAGGAACCAAACATGAACAAGCAGGAACTGGTGGACGCCGTCGCCGCCGCAACGGGACAGAGCAAGGCGGCCGCGTCGCAGGCGGTCGACGCCTTCATCGGGACCGTGACGAAGGCGGTCACGACAGGGGACGCCGTTCAGCTGGTCGGCTTTGGCTCTTTTTCGACCGGGGCACGCGCTGCGCGCGTGGGGCGGAACCCCTCCACCGGCGCCGAAATACAGATCCCGGCTGCGAAGACCGTCAAGTTCACCGCGGGCAAGGCGTTCAAGGATGCGGTCAACGCGCGGTGACAAGGTCGGGCGCGCTGGACCTTCATGCGGTCTACAGCGCGACATCGCGCACGAGAACGAGTCAACGCGAGACGGCCGCTGGCACCTGGACGAAAATGAAGGGAATGAAAGTTGAGGCTTTCATACCCTTCACTTCTGGGACAGAAGCTTTCTAAGAGGCAGTAGGCGCGCCGGAAGAGCGTTGCACGCTGGTTCTGCAGATCCCCGTCGCTGCGTTCGAGGGCGGTCAGTTATCGTCCGACCGGGGCGGAAGGTGCTCATGCGGAGCGGGCTCGGCGGCGTCGGCGTCGGGAACGTGGCCGTCCGAAGAGACGGGCTGCGTGCTGGGTGGCGCTTCGCCCGTCGCGCCGGGCGATGGCCGTGCGGGATCGGGGACGGTATCGGAGGAAGGATCGGTGGACATCTTGGGCTCCTAACGTAACGGCGGCGTCTTTAGCAATATAGGCGGCGCAGCGGCGAAGCGGGAGAAGGCAGCAGAACTGGCCGACGGTGAAGGGGCGGATAGTTGCAGCTATCCGCCCCTTCGTTTCTGGACATCCGTTGATAAAACTTAAATGTCCCAGGCGCTAGCCACGAAAAATAGGTCGGGAGGGGCGCCGCGGGCACGAAATTGTGCACCGCGTATGCCACAACCTGTCGGTCGCGGCGATAATTCGGCACCACGCTATTCCGTCAACTATGTCGACGTTACGTCCGAACCAGCTCGTCATTAAAGCCGGGGCATTGCCGCCTTCCCTGATGGTTCGTCATTTCAAGCCGGACGAATGGGAGGAATTCATCGAGCGCAGTGCCCTGCAGCGCGAGGTGAATTCTTGCAGGTACAGTCAGGTCAAGCGGTTCGGCGGCCCGGGAGACGCAGGGCGCGACGTCGAGGCGCGACTTACGCATGTGCTGACGGCAGACTTGTGGGATCTGTACCAAGCCAAGCACTACAAGGCGCCGTTGACGCCCGGCGAGTTCTTTCCAGAACTCGCCAAGTTTTTTCGTCATCTCCAAGCAGGGACCTATCCGGTGCCGCGCCGATATTTCGTGTGTTCACCGCAGAATGCCGGTCCGGACTTGCACGACCTCATTGCCAGCCCGGCAAAGCTCAAGCACCGGTTCCTTACGGACTGGGCTGGCGGCAAGACCGGAATGAAAAGTCTCGCGAGCTACCTGACCCCGGACGTTCGGGCGGTGGTTAACTCGTTCGATTTTGCTCGGATAGAAGAGTGTCTGCTGCGCGACCTGCTTGGCTGGCACGCGGTGGATCATGCGACGCATTGCCGGATCTTTCATATAGAGGCCGAACGGGGGGATGATCCGGCGATGCCGGCGCTGCCAACGGAGGACGAACAGGTCTACGTGGAGGAGCTTGTCGCGGTGTACGCCGAACAGGGCTGCGCGGCACGCACTGTCAACGGGATCATGCTGACGGAATACGCCGACCACTTCACCGATTGCCGGATGGAGTTCTATTGTGCTGAAGGTCTTAAACGGTTCAGCCGCGATCTGTTCGAAGAGGACGAGTTCGCGAAGTTGCTCGATATGGTGCTGAAAGGAGTGCGTACTGCCGTATCAAGCCCCCGGAATAAGGCCGGTCAGGACCGGCTGGATGCGGCGGTCAATCGCGCGTCGTCGCTTGCGCTGACGGATAGCGCATTGCACGGTCGACTACGTGGCGGCGATCTTCCGGGTACCTGCCATCATCTGGTCAACGAGAAGAAACTAAGGTGGATCAAATGACGCATGCGAAGGATACGCGCGTGTTCAACTCGCCGTTCGAACTTGGTTTTCGCATGGTTTATCTGCTGAGTGCGTTACGCCCGGCGGGCGCCGACCTGCAGAAGCTAATCCTGCTCGACTACGCCGTCGTGTATTCGGGCGACCTTGGCGGTCCGGAAAGCCTGCACACACCGGTCCCTTTCCGCGGTAGCGAATTGCTCAGCCGTCGCACGCTAATCGAACAGGGGTTGCATCTTATGAGTAGTCGGGGACTGGTGAGCGTGCTGATGGACGAAGAGGGGATCACATATATTGCCGGGCCTGCGGCCCTGTCACTCGTTGGCTCTGTGACTGCGCAGTACTTCATGCGGTTGCGCCGACGTTGCGCATGGGTAGCGAGCCGATTTGGCCACATAGACACTGATGCGCTAACCCGGGAGTTTACCGACCAGGGCCATCGCTGGGGCGCGGAACTGGAAGGATTCACACTCGAGCGGAGTTAGCAGTGGCGATACGATTGACAAAACTGAGAGCGACAGGACCGAACCGGCCGGCAGCGGAAATTGAATTCGCACCGCTGCATTGCTTGATTCGTGGCCCGAGTGACACCGGTAAATCGTACATCCGTGACTGCCTTTGGTATCTCCTTGGGGGTGACAAAACGCCGAAGAAGGTGCCGGAAGATGACGGCTACGAGTTGCTGGAACTTGAGTTTTCGGACGGCAGCGATAGCTATCTCGTCCGCCGCGCATTGCGCGGCGGCGGCGCACACCTCTTCTGCACGAAGCACGCCGCGACCACAGGGAAATACGTGCCGGCGGATGATGAGCCCTCCGAAAGCATGCATATACTTATGGACGCTCCGGAAGGCATGGAGCCATTCGATGCTGACTTGTCCCAGCTCATTGTCGAACTCTCGGGGGCAGCAGGCAAGCAGATCCTGAGATCGAAAAGCAAGCGCGGACCTGTGACGGGCTCTGACATCCGGCACTGGTTCATGCTTTCGCAGCCGACGGTGATCAGCGAAGATCCCACCAGCGGCGCGAGTCATACTGAGCGGCCGCAGCGCATGGCGGCGTTTCATCTCTTTCTGACAGGAGATGACGATTCGGCCGTGGCGCTTTCGAAGTCTCAGGCGGAAAAGGACCGTCTCTTCGGCCAGCTTACCTCTGCACAGGACGCGCTCAGGCGGGTTATGGTAGGCATCGGTCATGACGTGAAGCGTGCCGACATAGAAGAAGCGATCGAGCACGTAGACGAGACGTTGTCAGAACTCAGCCGCCAATACGACGCGCGTGCCGCGCAGTTGCGTGACGTCCGCGGCAGGATTGTTGAGTCGGCGGATGCGTTGCGTCTCCAGGCGACCCGAGCCACCCATTCTCAGGCGATGCTGGACCGCTTCCAGCTGCTTGATCGAAAGTATGTGAGCGATCTGGAACGCCTCGGTGCGCTGGACGAAGGCGTCGCACACTTTGCAGCGCTCGACGCAGTACCGTGTCCGATTTGCGCCACGCCAGTCGAGCTTCATGTGGCGCCGCCCGATCTCGGGAAGCGCGTTCCGGCGAGCTATCTTAAGGCTGTCGCTGCCGAGTCCCAAAAGATCCTTGCACTGCGTGCCGGTTTGCTCCATTCGATCGGGGCTGAGCAAGGTCGGCTTGCCGATTCCACTCAGCAAGCTGGCGTTCTGAAGGAGAGGCTAGGCGAACTTGAAAAGGAGGAGGCGAGACGGATTAGCGGCGCTCGCGTGGAATTCCAAGCCGATCCGAAGGAGCTGGCAGTGCGCCGAAGCGAACTAGCGGCACAGCTGGGCGCTTTCGACGAAATGGAACGGCTCCAAGGCGAAATCAGCCGATTGAAGCAGCTGCGGGTTTCGAAGACCGCGCCGATCAACCGCGAAGCAGCCGAACCAGCCAAGTCGGTTGCCACCTATGTGAAGTGGTTGCTTCGCGAGTGGGGGTTCGATGACATCCAGCACGTAACGCTAGATACAGAAGAATGCGACCTGATCATCAATGATCGCTCCCGACTGAGCTACGGTGCCGGCAAGCGCGGCATATTCCTGACGGCGCTGACCATCGGGCTGATGAAACATGCCCTAGAGTCGGGTAACCCGCACCTGGGTCTAGTGGTGATAGATTCTCCGCTCAAGGCATACGCGGATCCAGAATCGTCAGAAGATCGCGCGCTACCTACCGGGACGCTGACCGACAGATTTTATGGATGGTTGTCGACGTGGATTGGTCCGGGACAGATAGTGATTGCTGAAAACGAGAAGATTGAGGCAGCTGTTCGCGAAGTGCTAAAGCCGATAGAGTTCACCCGCCGCAACGATGTTGGCCGCGCGGGCTTCTACCTCAGAAGCGTTGTCCCCATGCAGGTAGCCGACGACGCACAGCCCAACTAGCGAGCACGACGTATTAACATGCGCTGCACGCTTTGAACGCCGGGTCCGTACCTGGCCCCTTCCGGTCGATCCCGGTACAGCGCGAAGCGCTTCCGGGTGAGCGAGCTCGGGCTTTCATGTGCGTTCCCGATTCATGCCGACTCTCCCGTTGCGAGCGCCACAGATTGCAATGCGGAGCCTGGCGCCGCGCCCAGGAGAAGACGTCTGGACTCCGCGTCGCGAGCGTTGGGTATCAACCGCATCCGCAGGCGGTGCAACCAGCGCGGCCCGCGCGCAAAGACAAGCTTGTCCAGGAAGTAGCCGGCAAGCCGGGCGTGCTCCCCGCATCGCTGCCAGTCCTCATAGAGTTGGCCAATCGGCGGTGGGTTCTGAGGGTCGGCAACCAGTGCCGTCATCGCCGCCTCAAAACGCTTGTGCGCCATCTGGCACTGGCACTGGAACAGGTGACCGTACAGACGCGCGTCGATGTCTGAGAGCTGACCCACGACGGGCGTGTGCAAGGCGAACAGCGCGGGTCGCAGCTCCCTGAGCTTCTGGACGGCGTGGCCAATGCGCTGGCCGTCGGCAGCCCAACTTTTCAGTTCGGCAAAGACGGAACCGGCGTTTTGCCGTTGCGTCCGCGGGAGCGACGCCTCTAGCTCTGTGGCTCGGGTGACGAGCTGATGCAGATCAGGTCGCACCATGCCGGCGGCGATCCATTGCTCGCGGCCGTTGACCCGAGTCGCCACGACAAGTGCGCCCGCAATACCCATCACGCCACCGACGATGTTGCCGCCGAGAGTCTGCCAGTGATCGACCCAGTCGACCCAGCCGCCGGCCGCTGCTGCGGGAACTGGGGTGCACATCTGAGCGGCGCTGGCCGTCAATTCATAAACCATCGCGCCCATCTCCTTTGCTGTCCTCGTTGTCGCGAAAAAACCGCCGTAAGGATTGCCGCAACTGCTTGCCGGGCGGGTTCCCGCGAAGTGTAGCGGAAACGCGAAATCTTATGAGCAAATTCCGCATTGGTGATAGCTGCGATTATCGATGTGTGAGTTTGGGTGTATCGGTGAGTGGCGTGGCGGGGCTCGCCGCGCTGCGCCCGGCGTGATGAGTGAGTGATCTCCTGCGACCCAGCCGCGGCCGAACGACTCAAGGAACCTCAACAAAAGCCGTTAAGACCGTACAGTCATTCTGAGGAAATACCATGCACGTCAAATCCATAGTGTCGGCCGCTGTACTTGCCGCTTCCCTGACCACGGGCGCGTTCGCCCAGGCGCCCGCACTGTCGGCCGTTCCGCTCCTGCAGGCGGTGTCGCCCGATAACTACCCGAAGCTGACGGTCGATGAGAGGCAGTTCTATGTGGCCGGCGCGCTCGACACTGACCGGGTGCTGTTCGAGCAGACCAAGCCGCTGTTTGCGGCCTGCCTGCAGGGCATGACCATCGCCCAGGCCACGCAGGTCGTGGATCGGGGCCTGACGACGCTGGAGCCCTTGCTGCGCTCCAGCATGCCAATTGCCGTGCACAATGTGCTGCTAACCGACTGCGATCGCCGCGGGTTCAAGCAACAATACTGACGCACTGACGTCTACCGGGGAATATCTTCTGCGCGAGTCGGTCGCAAAGCGGAGCTTCGTGAGCCCGGATTTGACGGACGCGAGTGAGCAACGGCTGGTCGAGCTAGACGGGAAAGACTATGCGATTACCCGTTACCGCGGGGTGGGAGCGACGGGACCGGTGAAAGTGTTCGACGCCGAGGCCGACCAGGAAGTCGATGCACTGCCGATGCTGCGGCTCGTGAATGCGCAGTTTGCGCTCGGCATCGATCTGTACGGCAGCGGCGGTCGGCCGATCAACACGCAACAGCTGGGCAAGTATGTGCTTTCCGAGCTGACGAAACGTGGCATCGGTGCGTCCGGCATCGACTGATCAAGCACCTGATGTCCGCGTGCGTCGCGACGCTACAATGCGAATCGCCTTACCGTGCCTTGTTCCCGATTCCAATTCCAATTACCGACTTCTTCGACCGCTGTTGTTGTCCGCTAATCCCGCTAGCCATGTCCGCTCATTGTGCTAATGGAAATATGGTCAAAACCCGCTCTGAGCCAAACCGGTCGGGATATTTAGCCAATCGTGTTGCGTTGCGTTTCAGCAACGTGTGGACAGAGGTATGTTCACTAATTCGGCTACCGCGTTAGCCGTGTCCTTTAATTTTGCTAATGCGGCTGAGGGTGAACCGTTCTCGCACGAGGAAAGCAAATGACGTCGGCTCGGGACGAATGCGCTAGTAAATCATCGGTGGAAGGGTTTGCGTTCGGAATGTGACGTGCTGTGCGGCTTTTTATGCAACAGACGTGCGGCTCTTGGTATCCCGTACACGAGAAAGGCGGTCTCGCTCTCGCACCGCGAATAGCAAGGCGGGGACCAGCGACCGCAACCAAATCCGCGCTAGCAGAATTAATGAACACGATTAGCGCTCCAACGGACACCATTAGCGGGATAAGCGAACTCCAACAGCTTTCGGCTGCCTATGCCACCTCGGCGGCCCCTCTTCCAAGATCGAGTCCTATGAAGTCAACGAACACACGATGCGGTTAGACATCTGACGTCGTTCCGAATAGACCGCGAAAATATCGGCGCCGAAGTGTCATGTAAGGCAGCACGAGGACGAGTGAACCATCGGCCAGATACTGTCTAATGTCGCACTCGGCCCGCATCAGGATGCCATGTCCTTCGAGCGCCCACTTGACCGCGATTTCACCATCGTTCGTTGTCAGCGTGCCGTTGATCTGCACGGCTTCCATTTCAAGCGACGCGCCCCTACCCGAAGTCGGATACCCACGGCATAGACTTAGTCGCCCTGACGGATGCCGATGCAGTTGTGCCGTGTCAAGTCGTGCGCGATCAACGGCATGCCGCGTGACACCCTTCGCGCAAATGCGTAAGCGGTCCGTACCCTGGGGGCATTGTCGGACCTCGTCGACGGTATGGAAATTACGGCGCCGCTCAAAGCAAGCATTCACGAATTCATAGTGCTTGCGCGCTCGCTTATTCCGGGCGACCCGTGCTTCAGAATTGATAAAGCTTCCGGGGATTGTCCACCAACATCTGGTCTCGCCGAGACGAATTGGGCACAACGGTGGTAATCAAATTGGTCAGCAGTGCGTCATCCGGAATCTGATTGTGGGGCTGCTCGGTAGGGTGCGGCCAGTCGCTTCCCCACAGCACTCTGTCCGGTGCCGCTTGCGCGTAGGCCGCGGCAACTACCACGCTATCAGAGTACGTGGGAGGCCCAACTTTCGTGTCGTTGTAGAAGCCAGTCAGCTTTACATACGCTTTTTTGCTCAAAAGCAACTCGGTGACCATGCTAAACGCAGGATGATGAATTGCGTCCGGTTCGGGTATGTGCGCGAGATGGTCAAACACGACGGGACATGGAAGGTCACCCCACGTGTCGCGAGCGTTAAGCAGATAAACGGCTGGTGCATTGACTTGTATGTGCCAACCCATTGGCGCGATACGCCTCGCTAGCGGCTTGACCATGTCGAGTGTTGTGGTCCCCGGCGGCGCCAAGTTGAATCGAATACCACGCACGCCGCCCTTGTGCAACTCGATGAGCTCCTGTTGCGTGACACTCGTATTGACCACAGCAATGCCGCGCGCACGTCCCTCAAACTCCGCAATTGCCGCGAGCAAGAGCCGATTGTCAACGCCATAGCTAGACGGCTGAATGATGACGTTCCGGGTCGTTCCGACTCGCATCTGCAGTCGACGGTAATCCGCGACCGTAGCGTTTCCCGGCTTCAAGGTCGCCTCCGACGCCCACGGGTGACTGTGGTCGTAGATATGGTGATGACAGTCCGTGGCATTCGGCGGCATCTTCACGCGCGCGGGCTCGGTACCGGCCGACCACGCAACGGAGTTTGAGGGTGTCTGCGCGCACCCCACGAGTGAAGCACCGGTGCTGGCCGCAGCAACAGCGCAGATGGTTTTCAAGGCTGACCTTCGATTGTCGTTGAACTTCAAGGCTGGTATCTCCTAAGGATGTGCCGAGAGTCGGTCTCTTGGGACTTCCGACAAAGGAGTATTGCTGTGATGGAGCATCTGAAAACAACAAATCAGTGAGTTCTGACCCAAGAAGTATTTGTGCGGCCGGACCGCTGGCTAACATGCCACGCGAGGCGCGAGCGATAGCGGTTTCCAAATAAGTCCCTCGATGTCATAGAATCGGTCATGGACATTCGATATGTGCAGAGTTTCGTCGCCGTGGTGGAGAGCGGCTCCATCGCTGAAGCAGCGCGACGCCTTGGTCTGACGGCGACGGCAGTTGCCGCCCGAATTCGCTCGCTTGAGGAAAGCTTGGGGACGACGCTGATTCAACGCTCGGGACGCAACGTCGGCCCGACCGCAGAGGGAATGAAGGTGTTGGACAGTGCGCACGCACTCCTTCGTGCTGTGCGAGACATGCAAGCGATAGCGCAAGATGGCCAGATGCAGGTAGGCGAACTAAGAGTGGGCGTCTTCCAATCTGCGATGGTCAGCGTCCTTCCTTCAGTCTTGGAGCGTGTCTACGCGTCTTATCCAGACCTCAAGATCTTCGTCGACACCGGTAGCTCGGTCGACCTTTGCAAGAAGGTCTGTTCCGGCGAGCTCGACGTCGCCATTGTCGTCGAGCCTCAATTCGCTATGGGAAAGACCTGCGAATGGAGTCCACTGACGGAGGAGCCGCTAATCGTGGTCGCACACGAGTCGATGGCGGGGCGCGATGCGCATCAGCTGCTTCTTTCGGAACCGTTCGTGCGGTATGCACGATCGGTGCTCGGCGGCCAACTGGCTGACCGATACTTGCGGGACAACAATTTGCATCCGAGGCAGCGACTTGAGATTGACGGCTTACTCGCCATTGCAACGCTCGTTGACAAAGGCCTCGGCGTTTCGTTAGTGCCTGACTGGCCGTCCTTGTGGAAAAGCGGGCTTGCTATTGCGCGCGTTCCGCTTCCTGAGCGCGCGCCAGTTCGACGTATCGGACTCGCCATTGCACGACAATCACCACGATTCGCGCTGGTGAAGTTGTTCGCAGAGGCCGCTGCAACCACGTTCAACCGTCCGTACGACGACGCATTGTCCTGAGCATCTTCTGACGCTTTGATGTCAGTGACCGTGTGAGTCACCGCGCATCCATATTCGGGTGACTCACTTCCTGCTGCGGCGCGGCCCGAAGCATCCTTCTTCGCTTCGGACCCGCGTCACTCACGCAGACGGGTCGTCCTTTTGCAGACTGGCTGCTCGCAGGAAATCGAAGTCGACCCCTTCGTCTGCCTGTGTCACTGTCTGCAAGAAAAGCTTGCGATAACCACGGTCGGCAGTCGGTCGCTTGATGGGCTTATCCGCCGCACGTTGCTTCAGCTTTTCGTCTGAGACAAGGAGCGATACCTCGCGGTTCGACACGCTGAGGCGAATGCGGTCGCCGTTTTGAACGTAAGCAAACGGCCCGCCGGCTGCTGCCTCAGGCGTAACGTGCAAAACAATCGTGCCAAACGCGGTACCGCTCATGCGACCGTCGGAGATGCGGACCATGTCCTTCACGCCGGCCCGCGCGAGCTTTCGGGGAATCGGAATGTATCCGGCCTCCGGCATCCCGGGCGCACCCACCGGTCCGATGTTTTTCAACACCAAGACGTCGTCCGCTTTCACATCCAATGATTCGTCGTCGACGCGGTTGATGAGGTCTTCCAGGTTCTCGAATACGACTGCACGGCCCTCGTGCTCCATCAGCTTCGGGTCAGCTGCGGATTGCTTGATGATTGCGCCGCCTGGTGCGAGATTGCCACGCACGACCGCCAAGCCACCCTGCGGATAGATAGGTTGCGAGAACGAGCGCACAACATCTTGGCTGAACCCCGGACCGCTCGCCTCAATCTGTTCGCCGAGCGTGTGACCACTTACCGTCATTGCGTCCAGATGGAGCAACGGTTTCAGTTCACGGAGCAGCGTGGCGACTCCACCTGCCTTGTGGAAGTCCTCCATATAGTGCTGACCCGTCGGCTTGAGGTCGAGCAGAACAGGGGTTTCCTTACCCATTCGGTCGAGACTATCGAGGCCGATTTTGTGCCCAAGGCGCCCAGCGACAGCGCTTAGATGCACGATGGCGTTTGTGGATCCACCGATGGCCAGCAGTACGCGCATCGCGTTTTCGAACGCCTTCGGCGTAAGGATTTTGTCGATGGTCAATCGTTCGCTTGCGAGCTTGACGGCTGTCGTGCCAGTTTGTTCGGCGACCCGAATACGGTCGGCCGTCACCGCAGGCGGAGTCGCTCCACCAGGAACCGTCATGCCGAGGGCTTCTGCGATGCAGGCCATGGTGCTGGCCGTACCCATCACCGAGCACGTCCCCACGCTCGCCACAAGCTGGTTGTTTACGTCGTTGATTTCTTCCTGGTCGATTTCGCTTGCACGGAACTTGCCCCAGTAGCGGCGGCAGTCCGTACACGCGCCGACGCGTTCGCTGCGGTGCGATCCTGTGAGCATTGAGCCGGTGACGAGTTGGATGGCCGGAATTTCGGCAGACGCTGCGCCCATGAGTTGCGCCGGGACGGTCTTGTCGCACCCGCCAATGAGCACGACTGCGTCCATCGGTTGCGCGCGAATCATCTCTTCTGTGTCCATCGACATCAGATTGCGCAGATACATCGACGTCGGCGAGGAGAAACTCTCGTGAACGGAGATAGTCGGGAAGTCGACCGGCAAGCCGCCCGCCAGCATGACACCACGCTTCACTGCCTCGACCAGTTGCGGCATGTTTCCGTGGCATGCGTTGAAGCCGCTTCCGGTGTTCACAATTCCGATGACCGGGCGGTCGAGGGCTTGGTCCGTGTATCCAGCGCCTTTGATGAACGCCTTCCGAAGAAACAGCGAGAAACCTTGATCGCCGTACGAAGTGAGTCCGCGCTTCATGCCAGTCGCTTCGGCGGGGGTTTGCGGGACATCTTTCTTTTCAGCCATGACTTTCTCCAAAGATTTCATTTGCTCGATGTCACCCATTCATTTGATTGAGCGATGTGGGGAAACGGGCGTCGACGGTCGCATCGAGCGTGCGGTCCAATCGATTAGGTAGCGGCATCGAGATTCGAATCGAAACAGCCGCGGTTGCAACCACGCTGCATCGTTTAACGGTTCACGACTCGTGCTGGCATGAACATCAAAATCAGAATCGCCGAGAGCGTCAGACTTCCCGCAACAAGATAGAGGCCTGAGGTCAGAGAATGCGTCTCGGTCTTGAGCCAGCCCATTACCGAAGGGCTCACAAAGCCCGCCAGATTGCCGGTCGAATTGATGAGTGCGATGCCCGCTGCAGCTGCAGTGCCACCGAGGAAGGATGTCGGAAGCGCCCAGAACATTGGAAGTGCTGAAATGATGCCCGCAGCGGCGAGCGACAGGCCAACCATCGCAGGTACGAGTTGGTTGCCACTGAACGCGCAGATACAGAAGCCGACGGCGGCGACCAGCGCGGGAGCGCTAACGTGCCAGCGACGCTCGCGGTGGCGGTCGGCACTTCGACCAACCAAAATCATGGAGATGAGAGCGAAGGTGTATGGAATCACTGTAAGTAGCCCAACGGTCAGCGGGTCGTTCACGCCGGATGCCCTGATGATGGTCGGCTGCCAGAAGCCGATTGCGTACGAGCCCATGATGATGCCGAAGAGGATAAGGCACAGAAGCCAAACCCAGCCGGAAGCGAATGCGTCTTTGACGGAGCCATGAGTGCGTTTGGCCGCGTCGCCGCTGATTTCTTGCGTGATTTGGACTTTCTCTTCGTCGCTGAGCCACCTCGCATCCTTCACACGGTCGTCCAAGAAAAAATAGACGATGACGCCGAGCAGAACCGCCGGAACGGCCTCAATTATGAAAAGCCACTGCCAACCAGCATGACCTGCGACCCCAGAAAACGAGTGCATGATGAAGCCCGAAAGGGGGCCACCAAGCATTCCGGAGACAGGATTACCCGCAGTGAGAACGGCCATCATCTTCCCGCGCCGGTGAGACGGAAACCAATAAGTCAGGTACAGAATCATGCCCGGATAAAACCCGGCCTCGGCAATGCCAAGCAGAAAGCGGACGACGTAAAACATCGTCGGAGTTGTGACCCACGCCGTTGCGAGCGAAAGCATTGCCCATGTCACCATAATGCGCGCTATCCAGCGGCGCGCTCCGACACGATGAAGCAGCAGATTGCTCGGAACCTCAAAGAAGAAGTAGCCGACGAAGAACAGACCTGCCCCGAGGCCGTAGACTGCCTCGCTGAAATGCAGGTCGTTCAGCATCTGGAGCTTGGCGAACCCCACATTCACGCGGTCGAGGTAGGCGACCACGTAGCAAACGAATAGAAGGGGCATGAATCGCCACGCAGCCTTTCGGAACGTAGCGTCGGCGGACGTGCGATTAGCATCCACCGACATTGCGGGATGTGAGGACATCGTTGTCTCCTGATTTATCGTGCGCTTGCGCGTCCGACTTAGGCGTGCCGCCCCTCAAGCCGGGGGGCGATTTGACATACTTTCCGGATTTGCAAATTGCTTAATTGCTCAAGCGGAATAACCGTCGGGCGTATGCGCGATGCCCGACGGCTCTTGGAGACGAATATGCAGCACACCGCCTCGGCGTCACAGGTGATGCCGTAGTGTTGAGAACGAAAAATTTCTTCGGTTTGACTGCCTGACCACACAGCGGCCAGCCGCCAAACTCGAAAGCGTATCGAAAGCTGCGCGCTGGCCTCAGTTGCGACGGATTTCCCAACAGCTCTACTTTCCGCGATTCATGGGAGTGGGGATTGGGATGCCCCCGCGCGTCGGCGGTCAAAATCGCCCATCGAAACTGCGGTGTGGGGTTGCATCATCGGTGTTCAAGGCACTCAATGTTCTAGCAGGCGCACGTGAAGGAGCGCCTTCCTGGAAGCCGCTTAAAAAATGATGGATAAAAGATCTCTTTGGGTTGCGGAGAATGAACACCTTACTTTGGCCGGTCCCACGCCCGGGCAAAGCTCGCTGCCTGATGGTTTGCGAACGCATCGTCGCACCTCCGTATAAAGCGCGAGAACGCAAGCTCAACGCGGGCGCGAAGTGGTCGAACCGCCGGTAGCAATTTAACTTCTGCCTTCCGTCACGACACGGTGAACGACACTTCGTGGCCGGGTTGCGCCCGAGGCGCAGGGAGCTAAGCCGACTCTATCGTGCCTTCAGTCCGTGTTGCTGCTGTGGCACGACCGTCAGCGTGCATTGCGTTACAAAATTAGTTGCAACCCAACTGCACCGTGATAACAAAATTAGTTGACTAGTAATACGCGCCGGCGTCTTCCTGTGAGCGTCATCGCGAGAAATGGTGCGTCGCACAATGGTAGTAACAAATTTGCTTGCGCGAGCGTATTCGCGGATGGAAGGGTATGAGAGCTGTCGCTGTCATACCCCTTTATCTGCGGACAACGCCGCTCGAATTCTTCGGATTCCCTGCAGCGAACGTCGTGTGACTCCGGAAAGTCGTCGTTCTTGATAGCTCCGGTTAACAGATGTGCGGTATCCGTTGCAGGGAAAACGATCGTTTTTTTGCCGGTGTGTAAAGAGGACGCGCCGGTGGAGTATGCTCGTTGTCTCGTTGCGCAGAACAGCGGATTGCCCCTCCAATCAGCTAGCCCCTATCCGATATAAACGAAGCCGAACGCAAAGGGACTCGAAACCCTGATTGAGCATCAGGCCGCCTGGATTGAGATTGTTGCTCGCCAGTAGGCGCGGCTTGAGTTGTATCCGACGGCCGCCTGCCGGTCAGCAACGAAAGGTCGAACTCATCGCGAATGGACAGCGGGAACTGATTGCCGCGGCTCGCAACATCAACGACGCGATCCTGCGCACCGTCAAAAGCGCCGAGGCGCAACAGACCGAACTGACAGCTTCCTCGCAGATCTCGATCAACTTGGCCGGGCCCATCATCTTCCCGGACGGCGCCTGGGGAAAATTGCAACGCTCTTTTCTGCGTGCGATCCGGGAGCGCAACACCATCGCCTATGCTGAATTCGATCAAACGCTTCGCACGGCGTTTCTCGCCGCGCCTGAGGGCGGCCGTGATTTTGCGACTGGCCTCGCACTCTCGTTCGGGCGCATCGGGGAATTCCTCAAACCGTTCCCGATGCACACGTTCGACCCTGCGCCGGATCTTTTCATCATGATGATCAACAAGTGGATGGTGTCCCGCCCCGGCCTCTTTTCTGTAACGCATGACCAGTCAAAGCCGCTTCGGCGGCACGAGCCGTTTCTACGTGCGTTGATGACGCCCGCCGCGGAGCGGACGTTCGGCTACGGAACGCGTCAGGCGGAACTGCCACTGCGAATCCGTAACCTGGAGTTCGCCGATTCAGCGCATCACGCACCGCTTCAGATGGCCGACCTTAACGCGGGCGCCGCGATCGACTGCCTGCTCGCCTGGTCGGGCAGGAAACCCTCAACTGGTTTTCACAAAGCAATGAGATCGACACGTCTGCCGGACCTGATCGTCGACGGGATGTTGCCGTCGACGCAAGTCGGCAGGAGTAACGTGCGCCTGCCCGGCCAGTCCAGTCTCATTGACGGCGCGGCCCAGTTCCTGAGTGAAGTCGGCTACTTTGATCGTCGAGCGCCATAGGGCGGCAGCATCCCGGCGATCCCTATGAAGCTCGCGACCAAGCCACGAGAACCGCGTCGAGTTGCCTCGGCACGCTCCGGCGTGCCGACAATCCCGCTCACGAAGGTTTCGATACGAGAGCAACGTGCTGAGTGAAGCCGTTCTCGAACAGCTGTTACGCAACACGCCTATGCGCCAATACTTGGTTCGCGAAGCGTGGCCCGACCTATCCACCGAAAGCCGGCTGCAGATCATCCAAGCGATGAACGTCGAACCCCTACATCCGCCTGACGCTCGAACAGTGCTTCGCGTCAAGGCACCGAACACTGCGGACGCGCTCTGGTCGGTAGAGCAGATTTTGCGGGCAGGAAGTTGCGGAGCCCTCATTGTCTGGAGTCAGTACGCGCAGTCATCATCGCTTCGACGCCTGCACCTTGCGGCGCAGTCATCGGAAACTCTCTTCGTGATGGTCCGGCCGCTCGCTGCAGCGCAGGATGCGTCGCCAGCACGATTGCGGCTGGCGCTCAAACCGTCTGCCGAGGGCCTGACCGTCGACATTGTGAAACGACGAGCACCCTCATGTACGGAGCCCCTGGCGGTTGCGCTGCAACCAACTCCCGTTCTGCTGTCACGGCATGCGCGTCTCTCGCGCGGGTCACCTGCGACTGGAAGTCAGCGGAAGGAGTGCTCGCCTTAATTCATAACGATAACGTCGTGCGTGAACGCCGCCTTGCAGGGCCGCGGCCCGGTAAGTGCGTGTCCTGACCGGACGGAAAGAGGCGGTTATGTGCTACTCGGCTCAGGTGTCGCTGCGTAGACATGGCTAGCGGCGTCCCGTACGACGACCTGCTATTGCGCGATCGCGCGACCAATCACCATTCGCTGGATGTCGTTTGCGCCTTCATAAATTTGGCACACTCGAACGTCGCGATAGATGCGCTCGACCGGGAAGTCGGACACGTAGCCGCAGCCGCCGTGAATCTGAATTGCATCAGAACAAACCTTCTCAGCCATCTCGGAGGCGAACATCTTCGCCATTGACGCCTCGGTCAGACATGCCTTGCCGGCATCCTTTAGAGTCGCCGCCCGCCACACCATCATCCGCGCAGCTTCAATCTGTGTTGCCATGTCAGCCAATCGGAACGTGACCGCCTGATGTTCAATCAGCAATTTTCCGAAGGTTTCACGCTCTTTGGCATACTTCACAGCTGCTTCGAATGCTGCACGTGCCATACCTACCGCTTGTGCTGCAATGCCGATACGCCCAGCCTCCAAGTTCGAAAGAGCTATCCGGTAACCGTCTCCCTCTTGTCCCATCATCGCGGACAAATGCACGCGGCAGTCTTCGAAGATGATTTGCGCGGTGTCGGATGCATGCTGCCCCATCTTTTCTTCCAGTCGAGCAACGACGTAGCCCGGCGTGGCCGTGGGAATCAGGAAACACGAGATGCCTTTCTTATCGGCAGATTTGTCGGTGACAGCGAAGACGATGGCCACGTCAGCGTATTTGCCTGTCGTAATGAACTGTTTGACACCATTGAGCACCCACTCGTCGCCGTCTCGACGTGCCGTCGTCCGGAGCGCCGAAGCGTCGGAACCGGTATGGGGTTCAGTGAGGCAGAAGCATCCCAGTTTCTGCCCCTGCGCGAGAGGCCTCAACCATTGCTCCTTCTGTTTTTCTGAGCCGTATTTTGAAGTGATTCCGCAGGCTAGAGAGTTCTGCACGCTTACGATCGTAGATGTTGCACCATCACCTGCCGCAATCTCCTCAAGAGCAAGCACCAGACTCATATAATCCAGCCCGGCGCCGCCCCATTTCTCTTCAACGACCATCCCCAAGGCGCCCAGTTCACCGAGCTCTTTAAGCGCAGCCGCGGGAAACGTGTGATTCTTATCCCAGTCGGATGCGTGAGGTGCAAGGCGCTCCGCCGCGAACGTCCGGATAGACTCACGAATCATTTCATGTTCTTGCGTAAGTATCATTGTCGTCTCTCCCCAATTCAGACCACCTCGATGGCGACCGCGGTTGCTTCACCGCCGCCAATGCACAAACTCGCGATGCCTCGCTTGCCTCCGGTTTGTCGAAGCGCACCCAACAGCGTCACGAGAATACGAGCACCTGACGCGCCAATGGGATGGCCCAATGCACATGCGCCACCATGAATGTTGACCCGCTCCGGAGCGATCCCCAACTCTTTGGTGCAGGCCATGGAAACCACGGCGAACGCTTCATTGATTTCCCACAAGTCCACGTCACCTATCGACCACTCTGTTCTGTCGAGCAGCTTTCGGATTGCACCTATCGGTGCCGTTGTGAACAAGCGAGGCTCGTCAGCGTAAGTGCTATGCCCGACGACTACAGCCAACGGCTGCAGTCCTTGCCTTTCGGCGGTCGAAAGGCGCATCAGAACCAGCGCCGCGGCGCCGTCGGAAATTGAACTCGAGTTAGCTGCCGTGACGGTTCCGTCCTTCTTGAAGGCCGCTTTCAGGCTCTGAATCTTGTCGAGCCGAGCCTTCGGCGGCTGCTCGTCCGTATCTACTGTCTTCTCGCCGACCTTGCTTGTGACAGTGACTGGCGCAATCTCCCAATCGAATGCGCCGCTTTCAATGGCTTGCTGAGCCTTGACGGTCGACGCGATGGCGTACGAATCCTGGTCGCCTCGGGTGAAGCAAAACCGTTCGGCGCAGTCCTCAGCAAACGTGCCCATTAAGCGCCCGCGGTCGAAGTAGGCGTCCTCGAGCCCGTCGAAGAACATATGGTCGAGCGCTGCAGCGTGCCCCATGCGTAGCCCGGCACGCGCTTTCGGCAACAGGTACGGCGCATTGCTCATCGACTCCATCCCGCCAGCCACAATTACGGAAGCACTTCCGGCCGCAAGCGCGTCATGAGCAACCATCACTGCTTTCATCCCGGACCCGCACACTTTGCTGACCGTCGAACAGTGAACAGACAGAGGGAGTCCAGCTGCAATCGCAGCTTGCCGTGCGGGCGCTTGCCCTAAACCAGCGGAAAGAACACAGCCGAGCGTCAGCTCGTCTACCTGGCTCCCGCTAACGCCGGCGCGCTCAAGCGCCGCCTTGATGGCTACGGCACCGAGTGCCGGCGCAGTCAACAGGTTCAACTCACCTTGAAAACCGCCCATTGGGGTACGGGCCGCGGATACGATAACAATCGGGTCATTGTTCATGTGTCTATCTCCATTGTTAACGCGCTCAGCGCGCGGCCATACGAATAGCGCCGTCGAGGCGGATGACTTCTCCGTTCAGATATGTGTTAATCAGGATGTGCTCGGCGAGTTGCGCGTATTCCTGTGGTCTGCCGAGACGCGAAGGGAAGGGGACCATCTTTCCGAGGGACTCCTGGACTTCCGTAGGCATTCCCAACAGCATTGGGGTCTCCATGATTCCCGGTGCAATGGTCATCACCCGGATGCCGTAGCGAGAAAGCTCCCTGGCAACAGGTAACGTCAGGGCCACAACTGCGCCTTTCGATGCGGCGTAGCCCGCTTGTCCGACCTGGCCATCAAACGCAGCGACAGAAGCAGTGTTGATAATGACGCCACGCTCACCCGTTTCATCCGGTTCGTTTTCCGACATTGCCGCTGCGCAAAGGCGCACGACGTTGAACGTGCCGATGAGATTGATATTGATTGTTCGAGCGAATGTGTCCAGTCGATGCGGACCGTTACGGCCTACAATCTTCTCCGCGGGTGCGACGCCAGCACAGTTGATGACGCCGCGAATTGAGCCGATTTCCTTCGCGGCCGAGACCAACGCAATGACACTTTCTTCGTTCGTGACATCTGTGGCTACAAAGTGAGCGTTGGCGCCCAGGCGGGTCGCTGTCGTTGAACCTGCTTCCTCTGTGATGTCGGCCAATACGACGCGTGCTCCACGCTCGACCAGCAGACCCGCAGTCGCAGCTCCCAGACCCGAACCGCCACCAGTGATGACGATGACGCTATTGTTGATGTGCATAGGTAATTCCTTTCAGTCAGGAACGGCACAAGCCATTGGACAATTCGGTTCGGTAGGCGCATCGGCGTTGCTGTGCCGCCTTATAGCTGTTCTCTTTGACGACCCCGAAGCCACGAATCGCCAAAGGAAGCGTTATCAGGTCAAGCGCGGCTTTGTGATTTGTCAGAGAAAGGTGCGCGAGTGCAAGCTCGACGTCGTCTTCGAACTCTCGAATCAACGCTCGCTCCAACCTCCGGTCGCTCTGCCGCGAGAACGGGTCGAGGACGCTTCCGCGAAGCAACTTCCCGTGCTTCAAAACCCGAAGCATGGGCTTGAGCCACCATCCGCCGAGCGCAACCTTGTTGCGACGTCCGGTCCGCGAATCAACGCGCGAAATGACGGGCGGTGCCATGTGGTAAGTAAACTTGCCTTCACCTTCGAATGTCTCGGCAAGCCGTTTGCTAAAGCTGCCGTCGCTATGGAGACGGGCGACCTCGTATTCGTCCTTGTACGCCAAAACCTTGAAATAGCTGCGAGCCGCGGACGCTGTAAGGTCGCCAACTGCGCCGCGCACACGGCGCTCCACAGCACTGACGTGGTCTACGAGCATTTTGTAGCGTTGTGCGTAAGCCGCATTCTGATAAGAGGTCAAGTCGTCCATTCTCGACCGGACAAACTGGTCAAGGTCAAACTGTTCTTCGACACAAACCGGCGTTTCCGTGAGTCGGTCAATGGCGCAGCCATCATGTGCAATGAGTCGTCCCCACAGGAAGGCGCGCTTGTTCATCGACACCGCTGCTCCGTTCAGTTCGATTGCACGCATGATTGCGGCCTCCGACAGCGGAATCATTCCTCGCTGGAAGGCGAACCCGACCATCATCATGTTGCACGCAATCGAGTCGCCGAAGATTGTTTCCGCCGCTGCGTTGCAGTTCCAGAAAATGGACGTGGCATCTCCAACCGCGGCCACGATGGACTTTCGGTGAGCAGACTCGCTCAGCGCCAGGTCCCCGTTTTTCACGAAATCCGACGTCGGTGTGATGTGCGTATTGATGACGGTTTGAGTCGAATTGAAAACCAGTCGTGAGAGAGCGTCTTTGCTCGAAGCAACGACCGCATCGCAACCAATGAGCACATTCGCGCTTTGTCTTTCGATTCGAGACGTTGAGATTTCGCCCCGGCTGCTCGCAATCTGCACGTGACTAAGCACTGCGCCGTTCTTTTGCGCCAATCCCGTGAAATCGAGCGTCGACGCACCTCGGCCCTCGAGATGCGCAGCCATCGAGAGGATTGCGCCGATGGTGACCACACCAGTACCTCCGATGCCGGTCACGACAATACGCGCGTGTTGTCTAATCTCGGGCGGAACAGGCAACGGATTGCCAAGTTGCTGACGAAGCTCATTCTCTACCGCTTCTGTCCTCGCCTGGTCTGGCTTGCGTGGTTCAAGGCCCTCGACAGTTACGAAGCTGGGACAAAACCCCTTCACACATGACGTGTCCTTGTTGCACGTGGACTGATTGACCGCACGCTTTCTGCCCACTTCCGTATCAAGCGGCTCGATTGCAATGCAGTTCGATTGAACCGAACAGTCGCCGCAACCTTCACATACGGCGGGGTTGATGACAACTCTCGCCGGAGCCGTCCGCATCGTGCCGCGCTTGCGGCGGCGACGTTTCTCCGCGGCGCATGTTTGCTCGTAGACAATTACGGACACACCCTTCTTTTTGCGGAGGTCCCTTTGCAGTGAGTCAAGCTCGTCACGGTGAACAACGGCAGCATTACCCGGTGCAGTAGCTGCATACTTTGACGTGTCGTCGGTCACGATAGTGACGCTAGCAACGCCCTCGGCCTGAACCTGCTCGACCACCCGACGTACCGTTAGCCCACCTTCCGTAGGCTGCCCCCCAGTCATCGCGACCGCGTCGTTGAAGAGAATTTTGTAGGTGACGTTCGCCTTCGCAGCGACGGCCTGTCGGATTGCGAGACTACCCGAATGCTGATAGGTCCCGTCACCGAGGTTGATGAACATATGCGGCATTTCGGTGAAGGTCGACAGTCCGACCCACTGGATACCTTCGCCGCCCATCTGGCAAAAAGTTGCCGTGGAACCCGCATCGCCAAGCGCCATAATATGACAACCGATCCCAGCAGCCGCGTAGGAGCCGTCCGGAAGCTTGGTGGACGTATTGTGCGGACAGCCTGCACAGAAGAACGGCTTGCGGGTGAGCACGCTGTCCTCGCCGTCGGTGAGAATCGGAAAAGACTTTCTGCCAGAACTCGCAATCGGGGCCGGTGTCGGAACGTCAACTGCCACGTTGGTGTACGCGAGGAATTTGCGGAGTGAGTCGGCGACCTGTCCAGGTGACAGTTCAAGCGTTGCCGGCACGAGGCTACTGTTGTCCCCGAGTTCCTTACCGAAGACATCAGGCCGCTCGCTCGCCTTTACATTGAAGAGCGATTCCTTAATCTGACGTTCGACAAAAGAGCGCTTTTCCTCAACGACCATCAGTGCTGACATGCCGCGCGCAAAGTTATGGACGCCCGCCGTCTCCAACGGCCACGTCATACCCACTTTGTAGAGACCGATACCGAGACGCTCCATTTCCGCAGCATCCAAACCGAGCTTGGCCAATGCTGAGAGCACATCGCCGTGGGCTTTTCCTACCGTCACGATTCCGACCCGCGCGTCACGGGGACGCACCAATGTGTTGTCAAACGGATTTGCGCGCGCGAACGCCAGAGCAGCAGGCAGTCGCTCCTCGATAATTCGGCGCTCGAGTTCAGTCCGCTCTGAGGGCCACGGAAGTTTAGGGTCGTAGTTGAAGCCACGACCTGCGGGTACTTCTACATCGGAGGGTGTGAGAAAACCAGCGTTCGCTCGATCGCTTCGACCTACAACCATGGACCGGCCGCTTTCGACGGTCTCTGTGATTGCCTTGTACGCTACCCAGAGTCCAGAGAATCGCGACATCGCGTATCCAGCCAAGCCGAATTTCACGTATTCTTCGACGGACGCAGGAAAGATGATTGGCATCATCGCTCCTTCGAAGACGTGGTCGGTTTGATGCGGAAACATCGAAGACTGCGCAGCGTGGTCGTCTCCTGCTACTGCCAACACGCCACCGCGAGCGGACGTTCCGAGGATGTTTGCATTTCGGAAGACGTCGCCAGTTCTATCCACGCCCGGGCCCTTTCCGTACCACATGGCGAAGACACCATCCACGCGTTTGCCAGGGAAGGCGTCGATTTGCTGCGCACCCCAGACCATCGTCGCGCCAAGGTCTTCGTTGAGGCCTGGCTCGAAGCGGATGTCTGCGTCCTTGAGAAGCTTCTTCCGTCTCCACAGCTCCTGGTCGAAGCCGCCAAGCGGCGACCCCCGATAGCCAGAGACAAGACCAGCCGACTTAATGCCCAGACGCCGGTCGCTCCTCGCTTGCTCGAATAGAATCCGAACGAGGGCTTGAGTTCCGGTAAGAAAGACGGTCCCCTCCTCGCGAAGATAGCGGTCCTCCAAACGATAATCATGGTCGATAGCGCGTTCAACTTCCGGCGTTCGCATGTCCACTTTTGCGTCTCCAATATCTTCTCAGTACCGCTTGATTCTAGGTATTTGATGGCGACGAAGTGTGCTAACCTGACTTCATAATTGCGCAAGCCTTAGCAATCTTTCCCACGTTACCCATGCGTTCACAGGAAGTTGGTCAATGAAGCTGGACCGGGTCGATGTTCGCATTCTTCAGGCATTGCAAGACGATGCCCACGCGAAAGCAGCGGAGTTGGCCGAGTCGCTCGGTCTGTCTCTGTCCCCGTACTATCGGCGCATTCGTTTGCTTGAGGACAGCGGCATCATCAATAGGCATGTGACGCTGTTAGACCAGGATAAGGCGGGATTCCCCGTCAGCGCATACGTGTCGGTCGCCGTCGACAAGAAGAGCGCCCCGTTACTCAAAAGCTTTGAGCAGGAGATAGCGAATTTTGAGGAGGTGATGGAGTGCTACCTCATGACTGGCGCGTTCGACTACATGTTGCGAGTCGTTGCTCCCGACATCGCCGGCCTTGAGCGATTCGTCATGGAGAAGCTGACCAAAATTGCTGGAGTGCGTGACATCAACACGTCAATCGCGCTGCGTCGAGTTCACTACAAGACGACGCTTCCCGTCCGCGTTCGGGATGAATAGAACAGTCGACCAGACCTCGACTCGCGAGCCTGTCAACCGGCGCAAGCGTCATCCTGATGTAGCGTTCGCGATGCCGTCCAGATGTCAGGCAACACTCGGACGCGTGCATATCGCGGCTCTAGGCCTTAAATCCGTGGTGAACCACCGCTGGGAGCGTCAGTGCAAGCGTTTCAGCCCCGCCATCGGCGTCGCGTGCCACCATCGCCTTACCATCCGCAATCGATACGTGCGCGGCAAAGGTCGCCCGCGGCAGATGTGCGAGCGCGGCTACCCAATTTGCTAAGATTCGCCAGAGCGCTCACTGAATCCGTCGCACGCCTTGTCTCTGCCACCATCCGGTCGTTCTGATAATCGGCAATTATCCGAGATGGGAGGCGCAGAGCAGCGTGTGCATCGAAGCGGAAGCCAACCGGAGATCCAAGCCCGAAACGGCGGCGCACCTCCGAGTCGGTGATGCGAAAACGGCGAGGTCAGCGTCCAAGCTCGATGTCTAGCTCGGTTGAAGCAGCGTTATCTAATGCCGCTCATCGTGAACGGTTGTTGGTGTTCAGGAAACATATGGCCTTGAAGTTCATCACTGACAATAAGAATGGCCCATACGGTCGCATGCCTAGCGACAATAGGCACAGTTGACAAAGCGAAACAGTCCATGACCTTCAAAACAAACTGGCTGGAATGGTCTTTCGAGCGTTTCAGTCGCCAATTTCGTATCTATGTGGTCGAGCCGAAGGCTTACGCTCCGCAAACGCATGGTGATGTCTTCGATGCCGTGCTGCGAGATTTTTTCGATACGGCCTCGGATCTGCCCGTAATGGGTCAGGCATCATCCGCGATTCGTGAGCCAGTCGAGGCCGATCTGATTGTCTTCCCCGAGGCATTTATGGCGGCAGAGGATCTCATCATTGCGATGACTGCATTTGTAGATCGGCGATTTCAGTGCTGCGTGCATGTCGGCCTGCGTCCCGATTCGCAAAGGTCCAACCACTTGTTTTCGCGCCAGGAAATCAAAGACCTGTTAGCAGGTCTCAAGCGCATAAATTCAGTACAGGCGGCCGATCTTGCACGCTTCGAACACTGGTTCTGCGACCAAAGGCACGGAAGCAGGTTCAATCTCGCATGCATGTTTCTGGTCGAGTCCAGTGGCAGCTTGCGCGTTTGCCTGCACCCCAAGGCGGTTCGCGCTGCCGTTGAATACAGTGCGCTTGCCGAGGCTCATATGACCGAAGCGAATCTGCTCAGTCTGGTAACGCTCGTTCCACCGAACAGCAGATACATGTCGATCACCATCCAGCCGCTGATTTGTTCCGATGCCCTATCTCTGCCAACAGATTCACTGCTTCCCAATCCGCTAAAGGCATTCTTCGACACAAGCGCCACTGCTTTTCCGAAGCTTCCTGCAGATCACGTCGACATCGTTTCACTGTCGCTATGTACACCGGTCGGAGAGGCTCAAGGCGGTGAGAAGCGACGGAGGTGGCGGGGCGAATTTGAGTCTGCCTTCGTTGACGCAGGCAAGCGCGACGAATGCTTCAGGCATCACTACGCAAGCTTCGTAATGGCAAACTTCGACGAGATCGACAAAAAAAAGGGTGGTCTGTCTGGTGCATGCGTGCCGGTGCCATTTCGCTCAGGCTCCTACCCCGATGGGGTGTCTGTCTGGTCGCACGGAAAGCACGAACAGGGGCGCCTCGACGGATGGAGACGGGTGGCCGGGACCGGAGTGGACGCGAAGTTAGCTGACATGGCCGCGATCAGCGAAGCCAGCCGCATGCACCTAGTCTGTCTCGATGGATCGGCGGAACCCGCAACGCATATCGCAAAGGCCCTAGGCTTCACATTATCGCGCCTTGTGCGAGACAATCCGGTCGGCGGATTGTTTCCCGGTCTTACCAAGCTGGATGTGCGACCTGTTCGCGGCCAGACGGTGGCAGCGGCTGAACAAGCCTAGTTGAGGAAAATCAAAAATGGTCGCTGAGACACCGCCGGTATCGATTATGAATTTTGAAAGCAACTGGTTGCCATGGATTACCCTCAGACATCTGCTGCCCGCATCGAGTGTTCGTTCGCTCTGCGCGACGATGATCCACGCGATGAGTGGCGGTCAACTGTCGTTGGAAGACCTTGTCGAAGAACATCCCGGGGGCGGGTCTGTCTTCCTGGAAACGTGGTTGATCCGCCCGAAGATCTGTTCTGCGCAACTAGCTAGTTATCTGCAAAGGTACGTGCAGCGAATTGTATGGCAGAACGATGGTGAGATTTTTCCGGAAAGCGAATCATTGGAACAGGAAACGGCACTGCCGCCTGCGACTCTGCGGTTTGCGTTCAATCTGGGACTTTACGACCTGAGCAACGTGGTCAATGGGCTTCCGGAGGACCAGTATATCCAGTCTGAATTGAGGTCATTGTTCAATGCAATTTCAGTTTGCTCCTCTCGTTCGGACATCTCGACTGTCTCAGAGATTGGCAATCTGCTCAAGGATATAGATTCAATTCTTTCCGACGTGAGCCCGCCGCTACGGGTCGCGTCGTTCAAACATCTGGGTGACCTTTTCTGCGATCGTGATGCTTGGGGGGTGGCGAAAAAGTTCCATGAGCACGCAAAGGCCGAACTCGAGCATCTTAAAGACCCCGAAAAGCGGTCTGACGTTGCGCTGGCGATGATCGCCTCAATCAATCAATCACTAGCGGCCTCTACGACTGTTACTGACGGCTACGCGGCAGGCGAAGGGATGCTTGCAGACCTGCTGACCGACCCTTCCGGTGAGCCAGCGATGGTGGTAGCCAACGCCGCGCTCGACGAATATGTCACGCGCACTCGCTCAAGCGATAATATTTTCCAGGATGATACGCGCAGCGCGCTGTTGATCGCTCCATTGCTCGCTGGCTCGCATTCTACGGAAAATGCGTTTGTGTCCTGGCATGCCAAAGATTTCGATGCAGCGCAGACTTGGTTTCGGTCGGTCCTCCGACGACAGGTTGCGCTTGGCGCACTCGCGGAGAGCCGGACAACCAAGGGACTTTTTGCGTCATGTCTCGTTGACCACCTCATATCTGCAAAAGTACAGGATCTGTCGACGTTGAAGCTCGCTGTAGGCTTATTCATAGAAAGCGAAAGCGCAGACCGAGCGAAAGAAGTACAGTGGTCCGCCGACCTCTTCGACGGATTCATCGACGAATCCTTATGCGAATTCGTTATCGACCACACAGAGGCGCACGAAGGTGTCCTTAGGCACCGTAGAGCCGTTGCGGTGTCTTTCTTTTCTCAATGGGCGCGCAATCTCCGTGCGGGGCGTGGGCCCCTCGCTGCCGTCATGCTTCGTTACCTGATCCGGATCGGTTCAGAACTGACCTCCAAGTTTCGCAACGACGGTGCTGACTTCAAAGCATGTTTCGAAGCAGTCCTTGACATTTGTGAGCGTCGTCCGGAATTCCGATCAGGCATTCGCGAAGATCTGGCCGATGTCCTTGCACGACGTATCGGTGATGCCGGCTATTGGACAGGCGATGAAGTAGCGTTGCGTCTTGCGACCCAGTGCGCGCCTGTCTTCACGAAAGAAGGGCTTGAAGGGGTTGTGCGCTCTGTTGTCGCTCTTCTAAAGAAAACGGCTCCGTCCGACGGAAACTGGATTATTGTGAAGCCGGCGATTCGTTTTCTTGCGGAGGAGTGCGTCGGAGAACTTGCCGAGCAGAACCGGGAATTCGGCAGCGAAATCGTGCGCGAGGTGCTTAGATTTAATAGTGACGAAAGCGCCGGAACATATGCCGCGGACATCCTGTTCGCACTAAATCGTTACCCGCCCTTTCTCCTGCATTCAGAAGACATCGGGAAACAGTTCAAGCCGGTGGTCGATCTGGCGCTTGAGAAGGCTTCCGCGATTAACGCAAGCAGCGCGGTCAATAACATGATGGCATTGCTAGTTGTACCCAGGGCGGGGGGGCGAGAGGCTATTACCAGGGTGTTACAGGTTTTGAGCAGAGTTCTTGACTCCGCGATATCGCGAAAGCCTGTGTTGAGCTTTGCCCCAGCGTATTTTCCAGTCAGGTATCTGGTAGCGTATCGCTCCGATATCTGCAAGGAGTCTACCCTGCGGCTCGAAGAACTAGATCGGCTACTCTTCGAGCTATGCGGAAAGTTGAAAGAAATTTGGGCTGTTGCGATTGAACAACCGTCTATATTTGCACCGCTCGCATTTTTGCGCAGCCAGCCGGCGGACCGGGCTACCGTTCATAACTGGGTAATTGCATCTCTCGAACTGGCTGAGGCAGTAGGTGAGACCGGTGAAATTGCGACGGTGCTCAAGGCGGCCAGAAATAACGTTGAACTCAGCGGCGGGATCTCTCTAGGATTTGCTACAAGGCATGCAGGCGGGGCGGCAAAAGAAGAGGACTTGACATCGATGGTCGGTGAATCGCGCGCAGCGTTTTACGCAGCTTTGGGGAGGCGACTGTCCGCCTTGCACACTGATGTTGACCGTGACTTCACCACTAGTCTTTTCAAGAATACGTTGCGCCACGGACCAAAAGAAGTCGATGCTGCAGTGTTTGCGTCAATTTCACCGCAAGAAGTCGATGACCTGTCGACTTTGCAACAGGATCTAAGTGATTATGAGGCACGTCTGGGCGGCGAAAGGGAACTGTCGCTAACATTGGCACCGCTACTTATTCGCTGGAAAGGGGCTGCGAGAGCATAAACGACCAGATTGTCGGTGCGAGAAGACCGTATCGTAAATATATCTCTGGGCGGGGGTGGGTCAAGGCGGCTGCAACCGGTCCGCCGGTTTGCTTCGGTAACCTCAAGCGAAACCTTGGTGTAATTAGGCCACAACCGTGCGCTGTAGTCGTTCGATCCGCATGTATAAGAATTGACCCTTACCTCAAACGCCGACGGGGGTTTTGCGCCGTCACCGGCCGCCCAGAAAAATGTCTGACGGAGTGGATAGCGCTGACGACATAAGAGCTTTCCGCTCGCGAGGGTCCGAGTGGTACAAGGGGAATACCTGTGTCAGGCGCTACGAGTCTGGCAGCTAACCGAATCGAGGACCATCCATTAGCGAAGCGGCCAGCAACATACGCGACGGTGACAATCATTCGCCCCTCAGATAACCATAGTCACACCGGCGCTGGCATCAGTGCTTGACGGGCGGCGCTAGGGGTCTCGACGCCCCTTCCATGATTACATCGTCTAACAGTGTGCGCACGACGTCAGCATTCGGACCAACGAGATTCTTGTCCGTCTCAGGTCTTGAGTCGCCTCGCATCTCCGTCTGTGCAGCCGCCGCGAATTCGGGGCTGGCGTACAGGGTTATTTGCAAACCCTTCAGATTGTCCCGGTTACGGCCAGGCAATCCCGCGATAGTCGCGACTACGTCGTACATGCGCGTCTCGTGCGCGCGCACTGATTGTCCGAAGGCGCGGGCCTGTTGCGCAGATACCGTCGACCAAACCATGCAACGGTTGACGAGTCGGAAGCATATTCAATCAGAGACGGGGGAACAACCGGTGCGAATCGCCGCGTTTGTGCTTTAGCTACAGTGAAAAAGCTGTTCTAATAGGTAGACCGGCTGTGCCGGCAGCACTGCCGAATCTGAGCAGAGCTACAATCAAAATCTGAGACGGGGGCGGTATGAGTTCAGAAGTGGACAGCGTGATCCTGCATGCGCGCAATGCGCCAGTAGCTCCCGTTAAAAGGATAGCGCGAAGCAACGTGCTGGATACAATCGATCGGGCGCTGGATTCAAACAGCATCGTTTTCCTAGAGGGTGATCCAGTCTCGGGGAAATCGGAGCTGGCAGCGCAATATATGTCCCGCCATGAGGGCCGGGCAATTGGCGTCTTCCTAACAGCCGGTAGCCCGATGTTCTACTCGCAGTCGTTTTTCCGACTCGCTCTCTGCGAGCAGATCCATTACCTGGTGCATCGCAACGAACCGACCATTGAGCCGCCGGTCAGCGAGGAACTGTTTCATAGATATATCCTTCGCCTGCAATCGATGGGACGCCGAAGTCCAATCACTTTCGTTGTCGACGGCCTTGAGGACGCAGAGAAAGCCGACCGGGCGAATACAATCGACATATTCTCTCAGCTTCCTTCGGTTCAGTCGGAGTTCAAATTTTTAATCACCGGTAGCGATAGATTATTTCGCGAGCTCAACCTCCAGAAGCGCGGCGCCGTAAAAATTCCCCCGTTCTCGCTAAGTGAACCTGAGACTGAAGCCTATCTCGCGGATCTCCAACTTCCTGCGGAAGACGCTCGAGCCCTTCACGTGTATGCCGGTGGGAACATCGGGTCACTGCACATGGTGCGTACGCTACTCCAGGACGGCACACGGATTGACGACCTGTTGTCGGACAAAAGGGGGACCCTCGGAAGGCTGCTTGAGCATGAATGGAACTCTCTCCAGCTTGATGAACCAAGCGAGTTGCTCCTTGCAACGGTCGTGTTCTCGCATGCCCCGCTAACCAGCGCTGCTCTTAGCGAACTCACGGGCATCGATAACGACGGGGTTGTGGGTCGTCTCAAACGCTTTCGATTCATTGGTGCCACTAGCGGCCTCTGGTCCGTACGATCAGAAGCGCAGAGGCGCTTCATTGGGGACAAGCTGGCCGATCTACAGAAGGCTGTGGAAGAAAAACTCATTGATAGGCTCTTGAGCATGAAGGAGGAACGGGATGGCGTAGTCACTCTGCCATCTCAACTTGTTGCGGCTGGCAAGCACGCTGAGGCGCTCAAGGTTCTTTCTTGTGACCATTTCGCGAGGCTCCTCACGCACGAAAGTTCACTCAGGTCGTTGAAACGCCATGCGGAGTTTGGGGTCATCTCAGCGCGACAAGGAGACGACACATATTCGGAGCTTAGATTTTCATTAATTCAGTCCGCGATCAATGGGACTACGCTCGCGGCGAGCTCTACCTACGAAATAGAGGCACTTCTGTCTTTGGGAAAGGAAGATGCCGCCGCAGCATTGGCGTTAACCGCTGCTACATCGGAAGAACGTTTGCGACAACTGGCGGCGGCTGCCGGTTGCTTCGCGAAAAAAGGCAAGACGGTCCCTGAACAGGTCATTGCAACGATGCGAGACCTGCTCGCGGAACTCGAAGGCGAGTTGTCAGAACCGGTTTTGATCAGCATAGCTGCCGAGATCTTACAGGTTGATCTTGACCTTGCCCTACAAATACTCGAGAAATCAGACGAGCCGCGGTCAAGAAGGCGGGATGCGACTACAGTTCCGCAACCCGAAACGAGCGACACGCTCGGCGCGCGCAACCAGGAGCCGAACAGTTCGACGGTTCGAGTTGAAGCCACGGCGAAGATACGACCCGTATTGGACGCGGCCGAGTTCTTGGTCAAAAATATGAACGCAGACCACGTCTTGGACCGCGCGTCGCACCTCGAAGAAAGTCACAAGCTCTTCCTGCTCCAACGGTGGTTGGAAGTACATCGCCGGGATGCAAGAGCCCATGAAGTGGCGTTAGCAGGCCTTGATATAGTTCTCCGCGATACCTCCACTGCACCGAAGCTTAAAGATCTTCGAGAAATCGCCATCGTTGCGCCTCATATTACTGATCAACAAATTTCGGATCGTGTTATATCGAGACTCGAAGCGCAGAGCGGTGTACTGACCGCGCACGGTACATCCGAGGACGCAGTGCGCCTGCGCATGCTGTTGCTGCGGGGCCGACAACGCTGGAATCCAGAGGCGGTCGACTCAGATCTAATTGACTTATTTGCACAGGTACATACGGTTTCCGATGTCGGCATCAGAACCGCTTGCTACGCTTGGATGCTTTATCACATCGGATTGCTGCGCGATAAGGACCTGTTGGAAGAAAGGACTGGCGTTATTGCCGAAACGACAAAACATTTGCTTGACGCGACCGACCTATTACTCGCTCAAACTGCAGAACATTATGTCGCTTCCGTTGACGCGATACGAGCCATCTGCATGGCCGCGCCTGACAGGGCCCTTGGATTGGTTTCACGCTTTAACACCCGCGCTCGACGAGACAAGGGGTTCGTCCAGGTCGTTCGGTGTCTGGCGATTAACAAAACGTATAATGATCACGCTGCAATTGTCGTCTCCGGCATTGAACAAATCGTCGATGCCGAGGAGCGCGAAAAACTAATCCTCTATCTGTTGTACCGAATCTCGAAAGATCAGAGTGTGGATAACAACGCTCCAGTTGAGCCGCGGCTACTGGTTCTTTGGAAGCAAATTCCGCACGGCGCGCGCAGGGTGCAAAGCATGGTCCTGACGTACAAAATCATCAATACGTCAGCGTCGCTGCGAAAGCCTACCACGCTTCTTGAAGAAGCACTGGACCTATGGAGAGACGTTCCAGATTCTTCTCTGAGAGTCGATGTTGGTTACTGGGTCGTCAGCGAACTAGCGACAGTAGACCAAAGGAGCGCCGAGCGGTGGCTCGACATGGTGAGAGATGAGGCGAAGGTTTCGAGCGCTCCATCTTTCTTGGCAAGTTCTCAATTGTTCTTAGTGACTGGCCTCGCCGGTCGAGTGTTTGCCAAATATGTGGCTGAATGTCCTCAAGACTTCGACGCTGCTTTGTCCAGGCTATCAAATATCGTAGCAATGATCCCCGCAGCGGAGGAACAAGCGCAGGTTTGGGCCGAGATTGGGGTCCAGCTGTTTTTTCGACCCCAGCGAGACCTTAGCCAAAAGATTGTTGAACGAAAGATCGAGCCATTGCTCGGTGCCTATCTTGATAACAATCAATCTCTTCAGCAGTCGATTTTATTTCACGTTGCACCGCTGCTGTACCTCATATCTGCTGATGCTGCGAATGCTCGTATCGACAGATACGTCGAAATCGAAAAGAGGGATCAACTGAGAGATTTGATTGCAGTAACCATCCTGAGAAAGATGTTGCCGTCGAACTTTTACCAAGAGCGAAATCGCACGCAGTTCGACCTGTCATATTCAGAAGCAATCGCTGTATTAGCGCAAATCAAGTTGATGTCCGAGGATTCATGTATCTACAACAACGTTTCGAGATTATGTAACAGCCTTGGTGCCAAGAAGAACCGTAGTTCGATTCGGCGTAACCAAGTTGCTGACATTTTGGTGGATTTGAAGAAAGTTGTCGAAGAGAAGCTGCCAGATGTGAATAACATCCGACACGAAGGATTTTTGATCGCTTGTCTCGCTGAAATCCTGCGATGTCAGATACACGAGACCAGGCAAAGGGATAATAATCAATGGCTTAATCTACTCAATCGTGCGAAGGCGATTACGAATGGGGCAGATCGGGTAATTGTAGTTACCATTGTTGCATCGTGTGCCGGTGGATTAGGACCGTTTGCCGATGGGCTCTGGTTTGACGGCGTAAAGCACGATATCCAAAATATCCCGTCTGACCGCGATCGCATTGAGCGCTATCAATGGGTGGCAGAAATCATTGAACCGTTCGATAAAGGAAAGTGTCGCATTTTGCTGAAAGAGGCGATGCTAGCATCGAATCACTTCACAGACGATGGATTGATGGATAAGCGACAAAAAATGCTGGATCTTGCTCACAATATTGATCCAGCACTCGTCGACGAAATGATCGCAATTTTGGATGACGACGAAGCCAGTGACGGCCCTAAGTCCGCGTTAAAGGAGCACCACAAGCTGCTGGATGCGCGTAAAGAGGCCGCGACGGATGTCACTCGTCTTAGCCTGCAAGACCACACCCTTTTAGACCTCACGGAGATTGCCGTTCGGAACGTTGGTGCCATGAATGCCGGAAGGCAGATCGCTCAACAACCCAAAGTTTTTATGGACTTGGCCAGCAAGAGTAAGCATTTCCCGTTTCCCTTGAGCTACCCAGTGTGGTTGTGGATAGTCGAGAGTGCGTTAAAAAAATCAACCCAGCAAATCGCGCAAAAATCCCTTCCCCAGCTATTTGAAAGCCTATGCAGTGCGGCTGATGTGGCCGTGAGCCTGCTAGTTCGAAGTGGAGGAGGCCTCAGGACTACTCTCTTGGAGGTCGGTGACTCGATCGTTGGGCCTGGATCGCGAGGGCAATTGTTTGTTCGGCTCAGGGAGTGGGTGGCGGCACAGTCTGAGAATCAAATTTATATCAGTGATCCTTACTTTGGGCCAGATGACTTGGAAGTGATTAAAACGATCGCCGAAGTATCGCCAGCAACACGAATCGTGGTCTTATCCAGCAAGGAGGAAGTTCAGCGTCTTACCAAAGGTCGTACTGCCGAGGAGGTGTTCCGAGACGCTTGGGACGAGTTATGTGACGGATGTCCGCCGCAGACTGACATGTTTATCATTGGCTACGGTACCGAAGGAAAACATCCAATACACGATCGCTGGATTGTGACCGATCACGGCGGTTTGCGACTTGGTACATCAGCCAACTCAATCGGCGGCATGCGTATTTCCGAGATTTCGGAAATGGACTGTCAACAAGCGCAAGAGAAGGTAGCCGCAATCAGGCACCTGCTTGCACGGGAGACCAGACATTGGGAGGGACATAAGCTGCATCGATCGAGCTTCAGCCTTTGAGCTCCATTGCCGGTTGGGTTGACTGCCGCTGTTATGAATCCGCGGGGCGGGGCGGTACGTCTCGTAGATTGCGCTAGTCAAGGTAGTGTGGCTGATGGGGGATGTTAGAAGTATTGTGAACACTGCCAGCATCGATGTGAAATCCTACATGGTATCCGGCGCTGCGTCGCCCTCGGTGCCCATGGCCGGGAGCAACTGACGGAGGCGGTCATTCCTGCCAACCGGATGCGAAGAGGCGAGCGCGTCCGTGCGCGGCTTCCGGGGTGCACAATTGCGCGCATCGGCCGAAATCCGGCGACCGGCGCGGAGATCCAGATTCCCGCGCCCAAGACTGTCAGATTCACGGCCGGCAAGGCGTTCAAGGATGCCGTGAACGGGTCATGGAGATGGGCATCATTCCGGCCGAGCAGGACGCCGGCCTCAATAGCTACGAACTTCAACAGCGATCGTGTCGCTCATGTGCCGGCTTGTTCCCTCCGACCAGTTCAGGCAGTCGCCGCGACAAGCCGTCCACATCGCCCGCGACGGGACCGGCCCGCGCGCCGCGTTCCAAATCCGACGGGCCGCTTTGTCGAGACGCGTGAGCGCCGACTCGCATGCGCAGGACGGGCACTCACGTAAAGTGCATTGCAAAAGTAGTTGACGAAGAATGGCGGCGCTGTGGCCTTCGTAAAAAAACCCGCCGTGATAAGTCTACGTCGTACAACGGCAGGAACATATTTTCGCGCGCGACACTAGTTTTAGCGTCCGCTCCCTTCAAGCGGTTCCGTCTCAAGGCGGTGAAGCGGAAGAATGTCAAAGCCCTTGAAACCGCGTCTTCGTGTACCCCTCTCCCCGCTGCTAACGAAGCCCGAGCGATGCAGCGCAATGACCATCGACTTGTTTATGTCGGGCTTTACTGCGATGTCCGATTGGGTTCGCAGCCAGCGGTCGAGAATCTCCGAGCTCGAAACAAGTGACTCTTTGCCGCGCGGTGGCACGCACCCGTGTCGAGGACTCATCTCGCAAAGGCGCGCTGTTCGAGGGCAAAGCGGTAGGCCCGCTCACCGACCAACCTATGACATCAGAAGCGATGCGTTCGCAGTGCAGTTTGCCAAAGCGCGCAGCTGCCTTGCGGATCGCAGTCATTGCGTCGGCCTAAGCGAACCGAAAACACTCCTTCGCCTCATGGTGCGGCCTCATTAGTCGCTGAATGGCAGCCTCAACGGCTGCGTGGTCGGCCACCATGCGCGGTAGGAGACGCGTTTGTCCTTTGGAATTCCGATCAACGATATTACCCGGGATCGTGTGGGTGCAGACGATTCTCACCAGCCGCGGTAACGAGGCGGCTTGTGCAACATAGACCCAGCCCCCAACGACGTTTCGGATTGCTGCGCTCATGTCTCACCTTCGTTAGAAAGACGACGCAACGATTGTCGCGGGTGCTACGCACTCCCGGTGGAGTCGGTAACCAAGGGCCACGACGCAATTGGAGGGCATTTCATGAAGCGCGACGTAAGCTTGCGAACGCCACAACCCGTCGATCTTTCAGAGCAAGCCGCCTGTGTGTCACAGACGACGTCAAGGATGTTGCTCTGACTGTCCGCCGCCCAAGCTAGCTGACTGATGATAAGATCGCGAAATCTGAGATATTTGCAAAAAGTGAGAAAAGCGATAAAATTGCGGTAACTATCTGGGAATCGCCATGACGATGATCAATTTTGACGACCGGCCGGCAAACTGCGAAGCGCACACGAACTTGCTGGTCCCGTTTACTCCGCAGGGGACATGGGCCCAAATCCTCGTCGATGGGTTGGTCGCCCAAGACTTCTGGCCTTGGGCGAGGACACAACTGAGGCAAATCGATAGCCTCTCGGCGCTGCGCGCACAGATAGCCATTCTGAATGCCGAAATTGCGGCGCTGCAGCAAAAGGAAGTCGCCGCCGAGGCGTTGTGTGGTTCTTGCGCGACCGTTGCATCCAATTTCCATGCTGAATTGGAACTCCGATCTGCTCGCCTGCGCGTGCACGCCCTCAACGTGGCACTGCGCCACTTGGAGGTCCTTGGACGTGAGCAAGTGCGAGAGACGCTCGGGTGCGACGAATCCGACGAGGGTGGCGTCTCGAGCCCTTCTTGGGAAATGTGGCAGAGCTTCATCATTGGGGCGCCGATCGAGATGGTGGCTCTGCCCTCAGACCAAGCGCTCGCCCAAGAGATGGTCGACGCTGGTTTGCTGCGCAGAGCAAACGCGGCGTTTGCCGCTTCGGTCATTCGCTACCTAACGACCAGTATTGCGATGAAAATGGAGCGCGTTCTCTTTTTCCAGAAGATCGCGCGGCCGTTCGTTCATGACTACCTCGAAACGCTTTCCATGGCGGCCGCCAGCGTTCGCACGTTGGCGGCCCGGTGGATGCTGGATGGACCTTGTGAGACGGGCAGTGCCGCTGCCATTGCCAGGCGTTTGAACCCGCTTGGCGCGCCTCCCCACTTCGCCTAAGGAGTTCATATGGCACAGGCAATCAACGAAACCAACCGGATCGCTGACATCAAAATTCGAGCGGTGCTCAGCGAAGGGCAAGTTCTCAATACCACCCACATCGCTCGAGATGTCGCCGAACTGTTCACGGCGGATATCGAAGGCTCCCTCCGTGAGCGGAGCTCCCTTGATCTTCGTGGGGAGATGCTTCATTCGCTCATTCGCGATACATTGGAGCGCCGTTTAGCGACGATGTTGATTCCCGATGTGGGAGGGGCCGCCGAGGTGGTGTCCGATGCGTTGCCTGTTGCCAACTTGAAGCCTTCGGAAGTTGTCGAGCAAAAGTTGGTGGCGCTGTCGATCGCGAGTCTCTATCGATCAGTGGAGGCCGGACGGTTTTACTGCGTTCGGCCGCGAGGCCAGACCAACGGGCGTGTGTTTCCTGCCTGGCAGTTTGTAGAGGCCGTGCCGGAATTGCTGCCCAAAATACTCGACCAGTTTCGAGGGGCGTTGGAAACAGAAGTTCACGCCTTCCTTGTGACCGCGCGCGACGAACTCAATGAGCTCGCGCCCGCGGAACTGTTGGCCGGGAAGCTGTTCGAGGGAAGGGGGGCGCCGCACGCGAGTCAGCGTCGGATGTTGAACCTGCCCGCCGTCGAGCGGCAGCGTCGAGTCATGGACGCAATTCCACGGCCCGGAGAGAGCGTAGCCTATTGAAACAGCCATGAAATGGGAAAACAACAAGTCGTAGGACCGCCGCCGGACATCGCACAGTCAATCCCTGCGGTGGAGCAACTCGTCGCTGCGCTGGAGCGCAGTACTCGTACCGTTGGCCCGGTGCTGCATCGGGCCGCCTATTCGCCAGCGGGGATATTGCCTGATCGTGTGTGGAACCCGTACCGGTTTGGGCCGCCGAAGGCCTTAATCGAGGTGACTGGTGCCGCGCCTTTTGGCTGGTTGTATCTGGCATCCGAGCCTGAGACGACGGTCTGGGAAGCACGCTTCGCATGCAACGACGCACGGCGGCCTGGCACATTCTACCTGAACGGTGAGGCCGAACGCGGCGGCTTGATCGCGACGTTGACGTTCCCGCGGGCGCTTAGGGTGTGGGATTTGGGTGCGCCGGCGTCGAGCTTGCTGGGGATCTACGACCAGTTGTCATCGCCCGATCACGAGTGGTGTCAATGGTTTGGCGTGCGGCTGCACCAGGCGATGCAGAAGGTCGGTTCTGCGCAGCGGCCGGATGGGGCGTTGTACCCATCACGCCGTTACCGCGGGCAGGGCGCGATCATCATGTCGTTCGAAGCGTTGGCACCGCTCCGCGCCGGCATTACCCACACTGCGACACCCTTTGTCCAGCATGCAACGTATGCAGCACTGCTGGCCGATCCGCTGCGGTGCGGACCTCCCGAGCCCACCGGCGGCAGGCCGGCCGTCGGCAGCTAACGGCTCATACCAATGGCACGGCGCATCGCGGCGGTGACTTCCTGTCGCGTTCGCCGTTCCAAACTACGTCCGCCCGATTGGCAGTGACGTTGCTGCCGGAGCCGGTATGCGACTGACGCGGGGATGGTGAGCATCGGAACAACAAGCGCGCATCTGGCAGTAATCGGCCTAGGCCATCGTCCAAATTCACTACTGCACACGGGGCAGTCGAGCTACGGCAAGTCTTCGACGGTGGTCGTCGACTTCACATGTTTCTTCCATCTGCATTGAGATGTCAATCGCAGCTATCTTGGAGCGGTTGGCACTGACTGCACGCTGCCATTCCATTACCCGCAACGTCCTGCGCGGACGTCAAAGCGTACGCACGATTGTGCGAAAGTGCGGCACCTGCTAGCGCGCCCATTGTAGTTGCGTAGCTACTGAACACTGCTGTTCGCTTTATCGGCCTTTTGCAGACGTGCCGTCCGTTGGTCGCTTTTCATCGCTGGAGTTAGGGTCGGTCCGTGCTCGTAGCGTAAGAACGCCGCATCCTCTCGTAACCTCGGGGAGATTCGCCTCTCCGCCCACTCCAACCACGCCCGGGTCCTGGCATCCATGAAGTGCCTGGAAGGCAGGAGTGCATATATTCCAATATCGGGCGACCGCCACGCCGGTAACACCCGGCGGAGCCGGCCATCGCGGATCGCGTCTATGACCGAGAAAAGCGGAAGCAGCGTTATTCCGGCACTCCTCACAGCAACATCGAGCAGCAGTTCCGGCGTGTCCGCCACCAGCGGTCCTTGCGGAGAATATTCCTGCACCGGGCCGTGCCCGTCTGTCAGTCGCCATTCCGGAGTGATGGAAGGATTGATCAGACGCAGGCATGAGTGCTCGCTTAATGCGGCGGGTGTCGTGGGTTCGCCGAAGCGTTGCAGGTATTCTGGCGACGCGCACACCACCGCGAATGTCGTACCCAGCCGACGCGCCACCAATCCCGAGTCAGTCAGCGACTCGGCCAGATAAAAACCCACGTCTACACCGCGGGCGAGCAGATCGGGAAAGTACTGCGAAGTACTGTAGTTGACGATCACTTCGGGATAACTCGCACAGAAATCGGCGAGCTCAGGCGCGACATAGTGGTGGCCGAAACTGGCCATGCATTGCACGCGCAGCCGGCCAGACGGACTGGATGCCGTCCCGGAGGCCTTCGCTTCGGCTTCGTCCATAAGCGCAACGATCTCGCGACATCGCTCGGCGTATTCGGCGCCTGCATCGGTGAGTATCCGATGGCGGGTCGAGCGCTGAAGCAGCTTGACGTCAAGCCGCTTCTCCAGGTCCGACACGAGCCGCGAAACCTGCGCCGT
>NZ_KB911050.1:0-139848 GCF_000383275.1 Paraburkholderia caledonica | reverse complement strand
AGGCGACCGCCTCGACTACAAGCCGGTGCACATGCAGCCGCTGACGGTCGAATCGGTGCCGCCCAAGGCGCGGACCTTCTAAGGCACAGATCAAAGGAATTCAGAAATGGCCAAGCGTACATTTGAAATCTACCGCTACGATCCGGACCGCGACGCGGCGCCGCGCATGCAGTCGTACGAGATCGAGATCGACTCGCACGAGCGCATGCTGCTCGACGCGCTGGTGAAGCTGAAGGCACTGGACGAGACGCTGTCGTTCCGCCGTTCGTGCCGTGAAGGCGTGTGCGGTTCGGACGCGATGAACATCAACGGCAAGAACGGTCTGGCGTGCCTGACGAACCTGAACGACCTGCCGCAGAAGATCGTGCTGCGTCCGCTGCCGGGGCTGCCGGTGGTGCGCGACCTGATCTGCGACTTCACGCAGTTCTTCAACCAGTATCACTCGATCAAGCCGTACCTGATCAACGACACGCCGCCGCCGGAGAAGGAGCGTCTGCAGTCGCCGGAAGAGCGCGACGAGCTCGACGGGCTCTACGAATGCATTCTGTGCGCGAGCTGCTCGACGTCGTGCCCGAGCTTCTGGTGGAATCCGGACAAGTTCGTGGGCCCGGCGGGTCTGCTGCAGGCGTACCGTTTCATCGCGGACAGCCGTGACGAAGCCACCGGTGAGCGGCTCGACAATCTGGAAGACCCGTACCGCCTGTTCCGCTGCCACACGATCATGAACTGCGTCGACGTCTGCCCGAAAGGACTGAACCCGACCAAGGCAATCGGCAAGATCAAGGAATTGATGGTGCGTCGCGCTGTCTAGGATGAATAACCTCACGCTCACAATCGTTCGCTGCCTCAGCGGGCGGTTAGTACGCTTGTGAGCGGCCCGGTACGTACTGACATGAACGAACCATCGCATCAGTCCGACCCTCTCCGCCGTGCGCGCCTTCGCTGGCGCGCACGACGAGGCCTGCTGGAAAACGATCTGATTTTTGAACGTTTTTTCAGCCGATATGAGCATGACCTCAGCGATGCAGATGTGGGCGCACTTACGCGCTTGCTCGAGCTGAGCGATAACGACCTGATGGACTTGCTTCTCGCGCGCAAGGAACCTGAAGGCGAGCTTGCCGACCCGGATGTGATCCGGGTCCTGGAGCTGCTGCGCAACGCTTGAGCGCCGCGAGTGCGTTGTTCCAGGCGTGCAATTATCGAAACCCTGTTTACATACTTCGATTGAGGATGTGCTATGACCCCGTCAGATGTTAAAGCCACGCTATCGTTCAGCGACAACTCGCCGAGCGTTGAAATGCCGATTTACAAGGGCACTCTCGGCCCGGACGTGATCGACATCCGCAAGCTGTACGGCCAGACTGGCAAGTTCACGTACGACCCTGGCTTCATGTCCACGGCGGCGTGCAATTCGGCGATCACCTACATCGACGGCGATAAGGGCGAACTGCTGTACCGCGGCTACCCGATCGACAATCTCGCGGAAAACGCCGACTTTCTGGAAACGTGCTACCTGCTGCTGAAGGGCGAGCTGCCCAACGTGCAACAGAAAGACGAGTTCGTGAAGACCGTCACGAACCACACGATGGTGCATGAGCAAATGCACTTCTTCTTCCGCGGTTTCCGTCGCGACGCGCACCCGATGGCGATTCTGGTCGCCGCAGTCGGCGCACTGTCGGCGTTCTATCACGACTCGCTGGACATCAACAATCCGCGTCACCGTGAAGTTTCGGCGATCCGCATGATCGCGAAGCTGCCGACGTTGGTCGCCATGGCATACAAGTACAGCATCGGTCAGCCGTTTGCGTACCCGCGCAACAACCTGTCGTACAGCGCGAACTTCATGCACATGATGTTCTCGAACCCGTGCGAGGACTACAAGGTCAACGACGTGCTGGTGCGCGCTCTCGACCGTATCCTGATCCTGCACGCGGATCACGAGCAAAATGCATCGACGTCGACCGTGCGTCTCGCCGGTTCGTCGGGCGCGAATCCGTTCGCGTGTATCGCAGCCGGTATCGCATGTCTGTGGGGCCCGGCGCACGGCGGCGCGAACGAAGCCGCGCTGAACATGCTGGAAGAAATCGGCTCGGTCGACAACATTCCTGAGTTCATCAAGCAGGTGAAGGACAAGAACTCGGGCGTGAAGCTGATGGGCTTCGGCCACCGCGTGTACAAGAACTACGATCCGCGCGCGAAACTCATGCGCGAAACCTGCCACGAAGTGCTGAACGAGTTGGGCCTGCACGACGACCCGCTGTTCAAGCTGGCCATGGCACTGGAAAAGATCGCGCTGGAAGACGAATACTTCGTGTCGCGCAAGCTGTACCCGAACGTCGACTTCTACTCGGGCATCGTTCAGCGCGCGCTGGGTATTCCGACGTCGATGTTCACGTGTATCTTCGCGATGGCTCGTACGGTTGGCTGGATCGCGCAGTGGAACGAAATGATCGCCGATCCTGAACAGAAGATTGGCCGTCCGCGTCAGCTGTTTATCGGCGACACGCAACGTGAAGCGAAGCCGATTTCGCAACGCTAATCGGTTTTGAATTACCTGCCCATAGCAAGAGGTCTGCTATGGGCAAAAGCGATGCTAGGGCTTTACGAGAAAACGCCCCAACGGGTTACACCGTTGGGGCGTTTTCATTTTCGGGCGTATGTCTGCCGCAATCCGTTCGTCGTGTGCGCGGTTCAAGCGGATGACGTATTTCGTTGCCGCCGACCCGATCTTTCGAGCGACGGCGGGCGCGCTTGCAGATTGTGCGGCGCCGTGCCCGCATCTTTCGGCGGGTGGCCGTGGGTCTCGAAAAAGCGTCGATACGCGCTCGGCGTCATGCCGCGCGCGGACAGAAACTGTCGATTGAAGTTGGCCAGGTTTGGAAAGCCGGCTTTCGTGGCAATTAGCGCGATGGGCCACGCGGTGTCCGTCAGTTGCCGCGTTGCGTAGCCGATCCGCAAGCGGCTTAGATAGCGTCCCACGCTTTCGCCGAGATGCCGCACGAAGTAGCGGTGCAAGGAGCGTTCCGACAGGTTGGCCACCTCACACAGTTCCGCAATGCGCAGCGGCTCGTGAAAACGCCTGTCGAGCAGATCGAGCACGCGGTTCAGACGTTCTGCCTCGGATGCGCTGCCGCCCGGCGTCGCCGGCGCTGGGCCCGCGAGTGACCGCTTTCCGGCTTCGGCTGAGTTGGCTGAGTTGGTGGATCGGTCCCGTCTGCCGGACCGCATGGCGTTGTCGCCCTGTACGCCGAGTCCTCTCGTTCCGTCTCTATGCGCAGCCGGCGACGCCAACGGCTCGGATGCCGCGTCCGCGAGTTGCGCCAGCACATCCAGCGCGGCGCCAAGCCGCACGCGCGGCGACTGATCGAGCAACGCTTCCATTCGCTCGCGCATCAGCGTCGCGGCCTCGGTGGAGAATCTCAGCCCCGGCGCGGCACGCCGGAGCAGCGTGCGCAGCGACGCGAACTCGGGGCAGCAGTCCGCCATTCGGCGCGCCCAGTCGCCGCTGAACCACACGACGATCGCCACCTGAGGCGCGCTGGGATCGATCGGTTCAGTCGACGCCCACGTATGCGGCATGTCCGGCGGCACGAGCACGAGATCGTCGCCGCTGTAGTCGGCGATGTGATCGCCAATGAAGCGGCGGCCTCGACTGTTCATCGTCAGCGTGAGTTCGTACTCGGGATGGTGGTGCCACTCGAACGGTATTTGCGCGAGCTGCCGGTGGTAGACGCGGACCGAGCAGCCGTCGGGAATGGTGACGCGTTCATATTGAGGTTTCACGCTGGTCTGCCTGGCCGCGCGGGGGGAGACGCGGCAATGTCTGAATTGTATCGGTATCTGGCCATTAAGCATGTTTCGCGATGGTCAAACGTCCTTACTCTTCAAATGAGACAGCACCACACAGACCGCTTAAAGGAGACGAACCATGCCACTTATCATCGACAATCTTCCGGAGGCGGTTCGCGCGACCAAGCGCGCGCTGCGAGCCGCGCTGCCGAACTACAAGCAGGTGTTCGGTGAAGTGGAGGGCGAGATCCGTCGGCAGGTCGACGCGATTCAGCGCGACCGCGCGCAGGGACGCGATGCGATTCCCGTGTTCGACTATTCGTCAGTCGTTTCCGGCGACGTCGATCCAGCCACGATCCTCGGCATCAAAGCTCGCGGCGCATGCGTTGTGCGCGGCGTTTTCGACCGGCAGCAGGCGAGCGACTGGAACGACGAAATCACCGAATACGTCGAGCGCAACGAGCTCGACGCCAAACTCGCACATCGCGCGGAAGACAGGTATTTCGGCAACCTGTCGTCGAGCAAGCCGCAGATTTACGGCATTTACTGGTCGAAGCCGCAAACAGCCGCTCGCCAGTCGGAACAACTGACGAACACACGTGTGTTCCTGAATCGCCTGTGGACATCGGAAAGCGAAGGCAAGCGGCACTTCGATCCCGAGCGGGTGCCTGTCTACGCGGACCGCATTCGTCGTCGGCCGCCAGGTTCCGAGTCGCTGGGTCTGTCGCCGCACGTGGATGGCGGCTCGGTCGAGCGTTGGCTCGATCCGAATTTTCAGAAGGTGTATCGGCATGTGCTGGCGGGCAATTGGCGCGACTACGATCCGTTCGACGCGGCGTATCGGCCGGACGTTCAGGAAATCCCATCGCCGGCCGTGTGCTCGATGTTTCGCACTTTTCAGGGCTGGACCGCGCTCACGCCGCAGGGCCCCGGCGACGGCACGCTGCAATTGATCCCAATCGCGAACGTCATGGCCTACGTGATTCTGCGCGCGCTGCAGGACGACGTCCCCGACGACGAACTCTGCGGCGCTCAACCGGCTCGCGCACTGTCGATCAAGCCGGAGTGGCACGGCTTGCTGCTCGAAGCGGTGACGCCGATCCCCCACATGCAGCCGGGCGACGCCGTGTTCTGGCACAGCGACGTCATCCATTCGGTCGAAGACGCACACCGCGGCAACGGCTACAGCAACGTGATGTACATTGCGTCCGCGCCGTGGTGCGCAAAAAACGAAGATTATCTGAAGCGTCAGTTGCCGAGCTTCTTGCGCGGCGAAAGTCCCCCCGATTTTCCGGCCGACCACTTCGAGACGGACTTTATTGGACGGGCGCAGGAAAGCGATTTGACGCCGCTTGGGCGCGCGCAACTCGGTTTCGATCTATCGCGCTGAGCCGTCGAATGAGAGGCGGTCAACGAACCGCATTGCTAGATCGGATCTCCCTCGCCGGTTGAACTGGCTAGCCTGGCGGGCCCGCTCTTATCCGGAGCGGGCCCTTTTCGCTATCGCCAACGTGGGCGCGTCACGCGCGAGAGTTCAGGCCCGCCGGCGCACCATGCCATAAATGACCAGCAGAATGATCGCGCCGATCACCGACGCAATCCAGCCCGCCGCCTGACCCGGTTGATACCAGCCGAGCGCACGCCCGATATAGCCCGCGATCAGTGAGCCGGCAATACCGAGAATGATGGTCATGATGAGCCCCATCCTGTCGTCTCCGGGCTTGACCGCCCGTGCAATCAATCCGACCACGAGCCCTACGATCACCGTACCGATGAAGGAAAGCATGCTGACCTCCCAAGAGTGTGAGTACTACCGTTTTCATTAACTACGGGCTGCTTCGCTGCCGCGATGCATTTCCGAGCATACAGGCGAGCCGGCGGTCCATGTGTGCCGGTCCGCGCGTCGCATGCTTCAGCAACAACCGCGCCTCGGTTCCGGATGTGCGGACCCTCGTGAAAAGACAGCAACCTAGGGTAATCCCTGTGTTGCTGTTTTTTTTTGACCTCGTCACCGTAAACGTATGTTGTCAACGAAGTACATTCTGAGCGAGAACTGAATTGAATGTTCCATCGTGGGACCAGCGCAGCGCCGTCGGCCTTGCCCATAGCTATGGCGAAGGCTCGGCCGACGTCGAAGGCGTCGTGCGTGAGGCGATTGACCGGGCACGCGCCTGCAACGCTGCCTTCATCGACGTCACTGAGGCTCGCGCGCTCGAGGAGTCACGCGCTGCGGCCGCGCGTTGGCGCGAGAAGCGCCCGGCCAGCGCGCTCGACGGCGTGCCGATTGCCTGGAAAGATCTGTTCGACGTCGCGGGCACCGTCAGCACGGCGGGCTCGGCACTGTTCCGCGGCCGGCCACCCGCCACCGCGGATGCACCGTTGGTCGCCGCAGGCGCCCGTGCAGGCTTCGTGTGCATCGGCAAGACGAACCTCAGCGAGTTCGCGTATTCCGGGCTCGGGCTCAATCCGCACTTCGGTACGCCATTCAATTCCGCTTTCGATGCGACAGTCGAAGGCGGCGGGCATCGCGTTCCTGGCGGCTCGTCGTCGGGCGCTGCGATTGCCGTCGCCGCGGGCGTCGTGCCGATCGCGGTCGGCACGGATACGGCCGGCTCGATACGCATACCTGCCGCGCTGAACGGCGTGGTCGGATATCGCGCAAGCAGCGCGCGCTATCCGCAGCAAGGCATGATCGGACTGTCGAAATCGGCCGATACCTGCGGACCGCTTGCACGCAGCGTCGCCGATTGCGCGGCGTTCGACGCCGTTGTGCGCGGACGCGAGCTGCCTCGCTCGCTCGCCGGTTTGCGTGGACAACCCTTCGTCGTGCCGCTGGGCTGGGAATCGCGCTTCGCGGTGACGAACGACGTCGGCGACAACTTCATGCGCTTCGTGGCGCGTCTGTCGAAGGCCGGCGCGCGTATCCAGCAAGTGCGTGTGCGCGCCTTCGATGCGGCATGCGACCTCATCGCGACGCGGGGCTGGTTCGGCTCCCTCGAAGCGTTCGAAGCCTATCGCAGCGTGCTCGACTCCGACGATGCCAAGCGCATTGATCAGCGCGTGCGTACGCGGCTCGAACTGAGCCGCGACGTGCCGGCGTCGCGGCTTGCCGAGTTGCTCGCGGAGCGCGGCCGCCTGCTCGGCGAATTCGGCGCCGAAATCGACGGCGCCACGTTGCTCTTGCCGACCGTCCCCCATGTCGCGCCGGAATGCGCGCCGCTCGAAGCGGACCCGCCGCGCTTTGCAGCCGTCAATGCCGCAACGCTGTCGATGACCATGCCCGGCAGTTTTCTCGACACCCCCGCCTTCGCGATGCCAACCGGCGCTGACCCGGCGGGACTGCCTACCAGCGTGCAACTGATGCGCGCGCAGAACGACGACGATGCGCTCATCGCGCTCGCGCTGGCCGTCGAACAGACGGTCGCCCTCGATTGATTTGCTCAAAGGAGAACTGAAGATGGCTAAGGAAATTCTGATCGCATTCGGCATCGACGTGGATGCGGTTGCGGGCTGGCTCGGCTCATACGGTGGCGAAGATTCGCCGGACGACATCTCGCGTGGTCTCTTCGCCGGTGAAGTCGGTTCGATGCGCCTGCTGAAGCTTTTCGAGCGCGAGAAGATCAAGACGACCTGGTTCATTCCAGGGCACTCGATCGAAACCTTTCCCGAGCAGATGAAGGCGGTGGCCGATGCCGGACACGAGATCGGCATTCACGGCTACAGCCACGAAAACCCGATCGCGATGACGCCCGAGCAGGAGGAAGCGGTGCTCGATCGCAGCATCGATCTGGTGACCAGGCTGAGCGGCAAGCGGCCGACCGGTTACGTCGCGCCGTGGTGGGAATTCAGCAACGTGACCAACGAGCTGCTCGTGAAAAAGGGCATCAAGTACGACCACAGCCTGATGCACAACGACTACCACCCGTACTACGTGCGCGTGGGCGACTCATGGACGAAGATCGACTACAGCAAGCATCCCGATACATGGATGAAGCCGCTGCAGCGCGGTCGTGAAACGGATCTCGTCGAAATCCCGGCGAACTGGTACCTCGACGACCTTCCGCCAATGATGTTCATCAAGAAGGCGCCGAACAGCCACGGCTTTGTCAATCCGCGCGACATCGAACAGATGTGGCGTGACCAGTTCGACTGGGTGTATCGCGAACATGACTACGCCGTATTCCCAATCACGATTCATCCAGACGTCTCCGGTCGCGCGCAGGTGCTGCTCATGCTCGAACGCCTGATTGCGCATTTCCGCAAGCACGAGGGCGTGCGCTTTTGCACCTGTGACGAAATCGCCGACGACTTCCTGCGGCGTCAGCCTCGTCAATCCTGATCACAGCACCAAGTCGACCAACGCGAGTCCCGACCATGTCCACTCCCGAGCTCCGAAGGAGCGCCACGATGAAAGAAAACCCTTTGTATGCTTCCGGTTTCAAGCTGGAGCAGATCCTGCCGTCCGACGTGAAGCGGGCGACCGTAGTAGCGTTCTTCGCGTGGGTGTTCGCCGTTTATGACTTCATTCTGTTCGGCACGCTGCTGCCGGAAATCGGCAAACACTACGGCTGGGATGCCGCGGCGCAGGCGGAAATCGCTACGCTGGTCGCCGTCGGCACGGCGGTGATCGCGTTCGCGATCGGGCCGTTACTCGACAGGCTCGGCCGTAAAGCCGGCCTGCTGTGGACGGTCGCGGGCGCGGCGCTGTGCTCGGGGCTCACGGTGGTCGGCGGGGCGATGGGACAGGTACCGCTCGTGTTGATCCGCTCATTGTCGGGCCTCGGTTACGCCGAAGAGACCGTCAATGCCACGTATCTGAACGAGCTTTACTCGGCTGCCAACGACCCGAAGCTCAACCGCAACAAGGGTTTTATCTACAGCCTCGTGCAAGGCGGATGGCCGATCGGCGCGCTGATCGCGTCGGGACTCACCGCGCTTTTGTTGCCGCGCATTGGCTGGCAGGGTTGCTTCGTATTCGCGACGTTTCCCGCCATCGTCATCTTCTTCATGACGCGTCGCCTTAAAGAAAGTCCCCAGTTTCTGCTGCATAAGCGCATCAAACAGCTGCGCGAAACAGGACAGGACGGCGAAGCCCGCACGCTCGCGAACGCGCATGCGGTCGACTACGAAGAGCATAGCCGCGCCGGTCTCGCCGAAGCGTTTCGCGGCAATGCGCTACGCGCGACGCTCGTTCTCGGCGGCGGCATTCTGCTCAACTGGTCGGCTATTCAGGTGTTCAGCGTGCTCGGCACGACGGTGCTGACGCGCGTGCATAACGTTTCGTTCGAGAATTCCCTGCTGATTCTCGTGTTGTCGAATGTGATCGGCTATTGCGGTTATCTGAGCCACGGTTTCATCGGCGACAAGATCGGCCGGCGCAATACGCTCGCCATCGGCTGGATGCTCGGCGGTCTGTCGTTTGCCGGCATGCTGTTCGGTCCGAGCAGCGCGGGCGTCGTGGTGGCGCTCTATAGCCTGGGCCTGTTCTTCCTGATCGGACCGTACTCGGCGGCGTTGTTCTTCATAGGCGAGAGCTATCCCACGGCGATCCGCGGCACCGGCAGTTCGATCGTCCACGCGATGGGTCCGATCGGCGCCATTCTCGCCGGCGTGGGCGTGACCTGGATGCTCAATCATGGCGGCGACTGGCTGCACGCGGCGCTGTGGTTCGGCGCGGTGCCGTGCTTCCTGTCCGGCGTCCTCATTCTTTTCGCGCGGCACGTCAACCCTGCCGAAACCAGGTAATCCGACCGGAGAATCTCTGTGAAAGTAGCTTTAGTAACGGGCGCCGCGAGCGGCATCGGGCAGGCGCTCGCCGTAGCGTATGCACAAGCCGGCGTCGCCGTGGTCGGCGGGTATTTTTCTGGCGATCCGCACGACCCGCAGTTGACCGTACAAGCCGTCGAGCAGGCTGGCGGTCAATGTCTGATGCAGGCCGTCGATGTCACCTCGGCGGACCAGGTCGAGGCCTTCGCGGCCGCGGCAGTGGAACGCTTTGGCCGCATCGATTACGCGGTCGCCAACGCGGGTCTGCTGCGCGCATCGCCGCTGACGGACATGAGCGACGAGCAGTGGCATCAGATGCTCGATGTCGATCTGTCCGGCGTCATGCGCACGTTTCGCGCCGCAGCGCGCCACATGCAGGACGGTGGCGCAATGGTCGCGGTGTCGTCGATCGCCGGGGGAGTGTATGGATGGGAGAACCACACGCATTACTCGGCGGCGAAAGCGGGCGTGCCCGGATTGTGCCGCGCCGTCGCGATGGAACTCGCGCCGCGCAACATCCGCTGTAACGCCGTGATTCCCGGTCTCATCGAAACGCCGCAATCGCTCGACGCGGTCAATTCGCTTGGCCCGGACGGACTGCGCGAGGCGGCCAAGGGTATTCCGCTTGGACGTGTCGGCAGACCGCAAGAGATCGCGTCGCTGATCCGCTATCTGACAAGCGACGACGCTTCATACATCACCGGGCAGTCGATCATCGCGGACGGCGGTCTCACCGTGCGGTGGCCCGGCTAGGCCTTCGATCAGGACACACACAGGACACAGACAGGACACAGACAAGGACGCTCATCAACATGGCATCAATGTTCTCACTCGACGGCCGCCGCGCGGTCGTCACGGGTGCGGCGAGCGGCATCGGCGCCGCCATTGCGCTCGCTTATGCGCAGGCCGGCGCGCGCCTCGTGCTCGCCGATCTCAACGAGGCGCGGCTCGCCGCTCATGCCGACGCCTGCCGCGCAAACGGCGTGGAGGTTCAAACCATCGTCGCCGATGTGGGCGACGAGACGGGCGCGCACGGCATCGTCGATCGCTGCATCGCGGCTTATGGCGGCATCGACATCCTCGTCAACAACGCGGGCATGCTGACACAGGCGCGCTGTACCGACCTCACCACCCAGATGTGGGACGACATGCTGCGCGTCGATCTGCGCAGTGTCTTCCTTTGCTCGCGGCGCGCGCTGCCGTCAATGACCGCGCAACGCTGGGGCCGCATCATCAACGTGGCCTCGCAACTCGGCATTAAGGGCGGCGCCGAACTCACGCACTATGCTGCGGCGAAAGCCGGCGTGATCGGCTTTACGAAGTCTCTCGCGCTCGAAGCCGCTCCCGACAACGTGCTCGTGAACGCTATCGCGCCGGGTCCGATCGAGACGCCCCTCGTGGATGGAATCAGCGCATCATGGAAGGAAGCGAAGTCAAAGGAATTGCCGTTGCGACGTTTCGGCCGTGCAGACGAGGTCGCACCGACTGCCGTGCTGCTCGCCTCCGACCCGGGCGGCAACCTGTTCGTCGGACAGACGCTCGGCCCTAATTCCGGCGACGTCATGCCTTAAACGGTGGAGAGTGCAAATGTGCGGCATGTGCGGATTGCTCGGCGGCGGGCGTCACTGGTCCAACACCGTGGCAGCAGGCGAAAGCGTGAGCGCGCGGCGGCAGCGGTATGTGCAGGTCGCGCATGCGAACCGGGTGCTCGAAAGCTTTCGGCTCAAGCTCGCGGATTTTCACGGGCAATCGTTCGTGCTGTCTTCGCCGACGGGCGCGCAGATCATCGTCGAAGATTTCATGCAGATATGGAAAGCCGCCGAGACCATGCTCGGTCGTCCGCTCGACCCGCTCACCATGTTTGCTGAAGACGAGGCGCAGCCATGAGCCTCGCCTATGACGTGATTCCGGTAACTATCGTTACGGGCTTTCTCGGCAGTGGAAAGTCCACCTTGCTCGCCGACGTTCTCAAGGGAGATGCCGCGCGCGATACAGCCGTGCTCGTCAACGAGTTCGGCGAGGTCGGGCTCGATCACCTGCTGATCGGCGAGGTAGATGCGCAGACCGTACTGCTCGATAACGGTTGTGTCTGTTGCGCGATACGCGGCGAACTGAAGGAAGCGCTCGCCACGCTGTTCTCGCGGCGCGCTCGCGGCGAGGTGCCGCCGTTCTCTCGCGTCGTGCTGGAGACAACCGGTCTCGCGACGCCCGCGCCGATCGTTGCGACGCTGCTCGGCGACCGCGTGGTATCGAGCCATTATTCGATCGGCGCGATCGTTACGGTGGTCGATGCCGTCAACGCCGATCAGCACCGTGCGCGGCATCCGGAATGGCTTGCGCAGGTGACGGCTGCAGATCGCATTGTCGTCAGCAAGGCCGATCTTGCCGGCGATGCCACGCTCGCTGTGCTCGAACAAACGCTCTCACAACTGAACCCGGCCGCGAGCATCACACGCCGCACGTGCGCGGACGATGCGTCGGTCGTACTGGACCCGGCGGCGAACGCGCACGACTTCGGGGACTTCGTTCGGCGCTCGGGCATGCTCGCACGGGAGTCCCGCCAGGCAGACAATCCCCTCGCGGGACTCAACGCGACGCCCGCGCACCGTCAAGGACTTGCGGCGCTGGAAGCGTTTTGCATCGAGTTCGACGAACCTCTGGACTGGCCCGTCTTCACACTGTGGCTGACGCTGCTGCTTAACCGCCACGGTGATAACATTTTGCGAGTCAAAGGCATTCTCGCGCTTGCCGGCGCGGACCAACCGGTGGTGCTGCATGCAGTGCATCATCTCGTGCATCCTGTTCTGCATCTGGATGCATGGCCTGGCGCCGGCAAGGAAGAAGCGCCTCGTTCGCGCCTTGTCATCATTGCGCAAGGTCTCACGCGAGACGCGGTTGCCGCATCCTACCGGCGTCTGTGCCGGCATCTTCAAACAGCCGAAGCCCTAATAGATTGAAATCCGACCGTCCGAGCTTGCCCGCCCCTGCCGTGCACCCATCCAGGGTCGAACTGCGCGTGCTCGGCACGACCGTTACGCTTCAGGAGCACATCCGCAAACGAGCCGAGCAGGATCTGGGCATCCGGCTGCGCTTCATCGTTCAGGATGGCGGCGCCGTGCAGCGGGACGGCGCGATGCATCCCGACCGCTATGAACTCTACGACCAGTGGTTCCACAGTCTCGATTGCCTGTGGCCGACTCATGCGCTGCAACCCATAGAGCTTGCGCGCATTCGCCGCTGGGACGAAGTCAACGTGCTGCCGCGCACGGGGCGCATCGGCCGCGCGCCCGCACGGCATGCGGCGGGCAAGCTCAGTGGTGCGGGCTGCACACCTGCCGACCGGCTCTACGTCCAGCCGGACGGCTCGCTCGCGCGCAAGCCGAGCGAGCGCATCAGCATGCTGCCGCTCACGCACAATGCGGACAGCTTCGTCTATCTGGAAGATGCGATACCTGCTTCGCTCACCGGAGGCGAAGAGAGTTGGGCCTGGCTGCTCGCGCCCGAACTCGCTGGCCGCGTTGCACTACAGGCGGATGCAGCAATCGGCGCCATCGATGCGGCGCTCGCCGTCGAAGCCAGCGGGCTCATGCGCTTCGACGACATCGGCAATCTGAGTATCGAGGAAATCGACGGGCTGATCGCGATTCTGATCGACTTCAAGCGGCGTGGGCATTTCGCAGGGTTCTGGTCGAGCTTCGCCGAAGCCGCGCAACTGATGATCGCTAACAAGGTGGCGATTCAGAGCATCTGGTCGCCCGCCACCGTCGAACTGGAACGCGCGGGTCTCAAGTTCAGGCTCGCGAGGCCGCGTGAAGGGTATCGGGCGTGGTTCGGGGGCATCGGCATATCGCGGCTCGCGCATGGTCGCGTGCTCGACGCCGCTTACGAGTATCTGAACTGGTGGCTTGAGGGCTGGGCCGGCGCGACAGTCGCCCGGCAAGGCTTCTACATTTCGAATCCCGAGCGCTCGCGGGCACATATGGAAGCCAACGAATGGGCATACTGGTACGATGGTGCGCGCGCGTCGGCCGATCTGCCCGGTCCCATCAGCAAACATCTCGTGCCCGCGGGTCAGATGCGGGACGGGGGCAGCTACGTCGCGCGTATGAGCCGGGTCGCCGTATGGGATTCGGTGATGGATGAGCACAATTACCTGGTGCGCCGCTGGACCGAGTTCATGCGGTCCTGACGGCGAAGTTCGTTTGACGATGACAAGACGCGCAGGCGCTTCCCGATCTTCCCGCTCACATCCAGCCGCGCATCGGCCGGCGGCGCCGCTGACTGTGGACCCGGTCCATCCGACCAATTCCGCGGAGGTATCGCCCGAAGCCGATAACCGGTTGCGCTATCGCGTGATTCACGACCGGCTGAAGTCGGCCATTGCGCTCGGCAATATCGCGCCGGGACTCGTGCTGCTGGAAGGACCGGTCGCGCGTATCTTCGGCACGAGCCGCGTGCCGGTAAGAAAGGCCTTCGAGATGCTGCACGCCGGCGGCCTGCTGCTCACCTTCGAAGGACGGGGCTACCTCGTGGCGAATGCGGACGGCAGCGCACCCGAGCCGCTGCGCGCGCCGATCTCCGAAGACACGCTGGGCTTCGACCGTCCCTCTGAACCGCTGGATATCCCTTCGAACAGCGAGCGCATTTACGATTCGCTAGAAGCCGCCATCTCGCTTGGCATCGTGTTCGGGCATTTTCGTATCGACGAAAGCAATGCGGCCGAAGTCTTCGGTGTGAGTCGCGGAACCGTGCGTGAAGCGCTCAACCGGCTGCGTGACCGCGGGCTGGTCGAGAAGTCCGCGTACTCGCATTGGCTGTGCGGACCGCTCACCGCCCGCGCCGTGCGGCAGGATTACGAGTTGCGCACGTTACTTGAGCCGGCGGCACTGCTGGCGAGCGCGCCGTCACTGTCGCGTGACCAGCTCGAAGCGGCACTGCGCGACGTCGAGCGTGCGATAAAAGACCCGGATTCAGTCGATGCAAGCACGCTGTACCACCTGGAAGTCACGCTGCACGATACGTTCCTGAGCGGTGCGCCGAACCGCAAGTTGCTCGCGACGATCAGCCAGGCACATATGCCGCTAATCGTGAACCACGCTTTCTACGATGCGTTCCGGCTGCATCCGGAGATGAGCACGCTCACGGAGCACCGGACCGTGATCGAACTGCTGCTGCGCGGGGAGTTCGCCGCGGCGTCAACGGCGCTCGCCGTGCACCTTCGACATGGCGAAACGCGTACACGTCAGCGATTAAAGGTGCTCGCCGTGCTGCCCGATCCGGATCTGCCTAGTTACATGCAGCGGATTGCATAAGCCGCGAACGTGGGCGATTTCTGCCCGCATTTTTGCTTCATAACGACGCGTCCACGCCGAACGATTCCGCGACCTTACGCTGATAACCGCCTGTCGCGAGCAACAGGCTGCGCGAGTACTCGCTCTCGACCTTTTGTGCCCGAATGCTTTCTATAGGAAGCTCTTCGACGATCTCTCCATTGCGCATGATCGCCACGCGCGAGCACAGAAAGCCGACCACGGCGAGATTGTGACTGACGAGGATCATCGTCAGATTGCGCTCGTGATGCAGGCGCTTCAACAGGTTGAGAATTTCGGCTTGCACCGAGACATCGAGCGCGGACGTCGGTTCATCCAGCAGCACGATGCGCGGCTCGACGATCAACGCTCGCGCGATCGCCACCCGCTGCCGTTGCCCTCCCGACAGTTGATGCGGATAGCGAAAGCGAAAAGACGGATTCAGTCCTACTTCGCGCAGCGCGTTCAAGATCCTCGCTTCATGATCGCCAATGCCGTTGATACGTAGCGGCTCGCGCAGCGTCTGATCGACGGTGAAGCGTGGATGCAGCGAGCCATAGGGGTCCTGAAACACCATCTGCACATCGCGCCTGCGCATGTCGCGATCCGAACCGGCGATATGCAGGGACCCCTCTGCAACGGGTGTGAGTCCGCTCAGCGCGCGAAGAATAGTCGACTTGCCGGAGCCCGATTCACCGACCAGACCGAACACCTCGCCTGCCGCGACATGAAAGCTTGCGCCGCGAACCGCATCGACGAGTCCCGTGGCCGTCTTGAAGCGAACGGTCAGTGCATCGACGCGAATCATAACGGCGCTCCTTGCTGTTCGCCTAAGTCGTTGAGCCATGCCGAGTCGCGCGAGAGCACGGGCAACTCGACAGGCGGATCCACAAGCGGCGGGTTCGCGGCAAGCAGCCCGCGCGTGTACGGATGTTGGGCATTCACCAGATCGCGCGCCGCGCAGGTTTCGATGACGCGACCGGCGTACATCACGACCACGCGATCGCAGAACGACATGACGAGCGGCAAGTCGTGACTAATGAAAATGAGGCCCGTCTGGTGCTTTTCGATGAGTTCATCGAGCACGGCCAGCACCTGCATGGAGACCAGCACGTCGAGCGCGCTCGTCGGTTCATCTGCGATCAGCAGGCGTGGACCTGTCGAGACCATCATCGCGATCATCACGCGTTGCCCCATGCCGCCTGACAACTCATGCGGGTACGAGCGGGCGACGCGCTCAGGATTGCGAATATGCACGGACTCGAGCGCCGCGACGACCTTTGCCCGCATTTCCCGACGGCCAAGTTTTGGATCACGCAGCGCGAATGCTTCGCGCATCTGCTGCTCGACGGTCATGACCGGATTGAGCGAATACTTCGGGTCCTGCAGAATCATGCCCATTTGCGAGCCGCAAAAGCGACGGCGTTTATGGGCCGGCATCGCCAGCATGTCCTGGCCGTCAAAGCGCAGACTTTTGGCCGTGCAATGTGCGGCGGGCGGCAACAAGCCGAGCAGCGCGCGGCCTGTGAGCGATTTGCCCGAACCCGACTCGCCGACAATGCCGAGTCGTTCGCCCTTTTTCAACGTGAGCGAGAGACCGCGTACCGCTTCGTTCAGCGTGCCGTCATGCGCGCGAAACGCAATGCGCAGGTCGTCGATTTCACACAGCGGATGGGCCGCTTCGCTCGTGTGCATGTCAGTCTCCATGACGCGGATCGAACACGTCGCGCAGCCCGTCACCGAGCAGGTTGAACGCGAGGCTGACGAGCAGAATGGCGAAGCCCGGTATCGTGGCGACCCACCATGAATCGAGCAGCACGTTGCGCCCGGAAGCGACCATGAAGCCCCATTCGGGACTCGGCGGTTGCGCGCCAAGCCCGAGAAAGCCGAGACCCGCGACCGTGAGAATGATGCCGGCCATGTCGAGCGTCGCCCGCACGATCACGGACGACATGCAGAGCGGCACCACGTAGCGCAGCAGGATGCGCAGATTCGACGCGCCTTGCAGACGTGCAACCTGAATGAAATCGGCCTGCACGAGCCTCAAGGTTTCGGCGCGAGCGAGACGTGCATATGCGGGCCACGCCGTGATGGAGATTGCGATCACGGCATTGATCACGCCGGGTCCCAACGCTGCGGCGAAAGCGAGCGCGAGCACGATTTTCGGAAACGCCAGCGCGATGTCGGTTACGCGCATCAGCACGTTATCGACCCAGCCGCCGAAGAAGCCCGCTGTCGTGCCTATCATGAGGCCAATCGGCACCACCACGACGACCACGAGTATGGCTATCGACAAAGTGAGGCGCGAGCCGTAAATGATGCGCGAGAGGATGTCGCGCCCAAGCTGGTCGGTGCCGAGCCAGTGCGATGGCGAGCCCGGCGGCAGCAGGCGGTCCGACAGCACCTGACGCAAAGGATCATGCGGCGCGATCCACGGTCCGATGATCGCGACGATCACGAGCACCATGAGGATCGCAAAGCCGAATACCGAAAGCGGATTGCCCGCGAAACGCCGCCAGCGTCGATAGGCGAGGCCCAACGCTGCCTGTTTGCGCGACGCGGGCGTATCGGTGAGCAGCCATTGCTTCCACGTTAGGCGCGCGGCATTCATCGGCCAGTCCTGCGTCGAATGTTCAAGAGGATGACGCACGTCGAAAGTCTCCGTTGCATCAGCGGGCGCGTGGATCGAACACGCGATAGAGCGCGTCGGTGAGCAGATTCAACGCGATGAAAGTGGCACCTATCACAAGCGTGCTGCCAAGCACGGCGTTCATGTCGGCATTGAGCAACGCACCCGTCAGATACGATCCGATGCCGGGCCACGCGAATACGATCTCGGTCAACACCGAACCCTCCAGCAGGAAGCTATACGAGAGGGCGATCACCGTGAGCAGCGGCACGGCGATATTGCCGAAGGCGTGCACCCACACGACGCGCCGCTCGGGCACGCCCTTCGCGCGCGCCGTCGTGATGTACTCCTGGTTCAATTGATCGAGCATGAACGAGCGTGTCATCCGGCTGAGGTACGCGACGGAGTAGTAGCCGAGTATTGCCGCGGGCAACGCGACGTGCGAGATTGCATTGAAGAACACATCCCACTCGCCGGCCATCAGCGAATCGACTAGCAGGCTGCCTGTGCGCGGCTCGACCATGCCGTCGAACACCGGGTCCAATCTCCCGGGACCCGACACCCAATGCAACTTCGCATAGAACAGCAACAGGCCCATCAGCCCGAGCCAGAAAACAGGCACGGAACTGCCGATGAGGCCCACGAAGCGCGCGACGTGATCGATCCAGCGGTTATGGCGCGTCGCCGCCACCACGCCGAGCGGCACGCCGACCAGCACGCCGGCGATGGTCGCGAGCGTGGCCAGTTCGAGCGTGGCGGGAAACACGCGGCGAATGTCGTCAAGTACCGGACTGGCTGTCAGCAGCGACACGCCAAGGTTGCCGTGCAGGACCGCATTCACGTAGATCAGAAATTGCTCGACGAGAGGCTTGTCCAGACCCAGCTGGATGCGCGCGGCCGCATAGGCGGCGGCCGACGCGCGATCCCCGAGTATCGCGAGCACCGGATCGATTGGCACCTTGCGGCCGATCACGAACGTCACAGCGAGCAGACCCGTGAAGGTGATGGCGAGCGTCAGCGCCCAGCGCAAAACGCGCAGCGTCCAGCGCACGCTCGCGCGGCGCGCGGACGCGGCGCGAATGCGGTCGATAGGAGTCAACGTTGTCGACATGGTTCGGACGCCGCCCGGCGATTACTGTTTCTTCACGTGCAGGTACGACACCAGGTCGTTGATCGGCCCAACTTCGAGCCCCGACACGCCTGGCCGCATCGCTACCTGCGATACCTGCTGGAACATGATGACGAACGGCGACTGCGCGAGCATTTCCTTCTGCATCGCCTGATAAAGCTGCGCGCGTTTTGCAGTGGACGATTCGGCGAGTGCGGCATTGGTTTCTTTCGTCAGACCGGCGATGTCCCACGAATTGCGCCATGCGAGCATTTTGTACGAGGACTTGTCGGAGTTGTCCGGGTTCCACGCGAAGCCCTGCGCATTGCTGTGCGGGTCGATGTAGTCGGCAGACCATTCGCCGATGTAGATGTCATGCTGGCGCGCGCGGTACTTGGCGAGCGTCTGCTTGTTATCGCCCGGAATAATGTCGACCTTGATTCCGGCTTGAGCCAGATTGGCTTGCACCGCCTGCGCGATCTCGTTGTACGGATAGGCGCTACGCACGTCCATCGTCACGTTGAAGCCGTTCGGCAAGCCTGCTTTGGCGAGCAGTGCCTTTGCCTTTGCGACATCCTGGTGATACGGGTTGCTGTTGAGCGCGCCAAGAAAACCTTCTGGCAAAAACGTTTGATGAACCTTATAGGTCGTCTTCACCACGTTCGTCTGAATGCCGTTGTAATCGATCAGCCACTTCATTGCTTCCTGCACTTCGGGCTTCGCGAGATTCGGGTTCTTCACGTTCAAGCCGAGATACAGCAACGTGGCTTGCGGTACGGCCGTCACGTGAGCCTTGTTCGACTTTGTCAATGCAGCGAGGTCGTCCGGGCTCAGATTGCGCGCAATGTCCGCGTCGCCATTTTCGAGTAGCAGGCGCTGGCTCGATGCTTCGGGAACATGTCGCAGCACGATGCGCTTCATGGCGAGCGGCATGCGGTAATCGTCGTATTTCTGCAGGATGATGCTGTCGTTGGCGGTCCATTTGACCAGCTTGTAAGCGCCCGATCCGGCCTCGTTCGTGCGCAGCCATTCGTTGCCGAAGTCATTGCCTTTCTGATGGGACATCAGCAGTTTTTTATCGAGCACGGAAGCGGGCCACGCGCCCAGAACGTTCAGCACGAAGGTCGGCGCGTACTTCTGATCGGTCGTGATACTGACCGTTGAATCGTCGATCTTTTTGACCTTGTCGAGCGCGTTCTCTTTGGTGAGCCCGATGCCCTGCAGCACGGCGGCAGCGCCTTTGTCGAGAAGCACGCAGCGCTGAATCGACCATGCGACGTCATCGGCCGTCAGAGGGTTGCCGGAGTGGAACTTGAGACCGGAGCGGATCTTGAAGGTGAATGTGAGTCCGTCGGGGCTCACGGTCCAGGATTGCGCGGCGTCCCCGTTGAATTTCGATGGGTCTTTCAAGTCGACCCGTACCAGGCGGTCATAGGTGTTCGCGACATATTCTTCCGGCACCAGTTCGTAGACCTCGCCGGGATCGAGCGTCGAAAATTCGTCGAGCGTCGTGGCCATGACAAGCATGTCTTTCGGCGTCGCCGCGAGCGCGCTGCCTGTCATCGAGGTGGAAAACGTCAGCGCGGATGCCACCGCGACCGCTGCCAGCGCATTGCGCAAAACCAGATTCATACTTGCTCCGCATGTAAAGGAAGAGAACCTGCAAACGGACAGCCAGAACCTACCAGGTCACATCAACTTCAACGGGCCGCTTTCGCTGTTGTCTATAACCGGCAGCGCACGCGAGCCAGGCAATTCGTAATGCCACCATTCGCTTGCGATGTGCGCAAAGCCGGCCGCGTGCATGATGCCCAGCAACAGCAGGCGATTGCGCTGCACAGACTGCGGCAGTCCTTGATGGAAATGCTCGGAAGCCTTCACCATCTCGTCGAAACCGGTGCCCATGTCTAGCGGTTGACCGTCGCCGTCTATCAGCGTGAGGTCGACGGCTGTGCCACGGCTATGATTCGAGCCACGGCCCAGTTCGGCGATGTACGTCGGGTCGGGCAGAAAGTCCCACAGCACCTTTTGCGCTTGCGGCGGCCGATAGGCGTCGAAGATACGCAACGTCATGCCTGCGCTGTCCGCGAGTTCGACGGCTTTGCGCAATGCAGCTTCGGCGGGTTCGAGCAGCAGGCAATGCGCTTCGCGGTAGATCGGCTTGCCCGTGAAATTGCGGGACGTCGCATAAACGAGGTCGATATCCACTCGATGTGTGTCGGGGGTGATAGGTATCAGGCGAGGAGTGTCGGTCATGGCTATCAGAATTCGAATTGATCGAGTTCGCGCTGCAGTTCGCGATTGCGCGCGACGCGCCCGTCGATGGCGGGGCCGAGACATTCAACAATTGAACTCAGCAGAAGATTGAAGAGACACGTGAGCGGCGCAAGCGAGTCCCAGAACTGGCCGACGTCCGTCTTGACTTGCAACAGATCGCATTCGAAATCGCGCGCCCACGGGCAATAGAGATCGGTGACGAGCGCGAAGGCGATGGCGCGTTGCGTCGCGGCTTCGCAATAGCGGCGTGCGATGCGTGAATAGGCGCGCGTGTCCGTCACGATCAGGTAGGGCGATGCAAATTCGGAGTTCAGTGAATCCACGTACGAGCCCGACATTCCGTCGGAATAGAACACGCGTGGTCGCAGGTATTCGAGGTAGCTGAAAAACGCATTCGAGATGCCGCGAGTCGATTGAATGCCGACGACATACACGGCGTCAGCCGTGGCAACGCGCTCTGCGACTCGCCCAAATCCTTCGCTTCGTGCGAGCTGGTAGACATCGCGTACGGCGTCTACCTCCAGCTCCATTGAGCGGGCGAGCGAGTCGCCTTGCGAACTCGTGCGTTGCGTGTCTTCTTGATGGCGCTCGCTGCGATACGCATCGAGGCGATCGGTAATGAACCAGGGACGTGTTTGCGCGCCGCGTAACTCGCGCTTCAGCTCATCGAGATTGCGATAACCGACGCTACGCAGGAAGCGTCCAACGGAAATGCCGCTCGTTCCTGTCTGCTGTGCGATCTGATCGGCCGTTTCAAGACCGAGCCGGTCGAGATTCGCCAGCATATAGCTCGCAATGCGCTTGGCCGTCGGCGTGAGCGTCGTAAAGCTCTCTTTGACGGTATGGGCGAACGCAGTGGGCATCGGATCTTGTGCGTTAGTGTGCGTTATTTATCTGTCACAGCGACGTGCGCTGGTAGCTATCTGACAAGGACAATAAAGCGGACGCTACCTTAATTTTTCAATCGAAGACATCCCGTCGATAGTCGATTCGAAGTGCGAAGGTGTACGGGCGCAAAGCTATTGCAGCATGCGTTCAGATCGCATTTCGCGTATTGCCGTGTGGTGCAGCGCGTCCCGAAAGTGTGACCAACCTGCGTGGGTTGACCAGGATCGGGATCGACATCCACTGCGAACGCTTCGAATTCCGTTGCGTTTGTTTCGCGTCTGCGTAGTGCAGCTTCGCGGCTGCGCGCCGTAGCTCGACAACGTCCGCTAGTCTTGACTCGCGCCCTCACGTGTCTGCGCTCGCTCTGCTGAGACTGCAGAACTGGCTGGAGGACTCGTCTCGAACAAGGAGCTAGCTGTGTCCAGTATTAAAACGAAACCCAATTTGACGATCAACACGTCGAGCGTCACGCAACATTCGTCCACGGGCTCGTCTGAGCCGTTGAGTGCATCACCGTCGGCGCGCGCCAGGAATCCGGCGCTGGCCGCTTTGCCACCTTCACCAACCAGTCCGCGCGCTTCCGCTGGCCGCCTGTTCCGCGTTGCAGACGCCGCGCAGAAGTTCAAAGGCAGCGGAAACGTGGGTGTCGAAACCAAGCTGCAGCCGAAACTCGAAGCGGGAAAGGCACATAAGGACGTTGCGTTCCAGGAGGGTGGCGGCTTTGTCGTCAAGAGCACATATACGAAGAAGTTCTCCGCTGATGAGATGGCTCAGCGAACCGCAGACCATCAGGCTAAGCTGGCAAAACATGAAGCGGATGTCAGCGCCTTTAAGGAGCAGAATCCGCAACTGGAAGGAAAGAAACTTGACAAGGCCCTCGGCCAGCAGAAGTTGGGCAGTGCGCCCAAGCCACCCAAGCCAACCAGACCGCTTGGATCGAATGAAGTCGAATATCACCCGCCTGGCGGCATACATTCTCTGAATCAGACGGATCTTCCTGGTCAGCCCGGCGAGTTCGGCGGCTCCTATGCGCGCGTCAAGCGCAGTGATGGCGGTTCTTCTTCCGAGTTCGAACGGCTGAGCCGCTTTGGTAAGTTCGGGGACAACCAGACTATAGAGGGCAAGCCGCTCGGCGGGCAGAGCAGAGCCGATCCATCCACTATCAGGCGGCAAGCGCCTGAGCGACGCAATTCTGAGCCGCCGTCACCGGCCACGGCCCACGCCGTTCTGGACAAGTACTACAACAAGCCCGTCGAGACGATGAAAGAACTCGAGTCGGGCAAGCCATATAAGGACATTGCGCAGGCGTCCTCGTTGGACGAGTAACTTTTCTCACCGCCACGCCTGGCTGTTCGCAGACACGGTCAACTGCGAGCAGACCAGTGCGGATCTTTATGGCTCGTCGCGGTTGCGAAGAGCAAGCACATTAGACGCCGCCGATATGTCGTGTAGGTGTGTAATTGCGCATTTCAGGCGCCGCTCCCTCCCAGCGTTTTCATGCTCTTCCATTGACCCTGTTGAACCTGAAACAGCGTGTACGGCGGCTTGATCAGATCGCCGTACGGGTCAAACGCGATCTGTCCGGTCACGCCCGTGACGTTGACCTTCGACAGACTATCGACGATCTTCGAGCGGTCGAGCGAATTCGCCGTGTGAATCGCCTTGAGCATCGCGAGCGCAGCGTCATACGCAAACGGCGCGTACAGTTCCACGTCCTGATTGAAGCGTGCCTTGTAACGCTTGCCGAACTCGAGCGCAGCCGGCTGCTTGTCGAGCGCGGGACCGGGTTCCAGATCCTGCGTGCCGTCGCCCGCGGTGCCGGCGATCTGCAGGAACGCATTGCTCTTCAACGCGCCCGCGCCGAACAGTTGCGCGTTCATGCCCAGAGAGCGCATCTGCTTGATCAGCATTGCGCCCTGTTCATCTAGGCCACCGAAGAAAATCAGATCGACGTTCCTGCTTTTCAACGTCGTCAGGATGGCGCGGAAATCGACCGCTTTGTCGTTCGTAAATTCGCGAACTACGATGTTGCCGTTTGCTTCCTTGGCGCCTTTCTCGAAGGCGTCCGCGAGACCCTGGCCGAACGCCGTGCGGTCGTCGATGATGCCGATCCGCTTCGCCTTCATCTGCTCAACCACGAAATGTCCTGCGACCACGCCGCCGATGCCATCGTGGCCCATCGTGCGAAACACGTTCTTGTAGCCCTGCTTGGTCAATTGCGGATTGGTCGAGCCCGGCGTGATCATCGCGACATTTGCCTGGTGATAGACCGTCGACGCCGGAATGCTGCAACCCGAGTTGTAATGGCCTATTACGCCGACCACGCCATCGTCGACCAGCTTCTGCGCGACCTGAATCGCAACGCGCGGATCGGCCTGATCGTCCTGCACGTCGAGCACGAATTTGACGGGCTTCCCGCCGACAGTGGGATGTCGTGCGTTTTCTTCGTCGATCGCCAGTTGCGCACCGTACTGCAGGTCTTTCCCAACCCGTGCAACAGGGCCCGTTAAAGGTCCGACAAAGCCGATCTTGACGACTTCCGGATCGGCTGCCGACGCAAACGGCGTCTGGGCGCCGAGTAGGCAGACGGCAAAATTCAACAGCCAGTTGCGGCGATTCATGATGAGCTCCTTGCGAGATGTCACGTCGCGCGTTATGTCGAACGAGCGGTTCGATGCGCGACGCGTCGAAACCGTCCCACGTATGGGTAGATGAAACTGAAACCTGTCGCTGCTGTGTCCGGTGAGTTGTCCGCAGTCTGGTCCTTCGCTAAATGCCAAAACGCGTCGCCGCATATGGCGCAAGATCGAGCGGAGGCGCACGACGCGCAACCAGGTCCGCGACGATTCGCCCGCTCACGCCGGCCAGCGTGAGCCCAAGATGCTGGTGACCGAATGCATAGATCACACGCTCGCTTGCACGTGAGCGCGCGAGCACCGGCACACCGTCGGGCAAGGTCGGACGAAAGCCAAGCCAGCTGGAGTCCGGCTTTTCGAGCAGAGGTAACGCGCGTCGTGATGAAAACGTCAACAGGTCGAGCAACGAGCGGTTGCGCGTGTCGCTGAAGCCGCCCAGTTCGACGGTTCCCGCGACGCGGATGCCGTCGCTCATCGGCGTCATGTAAAAGCCCCGTTCGGCCCAGCCGACAGGCCGCGAAATGAGTTGCTGCGCGCCCGGATAACGCACGTGATAGCCGCGCTCCGTGTCGAGCGGCACGACGTCGCCGCATTGCCGCGCGAACTGCGCTGAGCGCGCGCCCGTAGCGATGACCACATGACCAAAGCGCCGCGTGACTCCGTCGGCCGTCACGCTTGCGCCATCGCCGGAAGGCTGCACCGCGCTGACAGTCGAACGCTGCAGCGTCAGTCCTTGCGCCGCCAGTTGCTCAAAAAGCGCTTGCAGGAAGCCTTGCGGATCCGAGAAATGCCAGCTGTCGCTGAACAGCACGCCGCGCTCGAAAATCGGCGCGAGCGATGGTTCGAGCGCGCGGATGTCGTTGCCGCCCAGCACGTCGAAGATCACACCCAGCTTCTTGCGTAGATCGAGCGCGGGGCGCGCCGCGTTGAACGAAGCTGCGCTGGAGTAGAGATACAGGCATTCACGTGACCGCACGAAGCGCGCGAGTTCGGCGTTCGCCAGCAACGGCGCATAGCCTTCCTGCGCTTGCGCGAGCAGCGCAGCGAGCGCGCCCGCGCTCGCCTCATAGCGGCGCGGCAGCGAACTCATCATGAAGTGCGCGAGCCACGGCACGAGGTGCGGCAGGTATTGATAGCGCAGCCTGAACGGGCTGTCGCCTGAAAACAGGTAGCGCGGCAGGTCACGGAACACAGACGGGTTGTTCACCGGAATGCACGCGTAATGCGCGAACGTCCCTGCGTTGCCGAACGACGCGCCTTGCCCGACGCCGGACGGATCGAATATCGTGACCCGATGTCCGTCGCGCATCAACGAAGCGGCGCTGGCAAGGCCGATGAATCCCGCGCCGACGATGGCGATCTCAGACATTACTGGCGTCCATCGCGATCATCGCGACGTGCTGTTGACGTAAAGCCGCGCCGGGTTTGGGCGGTGCGTCGGAGACCGTGGACTGCGTAACACGCACTGGAACACTCCTGCTGACTGATTCCTGAACGATGCCGGGCGGCGTCGCGCCACGCTCGCTACCAGACAAACTCTGGCATCTAGAATCACACAATAAATTTTTGTGTGCAATTAAAACGATTGTTGTGTGGTCCTGGCATTTTCCCTGGATGAAGGCGGGCACAATCTTCGCCGCTGTCCACGACCACGTCGGGACCGTCAGGAAGGCATACGCTCGGGCGTGTCTGGTATAGAATCGCCACACCTCCGCACAATTGCGGACAAAGCCGGTTTGTATGGAGACAGTTGATCTTATGGCTTCTGGCAAAGACGCAGCCTGCGCGGCCAACGGCGCGCCGGAGCAGGCGAAGCGATCGACCTACATCGAAGTGTCTAGCTCGATCGAGAGCGAAATCCGCAGCGGCGTCTATCCGCCCGGCAGCCGTCTGCCGCCGCAGCGGCAACTGGCGACTGAACTGGGCATCAACGTGTCGACGGTGTCGCGTGCCTACAAGGAATTGCAGTTGCGCGGGCTGGTGATCGGCAGCAAGCGACGCGGCTCGCTAGTAACTGGCGGCGCGATGCCGAGCGTTGAACCGGCGCGCGCGACGAACAATGCCGCCATCGACCTGACGGTGAACCGGCCGGCCACGGGCGAATTTCTGGAGTGTCTGGCGCGCACGCTCGCCGAGTTGCCGCGCGATCCACGCTATGCGCAATTGCAGGAATACCAGCCGCCACAAGGTCCCGAATGGGCGCGCGCGGCTGGCGCACGCTGGATGGCGGCGCCCGGATTTACGCCGGATGCCGCGCACGTGGTCGTCACGAGCGGCGCGCAGCACGGCCTGTATGCGGTGCTGAACAGTCTGATCGGCACGGACGGCGTGATCCTCGCCGACCGGCTCACCTACTACGGGCTGAAGGCGCTTGCGCCCGTGTTCCAGTTCGAGATCGTCGGCATTCCGAGCGACGCCGACGGCCTGCTGACCGATGAGCTCGACGCCGCATGCCGGCGCATGCCGGTCAAGGCGATCTTCACGGTGCCCAATCTGCAGAATCCGACTGTCACGACGATGAGTCTCGAACGCCGGATGGCGCTCGTCGACATCGCGCGCAGGCACGGTGTCGTGATCATCGAAGACGACGTATATGGACCACTGGTGTCTCAGCGTCTGCCGACACTCGCGAGTCTGTGTCCGGAGCTGACCTTTCATATCGCCGCGACGTCGAAGATTCTCGCGCCCGGGCTGCGGCTCGGCTATCTGGCGAGTCCGCCCGACAGTTCCGCGCTGTGCGCGGAGGCCGTTCGCACTACCGCGTGGATGCCCGCGCCGATGTCGATGCTGATCGCGTCGATCTGGATCGAGGACGGTACCGCGCGCCACATCATGGATGCGCAACTCGCGGAGATTCGCGCGCGTCAGGCGCTCGCGCGGGAGTTGTTGCCGCAGTCGTTGCTACAGACCGATCCCGCCTGCATGTTCGTCTGGCTGAAGCTGCCGCCGCCCTGGCGCGCCGATGATTTTGCAGCCAACGCGAAGGCGCGCGGCGTGGTGGTCATGCCGTCGTCGGCGTTCGCGGTGGATCGCTCGGAAATCGAGCATGGCGTGCGTATCAATCTCGCGTGTGCATCGAGCCGCGATCAGCTCGTGAGCGCGTTGCGGTTGCTGGCGGGCACGTTAAAGGATCGGCCGAGGGCATTGTTTGGGACGATCTGAGTTCTGGCTCGTCGATGTCGCAAAGGCGGCTTCGCTTCAGGCTATCTACTACTCGTGCAAACCGTCGAAGCTGACGAGAAGCACATGTTCGACCTCATTGTGCCTGCCCTGATCGCCGTCTCCTCGCGATGATGGGTAACACAACAACCTGCCGGACCATCAATGTGCAACGTGATTGCGTCGAGTCCATGAACGTTGACTTTCACCTAGCCGTATTTCGCCGAGGTTGCACAAGAATTTAGATGAGTGCGAGAGGTCGAGGAAGCGACCCTATCGTCAGGCAGACGGTGCGGAATTAAAGGACCAGGAACTTTCGCCCAAGGCTGGGCTCAGCGCCGCTCATGGCAAGCGCCTCAGCGAGCGTGAGCCCATCTGGATCCCGATTAGCGGAAGCCGTAGACAACGATTTTCTTCCCCTCAAAATTCTCTTGCACAGCCTGCTCGCAATATTGCGGGCACATTACCGAGTTGTCTCCGCTCGCGCCGGAGACAGTGACCGCCCTGTAAACAACGGATTCGACGAGCGTCCCATCCGCGGCGATGACCATGTTCAGGTCAGTCTCGACACCCGCCGGCACGGCTCCCCCGGCGGTATAAATGATTTTCATGGTGCCGGTGCAATCGGAGTTCACCGAGTATGTTCCGTTCTGGTTTGGATTGAAGGTCGTGAGGCCCCCTTTCGGCAGCCCGCCGATCATGCCGAAGTCGGTGCGCGTGAAGCCGCCCGTGCCATCGAACGTCACGAGGGCGACGTCATCAAGAATCAACGTGGACGCATAGGGAGCGACTTTATTGTTCGGTCCTATCAATCCGATAATTTCACCGTGACCGGTAAATGCATACGGTCCTCTGAGCGTTGCGTTCGAACAAAGGCCGCGTGGGCCGCCGTGTCCGTCGTGTCCCTCGTGGCTGTCGTGTCCACCGGGACCCTCGGCTTGCGCGGCGCTGCTGAGTAAGAGAAGCGCCACGACGGTTGCTGAGAGAATGCTGAATGGTTTGATCTTCACGATAATCTCCTTGTTACCCAATCTGGCGCGAACCATCTCAGCGCAGGGGCCCATTGCCTGGCGGGATGAGACGCCCAATTCAAACGGAATGGAATTAGAGAATCGGTGCAGCGATAGGGCTGCCGCTGTTTGCGGAAACGAGCGATGGAAGAAAGAGGGCCGTCGGTGCTATTAGCTTTGGCTCACAGGATGCGAGAAAGCTCGTCGTTCGCTAGCTAGTTAATTGGCGAAACTAACTGGCGAAACGCTTCACCAAGCAGTAGTTTTGCCCGGTGTCGGCAGGCACGTGCAGAAGGGGTGCACGAAAGTCCGCGAATTTGTGACTTCGTGAGTCAGCCACGCTTTAATGTCGCATAGCAAAGGGGAGCGTAGTCCACAAACTTTGCCGATGCCAAACGAATATCGGACAAAACGCAGGCGCATTCAGAATCGCGTTGAGAGGACGATGGACTTTATCGAGTGATTCCCGACGACTCCGAAGAATCTTCGTTGAAGTGCGCTGTGCCCGAGCCCAAGGTGAATCTGCGCCGGCGGGTGGCTCGCCGGCGCACACGGCTCTTGCGCTAACACAGGGCTAACTCGCTAACCCTGCGCGCCAGACTTCCTTAGAAGCGGGTGAGTATACCGACCGAACCCATGACCTGATTGCCCGTCGACGAAGCGCCACCTGCGTTGTACATGACCGCGACGTTTTTGTTGCCGGTTGCATGCTGGTACATAGCTTCGGCATACAGCTCCGTACGCGTCGACAGCGAGTAGCGCGCAATCGCGTTGACTTGATTCCACTTCGGATCGGCGCCGAACGACGTTGCACCACTCAGATGCGCATCGGTGTAGGCATAAGAAACGCCGAGCATGAGCGCTGGCGTAACTGCGTACTTGCCATTGAGTTCGTAGTTGTCAAAATGAGCGCCACCATTTTTCAGCCCGAACGCGTTCGTATTCTGATATTGGCTGTGCGTGTAAACAAAGCCGACCGTCGCTGGGCCGAAGCCGTAGCTCACGCCTGCACCAGCCGTACGCTGTACATCCGACGTCAGGCCACCCTTGAACTCGGTTGGATCAGCGGCACCCGTGGTATTCGGATTCGAAGCGCCCGAACCATTGATCTGCAGGTAGGCGGCAGCCACGTTCAAGCCGCCGAATTTGTAGCTGGCGCCCGCGCTGTACGCACGATCGACAGCAAAGCCTGTTTGGGTGTTACTGAACGCATACATACCGCCAGCCTTGAAGCCCGCATAGTCAAGGCTGGTGAACTTGACCGCGTTGTTGAAGCGAACGCTATGTTGCAGGTTGTCGTTGTCATACGGATGCGCGAACCCCGAGTCACCGAACGGGCCTGCTGTGGCAGACAGCGGTGCGACGAAATCAACCATCGAGTCATACTGGCGGCCCAACGTGACGGTGCCAAAACTGTTGCTGCTCAGGCCGACATACGCCTGGCGACCAAACATCCGGCCACCCTGGCCGAGCGTGCCGTTATTGACGTTGAAGCCATTTTCGAGCACGAAGACGGCCTTCAGGCCGCCACCGAGATCTTCCGTGCCACGCAGGCCGAAGCGGCTACCGCTGATGTTGCCGCTCGCCAGTGCAACCCGGCTGCTTCCGCCGACGTTATTCGTGTAAGTGATACCGGCGTCGATGAGGCCGTACAGCGTGACCGAGGTCTGTGCGTGGGCGGCCGTCGCGGCAAGCGCAACGGAGACAGCGAGGGCGATGCGAATCTTTTTCATGAATTAACTCGAGCGTGTTGGGATTGCGTCAGAAGACAGCGGGGCGAGTATAAAACCGCCCAAGCGGCGCACTTCATTTCCGGTCTGGATTGGACCTTTGCGTATTTCTGAAGTAATTCGCCACAATTTCGCCACAATTCGGGTGGTGTCCCAGCCCGCAAGGCGCAGCGCTTCCGTGCTTCATCGCACCGCTCGAGTCGCTGTTGTATCGAAGCGACGGTATTGGGGTTAGCCGCCGCCGCGAACCAGAGAGAACACGCCCGCGTGCAGGCCCGACTCTCTGACGGCTTGACGCATTTAATGCGGCATACGACCGGGCAGTTCGCCGTCAATGACTTCGCAGGTGCGCTTGAACTTCGCGCGCATCGAGGGCCGAGAGGTCTTCGTTGATCTCTTCGAAAACCATCTGACGCGTCTCCTCGCTCAGGCGCGCGCGCAGCATCCCGAGAAACTTCGGCTCGGCGGCTAATCGTAATCGCTGATACCGCTGATGGAGCCGTCCCTGTTCGATATAGTCGGCGACGGTCTTCGCGAACTTTTCGCGATCCTTCTCGCTCAGCGCCGGTCCACTTGGGCCGACATTGACGAGGTCTTCGATTTCCCGCAATTCCAGTTTAAGTCCCGGTGTCTCGAAGATTCGTGCACGGCTGCCGTCGGCAACGACAACCCAGGTAGTCACAACCATGGTGCGCCTCTCAGCAATGATCGATCGCCGACTCTGCGGCCATCGCAAATCGTCGCGTGACGTCAGCGGGCTCGCCGGTCAACGACGGTCTATCTCCAACGCCCGTCGATGACGGACCGTGGGGCCTCCCCGCGCTCCTGCGCAAGCGACGGATAGTCGGTGTATCCGCGCTCGCCGCCGCCGTAGAACGTGGACGGATCCGGCGAATTGAGCGGAGCGTGCAACCGGAGGCGTTCGGGCAGATCGGGATTGGCGATGAACGGGCGTCCGAACGCGATCAGGTCCGCGTTGCCATCCTCGAGCCATCTTTCCGCACTGCTGCCGTCGAACCCGCCTGCGACCATCAGCACACCGCGATAGGTGCGCCGTATCATCTCGCTCATGCGTTTCGCACGCTCCGTGAAAGTGCCGTCCTCACCGGTCGCCGCCAGCGCGGGATTAACGATGTGCAAATAAGCGAGCCGGTATCGATTGAGTTTCTCGATGACGTAAGAGAACGTCGCCTCGGGATCGTCGTCATGCATGTCGTTGAAGGTGCCGAGAGGAGAAAGCCGCACGCCGACCCTTTCGGGCCCCCAGACTTCGCAAACCGTCTCGATCACCTCAAACAGCAGCTTGGCCCGGCGCTCGCTCGACCCGCCATATTCGTCCGTGCGGCGGTTTGTGCCGGACAACAGGAACTGGTCGAGCAGATACCCATTCGCTGCGTGCACTTCGACGCCGTCCATACCGGCAGCCTTTGCGTTGCGCGCACCCCTGAAATACTGGCGCACGAGGTATGGCATCTCTTCGATCTGCAGCGCGCGGGGCGTGACGCAGGGCGCGAGGACACCTTCGCCGCGCTCATTCTCGATGAACGCCTCCGCTTTCGGCTGGAGCGCAGACGGCGCAACAGGCAGCATTTCATCAGGCTGCAACGAAGGGTGCGATATGCGTCCGACGTGCCAGAGCTGCATGAACATCAACCCGCCCGCCTCGTGCACGGCGTTCGCCACGAGCCGCCAGCCTTCGACCTGCTCGCGACTGTGAATCCCGGGCGTCCACGCATAGCCCTGTCCTTGCATCGACACCTGCGTCGCCTCGCTGATGATGAGCGCGGCCGATGCACGCTGCGCGTAATAGCAGGCGTTGAGCTGAGACGGTATGTTGCCTGGCCGGCTCGCGCGCGAACGCGTCAGCGGCGCCATCACGGCACGATGTCGCAGGTTGTACGGCCCCACCTTGACGGGTTCGAAGAGCTTGCGCAGCGGGATCTGTTCGTCGTGCTGCCCGGCGGCAGCAAACGTGGTTTCCGTATCCGGCATGAATTCGCTCCTTGCGTTTTTGACTCGGCCCGAAAAGTACTGCCATGACGTTTCCAGGCGTCGGCGTCGGATCACATCGTCCTGATTCCGCTTCTAGCCACTCTAGCCATGGTCCGCGCACGCTTCTTTCCGGTTTCTGCCCAGATCTGTCGCGATCCTGCCGCCACGCGGTCTATCGCTTCATCGCGCCGGATCTGGTCCTCTGCAACGACCCAACGCATGTCCGGCTGCGTTCCGGTCGAGTTTCACGCCGCCGTCATCGGCGTACAGCGTGAGTGCGGCGCAGAGATCATCCGCTTCACTCTCCGAACTCATCGCCTGACCTTACAAGCCGTTGTGTGCCCGACCTCGTTCAACGGAACCGCTCACGCGATCATGCGGCGTTGCAGCGTCAATCCGGCAGAACGAACTCGGTGCGCATGTCTTCGACAATGCGCCGGACCTCGTGGGTGAAGTCGGTGCCCTTCTCGTTGAGCGGCACCATGTTCCAGTTCCTGCCGGCGGCATCGGGCGGGTGCCGTTCGGGCAGCGGTATGCGCACGCGCAGTTCTTCCGGCGTATTCGCGCTTATTTTTGCCACGCGACTTTGCGCTTCATCGCGAATCTGCTCAGCTGAGAAAACGGTCTTCGGCATGGGAGTTCTCCATCGCGACGGGCCGCACGGCTCTGTTCTCGCGGGCAGGCGGCCGACATTTCAGTCTAGTTCGTATTGTCGGAATGTTCGCCCGGACGTTCGCGCCGTTGCGCGCGTGTGAGTGCGCGACGCAACTGGCGGCCTGCGTCACCGCCTATGGCGCGACGATCTGGCATGAGCGGCGCGCAACGTCAATGAAGTGCGGCCAACGCGTCGTCGATCGGTTTGCTGCCACCAGCAAATCCGACGATCCTGTTGACAAGGCCGATCCTGAGCGCTTCGAGCGCGACATCGGCAACATCCTCGCGCGCAACGGGGGCACGGGCGGACTGCGCGTCGGCCACGATCTCAATCTTCCCGGTACCGGGCTCCATAGTCAGTGTGGCGGGACGCAGCACAAGATAATCGAGTCCACTGCCGATCAGATAATCGTCAGATGCGCGCTTCATCTGGGCGTAATGCCGAAGCGCATCTGGAGCGGATTCAGGGGCGTATGCCAGCAAGGTGCTGACGACGATGAAGCGGTCCGCGCCATGCTGCTTCGCGCAATCGACCGCCTTGATGATTGCGTCCCGGTCGATCTGACGCTCCTGCTCGGCGCCCTCGGATTCAGCGGAGCCAGCGGCAAAGATAACCGTATTAACCCCCGCAAGCGCCGCGCAAAAGTCCTGCGTCAGGTCGACGATCACGGGGCTCCCGCCGAGGCTTTCGAAATGGGCCCGCTGCGCCTCGTCGCGCAGCAATGCACGAAACGGAATGCCCGCACGGTGCAATTTTTCCGCGACTAAGCGACCGGTGCGGCCGGTGGCGCCAATTAATGCAATGCTCATCGTGTCTCTCCAGGAAGGCATCCGCGGGATGCGCGAGCTTTCGGTGTGCTGACGCTTTCCCGCAAGCCATCAGATAGCGGGGTTGCGCTCAAGGGCGGCATGGTCAGCTTGCATGGGTTCGCGCGCGGTTGGAAGCGATGTCCGGATCGCACTTCCGTTCGTACTCCGCGTCCGGGTGTCGATCCGACCCAACTGCGAGCTTCGACACAACTCACGACCACGACCGTGATGCAGCGCAGTGATGCTCATGCTGTCGTGCCGCTGCTGTTCAGGCTCTCTAGTGCCTTTTTCAGGCGTTCCTCCTGATCGTTGGTGAGAGACGTTTTCAATACCTTTCCGCCGAAAGGCTTCAGCTCAGGCAGGACCTTGTCGAAATTCACTTGACGCACGAGGATGAAGAGTGCCGACGATCCCGGCTCGATGTTCTGGCCCGTCGAACGCATGAAATCATCATCGATTCCATAGTCCGAGAGCGCGCCCGACAGCGCGCCCGTACCAACGCCGATGGCCATGCCTGTAGCCAGTCCGGCGAGCGGATTGAGCAACATGAGACCAACCAGCGCACCAAACAGGCCACCCCACGCCGCGCCACTGAGCGCGCCGATCTTGACGAGATCGACGGCTTGCTTGAGGTGTACCTTGCCATTCGCGCTGCGGACCAGAACACAGGCATCCTCAAGGTCGATCAGGTGCTCCTTTTGCATCTGCTGGAGTTTGGTCAACACCTGGTCGGCCGTTTCTTCGCCTTTAAAGCTTACAACGACTAAATCGCTCATCGATTTGCTCCTTTTCTCTGGAAATAAGCGCAGACCGCTTACGCGGCAAGACGGTTGCACTCATGCTCAGTGCCGCGCGCAAGATGTCGACCGCGCCGCAAAACAGCAGCGGTGTCAGCCAACCGTGCATGTCGCGCCCGGCGCGCACCCTGGAATGTGGACGGGTCATTGTCGCGATGACGATGACCTCAAGACTAGGTTCTTGACGGTTGCACTTCTTCCTCATTCCTGCGAAGACGTGTCGGATCTCTGCGCTGTGCTGCGCGGCTTTCGAATGTGAACGTAAGGTGGCATTGCGCAAAACTGCGCAGGCGTACGGAAGAAAATGGGCCCGGCGCGTCATACCGTTGCCCTATTGCGGACCGATGCGTGTGGAGTAGGGCGTGGTCCGCGTGCGCGCGTTAGTCCATCAACAAACCGACGAGAAGCGTGATGAGCGCCGACGAAGACCTCAAGCGAGACGTAGAGAACGAACTGAAGTGGGATCCGGACGTCGATGCAGCGGATATCGGGGTTGCGGTCAGGGACGGTGCGGTCACATTGTCCGGTTTCGCGCGCAGTTTCCGGCAGAGGCGCAAGGCCGAAGAGGACGCGACGCGCGTGCGCGGCGTGAGGGGTGTCGCAAACGATGTGGAGGTGCGGTTGCCTTTGATCAACAGGCCGCCCGATCCGGAGATCGTGCGCGAGATCATTGCTCAACTGCAGGTCGAATTGCCTGATGCGGCGGACACCATCAAGGTGGTTGTCAGGGACGGAGATGTGACGCTGAAGGGCGAAGTCGAATGGGACTACCAGCGCCGCCGCGCGGCAGATACGGCGCTACGGGCGAGCGGCGTAACCGGCCTGACGAACGAGATTGAGATCAAGCCGAAGGTCGAGCCCGACGACCTCAAGCGCAAGATCGAGGACGCGTTCAAGCGCAACGTGGAAGTCGACGCACAGCACATCACTGTGGAGGCCGAAGGCAATAATGTCGTCCTGCGCGGCACGGTCCGCTCGTGGGCCGAGCGCGAGGAGGCCGAGCGGGTAGCATGGCTTGCCCCCGGTGTGATGCGGGTCGACAACCGGATCACCGTCGATTACTGACAGGTTCGCGGGTCATAAATCAAGGCGAACCCGCATAGTTCCCCCGCTACGGGGGCATCAATCGCGATCGCGGAAGTACAGCGGTTGTTACCTGTTCGCAACTTCGCTAAACGAATTAATTACCGGAGCTCCGGTGGGAAAGCCGGAATGCGCGCGGCGTCACACCGGTATATCTATGGAATACGTCGGTGAAATGCTGCTGCGTCTGAAATCCCGCGCGTGCGCCAACGTCGACCAACGGAATGGTCTCCTCGCACAACATCGCTCTCGCAAATTTCACTCGTTCGAGTGTCACGTACAGATGGGGCGGGCTTCCCGTCGCCGTTTTGAAAACGCGTGCAAACTTTGAAACACTCATGTTCACCAGAACTGCGAGTTGCTCGACCAGAATGGTTTCGGCGATGTTGTCGTGAACGAAGGCTTGAATGCGAGCCAGCATTTGACGCGTAATAGGCATGTCCGGCTCGGTCGCACCAGCACAGTGCCCGTAACGGACAGCGATGTGCACCGAAATGACATCGGCAAAAGCGTCGGCGCACGCAGCGTCGAAAAGATCCGCGTTCGCCAAGGCATTCAATGTATCCGCGGCCTCGCGCAAAAAGGGATCCCAAGACTCGGACCATTTCGGGAGGGCGTCAAACGCTTCTTGCGAGACTTGGCCCAGTACGCTCGGTCTAAGTGCGATAAGCCATCCGCTGAGATCGTTGTCAGCGTTCGTGGCCAACTGCGCCGCCCCGGTAATAACTGCGACAAATGGAGCACTTATGAGAATCGAGTGACTCGTTCCAAGGTCGTCGGAGCCCACAGCCTGCACAACAGTGTTACCCGTGGGTATGACGAGCCGAAATCCTTGCACCAGATTCAGCTCGCCATTGTTGAAAACGACGTTCATCGGTTGGCAGCGTAACCCGTGATCAGGAGTCGATCCTATTGCTTGCTTCATGATGAGCAAAGTCTCCTTCTTGCGTTGGCGCATACCTAAGCTTAGGCCGAATTGAAGGCTGCTTTAGGCGGGTTCGTAATATGGGCAGAAGCAACCGGCTTCGTTGACGGAGCGCAGTTTCATTGCTGGGCAACCCGGCACGACGTTTGACACGATGATTCAAAACGATACCGACCTGTCCTGTGCCACAAGAATGTCATGAATGACGCAATGCACGGACCGTGCGCTGCAAAGTTCATGTTAGAACTCCTCACGGCGAACCGCTATAAGACGCGGTGATGGCTCGGGTCATTTCGGTGCATCCGGGATACCAATCTGGATGCTGTTCGCCATGCGTCCTGACTCAACGCAGAATTGCGAAACACATGGCAGAAACGCGAAAGAATCGCAGATGCGTGGAGCCTAGACTGAAGTTCATTAACTGACGTTACGGCTCGGAGTCCCACATGGATGAACTACTTGGGCGCGCCTGGTGGATGCTCATTCTGCGCGGCACGGTAGCGCTGCTGTTCGGCATGCTGGCGCTGTTCTGGCCGGGTCTTACTCTGCTACTGCTCATCACTCTTTTCAGCGCCTACGCAATTGCCGGCGGCATTGTCACGATCGTTGCGGCCATCCGCTACCGCTCGACGCACGGCACGTGGTGGGTGCTCTTGCTGCTGGGTATCTGCAGCGTCGCAGCTGGTGTGATAGCCGCGTTAGTGCCGGGACTTACTACGCTTGTGCTGATCGCCGTTATCGGTGCAAACGCGATTATCACCGGCGTACTCGATCTGATCGCGGCAACCCGGCTGCATAGGCGTCTGCGCAACGCGTGGATGCTGGTGCTCACCGGAGTGCTCGCCGTGCTGTTCGGCATCTTCGTGCTGGTCTTTCCGGGCGCCGGCGCACTGACGCTTGTCTGGCTGATCGGCGTGTATGCGTTGTTCACGGGCGCGCTGCTTTTCGTACTCGGCATCACTGCGCGTGCCTGGCACCATGACGGCCTGACCGGCGAGCCACACGCGCCTTTACATCCGTAAGTGCACCGCTGGCGGGACTCGTCGTGGGTCAAAAGGTCACCCCCGCGGCAAACCTCGCATCCGGAGATCGAGTGGACCGTCCGTCTCCTCCAGTGGTCCGGCCTCAGGTCTGGCACTGGCGTACCTCACGCAGGGAGAATCACATGCTTCTCGATCTCGACAAATGGAACCCGTTCCGGTTCTTGCGCTCGCACACCGCGCAACAGAGCGCATCGGGCGGCGCCGGCGCACCGAACACCAGTCAGCAAAGCGCGAGGTCAAATGCGCAACAGACTGGCGGCACGCAAACGGGTAACGGTGCACCGGCGGCAGCCGCTGCTGCGCCGGTAGCACTTTCAGCTGCCGCGTGGCCGCTGCCCGATCCGATTCATCTGTTGGCCGAATTGATACGCGATCCGTTCGGCGGCCGTGGACCGCTCGGAAGCTGGTTCGGCGACTTCAGCGCCAGCGAGTTTCAACCGCGGATCGATGTTACCGACGAAGGCGACGCACTGCGTATCGTCGCCGAATTGCCAGGCATGACCCGTGACGACGTCGAGCTCGAAGTGGTTGAAGACATGCTGATCATCAGTGGCGAAAAGCGCCTGGAATCGACGAGCGAAGAACAAGGATGCTATCGCGTCGAGCGGTCGTTTGGACACTTTCAGCGCGCGGTCCCACTGCCCGCAGGCGTCGATCTCGATCGGGTAGAGGCCAGATTTGAAAACGGCGTGCTGACGCTGCGCGTTCCCAAAGCGGCCGGAGAACCGGCACCGAAGCGGCGCATCGAGATCAAGTGAAGATCCGCACTCCTCAGCCATGCCTGTCGTGAACAACCGGTCAGCTTCCGCGGTCTCGATGAAGTCCGGCGCGCAAACAGGGGCGGCATCGGAATAAGCAGCGGAACAGAGATTTTCCACCCACCCATTACCCGCCCGCAAAGCGATGCGCTCTCGGACGGACAGGAGATCATCATGGCCGAGTGCAGTGTTTGTGGAAAGCCAGCAACCTCGCAGATCACGATCACCGAAAACGGCCAACGCCGTCAGCTGATGCTGTGCGATCAGCACTACATGGAGTTCATGGCGCGCAATCAGCGCCGCCTGTCGCCGCTCGAATCCCTCTTTCACGGCGGACTTTTCGAAAGTCTGTTCGACGACATGTGGCCGCAGATGGAAGACGACCGCGGCAGCCGGTCACGCATTAGACGCGCGCCGGGACAATCCGGCGGCGCGGAGCAGGATACAGGCACCGGTAGCGGACAAATCGGCGATTCAGCGGGAGGACAGTCGGGCGGCCGGACACGCCGTCATCGCCGTGCGCGTGAAGCGGTGGACCTGCAGACGTACCTGAGCCAGAGCGGTCTGGACCGCCTGCAAGCTGCGGCGCAAGCAGCCGTCGAATACGGCAAGAACGAAGTCGATACGGAACACCTGTTGCTGGCGCTCGCCGATAACAATGTCGTGCAGGAAGTCCTGCGGGAATTCAAGCTCGATCCCGAAGAGATCAAGAAGACCATCGACCAGACGGCGCCGCGCGGCACCCGCAAGGAGCCGAGCGACAACGAGCAGATCGGCGTGTCGCCACGCGCCAAAAGTGCACTGGAAAACGCGTTGAAGGCGTCGCAGGAACTGGGTCACAGCTACGTCGGGCCTGAACATATTCTGATAGGGCTCGTCGAGGAAGAAGACGGGTTTGCAGGTGAATTGCTGCGCAAGCTCGGACTGTCGTCGCCATCGCTGCGGCAAAAAGCAGTCAAGGTGGTCGGCCAGGGTGCCGAAGACGGCAAGATGGAGGGCCGCTCGACCACGCCCACGCTCGACAAGTACGCGCGCGATCTCAGCGCGCTTGCGCGTCAAGGCAAGCTGGATCCGGTGATCGGCCGTGACAAGGAAATTGAAACCACCATTGAAGTGCTCGCGCGGCGGCGCAAGAACAATCCAGTGCTGATCGGCGAGCCCGGTGTGGGCAAGACCGCTATCGTCGAAGGTCTTGCGCAACGCATTGCTCAGGACCAGGTGCCGGAGGTGCTGCGTGGCAAGCGGGTGGTCGAGCTGAATATCAATAGCGTCGTGGCAGGCGCGAAGTATCGTGGCGAGTTCGAGGAACGCGTCAAGCAGGTGCTGGACGAGATCATCGAGAACCAGGACCGTCTGGTGGTGTTCATCGACGAACTGCATACCATTGTCGGCGCTGGCCAGGGCGGCGGCGAAGGCGGTCTGGATATCGGCAATGTCTTCAAGCCCGCGCTCGCTCGCGGTGAGTTGCACCTCGTGGGCGCGACCACGTTAAACGAATACCAGAAGTACATTGAGAAGGATTCGGCATTGGAGCGGCGCTTTCAGCCAGTCATGGTGCCTGAGCCGAGCGTCGAGGAAACGATCGAGATTCTGCGTGGACTGCGCGACCGGCTCGAAGCGCATCACAAGGTAAAGATCACCGAAGAGGCGATCGATGCTGCTGCAAAGCTCTCGGACCGCTATATCGCCGCACGCTTTCTGCCAGACAAGGCAATCGATTTGCTCGATCAGGCCGCCGCACGCGTGCGCATTTCGTCGAATTCGCGTCCGCAGCCATTGCACGATGTCGAGGCGACCATCCGCCGTATCAAACAGGAACAGGACGCGGCCAGCGCTGCAAAGAAATTCGATAAAGCCAAGGAACTGGAAGAGAGGCTCGTCACCGAACAGAAACGCCTGCATGAAGCCACTGAAACGTGGAAGAAAGAGCGCGGCACCAGTTCGCAGGAAGTCACGGCGGAGGATATTGCGCAGATCGTTTCGTCGCTCACGGGTGTGCCGTTGGCTGAACTCACTGCTCAGGACCGTGAAAAGCTGTTGCGACTGGAAGACCGCCTGAAGGAGCGCGTGGTCGGCCAGGATGAAGCCGTCTCCGCCGTCGCCAAAGCAGTGCGGCTTTCGCGCGCCGGTCTGACAGAAGCCGGCAAGCCGACTGCCAGCTTCCTCTTTCTGGGCCCAACGGGCGTCGGCAAAACCGAACTCGCGAAGGCGCTTGCCGCTTCGGTGTTCGGCGACGAGAACGCGCTGGTGCGCATCGACATGAGCGAGTATTCGGAGCGCCACACGGTGGCACGGCTAGTTGGTGCGCCGCCCGGATATGTCGGCTACGAGGAAGGCGGCCAACTCACCGAGCGCGTGCGGCGCAGGCCATATTGCGTGGTGCTGCTCGACGAAATCGAAAAGGCGCACTCGGAGGTGCACAACCTCCTGCTGCAACTGTTCGACGAAGGGCGCCTCACCGACGGCAAGGGACGTCTGGTCGATTTCACCAACACGATCATCATCGCGACCAGCAACGTTGGCTCACAGGTGATCCAGGACAACATGAAGGCCGACTCGAAGCAGCTCGACTATCCTGCACTGCGCGACCGGTTGATGGAAATCCTGCGGCATCATTTCAAGCCGGAGTTTCTCAATCGCGTCGACGAGGTGGTTGTGTTTCATGCGCTCGGCAAGGAGCAGATTCGCAGCATCGTCGATCTGCAACTTGCGCGCGTACGGCGTACGGCGCTGGCCCAAGGCATCGATCTGTCGTTCGACGATGGCTTGCGCGATCACCTTGCGCAGATCGGCTATGACCCCGAGTTCGGCGCGCGGATGCTCAAACGTAAGATTCGGCTCGAAGTGGAATCGCAACTCGCCGATGCGCTGCTGCGAGGCGACGTGCGCGACGGCGACAAGGTCACAATGACCTACGACTCGGGTACGCATTCGGTGCGTGTGCAAAAAGGAGCAACGCCTGCAGAAGCGCCCAGCGAGGCGCCAAAACAGGCACCGGCGCATGCGTGACGCGGGCATGCCGAAGAACGCAAAACCGGCCGCACGTGCGGCCGGTTTTGCCGTCACGACTCAAGCTCACCTACGACGATCTCGTCGCGATAACACCAGATCCACGTTTCGCCGGGTTCGATTGAACGGACCAGCGGATGGCCGGTCGCGAGAAAATGTTTGCTTGCATGCCGGTTGGGCGACGAATCGCAACAGCCGACGTGTCCGCACGAAAGACAAAGCCTTAAATGTACCCACGGCTGGCCGAGCTTCACACAATCCTCGCAATAGTCGATGGGCGTGTGGAAAATGCGGGCCGCGCCTTGGTGCGTGCAACCAGGGGTCATGTTCGTACTCCTCGGACAAGGTACGCGCAGAGGCGCGTGGATCAAGGTTGCGCGTCCGCTCAAGCGCTAGTGAGATAGCGATGCACCAGCGCCACAGCCATTGCGCCTTCGCCCACTGCTGACGCCACGCGCTTGATCGACGCGTGACGCACGTCGCCTGCTGCGAATACGCCGGGCATAGATGTTTCCAGATGCAGCGGCGCGCGCTCTAACGGCCAGTTGAAGTGCGCCCGGTATTCCTGCAGGTCGGGACCGGTCACGAGGTAGCCGCCTTCATCGCGGACAATGCCGACCTCCTGCGCCCACTCGGTCTGTGGCACCCCGCCAATGCACACGAATAGCCAGTTCGTCTTTACCGTGCTTTGCCGGCCGGTGCGGATATCGGTCAGCGTGACCTCCTCCAGCACGTCACCGCCTGCGAGCGCGGTAACTTCGGTGCACGTGCGTACTTCGATGTTCGGCGCGGACGTGATGCGATCCACCAGGTAATGCGACAACGTGTTCTTGAGCGATGTGGCACGCACGACCATGTAGACGCGGTTGGCCGACTGCGAAAAATGCATGGCGGCCTGTCCTGCCGAATTGCCGCCGCCCACCACATATACGTCTTCGCCATCGATCAGCTCGGCTTCACTCGCACCGGCGCCATAGTAGAGACCCGCGCCGAGAAAGCGCTCTTCACCCGCGAGGGCCAGCGTGCGATATGCCACCCCGGTCGCGCAGATAGACGTGCGCGCCGTGATACGTGTGCCGTCTTCCAGAGATACGATGCCACGGCCTGGCGGAAACTCCGCGTGCACGCCGGCGCGCGCCAGCAGGATTTCGGCGCCGAACTTGACGGCCTGAACGCGCGCCCGCTCTGCGAGTTCCGCGCCGCTCAAGCCCTGTGGGAAGCCCAGGTAGTTTTCGATTTTCGAGCTGCTGCCTGCCTGGCCGCCCAGTGCCCAACGCTCCACTAGTACCGTTTGCAGCCCCTCCGATGCACCGTACACTGCCGCGCTCAATCCCGCTGGTCCCGCGCCGTAAATCGCGAGATCGTAGGCCTCACGGGATGGACTTGCGAACCAGCCGAGCTTTTCGGTGATTTGCCGGATGGTCGGACATTCGAGCCGCGTGCCGTCGTGGAAGACGCAAACCGGCAAGCGCGAGTCGGAAAGATGCTGAACGTGCGCCAGTTCCTCCGCTTCTTTATCGCTGCGCAGCTCGATCCATTCGAACGGAATGTCGCTCCGATGCAGGAAGTCGCGTATTGCGTAGCCGTTTGCGCTGCGCATGGGTCCATAGATTCTGACCATGAAATGCTATCCGCCTTAGATGACGTTCACGAGCAGGCGACCGCGTTGGGATAACCGCGGTCCGCCATATTGGTGCATCGTAAGCACACGGTGAGTGGGCGTCTTTCGCGATACTCCCGGATTTTGTTCGCTTTCCGCCGATCGTTCCTTTACATCGCGACGCGCTCGACTTCCGCGTCTTCCGATTGAATGACGCATACGCTCTTGCATGCCGTGCATGCGTCTACGATGCTTCAAGTCTAGTCGTTAATCCGGGTATGCTTGGACAATCCGGCCGCTGCGGAGCCAAATCATGGAAAGAAAGAAAAGCTGGCTGCGTAAGGATCTCGATACGCTACGCGTACAGTGGGATCTGCTCACCTTTTATGAAAGATTCGAGCAGATTGTCACGCATGTCCTGAGCGTGGTGATTTCTATCATCATCCTCGTGTCGCTCTGGCAGTTGATTCGCGCGGTGATTTTGTTGCTGGTTTCGAACGCGCTGAACCCGCTGGATCACGAGGTGTATCAGACCGTTTTCGGCATGATCATGACGCTGTTGATCGCTATGGAATTCAAACATTCGATTACGCGCGTGATGGCCCGGCGCGATCACATCGTGCAGGTCAAAACAGTACTTCTGGTTGCGCTGCTGGCTATCGCCCGCAAATTTATTATTCTGGATCCCGCCGGTGCGCCGGCACAGATCGCGGCGCTTGCGTTTGCGTTGGTGGCGCTGGGGAGCGTCTACTGGCTGATGCGGCAGCGTGATGACCCGATCGACGCAACGGCCGCCGCGCAAGCGGAACGAGATCGCGTTGCGCTCGCGCAGCGACGGCAAAGGGCAGGGGCCGGCGAAGGCGAGCAGGGCGACAATTGACCCGAGTTCCGGCAACACGAGACCGACCGCATATCGATCTACGACGGAACCCGACGGCGCGGATGACCAGATACTTTTGCATCCTCCTGCCGCGCACATTCAAAACTAATGCATTACGGGTGGTTGTACATCGCGTTCCAGTCCGCATTTGTCACTGACGGGTGTCCTGATCCCGACGAACCCTTTACCTCACCGCCGTAACCGCTTGTCGCGCCGTTCTGCGCAGCAACCTTGGCTTCAGCAGCCTGAATGGCTTCGGGATAGTGTGCGTTGTCGCCGTCACCAACGTGATAGCCCGCGTTTTGCAACTGGGTCAGTTCGGCGCGTACCTGTGCACGGGTGACTGACCCATTCGATTGCGCGAACGACACTACCGGAGCAGCAAGGGCAGCGGCAACGACAACGGCGTGAATGAGAGACTTCATGATTACCTACCTCCAGACTTGTTTGTCCTGCTACGAACAGCCCTGTTCGTAAACCAGTGATCACAGTCTAAATAAGCAGGCGCTTAAAATTAAGGGTGCTCCGTGCAGAAGATTGTTCTTGGATTTGGGTAAACCTCTCGTTCGCGGGAACTCATTGCGCATGTGCAAAGGCAGATGCTTCGTCACGCCGCCCGTGAGAGATTTCGGTATCTGCAAGGTGTGACAGACCTATGTATGGCCGCGCTATCCGCGCGGCTTCGCATCGCTGCCGCTATCGGTCCGGCCAATCTCAGCCAGCAAAGCCTCGTCGCGGGCGATCACCTTTGGCAAATGCGCGCGCAAAAACTCCACCCATGTCCTCGTCTTTGCGTCGATAAACTTCCGCGACGGATACAGCGCATAAACGTGCATCTTCTGCAGCGTGTAGTCCGGCAATACGCGTATTAACGTGCCATCCCTCAATCCGGCGATTGCCGCGTAAAGCGGCACCATACCAATGCCCATCCCTTCCCGGATCGCAACGACGAGCGACTCCGCGATATTCACCTGCACCGGGCCGTCGATCTGCATCGCCTCACTGCCGTTTGGCCCGTCGAGTATCCACTCGTGCGGCGCGAATGCGGGCGTCTGCAGAATCAGGCACTCATGGTCTGCAAGATCCGCCGGCCGCTTCGGCGCACCGTGCGTTTTTACATACGAGGGCGATGCGCACAGTATGCTGAACGTCGTTCCAAGCGGGAACGAAACGAGGTCGGAATCGGGTAGTGCAGAAGCGCCAATCACGGCGACATCCGCGCTGCCTTCGAAAAGATCCGGCATGCGCTGCGACAGTGTCAGCTCAACGGTCACGTCGGGATAAAGCGCGCGATAGTGTGCGATGGCGGGCAGCACATAGTGTTGTCCGATACTCGCAAAGCTATGCATACGGAGCGCGCCGCTCGGGCGTTCGTGGGCACAACTCGCTTCTTCTTCCGCTGTGTCGATATCCGCAAGAATCTGTTGACATCGCTTGAGATAACGCTCGCCTGCGGTAGTGAGCGCGAGACGGCGTGTGGAGCGATTGAGCAAGCGCGTGCGCAGATGAGCCTCCAGTTCGGAGACTGCGCGTGACATGGCGCCGGTCGTCGAATTAAAAGACTGAGCGGCGGCGGTGAAACTGCCGGCCTCCACTACGCGCACGAAAACGCGCATGTTCTGTAATGTGTCCATCGATCACTGACGCGTGCAGCGGAAGTGGGAGTCGGGATTGTTTGCTCAAGCGCAGCGGCGCGTTGACTGTGCCTCAGCGCTCAGGCCTTGTGCTGTTGCAAGCAATGCAAGTCCGTCATGGAGAGTGTACTGCGTTCGCTGTCGACATGCTTTCCCGCCGGGTTGATCGGAGAGCATTCGTGTGCACGGTACAACCTGGAACAAACAGCAGGCGGGCCGCATTATCAGCCGCGTTATCGGCATCACGCAGTTGCAAGCTGAAGTCGCCAACATTACTTTCAATCGCGCTATGACACTCGCAACATGAACTCCGCCACGGCCTTCGAGTCAAGCGGGCGGCTCACCAGATAACCTTGAATGGCATCGCACCCGGCGTCCTTCAACTCTTCGGCCTGGTATTGGCACTCGACGCCTTCCGCGATAGTTTTCATGCCCAGCGAACGTGCGAGACCGACAATGCCTCGAATGACCGTCGACGCCTTCTGTGACTCGGCCAGTGCTCGAACAAACGACTTGTCGATCTTCAGCGTGTCGATAGGCAATCGGACCAGATAGCCGAGGCTGGAGTACCCGGAGCCAAAGTCGTCCAGCGATGTGGATATGCCCGCTTGCTTCAGCGCGGACAGAATGGACGTTGCCTTTTCGATATCGCTTACCAGCGAATCCTCCGTGACCTCAATGTCGAGCATTGCGGGGGAAACGTCGTATTTCGTTGCGATATGGAGAATCCTGTCTGTAAGACCCACGCTCACAAGTTGCCGAGCCGACAGATTGAGGCTGACCCGCGGTATGTATATGCCCTGCCGTCGCCATTCAGCAATATGCCGGCAAACTGCATGGAGCAGCCATTCGACGAGCGCCCCTTCGTAAGGGGACTCAAGTAAGACTGCGAGGAATGCGTGCGGAGTCAGCAACCCTCGTTCAGGATGACGCCAGCGAAGAAGTGCCTCGACACCGATTGCGGAATTGTTCGTCAGCGATATCTGAGGCTGGAAATGAAGCTCGAACTGGTTCGCCTCAAACGCTTCACGAAGATCCATGCGCAAAGCAAGGCGCTCACGCACGCCTCGGTCGAGGGCTCCATCGTACGAGCGCACCTGGAAACGGCCAGATGACTTCGCTGCGTACATGGCCGCGTCGGAATGATTGAGCAACGTCTCGGCCGAGCCCGGCGCTTCTCTTAGCAGCGCGATGCCAATGCTAGCCGACAGCGAGATGGATCTTCCAGATACTTCGAATGGCGCTGCAAGTTCGCGAAGCACCGCATGCGCGAACGCTTCTGCCGCGCTTGCCGTGATGTTGCGTAACAACAGAACGAACTCGTCGCCCCCTACGCGTGCGGCGAAAACCGCAGGGTCGGGAATGGCCATCAGCCTTTTCGCAAAGCCGCGTAGCAGTTCATCGCCGACAGCATGACCAAAGGCGTCGTTGACTTCCTTGAAATGGTCCAGGTCGATAAACAGGACCGCATCTGAAGCATCGTGCGTAGAGCGAGGCGAAGCAGCGTCAGCGACGGCGCGTGACAGAACTTCCATGCACTTGCGCCGGTTCGCCAACCCGGTCAGATAGTCGTGGCTCGCTTCGAATTCCAGTTGCGCCGCGTGCTCGCGTTCACGTGTGACGTCGCGAAAGAGCACGGTAATGCCATCGTCGTGCGCAAATGAACGAACCTCGAACCACGTGCCGAGCGGTGCGTAATAGTCAGTGTGCCGGCCGGGAAGACCCGTTGCCGCCGTCTCCTGATAGACGCGATAGTAGCCGGAGCCTACCAGGTCCGGGTAACACTGCCATATGTCGCGTCCGAGCAGATTTTGCCGTTCCTGCTGCAAGAATCGTTCAGCTGTATGGTTGAGATAGGTGAAGCGCCACGACCTGTCGATCGACATGAGTCCGTCGCTCAAGCTGTCGAGCATGTCGGCGAGGTGGGTCGGTGCAGACTGTCGGGAGCCGGCATCTGTCGGGCGGGGAGGACGAGAGTCGGACTGTCGTTCCATTTTTTGTCCTTCTATTCGCGTCGGATCAAAGGCGTCGCTCGTGCGCAAACCGGGGCTCGTCGCATTCTAATCGGACTTGTCAGCGTTTCGAACACTGAAAGCTGTCGCGCCGCGCCGCTGAGCGAGTCGCTTATTCATCGTGCATTGCGTTCGCAATCAATCCGTCGATCAAGCGGGACCACCGTTCCTCGTGATGCGCCGGAAAGTTCTGCGGGAACAGATTTCTTCTGCAATCACCGTCACGATCCTTCCGCTCATCAGGGTAACGTCGATACAGGTATCGACACTACCACCCAACTCACTGTTTTTTATCGCTTTTTCCCATCGCGAGGCGCCCTGGGGCGAGACTTTGCGTGGCATAATCGACCGACACAGTCAGCCCGCAGTCATTACTACCCCGCATACCATGCCACAGACTCTCTACGACAAATTGTGGAACACACACGTGATCCACACGGAAGAAGACGGCACGACGATTCTCTATATCGACCGTCACCTGCTGCACGAAGTGACCAGCCCCCAGGCATTCGAAGGTCTGAAGCTGGCTCAGCGTCCGGTGTGGCGCATCAGCGCGAATCTGGCCGTCTCGGACCATAACGTGCCCACCACGGACCGCAGCCACGGCATCGCCGATCCGGTGTCGAAGCTGCAAGTCGATACGCTCGATTCGAACTGCGACGCCTACGGCATCACGCAGTTCAAGATGAACGACCTGCGTCAGGGCATCGTGCACATCATCGGGCCGGAACAGGGCGCTACGCTGCCGGGCATGACGATCGTCTGCGGCGACTCGCACACGTCCACGCACGGCGCGTTCGGTGCGCTGGCGCACGGCATCGGCACGTCGGAAGTCGAGCATGTGCTCGCCACGCAAACACTCTTGCAGAAGAAGAGCAAGAACATGCTGGTGAAAGTAGAAGGGCCGTTGCCGCGCGGCTGCACGGCGAAAGACATCGTGCTCGCGATCATCGGCAAGATCGGCACGGCGGGCGGCACTGGTTACGCCATCGAATTCGGCGGCTCGACGATTCGCTCGCTGTCCATGGAAGGCCGCATGACAGTCTGCAACATGGCGATCGAAGCGGGCGCGCGTGCCGGCATGGTCGCAGTCGACGACACGACCATCGAATATCTGAAGGGCCGCCCGTTCTCGCCACAAGGCGCGGAGTGGGATCACGCGGTCGAGTACTGGAAGCAGTTCAAGTCGGACGAAGGCGCGCAGTTCGACCGCGTTGTCGAGCTCAACGCGGCGGACATCGTGCCGCAGGTTACCTGGGGCACGTCGCCGGAAATGGTCACCGCCGTGGACGGCCGCGTGCCGGATCCCGAGCGCGAGAAAGACCCGGTCAAGCGCGATGCAATGGAACGCGCGCTCAAATACATGGCGCTCGAACCGAACGCGCCGATCGAGTCGATCAAGCCGGATAAAATCTTCATCGGGTCGTGTACCAACGCGCGCATTGAAGACATTCGCGCCGCGGCTTACGTCGTGAAGAAACTGGGTCGCCGCGTCGCGCCGAACATCCGTCTCGCCATGGTTGTGCCGGGTTCGGGTCTGGTCAAAGCGCAGGCGGAACGTGAAGGCCTCGACAAGGTCTTTACAGACGCCGGTTTCGAATGGCGCGAGCCGGGCTGCTCGATGTGTCTCGCGATGAACGCCGACCGGCTGGATCCGGGTGAGCGTTGCGCGTCCACGTCGAATCGTAATTTCGAAGGTCGTCAGGGCGCCGGTGGCCGTACCCATCTCGTGAGCCCCGCCATGGCCGCAGCCGCGGCCATCGAAGGGCATTTTGTCGATATTCGCAAGCTGGGATAAATCGCATGATGAAGAACATGAATCGCACCGCTCTTTTGCGCCGCTTCGCGCTCGGTACTCTGGCTGGGCTACTGCTCGGTCTGACCGGCTGCAACACGGTGCACGGATTTGGGCAGGACATGTCGCACCTCGGCAATTCGATCAGCAATCACGCTGAAAAATAACCGGTTTTTGATTTTTGCCGGCGACGCGGCGAGCGGCTCTCATGCCGCCACGCGCATCGCCCGGTCCTGAAACAGGCGCAAGCGTCATGGATAAATTCACCGTACACACAGGCGTCGTGGCCCCGCTCGATCGCGAGAACGTCGACACGGACGCGATTATTCCGAAGCAATTCCTGAAGTCGATCAAGCGCACGGGTTTCGGTCCGAACGCGTTCGACGAATGGCGGTATCTCGACCACGGCGAGCCGGGTCAGGACAATTCGAAGCGTCCGCTGAATCCGGACTTCGTACTGAACCAGCCGCGTTATCAGGGCGCTTCGGTGCTGCTCGCGCGCAAGAATTTCGGCTGCGGCAGCTCGCGTGAGCACGCGCCTTGGGCGCTTCAGCAATACGGCTTTCGCGCGATCATCGCGCCGAGTTTCGCCGACATTTTCTATAACAACTGCTTCAAGAACGGCTTGCTGCCGATCGTGCTGAGCGAACAGCAGGTCGATCACCTGTTCAACGAAACGTATGCGTTCAACGGTTTTCAGTTGACCATCGACCTCGAAGCGCAAGTCGTGCGCACTTCGGACGGCGGCACCGAGTATCCGTTCGAAGTCGCGGCGTTCCGCAAGTACTGCCTGCTGAACGGTTTCGACGACATTGGCCTCACGCTGCGTCACGCCGACAAGATTCGTCAGTACGAAGCCGAGCGTATTGCGAAGCAGCCGTGGCTCGCGCATCGCATCGTCGGTTAAGACTTGCGTGCTTGAGCGCTTGAGTGTTTGAGGCGCGTCTGTTAGCTCAGGCTCGAAGCCTGGAAGACAATCATTAAGGAATTCGCATGAAGATCGCAGTGCTGCCGGGCGACGGCATCGGTCCCGAAATCGTCAAAGAGGCCGTGAAGGTTCTGAACGTGCTTGGCGAAAAGTTTGAACTGGAAGAAGCGCCGGTTGGCGGCGCGGGCTACGAGGCGAAAGGTCATCCGCTGCCCGATTCCACGCTCGCGCTCGCTAAGGAAGCCGACGCCATTCTGTTCGGCGCCGTCGGCGACTGGAAGTACGACAAGCTCGAACGCGCGCTGCGCCCGGAGCAGGCGATTCTCGGTCTGCGCAAGCATCTGCAATTGTTCGCGAACTTCCGTCCGGCAATCTGCTATCCGCAATTGACCGGTGCGTCGTCGCTGAAAGAAGAAATCGTTTCGGGTCTGGATATTCTGATCGTGCGCGAGCTGAACGGCGACATCTACTTCGGCGCGCCGCGCGGCGTGCGCGAAGCGCCGGACGGCCTGTTCGCCGGCTCGAAGGAAGGCTTCGACACGATGCGCTACTCGGAGCCCGAAGTGCGCCGCATCGCCCACGTCGCGTTTCAGGCCGCGCAAAAGCGCGGCAAGAAGCTCACGTCGGTGGATAAAGCCAATGTGCTCGAAACGTCGCAATTCTGGAAAGACGTCATGATCGACGTGTCGAAGGAATACGCGGATGTGGAGTTGTCGCACATGTACGTCGACAACGCCGCGATGCAACTCGTCAAGGCGCCGAAGTCGTTCGACGTGATCGTGACCGGCAACATGTTCGGCGACATTCTTTCGGACGAAGCGGCAATGCTGACGGGCTCGATCGGCATGCTGCCGTCGGCCTCGCTCGACAAGAACAACAAGGGCTTGTACGAGCCGTCGCACGGTTCCGCGCCGGACATCGCCGGCAAGGGCGTCGCGAATCCGCTGGCCACCATTTTGTCGGCGGCCATGATGCTGCGTTATTCGCTGAACAAGGCCGAGCAGGCGGATCGCATCGAAAATGCGGTGAAGAAGGTGCTTGAACAAGGCTACCGAACCGGCGACATTCTCACGTCCGGTTGCAAGCAGGTCGGCACTGTCGCAATGGGCGACGCCGTCGTCGCGGCGCTGTAACTACCGCTCGCGCGTCGACAAGCTTACGGCTGCGCGGCTGGCTTGACGGAAGATCGGTCAGTTCATCAGTCAGGTCATTAACCAGCCTCAAAAACGCGAATCGGCCTTCAAAAAGGCCGATTCGTGCGTAATACGGACGGCAGCGACGGACATTGACGTCGCCGGATTCCGGTTTTCGTGTATATTGTAGCGATGGCACAAACGGCTCAAATCTCCTCGATTTCGAAACTGCACGGCAAAACGGCCCGTGTGGTTAAGCTCGCCATTACCACCGCAACATCCACTAAAACGATTACCCCGAAAACGATCACGAAGCGCTGATCGTCCGTCGTGCCCGCTCATCTTCCCCGCGCGGTCACTGCGGGCAAAGATGCGGGGAAGTTTCCACTCGAAGGGTATGAAGTCATGAACGTAGGTCTCGTAGGTTGGCGCGGCATGGTCGGCAGCGTCCTGATGCAACGCATGCAACAGGAAGGCGATTTCGACTTGATCGAACCGGTGTTTTTCAGCACCAGCAACGCGGGCGGCAACGCGCCGTCGTTCGCCAAAAACGAGACCAAGCTCAAAGATGCAACAAGCATCGAAGACCTGAAGAAGTGCGAAGCAATCATCTCCTGCCAGGGCGGCGACTACACGAACGAGGTGTTCCCGAAGCTGCGCGCGGCCGGCTGGAACGGTTACTGGATCGACGCGGCGTCGTCGCTGCGCATGAAGGACGACGCGGTCATCATTCTCGATCCGGTCAACCTCGACGTGATCAAGAACGCGCTTGTGAAGGGGCAGAAGAATTTCATCGGCGGTAATTGCACGGTCAGCCTGATGCTGATGGCACTCGGTGGCCTGTTCCGCGAAAACCTCGTCGACTGGATGACGGCCATGACGTATCAGGCTGCATCGGGCGCGGGCGCGCAGAACATGCGCGAACTGCTGCAACAAATGGGCACGCTATACGGTGCAGCCAAAGAAGATCTGGCTGATCCGTCGTCGGCGATTCTCGATATCGACCGCCGCGTGTTGTCCGCCATGAATAGCGACCGCATGCCGACCGACAACTTCGGCGTGCCGCTCGCCGGCTCCCTGATTCCGTGGATCGACAAAGACCTCGGCAACGGCATGTCGAAAGAAGAGTGGAAGGGCGGCGCCGAAACCAACAAGATTCTCGGCAAGCCGGCCATGGGCACGCCGGGTTCGATTCCGGTAGACGGCCTGTGCGTGCGGATCGGCGCAATGCGTTGCCACTCGCAAGCGTTGACCATCAAGCTGAACAAGGACGTGCCGCTCGACGAAGTGAACAGCATCCTCGCTTCGGGCAATGACTGGGTCAAGGTTGTCCCGAACGAGCGCGAGGCGTCCATGCGCGACCTCTCGCCGGCAGTGGTAACGGGAACGCTCACGGTGCCGGTCGGCCGGGTGCGCAAGCTGGCCATGGGCGGTGAATATCTGTCGGCATTCACGGTCGGCGACCAGCTGTTGTGGGGCGCGGCCGAGCCGCTGCGCCGTATGCTTCGCATTGTGCTCGACAAGTAAAGTAAACTACGCGGTCACGACGCGTAGAAAACTCAAGAAGCGTCGCGCTTGCGCGGCGCTTTTTTCATTTGTGTGCTCCGAATATCTTGTCTTTTTATAACCGCAAAAAAGGGCCGCGCGCTGACGCGCCAGGAGTCCCGATGAATCTTCGACTCTCTTCCCTTCGGGCCATGTTTGCGCGCCCAGATACCGGCCGCCTGGCGGTCGCAGCCGCTTTGGCGGTGATGCTGGCTGGCGCCGCTTCGAGCAGCGCCATCGCGGCGCCCGTCGACGCAGCGAGCGCGCCGGACGGCGGTTTGGTATCCGCTTCCGGAACCGCGGCCGTCTCCTCTGCGGCTGGCGGCCAATACACGGTGCGGCCTGGTCAGTCGCTGAACGACGTGGCGATCGCCGTCACGCAGTCACACGACCGCGCCACGCTCGCTCGCGCGGCCCGCGCGCTCTTCGACGCGAATCCAAGCGCCTTCATGGGCCACGATCCGAGCCGCATGCGATTGGGCTCAGTGCTGAACGTGCCGGCGCTGGACGCGTCGGGCGCGGTTGCAGCGTCTGCAACGGGTTCGGCATCGGCGCCGACGGCTGACAGTGGCTCGTCGTCGAATGCGGCAGTCGGATCCGGCGCAAGCAGCGCCGCGCCGGGCAATGCAGCGGCGGCGAGTGCGGCAGGCGGGCAAAGCCCCGCTACGCAAGCTGCGACGTCGCCCGCGGTTCAGGGCTCGGCCAGCGACGCAAGCTCCGTGGTGTCGAGCGACGCGGCATCGTCGGGTGCTGCTACTGCTGCCGGATCGCAAGCTGCATCGGCTGCGAGCGGCACGCATGTGTGGGCCGGCTCGGTCCAGCCTTCGGCAAGCGAGGCAGCCGCCGCCACCGGCGCCTCGCAGCCGCGCGCACAAGTGTCGAGCTTGCAGCAGTTGCTCGCGCTCAAGAATCGCGTGCTGATGGAGTTGCAGAAGCACGGCATCGGCAAGGCCCCGGCAGCGCCGGTCGCGCCTGTTGCAAGCGGCACGCAATCGGCCGGGGGTGCGTCGTCTGCCGCGGTCGTGCCCGATCGTTCGGGCACTGGGACCACCACGTCGAACGATACGGGCATTTCGCAGACGAACCTCGCTATTGCGGCGGCGGTCGGCGCTGCGCTGGTCGTGCTGTTGACCGCCTTGCGTCTTGGCCGGCGCAAGCGTGAGCGTCTGGCGCAGGAGGAACACGCGGCGTCAGCGGACGGCATAGCGGCGTCCGGCGTGGCTGAGCAGTCGAATCGGATTGCGCCTGCAGACGAGGTGGTCGAGCCTAACTTGACCGACGCGGACGCCGCCGCCGCGCAGCATGCGGCCGCAATGGCCGCCGCCGAGCGCGAAGCTGCCGAGGGCGAAGCCGCCGCTCGCGAAATGTCGGAGCGTGTTGCTGTAGAGCGCGAGGCGGAAATTCGCGCAGCCGCTTCGCGCGAGGCTGAAGCGCGCCAGGCGGCAGAGCAGGGAGCAGCAGAGCGGGATACTGCGCAATTCGCTACCGACGAGGTCGCGGGCGTACGCGACATGGCCCAGCCAGCCGCAGAGCACGAGCCATCGGCGGACTTCGCGGCGTCGAACGCCGAACTGAGCGACGACCACGCCGCGCCCGCGGAAGCCGCTGCGCTGGAACAATCCGAACTCCCGCCGGCCCAGATCCACCACGAACTGGACGCCGCGACGACCGTTGCCAGCCTCGACGCCGCTGCCGAGCTAGGCGCCGACGCACTGCCGCGCGCGCCGCTCGAGCCGCTCGAGCAGGTTAACGAGGCGTGGGAGCCGGAACCGCTTTCGCATCGTCTCGAATGGGACGACGAGCCGTTGCCGGCCGAGCCGATGGAGCCGTTGAGTCCGCAGCCGCTGGCGACAACCGCGCAAGTCCACGACGATCAAGTCGACACTCCCGCGCAGCCCGCAGCGGCCGACCAGCCGCGCGTCCAGGCGCCGGCGGACTTCCCGCGCGACGCCCTCGATGCATTCGGCAGTCTCGATATGCCCTTGCCGCCGCGCGTGGAGTCGGCGGCAGAAACCGTTCATGCGCCCGAGTCGCTGAGCACACAGCCCGTCGCGTCCCAGGAAGCAACGGCGCGGCAGGCGGTGCTGCCGCCCGATGCGGACGAAGCCCCGCATGCGGCCGATGAAATCGCAGCCGGGACCGCCGGCCGTGCTGCCGTGGCAGGTCTCGGTGCCGGCAACCTCGGCACGGCGGGCTTCGGCGCGCTGAAGCTCGATTTCGATCTGGAGTTGCCGCCAAGCCCGGCCCAGCCGCTGCCGGCGTTCACGCCTGCCGACCTGGCCCGCATCGCGCGCAACAAACTGGACCTGGCGGCCGAGTACATCGAACTGGGCGATCTTGCCGGCGCACGCACGCTGATTAACGAAGTGATCGAGTCAAACGATCCGGCCACGCGCAACGACGCCCGCGCGTTGCTCTCGACGCTCGCTCCGTTGTCGTGAAGCGGATTGCTTTGGGCGTCCAGTATGACGGTTCGGCGTTCTGCGGATGGCAGTCGCAACCGCATGGCAACACGGTTCAGGACGAGCTCGAAAAGGCGCTGCGCGAATTCGCACAGACGCCGGTGCACACCGTAGTCGCCGGCCGCACGGACACGGGCGTGCATGGGCTCGGCCAGGTCGTGCATTTCGATACGGAGCTCGATCGAGCGGACATTTCGTGGATTCGCGGGACGAACTCGTTTTTGCCGAAAACAATCTCCGTGCAGTGGGCGAAGCCGATGCCGGAAGCGTTCCACGCGCGGTTTTCGGCGTTCGAGCGCACGTATCACTATCTGTTGTACGTCCATCCCGTACGCTCGCCGATGCTCGCAGCGCGCGCCGGCTGGGTGCACACGTCGCTCGATATAGACGCGATGCGGGCGGCAGCGACCCTTTTGATCGGTGAACACGACTTTTCGGCGTTTCGCTCGTCGCAATGTCAGGCCAAGACGCCGGTTAAGCATCTGTATCAAATCGACATTCAGCAACAGGGCGACTTCATCCATTTCCGTTTCCGGGCGAACGCGTTCCTGCATCACATGGTGCGCAACCTGATGGGGTGCCTGGTCTATGTCGGCAAGGGTCGGCGCCCGGTCGCGTGGATGGCCGAAGTGCTCGCGAGCCGCGACCGCGAATGGGCGGCGCCGACCTTCATGCCGGACGGGTTGTATCTCGCGCAAGTGGGCTATCCTGAGCACTTCGCGGTGCCCGCGCCGCAGACCGGCAGCGTGCCGTGGAGTACCGTATGGAACGAGCAGGCACATCATGAACTTTGAAAATCACGGGACCGACAGCCTCGCGAACGAAGCCGGCGCTGCCGCGCCTGAGCAAGGCATTCCGCGGCGAACGCGCATCAAGCTGTGCGGACTGTCGAAACCCGCCGACGTCAACTGCGCGATAGATCTCGGCGCCGACGCCATCGGCCTCGTGTTCTACCCGCCGAGCCCGCGTTCAGTGAGCGTTGCGCAGGCCGTCGAGCTTGTGCATCAGGTGCCGCCGTTCGTGTCGGTGGTCGGCTTGTTCGTGAACCCCACGCCCGACTGGATGCGCGAGGTGGTCAGCAACGTCGGGCTTTCGCTGTTGCAGTTCCACGGCGACGAGACGGCGGACCAATGCGAATCGCTCGCCGGCGTTGCGGGTTTGCCTTGGTTGCGCGCGCTGCGAGTTGCGGCGGATACTCAACCGGCCGATTTGGTAAAATCGGCTCTCAACTATTCAGCTGCCAGCGGCTTTCTGTTCGACACCCATGTCGAAGGCTATGGCGGCGGCGGGAAGGTTTTCGATTGGTCACTTATTCCAGCAGAGCTCGCGCGTCGGGCCGTTTTGAGTGGTGGGTTGAACGCGCAAAACGTCAGTGACGCGATCCATCGCGTGCGCCCGTACGCGGTCGATGTCTCGAGCGGCATCGAAGTACCGGGCGCCAGGGGCGTGAAAGATCACGCCCGGATGGCGGCATTCGTGCGCGCGGTGCGCGCGGCGGATGCCGGATGATTTCGCGGCGCGGCACCCAAAAAATGCCGCGCGCCAGATATGAGTGATCACCATGTACAACTTGCCTGACGAAAGAGGCCATTTCGGCCAGTTTGGCGGCGTGTTCGTCGCTGAAACGCTTGTGCACGCGCTCGACGAGCTACGTGCTGCCTACGAGAAATTCCAGAAAGACCCGGAGTTCGTCGCCGAATACGAGCGCGAACTGAAGTATTTCGTTGGTCGGCCCTCGCCGATTTACCACGCGCAGCGTTGGAGCGAACTGCTGGGCGGCGCGCAGATTTTCCTCAAGCGCGAAGACCTTAATCACACCGGCGCACATAAGATCAACAACGTGATCGGCCAGGCATTGCTGGCCAAGCGCATGGGCAAACCGCGCGTGATCGCCGAAACCGGCGCCGGCCAGCACGGCGTCGCCACGGCGACCATCGCCGCGCGTTTCGGCATGGAATGCGTGGTCTACATGGGCGCCGAAGACGTGCGCCGGCAGGCCGCGAACGTCTACCGGATGAAGCTGCTCGGCGCTTCGGTTGTGCCGGTCGAGTCGGGGTCGCGCACGCTGAAGGACGCGCTGAACGAAGCAATGCGCGACTGGGTGACGAACGTCGAAAACACGTTCTATATCATCGGCACGGTGGCGGGGCCGCATCCTTATCCGATGATGGTGCGCGACTTCCAGCGTGTGATCGGCGACGAGTGCAAAGTGCAGATGCCCGAACTCATCGGGCGGCAGCCGGACGCGGTGATCGCGTGCGTTGGCGGCGGTTCGAACGCTATGGGCATTTTTTACCCGTACATCGACGACACCGCGGTCGAGCTCATCGGCGTGGAAGCGGCGGGCGACGGCATCGAGTCGGGCCGTCACGCCGCCTCGCTGATCGGCGGCAGTCCTGGGGTTCTGCACGGCAACCGTACTTATCTGCTTCAGGACGAGAACGGGCAGATCATCGAGACACATTCGATCTCGGCGGGCCTCGACTATCCGGGCGTCGGCCCTGAGCATGCGTGGCTAAAAGAGATTAACCGCGCCCAATACGTTGGTATCACCGACGAAGAAGCGCTCAAGGCGTTCCACGACTGCTGCCGCATCGAGGGCATCATTCCGGCGCTGGAGTCCAGCCACGCGCTGGCTTACGCCACGAAGCTCGCGCCGACGCTGCCCAAAGACAAGCACCTTCTGGTGAACCTGTCGGGCCGCGGCGACAAGGACATGCATACGGTCGCCGAGCGATCGGGCATCCAGTTCTGAGCACCGCACCGATGCGTGACGAGTTCGACGAGCCGCAACCGGCGACCACTGACATACCGCCGGCCGGCGCGCCACTGACGCCCGAGGCGCCTGCTCTGTTTTTGCCGCAGGTGCCTGCGGGCATCCAGTTGCTGAACCGCGATTTTCTGACCGATGTAGCGAACATTCCCGACGGGTCGATCGACCTGATCCTGTGCGATCCGCCATATGGGCTCGGCAAGGATTACGGCAACGACTCCGACATGCGAACCGGCGACGATTTTCTCGCCTGGACGCGTGGTTGGCTGGAGCTGGCAATCCCGAAGCTCAAGCCGTCGGGCTCGCTTTATATCTTTTGCACGTGGCAGTACGCGCCGGAAATCTTCAGCTTCCTGAAGACAAAGCTCACGATGATCAACGAAATCATCTGGGACCGGCGTGTGCCGAGCATGGGCGGAACGGTGCGCCGGTTTACTTCGGTGCATGACAACATCGGCTTTTTCGCGGTGTCGAAAGATTACTATTTCGACCTCGATCCCGTCCGCATCCCGTACGATGCAGTCACGAAGAAGGCGCGTTCGCGTAAGTTGTTCGAGGGCAGTAAGTGGCTGGAGCTTGGCTATAATCCAAAGGACGTCTGGTCTGTATCGAGGCTGCACCGGCAGCACGCCGAGCGCGTCGATCATCCCACGCAAAAGCCTTTGGAAATTGTCGAGCGAATGGTGCTGGCAAGTTGTCCGAAGGGCGGCCGCGTGCTCGATCCTTTCATGGGCAGCGGCACCACCGCAGTCGCTTGCGCCCGTCAGCAGCGCGAATTCGTCGGCTATGAGATCAATGAAAGTTACTGCGCGATAGCGCGCGAACGCGTGAGCGCGGCTGCTTCCGCGCCCGCAACGCGTCGGCCGGCCAAACCCAAGGCTCAGCGGCAAACGGAAGTTCAATGACGCAACGCGCCGAGCGCCAGCGCAGCAGTCGCTTAATCGAGAATAACTCCATGTCCCGTATCAAGAACACGTTCGACGCGCTGTCAGCGCAAGGCAAAAAAGGCCTGATTCCTTTCATGACGGCCGGCGATCCGGATCCAGCCCGCACGGTCGAATTCATGCACGCGCTTGCCGCCGGCGGCGCCGATGTGATCGAGCTCGGCGTGCCGTTTTCCGACCCAATGGCGGACGGTCCGGTCATCCAGCAGTCGTCCGAGCGGGCACTCGCACACGGCGTGTCGCTGCGCCACGTGATCGCCGACGTAAAACGCTTCCGCGAGACCAACGACACCACGCCGGTCGTGTTGATGGGCTACGCCAATCCCATCGAACGCATGGGCGCGGAAGCCTTTGCGAAGGCAGCGAAGGAAGCGGGCGTCGACGGTGTGCTGGTAGTCGACTATCCGCCGGAAGAATGCGCTAACTTCGCCGAAAAAATGCGCTCCGCGGGCATCGACCCGATCTTTTTGCTTGCGCCCACGTCGACCGACGAACGTATCGCGGAAGTCGGCAAAATAGCCAGCGGCTACGTCTATTACGTATCGCTGAAAGGCGTGACCGGAGCAGCAAATCTGGACGTTTCCAGCATCGCGAGTAAAATCCCGGCCATCAAGTCGCGCGTGCCCTTGCCGGTGGGCGTCGGTTTTGGCATCCGTGACGCCGAAACGGCGCGTCTCGTGGCCGAAGTATCCGACGCCGTTGTGATCGGCAGCCGTATCGTGCAATTGCTCGAGCAGACGGCTCCCGAAGCCGCCGCCGGGACGCTCACACGCTTCGTCGCCGAAGTGCGCGAAGCGCTCGATAGCGTCGCGACCGCCCGATAACAGTAATTTTGTCGTCTGTAGTGCGAGCGGCGGGTTTGTCCCGCCGTTTGCTCGACCGTTGACCCCAGAAGGATTGAATATGAGCTGGCTCGATAAGCTGCTGCCGCCGAAAATCAAACAAACCGACCCGAAAAACCGCAAGGGGATTCCGGAAGGCCTGTGGATCAAGTGCCCGTCGTGCGAAGCCGTGCTGTACCGCAACGACGTCGAGGCGAATCTGCACGTTTGCCCGAAGTGCGATCACCACATGCGTATCGGCGCGCGCGAGCGGCTGGACGGCTTGCTGGATCCTGAAGGCCGCTACGAAATCGGTCAGGAAATCGTCCCGGTCGACGCGCTCAAGTTCAAAGACAGCCGCAAGTACCCCGATCGCCTGAAAGAGGCGATGGACGACACCGACGAAACCGACGCAATGGTCGTCATGGGCGGCGCGATCCACACGCTGCCAGTCGTCGTGGCCTGCTTCGAATTCTCGTTCATGGGCGGCTCGATGGGTTCGGTGGTCGGCGAGCGCTTTGCGCGCGGCGCCCAGAACGCGCTCGAGCAAAAAGTGCCGTTCATCTGCTTCACCGCTTCGGGCGGCGCGCGGATGCAGGAAAGCCTGCTCTCGCTGATGCAAATGGCGAAAACCACCGCCATGCTGACCAAGCTGGCCGAAGCCAAGCTACCCTTCATCTCGGTGCTGACCGACCCGACCATGGGCGGTGTCTCGGCGAGTTTTGCGTTCCTCGGCGACGTCGTGATCGCGGAGCCGAAGGCGCTGATCGGCTTCGCCGGCCCGCGTGTGATCGAACAAACCGTGCGTGAAAAACTGCCGGAAGGCTTCCAGCGCGCCGAGTTCCTGCTGACGAAGGGCGCGATCGACATGATCGTGGACCGTCGCAAGCTGCGCGAGGAACTCGCTCAATTGATGGCGTTGCTGAGCCATCAGCCGGCGGACGCCGTCGCGTAAGCAGCGCTTGACGGGAACGCCCGTCGAACACCGTCCTCGTTGAAATGCAGTAAAAACAGCGCGCCGCGTGAGCAATCAAGCGGCGCGCTGCCATTTCCGGGATAATCACGGACTCACCTGCAGCACCATGCGCCGTCCCGCGCATGTTCGTCGCACCGCTCAATGATTTTCTCGCGATTCACCCGATGACCACATTCCCCACCCTCGACGCGTGGCTCACGCACCTTGAATCCGCGCATCCGGTCGGCATCGACATGGGTCTCACGCGCATCAGTCAGGTGCGCGACGCGATGGAACTGTCGTTCGCGTGCCCGGTGATCACGGTCGGCGGAACGAACGGCAAGGGCTCGACGTGCGCGATCCTCGAATCGATCCTGCTGCGCGCCGGTTTTACCGTGGGTTGTCATACTTCTCCGCATTTGCTGTCGTTCAACGAGCGCGCGCGGATAAACGGCGAGATGGCGAGCGACGCCGAACTGCTGTCGCACTTCGAAAAGGTCGAAACCGCACGGGCGAGCCTTGCCGAGCCGGTCTCGCTCACTTACTTCGAATTCACGACGCTGGCGATCATGAGCCTATTTGCGTCGCGCGGACTGGACGCGGTGATTTTCGAAGTCGGTCTGGGTGGCCGCCTCGACGCGGTGAACATTCTGGACACCGATTGCGCGATCATCACGAGCATCGACATCGACCACACGGAATACCTCGGCGACACGCGAGAGAAAATCGCGCTCGAGAAGGCTGGCATTTTCCGGGCGGGCAAGCCGGCGATCTGCGCGGACCCGGTCCCGCCGCAAACGCTGATCGACTATGCCGACCAGATTGGCGCCGATTTGTGGTTATTCGGCCGCGATTTCCGCTACGAAGGGCAGGCCGGCAGCGAGCGCCAGCAATGGAGCTACGTCGGCCCTACGCTGCGGCGGTCCGCGCTCGCCTATCCGGCGCTGCGCGGCGCGAATCAGTTGATCAATACCTCCGCGGCGCTGGCCGGGCTGGAGGCACTCCGCGACCGTCTGCCGGTCTCGGCCCAGGACATCCGGCTCGGTCTCGCGAACGTCGAATTGCCCGGACGTTTCCAGGTCCTGCCGGGCAAACCGGCAGTCGTGCTGGACGTCGGCCACAATCCGCATGCGGCCGCCGTGCTGAGCCAGAATCTCGGCAATATGGGCTTTTTTCCGTACACGTACGGCGTGTTCGGCATGATGGGCGATAAGGATATTGCCGGCGTGCTCGCGCACCTGAAGGGCGAGATCGACCACTGGTGTGTGACCGATTTGCCGACGCCGCGAGCGGCATCGGCGGAAGAACTGGAAGCCGCCTTGCACGCGCAAGGCGTGGGCGACAGCGCCGACAGCACCGTGACGCGCTACGCCACGCCAGCCGAGGCGTACCAAGATGCGCTAAAGCGGGCGTCAGAGAATGATAGAATCGTGGTTTTCGGCAGTTTCTATACGGTAGCCGGCGTTATGGCCTACCGTAAATCGCAGCAACACTGAACGGGCGCCACGCTCGAACCAAGCGATTCATGGGAATTTTCTCGTTCGGCAAGAAAGACGACGCGCCCAGCCGGCGCGACGCAAACACCAGTTCCACCCGGGCTGCCCGTAGCGAGCGCGTGGAGCGGCGAACCCGCCGCACGGAGCGCACCGTCGACGCCGATGCGATGCTGCTCGACCCCACGTTGCCCGAAAAGCAGCGCGCGCGGCGTCGGCTGGTTGGTGCAATCGCAATGGTCGTCGCGGCCGTGGTCGTGCTGCCCATGGTGCTCGACTCGCATCCGAAGCCTGTCACAGACGACATCTCCATCGACATTCCGAGTCGCCCGGCGCCCAAGCTCGCGCGGCGCGAGGAAGACACTCAGGCTGGCGTAGCGCCGGACAATCCGACGCCCGACTCAGCGCTCGCGGCTTCGGGCCTCGCGCCCGCTACTTCGTCTGCGCAAACGCAGTCAGGCGGCGCAAAGAAGAACGCCACGCAGGAAGCAAAGCAGGACGCCAAGCCGGCGGAAGCGAGCGCGAATCCTGCGCCCGCCGCCAAGCCGGCTGTGAAGCCGCAGGCACCCGCCGTTGCCGCCAACGCCGCGCCTGCACCTGCGCCAGCCACCGCGGCGCCAGCCGTTGCCGCGAAGCCGGCCAGCAAGCCCGCACCGCGCAGCAATGCAACGTCCGCCGCGCCATCGGCGGAGGAATCCAACGCCGTCGCCAATACGGACGCGAATTCGGGCACGCCGGCGTCGCCGCCAGGCAGCCGTTTCGCTGTGCAGCTCGGCGCTTTTGCCAACGAAGCGAATGCGCGCAGTTGGGCAACCAAGTTGAAAGCGGCCGGAGTGCCCGCATATACCGAACATCGGAAACAGGCTGACGGCACAACGCTCACACTTTTGCGTGCCGGCCCGTTCGCGGACCGGGCAGCGGCAAGTGCCGCAATTGCAAAGGTTCGTGAGGCCGGCCTGTCGTCGGGCGCGAACAACGGCGCTGCACAGTAAGCGAGCGATGTTCACTGCCTTCGACTACGCTGTAATGGCGGTGATCGGTTTGTCGGCCTTGCGCGGCACGTGGCGCGGGTTTTTGTCCGAGGTGTTCGGCCTCATCGGCTGGATTGCGGCGTTTTTCATTGCTTGCCGCTTCGTCGGTTATGTCGTGCCGTATATCCCGTCCACGTGGCCGGGCGGCGCGTTGACACAGTGGCTGCTGGCCTTCGCGTTGGTGGCGATCGGTGTGGTGCTGGTGGCGAGCGTGCTGAACGCGCTGCTTGGCCGCATCGTGCAGGCTACCGGCCTGAGCGGCGTGGACCGCTCGCTCGGTTTGATGTTCGGCCTCGTGCGTGGGGTCGTTCTGGTGCTGATTCTGGTCGCCCTCGCAGGCTTGACCGAATTGCCTCAACAGGAATTCTGGCGCAACGCCTTGCTGCGGCCATATGCGGTAGAGGGCGTGCACGTAATGAAACCGCTGCTTCCGGAGACGCTCGCTGCCTACGTCCGCGTGTGACGAGCAAACGAGTGTCTAAGGAACGCCGCAGGAATCCGGCTCAAACCGGCTGCCTCTACATCATGTCGCGAACCCGCGCGTCATATCGTGCGCTTGCGAGGCACCGGCCGCTCTGACGAATTTCGTACCTTTGAAGGACATGCCATGTGCGGCATCGTAGGCGTAGTTTCCCATTCTCCGGTCAACCAGCTGATCTATGACAGCCTGCTGCTGCTGCAGCACCGCGGTCAGGACGCCGCCGGCATCGCCACGGCGAACGGCAGCAATTTCCACATGCACAAGGCCAACGGCATGGTGCGCGACGTGTTCCGCACGCGCAACATGCGCAGCCTGCCGGGCAACACCGGCATCGGCCAGGTGCGCTACCCGACCGCCGGCTCGGCGTCGAGCGAAGAAGAAGCCCAGCCGTTCTACGTGAACGCGCCGTTCGGCATCATCCTCGCGCACAACGGCAATCTGACCAACTGGCAGCAGCTGAAAGATGAGATGTTCCGCATCGATCGCCGCCACATCAACACGAATTCCGACACGGAAGTCATGCTCAACGTGCTCGCGCACGAATTGCAGCTTTCGAGCTCGGGCCTGCAACTGGATCCGGCTGCGCTCTTCAAGGCCGTGTCGGGTGTGCATCGCCGGGTGCGCGGTTCGTATGCGATCGTTTCGCTGATCGCCGGCTACGGCCTGCTCGGCTTCCGCGATCCGTTCGGCATTCGCCCGCTTTGCCTCGGCAAGCAGGAAACGGCGGAAGGCGTCGAATGGATTCTCGCGTCGGAGTCGGTGGCGATTGAAGGTATCGGTTTTGAATTCGTGCGTGATATCGCGCCGGGCGAAGCGATTTTCATCGACATCGAAGGCAATCTGCATTCGCAGCAGTGCGCGACGAACCCCAGCTTGAACCCGTGCATTTTCGAGCTCGTGTATCTGGCGCGTCCGGATTCGGTGCTCGACGGCGTGCCGGTCTACAACGTGCGTCTGCGCATGGGTGACTATCTCGCCGAGAAGATCCGGCGCGAGCTGCCTGACGTCGCAATCGACGTCGTGATGCCGATTCCCGACTCGTCCCGTCCGGCCGCGATGCAGGTCGCGAAGAAGCTGGGCGTGGAGTATCGCGAAGGTTTCTTCAAGAACCGTTATGTCGGCCGCACGTTCATCATGCCGGGCCAGGCCGTGCGCAAGAAGTCGGTGCGCCAGAAGCTGAACGCCATGGGCATCGAGTTCAAGGGCAAAAACGTGCTGATCGTGGACGACTCGATCGTGCGCGGCACCACCTCGCATGAAATCGTGCAGATGGCGCGCGATGCCGGCGCGAACAAGGTGATTTTTGCTTCGGCCGCGCCGCCGGTGAAATTCCCGAACGTCTACGGTATCGACATGCCGACGCGCGGCGAACTCGTCGCTCATGGCCGCTCGGACGAAGAAGTGGCACGCATGATCGGCGCGGACCATCTCGTCTATCAGGACGTCGACGCGCTCAAGCAGGCCGTTCGTGACATCAATCCGGCGCTGAAGGAATTCGAGGCGTCGTGTTTCGACGGCAACTACGTGACCGGCGACGTGACCACGGAGTATCTCGACCGCATCGAAACCGCGCGTCTCGCACCGTCTTCGCAGTCGGATCGCGACGCCGCGAGCGAAGCGATCGACGGTGGCGGCCCAGCGCGCTCGCAGCTGCATTTGCAGTTGTCGGTGGGCTGAGTTCAGAGCTGGCGTTCGCGGCATGGCGCGCCTCGCTGCACGCCGCGCCGCGAGCGTGTTAGCATGGCAGCTTGCGTCGATTTGATCTCAGCTTGCGGACGCGGGGCAACCCAAAACAGCTAAAGCGAATGGTGGACAAGCCGCAACCATCCGCCTCCGCTCCAGCTTTCCCCCGCATATGAAGCCCGCTTGTACCGACGCAAAAGCGCCGGCACAGAAGCGGGCTTTTTTGTTGCTGCCGTTCGGCCGCGGTTTCGCTGCATACAACCGCATACTAGCCGCGCACCGAATGCAGTCATGGAACATTGGAAACCACAACGAACATGGACGACTCCCTGAACTTCGATACGCTGGCAGTCCGCTCGGGCACGGTGCGCAGCGACTTCAACGAGCATTCGGAAGCGATATTCCTGACGTCGAGCTTCGTCTTCGCGAGCGCCGCGGACGCCGCCGAGCGCTTCAAGAATTCCGAGGACTATTACACGTATTCGCGCTTCACCAACCCGACCGTCTCGATGTTCCAGGACCGTCTGGCCGCGCTCGAAGGCGGCGAAGCGTGCATGGCGACTGCTTCCGGCATGGCGGCGATCATGTCCGTCGTGATGTCCACGCTGCAAGCGGGCGACCACCTGGTCAGTTCGCAGGCGTTGTTCGGTTCCACGCTCGGCATGTTCTCGCAGATTTTCAGCAAGTTCGGCATTACCACCACGTTTGTCGATCCGACGAATCTGGACGCGTGGAAAAACGCCGTGCGTCCGGAGACGAAGATGTTCTTCCTCGAAACGCCGTCGAATCCGCTGACCGAGGTTGCCGACATTGAAGCCATCAGCAAGATCGCCAAAGCCGCCAATGCGTTGTTCGTGGTCGACAACTGTTTCTGCAGCCCGGCCTTGCAACAGCCGCTGAAGCTTGGCGCCGACGTCGTCATGCATTCGGCCACCAAGTTCCTCGACGGCCAGGGGCGAGTGCTGGGCGGCGCGCTGGTCGGCTCGAAGAAGTTCATCATGGAAAAGGTGTTTCCGTTCGTGCGGAGCGCCGGGCCGACCTTGTCCGCCTTCAATGCATGGGTGTTGCTCAAGGGCATGGAAACGCTGTCGCTGCGCGTCGAAAAGCAGTCGGCGAACGCGCTCGAAATTGCACGCTGGCTCGATGACCATCCCTCCGTAAAGCGCGTGTTTTATCCTGGCCTCGAATCGCATCCGCAACACGCGCTGGCCATGCGTCAGCAGAAGGCGGGCGGCGCGATCGTCTCGTTCGAGTTGAAGGGCGACACGCCGGAACAGATGCGAGCGAACGCCTGGCGCGTAATCGACAGCACGAAAATCTGCTCGATCACCGGCAATCTCGGCGACACACGCACGACTATCACCCATCCGGCGACGACAACCCATGGCCGCGTGACGCCCGAAGCGCGCGCTGCTGCAGGCATTACGGAAGGGTTGATTCGACTCGCCGTGGGGCTGGAAAACGCAGCGGATATCCGCGCCGATCTGGAGCGCGGTCTGGCAGGCTGAGGCAGTCTGCGTTATCGAAAAGAGTGGTACATGGCGCGCTGAGATGGTCGGTCAGCGCGCCTTTTTCATGCCCCAAAGCTTGGCGTGTCACCGCGTCATTGGTCAACGCTCAACTGCGCGATGCTCAATGCCGCAACGCGCGCCATTGACCGGGCGCGAGACCAAACCGTCGCGTGAACGCGTGCGTATAAGCGCTTTGATCGCCGAAGCCGATGTCCAACGCAATGTCGGTCAGCGAAAGCCGCGGATCGGCGAGTAGCGTGAGCGACGTATCGAGCCGCAGCCGCTGCAAATAGCGATGCGGCGTTTCGCCGAACGCTTCGATAAAAAGCTGGTGGAACCGCCGCATGCCGAAGCCGCAATGCGCGGCGAGATCGGCGATACGTAGCGGCTCTGATAAATGCGCGCGCAGCCAGCGGTCGATTCTCGCGAAGTCGAGTCCCGCGGCCGGCGCGTCGGCGTCGGTGCATTTCATCGCCGCGCCCGCCACCAGCGCCGCGCCCAGACGTGCGGCAGCATCCCAATGGAAACGACGGGCGTCGAGATCGTCCGCCGGCGCACCGTTCGCGGCCCGCGACGCAATGCGCTGAATAAGTTCGGTAAGCGGCGCGTCGACGGCGACGGCTCGCGCACGGTCAAACAGACGCTCGGGCACAGCGAGCGTCGTAGCCGGAAGATCCAGCACCAGCTGCCGGTTCTCGCCGAGGCCCGCGTAATCGTGCCGCGCGCCCGCGGGAATGAGCCAGGCGCAGTGTGCGTCGATGCGTTGCGCGACACCGTCCACCGACATCACCATCGCGCCATGGAGCCCGAGTACGACCTGGTGAAAGTCGTGCACGTCCGACGCTTGCGCCGCCTCGAAGCGGCGCAGCGAAACGCTCGGTGCGGTAACAACGGCGTGCGTCATCGGAAAGGCGCCATGGCGAACAGCAACGACGATTTAGACGTCGAGCAATTCGACTTCGAACACGAGCGTCGCGTTGGGCGGAATCACGCCGCCTGCGCCACGCACGCCGTAGCCGAGTTGCGGCGGAATGGTCAGCTTGCGCGTTCCGCCGACCTTCATGCCTTGCACGCCTTCGTCCCAGCCCTTGATGACCATGCCGCCGCCCAGCACGAACGCAAACGGATCATTGCGGTCCTTGCTCGAGTCGAACTTCTGGCCATCGGTCAGCCAGCCGGTGTAGTGCACGCTGACGGTCTTGCCAGCAACCGCTTCCGCGCCCGTTCCTTCAACGATGTCTTCATACTTCAAGCCGGATTCGGTAGTCACAGTCGACATATGTCGCTCCTCAGTTCAAAAACGTGAAACCGACATTGTAGGCGCGTTGACGTGGTGCGGTCGAACAATGCCGCGTGGCACGACGATTGCGTTCCAGCCGTCCATCCGGCCAGGGTGGTGACGCCCGGCGGCATGCCTATAATGGGGCTCCCCAATCATGATGCATTGCCAGAGAGGTCGATCGTGACAACGTCTTCAACCGGATCCGCTGGCGCACAACCGGTGACTTCCGGCTTCGCCGTATCCGAACGCACCGCGCATTTGCGCGCTGAAACCGCGCTGTTCATGCGCGACCACGTGCTCTCGCTGGTATCGCACGATCTGCGTGGTCCGTTGAACGCTATCCATAGCTGGGCTTACGTGCTCGAACGCAAGCTCGACGCCAACGATCCCAATTCGCAGCGCGCGGTCACCGGCATCCGCAATGGCGTGGACCAGCAGGTCAAGCTGCTCGAAACGATCGTCGACGCCACGCGCGCCGAGACCAAAACGCTCGCGCTCGTTTATGAGCCGTTCCCGCTTCATCCGCTGCTCGATGAAACCGCCGAAGAGGTACGCTCGGCACTCGCGCGTTCGCGGCGCGTGGAGATCGCAATCAACTCGCAGCTCGCCACCGAGCAACTGAATGGCGATCGCGAGCGTCTTGCCGCCGCGCTGTGGCTGATGCTCACGTTTGCCGTCGAATCCAGCGCAGAAGACGCGACTATCACGCTGGAATCGCGCGCGGATGCGACCAGCTGGCATGCGGCTGTCACGTACCAGACGAGCGCCGCACTGGACGATCCGTCGCTGCCTCATGTGCTCGAAGCGTTCGCGCGCAAGCAGGCCCGGGAAACGCGGGAAGCTAACCGCATCGCATGGGTACTTGCGCTCTGCAAGCGTGTCGCGCAGGCGCACGGCGGCAGCTTCGACCAGCATGACGCCACTGAAACCGCGCCGGCCACGCTCGCTTTGCGTGTTCCGTTGAGCGCGTCGTCGCCCCGATGAACGGCCGCGCCCTTGCACGTGTTGTTCGCGATTAACTTTTCGGCGAGCTTTCAACCTCTATACTGACAACTTTTGTCGCCGGAGCCCTCCGCTTTGATCCAGGTTGTCGCCCTTATCGGTGCGTTGTTTCTCGTCGCCCTGAACGGTTTCTTTGTTGCGGCCGAATTCGGCCTGGTCAAACTGCGGCAGACGCGCGTGCAGAGCCTCGCCGAAAGGCACGGCATGCGCGGACGTCTGCTCGCCAAGGTGCATGGCCGCCTCGACGCTTATCTGTCGGCCTGTCAGTTGGGCATTACGCTCGCGTCGCTCGGCCTGGGCTGGATCGGCGAGCCTGCGTTTGCCGAACTGCTCACGCCGCTTTTCAGCCTTGCCGGCGTGGAATCCGAGAAACTGATCCACGGCATTTCGCTTTTCTTCGCGTTTTCGTGTATTTCGTTTCTGCATATCGTGGTGGGAGAACTTGCGCCGAAGTCGCTCGCAATTCGCGAAGCGGAGAAGGTTTCTCTGTGGGCCGCCACGCCGCTGTACGGCTTTTATTGGGCAATGTATCCGGCCATCTGGGTGCTCAACACAAGTGCCAATGCGGTGCTGAGGCTCGCCGGTCTGAACGCCGACCATGCACACGACTCCCACTACTCCACCGACGAGCTGAAGCTGATTCTGCGCAGCCGCCGCACCAACGTTGCATCGGAACGCGGCGCGCCGGAAGACGCGTATAGCCAGGACGAGTGGAACACCATTGCGCATTCGCTGGACTTTTCGCGCATGACGGTGTCCGACCTGATGCGGCCGTCGTATGAAATGATCGGCTTGCGGCTCGACTTGCCACTGCGCGAGAACATGCAGGTTGTGGCGCGGCATCGCTTTAGCCGCTACCCATTGTTCGAGGACGCCTCAGGCGAGCGCGTAGCCGGCATGATCCATTTGAAGGACCTGCTGCTGGCCCGCCACGCCGGCAGTACGCTCGACGATCTCTCGCAGTACGCGCGCCCCGTTCAATACGTCAAGCCGGAAATGCCGGCGCTCGAACTGTTTCGCCGCTTCCGCAAGGGTGCGCCGCACTTCGCGCTGGTCGGTCACAAGAACTCGAAGCCTATCGGTTTCCTCACGCTCGACAACCTGCTCGGCGCGCTGGTCGGCCAGATTCACGACGAATTCCGTCAGGGCGACGCCGACTGGACTCGCATGGACGACGGCACGTTGATGGGCAAGGGCAGCTTGCCGGTCGTGTCGCTGGAGCGCGCGCTGGGTATCGACATCGATGAAGGCAAGGCCGAATCGGTTGGCGGGCTCGTCATTCAGGCGCTCAACGATCTGCCTACAGAAGGGCAGCGAGTCGAATTCGATCGCTTCGACGTCGTCGTGAAAAAGATGAAGGGTCCGCGCATCGTGCTGGTGCGCGTGTACCCCAAGGTCTTCGACGACGAAGGCGGCTAGAGTCTCACGACTCCAACACCGCCTTCGTTCCGGTTCGGCAAGCCGGCAATCACGCCCGCAATCACGCCCGCTCTCAATTGCGCGGCACGCCGTCCTCGACGAGCACTGCAATCGGCATTGCCGCAAGGGCATCGCGCAAATACAGCAAACCGTTTTCATCGACCTTCGGCGCAGCCGGACTCAGCCAGTCGAATAACGCTCGCGCTGACAGATCCGCCGGCATCTCGACCGCCGTGTCTTGCCATTTCTCCGGATCGACCATCGGCAGATCGCCTTCTTCGCCGAGCAAGCCGGCCGCGAGCCGGCTCGCTATGACGACGGCCCACGCATTCCCATGTCGCCGCGCGAATGCAATCACATTCGACGCATGCGCGCCCCGCACGGTTAGCGGCAGGTACGTGCCCTGGCTCAGCAACTCCGGCAGATGCGCACGCAATGCAAGCACTCGCTGCACGACGGCGAGCTTCACACGTCCATTACGCCACGTCGACAGAAACTCCGAAGGCGGCGCCTGGGCAAGCCAGCTCGCACGCTGCTCGAAATCGACGGGCCGGCGATTGTCCGGATCGACGAGACTAAAGTCCCACAACTCGGTACCTTGATAAAGATCCGGAATCCCAGGCGATGCGAGCCGCAAGACAGTCTGCTGCAAACTGTTGACCGCGCCGGCGCGTGAAATCCGTGCGACGAACGCGGCCAACTCCTTGAGGAAGCCGTCGCGCCGCTGCGGCGCCATGATGTCGAACAGGAAGTCGCGGCAACCGGCTTCATACGCTTCGTCGGGTGCGAACCAGTTGGTCTGCAGCTTGGCTTCGCGCAGTGCTTTGAGTTGCCATTGCGCGACGCGCTCAGCCAATGCCTTGACGCCCGCTTCGTCGTCCGGCTTCAGGTCCGGTGGCCAGCAACCGACCAGCGTCTGATACAGCATCGCTTCAGCGGCGGGGCCGGGCGCCCAGTCGTAGCTAGTGTCCTGTGCAACGCTGCTGATCGGCGAGCCTTCAGGCGAACGCCGGTGCGGCGCATTCAACGTCGACCATGCACGCGAGGTCGCGCTCCACTCGTGCGCGATCTCGCTGAGTACCGCGAGCCGTGCGCGCACGTCTTCGCCGCGCTTGTGATCGTGGGTCGCTGTTGCGAGCATCGCGTAAGGAAAGCGCTGCGAGCGCTCGACATTGCCCGCATGAAACTGCTCGACCGACAACGCAAATTCTCCCGGATCGGCACCCACCTCGTTACGCGACAACAGCCGCCCGTAGCGATAGCACGCGGTATCTTCGACGGCCTTCGCCGCAACCGGTGCAGTCAACTGCGAGAACAGCGTCTGCGCGGTGCGCCGAGCCGAACCCGCATGGTTCGGCGGTGCACCGTTCTGCCCTTGCTGAGGCTGGCCATGACGCCCGGCGGGCGCCTCGTCCACGCTGCCGCCGAGCCATGCATTGACGCGCTCGAGCACGCCATGATCGGCGCGAGAAAGCGTCGCGCGCGCGCCGGCCAGCGCCTGCTCGAAAAACACATTGTCGGCGGCACTGCGTAGACCGTTTTGCGGATAAATGCGGTACACCGGAAAATGCACGACCAGTTCGGTCAGCACCCGGCGCAATGTCGTGAAGGTGTAATCGCGCGTGGCGAGCGAGTCGCGCGCAATGCGATGCAGCGCTCGCGCCGCGCGGTCGAGTTCCGCCGAAAGATTTTCCGCAAGAACCTTGCGCCGTGCGACGAGTGCTTCGTCCGCAAAATTCGCGCTGCGTCCCGTGAGTTCGGTCCACGCCTGCGCAAGCGGCTCTGCGCCCGCCGGGTCGTGCAACAACGCGCCCACATCGTTCATGAAGTCGTAGCCGGTGGTCCCGTCCACCGGCCAGTCGTCGCGCAGCGGTTCGCCGCGCGCAAGAATCTTTTCGACGACTACATACGGCGTGGTGTCGCGTAACTCTGTCAGACGTTGCCGCAGCCGCTGACAGTACTCGCGAGGCTCGGCGAGTCCATCGACGTGGTCGATCCGCAAACCGTCGATCGTGCCTTCTTGATACAGGCGAAAGACCAGCGCATGCGCAGCTTCGAATACTTCCGGCCGCTCGGCGCGCACCGCGGCGAGCGTCGAAATATCGAAGAAGCGCCGCCAGTTGACTTCGTCCGCGGCGGTGCGCCACCACGCGAGACGGAAGTGCTGACGCTCGAGCAGCCGATGCAGGCGGTCGCGCGTGACCGGATCTTCGGGGGAATACGTCTGGATCACGGAATCGATTGCCGACTTGCCGTTTTGCGCGACGAACTCACGCAAAGCGTCGCGCCCTTCGGCGGCGCGCGGCTGATCCGCGGGCTGCGTCGTCAGTCCATGGAAGCGTTCGGCGAGTGCGCTGAGATCGGCGCGGTCGGCGCTCTGCAGAATCGACGCGTAGTCGGTCGGACACACCGGAAAGACGTGCGGCCCGTAGCCGACATAAAAGCGTCCGCTATCGGCCGCGAAGTGCAACGCGATACGGCCCGACGCGAGTTCATCGCCATACGGGCCGCCGAGTGTCGGCAGCAACACCTTGCCGCGCAAAGCCGGATCGGGCGAATGCCAGTCGACATCGAAGTGACGTGCATAGGCGCTATGTCGCCCCCATTCAAGGATATCGAGCCACCACGCGTTGCTCGATCCGCCGACGCCCATATGGTTCGGCACCATGTCGACGATAAGGCCCATGTCGCGCGCGTGGAGTTTGTCGACGAGGCGCTTCAAGCCTGCCTCGCCGCCGCATTCGGCGCTGACCTGGGTGTAATCGACGGTGTCGTAGCCGTGCATCGAGCCTGGCTCGGCCGTGGTAATGGGCGACGCGTACACATGGCTAATGCCGAGCGCCGCGAAGTAGTCGACGTGCTTCGCGGCGTCGTCGAACGTAAAGCCCCGGTGAAACTGGAGGCGAAGAGTGGAGCGCGGGACGGTCATGGCGTGTCAGGCCCCGAAGAAGTGTTGGCTGATGGATTAGAAACGGTCGCGGTGCTGCGGGCCCGATCGACGGCGAGAAGGCGGTCGCAGAAATTGTCGTCTTCAAACATCTCGTCTACAGACAGATTCCCGCGACGGCGCCAGTTCGGATGCTCGTCGATCGAACCCGGCAGGTTCGGCTGGTCGGTCTGACCGAGCAGGTCTTCAAGCGGAAATGTGACGAGCGGGCTCGGCGTCGCCGCAACGAATGCGAGGGCTTCATCGACGGGCGGGCTCTCGGGCGGCGGCGCTTCGACATCGGGCGCGGCGACGCCGGCTTGCTGGAACGCGCGCCACAATTCGGCGCGGTCGCTCGCGCGCTCTTCCTGCGCCGCTTCTTCCGGATCGCGGCCGTCGGCGCGCGCCGTCGTCTGCCCAATCTTGTTGCGCCACGTAATGTCGCTGCCGCGCCACCAACCGGCGACGGTCGGCAGATCGTGAGTCGTGGTCGTGCCGACCGCGTTGCGGTCCCAGGACTGCGGCGGCTTGAAGCCGGTGCCGTCTTCGTCACGCTCGAACCACAGCACGCGGATGCCGGCAATGCCATGATCGTCGAGGCGTTCGCGGAAGCCGGGCGGCACGGTCCCGAGATCTTCGCCGATCACAATCGCGCGATGCCGCCACGATTCGAGCGCGATAAGACGCAAGAGGTCTTCGAGCGGATAGCGCAGATAAGCGCCGTCGCGCGCGCTTTCGCCTTCGGGCACGAGCCACAGACGCCGCAAACCGAGAATGTGATCGATGCGAATGCCGCCGGCATGCGCGAATGCGGCGCGCAACATGTCGATGAAAGCCGAGAAGCCTTGCGTGCGCATCGCGCGCGGTGAGAAGGTGGTGAGTCCCCAGCTCTGACCGGCCTGATTGAACAGGTCGGGCGGTGCGCCGACAGACACGCCTTGCAGCATGTCGTCGCGATACGACCATGCATGGCTGCCGGCGCTGTCGCATCCCACCGCGAGGTCGGCGATCAGCCCGACGGCCATGCCTGCCTCGCGCGCTGCGTGCTGCGCGTGCGACAACCCCTTGGCCGCGAGCCATTGCAGGAACAGATGGAAGTCGACTTCATGGCGATTCGCTTCGGCGAACGCATCGACTTCGGGACTGCGCGGATCGCGCAAGGCCTCAGGCCAGTTTCGCCAATGACCGTGGCCGCCTTGTGCGAGTTGCGCTGCCTGTAGCGCTTCGAAACGCGCGTGGTCTTCGAGCGCACGTCCCGCGCGTTCGCAGAATCCGTGAAATTCCAGTGCGCGTGGCGTGTCCTGCTTGCCGCCTTGCGCACGTTCCTGGCTGCAGAAATTCTCGAACAGCGCGCGCAAGACTTTCAGCTTCAGCACCACGGCGTTCGGCCAGTCGATCAGCGGCAAGGCTTCGAGTTGCGTCCACGCGTCGGTGGCTTGCGCGGACTCCATCGCGGCGCGTGCAGCGTCTGCTCCGAACACGGCGGCCGGATCTATGTGCGTGACGTTCAGCCACAAACGCGACGACGGCGAATACGGGCTGAAGCGATTCGGCTCCGCGCTGAACATGGCGTGCGTCGGGCTGACGGCAAGCGCATGCACGCCGTGCTTCGCGCTTTGCGTCGCAAATTGCGAGAGCGCCGAATAATCGCCAATGCCTCCATCGCCCGTGCGTCGCAGGCCGTACAGCTGCGCGGCGATGCCCCATAGCGGCGGAGTCCTGGCGTCGTCACCGCCGTCGTCGTTGCGCAAGGCGCGCCACGCGTCGTCGACGGTATAGCAACGCGACGGCGCGACCGCGAGCGTGACGCGCTGTTCGTGAATCACGAGCGTGTGATAGCCGGGTTCGTCGATCGGCGCGAGCAAAGCCTGCTCGCCTTTGGGCGCGGTAAAGCGTCCGTCGATGATCGAGCCGCTCTCCAGCTCGATCCGGTAGTGGCTGCCCGACTTCAGCGCCGACGCAGGCAATGCTATGCCGCGCCCGACTTCCGCGGTCATGAGCGGCGGCAGCTTGCGGCCCGACAGTTCGGCTTCGAGCGCGGCGGCGCTCTGGCGGATCTGCGTGGCATTGCCGCATGGCAAGCCCATCCGTTCCAGCAGCACTGCAAGCGTGTTCTCGGGCACACGATGCACCTTGCGATGCGCGTCTTCCCACTCCACCTCGAAGCCGGCGCGCGTCGCAAGTGTGGCTATCGTGTCGTTAGGGCGTCGGGTACTCACGTGCGGCGCTCCTCTTTGCCGACAACGCGCGCATCGTGACCGCTCGCGTAGTCGTTGATGTCGCCCGTCAGCCATGCGACGAACGCATTCGGCGGCAACACGTTCGCATCGATCTGTTCGCGCACGCGCGGCGGCGTTTCGAAAATGACCTTGCCCGCGGGCACGTCGTTGAACGGCACACTCTGCTTCGACAAGTTGAGCGCGAACGACAACGTCTCGCCGTCGCCGAGTTTCCAGCGCGCAATCAACGCGTTCGCGTCAGCGCCGTTCTCGTCGGTGAGCACCGTTGCGCCGAGTGCCTTGCCGTGTTTCAGTCGCGGCGTAATCAGTTTGGCGCGTACCGCTAGCGCGGACTTGTAGAAGTGCATCCAGTCCAGCCGGTCTTTCGCTTCGTCGTCCTGCGCGGATGCCGTAGCGGTCTCCGGCGGCGACGATGCGGCGAACGTCCCGGCGTCGTTCGGATCGGGAATTTGCGCACGGCGTTTCTCATCGCTGAACGACGAGAAGCGCGCGAACTCGCGGCGGCGTCCTTCACGCACGGCGTCGGCGAGATCGCCGGTGTAGTCGGTGAAGAACAGGAACGGCTGCGTGGAGCCGTACTCTTCGTCCATGAACAAAAGCGGAATTTGCGGCGACAGCAGCAGCAACCCCGTCGCCGCGCGCAATGCGTCGTCCGAGGTCAGCTTGCGCAGGCGCTCCCCGAATGCGCGATTGCCGATCTGATCGTGGTTCTGCAGGAACATGACGAACGACGTCGGCGGCAGATGCCCGCTCGATTCGCCGCGCGGCGCACCGTCATGAATCGGCGACGGATCGCCTTGATACGCAAAACCTTCGGACAGCACGCGCGCGAGACGGCGAATCGGCTGATCTTCGTAGGCGTGGTAATAGCCTTCGGTTTCGCCGGTCAGCAGCACGTGCAGCGTGTTGTGCGCGTCGTCGTTCCATTGAGCGTCGAAGTGCGTCTCGAGCAGGCTCGCGCTGTTGTGCTCGTTTTCGAGCACGAGATGCACGTGGCGGCCATGCTGGACGTGCGCGCGGATATGATCGGAAAGCTCGCGCAGCCATGCGTGATTGTCGATGGCGTGGACGGCGTCGAAACGCAACCCGTCAATGCGATATTCGTTGATCCAGTAGATGGCGTTGTCCGTAAAGAAATCGCTGACTTCAGTGCGGTCGAAGTCGATTGCCGGGCCCCACGGCGTATGCGTGCCTTCGCGGAAAAACGACCGCGCGTATTCATGCAGGTAGTTGCCGTCAGGTCCGAAGTGGTTGTAGACCACGTCGAGAAACACCATCAGGCCGAGACCGTGGGCGGCGTCGATCAGCGCTTTGAGTTCTTCGGGACGGCCGTAAGCGGAGTCGGGCGCGTACGGCAGCACGCCGTCATAGCCCCAGTTGTGCTTGCCGGGAAAATCGTTCAACGGCATCAGTTCGATGGCGGTCACGCCAAGCGCAGCGAGCGCCGGCAAGCGCTTCTGCACGCCTGCATAGCCGCCCATTGCGCCGACATGCAGCTCGTACAACACCGTTTCTTCCCACGGACGGCCATGCCAGTCCGTATGTTCCCAACGATACGCGCGCGGGTCGATGACTTCGCTCGGGCCATGTACGTCTTGCGGCTGGAAGCGCGACGCCGGATCGGGCACCGCATTGCCGTCGTCCAGACGGAAGCGATACAGCGTGCCCGCGCCGCTTTCCACGCTCGCTTCGAACCAGCCGTTTCCCGCCGGCGTCATTTCATGCGCGCCTATCGCGGGGCCGTTCTCGATTTCAACCTGAACGCTTTTGCACGACGGCGCCCAGAAACGAAACCGTGTGCGTGGGCTCGTCCCTTTGGGACCCAGCAATTGCGCGCCAAACGGCAGGCAATGAGCGTAATGATGCGCGTGTGGGTCGATTGGATTTTCTGACATGACTCTTCACCATTCGGTTTTGCTGTCGGATTGCTCACACGCCGTTGGCGGCATCGCCGCCGCGATCTACGTGGTCGGCGACGAGTCGCTCGTCGGCGGATGCTCGCCGGGATCGGGCGGCAGGGCAGTCAACAGACGTGGCCCATGCTGCGCGCCGGCTATCCAGCCCGCTTGCCAGTCGGCCTCGCCGACCGGTTGCGCGGCCAGTATCACGAGGCCATGCGCCGCGACTTCGATATCCAACGCGGCGAGCCGGTGCGGCGCGCTTTCCGTATCCGCAGTGTCTAACAGCACGTGCCATTCCAGGTGCGGCGCAGGGGGCGTAAAACGCAGCCCTTCCGCGCTCGCGTTGAGCATCATCAACAATACTTCCGTTTCGCCATTCAGGCCCGGACCTGCGCGCCGCAATGTGAATGCGCGTCCTTCCGGATCCTGCCAGGCTTCGATCGTCAGAGGATCGCCTTTCTCGTCGAACCAGCCGATGTCGAAAAGCCCCGGCAACACTTCACGGTCGCCAAACAGAAAACGCGTTTCGCGCAGCAGCGGATGCCGTTTGCGCAGCGCGATCACGCGCGCCACGAATTCGGTCATCTGGCGGCCGTCCGGCGCTTGCGCGGCTTCCCAGTTGATCCAGGACAATTCGTTATCCTGGCAGTACGCATTGTTGTTACCGTTCTGCGTGCGCAACAATTCGTCGCCAGCGAGCATCATCGGCGTGCCGAGTGCGACGAGCAGCGTGGCCATCATCGAGCGCGCCACGCGTTTTCGGGTTTCGAGAATCGCCGGGTCGTCGGTCGGTCCTTCCACGCCCCAGTTGCTGCTGCAATTCTCGTTGTGACCGTCGTTGTTGCCTTCGCGATTCGCCTCGTTGTGCTTGTGCTCATACGCAGTAATGTCGGCAAGCGTAAAACCGTCATGCGACGCGACGAAATTGATCGACGCCCACGGCTTCCTGAAACGCCGGTTGAAGAAATCGGCAGAACCGGTCAGGCGCGCTGCGAGATCCGGCCGCAGGCCCGCGTCGCCACGCCAGAAACGGCGCACGGTATCGCGGAAACGGTCGTTCCATTCGCCAAAACCCGGTGGATGATTGCCAAGCTGATAACCGCCCGGACCGATGTCCCACGGCTCCGAAATCAGTTTGCGCTGCGAGAGGATCGGGTCCTGGCGCAGCGCATCGAAGAAGCCCGAGCCCGGATCGAAACCATGCTGCTCGCGCCCGAGCGTTACGCCGAGATCGAAACGGAAGCCGTCGATATTGAACGCCGTCGACCAGTAGCGCAGTGAATCCATCACCATTTGCAGTACGCGCGGATGCGGCAGATTCACCGTGTTGCCGCAGCCGGTGTCGTTGATATGGTGCCGTTCGTCGCCGGGAATCAGCCTGTAGTAGCTTGCGTTGTCGAGGCCACGCCATGAGACGGTCGGGCCCATTTCGTTGCCTTCGCACGTGTGGTTGTACACCACGTCGAGAATCACTTCGATGCCGGCCGCGTGCAACTGGCGCACGGCAATGCGCATTTCGTCGAGCCGGTGCGTGCTGAGATACGACGGCTCGGGCGCGAAGAATGCCGCTGTGTTGTAGCCCCAGTAGTTGCGCAGGCCGCGTTCAACCAGGAAGCGGTCGTTCAGAAATGCATGTACGGGAAGCAATTCGACGGCGGTCACACCGAGCTTCAGCAAATGCTCGATAAAGTCCGGTGACGACAGCGCCGCGAACGTACCGCGTTCATGCTGACGCAAATCGGGGCGCAGCATCGACGCGCCGCGCACATGCGCTTCATAAATAATGGTTTCGCCCCACGGCACATCAGGGCGCTTGTCGTGCGACCAGTCGAACGCTTCGTCGATCACGACGCATTTGGGCATCGCGGGCGCCGAGTCGCGCCGGTCGATTGAAAGATCCGCGCGATTCGAATGCACGCGATAACCGAACAACGCATCCGACCAGCGGAACTGGCCGACGAGCTTGCGCGCGTACGGATCGAGCAGCAGCTTGTGCGGATTGAAACGATGCCCATGCTGCGGCTGATACGGACCGTGCGCGCGAAAGCCGTAAGCGGTGCCCGGATGCGCGTTAGGCAGATAGCCGTGCCACACTTCGTCAGTGCATTCGGGCAGCGGGTAGCGCTTGATCTCCTTGCGACCCGTGGGATCGAACAGGCAAAGCTCGATTTTCTGCGCGTTCGCCGAGAACACTGCAAAGTTGACGCCAAGGCCGTCCCAACTGGCTCCGAGCGGATACGGCGAGCCAGGCAGAAGCCGGTCGGGCATTGCATGCGACATGGTTCCGCTTCCTTGTTCTGTTTGATGCAGCGCTAGCGCGGGCCTTCATGCAACGAGCGCGCGGCCGGTTTTCACGCGGCCGCGCGCTCGCTTCGGCATGACCGGGCGGCGCCCGATCGCACCCGGTTCCCTGTCAGTCTCCGCTCAATCGGCTCGCAGCACGATCGTCGCTAGCGGCGGCAAGGTCAGGGAGGCCGAATGCGGCCAGCCGTGGCTCTGAATCGCCTCGGTATGAATAAGACCGCCGTTGCCCATATTCGAGCCGCCGTACACGCCTGCATCCGTATTGAGCACTTCCGACCAGCGTCCTTCGCGCGGCATGCCGACGCGGTAGCCGACGCGCGGCACCGGCGTCATGTTGCACACCACGACCAGTTCGCGGCCCGCCCCGTCCGTGCGGCGATACGCGAACACGCTGTTGGCGCTGTCGTCGCCCACCAGCCAGTCGAAGCCGCCTGGCTCGCTGTCGAGCAGATGCAGCGCCGGTTCGTGGCTGTACAAACGGTTCAGGTCGCGCACCAGCCACTGCACGCCATGGTGATGAGCGTCGTCGAGAAGATGCCAGTGCGGGGACGCGTCATGATTGAATTCCGCGATCTGACCGAATTCACCGCCCATGAAAAGCAGCTTCTTGCCAGGGTGCGTCCACATGAAGCCGAAATACGCGCGCAGATTGGCGAACTTCTGCCACGTGTCGCCGGGCATCTTGCCGAGCAGCGAGCCTTTGCCGTGCACCACTTCATCGTGCGAGAGCGGCAGCACGAAGCGCTCGGAATACGCGTAGACCATGCCGAACGTCATGTTGTGATGGTGGTACTGCCGATAGACGGGATCTTCCTGCATGTAGTGCAGGGTGTCGTGCATCCAGCCCATGTTCCATTTGAAGTTGAAACCCAGGCCGCCGTCTTCGACGCGCGCCGTCACGCCTGGCCAGGCGGTAGATTCCTCGGCGATGGTGATCGCGCCGGGCACGCCTGGCACGTAACCTACCTCATGATTGAGGCGCTTCAGAAACGCGATCGATTCGAGGTTTTCCCGCCCGCCGTAAATATTCGGCACCCACTCGTCGGCGGCGCGCGAATAGTCGCGGTAAAGCATCGACGCAACGGCGTCCACGCGCAGGCCGTCCACGTGATAGCGCTTCAGCCACGCGAGGCCCGAGGCCACCAGGAACGCGCTCACCTCGTTGCGGCCGAGGTTGTAAATCATCGTGTTCCAGTCCTGGTGATAGCCCTCGCGCGGGTCGGCATGTTCGTAGAGCGGTGTGCCGTCGAACTCGACGAGGCCGTGCGCGTCGTTCGGGAAATGCGCGGGCACCCAGTCGAGAATCACACCGAGTCCGGCCTCGTGCGCCTTGTTGACGAAGGCGGCGAACTGCTCCGGTTTGCCGAAGCGCGCGGACGGCGCAAACTGCCCAAGCGGCTGATAGCCCCACGATCCGCCGAACGGATGCTCCGCGACCGGCATGAACTCCACGTGCGTGAATCCCATGGTCTTCACATAGGGAATCAGGCGCTCGGCGAGTTCTTCCCAATTCAGGCCGCGCTGACCTTCTTCGGCGATGCGCAACCACGATTCCGCATGCACCTCGTAAATGGAAATCGGCGAGCGCGGCGTCTGCTTTTCGCCGCGCGACTGGATCCATTCGTGGTCGCTCCACGGAAACTGTTCGATCTCGTCGACATGTGCGACGACCGAGGCCGTGCCTGGCGGCTTCTCGGTCTGCATTGCACAAGGGTCGGCCTTCAGCGGCAGCGGATGGCCGTCGCGTGCGAGCAGCTCGTATTTGTAGCGCGTGCCCGGCCCGACCCGCGGCACGAACAATTCCCACACGCCCGCCTGATGACGCAGGCGCATCGGATGGCGCCGGCCGTCCCACGCGTTGAAGTCGCCCACCACGGAGACGCGCCGCGCGTTCGGCGCCCAGACGGCAAAGCGCACGCCGGGCACGCCGTCCACTTCCATCGGACGCGAGCCGAGACATTCGAGCACGGCATAAGGATCCCCGCCCGCGAGACGCCCGAGCGGTTCATCGCCGAGAACGGGGCCGAACGAATACGTGTCCTCGATTTCCTGCTCCGTGCCATGCCAGTCGATACGCAGACGGTACGGCACCGCCGCGCTCACGCGACCCGCAAAAAGGCCCGGACGCAACTCCTGAAGTTCGCCGAGCAACGAGCCGTCGGCGCGCGAAATCACGCTGACGTGCGCCGCATTGGGCAACAGCGCGCGCACCACGGGACCACTGTCCGTGTGATGCAGGCCGAGCTGCGAGAAAGGATCGGGGTGACGCGCTTCGACGAGCGCATCCATATCGAGCGGCTGGAGGCCTGCGGCCGGATCGTGTTCACTCATAGTCGCCCTCGGCCGGATGAGGCGGTGTGGCGGCGTCTTGCGCCTGGGTTGACGAATCGTGCGACGTGGTTTTGTCGCCGAGCAAACGGCCTGCGAGCGCGGCTAGTCCGCGCACCGGCAAGCTGAGCCATGCCGGACGGTTGGCCGCTTCATAGCGGATTTCGTACGCGGCCTTCTCGATCAGGAACAGATCGAGTAGCGCCTGTTCCGCCTCCGGCGCGACAAGCGGCGTCGGTGCTTCGGCGGTGGCTGCGCGGTATTCCTTCAGGAATGTTTCCGTGGCTTGCACGCGGAAACGGTCGAACAGGGAACGTTTGCGATCCGCGGTCTGCTGCGGTGCGCTTTCCATCGTGGACTGCGCCGCGGCGCTCGCATACGACAACGAGCGCATCAGGCCGGCCACGTCGCGCAGCGGGCTCGACTTCTGCCGACGCTCTTCGAGCGAGCGCGCCGGCTCGCCCTCGAAGTCGATCAGATAGGCGTCGCCCTGTGCGACCAGCACCTGGCCCAGATGGAAGTCGCCGTGAATGCGAATCCGCTGCGCTTGCGTGTCGGGCGAAACCAGTTTGTTGACGGCCTCGACCAGCGCGGCACGCCGGTCGACCAGGCTTTTCGCGAGGGCTTTCGTCTCCGCATCGAGCATCTGTTCGACGCGCGGCGCGAGCAGGTCGAGCGCGCTCGCGAGCATCGACTGTGTGCCGTCGACCCATGCCTTCACTTGCTCGGCACTCGCCTGTTCGGGTGCAAACGCCGGGTCGTCGGTCGGCGAGGCGAGCGCGACGTGCAACTGTCCAAGGCGCCTGCCGATGATGCCGGCCAACGACGAGTAGCCTTCCAGCAGAAGAGTTTCGTTGCCGCGGTCGGGCGTCGATGACGCGTCGGTATCGACGGCGATCGCGAGTTCGTCCACCGAGCGGCGCAGATGATCGAGCGACCAGTTCCAGGCATCGCCCTGGTTGTCGACATAGCCTTGCAGAATCGCGAGCGTATGCGGCACGCCCTCGGGATCGACGCGCACCACTTCGCCAAAGAGCGGCGCGGTGTTCGCATAACCGAGCTGCGTCAGATAGCGGCTGATCTCCGCTTCCGGATGAATCCCGCTCACGAGGCGCCGCACCAGTTTCAGTACCGCAGCGTCTGCAATGATGAGCGAACTGTTGCTTTGCTCCGCCGCGAGCCACCGAATTTCCGGACGTTCGCCGAGATTTTCGAGTTCAGCGAAACGCTCCGTTGGAATGAACCTGATCTCGCTTTTCTGCACGGTCGGTATGACCGCGCGTTCGCGCAACTTGCGCATCACGCCGTGCGCGAAGATCGGCAACGCAAATGCGTCGGTCAGATGCCCGACGTTGCGGCCGCGCCGCACACGCGCCAACGCAAGTTGAAGGAACAGCGGTGTGGTCGTTTCGCCACCCCAGGTGATTGCGATCGGCACCACATAACGTTCGGTGTGATCGCCGACGTCCGCTTCAATCTCGGTGAAGGCGAAGCCTCCGTTGGGGATCGTGGTCAACGCGGCGAGCCGGACCGCATGCATCTTCTGATCCTTCGATGCAAACCAGCGCCGGCGGCTCAACCACGAAGGCAGCACTTCGGATTCGAGCAGCCGCACGTTTTCGGGTGTCGGACCGACCTGACCTTCGCGTATCACGATCGTGACGAATTCGGGCAACGGCTCGGGGTGCGCCTGCGACCAGGTCGGACGCTGGCCACCCGGACACAACATGAACCACAGGAAGCCGTACGGCGGGAACGTCAGCAGGTAAGTCAACTGGCCGATTGGGGGGAACACGGAATCGGCGGTCATTTCAATCGGCACCGAGCCGTTAAATTCCGACAGGTCGAGTTCCACCGCTTGTGGCGCGCGTGACAGATTCGCGACGCAAAGGATCGGCGGCTCGTTGGGCATCTCACGTAGATACGCGAGAATCTTGCGATTCTCCGGCTTCAGGAAGCGGATCGTGCCGCGTCCGAAAGTCTGTTTCGCGCGACGCGTGGCGAGCATACGCCGGGTCCAGTTGAGCAGCGAATGCGGATCGCGGCTTTGCGCTTCGACGTTGACCGCGTCGAAGCCGTAAAGCGAACCCATCACGGGCGGCAATACGAGTTGCTCAGGATCGGCGCGCGAAAAGCCGCCATTCCGGTCCGACGACCATTGCATCGGCGTGCGCACACCGTCGCGGTCGCCAAGGTGGATGTTGTCGCCCATGCCCAGTTCGTCGCCGTAATAGATAACGGGCGTGCCCGGCATGGACAACAGCAGCGAATTGATCAACTCGATGCGGCGGCGGTCGCGCTCCATCAGCGGCGCGAGGCGGCGGCGAATGCCGAGGTTAAGGCGCGCGCGGCGATCGCTCGCGTAGGTATTCCACAGGTAATCGCGCTCGGAATCCGTGACCATTTCGAGCGTCAGCTCGTCGTGATTGCGCAGGAAAATGGCCCACTGATTCGTTTCGGCAAGGTCCGGCGTTTGCCGCATGATGTCCGTGATCGGAAAGCGGTCCTCGCTCGCAATGGACATGTAGATGCGCGGCATCAGCGGGAAGTGGAACGCCATGTGGCATTCGTCTTCGTCGCCGAAATATTCCTTCACGTCTTCCGGCCACTGGTTCGCTTCGGCGAGCAGCATACGGTTCGGATATTCCGCGTCGATAGTCGCGCGAATCTTTTTCAGAATGGCATGCGTTTCCGGCAGGTTCTCGTTGTTCGTGCCTTCGCGTTCGACCAGATAGGGCACCGCGTCGAGCCGCAGCCCGTCGATACCCATGTCGAGCCAGAACCGCATGATCTGCAACACCTCGCGCAGCACGGCCGGGTTGTCGAAATTCAGATCGGGCTGGTGCGAGTAAAAGCGGTGCCAGTAGTAAGCGCCCGCGACCGGATCGTGCGTCCAGTTCGACGGCTCCGAGTCGATGAAAATAATCCGTGTTTCCTGATACTTCTGGTCGGTATCGGACCACACGTAGAAGTTGCGATGGTTCGAGCCCGGCTTTGCGCGGCGCGCGCGCTGAAACCACGGGTGCTGATCCGACGTGTGGTTGATCACGAGTTCGGTAATCACGCGGATGCCGCGCGCATGCGCCTCCTGAATGAAGCGCTTGACGTCCGAAAGCTGGCCGTAGTCAGGATGCACGTTGCGGTAATCGGCAATGTCGTATCCGTCGTCGCGACGCGGCGACGGATAGAACGGCAGCAGCCAGATCGCATTCACGCCGAGTTCGGCGATGTAATCGAGCTTGGCGATCAGGCCGGGAAAGTCGCCGACGCCGTCGTTGTTCGCATCGAAGAACGACTTGATGTGCACCTGGTAGATGATTGCGTCTTTGTACCAGAGCGGATCGTCGCTCAATGTCGCGGGCTTGCCGCGGCGGCGCGCGCGAGCTTTTGTTGCGGTGGCGGTTGCCGTGCTTGCCTGGGCTTCCGACGTGCCTTGTGAGGGATCGTCACGCTTCATATCGCACCTTCCGTCGGGGTAGGGTTGCCAGCGTCTGCGTGAAGGTCGCTGGTCGAATCGCTGTCGGCTTCATCGGGACGCTCTGCGGGCAGGCCGCCGAGCGGCGCAATGCGCCAGATAGAAAAGGGCTGGCCGGGGGCGAGCCGCACATGTTGCCAGCGGCCGTGCCATGTGAAACGCGCGCCTGTCATCTGATCGGTCACTTCGAGCGCGCCCTGATCGTGCAGATTCCAATTCTGGAATGTCTCCCACGACAATTCGATGTCCGCGCCCTGTTCGTTGAACGGGTCGAGATTGATGGCGACGACAATCACGTTGTCGCGCGTTTCGGTTGCCTTCTCGAAGAATAGAATGTTGTCGTTGTGCGCGGGCAGGAACGTGAGGCCGAGGTGCGTTTGCAGCGCGGGATTCGCGCGGCGAATGCGGTTCAGCGCGGCGATCTCCGCCGTGATGTTGCCGGGCCGGTTCCAGTCCCACGCGCGCAATTGATACTTCTCGGAATCGAGATATTCCTCGCTGTTCGGCAGCGCAGCCGCCTCGCAGAGTTCAAAGCCGCTATACACGCCCCACAAGCCGGCGAGCGTGGAAGCGAGCGCCGCACGAATCAGAAAGCCGGTGCGTCCCTGCGATTGCAGATGACGTGGGTTGATGTCCGGCGTATTCACGAAGAAGTTCGGCCGATAGAAGTCGCGTGCGCTGGTTTGCGTGAGGTCCGTCAGATACTCGATGAAATCGCGTTTCGACTCGCGCCACGTGAAATACGTGTACGACTGCGAGAAACCGATCTTGCCGAGCCGGTACATCATGCGCGGACGCGTGAATGCTTCGGCAAGGAAAATCGTGTCCGGATGCCGCGCACGCACGTCGCCGATCACCCATTCCCAGAAAGGCAGCGGCTTGGTGTGCGGGTTGTCGATGCGGAAGATATGCACGCCCGCGTCGATCCAGAACAGAAACACGTCGCGCAATGCGAGCCACAGGTCGGGCTTCGCGTCGTGCGCGTAGAAGTCGGGATTGACGATGTCCTGGTACTTCTTCGGCGGATTTTCCGCATATCGCAGCGTGCCGTCGGGACGCCACGCAAACCACGTGGGATGCTCCTTCAGCCACGGATGATCCGGCGAGCACTGCACCGCGAAGTCGAGCGCGATTTCGAGGCCATGCGCGTGCGCGGCGGCGAGCATCTTCTTGAAGTCGTCGAGCGTGCCCAGTTGCGGATGCACGGCGGTATGTCCGCCTTCTGCCGCGCCGATCGCATACGGACTGCCTACGTCGCCGGGCTGTGCGTTCAGCGTGTTGTTGCGGCCCTTGCGATTCGACACGCCGATTGGATGAATCGGCGGAAAGTACAGCACGTCGAAGCCCATGTCGCGAATGCGCGGCAGCTTGGTCGTGACATCGGCGAACGTGCCGTGGCGCGATTCGTCGTCGCTCATCGAGCGCGGGAAGATTTCGTACCAGCTTGCAAAGCGCGCGGCGGTGCGCTCGGCGTCGATCTTGTATGTCACTGGATCGCGACTCAGGAACGGACGATGCCGCGCGGCGGTCATCGCCTTCCTGGTGCCCGCATCCAGAAGCAGTTTGAGCTTCGTTTCGGCGTCGGCCTTGGTGAAATGCTCGACGATATTTTTGAGCGGTTCGATGACCGCACCTTCGGTCGTTTCGACTTCGGCCAGCACGAGCGCGAACAGATGCGCGGCTTCATCGAGTTCGGTCTCGACGGTTTGGCCCGCCTTCAACTTTTTCTCGACATGTTCGACGAGCGAAGCGAAGTCGTCGCGCCAGGCGATCACGGTGAATTCGTGACGTCCCATGCGATCGAGCGGAATGCGCGCCTTCCAGATGTCGAGACCCGCGGGCTGCGCCGGCGCCATCAGCACTTCGTGCCAGGTGTTCTCGTCGGCGGCACGCCACAGCACGGCGGCGGCGATCTTGTCGTGTCCTTCCGCAAAAATCGCGGCGCTGATTTCAGCGCGCTCACCCACGCTTCGTTTGGCGGGGAAGCGGCCATTGTCCACAGAAGGCGTCACGCTTTCGATCGCCACGCGCGGCGCGTTGATCGCTTCGATCACGGTCTTGCGACCGCTACGCTTGCTGTTGGGCTTGTCGATGGGCGGCGCAAGACAGATCGGCTTCTCCGCCACGGCCTGGAAGAGGCGCACGGCACCGGGTGCCAGCGCGAACGGCGTTAAAGCCGCAGGCGAGGCACGGCCTGGCGCATCGAGAGGGACGAAGCGCGTGAAATTGCCGGGCACGCTGGCGAGAAAACGCGCCGGATCGACGCGCACAGGCGCGCCGAGTTCCGGATTGATTGCGATGAGAACCGCCTCGGCGGCATCGCGCAGGTCGGGTTGGTCGGCGCGCAGCAGCACCGCGGCGGGTGCGCCAGGCCCGCTCAACGCGCGCAATTCCCCGTTCGCGTGCAGCGCTCTTGATGTGCGTGCAAGTTCATTGGCGCGCGTGATCTGCGGCGTCAGGTCGAATTTTTTCGCCTGGCAAGCCAGTGCGAATTGCGACGCGTCGCCTCGGGTTTGCGACATTGGTTCGCTCACGCCGTATTCGAAGCCCATCGGCATCAGCCAGCCGGTGCCGATGGCGGACGCCGCGTACAGCGCGCGGCGATACGCGCGTTCGACGATGCTCGAATCATGCGGGTCGCTCAACTCGGCGGCGAGGCGCGTGCCGTAAGGCGCTTCGGGAAACGCAATCGGTCCGCCGATGCGCGCGAGCACCGCATGCTCTTCCACCATCCAGCTCGCGCGATAGTCCCACCAGCGCACCGACGAGAACACGCTGTCGAAGCCCGCGCCCTGAAGACCGATCAGATCGCTGCGGGCAAGGCCTGGCGTTGCCGCGAGAAATCGCACGTCGGGATGCGCGGTGCGCACGGCGTCGCGCAAATGCCGCCAGACCTCGGCGGGTACGCGATGCGGAGAATCGAAGCGGAAACCGCCAATGCCGGCGTCGGCGAGTGCCAGCAGCTGCTGCGTCCACCAGTCGGCTAGCGCGGCACGCGTGCCGGCGTCGTTGAAGTTCGCGTAGGCGACGTTGTCCTCACGATGCACATGCCGTGGGTCTAGCCGCGCCTCTTCGGATTCCAGCGGATGGAACCAGTCCGCATGCTCCGCGTAGAGTGCGCCATCGGCGGCCACCCGGTCGATCACCAGATCGACCAGCAACGTGAGCCCTTGCTGACGCGCCCCGCCTGCGAGAGTGCGGATGGCGTCGACGGCCGGCTGTTCGGTTTCGAACACGGGATGCAGCCGCGCATGGTTGCCGACGACCTGCCCGTGGCTCGCCCGGCCCGGTTCGAAGAGGCTGCCGATCAACGCGTGATCGAAGCCCAGTGCGGCCGCGTGGGCGAACTGCGCGGGCCACGCGTCAAGCGGTCCAACCAGAAGTGAATGAAAAAAATAGATCCGCGGCGCGTACCCGTTTGGAGATTCCATCGGTCGTTTCCAGATTTGTCCTGCTGCGGTGTGGATGCAAGTGACATGCGATCACAGCGCTCATTGGGCTTCCAGAGCCGGAGGCCGCGCGGTCCGTAGACTGTGGCGCGTACTGGTCAATGTAGTGCAAAGATCGTCACGCCGCTGGCCAGTTACAGGTGCACAGACGCCAGGCGTCGGGGCGGGCCGGCCAGAACCGTCTGCGGAGGTCAGCAAGGCTTGTGCCACTGAATTGACGCGACGGGCAGTGTGGGGCGACGGAGTGCCCTTATGGGAAGGTGTGCGGCAACGAAGTCGGCGCGCCGCTGGAGAGGGCTGCGGGCACGTGTAAAACGGGCCGCAATGGTCCGCGTTTTACACGAGACCTGCGGTGGGACGGGCAAGCGCCGTCATTGGGAGCGGCACGCGCGACTCACGGCTCGGCGAGGCGCGCGCGTCGTATTGGTGCGTGCTCGCCTTCGAGCAGTGGCGAACCTCAGGAACCGAGAAGGCCCGCCGCGATGTTCACGCACAAGCCGAGCACGGCGACGTTGAAGTAGAACGACAAAACGGATTGTGCGAGCGCGGCCCGGCGAATGGGACGTGAGCGCAGCACGACATCCGAGGTTTGCGAGGCAACCGCGATCGTGAACGAGAAATAAAGTAGATCCCAATAGTTCGGCGTGAGCGAATGATCGGGAAACAGAAGGGGCGTCTCCTGTACGTCGGTATCGTAGTAGAGCCGGGCGTAGTGCTGGGTGAAGATGGTGGGAATCAGGAACCACGCGCCCATCAGCGTGAGGCCGGTCAGCGCGTAGTGCCATACCGTCGATGCACCCGCCGTGCCCTTCGCCGAGGCGAGTTCCAGCACGATCGCGGCAATGCTTGCAATGGTCGCCATGCAGATCACGAACAGTACGACGCCGGCGTTTTCGTCGTCACGGCGCGCGGAGTCGCGCACGCGGCCTGCATCGGCGGCGGCCATGTGCGCCCAGATCAGCACCAGGTAAGTCCACACCGTAGTGTCCCAACCGACCAGCACGCGGACCATCGGACGCATGTGTTGTGGCGTCAAGATGGCGACGACGACGCCGACCGCGAGAGCGATCAGCATGCGCGGACGATTGCGAAGCGTTTGCGGATAATATTTTATGAGCATGGAAGGGGAGCGGAAGGCGGGTGTGTCGCGGATTCTACTCGTCTGCGGGCGTCGATTGATGAACGGGGCGCGTCGCACTCACAGCCGCTTACAACGGCTTTGCGAGCGCCTTTCAGTCGAAGCCCGGATGCAAGCTCGCAGCACTGGTGTGCGCAACTTTCAGTGGCCGATCCGGGTCGGATTGCTGTTCGCGCGCGCGTGACAGCGGCTTGCGGGCAACATGAGTTGTCAAAACGCGAAGCCAGCAAGACCGCGCCCGCAAACAGGCTGTTTTCGGCAAACTCTGCCGCGTACGCGCGGGTTTTTGCGTGGTTTACTGTCAACTTTGCGCTTTCTCCTGCCGCGCTACGAGAGGCAGCGCTCATACGCATTGGAGATTGCGCATTATCATGAACGTATGGCTTCCGTACTCGACACCTCTGTTCAGCACCATTCGGCGAACCGGAGCGGCCGCGACTTCGTAGTCGGCGACTTGCACGGTTGTGTCGATGCGTTGCGCTATCTGCTGCGCCTCGTCTCGTTCGATCCTGCATGTGACCGGCTCTTTTCAGTCGGCGATCTGGTGGATCGCGGCGAGCATTCCGAACAGGCGTTGGCTCTGCTCGACAAGCCCTGGTTTTTCGCCGTGCTCGGCAATCACGAAGACGCGCTGTGCGCCGTCGCCGATGGCCGGTTGCGGCGGCAATGGTGGTACGGCATTGGCGGCGCGTGGGCAGCGAATCTGCCCGACGAGAGTTTGCGTCGCTATGCCGAGCGGCTGCGCACACTGCCGCTCGTGCGCGTGGTGGGCAGCGGCCCTGAACGTTTCAATGTTCTGCACGCCGAATTTTTCGGCACTGACGCCGAACTCGATGCCGGCAATTTCTCCGCGGACACGCGGCAGCAATTGCTGTGGGGACGTGATCTCGCGATGGGCAACGGCGATCCGCAGCGGCAGCGTGGTTTGTCGCTCACGTACTGCGGCCATACTCCGATGCGCGACATCAAGCAGGTCGGCGCGCAGGTGTTCATCGACACGGGCGCATTTGGCCCGGGCGGCAGGCTGACTATCGTCGAGCCGCGAGCGCTGCGGCGCTGGTCGATTTCAGTGGAAGAAGCGCGCGCCGAAGGCGCGGCGGCGCTGGCGTTGCCCTGACGAGGCGCTTATCGAGGCGCCCATCGAGGCGCTCTCAGCCGACCTGGTTGAGCTCGAACACCATATCCACGCTCGTGCCGTTCCAGTTGTATTCAAGATACGCCGCGTGGTGACAGTCGCGCAGCAGCGTTGTCCTGAATGCAGCGAGGCATTCGCCTTCAGTATCCCGCACCGATGGATACGCGATGCCCGGCGCTCCCGCCTCACGCACTGCACGGCCGAGCAATTGGCCGGCGAGGTAGTCGTCGGGAGAGAGCACTGCGAGATCGAGCTTCGGATCGCCGCGAAGGTCGACCACTTCCCCTTGGGCCACGACGGTATAGAGGCGCATTTGCTGACGCATTGGCGGCTCCGCGGTGGCCTCCAGAAATCTGGCCGTGTGATACCGCGTTTCGGCGATGGCCGTGACGCGCGAACGGGCGCAATAGAACACGCCGTAGGTGCCGTCGGAAAACCTGCTGCCTAGGGGATTCAGATGCGTGAGCGCGGCCATGATCGGTCCGTAGCCCGGCCCAAAACGGCGTTCTTCACGCGGCACGAGATCGAGTTCTCCGACCTCGGTGCGCAGACGGTCGTTGGTCATTGCTTCGAGCGCGTATAGCGCTTCGAAATCTTCCGGCGATGCGACCCGATCGAACAGATTGACGGCCGGAAAGCGAGTGGGAATCACGCGATACGCGGGCGACCAATCCAGAGGCGCGCTGCGCCAGCGGTCCTGCCAATGCGGTTCTGTCACGCCCAGCCGCCTCGCATTGCGTCGAGATACTGGCGCACGGCCACGAGGTCGCTGACATTGCCCGCCAGCATGCGGTCGAGCGCGCGACGGCCGCCAAACGGAGGTGCGCTGTTAGGGCGTTTGATCCAGGTGTCCGCTGTGCCCGGTTGCGGCAACAGGATTTGCAGCGCCTTGTAGATGCCGAGCAGCAACGACAGGCGTTCCAGCGTATCGCGACCGACGCGCGCCGTTTCCGGCGCCTGCTTCCACTTGAAGTAAGTGGAGCGGCCTGGCGAACCGAGCAGCATGATCTGCTCGTCGGCGCTCAGATCCCAGTCTTGCGCAATTCTGAAGAACGCGCGCAAACCCGCTGCAGACATTTCTGCAAACGATGGTTCCGAAGTCGGCCGATGCAGCGGTGCTTCGGGCTGGGTGGCGCGGGCGGCATGAGCCATGAGCGGGTAAGTCCTTATATGTACTTATTGCCTATGCTAGTCCAAATATGGATTTTTGCAAGGGAATATAATCCCGGCTCGTCACGAAAGTCGAAGATTCAGGAGATGCGGCAGATGTGGTTTCGAGCAGTAGCAACGGCGATCGCCGTGTGGTGTGCGTCTGGAGCGGCCATCGCGGCCGGTTATACAGAAGTGTGGAACCCGCCTGAGGCGAGCGCGCATGGCAAGCACGGCGCGGTTTCCGGGCAGTCTGTGCGAGGTGAAAAGAGCGCTTCAAAGTCGGCGACCGCGGCCGGTCACCTAGAAAATTCGACCGATCACGGCGCTAGCAAACGCGTGGCGGCCACGGGCGCCAACAAAGCCTCTCACACGGCGCAAGGTAAGTCGAAGCCGAAGGTAGCGGTCGCCGCCTCAGGGACGAAGGGCCGCGCCCAAGTGGCGCAGATGCAACCCGCTCAGTCGAAGGCAACGCACGCCGCTACGACCCAAGGTCACGCCGCTGGGGACGGCGCGATGAGCGACAACGGGAGCAAGCGAAGTGCGGCGAAAACATCGGCGGCGATCGCGCCTCATGCCTCCGCGTCCTCGCCAAATACCAGCGCTAATCAGACGGCAGCAACCGCGGACCCGGCAACGGCCCGCAGCGGTTCACTTCCGCCGATTTTGCACTGAGTCGGCCAACCGCTAATCGCCAACGCACCCACAACGCGTCCCTTAGCCAGCTCACCCGCTCGCCAGCCCGTTCGTCACGAGCCGCAGCGTTTCCTTCGAACGCTCGTCCCGCACGCGGGAGTGCAGCGTCACGCGAGACTCCGGCAGTCGCGGCAGCCCAAGCCGCCCGCCGACATCGATCAAACCGCGCGGCGCGACTCTGCGCGCAAGTGGCGACACCGCGAGCCCCGCAGCCACCGCCGCGCCGACAGCCGCGACGCCGCCACCGACGAACACCTCCTGCCACGCCACCGACGCCTCCGTCAGCGTACGCAGCGCGACATCGCGCACGTTGCACGGCGGGCTCAACAGCGCGAGCGCCAATGGCTCACCCATCCGCGGCAGCCATGCCGGCGTTGCCAGCCATTCGAGCGGCTCGCTGAACAACACCTGAGCGTCGTCGCGCGGCGGTTCGTCCGCGCCATACCGGATGATCACCGCATCAAGACGGCGTTCGTCGAAATGGGCGAGCAACGCAGCGGACGTACCCAGGTGCAGTTCGACCACGAGCCCCGGGTCGTGCGCGTTCAGTCGCGCCAGCAGTTGCGGCAGGTCGGGCCCCGCAACGTGTTCGCTCAGGCCGAGCGAGAGCCGCCGACGGTCCACTGACAGCGACCCCAGCGCCCGTTCATGCGCGGTCAACAGATCGCGGGCAGCGCTGAGAAACGCTTTGCCGTCGACGGAAAGACGCACCACGCGGGGCGTGCGCTCCAGCAACTGCTTGCCCAGATGCACTTCCAGGCGCTTGAGCTTGAGGCTGACCGCGGATTGCGTGGTGTCGAGCGCAGCGGCGGCGCGTGTGAAGCTGCACAGATCGGCGACAAGTACGAACGCACGGACGGCGTCCAGATCGAGGACTTTCATTTCGAGTGAATATAGATGAAATAGCCAGCAATATCTGTTCATTATGAACCTGCCGACCTAAGCTGTGTGCACGTATTCACACATTTGAGGAGTCAGTCATGCCGATTACCCGAATCGCTTTGCGCGCCGGCAAGCCCGCCGAATATCGGAAGGCAATTGCGGACAGCACCCAGCGGGCGCTCGTTGCCACATTCAACGTGCCAAAAGACGACATCTTCATGTTGATCACGGAGCACGAAGCGGACAACTTCGTGTACGACAACCAGTACCTGAATGTGCAGCGAACCGACGATCTCGTGATGATTCAGATAACGCTGAACAACACGCGCACGCTGGAGCAGAAGAAGGCGCTCTACAAGCGCATGGTCGATGAGTTGCATGAGTCGCCCGGGCTGAGGCGAGAGGATGTGCTGATCAACCTCGTCGAAGTCCTGAAGGAGAACTGGTCGTTCGGCAACGGGATCGCTCAATACGCGCTTTGAGCGGCGGCGCTCGCTTCAACCGGTGCGGTCCGGGCGGCGCGGCAGTTTCGCCGGGCGGCTTGCCTGGCACGCGCAGCCTTCAGCCTCCGAGGGGCGCAGCACCGGTCGCTATAATGATCCGCTGTTCCCGATCATTCACTGACCGCTCCTAGCCATGGCACCCGAGCTCAACGATCCGTCTCACGAACCGCTGGAAGTCGGCGGTTCGGTCTGGTTCCAGGCGGGCGCCAATACGCTCGGCGGCGCGTCGCGAATTGCGCTTCTCGCGGCGATCGGCGAAACCGGCTCCATCACCAGTGCGGCCAAGGCCGTCGGCATGAGCTACAAGGGCGCGTGGGACGCCGTCGATGCAATGAACAACCTCGCCGGCGAGCCGCTCGTCGTGCGTCTGACTGGCGGCAAGGGCGGCGGCGGCACCACGCTGACGCCGCGCGCACTCAAGCTCATCGAAACATTCCGCGCGGTCGAGCGCGAACATCGGCGCTTTCTCGAGCGGGCGGGCGCCGCAATCGAAGGTTTCGCGCCCGACTGGGATCTGATCGGCCGCATCGGTGTAAAAACGAGCGCACGCAATCAGCTGTACGGCACCGTGGCGCATATCGCGCGCGGCACGATCAACGACGAAGTCTCGCTCGCGCTCCCCGGCGGCCACACGATCGTCGCCGTCCTCACGCACGAAAGCACTGAATCGCTCGGCCTTGCAGTCGGCTCGGCGGCGTTCGCGTTGATCAAGGCGTCGTGGGTCGTGTTGCTAGTCGAACGGGAAAACAGCGCGCCGCTGAAGCTTTCTGCGCGCAACCAGCTGCGCGGCATCGTGCAAAGCGTGAAGCGGGGCGCGGTCAGTGCCGAGGTGTCGCTCATGCTCGAGGGCGGCGCGATCATCACAGCCGTGGTCACGAACGAGAGCGCCGAATCACTCGGTCTCGCACAAGGCGCGAGCGCCGTCGCGGCATTCAAGGCGTCCAGCGTGATACTCGGCGTGAAAGACTGAGGGCTCGTGCGAGAGAGGGCAAGGGCAAGGGCGCCCGCCAATCAGGTTTCGCTGCGGGCGTAGCCGCTGAATGTCTGGCTTTCGCGGACGCCGCCGTCGCTGATCTGCACGACCTGATCGCCGAAGGCGGCCACGTCGTCGGGATCGTGCGTGATAAGCACCATCGGAATATCAAGCCGTGTCTGCAAGTCGGACAACTCCAGCCGCATGCGCTGACGCAGCGTGCTGTCCAACGCCGAAAACGGCTCGTCCAGCAACAGCAGTTGAGGTTGCGCGACGAGCGCACGCGCAAGCGCGACGCGCTGTTTCTGTCCGCCCGAAAGTTGCGCCGGATAGTTGCCGGCGACACCGCGTAACTCCAGCGCGTCGAGCCAGTAATCGATCTGCGCATGACTGCTGCGCGCGCGCGGATTGAACCAGCCGCGCTGCAAGCCGAAACCGATGTTTTGACGCACGTTCAGATGCGGAAACAGCGCGTAGTCCTGGAAGAGGTAAGCGACCTTGCGCGCCTGCGGCTTCAGATCGACATTGAGCTTGCTATCGAACAGCGCATTGCCATGTAGCGTGATCTTGCCTTCGTCGGGACGCAACAGGCCGGCGATCGCCTGCAACGTCAGGCTCTTGCCCGCGCCGGACGGGCCGAACAGCACCACGCGCTGCGTGGTCGCAGTGAAAGCGACGTCGAGCGTGAAGCGGCGTTCGGCGCTTACGAATGTCTTGTGGATGTCGACTTCGAGCGGCATATCAGCGGGAAACCAGAAGCGTGCGCTGCGGCACGAGGCGGCCGGCGAGCAGCAGGATCACGACGCACGTCACCGAGGTCACGATCACGAGGAAGTTCGCCGTGGCGTCGTCGCCCGCTTGCACAGCTGAGTAGACCGCGACCGAAAGCGTCTGCGTGCGGCCCGGCAGATTGCCCGCGATCATCAGCGTGGCACCGAATTCGCCGAGCGCCCGCGCGAAGGCGAGCAGCCCGCCGGCGAGAATTCCGCGCGCGGCAAGCGGCAGGCTCACGCGAAAGAAAACCGCCGTTTCGCTGACGCCGAGCGTGCGCGCGGCGCGTTCGAGTTGGGGATCGACGGCTTCAAAGGCGGCGCGCGCCGATTTCAGCACGAGCGGGAACGCCACCACAGTCGACGCGATCACTGCGCCTTGCCAGGTGAACACCAGTTGAATGTCGAAGCGGTCGAGCCAGGCGCCGATCACACCGCGTCGCCCGAGCAGGACGAGCAGGTAGTAACCGAGCACCGTGGGCGGCATGACGAGCGGCAGCGTCAGCAACGAATCGACGACGTCGCGCGCTCCCGAGCGCCAGCGCGACAGGCCGAAACCGGCGGCCACACCGAACACCAGATTCAGCGCGGTCGCCCAGCCTGCCACTTTGAGTGACAGCATCAGCGGAATCCAGGCTTGTTGCATGATCGTCTGCGGTCCGTTGTCGACGTTGATGAAGGTAGAGCGATCCGGACGTTAGTGGGCCGGTTTGAAGCCGTACTTCGCCAACACCGCCTGGCCGGCCGGCGACAAAACGAAGCTCACGAAGGCCTGCGCGTCCGCTGCATGACGGCTACCCTCCACTTGCGCGATCGGGTAGGTGATCTGGGTTTGCGTCGGCACCGTCAGCGCGACCTTCACCTTGCCGGGGACGATGGCGGCGTCGGTGCCGAACACGAAACCGGCGTCCACTTCACCACGCGACACATAGTCGAGGCTTTGACGCACGTTCGCCGCCAGCACGGCCTTGGCGCTCACGGCATCCCACACGCCGGCGGCTTGCAACGCACCTTGCGTGTAGCGGCCAACCGGCACGGAGGCCGGATCGCCATACGCAATCCGTTTCACATTCGACGACGTCAATTCGTTGAGACTGGACGGCGCAAAACGGCTGTCCGCCGGGACGATCAGGACGAGCGAATTGGCGGCGAAGTCCTTGCGCGTGGCCGGTACGATGACTTTCTCCGCCGCAGCCTTGTCCATGGCTTTCTGGTCGGCTGACGCAAAGACGTCGGCGGGCGCGCCTTTGGCGATTTGCTGCATCAATACGTCGGACGCGCCGAAATTCAGCAGAACCTTGGTGCCGGCGTGCTGCTTTTCGAAGGCTTCGCTCACTGCGGTGAACGCATTGGTCAGGCTCGCGGCGGCGGACACCACCAGTTCATCGGCGCGGGCGTTGACGCTAAAGACAATAGAAACCGCGCTGGTCATCAGCAGCGCTTGTTTCAGCAGGCGGCGGGACAGTGTCATGAACGTGTGGAAGTCCGGCGCGCGCCGGACCATGATTGGAAACCCGTATCGTAATATAGACGAGGTTATAGCGCTGGCGCGACGAGCATGCCGCCGCGCGAAGAAGGCGGATGGCGAGCCAGAAAACGGCTTAGGCGTTCAGAGAGCGCGGCGGCGCGAGGCTGTTTCGCGTCTGCGAGAGTGGCGCGGCGGCCGGCCGGACATCGCGCACGGCCTTCCACTTTGCGCGGATGAACGGCCGGTCGTGGCCGGAGACTTTCAGCGCGATGTGCGTCACCCAGCGCTGAGTCGGCACGTGAACGCCGTGCATCAGCACGGCAAGCGCCATCAAACTGACGGCGACTGGGAGCACGGAAAGGCGCTCGGGAACGGCGTTCCAGGCCGTCCGCACGAACAAAAGCGCGGCTAGCGCGCCGACGAGGCACCCAGTGATTGCTTCCGAAGGCGAGTGCGCGCTCAGCACGACGCGCGACAGCCCAACCGCCATTCCGGCAGCCAGCCCGAGTACAACGCCCAGCACGCGGACGGGCGGCCGCGTGCGCAAAAGCATCAGGAACAGGGCGACGGGATAGACGGCCGTCGAGAGCATGGCGTGGCCACTGACGCCCGTGAAATCGAACTCGCGCACGCCTACGCCCCAGCCGAGGAACGCCAGCTTCGTCACCGTCACGACGCCGATTGCCGCGCCGAGCAGCAACAGCCAGCCGGCCGCCATGCGCCACGTGTAGCCGACCCCGAGCCACAGCGCGATCGCGAACGCTAGCGGCAGCGTCATGCCGGCGCCGCCGAGGCTGGTGATCGAATACCACAGTTGGGCTGGCAGGTCGGGCATCGAGAAAAGGCGGTCAGAGCCGCATAGAATCATTGATATCTCTCTAACGCGCGAGCGAGGCAAAGCGCCGACGCGTTGGGGTAAGCGCCTAGTATAGACGGCGCCTGCCGACGGCTCGCGGCGCGCAGACAAGCTTTTTGCTTGGGGATGTTAGGCGGCTAACAGGCGCCAGCAGCCTTTAATGGCGGTCGGGGACAAGGTTTGGTGCGGCGAGCGATGCCGGCGGACTCGCCAGGCGGCTCCTGCATCGCCTGAGGATTGATGTTATTGTGCATTGCACAAGAAACGCATGTGCGTTCGTCAATCCTGCCCTTTTTGCGAGGTTCAGCGCCGATGGCAAAAAGTTTATCGAAAATCTGGCTCCGCGGCCTCAAGCGCCTGCTCGCTATTCAGACCGAGCACGCCCACACGACCGCCAAGCGCGCCACTAAGCGCCCGACCCGCGCGGCGTCCAGTAAGCCGTCGACGAAGGTTCGCCCGCTGAAGTCTGCCGCACTGCGTTCGCCCGTCAAACGCGAAGCGCCGCACGCGGCCGCACGCGAATCGCGGGTGCGGCCGCGGGCGGCAGCGTGGGCGAGCGGATCGTGGACGCGTTCGTTCCATTCGGCGCCTGCGGCGCCCGGCCGGCTGGTCAATCATCTTCAATACGGCCTCTACGTTCCGTCGGGCCACGCTCTCGAAGCCATGCCGCTGCTTGTGATGTTGCACGGCTGCACGCAATCCATCGACGAATTCGCGCAAGGTACGCGGATGAACGTGCTGGCGGACCGCTATGGTTTCGCTGTCGTTTATCCGGAACAGTCGAAGCATGCGCATTCGCACCGCTGCTGGCACTGGTACGACGCCGGCGAAAGCGCGGGTGGTGCCGAGGCGCGGGCGGTGGTGTCGCTCGTTGATGCGCTGGTCGCCCAGCATGGTTTCGACAGCGAGCGCGTTTATGTGGCTGGAATTTCTGCGGGGGCGGGGCTCGCAGCGCTGCTGGCGCTGCGTTTTCCGGACCGCTTTGCGGCGGTCGCGCTGCACTCTGGACCTGCTTTTGGCGAAGCCCGCTCCGGCATTACGGCGATGGACGTGATGCGGCGCGGCGCGCGGCGCGATCCTGCTGAACTCGTCGATGAGGTGGCGGACGTTGCGCATTATCCGGGCATGCCGGCGCTCATCATCCACGGCGACGCCGATCATGTGGTTGCGCCGGTCAACGCCGACCAGCTTGCGACGCAATTTTTGCGTCTGAATCGGATGATCGATCCCAAAGGCGCGCGCAAATCCGGCGAAATGCGCGAAGAGCGCAAGGGCGGCATGACGCTACGCGACTATTTCCGTAGTGGCCGGCGCGTCGTTCGCGTGTGTCACGTGCAAGGCGTCGCGCATGCCTGGAGCGGCGGAGACGACTCTGTGCCGTTTCATTCCGCGAAGGGCCCGGACGCCAGCGCCATGGTGTGGGAGTTCTTCAAGCACCAGCGGCGGGTTGGCGCGGGCGTCGCCGAGAGCACTGCGGCCGACGCCTCTGCGTACGCACGGTGACTTTTGAGCAACAGCCGAAAATGAATGTTGGCGTAATCCTAGGGTTTTCCCTATAATACGGGTTATCCCCTAGGCGTTAATGCCTACACTCATTGCCGAGGTTCTCATCATGTACCTGCTTACCCGCCTGTTCCTGTTTTTGACCAAGTCGCCCGAACAACTCGCAAAAGAACGCGCTGACGCATTCCTGGCCGAAGCGACCGACCTGTACGACCTCGAGTTCCGCATGCGCAAGCTGGATCGCGACGCGAACTTTCGTCAGCCGTCGTGGATGAGCCAGCACTAAGCTGCGCTGTAATTGAAGCATCGGCGGTAGCAAATGACGCCGGTGCTAGCGAAGGGCTGAGCGTCGGCTCCAAGCCAGTAGCGCTGCTACAAAAACCCGCTTTCCGGCTGCGTCACTTGACGCGGTGAGCGTGTGCTCACTTCCCGAATCGAGCCAGCGTCCGGGCTCTCGCCTGCGCGTGGTCGACAATCGGCCCCGGGTAATCCTTGCCTAACACAACGTCGTATTGTGCGAGCCGTTCCGCGCCCGCCAGCCACGGCGCGTGGATCCATTTGGCCGGCAGTTTCCCCAACTGCGGCAAATAGCGTTTGATGAACCGGCCGTCGGCATCGAATTTCTCCGATTGCGTGACTGGGTTGAAGATCCGGAAATAGGGCTGCGCGTCGCATCCTGTGGAAGCCGCCCATTGCCAGCCGCCGTTATTCGCCGCGAAGTCGAAATCGTTCAGTTGATCGGCGAAATAGCGCTCCCCGAGCCGCCAGTCCACGCCCAAATCCTTCACCAGAAAACTCGCGGTCACCATGCGCAGGCGGTTATGCATGTAGCCGGTGCTGTTGAGCTGCAACATGGCCGCGTCGATCAGCGGATAGCCGGTGCGGCCTTCGCACCATGCGGCGAACGCTTCATCCGCTTCCGGGCCCTGCTCCCAACGCAGAAGGTCGTACTCTTCCTTGAACGACGCCCCGCCCGCCAACCTGGGGTGATGCGACAGGATCATGAAGTAGAAATCCCGCCAGATCAGTTCCGAGAGCCACGTGGCCGAGCCTTGGCCGTCCGGTTGCAGAGACATCTCATGAGCAAGCCGCGCGAGCGTGCGAATCGATACGGTGCCAAAGCGCAAGTGCACCGACAGATAGCTAGGACCCTTGGCCGCCGGAAAATCCCGCCGTTCTGCGTAGCTGTCGATACGCGTGAGAAAGTCGTCGAGCAGCAGCCGGGCGCCGCTCATGCCGGTGGGCAACTCGAGCTCTCCGAGATTGCTGGGCGCGAAGCTCAGTTGATCGAGCGTCGGTAGATGCCGGTCTAGTTTTGCCGGCAGCTTGGCCAGGTGGCCTGCGTAGGTTTCGACCGGATAAGGCTTCAGATCGAAGCTCGTCAGTTGCTTGAGCCACGCGTTCTTGTACGGCGTGAAAACCGTGAATGGCTTGTTCTGGCCAGTCAACAGTTCGGCGCGCTCGAAAATCACCTGATCCTTGAAAGTCAGCCATTGGCGTCCTGCCTCGGCGACACGCTCGCGCACGTTCTCGTCCCGCTCGATCGCGGCGGGTTCGTAGTCGTGGTTCGCAAATACCGCATCGACCTGCAGCTCATTGGCGAGCTTCGGCACGAGATCGACCGGATCGCCGCTCAGCACGACGAGCCCGCCACCCTGAGCGCGCAGCGCGTCGTCAAGTTCGCGCAGTGACGCAAGAATGAACTCGACACGGCGATCTTGCGCCTGCGTGCCCGGATGACGCGTCAACCACTTATCAATCAGCGGTTGCAGGATCGTCGTATCGAACACGAACACGCACCACACGCGCTCGCAATGCTTGAGCGCATAGTACAGCGCGGCGTTATCGGTGCTGCGCAGGTCACGGCGAAACCAGACCAGGCCGGTGTCGAAGGTGTCGTTCAGTCGTCGGACGCGTGTCATCGGCAAGTTGAGATGTAAATGGCTGCGCGCCCGCCCTCGGCGTCGAGGGCGGGCGCGAATAACGCCGGCAGTTAAAGTGCCGCGGTTCCCGGCGAGCCGTGAGCGACCCGCCGACCTGGCAGCTTACGCGACTTGCAGACGAACTGCGACGTTGTTGCGCGTAGCGTTCGAGTACGGGCAAACCTGGTGAGCGGCGTCGACCAGTTCTTTAGCTGCATCTGCATCCAGACCCGGCAGCGAGATGCGAAGATCGATGTCCAGTGCGAAGCCGCCCTTGTCGTTCGGACCGATGCCGACTTCTGCGGTGACCTGAGTATCGGCAGGCAGCGTCTGCTTGTGCTGACCCGCGACAAACTTCATTGCGCTGAGAAAACATGCCGAATAGCCAGCGGCGAACAACTGTTCAGGGTTCGTGCCAGCTGCGCCGTTGCCTCCCAATTCGCGCGGCGCAGCGAGCTTCACGTCCAACGCATTGTCCGACGATACTGCACGGCCGTCGCGGCCACCGGTGCTCGTTGCACTTGCTTTGTAGAGGATGTTCATCGCGCTGCTCCTTGATCTGGGTTTGGGAAGATCTGCATGTTGCCGCTTCACGCTACCTGCCGTTGTGGCGCGGTGCCAGTGAAGCGGCATGTGATAAATATAGTACACAAATCATTTGTGTACAAATGAAATTTCACATGATGTCGATAGCCAGCGTTTGCACCGGCGCGTCTAGTTATCCATGTAGTCGTTAAGCGTGGTGCGCAGGCGAGTCAGGTCGTCGCGCAAACGCAGCAGGAATTCGGGGGTCTGTTGCGTGGCGCAAAAGATTTCGGAGGGCACCTCGCGGGCCTGACGCTTGAGCGCTGCGCCGGCCTTGGTGAGCCGAACGTAGACGAGACGTTCGTCTTCCACTCCCCGCACCCGTTCCACCAGACCTTGCGTCTCGAGGCGCTTGAGCAGGGGCGTAACAGTTGCCGAATCGAGGTTCAGCCGCGCGGCCATTCCCTTGACCGTGACGTCGTCGCTTTCCCATAGCACCAGCATCGCCAGATATTGCGGATACGTGAGACCGAGCTTGTCGAGAAGCGGCTTGTAGGCCTTGGTCATCGCCAGCGACGTGGAGTAGAGGGCGAAGCACAGTTGCTCGTCGAGCGTGAAGGGCAAAGCGGGGCGCTGGGTCATGATGCATCTCGTGTCGAAGGAGTGCACGCAAATAGATTGAGTGCAAACCATTGTGCCGCAAATCGGCGCACATTGACGACTATGAGATGTAAAGGCGGACTACGAGAAGCGGGCGCCGCGGTAGACGCAGCGCCGCCAAACAAGCAACAGAGCGCCTGTGCCGCGAGCGGCAATGGGCGCCCGGCGTAAGGCCTCAGGCTGCCGGTGTAGTCGGCAGATCAGGCGTTTGCGGTGTCTGCACGCCGTAGCAGCCGCGATATGTTGCGTAGAACGAGCAATACAGCATGGTCGTGACGATCATCGTGGCGGGCATCAGCACGGCGAACGCGAAGTCACCTGCGCCGAGCGCCTGCATCAACGCCGACAAGCCGAGGGACACTATCATGGCCACGGCAAACCACAGCGCGCCGAACACGATGAATGCGCCGCGATTTCGCCAGCAACTGACGAGGCTGAAGAACATCGCCTTGACGGGCGGTACATCGTGCCATGCCGCGAGAATGGGCGAGAACCAGAACAGCATGGCCACTGGAATGTAGAACGCAAAGGCCGTAACCACGGCGAGCGGCATATTGCTGTTGGCGACTGCCTGTGGGTCCATTGCCGCGCCCGCGCCAAGCATCACCTTCAGCAACATGCCGCCGTCGGCGAGTGCCGAACCCGCGAGCACCACCGCCATTGCGATTACGTAGAACACGCCGAGCACGATCAGCCGACGGGCGACCACTGGTCCGTACGAACGGAAGCCATCCACGAGGATTGTTGGAAAGACGGGCTTGCCCGCGATCGTATTGCGGCATGCGGCCATGAAGCCGACGGCGACGCCTGGAATGAACGCGAGCGGCAACACGCTGCCGATCAGCGGGATTTGCGCAACCAGCGTCATCACCAGCAGATAGGTGAAAAACAGCGTGAGAAACGCGAGCGGATTCTTGCGGAACAGCCAGATACCTTGCCGGAACCATACGTAGCCGGTTTTCGCGGGAACTTCGATCAGTTGCATGAGGTGTGAATGCCTGGAAGTGCGACGCCGGACAGGCGCTCGCGCAGAATGCGTTCGAAATGGCCGGGATCGTGCGGTTTAAGCAGTTCGGCCGCGCGCGGCAAATGAAAATCATACAGGCGCGAGACCCAGAAACGGTACGCGCCCGTCCGCAGCATGTCGCCCCAATGACGGTTTTCTTCGACGGTAAAAGGACGCACCGTTTGATACGCGCGCAGCATGGCTTCGGTGCGCGCCTCGTCGAGCTTGCCCGTGGCGAGGTCGACGCACCAGTCGTTGACGGTGACCGCGACGTCGAACAGCCACTTGTCGCAGCCGGCGAAGTAAAAATCGAAGAAGCCGCCGAGACGAACCTCGTGACCGGTCTCCGGCGCGGCATGCGCGAACATGGCGTTGTCGCGGAACAGGTCGGCGTGACAGGGTCCCTCAGGCAGCGCCGCGTAGTCTGCCGACGCGAAGAACGCCTCCTGATACGCGAGCTCGGACGACAGCAAGTCACGCTGCTCGCCTTCGAGAAACGGCAGGATGGTCGGCACCGTTTCCTTCCACCACGGCAGGCTACGCAGGTTCGGCTGATAGCCGGTGTAATCGCGCCCGGCGAGATGCATGCGCGCAAGCATCTGTCCGACTTCGATGCAATGTTCGACGCCCGGCGCCAGTTCCGGCGCGCCTTCGAGCTTCGTCACGATAGCGGCCGGCTTGCCGTGCAGGATGCCGAACAGCGACCCGTCCTCGCGCGGCATAGGGTCCGGCACAGGCACGCGGTGCTCCGCAAGATGGCGCATCAGGTTCAGATAGAACGGCAACTGCCCGGCCGTGAGCTTTTCAAAAATGGTGAGGACGTATTCGCCGCGCGTGGTCGTGAGAAAAAAGTTGCTGTTTTCGATGCCGGATGTAATGCCGCGAAATTCGACGACTTCGCCGAGATCGTAATGGCGCATCCAGTCTGCTAGTTGGGATTCGGTGACAGCGGTGAAGACAGCCATGCGGGAAACGTCAGGTCAGGTTGGTCGGGCTGGCGCGATGTGGCCAGCGGGCTACGTGCGGTGGTGAAAGCAGTGTGGAGCGCGCGTTCAGGCAGGTCGGTGGAACGGTTGCGAAGCTCGGCGCACCGCCGCGCGATGCGGAATTCAAGCTCACAGCACCGGCGACGCGCGCCGGCGCAGGGCATTGATCAGGAGCGGCGCCGGCGCCCCGCCAGGCATCAGTACCTCAGGTTCACCGAAGGCAGACGCGTGCTCGCGCGTCCGTTGTCGCGCACGGTGGGCGACGTATCGAGCGGCGCGCTCATCTGGTAGCGCGTGCCAAGGTTCGAGCGGACGTTGATTTCGACGGGCTTGCCTTTGTCGCGGTATTCAGTGATTTCCGTGCCGTTCCCGCTGCGCTCGTGGAAGCTCGGCGTGCGCGGGACGTTGATTTCCACCTTCGAGCTGACCTCGGCTGCCGGCCGGTTGATCTTCTCCAGGTCGGGCAGGCCGGCGCGTTCGTTGGCGGACTGCGGCGCGCCCGGGGGCGGAGTGTCGTCGACAGGCTGGGCAGCCATCGCGGCGTTGCCAAAGGCAAGGGCCAGTGCAACGGCGACGGGAAGGAGCGGCTTCATGGTGATTCTCCGGAATGGTGCCCCGATTCTAGCAAATCCAGCTTCTGCCACGGGCGCAATCGCCTTATTTTGCGCCGCTTTCGCGCAGCGCGCCCGCAATCTCGCTCGCCCCCGGGCGGCGGCTGCTGCGTGCGCCGCGAGGTCATTTGGCGATCATGGGTTCCGTGGTAATGTCGTCTCATCAATAGAGGCGAATGAAGATGAACAACGATACCAATCAACGCGCGGTGCAAACTCCCGCCAACAGCTTCCCGACCGAATCCTTTGACGACGCCGCCGAGGCCGTCACACGCTTGTCGGCCATTTACGAAGCCAACACGTCTTTCTTGCGCGACGCCTTCGCGCGCTATCGCCGCAACGAACTGTTCGAACGCCGGGTACGTGCGTGCTATCCGTTCGTGCGCGTCTGCACGGAAGTCAACACGCATATCGACTCGCGCCGCTCGTACGGTTTTGTCGCCGGCCCCGGCGTGTTCGAGACAACTGTTACGCGCCCCGATCTGTTCGGCAACTACTATCGTGAGCAGTTGCGTCTGCTCGCTAAAAACCATCACGTGAAGATCGAAGTTGGCGTGTCGAATCAGCCGATCCCCATTCATTTTGCGTTTGCCGAGGGCATTCACCTCGAAGGCGATCTGGATCGCGAGCGCCTCTTCCTGATGCGCGACGTGTTCGACACGCCCGACCTGGCGCTGCTCGACGACCGTATCGTCAACGGCACGTATGAGCCGCTGGCGGGCGAGCCGCATCCGCTCGCGCTGTTCACGGCGGCGCGCGTGGATTTTTCTCTGCATCGGCTGAAGCACTACACGGCGACTTCGCCCACGCATTGCCAGAACTACGTGCTGTACACGAACTACCAGTTTTATATCGACGAGTTCGTCAAACTTGGCCGCACCATGATGGCCCATACAGACGACGAGGAACTGCGCGCCTATCGCAGCGAGTACACGTCGTTTGTGGAACCGGGCGACGTGGTCATGTACAACGAGAATCTCGGTGAGCAGGCGCAGGAAGGCACGGCGCCACCGCGTCTGCCGCAGATGCCCGCGTATCACCTGAAGCGCGCGGACGGCAGCGGCATCACGATGATCAACATCGGCGTCGGGCCGTCGAACGCGAAGACCATCACCGATCACATCGCCGTGCTGCGTCCGCATGCGTGGATCATGCTGGGCCACTGCGCGGGCTTGCGCAACACGCAGCGTCTCGGCGACTATGTGCTCGCGCACGGCTACGTGCGAGAAGATCATGTACTCGACGCCGATCTGCCGCTGTGGGTCCCGATTCCGGCGCTCGCCGAAGTGCAGGTCGCGCTGGAGCGCGCGGTCGCGCAAGTCACGCGGCTCGACGGCGTGGAACTCAAACGGGTTATGCGCACGGGCACTGTCGCGAGTGTGGACAACCGCAACTGGGAGTTGCGCGATCATCGTGAGCCGGTTCAGCGGCTGTCGCAAAGCCGCGCGATCGCGCTCGACATGGAAAGCGCGACCATTGCAGCAAACGGATTCCGCTTCCGCGTGCCTTACGGCACCTTGTTATGTGTGTCGGACAAGCCGCTGCACGGCGAGTTGAAGTTGCCCGGCATGGCCGACCAGTTCTATCGCGCGCAAGTCGACCAGCATTTGCAGATCGGCGTGAAAGCCATGGAGCTTTTGCGCGAGAACGGGCTGCATCGTTTGCATAGCCGCAAGCTGCGCAGCTTTGCAGAGGTGGCGTTTCAGTAAACGGAGTGTTGGGTCGGGCGGTTCTTCCGCCGGCGGCTGCGATCGGCGGAAGAGCAAGGACATCAACCGATGCGTCTACTGCCCAAAGCCGGTCAGCCCGATCAAGCTTCCGGCGGCCAGCAGCCATAGCGGATGAATGCGTGTTTTCAATGCGATTGCGGCGGTGGCCGCCGTGACTGCCCACGCAATCGCCGTCGAATCCGACGCTTCCGCAATCAGCGCCGCGCTCGCTGCGACGATGCCTGCCGTAACCGGCACCAGCCCCAACTGCGCATAACGCCGCCACGGCCGGTCCTTGAAGCGGTCCCACGCGTGGAGCGCGAGTATGGTCACGATCGACGACGGCCCGAACTTCGCGATCGACGTCACCAGCATGCCAGGCCAGCCGGCCACGTGCCATCCAATCAGTGTGACGATCATCAGGTTGGGGCCCGGCGCGGCTTGGGCAAGCGCGAAGAGCGCACTGAATTCGCTGGCCGGCATCCAGTGATGCACCTCGACCACCTGACGCTGCATCTCCGGAAGAATGGTATTGCCGCCGCCGAATGCGAGCAGCGAAAGCTGACTGAAAATGATGGCGAGGGAAACGAGCGTGTCGTTCATTGTGCGCTCCTCGATGCAACGTAGATGCTGAGCGGCGTCAGCACAAGCATGGTAGGCAACAGCGGTAGCCGCATGATCGCGATAGCAACGAAGCCGAGGGCGGCGATGAGCGCGGCCATCGGTTTATTGCGCAGCGGCAGCACGATTTTTACGGCCATCGAAATGAGAAGCCCCGCTGCGGCCGCCGCGAGTCCCGCAAATAGATGACGCACGTGCGGGTCGTCCTGCGTGCGCTCGTACAACACGCCAAGACCGATCACCACCAGCGACGGCCCGGCGATCAAGCCGAGCAATCCAGCGAGCGCGCCCGGGATTCCGCGAAAGCGCATGCCGACGGCTACTGAGAGATTGATCACATTGCCGCCCGGCAGAAACTGGCAAAGCCCCAGCAGATCGGTGAAGTCTTCCGCGTTCAGCCAGCGGCGTTGCTCGACAAGCGCGCGGCGCGCGAGCGGCAGTGCTCCGCCAAATGAGATGAGTCCCAAGCCCAGAAAACCGCTGAAAATTTCCCGCAGAGTGGGCCTCGGCCCTGCGGCGGAGTCGAGTGAGGTGAGATTGTGGTCCATGGCGCTTCGCTTTCCGTTCAAGCTCAAGAGGTTAGCGCCGAAACGCCATGCGGCAAAACGATTTTTGCGCGCGTCTTTGTGATCTACAATCACAAGCATGGCCCGTAATCTTCCTCCTTTTCCCGCGCTGCGCGCCTTTGAAGCTGCGGCGCGACACGAAAGCTTCACCGCTGCGGCGAACGAACTGCATGTGACGCACGGTGCAATCAGCCGGCAAGTCGCGGCGTTCGAGTCGTGGCTCGGCGTGCAGGTGTTCCATCGTCACGGCAAGCGCGTGCGCCTGACGACGGCTGGCCGCCGCTATCTGTCCACCGTGCAGGCCGCGTTCGACAGCATCGCGCACGCCACCGATCAATTACGCGACACCGGCGTGGTTCACGTGCTGCGGGTCAATGCGCTGCCCACGTTCGCGATGAAATGGCTGCTGCCGCGCCTGCATCAATTCCAGCGCAAGGTGCCGAACGTCGAATTGCGATTGGCGACGTCGAACGCGCCGGTCGAAACATTGGATAGCTTCGACGTTGCGGTGAGGCGAGGCCCCGCTCACTGGCCAAACTGTGTGAGCGGCCACTTTCTTGACGAGAGCGAGCTTCCGGTGTGCAGTCCCGCGCTACTGCAGCGCTCGCCGATCAACACGGCCGACGACCTCGCGCGACACGTTCTCCTGCATTCCGACACGCGGCCCGATGCCTGGGGCAACTGGTTGTCGGCCGCGGGCGTGACCGCGAAATGCCGGAAGAAGCAATCGTTCGATCACTTCTATCTGGCCCTGCAGGCCGCAGTAGATGGACTCGGCGTGGCGCTCGGCCCGTTGCCGCTACTTGCCGACGAACTCGCGTCCGGCCGCCTCGTGATGCCGCTGGCGGCGCCGCGCATCGACGCGCGCGGCTATTGGTGGGTGGCAAGAAGAGAGGTCGCCCATGCGCCGCTCGTCGCGCAATTCTGCGAATGGTTGCAGGCGCAAGGCGATCAGACCGATCAGGCGCAAACGCAAACGGGCAGCCCCGAGGCCGCCCGCTTGAATGATTGATCCAGCAGTAATGCAGCGCGCGAGCGCTGCACTCGCACGTTACAGATAGAACATGCGGTCTTCTTCAGACTTGGTGGGTTGCGGCTCAGCGCCTTCGCGATCTTCGTAGAACTTGAGCACCGCTTCGAGCACCTGGTCCGGGTCGTCGATCACCTGCATCAGGTCGATGTCCGTCGGATTGATCAGGCCCATAGGCGTGAGCGAGTTCTTGAACCACGCAAGCAGACCTTCCCAGAACTCTGCGCCCACCAGAATGATCGGCACGTGACGCGACTTCTTGGTTTGAATGAGCGTGAGTACTTCCGCGAGTTCGTCGAGCGTGCCGAAGCCACCGGGCATCACGATCACGGCATCTGAATTCTTCACGAACGTAACCTTGCGCGTGAAGAAATGACGGAAGCGCAGCGAGATGTCTTGCCACTGGTTACCGGACTGCTCGTGCGGCAACTCGATATTCAACCCGACCGAAGGCGCCTTGCCTGCATGAGCGCCTTTATTTGCGGCTTCCATGATGCCTGGGCCGCCGCCTGAGATGACGGCGAAGCCTGCATCGGAGAGCTTGCGGGCAATTTGCGTGGCGAGTTTGTAGTACGGCGAGCTGGGTTTCAGGCGCGCTGAACCGTAGATGCTGACAGCGGGGCGGATCTCCGAGAGGTACTCGGTCGCCTCGATAAACTCTGCCATAATCGTGAACATCTGCCACGATGCGCGGGCCTTTTTTGCCGTTGCGCGCTCTTGATCTGCGAGTGATCGCAGACTCGGAATCACTTTTCTCTTAGTCATAATGCCTGAAGAACGAAGCCTTGAAGGTAAGACCCTGCTATTGGTCGACGGTTCGAGTTATCTGTACCGGGCCTACCATGCGATGCCTGATCTGCGCGGGCCCGATGGTGGTCCCACAGGTGCGCTCTACGGGATGATCAACATGCTGCGGCGCATGCGCAAGGAAGTCACAGCAGAGTATAGCGCGTGCGTGTTCGACGCCAAGGGCAAAACGTTTCGCGACGACTGGTATCCCGACTATAAGGCGAATCGTCCATCCATGCCGGACGATCTCTCGCGGCAGATCGAGCCAATTCATGTGGCCGTGCGTGCACTCGGCTGGCCGCTTCTGATGATCGACGGCGTCGAAGCCGACGACGTGATCGGCACGCTTTCCACCGAGGCGGAAAAGCGTGGCATGAACGTGATCGTGTCGACCGGGGACAAGGATCTGGCGCAGCTCGTGTCGGATCATGTCACCCTCATCAATACGATGACCAACGAAAAACTCGACCGCGCCGGCGTTCTTGCGAAGTTCGGCGTCCCCCCGGAGCGCATTGTCGACTACCTGTCGTTGATCGGCGATACCGTCGACAACGTGCCCGGCGTCGAGAAATGCGGGCCGAAAACCGCGCTCAAATGGCTGTCGCAATTCGAGTCGCTAGATGGCATCGTCGCACATGCAGACGAGATCAAAGGTGCGGTAGGAGACAATCTGCGACGTGCTCTGGATTTTCTGCCGATGGCGCGCAAGCTCGTCACCGTGGAGCGTCATTGCGATCTGACCGGGCATCTCACGTCGATCGAGGAGAATTTGCAGAGCCGGCCCGAATCGCGCGAAGAATTGCGCGATGTCTTCACGCGTCACGGGTTCAAGACCTGGCTGCGCGAGGTCGAAATTGCCGATGCGGTCGAAGGGCCGGAAACCGACGTGCCGCCTGCGCTCAGCGTGGATCACGAACGCCACTATGAAACCGTGCAAACGTGGGAACAGTTCGACGCGTGGCTGCAAAAAATCAACGCAGCCGGGCTGACCTCGTTCGACACCGAAACCACGTCGCTCGATCCAATGACCGCGCAAATCGTGGGTCTGTCACTGTCGGTAGAAGCAGGTCATGCCGCTTATGTGCCGCTCGCGCATCGCGGCCCCGACGCGCCTGTGCAACTGCCGCGCGACGAAGTGCTTGCGAGGCTCAAGCCTTGGCTTGAAAGCGCGGAGTACAAGAAGGTCGGTCAGCATCTGAAGTACGACGAGCAGGTGCTGGCCAATTACGGTATCGAGATGCGCGGCGTCGAACACGACACGCTGTTGCAATCGTATGTGCTGGAGTCGCATCGTCCGCATGACATGGACAACCTGGCGTTGCGCCATCTCGGCATCAAAACGATCAAGTACGAAGACGTCGCGGGCAAAGGTGCCCAGCAAATCGGTTTCGACGAAGTCGCGCTGGACAAAGCCGCCGAATATGCGGCAGAAGACGCCGACGTGACATTGCGTCTGCATCAGGCACTGTATCCGCAGCTTGCTGCGGAAGAGGCGCTCGAGCATGTCTATCGCGACATCGAAGTGCCCACGTCGCGCGTGTTGCGCAAGATGGAGCGTACCGGCGTTCTGATCGACGCGGAAAAACTGCGTCAGCAAAGCAGCGAAATTGCCGCGCGTCTGATTCAGCTGGAGAGCGAGGCGTATGTGCTCGCCGGCGGCGAATTCAATCTCGGCTCGCCGAAGCAGATCGGTCAGATCTTCTTCGAGAGACTCGAATTGCCAGTCGTGAAGAAGACGCCGAGCGGCGCGCCGTCCACCGACGAAGAAGTCCTTCAGAAGCTCGCAGAAGATTATCCGCTGCCTAAAATCCTGCTGGAACATCGCGGCTTGTCGAAGCTTAAGTCGACCTACACCGACAAGCTGCCGCGCATGGTCAACGCAACAACCGGTCGCGTGCACACGAATTACGCGCAGGCCGTTGCGGTCACGGGGCGCCTTGCGTCGAACGATCCGAACCTGCAGAACATTCCGGTGCGCACCGGCGAAGGCCGCCGTATTCGCGAGGCCTTCATTGCGCCGCCGGGGCACAAGCTCGTCTCGGCGGATTACTCGCAAATCGAACTGCGCATCATGGCGCACATTTCCGGCGATGAATCGTTGCTGCGCGCGTTCTCGCAAGGAGAAGACATTCACCGCGCGACTGCCGCCGAGATTTTCAGCGTGACGCCGCTCGAAGTGTCGAACGATCAGCGGCGCGTGGCGAAGGTCATCAACTTCGGTCTGATCTATGGCATGAGTTCGTTCGGCCTCGCGTCGAACCTCGGCATTACGCGCGACGCCGCGAAGCTCTATATCGACCGCTACTTCGCGCGCTATCCGGGCGTCGCTCGCTATATGGACGAAACGCGTCTGAGCGCGAAGGCGAAGGGTTATGTCGAAACGGTGTTCGGCCGCCGGCTGTGGTTGCCGGAAATCAACGGCGGCAATGGTCCGCGCCGCCAGGCCGCGGAGCGCGCGGCCATTAACGCGCCAATGCAAGGTACGGCTGCCGATCTGATCAAGTTGTCGATGATCGCGGTGCAGAAGTGGATCGAACAAGCCAGGATCGGCACCCGCATGATCATGCAGGTGCACGACGAACTCATTCTCGAAGTGCCGGACGCGGAACTGTCCGAAGTGCACCAGCGTCTGCCCGAGTTGATGTGCGGTGTCGCCGCGCTGAAAGTCCCGCTGGTCGCCGAAGTGGGCGCGGGCCTCAACTGGGAGGAAGCGCATTGACGCCTGTGTGACGGCGCGCGATATCGTCGTGTGCATGTCACATATGCGTATTGGCGGCTTGTGACAAACCATGCTGCTCGCGGACAATCGGTAAAGACGCGTGCCTCTCGCGCGCGATCACGACGCACAACCCATTGGCAAATACGGAGAGTTCAATGCATCGGTTTATCGTCGTTGGCGGAGGCGCAGGAGGACTGGAGCTGGCAACTCGCTTAGGCGATCGCTATGGTCACAAGAACAAAGCCGGTACGCGGGCGCAGGTCACGCTCGTCGACCGCAATCCGACGCACATCTGGAAGCCGCTGCTGCACGAAGTGGCGGCCGGCAGTATGGACCCGTTCACGCAGGAACTCGAATATGCCGCGCAAGCGCGCTGGCATGGCTTCGAGTTCCAGCAGGGCGAATTGACGGGCCTCGACCGCGCGAACCGGCGTCTTACCCTTGGCACAGTGCTCGACGACGACGGCGCCGAACTCCTTCCCGAACGCCAGCTCGAGTACGACACGCTGATCATCGCGATCGGCAGCACGACGGCATTCTTCGGCGTGAAAGGCGCGCCCGAGTTCTCTCTGGCACTCGACACCGTGAGCCAGGCCGAGCGCTTTCGCAAGCGCCTTATCGCGGCTTGCATGCGGGCCGAGCATCAGGCGCACGAGCCGGTCGAATCGGGACCGGGCACGTCGCCTTCTTCCGAGCCGCGCATTCAGGTGGCGATTGTCGGCGGCGGCGCGACGGGCGTCGAACTCTCGGCCGAGTTGCGCAATACGGCTCAGGTGTTGTCCGCGTATGGTCTGCACAAGCTCGATCCTCGGCACGACGTGGGCATTGTGTTGATCGAGGCAGGGCCGCGCATTTTGCCGGCTCTGCAGGAACGTGTGTCGACGGCCACCGCCGAGCTGCTCACCAAGCTCGGCGTAAAGCTCATGACGAGCGAGACCGTGGCCGAGGTCGCGCCCGGCATCATCCGCACCGCGAGCGGAAAAACCGTGCGTGCCGATCTGACGGTGTGGGCGGCAGGTATCAAGGCGCCCGCTATTCTGAGCCAGCTCGACGGCTTGCCGGTCAACCGCCTCGGTCAGCTCAACGTGCGCCGCACGCTGCAAACCGAGATCGACGACAACGTCTTCGCGCTTGGCGATTGCGCTGCCTGCCCTTGGCCCGGTAACGAAAAGAATGTGCCTCCGCGCGCGCAAGCCGCGCATCAGCAGGCGAGCTTTCTTCTGAAAGCGCTCGCTGCGCGGCTTGAAAACAGGCCGCTGCCGGAATTCACGTATCGCGACTTCGGCTCGCTCGTGTCGCTTGGACACTTCAGCGCGGTCGGCAATCTGATGGGCGGCGTGATCGGCGGCAATATGCTGATCGAAGGACTGTTCGCGCGTTTCATGTACATGTCGCTGTACCGGCTGCATATTGCCGCGCTACACGGCTACGCCCGAATGGTGCTCGACACCTTTGCACACTGGCTGCGGCGCACCACCTTACCGCGCGTCAAGCTGCACTGAAGGCGCGCCTCGCGAAGAGGTTGCATCTGCAACAGGACACGCGCGAGGCGTATCCTGTTGCCTCCACCGTTCAACGAGGAGCGCCCGCATGCTGAATCCCGATGTCGACAGCCTGGTCCCGCACGTTCCCTTCAACCGGCGCACTTTCATCAAGGCCGCGATCGGCACTGGATTTGCTGCCGCCGTGTTGCCCGTGTCGGCGCAAACCATCCATACCGACAGCGAAGGTCTCGAAGCCGGCGAGATCGCCGTGCGTTCAGGCGGCACGCTCGTGCCGGCCTATCGCGCGCAGCCGAAGGGCAAGACGCATCTGCCGGTGATTATCGTCATTCATGAGGCGTTCGGCGTGCACGAGCATATCGCCGACGTGTGCCGGCGTTTCGCCAAGCTCGGCTATCTGGCGATCGCGCCGGATCTGTTTGTCCGCGAAGGCGATCCGATGGCGCTTCCGACCATCCAGCAAATCAGTCAGCAGATCTTGAGCAAGGTGCCGGACGAACAGGCGATGGCCGATCTCGACGTGACAGTCGCGTGGGCCGGCGAGCACGGCGGCGATCTGAACCGGCTGGGCGTGACGGGCTTCTGTTGGGGCGGGCGCATCGCGTGGCTGTACGCAGAGCACAATCCGCGGCTCAAGGCAGCGGTTGCGTGGTATGGGCGTGTTACCGGCGATCGCACGGCGACTACACCCACGAACCCGCTCGACCGCGTGGCGGATCTGCATGCGCCGGTGCTCGGTCTCTACGGGTTGCAGGACCAAAGCATTCCGCAGGACTCGCTCGAGCAGATGAAGCAGGCGATTGCGCAAGGGCCGCAGGTAGCGCGCGGTTCGCAATTCGTTGTGTACGACGATGCGGGCCACGCGTTTTTCGCGGACTACCGGCCGAGCTACAAGAAGGCCGACGCGGAAGACGGCTGGCGTCGGACGCTGGCGTGGTTCAGGCAGCACGGAGTGGTTTGAGCTTCGGGCTTCGAGCTTTGAGCTTTGAGCTTCGACAGTGCGGCTTCTGCTTCTGCTCCGCGCGTGAGCTTGCCGCTTTGACTCCTTCGGGCCGCCCAGTCCTCGCCGCATACCAACACATAAAAAGGCCGTTGCCGCTCGTGAGCGGCAACGGCCTTCGGCTTTCCTGGCGGCGCTTTGCTTCGCTTAGGGATTCGGGCCGGTTGCGACGGGCCGCTTCGGATCAGAACTCCATTCGCTCCAGGAGCCCGCGTAGAGCGCTGCACCGTGCAGACCGGCGACTTCCATCGCCAGCGCATTGACGCACGCCGTCACGCCAGAGCCGCATTGCAGGACGACATGTTCCGGCGGCGTATCGCCGAGTAGTGCGGTGAACTCGTCGCGCAGGGTATGAGCCGGCTTGAAGCGGCCGTCAGCGGTCAGGTTGTCCTTGAAGAAGCGATTGAGCGCGCCCGGAATGTGCCCGCCCACCGCATCCAGCGTCTCGTTCTCGCCGCGATAGCGATCGGCCGAGCGCGCGTCGACCACCACGCGCTCTTTAGAGCCGAGATTGCGCTCGACCATGTTTGCGTCGACGGTGACGGAAAGCGGGGCGCCGGCTTTGAAGTCGCCGGTATTTTGCGGCGGCACGTCCTGCGTCAACGGCTGACCGGCGGCTTCCCACGCTTGCAGGCCGCCGTCGAGCAACGCCACCGCGTCGTGGCCGAGCCAGCGCAGCAGCCACCAGGCGCGCGCGGCGTACATGCCGCCTTGCGCGTCGTAGGCGACGACTTGCTGGCCTTGCTTCAACCCGCGCGATTCCAGCGTTTCAACGAGCCGCGCGCGATCAGGCAACGGATGGCGCCCGTTCGTACCGTTCTTCGGCCCGGACAGATCGCGGTCCAGATGCAGATAGTGCGCGCCGGGCAGATGCCCTGCGAGGTAGGCTTTTTCACCGGCTTCCGGGTCGGCCAGATCAAAGCGGCAGTCGATGACGAACACGCTGCCCGGGGCCTCGGCGAGTCGTTCGGCGAGATTCGTCGCAGAGATCAAAGTGGTGTAGTGAGTGTGGGGCATGACGTCTCCTCGATGCGGACGATGGCGGCTCCGTTGCCGGCGGTCTCATGACGCGACCGGATGGCCGGGCTACCTTGTTAGTCTAAACAAAAAAAGACGGGCCGAAGCCCGTCTTTCCGTGTGTTGATGCAAAGGCAAGTGAGTTGCAGCGAGGCCGCAATCAGATCGTGCCGAGCTCGCGCCGCAGGAACTCGTGGAAGTGCTGCATGCCGTCTTCCATTGGGCTCTGGTATGGGCCGACCTGTGATTCGCCGCGCTCCATCAGCGCGCGGCGACCAGCGTCCATGCGTTCGGCGATTTCGTCGTCTTCGCGGGCCGTTTCCATATAGGCGGCACGTTCCGCTTCGACGAACTCACGCTCGAACAGCGCAATTTCCTCAGGGTAATAGAACTCGACCACGTTCGTGGTCTTCTGCGGACCGCGCGGAATCAGCCACGACACGACCAGCACGTGCGGATACCATTCGATCATGATGCCGGGGTAGTACACCATCCAGATCGCGCCGAACTCCGGCGGAGTGCCGCCGCGGAAACGCAGCACTTCGTCGTGCCATTTGCGGTAGGTCGGACTGCCCGGCTGCTCGAGGTCCTTGTGAACGCCGACCGTTTGCACGCTGTACCACTCGCCGAATTCCCACGTGAGATCGTCGCAATTGACGAAGCTGCCGAGTCCCGGATGGAATGGCGCGACGTGATAGTCCTCCAGATAGACCTCGATAAAGGTCTTCCAGTTGTAGTTGCACTCGTGCACCTCGACATGGTCGAACATGAAGCCCGAGAAGTCGAAATGTCGTTTCGTGCCGAGGTTGGCCAGGTCGCGTGCGACGTTGCGGCCCTGCGCTTCGAAGAGCAGCCCCTGCCAGTTCTGCAGCGGCGTGGCGCCCAGGTTCAGGCACGGGTTGTCCGCGAAATGCGGAGCGCCGAGAAGCTGGCCGTTCAGATCGTACGTCCAGCGATGCAGCGGGCAGACGATATTCTCCGCGTGGCCGCGGCCGTTGAGCATGATGGCCTGCCGGTGGCGGCACACGTTCGACAGCAGTTCGACTTGCGACTGCTGGTTACGAACGAGCACGCGCCCCTCGCTCTCGCTGGGCAAGGCAAAATAATTCCCCGCTTCCGGCACCATGAGATCGTGCCCGACGTAACGAGGACCTTTCCTGAAAAGGGTTTCGATTTCGCGCGTTAAAAGCGCTTCGTCAAAGTAAGCCGTGACTGGCAGTTGGCTGTGAACAGACCGCAACTGCAATGCATTGCTCAGATTGGACATTCCCACTCCCGATGAAGACGTGAAAGCAGTGAACAACCCAACCATCGAAGATTCGATTTAGGGAGCCCAAGATTATACCTGTTTCCCCCTCCTTGGGACAGTTAAGTCACTGATTTGGGTCAAAAATGTCGAGAAAGTTCGGCCTTTTCGCCGCAGACCAATCGTTTTTTTTCTGCGAGACTGACAGGGCGGCGAAGGGCGGACAGGCGGCCCGAAGGTCGGCTGGCGAGTCGGATTTGTCTCTTTTGCCGTAGAATGTCCGACTTGTTTTAATTTTGCGACTATTCATGGCGAAGACCGCGTCGAACGATACTGCTGCGGCGCCGGCCGAAGGCGTCGATAGCGCGCCGCTGCCTGAGAACTACGAGGCGGCGCAGGCAGAGCTTGAAGGGCTCGTTGCACGCATGGAAAGCGGCAATCTCAGCCTCGAAGAATCGCTCTCCGCCTATCGGCGTGGCGCGGCTCTGGTTGCGTTTTGCCAGCAGCAGCTCGAGAAAGTCGAGCAGCAGGTGCGGGTGCTCGACGGCGAGACGCTCAAGCCACTGCCCGTGAATACCGCAGGAACAGCCGCTACTGAAAGCGGGGACGACCTATGACATTCGAACAATGGACGCGCTCGGTGCTCGAGCGCGTCGAAACGGCACTCGAACACTACCTGCCGGCTGAAACAACGGAGCCGGCCAATCTGCATGAGGCGATGCGCTACGCCGTGCTGGGCGGCGGCAAGCGGGTTCGCCCGCTGCTGTGCCATGCAGCAGGCGAGCTGACCGGCGCGCGCGCCGAGTGTCTCGATGCAGCAGCGGCTGCGCTCGAAATGATCCACGTGTACTCGCTCGTGCACGACGACATGCCGTGCATGGACGACGACGCGCTGCGCCGCGGCAAACCCACGGTACACGTCAAATATGACGAAGCGACGGCACTGCTGGTCGGCGACGCATTGCAGTCGCAGGCGTTCGTCGCGTTGACTTCCGAGGTTCTGGCGCCCGCGCAGCAGGCGGCGCTCGTGCGCGAACTGGCTCTTGCCAGCGGTTCGATCGGCATGTGCGGCGGTCAGGCAATCGACCTTGCAAGCGTCGGTCACACGCTCACGCGTACGCAACTCGAAACCATGCACCGCATGAAGACCGGCGCGTTGCTGCGCGCCGCGGTGCGCATGGGCGCGCTGGCGGGTGAAGCGCCGGACGCGAACGCCATGCGTTCGCTCGACGCATACGCGGCCGCGGTCGGCCTCGCGTTTCAGGTCGTCGACGATATTCTCGACGTCACCACCGACTCGGCGACGCTCGGCAAGACAGCAGGTAAAGACGCGAAGGACGGCAAGCCGACCTACGTGTCGATTATTGGGCTCGACGCATCGCGTTCGCTGGCAGCGCAGCTGCGCAGCGACGCGCACGCCGCGCTAGCGCCGTTCGGCGCGCGCGCGCAGCGTCTTGCCGAATTGGCAGATCTGGTGGTGAACCGGGTCAGCTGAACGCGAAAGCCCGCCGCCGCGCGCCGTCCCCACCAGGCGCATGTATGAAGTGCGGGCGCGTAAGTTTTCCTACAATGGAACGACGATGTACGACTTGCTGAAAACCATCGACGACCCGGCAGCCCTGCGCCGCCTCGATCGCCGCCAATTGCAACCGCTTGCCGACGAGTTGCGCGCCTTTGTGCTCGACAGCGTGTCGCAGACGGGCGGCCATCTTTCGTCCAACCTCGGCACGGTCGAGTTGACCATTGCTCTGCATTATGTGTTCGACACGCCGCACGACCGCATCGTGTGGGACGTCGGCCATCAGACGTATCCGCACAAGATCCTGACGGGCCGTCGGGACAGAATGCACACGCTGCGCCAATTGGGCGGCATCTCCGGTTTCCCTAAACGCGACGAGTCGGAATACGACACGTTCGGCACTGCGCATTCGAGCACGTCGATTTCGGCGGCACTCGGCATGGCGGTCGCCAGCAAGCTGCAGGGCGATAACCGCATGGGCATCGCCGTGATCGGCGACGGCGCAATGACGGCGGGCATGGCCTTCGAGGCATTGAACAATGGCGGCGTAGAAGACGACGTGCCGCTGCTCGTCATCCTGAACGACAACGACATGTCGATTTCGCCGCCGGTCGGCGCGCTCAATCGCCATCTCGCGCGTCTCATGTCGGGCCGCTTTTACGCCGCGGCGCGTGCGGGCGTCGAGCGCGTGCTGCGCGTCGCGCCGCCCATGCTCGATCTGGCCCGCAAGCTCGAAGAGCACGCGAAGGGCATGATCGTGCCGGCCACGCTGTTCGAGGAATTCGGCTTCAACTATATCGGCCCGATCGACGGTCACGACCTCGATTCGCTGATCCCTACGCTGCAAAACATCAAGGAACTGCGCGGTCCGCAATTCCTGCACGTGGTCACCAAGAAGGGCCAGGGCTACAAGCTCGCCGAGGCTGATCCGGTGCTGTATCACGGCCCGGGCAAGTTCAATCCCGCTGAAGGCATCAAGCCGGCTGTCGCGCCGTCCAAGAAAACCTACACGCAGGTGTTCGGCGAGTGGCTTTGCGACGCGGCCGAACTGGACGCGCGCGTGGTCGGCATCACGCCGGCCATGCGTGAAGGTTCCGGCATGGTGGAGTTCGAGAAGCGCTTCCCGGACCGCTACTTCGACGTGGGTATCGCCGAGCAGCACGCAGTCACCTTCGCTGGTGGTCTCGCGGCCGAGGGCATGAAGCCTGTCGTCGCGATTTACTCCACGTTCCTGCAACGCGCCTACGATCAACTGATCCACGACGTCGCGCTGCAAAATCTGCCGGTCGTGTTCGCGATCGACCGCGCAGGTCTGGTCGGCGCGGACGGCGCGACGCACGCAGGTGCTTACGACCTCGCGTTCATGCGCTGCATCCCGAACATGATGGTGATGGTCGCGTCCGACGAAAACGAATGCCGTCAGATGTTGTACACGGCGTTGCAGCAATCGTGTCCGACGGCCGTGCGTTATCCGCGCGGCGCCGGCACCGGCGTGGCCACCGTCAAGCAAATGGCTGCTCTGCCTGTTGGCAAGGGCGAAGTGCGCCGCGAGACGTCACAACCGGCGGGCAAGCGCATCGCGATTCTGGCGTTCGGCACGATGGTCGCGCCGTCTCTGGCAGCTGCAGAGCAACTCGACGCCACCGTGGCCAACATGCGTTTCGTGAAGCCGCTCGACGCTGACCTCGTGCGTCAACTCGCTGAAACGCATGACGCCATCGTCACCGTCGAAGAAGGCTGCGTGATGGGTGGTGCGGGCTCGGCATGCGTCGAGGCGCTGCTCGCGAGTGGGGTTACGCGGCCGGTATTGCAATTGGGCTTGCCCGACCGCTTCATCGATCACGGAGATCCGGCCAAGCTGCTCGCCGCGTGCGGCCTCGACGCCGCGGGCATTGCGAAGTCGATTCGCGAACGCTTTTTGTCGAGCGGTGCCGTGGCCGGCCAATCGTCGGTCAAGCGCGTCGCTTAAGGTCAGTTGATTAGCTTGTCGGCGAGCCAGGCGATAAAAAACATATCGACTGGCGCGCCGTAAAGCCCGGCACCGCGTAGTGCGCCGTCCGTTGCCATGGTGGCAATAGAAGTCGCTAACTTGAATCGATGGGCCCGTGCGTGGCTCATCATCGAACGCCGGCAGGGGCCGGCGTTTGCCGTTGCGGTTTCTGCTCCGCGCGGCCGCTGAGGACTCCCGAACCCCTCGCTCCGCAAAGCCCTGTACGGGCAGCCTTAAAGGCCGGCAAATTTGCTCCGGCGCATGGCTATCTGCGGAGCCGCACGCCTGAGGCGGGTCGGCGTCTTCCTGAAAGGACAAGAACATGAATCAGATGAATCCCGCCTTTGTGATGCCAGACGTGCAAAGCACGCCCGATACCCGCCAGATTCCAATTCAGCGGGTCGGCGTCAAGGCGGTTCGCCATCCACTGACGGTGCGCATGCCAAGCGGTGAGGCCCAGCCGACGGTCGGCACATGGAATCTCGACGTGCATTTGCCCGCAGAGCAAAAGGGCACGCATATGTCGCGCTTCGTCGCGTTGCTCGAAGAGAACAAGGCGCCGCTGGAACCCGCAACGTTCCGCAACATGCTCGCCGCGATGCTGACGAAACTCGAGGCCGAGGCGGGCCGCATCGAAGTGTCGTTCCCTTACTTCGTGAACAAGACCGCGCCGGTGTCCGGCGTGCAGAGCCTGCTCGATTACGAAGTGACGCTGACCGGCGACACGCGTAACGGCGAAACCCGTCTGTTCCTGAAAGTGCTCGTGCCGGTCACGAGCCTCTGTCCGTGTTCGAAGAAAATCTCGCAGTACGGCGCGCACAACCAACGCTCGCATGTGACGATCAACGCGGAACTGGCGGGCGAGGTCGCGGTAGAAGACCTGATCCGTATCGCCGAGGAAGAGGCGTCGTGTGAGCTGTGGGGCTTGCTCAAGCGTCCGGACGAGAAATTCGTGACCGAGCGCGCGTATGAAAACCCGAAGTTCGTCGAGGACTTGGTGCGCGACGTCGCGCAGCGTCTGAACGCGGATGAGCGGATCGTCGCATACGTGCTGGAAGCTGAGAACTTCGAGTCGATTCACAATCACAGCGCGTACGCCGTGATCGAGCGTGATAAGCGGTTGGTTTGACGCTTTGCCGCGAAATCCTGATTGCATGAAAACAGCCGCTCTAAACAAGCGGCTTTTTTGTCGGCGTAACGCGCCGTTCGCGAAGCATTCAGCGTGCGAGTGACGTCAGATCCCAGCGGGGTTTGACGGTGAACGCGTAGTCCTTGCCCGACTGACCGGGCCAGCGTTGCAGCCGCAACGCGCCTGCGAGCGCAATCATTGCGCCGTTGTCCGTGCACAGCGACAGGTCCGGGTAATGCACGTAGAAGTTGCGCTTTTGCGCGGCGGCCGAAAGGGCCTCGCGCAACTGCCGGTTCGCGCCCACACCCCCCGCCACGACTAGCCGGTTGAGCTTCGTGCGCTTGAGCGCGGCGAGCGACTTGGTTGCGAGCACTTCGACGGCAGCGTCCACGAAGCCGCGCGCCAGATCCGCTTTCGCCTGCTCGCAGATATTCGCGCCGCCAAGCTTTTTTGCGTGCGTCAGCACGGCCGTTTTAAGGCCGCTGAAGCTGAAGTCCAGATCGCCTGAATGCAGCATGGGACGCGGCAGCACCACCGCGCCCGGCGTGCCGAATTCGGCCATGCGCGAAACCTCTGGGCCGCCGGGATAGCCGAGGCCGAGCAGCTTGGCGGTTTTGTCGAAGGCCTCGCCCGCTGCGTCGTCGAGCGTTTCGCCCAGCGTTTCGTAGACGCCCACGTCGGTCACGCGCATCAATTGCGTATGGCCGCCCGACACCAGCAACGCGACGAACGGAAACGGCGGCGGCTCGTCGACAAGCAAAGGCGACAGCAAATGCCCTTCAAGATGATGAATGCCGATGGTCGGCTTGTCCCAGGCCATGGCAAGCGAATTGGCGACGCTCGCGCCCACCAGCAGGGCGCCCGCGAGCCCCGGCCCTTGCGTGTAGGCGATCGCGTCGATGTCGCCGCGTGCCGTGCCCGACCGCTCCATGACCTCTTCGAGCAAGGGCAGCGCGCGCCGGATGTGGTCGCGGGACGCCAGTTCGGGCACCACGCCGCCGTACTCGCGATGCATCGCAATCTGCGAATGCAGCGCGTGCGCGAGCAGGCCGCGCTCGGTGTCGTAGAGCGCGAGGCCGGTTTCGTCGCAGGAGCTTTCGATGCCGAGAACGAGCATGTCTGGTGGGCTGAAACGGGCGCTTGGACGCACCCGAAATGCAAAAAGATAAGCGTTAAAGTATAGCAGTGCGAGCCAGGACGCCGCAGGCGCGCAGGTACAATGCGGCCCCATGGAATCCTACGATATTGCAGTGATCGGCGCGGGCGCGGCCGGCATGATGTGCGCGGCGGTGGCCGGGCAACTCGGCCGGCGCGTGGTGCTGATCGATCACTCGCAGCGCCTCGCGGAGAAGATCCGGATCTCGGGCGGCGGCCGCTGCAACTTCACGAACGTGTATGCGGGCCCGGCCAATTATCTGTCGGCGAATCCGCATTTTTGCCGCTCGGCGCTCGCCCGATATACACCGCGCGACTTCATGGCGCTGCTCAAGCGGCATCATGTGACGTGGCACGAGAAGCATAAAGGGCAGCTTTTCTGCAACGAGTCGAGCGACGCCGTCATCAACGTGCTGAAAAACGAGTGCGACGCGGGACGGGTCGCATGGCGTGCGCCGCTCTCGGTCGAACATGTGAGGCAGGACGTGGAAGGCCGCTACACGCTCGACACGAGCGCGGGTTCAATCGCGGCTCGGGCGCTTGTCGTCGCTACGGGCGGCTTGTCGATCCCGAAGATCGGCGCCACCGACTTTGCCTATCGTCTTGCCAAGCAGTTCGGCCACAAGCTCATCGACATGCGTCCCGCGCTCGTTCCCCTCACGTTCGCCGCCGCCGACTGGGAGCCGTTTTCGGCGCTCTCCGGCGTGTCGCTGGAGGTGCGGATCGCGACCGGCAACAAGAAGTCCGGCGCTGAATTCGAAGAAGACCTGCTGCTCACGCACCGCGGCCTCTCAGGGCCGGGCGTGCTGCAGATCTCCAGCTACTGGCAGCCGGGGGAGCCGATTCACATCAACCTGCTGCCGGACCGCGACGCCGCCGCGGCGCTACTTGAGGCGAAGACCGGGACGCGGCGTCAGATTGCGAATCTGTTGTCGGAATGGGTGCCGCAGCGGCTTGCCCACGTGTGGCTCGAGACCCATCAGATTCCCGCCGAAGCACGCGTGGCCGACCTGCCGGACAAGGTGCTTCGCCGTGTTGGCGAAGCCTTGTCACGCTGGACGCTCACGCCGAACGGCACCGAAGGCTACCGCAAGGCCGAAGTGACCCGCGGTGGCGTGGATACACGCGACCTTTCGTCGACCTCGATGATGAGCGCCCGCGCGCCGGGCCTGTACTTCATCGGCGAGGCGGTCGACGTAACGGGCTGGCTCGGCGGCTACAATTTCCAGTGGGCCTGGGCATCAGGCGTGGCGGCCGGCGAGGCCGCTGCAGAGTATGCCCGGGGGGCTTGACGGCGCAATGGCTTTGTGAGAAAGCTCTGCTATACTCCTGAACCTTTACAAAGTTCCGTTATTGAAAAATGACGACCATCCGCGTAAAAGAGAACGAGCCGTTTGAAGTCGCCATGCGCCGTTTCAAGCGCACCATGGAGAAAAACGGTTTGTTGACGGAACTTCGTGCGCGCGAATTTTACGAAAAGCCTACGGCTGAGCGTAAGCGCAAGAAGGCGGCTGCGGTGAAGCGTCATTTCAAGCGTCTGCGTGGCCAGATGCTGCCAAAGAAATTCTACTGATTCTGGCGTTGCCGCTGTTCCGCTCAAACGGAGCCGCGACATGCAACCGGTGACGGCACAACAGGTGCTGCCTCGGAAAACAAGGTCTTTTCGGACCAGCCGGCAGGGTCGCATCCACTACGCACATTGCGCCAACCCGCTTGAGGAAGCTGTCCCAAGCGGGTATTCGTGTTGGTGAATGTCGATGCAGTCCACTCGGCCGGTTTTTCAATTTTCAACGCATTCAGGTGAGTAATGAGCCTCAGAGACCGGATCAACGACGATATGAAAGCCGCCATGCGGGCACGTGAAACGGAGCGTCTCGGCACGATTCGCCTGTTGCTCGCCGCGATCAAGCAACGTGAAGTCGACGAGCGCGTGACGCTCGACGACACTGCAATCACTGCTGTGATCGACAAGATGATCAAGCAGCGTAAGGACTCGATCAGCCAGTTCGAAGGCGCGGGCCGCACGGACCTCGCGGACAAGGAAAAGGCCGAGCTGGCTATTCTGTCGGCGTACATGCCCGCGCAGATGTCGGAGGCGGAGATCGTCGCCGAGGTGCAGGCCGCCGTCGCGCAAACCGGTGCCGCCGGCCCGCAGGACATGGGCAAGGTGATGGGCGTGCTGAAGCCGAAGCTCGCCGGTCGTGCCGACATGACCGCCGTTTCCGCGCAAGTCAAAGCCGCGCTCGCGAAGTAAACCGCGCGTTGTGGCCCGCGCGGCCGCCATGGGCGGCGCGCGCGGTATCGAGCTCCTAAGCTGGCGTCGTCTAACGTGATTCCTCCGTCATTCCTGCAGGATCTGCTCAACCGCGTCGATATCGTCGACGTGGTGGGGCGGTACGTGCAGTTGAAGAAGGGCGGCGCGAACTTCATGGGGCTGTGTCCGTTTCATAACGAGAAAAGCCCGTCGTTCACGGTGAGCCCGACCAAGCAGTTTTATCACTGCTTCGGCTGCGGCGCGCATGGAACGGCCATTGGCTTTCTGATGGAACACGTCGGCGCCTCGTTCCCCGAGGCAGTCAACGAACTCGCGCAATCCGTCGGGTTGACGGTGCCGAACGAGCCTTCGCCGGGCTACGGAGGCGGCGGTTCCGGCGGCTATGCACCGGCGGCCTCGAAAGCAGTAACTACCGCGCTTTCCGACGTCATGCAGACGGCTTGCGACTACTACCGCAAGCAATTGCGCGGCGCGCCTGTCGCAATTCAATATCTGAAGAAACGCGGCCTGACCGGCGAGATCGCCGCTCGCTTCGGGTTGGGCTACGCGCCGGACGGCTGGCAGAACCTGGAAGCGGCTTTTCCGAACTATCGCGACGATTCCCTGGTCGAATCGGGTCTGGTCATCGTCAGCGAGAAGTCGGACGCGCAGGGCCAGAATCGCCGCTACGACCGCTTTCGCGAGCGGATCATGTTCCCTATACGCAACGTGAAGGGGCAGGTAATTGGCTTCGGCGGCCGGGTGCTGGACGGCGGCGAACCGAAGTATTTGAATTCGCCGGAAACGCCTCTATTTAACAAAGGCAGCGAGTTGTACGGGCTTTTCGAGGCCCGCCTTGCGATCCGGGAACAGCACTACGTGCTGGTCGTCGAAGGTTATATGGACGTGGTCGCGCTGGCCCAACTGGGGTTTCAGAACGCGGTCGCGACGTTGGGTACGGCCTGCACGCCGATCCATGTGCAGAAACTGATGCGCCAGACAGACACGGTCATCTTCAGTTTCGACGGCGATTCGGCCGGCCGGCGCGCCGCGCGGCGCGCATTGGACGCCTGTTTGCCGCACGCGGCTGACAACCGGACCATTCGCTTCCTGTTTCTGCCGGCTGAACACGACCCGGACAGCTACGTCCGCGAGTTTGGTACCGAGGCGTTCGCCGAGCAGGTGGAACGCGCCATGCCGCTCTCGCAGTTCATGCTCAACGAGGTGCTCGCCGGCAAGGAGCTGGACCAGCCGGAAGGCCGTGCGCGTGCGCTGTTCGACGCCAAGCCGCTGCTCCAGGCGCTGCCGGCCAATGCACTGCGCGCGCAGATCATGCATATGTTCGCCGATCGGCTCGACGTGCCGTTCGACGAGGTTGCCGCGCTCTGCGAGGTCGACTCGCGCATTGCGGCGGCGGCGCGTTCGGCGCCGGCCCGTAAGGACCGGCGCAGCGTGACTGGGATCGAAGAAAAGACGCTGCGCAATCTTGTGATGTATCCGCGCACGGTCGCGGTGCTCGACGAAGAAGCCGAACAGGCGCTTCTCACCGTGACCCGGCACGGCGAACTATTTGAAGAAGTGACGACGCATGCGCGCGCACTCGGCGATTCGGCGGAGTTTCAATTGCTCTCTGACCTATTGCGAAACGGCGCAAACGCCCCAACTTTCGAGGAAATCTTTCGCAAAATTCTGGACTATGATGAAAATGTCCGGGATTTGTTGCTGAAGGACCCGGAAGATGCGACCGTCATAGAAGAGCGGCGCGAGCAGGAGAGGATCGTCGGAGAGGAGCTGAAAGCGGCGATTCTGAAGATGCGATACGACGCTTATTGCGATCGTCTCGAGCAACTTTCACGACAATCCCGGCACACGCCGGAGGAGTTCGCGGAGCTTGCAGAGCTCAACAGGAAGCGGGCTGACATGAAGCGCCAGCTCGGCTTGTAGGCGGAAGCGCAGAAACCTGAGTGGTATAATAAAAGGTTTCCAGCGGTTTGTTTTTCAAAGGGTTTTCCTAGCAAAGGCGAAAAGGCGATGCGATGGCAAAGACTACAGACGGAAAGAACACACCCGGCCCACGCTCCAGGGAGCAGACCAGAAAGGTCACTTCGGCCAGGTTAGATTCTTCCGTCCGGAAAGCGTCTGCCGTTAGCGTTACACCGGCTGCCGGGAAGAAGTCTTTAGCCACTCCGGCCGCGCGAGCGGAGCCGGCTCAGATGGCAAAGGCGGTCGCCAAGGCGGCGAAAACTGTACCACCTCCGGCCGCGAAACGACCGGGTGTCAGAAGCGCAAGGGAAGCGGCTGTCGCGCAGGACGATGCGGCAGTGCGCGAGACTCCAGTATCCACGGTTCAACCGGCTGTTGTCCACCAGCCGCGAGTCGAGACTACAGCCGGTACGGCGAACTCCATGACGAAAAAGCTGAATGAAGTACCCGTCGATGACGACGCAACCCAGAGCGAAGAAACCCCTGTGGCCGCTTCCGGCAAAGTGGAAAAGGCCAAGGCTCGCGACCGCCGTGCCAAAGAAAAGGCGCTTCTGAAAGACGCGTTTTCTTCATCGGCGCCCGGCACGGTGGAGGAACTCGAGGAGCGTCGCTCCAAATTGCGCGCGCTCATCAAGCTCGGCAAGGAGCGCGGTTTCCTCACGTACGCTGAAATCAACGATCACCTGCCGGACAACTTCACCGAGACCGAGGCGATCGAAGGCATCATCAGCACGTTCAACGACATGGGCGTGGCTGTGTACGAGCAGGCGCCCGACGCTGAAACGCTGCTGCTGAACGACAACGCGCCCGCCGCTTCGTCAGACGACGAAGTCGAAGAAGAAGCGGAAGTTGCGCTGTCCACCGTCGACTCGGAATTCGGCCGCACGACCGACCCGGTGCGCATGTACATGCGCGAAATGGGCACGGTCGAACTGCTGACGCGCGAAGGCGAAATTGAAATTGCCAAGCGCATCGAAGACGGCCTGAAGCACATGGTGATGGCCATCTCCGCGTGTCCGACCACGATCGCCGACATTCTCGCCATGGCAGAGCGCGTCGCGAACGAGGAAATCCGCATCGACGAACTGGTCGACGGCCTGATCGACGCCGACGCAGAAGACGCGGACGGCTTCTCCGTGCAGGAAGCGGAAGCGATCGAGAGCGAGGACGACGAAGCCGAGGAAGAAGACGAAGAGGACGAAGAAGAAGACGACGGCACCGCGCAGGCCACGGCCAACGCAGCGCAGATGGAAGCGCTCAAGCGTGCGTCGCTCGAAAAATTCGCCCTGATCAGCGAATGGTTCGACAAGATGCGTCGCGCGTTCGAGAAGGAAGGCTACAAGTCGAAGTCGTACCTGAAAGCGCAGGAAACCATCCAGAACGAACTGATGACGATCCGCTTCACCGCGCGCACCGTCGAGCGTTTGTGCGACACGTTGCGTGCGCAGGTGGACGAAGTGCGTCAGGTCGAGCGTCAGATTCTGCATACGGTGGTCGACAAGTGCGGCATGCCGCGTGCGGAGTTCATCGCGCGTTTCCCGGGTAGCGAAACGGACCTCGAGTGGGCCGACAAGATCGTCAGCGAAGGTCACGCGTACAGCGCGATCCTCACGCGGAACATTCCGGCCATTCGCGAGCAGCAACAACGTCTGCTGGATCTGCAGGCGCGTGTGGTGCTGCCGCTGAAGGACCTGAAGGAAACCAACCGTCAAATGGCGGCCGGCGAACTGAAGGCGCGCCAGGCGAAGCGCGAAATGACCGAGGCAAACCTGCGTCTCGTGATCTCGATTGCGAAGAAGTACACGAACCGCGGTCTGCAGTTCCTCGACCTTATTCAGGAAGGCAACATCGGCCTGATGAAGGCGGTGGACAAGTTCGAATATCGTCGTGGCTACAAGTTTTCCACGTATGCAACGTGGTGGATCCGTCAGGCCATCACGCGTTCGATCGCGGACCAGGCGCGCACGATCCGTATTCCGGTTCACATGATCGAAACGATCAACAAGATGAACCGCATCTCGCGTCAGATTCTGCAGGAAACCGGTCTCGAGCCGGATCCGGCAACGCTGGCCGAGAAGATGGAAATGCCGGAAGACAAGATCCGCAAGATCATGAAGATCGCGAAAGAGCCGATCTCGATGGAAACGCCGATTGGTGACGACGACGATTCGCATCTGGGCGACTTTATCGAAGATACGAACACCGTAGCGCCGGCGGACGCCGCGTTGCATGCGAGCATGCGCGACGTCGTCAAGGACGTGCTCGATTCGTTGACGCCGCGCGAAGCGAAGGTGCTGCGCATGCGTTTCGGTATCGAGATGAGCACCGATCACACGCTTGAAGAAGTCGGCAAACAGTTCGACGTCACGCGTGAGCGGATTCGTCAGATCGAGGCAAAGGCGCTGCGCAAGCTGCGTCATCCGAGCCGCTCGGACAAACTCAAGTCGTTCCTTGAGGGCAACTGATCGGCAGGTGTGGCCATAGTGAGTAAGTAGCAGTTTGAAGGGGTCTCCCAATCGTTCCGTCAAGGCGGAGCGGTCGCGGAGGCCCCTTTTTCGTGTAGTATGGCGGCCACTCGACGAACAGGCATGCGCAACATGCTGTACGTTGGTCGCTTCAGATACGGTAAAATCTCGAGTTCTCAGGGCCTCTAGCTCATGCTTGGTTAGAGCAGCGGACTTAGCAAAGACTCACCTAAACCATGCAGCACGGCATGGTGAGTCATGAATGGGTTGCCTTGGGGTAAGTTAGCTCTGCCCCTTGGTAGAACTGCTCAAATTCGGGGAAACCTCTGCTGTTCTCGCAGCGTGGCAATCCCGAGCGAAGCTCTCTTTGAGAGAACGTGTAGAGACTGAACGGGCAGGTCGTAAAGACAAGAGACAGTCCAGACCACAAACCCGAAAGGGGCGGCGAAAGCCGTAGCTGGTTAGCATAATCCGTTGGTGCCGTGTTCGACTCACGGGAGGCCCACCAAACATTGAAAAAGCCACCCTTCATGGGTGGCTTTTTCTTTGCGTCGAACTTTGCGTTTTCTTGCGATGCCGCGTGCGCCAGTACAATCGACGCACCATCGACGTCGCGGATTTGCGAGGCAGCAATGAAGATTCGGATCGCGTACCTGGAAGAACCTCCGTTTGGATGGAGCGGACCGAACGGCGCGGCTATGGGCGCCGATATCGATCTGGCCACGGTTGTTCTTCGTGCCATTGGTGCGACGGAGATCGAGCATCGCCTCACTACATTTAGCGAGTTGCTCGATGGTGTAGCAACTGGCCGCTGGGATATGAATGTTCCTCTGTTCATCACGCCGGAGCGGGCACAGCAGGTGGCCTTCAGCGTTCCAGTCTGGGCGATGGCAGACGGCTTTCTCGTTCGTACAGACAACGACAAGGCGCTGGACAGCTATGCGTCGGTCGCCGAGCGGCGCGATGCCCGGCTTGGCATCATCGCAGGACAGGTGCAGCACGAGTCGGCCAGAGCGGCTGGCGTAAGCGAGGACCAGATTGTCGTCTATCAGCAGCAGGCTGAAGCGATAGAGGCAGTTCGCGCAGGCACCGTTGACGCTTATGCGAGCACCGCCCTCGGGAATCGCATACTGGCTGAGCGCATTGGCGGCTCGGTGCTCCGTGCAGTCGAGCATCGGCCAGTGACAGGCAGCGCGCTCGAAATACCCTTCGGTGCATTTTCGTTCAGCAAGAACAGCAATGATCTGCGCCATGCGGTCAACCGTGAATTGCGATCGTATTTGGGCTCGGCCGCGCATCGCGAGCAAATGGCGAGGTTTGGCTTCACGCACAAAGAGATCGATCCCGTTCTCTCTGTCGGTTGATAGAACGGTCGTGATTTGCGTAATCTCGCACGTGTTGCGACGAGCGGTATTCACAATGGTCCCATTGCACTGCTTTGGATAACCAGATTTGGAGCGATCTACACCATGTCACTGAAGACGGATGTCGAATTCTTCCGCCTCCTCACGAATAGCTATCGCCGTTTGCTCGGTAAATCGCTGGTGCCGTCCGATATTAGCGACACGGAGGGTGCTGCATGGCTCTATTCGTCGGCGCCGTTCGGCCTTCTCGCGCACGATACGCAGACCGACCCGATGTTCATCTATGGCAACTCAAAAGCGCAGACGATCTTCGGATACGACTGGGACGAGATCACGTCTCTGCGCTCGCGGCTTTCAGCGGAACTTCCGGAGCGCGGGGAGCGCCAGGCGTTTCTGGATCAGGTCGCGCGCGACGGTTTCGTCACCGGGTATCGCGGCATTCGCATTACGAAGTCCGGACAGCGTTTCTGGATAGAGCATGCAACGGTGTGGCAGTTATTCGACGACTCAGGCGTGGTGCGTGGCCAGGCGGCCATGATTCCGCAGATTGCGAAGTTCTAGAGATCCTATGCTGGCCCGAAAGCAACGACATAATCGCTTCTTCCGGGCTGCGAGCCCGCGACATCAAGCAGATCTTTTTATGCGGTGATTTTCAGGCACTGAGAATAAAGTGACGGCCTGCTGAGGGGTGTTAAAGACTTAGCACATCAAGTCTTCGAAAGACGCAAATGATAGGCCCCTGTTTCTGAAAGGCCCAATTCGTTGAGTTAATGTCCTTGAAAAGCGCTGAATGTTGATTAGTCTTCCGCCATCGCATCCATTTCAGGGCGTGGGGCTACCATGAGTTCGCTTAAGACCTTCGGGCATTTTCTTTGGCTTGTGCGGAAAACGTGGCTGACACGGGGAGCACGCTTGTATTATTCCCAGTTCGGAGAAGATGCTGTGCTCCGCGAGATAATCAGCCCTGCGTGCTCCAAGGGCGTCTATGTGGATGTGGGTGCTTATCACCCAATCAAGTTTTCAAATACGTATGCGTTGTACAAGCGCGGCTGGCGGGGCATCAACATTGATATGGACCCCATCAAGATCGAGGCGTTCAGACTCGCGCGGGCATCCGATACCAATGTGTGTGCGGCTATTTCAAGCGAAAAGGCTGTGAAGAACGTCTATAACTTCTCGAGCTATGGGTTGACCTCCACTCTCGATCCCGAAGTAGCCGCAAATGGAACGGCGTCGCCTACATCGGTGCGCAGCGTCGAGACCACGACGTTGGACGACGTGCTCGAACATAGCCGTTACTCCGATCATGAGATCGACCTGCTTTCCATCGACGCCGAAGGTCACGATTATCAGGTGTTGATGTCGATCAATATTGAAAAGTACAAGCCGAAAATCATCATTGTCGAATCCTCATCTACTTCAATGCGGGATGTCGTCGGCTCGAAAGTGTACGACTATCTTGAGAAGCGCGGTTATAGGCTCGTCAGCTGGACGCATCTTTCGCTGATTTTCAGGGTAGATAAGTCCAGAATCTTCCGCTACCAGCTATAAGGGCGGCGCGAACGCGCACTTCGCGACGTCTCTTACCAGGATGCCGGGCCGCGCAACCGCATGCGTCGCGGAAACAAACAGGCGTTTGTGCGCGGGCTCGCAAACGCATTCCTTGCATTTTCCTTTATGTCCGCTTGCACGCCGACTGCTAAGGTTCGCCGCGAGGTGAGCGCCGCGGTCCATCAATTTCAAAAAACTTTGGAATAAACGTCGGGGCCCTGTGTTTGCCCCTATGTAGCCAGATGCAAACGCATTAATCCGGAACCCGACGAGAAGGAAGTTCGAAGGAACGAATGCCAACCCGTGAGACCGGAAAGTCAGATAGTTAGGAATCCGATAGTAATTGTTGTTCGGCGGAGATGATCCTGCCGATCTGTGCAAAGCGATTTTATCCGCGGCTTGCCGCCGCGAACCATTCACTTAATTAAGGAGTATTGATCATGTCCAAATTGTTCGTAAGCCTCGCTCTCGCCGTTTCCGCTCTCGGCGCTCCGGTACTCAGCTTCGCTCAAAGCAGCGCTCCGCTCACACGTGCGGAAGTTCGTGCGGATCTCGTTCGAGTCGAGCACGCTGGATATCGGCCTACCAGCGGTGACGATGTTAACTACCCGGCAGATGTCCAGGCAGCGGAAGCAAAAGTCGCAGCACAAAGCGATCAGCAACTGACGATGCAAGCCGTCGGCGGTGTTGCGCAAAGCGGCAGTTTGGCGTCGGGTGCTGCGTCGCATACAGCAATGCAATCTGCTTGCGTCGGCCCGGTTAGCTTCTGCAACCTCTACGCCGGTAGTTAAGTGCCGCAAGTCGGATCCTGTGGACCATGCAGTCATGCGCAGGATCCCACCTGGTTATCCAATCGTTATCAATGGAGTTTCGCCGTGAAAAGCTTGCCATTAGCCGCAACGGTTCTTTCCTTGTCTGCATGCATGTTCGCATCCGCCAGCGCAATGGCGCAGGACACGCAACCCGCCAAAGCGCCGATCCGCAATATCGTTCTCGTTCATGGCGCGTGGGTCGACGGCTCGGGGTGGAGACCGGTCTATGACATCCTGACCAAAGACGGCTACCACGTCACAATGGTGCAGGAGCCGCTGACCTCGCTCGACGACGACGTGGCCGCAGCGAAGCGGGTGATCGACATGCAGGACGGTCCCACCATTCTGGTCGCGCATAGCTATGGCGGCTCGGTGATAACCGAGGCTGGCGTCGATCCGAAAGTAGCGGGGCTCGTATACGTCGCGGCTCATGCGCCGGCAGTGGGCGAAGACGAAAGCGATCTGGGTAAGAAGATGCCCAGCTACACGTCGCAGCAGGCAGGCGCCATCAAGAAGACGGACGACGGTTACACCTATCTGAATCCCGCCGATTTCGCGAAAGATTTCGCAGCCGATCTGCCGCTCAAGGAAGCGGAGTTCGAGTCACGGGCGCAGATTCTCACGGCAGCCAAGGTCTTCTCCGAGCCGATGAAGGTCGCCGCCTGGACCATGAAGCCGAGCTGGGGCATCGTGGCAGCCGACGACAAGATCATCAATCCGGACCTCGAGCGCTTTTACTACCAGCGCGCGCATAGCCACACCACGGTACTGGCGGGGGCAAGCCACTCCGTGTATGAATCGCGTCCCAAGGAAGTCGCCGCGGTGATCGAAGACGCAGCGAAGCATGCGCAGCAGTGAAGATGTATCAACGCCAGCGCGTCGCTGTGGCTGGAATTGTTGCCGGCTCGCGCACGCGCATCGAATTTCATCTGCCAGGGTTCGGCGACGCGGCCACCGTTCGATCAATGCGCGTCAGTTGCCGTCGTGCCGAACCGGCTGTCCTTTACGTGCGTCTCGCCCTGCGATCGTGCTTAGTCGATCGGTGCGATGCGCGCATAGACACAAGCGAGAGGATTGAAGGCCTTGCATGCCGCGTTCGTGCTTTTGCTGCAACGCCCACCCGTCACTCTTACATGATAAAAACCGTGCGCGCGCGACTCCCATTGTCTTCCCAATGCGTCGCTAGTTCTGCAAGAGGAACCGCGCGTGTATCGATTTCGAAGCGCGACGGCACGGCCGCTTGGAGCACCTCGCGCACCGCGTGCAGAAGCCGCTCGAAAGGAATGCTGCCTATACCGCTGCCGAGCAACGTGATTGCCGAAGCGCGCAGCGCTGCGGCCGGCAATGCAACAGCGGCGCCGGCGATCGAGCCGATCTGCACGAAACGCATCGGATAACCGCCGGGAAGCGACCGCGCCGCGGCTGTCAGCAGCGTCAACGCGCTCGCGCCCCACAAGTAGTCGAGCACCACGTCAACGCCGTCACGAAAGTGCGGTTGCAGCGCACGGTTCAACGCCGGCTCGTCCTGATCGAGCGAGATCACGCAGTCCGCGCCCACGGCCTGGAGTCGGCTGAGGGTTTGCGGATGCCGCCCTGTTGCAATCACTTTTGCGGCCCCGAGATGCTTCGCAATCTGCACGGCGAGGCGTCCCGATGCACCCGTCGCACCGTTCACCAGTACAGTCTCGCCGGCAACGAATTTTGCGCGCTCGGTGAGGGCTGTCCACGACGACATGCCGGGAATGGCCAGGGCCGCCGCGGCGACAGGTTCGAGTGCCTCCGGAATGACGATGCACTGCTTCTGCGCGACCAGGGTTCGCTGCGCGAAACCGCCTGACGGCTCGCTGGGTCCGAAGAAATAAACGCGCGTGCCGTCCGGGCGGCGCCCGACACCGTCGATACCGGGTACGAACGGCAACGTCTGCGACGACGAATAGTGCGTGCCGGACGCTCTCCCGCGCGTGACATGGCTGAGGGCGGAAGCCTCGACGTCGATCACCACGTGGCCATCCGCGGGTACAGGTTCAGGGAAGTCCCCATAGACGGGCATGTGGCCGGCTTGCATAACGACGGCTGCTTTCATCGTTGCACCTCGTCGAGCGAACAAGTAAGCGGCTGCGCGTCGATCCATGCACGCAATGCCGGATCGATAATGGTAAGCACATCGAACAGTCCCGACGCGCGCAAGGCCGGCAATGCCTCGACAATATCGGCGGCGGCTCGCTCACGCGCCGTCTCGCTGGAGGCGCGGTCGCTCCAGATACGCGCATTGGCAAGAAAGGCCGCGACGGTGCCCTTGCGGATCGTCACGCCACGAACGTCGACGGAATCGACGTGGTCTGGAAGAAGCTGATCGGCTCTCATCGCAGTGAGTTCCTCGAAGTGGTAGTGCGCTCAGTGTAGGCATGCAGCGGCGGCGCGTCTCAGGTATAAAGGCCATTCGATACGGATTTCCAGCCATGACCACTCCGCTGATTCGCCCAGAGCTAGTGACATCGCCCGACGGGCCGTTCCTTGCTGCCGCAGAACTCACGCAGCGCGAATCGCGCGCGGTGTCGTCGCATGCCCATGCGCGCGGGCAATTAATGGGCGCATTGAGCGGGCTCGTTTCGGTCGGCGTGAAGCGACAACAATGGGTCGTTCCCGCAATTCACGCGATATGGATTCCGCCGCATTGCGAGCATTCGATCCGCTCGCATGGCCCGTTTTCAGGGTGGAGCGTGTTCATTGCGGAGCACAGGTGCGATGCGTTACCGCGTGAGCCGCGCTCGGTCCGCACCACGCCGCTGCTGCGAGCCGCTGTTCGGCGAGCAGCAAGCTGGAACGGGTCGCTGCTCGATGTGCAACAGACGCGGGTCGCCGAGGTGATCCTGGACGAACTGGCGGCGTCCAAGGCAGAATTGCTGGGCTTGCCGAGCCCAGAAGACGCACGGCTGGTGCGCATCACCGACGCGCTCGTTTGCAATCTGTCCGACACGCGCCGTCTCGAACAATGGGCCGAGTGGGCAGGGCTTTCGCCGCGCACGCTGAGCAGGCGGTTCGTCGCCGAGACGGGGCTCAGCTTTGCGCAATGGCGCGCGCAGGCCAGATTGCTGCGCGCGTTGGAACTGGTCGCCGATGGTGTCAGCGTCACGACCATTGCACTCGAACTAGGCTACGAGAACGTGAGCGCTTTCATCGACATGTTCAGGCGCGCAACGGGAACCACCCCCGGCCGTTATGCAGCGGCGGGCGGTAGTTCCGTTGACTAGCAAGCGGCTGGCGCAGCGCGAGCGAGCGGCTCGCTATCGCTACAATGTGCGGATGTTTCGTCCTTCCAATGGCATCGAGCGCCAGACATGCTGATCTCCTGTTTCTCCAGTGGCGACGCCATTCGCACACGGCGCGTGAGCGACATCGTGCTGTCGGGCATCGTCGACGTGCCCGAACTGCCTCATCGTGTGCTGGTCGACTGGGAGAGGGAGACGTCGTCGCGCATGGTTCTCGATCCCGGCGATGTCGAAGTCATGCCTTTCGCGCGAACACGTATGCGTTGGCCGGATTACACGCTCTGTGTTCAGGCGATGTCGGACTGGACGCGCTCACTCGGATTGCCCGACGTACTTGCCTCCAGCGACGTCGCCTTAATGGCTTGCCGCGGGGCCACGTATCACCATGACGCCATGCAGTACGGCGGCGCGGCATTCTGCAACCTGTTCCTGAGCGACGACAAGGGGCTCGACCTGCATTTCGCCTCTTCGGGGCAGCGCATTCCGTTGACCCGCGGAACGGCCGTGATATTCGACACAGGTCAGCCCCATGGTGTGATCCGGCGAGGTAGCAGCGGCTTCAACGTGGACGACTTCACGCCGGATCGCGATAGTGTGCAGATCTTCCTGACGTGGGAGCTTCCTATCGAAGACGTACATGTCGCACGCGCGCTTCAAGTCGAATTCGACGTTGCACCTTTACCCATCTCACAGCCCGCTGAAGAGCAGGTATTGCTGAATGGCGAACCGGTCGTCGTGTGTCCGGATTCGGGCCGCTGGCGTAAGCCTGATTGATGTTCGGCGTTATGCCGATGTCGATGCGCGACGTCTGTATGATGGCGAGTTGCGCTCGACCGCAAGCTCGCGCAAACGGTCGACGCAGACCACGCACAACGGGCTGCCGCAACGCAGCGCCAACGCATTCCTTCACGACGATTCATAGGAAGACCGCCATGACGGCCGCAACGCAATTCGATCACGTTTCCGTTATCAAACGTGCCAACGTCTATTTCGACGGCAAGTGCGTTTCGCACACCGTTCTCTTCGCGGACGGCACGCGCAAGACGCTGGGTGTGATTTTGCCGGGCACGCTCAACTTCGGAACGGACGCGCCTGAACTGATGGAAGTGCAAGCCGGCCAGTGCCGCATCCGCCTTGAAGGCAGCGACGAATGGAAGACCTATCTCGCGGGCGAGTCGTTTTCGGTGCCCGGCAAGAGCCGCTTCGACATCGACGTGATCGAAACGCTCGACTACGTCTGCAGCTATCTGTAACTGCGATTGAACGTGTAGCGCTGGAGTCTCGGAGCGAGACTCCAGGCAAACGCGATGCTATGCCGATAGGTTCTATCGGAAGTGCTTCAAACCGCGCGACGCACCATCAATTCCTTGATCTTGCCGATCGCCTTGGTCGGGTTCAGTCCTTTCGGGCAGACGTCGACGCAGTTCATGATCGTGTGGCAGCGGAACAGGCGGTACGGGTCTTCCAGATTGTCGAGCCGCTCGCCGGTGGCTTCGTCACGGCTGTCCGCGATGAAACGGTACGCCTGCAGCAGACCCGCCGGGCCCACGAACTTGTCCGGATTCCACCAGAAGCTCGGGCACGACGTCGAGCAGCTCGCGCACAGAATGCATTCGTAGAGCCCGTCGAGCTCGTCGCGCTCTTCCGGCGACTGCAGACGCTCCTTCTCCGGCGGGGGCGTGTCGTTGATCAGGTACGGCTTGATCGAGTGGTACTGGTTGAAGAACTGCGTGAAGTCGCAGATCAGGTCGCGCACCACCGGCAGCCCCGGCAGCGGACGCAGCACGATCTTCTGCGGCAGGTCGTTCAGGTTCGTCAGACACGCCAGACCGTTCTTGCCGTTGATGTTCATCGCGTCCGAACCGCACACGCCTTCGCGGCACGAACGGCGGAACGACAGCGTCTCGTCCAGTGCCTTCAGCTTCACCAGCGCGTCGAGCAGCATGCGCTCGTGCGAGTCGATCTCGATCTCGTACGACTGCATGCGCGGCGCCGC
>NZ_KB911049.1:0-141019 GCF_000383275.1 Paraburkholderia caledonica | reverse complement strand
CGTGAAGTGACGAAGCTGGATCGTCCGGAACTGACGTCGGCGAAGATCATCGTTTCGGGCGGGCGCGGCCTGGGCAACGGCGAGAACTACACCAAGGTTCTCGAGCCGCTGGCCGACAAGCTGAACGCGGCGCTGGGTGCATCGCGTGCAGCAGTGGACGCGGGCTTCGTGCCGAACGACTATCAGGTCGGCCAGACCGGCAAGATCGTGGCGCCGCAGTTGTATGTCGCGGTCGGCATCTCGGGCGCGATCCAGCATCTGGCGGGCATGAAGGACAGCAAGGTGATCGTCGCCATCAACAAGGACCCGGAAGCGCCGATTTTCAGCGTTGCCGACTATGGCCTTGTTGGCGATCTGTTCACGCTGGTGCCGGAACTAACCAGTTCAACCGGTCACTTGGCTTAACCTCTCAACCCCGCGTACAAGGGCGCTGGCCGCGTCAGCTCCGTCAATGATTGAAGCACTAAAGGCACAGGCGCACCGAGCCGACGACTCACGAAAGCCCGCGAACGCGGGAACGCACGACGGGCAAGCATATTCTCGCGGGCGCGCGTCGATGGCCGACCTCTACGAGCGCGGCATCGGCACGGGTAATATGTCGAAGACGTATTCGCTTGCGGGACTACGTCTTGCCTGGATCGCCGGTCCTTCCGCTCTCAGACGGTAAATTCGCTGAATTGAGCAACGGGCCCATTTCCGATTGCACGGCATCAGAACTTGTGCCGAATGCCCAATTGCACGAATGTCTGCCGGTCCGTCGATGAAGCCGTCAGAGCATTGAGCGTCGCGCGCGCCGCACGGCCGGTCGAATCGGTTCCACTCGCGAACTGGGTGCTGCCGATGACATAGACGTCCGTGCGTTTCGAAAGGTAGTAGTCGAGCGACAAAGAAAGCGTGTTGTAGCTCGATGAGCCAATCGTGCCCACACCCGAACCGTGTGTATAGCTGTAGACGAACTCGCTCGCCAGTGCGGGCGTCCAGAAGTATGTGAGGTTGAATTCACCGGTATTGAATTTTGCGGTGCCCGTCAGCCGGAGCGGATTGGAGCCAGACGCCGTATCGCCGAGATCCTTGAATTCCACGTTGCTGTAGACGAGCCCGAAAGTCGCCGGACCGAGCGTATAGCGACCGGCTGCCGCTATCGCCTGATACGAGTGCGCCGACGCATAGCCGCTATAGACCGGGCTCGCGGTCATGTTGTTGAGATTTGCGCCCGGCACGTTGGTCGGCGTGCTTGTGAAAAACGACTGGTTCGGGTTGCGCACGTTCATATACGCCGCGCCCGCCGAGAAGTTGCCGTAGTCGTAGCCGGCGCCAACGGACCAGATCTGGTTGCGTGTCAAATCGCCCGCCTGTCCGCCGAAGCCATATACGCCACCCACGGTGAAGCCGCCGAAATTCGGGCTCGCATACTTGACCGAGTTGTTCACGCGCTTGCTGTTGTTGAGGTTGTCGAGATCGCCCGGATGCGCAGTCGTGCCGCCGCCATAATTCGCTGAGTTCATCCGCGATTCGACGAAGGTGACGAGCGAATCGTACTGACGTCCGAGCGTGAGCGTGCCATACGCGTTGCTCGACAACCCGACATACGCTTGCCGCCCGAAGAGCGTGCCGCCCTGCAATGCAGTGCCTTTGCCAAGATCGAAACCGTTCTCCAGCTGAAAGATCGCCGACAGACCGCCGCCCAGATCCTCGACGCCCTTGAAGCCCCAGCGCGAGCCTTGCATGATGCCGCTGGCACCGCCGATGATGCGGCCGCCGGCGCTGTTGCTCTGGTAGTTCACACCGTAATCGATGAGCCCGTACAGTGTCACGGAGCTGACATCGGCATGAGCAGCGCCGCAGACGGCGAGTAGCACGGAAGCCGAGAAGATTTTAGTATTCATTGGCATGACGAAGTAATTTAAGTGGGAATTCATCGCGTGCGGAGCGGATATGTCGGTGGCTCCTGATGCAACATTACCGGCTCGCCATCGATCGAGTGTTCGCAATCAATCAAGCAGGGTTTGCGAGATTCGCAACGCTCTATCACGCACGAGAAGAAGCGCGACGTGCGAGCCGGTTCGTCGCGCGGTTCACGCGCGCGTTGTTGATGAGCAGCGTAGTGATTCTTCAGGCGAGCGAGAAGTCGGCGGGCAAGGTAACTTCCAGCAGTTCGAGATCGGCGCTGCACTGCCTGAATGTGTAGGGCAGGTTGCCCGGAATTGCGATGCTGTCGTCGGCCGTGAGGCGCCAGTGCTGCTCCCCCTGCGCGACATCGAAACTGCCCGCGAGCACGAAGAAGAAGCAGAACTCGGTGTCGTGCATGCGCGAGGCTTGCTGTCCATCGCCCAGAGGACGCACGACGCGCACGCCGGCGAGGCCATCGGTAGCCGCCCCGATGCCTGTATCTGCAACGACGAATGCCGGCGATTTCCACGGTTTCCACGATGCATTTTTGGCGACATGCCGCACGAAACGCTGGCCGTTGAATTCATAGTCGGGATCGTAGACGCTGTTCGGCAAGGTCATGCCGTGCTCGGCCATCGTGATGTGTTCGGCGGGACTGCCGAGCTCGATCACTTCCGCACCGGCCGAACTTTCGAGCACGCGATGCCGGATCTCGGGCGGCTGCAACACGCAATCGCCCGCTTCGAGAATGAACGGTTCACCTTGTCCTTCGTACACGAGACGCACCCAGCCCTTGCGGCAGAAAATCGTCTGAAAGCGGATCTTATGAAAGTGCACGTAATCGGGCACGGGCCCGCCTTCGAGTATGCGGATATGCGATGCAATGAACGCGCCGCCGTGCCGCTCCGGCAGCAGATCGCGATATCGCATGCCCGCGCGCCCGACGCTCCAGTGTGCGTCGCTGCCTGCATGCGACAGCACGAGTTGCTGGCGCGTAGGCGGCAGCATCATCGGCGGATTCGCGTGCATGAGTCGCACGACGACGCCATTGGGTGCGACGAGTTCTGATATCTCACCTGGCAATTGCGCGGGGTCGTCGCAGAGCACGTTCAGCGTATCGATGCCATTGCGCACATCGAGGCCGAGCCTCAGGCGGAAGCCATCGCGCGAAAGTATTGCGTTGCGCGGGCCATCTGCGGGAAAGATCGCATCGAGCCGAAAACCGAGCCGAGCGATGAAGAACTGCATCGTGGCGGGAAGGTCCGTGCAATGCATCGGCACGATAAAGCCTTGTACGCCCGCGATAGGCGCGTCAGACGTCATGGAAGATGTGTTCATGGAATTCGCATAAGTGGTGAAAGGGAAGCGGCGGCGCGTCATTTACGCGCGCGACGGCGGCCCCGTCAGCACACAAGCGATGCCGATGCGTCGCGGCGCGCTGGAAAGAATGCGCGAGCGTTGACGCTTCATCGCGGCAGACATTGCGCCAGTCTCGCAAGTCCTGCGCGGGTCGTGCAGATACCCGGCGAAAGCCGCAACGTGCGGCTGCGCGAATCGACGAAGAGGCCCGCTTCCTTCAGCTGCACGACGATGCTCGCGGCATCGAGATGCGCGGGCGCTTCTGCCATGATGCTCGCACCGCGTTCGTCATCGGCACGCGGAGAGAGCAGGCGATAACGCTTGTCGTCGAGCATCGCAATGAGTTCGTGGCACAGCGCGAGGTTGTGCGCGCGCACGCTTCCCGCCGGTTGCGCCAGCATCCACGACATGCCTGGCTGCGATGCGACGAACGGCAGCACGGAAGGCGTGCCCGTGTCGAAGCGGCGTGCATCCGATGCATACGAGAATGCGTCGATGTTCCAGTTGAACGGATTCTGCTGACTGAACCAGCCGCGCACCGCAGGCTCGACGCCGAGCGCGAGCGCATGCGGCGCGATGTAGCCGAGGCCCGTGCCCGGTGCGCCACATAGCCATTTGAGCGTCGAGCCGCAGACAAAGTCGAACGGTGTGTCGTTCAGATCGAACGGCAGGATGCCGATGCCTTGCGTCACGTCGAGCGCGGCGAGGCTGCCGCGGCGGCGGGCCTGCTCGCACATCGCGGAGAGGTTCACGCGCTTCGACGTGAGCGACGATATCCACGTGACGAGCGCAAGCGCGACATCGCTGGTCCATGCCTCGATGAAGTCCTCGTCGCGCACGTAGTCTTCGCCATCGCGCACGGGCACGGTGCGCAGCGTGAAGCCGCGGCGGGCGGCGAGACCCGACAGCAGGAAATGCAGGCTCGGAAAGCAATCAGCGGCGACGAGCACGGTGCGATCGCGCAGCACGTCGTCGGCGAGACCGTCGAGGAAGCGCGCGAAGCAATCGGTCACGTTTTGCGCGCCGAACACGTCGGCGTCGCGTGCACCGATCATCGTCGCCCAGTCCGCGAGCAGACGGCCGCGCGCGGCGAGCGCTTCGTCCCAGCGCGTGTCGTCAGGCGCGCACCAGTTCGTTGCGAAGCGGGCGAGCGAGTCGGTCATCGCTTCGCGATGTCCCGGATACACGCCGACGGAGTGATACATCAACCAGCCGCTGAAATCGTCGTTACGAGTATTCATGTTAGATGTGCTTGACGAGCTTGAAGTGATAGACCGCGATGCAGCCGAGGCTCAGCACGGCGCACGCCATCAGATAGAACGCGGGAGAAAGCGGATCGTGCGTCACGCCGATCATCGCGGTCACGAGCCACGGCGTGAAGCCGCCGAACACCATCACGCCGATGTTGTAGCTGAAGCCGAGCCCCGTGCTGCGGATGTGGGTCGGAAAGAGCGACGACAGCACGGCGGCGAGCGGCCCGAAATAGATCGCCTTCAATGCTCCCGCGAGCACCATGATCGTCATCAGCACGGTCAGGGACGGACTGGCCAGCAGCCACGCGAAGCACGGGTAGATCGTGAGCAGCGTGACGAGCGCGGAGACGACCATCATGCGGCTGCGTCCGTAGCGATCGGCGAGATGGCCCATCAGCGGCGTGAACAGCATCAGGATCATGCCGGTGACGACCGTCGAGGCGAAGCCCGTGGATGCCGGCAGATGCAACTGCTTCACCGCGTACGTCGGCATATACAGAATCATCAGATAGCTCGCGGCGGTCGATACGGCCATGATGCCTGCGGCGAGCAGGATGCGGCCTTTGCTGTGCGCGAGCAGTTCGCGCACGGGCGCATTGCGCGCGGCGGCATTCACGTTGGGCGTATGCGCGGGCAGCGTATCGTCGATGTGCTTGCGGATATACAGTCCCACTGGCGCGACCAGCAAGCCGAAGATAAATGGCGCGCGCCAACCCCACGATTCGATCTGCTCCGGCGACAACTGCGTGCTGAGCACGAGCCCCGCGCAAGACGCGAGCACGGTGCTCATGCCCTGACTCGAAAACTGCCAGCTCCCGAGGAACGCCTTGCGCTTGCTCTTCTGCTCGATCATGAGCGCGGTGCCGCTGCCGAATTCACCGCCCGTCGAGAACGAAATAAGGATGCGCGCCGTCATCAGGCCGATGGGCGCGGCAACACCGATTTGCGCGTATGTCGGAATCACCGCGCAGATGAGCGTGCCGATGGTAGTCAGCCCGAGCGCCATGAGCAGCGCCGCCTTGCGCCCGCGACGGTCCGCATAGCGCCCGAGCATGAGTGCGCCGAGCGGGCGAAACACGTACGAAAGGCCGAAGGTGCCGAACGTCATCAGCAGCGAAACGGTCTCGTCGTGCGCGGGAAAAAACAGCTTCGACAACGTGACGGCGAAAAAACCGTACGCGGCGAAGTCGAACCATTCGAGCGCATTGCCGATGCTGGTCGCGACGATAAGGCGCCGCATGGGTGTCGCGCCAACCTTCGGCGGGCTATCCTCGATGACAGTCGAATCCATGTCTTGGGGTTCCATTAAAGGGACGGTTAGCGAGCGTGCGGCGTGTCGGTTTCGCCGAGATCCCAGAACACGCCGGTCATCAGTTGCAAAGCCTCACGCATGACCGGCGCGAGCACATGTTCGTCGGGTGCATGCTGACGGCAGCCCGGATAGGAGTGCGGAATCCAGATCGTCGGCAGGCCGAGCGTGTCGGCGAAGCATTCATTCGGGATGGTGCCGCCGAGATTCGGCAGCAAGGTCACGCGCTTGCCCGTCGATGCCTCGATCGAACCCTCCGTGAATGCGACCCACGGATCGTTCGGATCGAGCCGCGTCGCCGCGCCCGATGCCTCGATGGTCACATCGATGCCCTCGAAGCCTTCGCGCGCGAAATGCGCTTCGATGAGCTCCTTCGCGCGCTTCCACTCGGTGCCGACGACGAAGCGCAACTGGCAGACAGCTTCCGCCGCGGCCGGGATCGCGCTCACCGCGTTTGCGACGTTGCCGGACTGCATCGCGAGCACTTCGAGCGTGTTCCATGCGAAGACGCGCTCGGCAGGCGTGAGACCCGGCTCGCCCCAGTTCGATGACAACGGCGGATCGCCTTCGTCGGTGCCGATTTCCAGACCGGCAACGCGTTCGCGCACCTGCTGCGGGATCGCTGGCGGCAGCAGACCATTGACGCGAATGCGGCCGTGACCGTCGACCAGACTCGCGATAGCGTTGGCGAGCACCGTCGCGGGATTGGCGAGCACGCCGCCCCAGTTGCCGGAGTGACGCGCGCCGAACGCATTGGCGATACGCAGCCGAAAGTGCAGGGCGCCGCGCGAGCCGAGAAACATCGTGGGCGATGCGGCGCGCTGACGCGGCCCGTCCGATGCAATCAGCAGGTCCGCTGCGAGGCGTTCGCGCAACAAGCCGCAAAGCGCGTCGAGTCCGGGCGAGCCGACTTCCTCGCCCATTTCGAAGACGATCTTCGCGTTGAAGCCAAGTTCGCCGCGTTCCGCGAACACTGCGGCAAGCGCGGCGAGATTGATGGAATGCTGCGCCTTGTTGTCGGCGATGCCGCGTCCGTACCAGCGCTCGCCTTCGACGCTCACGCGCCAGGGCGAACGCGCTTGCGTCCAGTTGACGGCGTCGCCGTCGATCACATCGCCGTGGCCGTATAGCAGTACCGTGGGACGCGCCGACGATTCGATGCGCTCGCCGACGAGAAACGGGGGCATGCCTGCCACAGGGTTTTCCACGATCTCACAGGTGAATCCGAGAGATGACAGTGAGGCTTCGATTTCTTCGCGAAGATAGCGACGCAGCACGGGCGCTGCGTCGGCGCGCTGGCTTTCGGTGGCGAGCGCGACGCGCCGGCTTAAGGTGACGAGGAACTCGCCGCTGTCGAAGTGCGATTGGGCGAGAGCGAGAGCGCTGTTTCGGGACATGTCGTGGAGTCGAAGTAAGGCCGGTGACACCAGATTAGCGCCGCGCGAGCATCCGTGTATTCGCAATCAAACAAGGTACATTTGCGTTTTACTCAAACCTTGAGTCACACTGAGCGCACGCTCGTCCACCTGATCGTGATTGCTATGCGCAAGCTGCTGGAGCCGTCGCTTTACTATTTCTCGGTCGTCGCTCAGGCCGGTTCGCTGACGTCGGCGACCGAAAAGCTCGGGCTGACCGTGTCCGCGTTGAGCCGGCATATCGCCAAGCTCGAAGGCGATATCGGCGTGCCGCTCTTCGAGCGCCATGCGCGCGGCATGGTCCTTTCGCAAGCCGGGCGTCTGTTGCTGCGTCACGCGCAACGAACGCTATCCGACGCGCAAGCGGTCTTCGACGAAATCCAGGGCGACGAACGGCGGCGCGCGCGCACGCTGATCATTGCGTGTACCGAAGGCTTCGCGTTCGACTTTCTGCCCGTGTCGCTGGGCGCGTTTTGCCGTGCGCATCCGGATATCGTGATTCAGCTCGAAGTTGTGTCGTCGGAGCGGGCGAGTCAGTTGCTGCTGTCGGGCGAGGCGTCACTCGCGCTCGCGTTCAACTTCAAGCCAGAGCCGGGCGTCACCGTGCAGTACACGCAGCGCGCGCCGGTCATGGCGCTGATGCACGAGACGCATCCGCTCGCGAGCAAGGCGAAGGTCGCGCTGAAGGATCTGACGGCATATCCCGTGGTGCTGCAGGACAAGGGCACGACCAACCGCCAGCTCTTCGACATCGCGTGCAATGTCGAGAACATTGAAATCGTGCCGATGATGACGAGCCGCTACGTCGCGGCGCTGTACCGTTTCGCGCTGGTGGTACCGGAGGCGATCATGCCGTCGGGATATGTGTCCGTCGCGAAGCGGCTTGGCGTGGACCGCATGAAGGCGATTCCATTCGATAACCCGCTGCTGACGCAGCGCCGTCTCCAGGTGCTGACGCTTGCGGGCCGCAGCCTGGACGATCTTGCGTCATCGTGTCTTGAATGGATCATCGGTGATCTGAAGCAGGCGTGATCTGTGGTTTGGCCGAGGCTTGCCCTTGTTCCGAGTCGCGGTCGTCGAGCCGTTCGGGCCGGCGAAAATTCGTCTGAACTCCCGATTCGCGGCGTTATTATTGGCAGCGCCGCATGACCGTTTTCCGGAAGCCGCCTTCAATGAACATCGCCTATCCCCTTACGACGCAGTCCGATGCCGAAACACTCGTTGCCATTCGTATCGCCGCGATGCGCGAGAGCCTGGAGCGTGTCGATCGTTTCGACCCGCAGCGCGCGCGGGAGCGGTTTCTAACGTCGTTCGATCCTGCGTTGTGTCGATTCATCGAGGTCAATGGTGTTCGCTCTGGCTTCATTCTCATTCGCCCGCAAGCAGACCACTGGTTACTCGATCACTTTTATATTCTGCCGGAACACCAAGGAAAGGGTATCGGCGCGACCGTCCTACGCGACGTCTTCACGAGCGCGGACGCGCAAGGCATGCCAGTCCGTCTCGGCGCCTTGCGCGGCAGTGATTCGAACCGCTTTTACAGACGGCACGGCTTCGTACAGACTAGTGAAGACGAATGGGACATCTACTATGCTCGTCAACCGGCGGAGCGAAAGGCAAGCAGCAAAGCTCCATCCATCTTTGTAGGGACAGGCGTGGTGGAATCGCGGTTACAGACCCAGCCGTAAGGGCCGTCCATGCCGCACTGGGATCGGCACCACCCGAAACGGCACGCGTAAGACATCGGCGTCGGGATGGATTGCAGTTCATACTTTCCACAGATCGGGTTTTCTTCGCATTTCGGCAACAAACTGCTGCTCACATGCGCCGCCTGTAGGCCGCTTAGGAGTCGGCTCTGCTTCGCAACCGGCCGTCTGATTGTCACAAGGCGAGTGCTCGTTCATCGGCCAGAAGGCACATCAATCTTTGCGGCCAAAGACGCCTAGCTCCACCGAGCAGGGGCGTCTCCCCTGATAGTCCCTGTCAGCTTGCCGGATTGCGTGCCGTGACGATCCACGCCGCGCCGTCGATCATCACCGACCGCTCACCGGGGAGGCCCGCGAAGGCGGCACGAACCGCGGCCGACGCGCGGGCGCGGATGTCGTCGGGCTGATCAGCGAGCACGCGCGACAGCGGGCCGACCTCGAGCGTCATCTTCACCGCGTCGTCAATCGCAGCGTCCCGCGTCCCGCCCTCGCCAAACGGGACGGAAGCATCGAAGGGCGCGATGGCGATATCGGTGAAGCCGGCTGCCGTCAGGATGCGCGACACCCGCCCCCGGTCGCCGAACGAAAATGGGCCGGGCGCTTCGGGATCGGGCGGCGCGCTCGACGGCAGGATGCCCTTGATCGCGCCCATCGGCAGGCGCACCCAAGCGTTCTCGGCCGCGCCGCGCCAGCAGACGAAAGCGACCCGGCCGCCCGGCCGCAGCGCGCGTCGCATATGGCCGAACGCCGCTGTCGGATCGTCGAAGAACATCACGCCGAAACGTGAGAACAGAATGTCGAACGCACCCTCGGGCAGTTCGGCGCTGCTGGCGTCCGCCATCTGGAACAGGGCCGGCGTACCCTGTGGTGCAAGCGCGCGCGCCCGGCCGATCAGCGGTTCGGATATGTCCACGCCCAGCACTTGGCCCTCCGGGCCGATGCGAGCGGCCAGTGCCAGACTCGACGCGCCCGCGCCGCAGCCGACGTCCAGCACGCGTTCGCCCGTGACGGGCGCGGCGGCTTCGATCGCGGCTTGGCCGAACACCGACACCATAGCGTCCAGCCGCGCCTGGTTGGCGACCCAACGCTTCCCGCTTTGACCATTCCAGTCGGCGACCTGATAAGCATTTTGCTCTGCCATGTCATCTCCTTGTGCTGATTCGGTCTTAGCTGAGCCATCCGATCCCAAAGTGCGCATCGTTTCCAGCGATCCCGCCTCCAGCTACCTGGTCACTGGGTGCCGCAGTGCCATCGACTCCAGGTGCGCGACCACGTGTGCGGATGCGCCAATGGATTGCAAGCTCTCCAGCCACGGTTCCAACGGGATGTCCATGTAGGTGATTGGACGCCCCAAGACTCTTGTGAAATCTTTGGCGACCTCGCGAAGAGTCTCCGCACGGGGACCGGTCAGCTCGTAAGCCTTTCCAAGGTGAGACCCGGGATTCGCCAACACCTCTGTCACGCACCGCGCAACATTGTGGGCGGCGATTGGCGAGGTCTGCACCAAGTGCTCTCAGCGATTCTGCCCGGCCGGCATCCTGGCGGACCATGGTGCGCACCTTCCTCTCAAACCAGCATCGACTGCTGGGCGAAGATGCCCGCCATCGCGCCCTGCGATGACGCCTGGGTGACCGAGGGCAAGAAGGGCGTTGCGAGGTCGCCGGCGGCGTAGATGCCGGGCGTGCTGGTTTGGCGGCGCTCGTCGACCTTGAGAACGATGCCGAGGGGCGTATCCAACGTGGCGAGGCCTAGTGATTCATGCAGTATCGCGGACGGCTTGTTACGCGGATGGGCGAACAGGACGTCGACCGCAACATTGCGGCCTGTATCGAGATTGACGGTGGCGATATGGCCCTCGTGATGGGCGATCTCGACGATCCGGCCATCGACGATAGGTATCTTGCGGCGCGCCAGATCGGCTTGGATATCGGATGGAATGTCGTGACCATCGGAGAATACAGTCAACTTGTCGGTCCAATCGTGGAACAGCCTGACAGACTGGTGCGACTGCGGGCCGGACCAAACGAGGCCCCAATGCTGGCCGGCGACTTCAAAGCCATCGCAGTAGGGGCAGGGCACGATGGACGTGCCCCAGCTTTCGGCAAAGCCCGGAACATCAGGCATCTGGTCGGCGACGCCATAGCTCAGGATCAAACGGCGCGCCCCTAGCCTTTCGCTATCATCAGTGACCACGCAGAAATCGTCGATGGCGCCAGACACGCTCTCGGCACGGGCATTGACCAGCCTGATCGTTGGATAGCGCGCAAGTTGCTGCCGCGCCTCGAGCAGGATGTCCAGTGGCGGCTTGTGATCGTGGCCGAAGAGGCCATGGGAGTGGCCAGCAAAGCGGTTGCGCGGACGGCCGGTGTCAAGAACGGTGACGTTGCGGCGGGCACGGCCGAGTTGCAGGGCGGCCGCGAGGCCGGCAAAGCTGCCGCCGATGATGATGACGTCATTCATGGTGATGGGCTCCGTGTTGTGGATGGAGGGGGCTGGGCCTGGTGCGCAATATCGTCCAGCGATCCGCGGTCAAGATGGGCAGCGAGCAGGGCTTCGGCGTCGACGAGAAAGTCGCCCATCACTGTGGACCGGCGGGCCATTGCCGCTTCGATATCGCCGGGCGCCCTTTGGGAAAACCTCTTCGGAGGACGCCACCCATTGGCTTGCGCATTCATGATACTGCGTGGTATCGTAATTAAATAATTGAGATACTGTCAAGTACTGGAATTGTCGTGACCGAAAATAAACAGGCCCGGCGTGGCCGGCCCGCCAATGAGGCGCTTGCCCAAACGATCGTTGACGCAGCGAGCGAACTGTTTGTGGAATTGGGTTTTCAAGCGACGACGTTGGACAAGGTCGCCCAGCGGGCGAAGATATCCAAGCTCAGCATCTATCGGCACTTCGAGAACAAGGAAGCGCTGTTCAGCGCGGCCATCGCGGCCGGCTGCCATCAACTGTTTGCACCTCAGGTCCTTCTTGAAGGCGTCGACGGTTCGGTCGAAGATCGGCTCATGGCGGTAGGATCATCACTGCTTCGCACGCTGTTGAGATCAGATGTTCGCAGTGTCGAGGCCATGGTCATGGCCGACAAGACGAATCAAAACTCGTTAAGCAAGCTCCATTACGAAGCTGGCCCCGCACATGTCATCGCCCAGATCGAGGCCCTGTTGCGTCAATTGCACGCGAAGGCGCTTCTGAACGTGCCCGATCCTCTCCGGTCGGCCCGCTTGTTTGCCGCGCTTTTCAAGGGATCCGATCTTCTGATGGTCGCACGCTTCGATCCGGTGAGAGCAGCGGACGACAACGAAATCGAATCCTATTGCCGGTCGGCCGTCGCCATGTTCATAGCCGCGCACGGTGGCATCTGAAGGTGCGCTATCGTGGCTTGATGAAGAACCCGCAGCAGTTGTTTCGATCCGTTGAACGACAAGCTGATTGGTTCGAGAGCAATTCGTGGGCGAAAGACGTCATCCTTGCGAGGCGTAAGCCTCCTCGCCAAATCACCGATCTGAGCGTCCGCAGAGGCCGATGATTTGTCCTCCAGGCGACGGCCCTGAATGACCGTTCCACTCCGATACCTACCCTTAGAACGGAGACTGCTCGACCAGCTGCAACGGCTCGGGTCCGGAAGTTCTAGCCCAGATGGCATGGGGACGCGCGGCGCTTGAATGGTGACCTTAGGCAACCGGCCAAAAGCGCTCATACTAGGTCGCAGACAATTCGAACGCTTCCTCTGCAACTTCCCATGGCAGGATGTAATCCAGACGGTCCAACGAGGATTGTGCGTGCTGTGCCGGGAGGAGCAGCTCCGGCTTGCGCAAAAGGACTCACATGATGTTACGTAATAGGCGAAACCAACCTGCCGACGCGCAAACGCATGGTGCCGAGCGCGGACTTGACCGCTTCGAAGGATTCAGCGACGCGGTTTTCGCAATCGCGCTGACCCTGCTGATCGTCGAGATCAAGGTCCCCGGATCTCCCGAGGGCACGCATGGCTACAGCGACCTGGCACGCGCCATGGCGGAGCAGTGGCGCGAATTTCTCGCGCTCATTCTCTGCTACGTCGTGATTGGGGCGTACTGGCTGCAACACCATTATTCGGGTCGCATTTACGCCAAGAGTGATCACTGGTTCGGCGTGATCAACCTCCTGTTCCTGCTGGCGATCGTCGTCATTCCTTATCCAATCCGCGTCTGGTGCTTCCACCTCGGCACGGGTTTCGAGCCCGCCGCGTCAGTGACCCTGGTTGCCGGTCTTGCCCTGACCGCCTGCACGTGGATGGCGAAGTGGTTCTATGCAATGCCAGGCCGCCGGCTGATGGACGAACGGCTCGCGCCCGATTTCCTCCAGCAGATGACACTTCGCTACGGCGTTGCGACGCTGCTCCAGATCGCTGCAATTCCCGTCGTCATCGCGGCGTCGCGCATCGGAGTCGCCATTGCACTGCTGTGCGTCGCCTTCTTTCTGCTGCCGCAGCCCACGCCGCGCTACAAGCCCAGAGAGGAGCCGAGCGAGGCTGAGAAATTGAACAAGTAGCTATTGCGCGAGGTGAATCCAAAAACATTGACGCTGCGATGCCGCTCAGAACGCCGTGAACAGACTGCGCAACACGACTTGCGCGTCGGTGAAGTTCTTCACATCGTCCATGACTTGCCGTGTTTTAGCGCTCGCCAGCGCGTCATGGACGCCTTGTTCCGAGGAAAAAGTGTAGACGCCAATGGATTTCCAGCCATCGGCTTCAGCGTACGGAAAAAACGCCTCCGCAGATTGCATCCCGTACTCTTCCCAGCATGAGCGCGCCAGGTTGAAGTGATCATTCGCATAGTAATCCCGATCGAACTTCGTGTTGGCGTCGCCGGTGCAGACCACGATCATCTTTGTCATATGCCTTTCTCTCTCTCCATTACCGTCATAAGGGCAACCTCGCCCGGCCCGCCATCGTTGTAGGGGGAGGGCCGTGCTGGTCGATCTGATGGATTTGCCGTGGGTGCAACGCCCGGGGGGTCAGTTTTCCTCTCAGGACATCCACTCAGGCGCTGATGCCGCCATCGACGAGAATGCCGGAACCGGTCACATAAGCGGCACCAGGTCCGGCAAGGAAGGCGACCGCCTCGGCAACCTCCCAGGTCTTGCCATAGCGGGCAATTCCCAGGTTCGGAAGAATGGAAGGCGCGAGCGGGCCGTCGGCGGGATTCATGTCGGTGTCGATCGGGCCGGGGCGCACCAGATTGACGGTGATGTCACGAGGGCCCACTTCACGCGCAAGACCGCGGGTGAAGCTCTCCATCGCCGATTTGGTGGCCGAATAGACGGCTATGCCAGGAAACGGGACAGACAGGCCTGCGTTGCTGCCGATAGTGATGATGCGGCCGCCGTTCGGGAGGTGCTTCAACGCAGCCTGGGTCGCCACGAAGACGCCGCGCACATTGACGTTCAACTGCAGATTCATCTCCTCCAGCGACTGCTCGGAGAAGGGGCCGGCGATGAGGACACCAGCGTTGTTCACCAGGATGTCCAACCCGCCAAGGTCGGCGACGGCCTGTTCGACCGCGGTCTGCGTGGCGTCCGGGCTGCCGGCGTCGGCCTGGATGGCGACGGCCGTGCGGCTCAGGGCGCGGATTTCAGCGGCGAGCGCCTCGGCCTTTGCGGCCGATTTCTCATAGGTGATCGCGACGTCGGCGCCGTCTTCGGCCAGCTTCAGTGCGATGGCCGCGCCGATGCCACGTGCTGCACCGGTCACAAGCGCGCGCTTGCCGGCGAGAGGAAAGGTGGAACTGTTCATGGCAAGAATTTCTATGTTTGGATAATTTCGTATCGATCTTGATTCTTCATGATTCCCGGAGTCTCCAACTTAGTCCGGCTGCCAGTGCCAGTGACGCGCCTATGGCCAATGAAGCCACCGCAAAGCCCAGCTGCACGTCCTGAGCGCTTGCACCATCAGGCGCGATCGCGATGAATAGACCGCCGAACAAGGCGACGCTTACTGCAGCGCTGATCTGCAACGTAGCGCTTACCAGGCCCGAGGCGAGCCCCGCCCAACGTGTTTCCACATGGTCTACGTTCAGGCGCACTAGCGCAGGAAGGGCGATACCTTGCCCGGCGCCAATCAAAAACAGGGGCAACGCAAGCCAGGACGACGCACCGGCGAAAGCCAGCGCTGCGACCATGATCAGACCGAACACTTCCAGAACCATGCCAAACGCGGCAGTGCGCGTGCCTATACGCCGGGCGATGTACGGGCTGCACAGTGGACCGAGGAAGAACCCGATGCCGAGCGGCACGATGGCCAGGCCGGCCGTCAACGCGTCGTGGCGCAGGCTGGCCTGTTCATACACGGCAAACACCAGGAAGAACGCAGCGAGCGCGTAGAAGAAGAACGTTGACGCCAAGCTTTGTCGCAACTTGCGCACGGCTAGAAGCGAGGGCAGAACCAGAGGAGTTCTGCCGGCGCGCTCCTGTGCCTTTTCATACTGCCAGAAGGCCCATAGCAATGGCATGCTCAGGACCAGCGGCGCTATGCACCACCACGGCCAGTGGTGTTCTTGCCCTTCGATAAGCGGAACCACGAGCGCCAGCAAGCCAACCGCCAGCAGCAACGCCCCTGGCACGTCCAGGCGAGGCGAACGCTCGGCTCGGCTTTCACGCAGCAGCATCGTTGCAGCTGGAACGGCAACGGTGATGATCGGCAGGTTGATCAAAAATACGCTGCGCCACCCCAGTCCCCACGGACTGGCGGAAACCAGCATTCCCCCCAGCAGCTGACCGCCCACAGAGGCCAGGCCGAACGTAGCGCCGTATAGACTCAACGCGCGATTCTTTTCTCTTTCCGGGAAGATGGCGTGTATCGAGGCCAATGATTGCGGTGCCATGATCGCTGCGGATATCCCTTGCAGCAGTCGGCCGACGACAAGCATGTCCGACGAAGGTGCCAGGCCACACCACGCCGAAGCGACCCCAAAGCCGAGCATGCCAGCGATGAATACGCGCTTCCGGCCATAAAGATCACCGAGGCGACCGCCCAGGATCAGGGTGACGGCATAGGCCGCGGCGTACACCGAGATGACCAGCTGCGAGACATCTGAAGATGCTTGCAGGCCTGTGCGTATGGTAGGTAGCGCCACGTTGACGATGAAGAAGTCCAAAGGTGGCAGCAGCGTGCCGGTCAACAGCACGGCCAGGGCGAGCCAGCGCCGGGAGTCGGAGGCTGCTGTCCCAGTGGTAACAACCTGCCGGGCTTCGGTATTCATATCTTGAGGTTCCAGATCAGACTGGCTTGGGATTGGCGCGCAGTCGGTTCGCGGGGACATCCGTTTATCGAGCCGTATAGTGCTCCGAACAACATTGTTCGAATACTGACGTCCATGTATATTTGCCGTGCAATTTTGTACGGAGATCGGGCATGGAATGGAACGACGTTCGCATCTTCCTGGCAGTAGCTCGCAGCGGGTCCTTCGGCGAGTCCGCCCGGATGCTGGATGTGAGCCATCCGACAGTGGGTCGGCGAATCAAGGTGCTTGAGGACGAAGCGAAGCAGCCGCTTTTTCGTCGGACAAAGGACGGACTCGTGCTCACGGACGCCGGGGACACCGTGCTCGCGCTGGCAGAATCCATGGAGGATGCCGCGCTGTCCATGGAAAGGCGTCTGAGCGGCAACAACCAGCGCCTCGAAGGCATCCTGCGGATCTCATCGGCGGACTGGTTTGCCGGCTATGTACTGGCTCCCGTCCTGGCCGAGTTGACGCGCCGTCATCCTGCTGTCGTGCCGGAAGTGATTGCAAGCTATCGACTACTCGATCTCTCCCGTCGTGAGGCGGACGTAGCCTTTCGCATCGTGCCGTTCAGCGAGCCGGATATTGTTCAGCGCCGTCTAATGCGGATTCCATACGGTCTCTATGCGTCGGCGGCAACCGCACAGGCGTTGCAGGACGATCCGGCATCCGTAGGGCTCATTCTCATGAATACCGCGCAGTCGCACTTTCCCGACGTCAGTTGGGTGCTGGAAAGGTTTCCGCTTTCACGACGAGCCTTCACAAGCACAAATCGAACGGTCCAGGCACAGATGTGCCTGAGAGGGGTAGGTATCGCGGTGCTGCCAAGGCCACTTGGCGATGCAATCTCCGGATTGCATCGCATCGACACGCCCGATCAACCTCCCATGCGGGATTTGTGGGTTGGCTATCATCAGGACCTGCGACACATGGATCGCTTGCGCGCGATGCTGGATATCGCCGAGACGATGCTGTCGGATTCCATAACTGCAGCACAGTGAGTAAACCGATCACGATGCTGCACTGATAGCTGGCTCAAGCCCGCCGATTATTTGTTGCCGAGTCGGCTGAACGCGTCGACGCGCGAGTACGCCCGCATTTGGGCCAATGAGCTCGTAGGTGAATAACTACGGGTACTGCAGGATGTTGATGATCGTACCGTCGGGGTCTCGAACCATCGTCGACCGTAAGCCGTCTGCAGAGAGAGGCTTGAGTTTCCATTCGAAGACCGCGCCTTCATTCTCGAGGTGAGATGTGACGGCTTCGAGGCTCGATGTGCGAAAAACGATCGCCTTCGCCCCGGTCAGGTCGATGTGCGGCCCCGGCACAATATTCGCGTCGGGATTGCGAACGGTCGTTGCACGCGAAAGAAGTTCGAGCCGCATGTCGTCTCTTTCGAGAATCTGGAAATCGGCCTCGAGTGGTTCGATGTAGGTCGAGTATCCTCGACGAAACCCGAAGAGGCGCCCGTACCAGTCTGCGGATCGATTGATGTCAGTCACCGAGACAGCGACGTTATCGAATTCAATCAACTGCTGCGTCGGCAACTCCGATTTGCTCAGGTCAGTCATTCATATTTCTCCACAGGTGGCGCGTCGCGTCACTCGCGACCGCGCACGCTACGAGTCGGTGTGTTCGCGACGGTGCTGGTTTGCGATTTCTTCGTTCGACCACTCGAGAGCTTTGCGACGCGGCCTTCGGGCTCCTTCGATCGTGCGTTCGTGCCCGATTCGTTGCGCACCAGCTCACGTATGCCCGCCGCCGCGAAGCGCACGAGGTCGGAATAGTGCGCCGTCGATTTCCTCGCGCGGTCCCGTGCGCCTAGGCGCATCGCCCGGCCATTTAGTGCATGGGCCTGCTGCCGCGCTCCCACCGAAAACAGATACGCCCACACCGCCTGCTCGCGTGCAATGCCAGGCAAGACCGTATGCAGGGCGTCGATGAATCGCTCCGCGATCGGGTCATAGTAGGTTTCGCGAATGCGCCGTGAACGCTCGTCGCTACCGAGACTGACGGACGCGACGAGTTGCACGTAAAGCGCGAGATTTACCGCATCCTCGCCATGAAAAATTTCCGACAGCGGGGTGAAGGCGATCGTCAGCACGTCTTCGACGGTCGCGGTGCTTTCGCTCGCGAACAGGGCGTCGAGCAGCTTGCCACGGTGCTGATTGATCGCCGACGACCGTCGCTCGAACACGGCCTCGTAGAGCTTGTCCTTGGTCGCGTAGTGATAATGCACGAGCGCCTGCGCGACGCCCGCTTCCTCTGCGATGTTCCGCATGCTCGCGCCGGCGTAGCCGTGCTCACCGAACACCCGTTCGGCCGCATTCAGGATCGCGGAGAGGCGGGTGCCCGGCGCGTGCTCTTGTTCCTGAGCACTGTTGCCCGTGCGTGCCGACGCTTTCTTTTCGCGTTCTGTCTTCATCCAGGCGACTCCTTCACCGTACTATTCGATCGATCAGTCAGTATATCGCGATCCTCATACGATGCGATATACCGGGCAGCGCGCGCCGTTACCCAAGAAATTCCGGTTCGGGCAGTCCTTTCACGCCGGGACGTACTGCGAGCACATTGCCCGCGAGCGGTTGCTGCGCGAGTTCCTTCTCGCTCATGCGCCGGCGCGCCGTAGTGATAAAGAGGGTGTCGAGATCGGGACCGCCGAAGCACAGGCTGCTCACGCGCCGCACCGGGAGATTGATGACCATGTCGATTCGTCCGCGCGGGTCGTAGCGCGTGACGCACCAGCCGTCCATGTTCGCGCTCCAGAAGCACCCGTCGGCATCGACGGTCGAGCCGTCGCAGATACCACGTCCGAGCGGAACTTCGGCGAACTTGCGGCGGTTATAGATGGCGCCGTCGACGGAGTCGTAGTCGAACACGTCAATTTGGCAACTGAACGAGTCGGTCATGTACATCAGGCGGTTATCCGGGCTAAAGCTCAGCCCGTTGATGCACGTGATGCCTTCCATGATGAGTTTCGGCTTCAGATCGGGATCCAGCCGGAACAAACGTCCGCGTGGGGTGTAGGCGGCCGCTTCCACGGTGCCCGACCAGTAGCGGCCGTGCCTGTCGCATTTGCCGTCATTGAAACGGTTCTTCGGACGTTCGGCATCGGGACGCGCAACTTCGGTCAGCTCACCGGTTTCGGGCGAGAAGAAGTAGAAGCCCGAGCGCATGCCTACGATCAGGCCGCCTTTGGCGCGCAGGCCGATGCTGCCGATCTCTTCCTGCATCGGCCAGCTCTTCTTGGCGCCGCTTGAAATGTCGAGGCGATGGATCGATTGACCGATCCCATCCACCCACCAGAGAAGTTGCGTTTTCTCATCCCAGATGATCGACTCGCCGAGCACATCGGGCGTGGAATCGACCACATCGATGACCGAACCTACCATATCGATCGGTCTGGTAATACTGCTGACAGTCATGCTGCCTCCTTGATTTGTGAAGTGATGCAGACAGGAAGAATCGGGTCCCGCTCAGGCGGCCACTTCTCTCATGCGGGCGATGCCTTCCAGCGCGAGTCCGTATCCGAGCACGTCGTGCAGTCGTGCTTTCAGTTCCTGGTTCAGGCAGGTGCGTGTATAGCGTCGCACGAGACGCGGCTGCTTGAGCATCAGCCTGGCGAGTTCGCGGGCGCGCGGCAAAAGCTCGGCCGACGGCAGCACTTCGTTCACTAATCCCATTTCAAGCGCCGCGCTTGCGGGAATGCTCTGACCTGTCAGAAGAAAGTAATGGCCGCGCGCGCGACCCATCAGCAGCGGCATGATCAGATGCATGCCGTCGCCCGGCACCATGCCTCCCTGGAAGTGTGCGGTGTCCTGGATCGTCGCGGTGTCGGATGCGAGCACGATGTCTCCAAGCAGCGGGATCTCCGCATGCCGCACGGCCGGGCCGTTGATGACGCTGATCACCGGCGCCTCGATGTTGAGCAGGTTGATGAGCAGATGCTTCGCTTCCCAGTAGATCGGATCGTAGACCGTGGGCGTCATCGAATTGCGGTTCTGATGCATGCCGGGCGCAATGGCCGGTCCGCTGAAGGCATCGCCCGTGCCGGTCATGATCACGACCTCGTTGTCCCGATCTCGTCCTACATCGAGAAAAGCCTGCTCGAACTCGCGATGGGCCGTCAGATTCCATACCAGTGGCTCGCCGTGCGTGTGGAAGTGCATCTCCAGTACGCCATCGGTACGTGTCATGCGGATGGTCTCGAATTTGTCTGAGTACTCGTTGAAGGTGCTCACGGCTCTTTCCTCTGATGAAGGTTGAAAATCCCTCTGACGCCTGTCGCAAACGGGTCGCTGTTCGCGAGGCGAGGTGTTCAGCTGCCGATACTAATCCTGACTGATCGATCAGTCAACAAGGGAAAGTCCCCGGCGAAATCGTCCGTGTTTCGGGTTGACCGGAACTCGGCTCGTCGGCTACTGTGCTGACTGTTCGATCGATCAGTTTTCGGCGCGAACGTTCCGCCGCCTTCGGGCGCGCCCCCCAAAAAAGAGCAGACGCCGCCGGACCATCTGCGCGCCGACAGGCTCAAGGAGACAGCCTCATGAAACGCTTTCCGTCATTCACGTGCCGTTCCATTTCACTTCATTGAGAGGGTCATCATGTCGCGCAAAATCGCTCTCGATGTACACGCCCCCGCTCAGGTGACGGCCCCGGAAGACACGCAGCACGCGCTTTACCTCAAAGTCGCGATGCGGCTCGTGCCGCTTCTGATCGTCTGCTATGTGATTGCGTATCTGGACCGCATCAACGTCGGCTTCGCGAAGCTGCAGATGCAGGACGCGCTCGGCTTCAGCGATGCCGTGTACGGACTAGGCGCGGGAATATTCTTCATCGGCTACTTTCTGTTCGAAGTGCCGAGCAATCTGCTTCTGCAACGCATCGGCGCACGTAAGACCATCACACGCATCATGGTTCTATGGGGTCTCACCGGCTGCGCAATGGCGACCGTATCGAGCCCGACCGCGTTCTACGTACTGCGCTTTCTGCTCGGCGTGTTCGAGGCGGGCTTTTTTCCCGGCGTCGTCTACTTCCTGAGTCAATGGTTCCCGCGCAACCGTCGCGGGCAGATTCTCGGTCTCTTCATGACCGGATTTCCGATCGCGGGGATGATCGGCGGCCCGGTGTCGGGTTGGGCGATGTCGCGGCTCGCGGGCGTTGCGGGTCTGGCGGGCTGGCAGTGGCTCTATATCGTGGAAGCGGCGCCGGCGGTGCTGCTTGGCATCGTGACCTGGTTCACCCTTTCGGACGACATCGAGCGAGCAAAATGGCTCACCGAACCGGAGCGCGACACCTTGCGCCACGCATTGCGCGACGACGGCCGCGAAGCCGGCGCGGAACACGCCGGGCAGTTGCGGCAGGTCATCGCCGACCCGAAGGTGTACGTGATCAGCTTCGCCTATTTCACCTTTATTTGCGGCACCTACGCGCTGAGCTTCTGGGTGCCGACGGTACTGAAGAGCGCAGGCGCGACGAGCGTGGAGCGCATTGGCTGGCTCTCGGCCATTCCGTACGGCATCGCCACGATCGGCATGGTGCTGATCTGCCGCAACTCGGACAGGCTTCTCGAACGTCGCTGGCACGGCGCACTGGCGGCCCTGGCGGGCGCGACCGCACTTTCACTGCTACCGCTTCTGGCGCATGATCTGACTGCGACCATCGTGCTCCTGACGATCGCATCGACCACGGTGTTCGTCACGATTCCGCTGCTGTGGTCGCTCGCGTCCGACTATTTCGCCGGGTCGCCCGTCGCTGCTCCGGCGATCGCATTCGTCAACAGCCTCGGTCTGCTCGGCGGTTTCGCCAGTCCGTTCGCGATGGGCTGGCTCAAGACGCTGAGCGGCACACTCAACATCGGACTTTTTCTGATGACGACACTGCTGGCGCTCGGCGCATGCGCGATGCTCTGCGTGCGCGTGGGACACCAGACGAGCCGATGAGCAACCAACGAACGGCGAGGTCCGGGCAATCGGGCCGTCGCGCGACAAACATGGAACAGACTTTCAAGGACGCGTCGCCGGGCAGCCTGCTCGGGGAGAGCGTGGCGCGTCTGGACGCAGCGCGCTTCGTTTCGGGGCGCGTCGATTACAGTGCCGATCTCATTCCCGAAGGTGCGCTCCATCTTGCCATCCTGCGCAGCGTTCACGCGTGTGCGACGATCGTCTCGATCGACCTCTCCGGTGCGCTCGCCATGCCGGGTGTCGTCGCGGGCCTCACGGGAGAAGACGCAGCGCGCATGAGCGATGCAATGCCGCCGGCCATGGACCTCCCCGCACAAGGCGCACGCGGGCCTTTACAAAGTCGTTGCCTTGCACTCGAGCACGCGACGTACTTCGGCCAACCGGTCGCGGCGCTCGTGGCGACGTCGGTGCACGACGCGCAAGCCGCGCTCGCGAAGATTCGCGTCGAATACGAGGTGCAACCGGCAACCGCGAACGCGCGCGACGCCCTGCGCGAAGGTGCGCCGGTGGTTCAGCCCGGCTGGGATACGAACCTGTTCGTGCGCGACCGCATTCGTTCGGGGGACGCCGATGCTGCATTCGAGCGTGCGGCGCACATCGCACGAGGGGAACTGACGGTCGGCCCGTCGACCAGTGCACCAATGGAAACGCTGTGCTACGTCGCCCAGTGGGACGCGCGCGGCGAGCGTTACACGTTGACCGGCACGTTCCAGAACCCTCATACGAGCCGCTGGCTGATTGCAGTGGCGTTGCGTGTGAAGGAGTCGCAGGTCAGAGTGATCGCGCCGCGCATCGGCGGTACGTTCGGGCTGAAGATGGCTGGGCATCCCGAAGAAGTGCTGGTCGCGCTGTTCAGCCGGATCACGAAACGCCCGGTCGCCTGGGTCGAGGAACGGCGCGAAACACTGCTCGCCGGTGCGCGTTCGCAGCATCACAGCTATGAGATCGCGGCGGATGAGCAAGGCAGGCTCATCGGCTGGCGTGACCGCATCATGGTGGATGTCGGCATTATCGGCGCCGGTCATAGCTGGGCGATGGCGCTCGTCACGCCGGCCGTGTTTCCGACCGTCTACACGATTGAGCACTGCGACGTCGAGTGCTCTCTCGCGATCACCAATCGACCGCCCTGGCAAGCCATACGCGGTTACGGCAAAGAGATCGGCAACCTCGTGCTGGAACATGCGATCGATCGGCTGGCACGGCAAACTGGCATGGATCCAGTCGAATTGCGCCGTCGCAATCTGGTCGCACGGGAAGCCTTGCCGCGTTTGCTGCCGTCCGGGCTGAACGTGGATAGCGGCGACTATCCGGGCGGCCTTGAGCAGTTGCTGACGATGTTCGATTACGAGCAATGGCAGGAGCGCGCAAGCGCGGCGCGTACCAGCGAGCGTCGCATCGGTATTGGCATTGCGTTCGAACTGACGCCGGAAGGCGGCGCGCGGCCCGGTAACTTCCCAAATGGATACGAGACGTCCACCGTTCGCATGATGCCGTCGGGCGACGTGCAGGTGCTGACGGGCGTGACGTCCCCGGGCAGCGGCAGCGATACCGGCATTGCGCAGATGGTCGCCGGTGAACTCGGCCTGCGCGCGGACCAGGTCAGCGTGATCGAAGGGGACACGGACGTGACGCCGCTCGGCACCGGCAACGCGAGCAGCCGTGCGCTGATGTACGGCGGGACTGCCGCGTATCTCGCCGCACAGGAGTTGCGCGCACGGCTCTGTCAGTGCGCCGCCAACCTGCTCGGCGGTACGCCCGAAGACATTTCACTGCGCGACGGTCATGCGTGGCGCGAGTCGAACGGGACGAGGATCGCGGTGGCCGAACTCGCGCTCGGGGCGCATCTGCGGCCATTCACCGTGGCAGCCGGCGTGACGCTGCCGCTCGAAGTGACGCGCAGCTTCGCGCCGCAGAATGTGCGCGTGGAACCGGATGTGCAAGGCCGCATCGCCACATACCCGACATTCTCATATTCCGTGCATGCCGCGGCGCTAGAACTCGACATGGCGACTGGCAATAGCAGGCTGCTCGACTATGCCGTGGTGCACGACTGCGGCGCAATGGTCAATCCGGCGCTCGTCGAAGCGCAACTTAGAGGGGCGGTCGTGATGGGCATCGGTGCCGCGCTGTGGGAACTGATTAAGTTCGATGAACATCAACGCATGATTACCGATCGCTTCAAAAGTTATTTACTACCTCGCGCTAACGATCTTCCGTCCATTCGCGTCGGACATCGCGTGACGCTGAATCCGTTTCATCCGCTCGGCATGAAGGGCGCGGGCGAATCGGGGCTAGGCGGTGCGCTGTCAGCGGTGACCAATGCCGTGGCGAATGCACTCGGTGACGACGCGCGCCTGACGCACGTGCCGGCGACGCCGGCGCGCGTGATGGCGTCCCTCGAGGAGCGACGCGCGTGATCGGCCATTACTTCGATTTTCACCAACCGAGGGACCTCGACGAAGCGGCTGCCTTGCTAGCCGCCTTTCGCGAGGATGCCTCGGTGCTCGGCGGCGGCACGATGCTGGTGCCGTCGATGTCGGCGAATCTCGTGTGTCCCGGACATGTCATCAGTCTCGGTGCGCTCCGCCTGGATGAAATCGCGCTCGACGATACGCATCTGCACATCGGCGCGATGACGACCTATGCGCAATTGCTCGCTTCACCGCTCGTGGCGCGCCAGGCGCCGCTGCTTGCGGCGATGGCCGCGCAGGTCACCGGTGGTGCATCGATCGTCAATCAGGGCACGCTCGGTGGGGCAGCAAGCTACGCGAATCCTTCGTCCGACGCACCGGGATGTCTCGCGGCGCTCGAGGCAGAGTTCGAATTGCGCTCGTCGCAGGGCGTGCGTCATGTCGCTGCGCGAGAGTTTTTTATCGACGCCTTTTGCACCGCGCGCCGCGCAGACGAGTTTCTCATTGGCGTACGCGTGCCGCGCGACGCGACGCTCGTAGCCTGTGAGTATCAGAAGTACAAGGCGAGTGCGAGTTCGTGGCCCATCGTGACCGTTGCGTGCTCCCTGCATCGGGGCGAGCAGATCAGTGTGCGGCTTGCAGTCGGCGCGGCCGGCCGACGGCCGGCGTGTCGCCGCTTCGCGATCGACGAACAGGTTTTGCTCGCGCCCGATGCGTTTATCGAGCATGCGGCAACGAGTGCGCAAGATCTTGTCGGCGAAGGCTGGAGCGATGAACTCGCGGACGCGGACTATCGGCGCGCCGTTGTGCCTGGCGTCGTGAAACGGCATTTACGCATCCTGCTCACGGGAACGAAGACATGAAAGGAACGATCGAGGTGCGGCTCACGCTCAATGGCGAGCCGCGGTCTGAACGAGTGGACTCGCGACTGTTGCTCGTCGAACTCATCCGCGATGCACTCGATGCGAAAGGCACGCGCATCGGATGCCTGACCGGCGATTGCGGCGCGTGCACGGTGTTGCTCGACGGCGAGGTGAGGAAGTCCTGTCTTGTGCTTGCGGCGTCGATATCTGGAAACGACGTGCGGACGATCGAAGGCCTCAGCGGAATCGAGGCGCTGCAGGAGGCGTTCATTGCGGAGAACGGGTTTCAGTGCGGATTCTGCACGAGCGGCATGCTGATCGCGGCGGCGGACCTCCTGAGGCATAACTCGTCGCCGAGTCACGAAGAGATACGTCACGCGATCAGCGGCAATCTGTGCCGGTGCACCGGCTACGAGAGCATCGTCAACGCGATCCATCGCGCGGCGCACGGCGACAAGACGTGCGCCGCGGCCGACAACCCAGGCTAGCAGCGTGCTCGCGTTCTTTATCACGATGCCGATCGGTCCGCCGCGATAAACGGTGAAGCCGCGAGACGCGCCTGAATCTGGCATCGGCGCCCGCGCGCGACATCACCGGTGCGATGCATCCGATCGATACCAGCTTTCACGCCTTAGTCAATGGAGAACAGCATGTCGAGAGATGCCAACGTCACGATCTATGTCACCTACGAAGGCAAGGCCGGTGCGCGCTTCGATCGCGCGTATTACGTCGACCGTCATTTGCCCCTTGTGATGCATCACTGGTCACGCTACGGCCTTGTCGGGGTCGCGGCCTTTTTCCCCGCCGAGCAGCACGCCGGAACACTTGCGATCTGCGAATGCAGGTTTCGTGACGAAGCATCGGTCGATGCGGCTTTTACGTCGCCTGAAGCGCCCGCCGTGATGGCCGACGTGACACGCTTCACGGATATTGCGCCGCGCCGCCTGCGCGCGACGGCGCTATAAAGAGGCACCTGCTAAGCGAGTTCGGACGCAGCGCTCACTTCTTTCCTCGGATGGTTCATCGCAGTCCAGGCGACGCCAGACACGCGCGTTGGCTAACACGGTTCATCTGAAACGCAGGCTGAAGCAGCGTCGTCTCATGTTAGGATCGACAAGCTCACTCGTGTGCAACCTTTGTGAACCGCCCCCCGATACCGAACTGATCCGCATGCCCATCAATTACCTTCGCGGTTTCACGGCGCCTGAGCGCAGCGACGTCGCGAATCGTCGCCTCGGGCGATCGCTCGCGTTCGTCGCGGGAGCAGCCAACGCTGGCGGATTCCTTGCTGTGGGTCAGTACACGTCACACATGTCCGGCATTGTGTCGTCGCTTGCCGATAACGTCGCGCTTGGCGACATGAATGTGGCTGTGGCGGGATTGAGTTCCTTGCTGTCCTTCCTGGTCGGCGCGGCCACGTCAGCGATCCTGATCAACTGGGGGCGACGCAGGCGCTTGCAGAGCCAATACGCGATGCCGTTGATGCTCGAGGCGTCGCTGCTTCTGATCTTCGGTGTTCTCGGCTCGAACCTCGAATCGCACCACGTGCTCTTCGTGCCGGCTACCGTCTGCCTTCTCTGTTACGTGATGGGACTGCAGAACGCTATGATCACGAAGGTTTCAAAGGCGGAAATCCGGACGACACACGTTACTGGTCTCGTGACCGATATTGGCATCGAGCTTGGTAAGCTGTTCTATTGGAATGTCGGGGCAATGCCCGGCAACCTGGTCTGCGGAGATCGGCAGAAACTAAAGCTTCTCGGATCGCTGTTACTGTCGTTCCTGGTAGGTGGACTTACTGGCGCAGTAGGCTTTAGACACCTGGGATTTGCGTCGACCGTTCCCCTTGCAATCGTCCTCGTTACTCTCGCCGTTGTCCCCATCGTCGACGATGTGCGTGGTTATCGAGGTTAGGCGAAACGCCAGGCTGCATGGCTTGACAGGTTTCTGCATTCGCACGCGAAGCGGACGCAGATCAGCGGTAAGTTCATGCGGACTTCGCCAATCGACCAATCCGCCGCCACGCCATCACGACGAAAGCCAGCCACGCCCGATAGGCCATGCCAGCAGCTTTCTATACACCGCTATGAGACCGCGAGTCAGTGCAGCGCCAGACATCTTCCATAGCGGAGCAACCAGCGCATAGGCTATGCATGCAACGGCGACAGCGCCTGCCATGTCCAGCGGAAAATGCACTCCTACAAACACGCGCGCCCATGCCACGGCCAGACCCGCGAGCAACATCGACAAACCGTAGCGGCGCTCGCCGGCGAGCAGCAAGGTCAGGGTCCCGCTTGCCAACACGGTCACGTGGTCGCTCGGAAACGATGAATCTGGCGCGTGCTCGATAAAGGTATGGCCCAAGCCGATCATGAACGGCCGCGGATGCATCCACCCAAGACCGATCAGCTGATTGATGCCGAGCGCCAGCAGAACCGCGCAACACACTCGCACTGCGGCGGCGCGTCGACGTTCGCCGCCCGAGAGCCACAACGCGGCGAGAAAAAGCGGCACGAGATAGATCACGTCATCGGCGATAAAGCGGGCTACGTCGATGATCCAGGCGGGCGCCGACGGTGTCGCGTTGATCGACAGAAAGAGTGCGCGGTTCAGCGCTTCCAGTGCATTCATCGGTCTAGATCGCAGTGAAAATTAGTCGATCTTAGCCGCCAAATCTTATGGGAAGCTTAGGGCGCCACCAGTACAGTTTCGTCGTCCGGCGAGACCCGGTGTCCGGCCGCGTGCTTCATCACATTAAACGAGTTGATGATTCGGCCTCCTACGGGAAAAGCGCGATCTCGAGTCATTTGGAATTTCGGTACCAAATCAACTGCGTCGAACACGGTATCGACAGGTTGCCAACGGTCGATCAGAGACATCCTTAAGAAAACCTTAAGCAAACCTAACGCTCGCACGCAATTAATTCTTGTGCAACCGGGCAAAATACAGCTAGTTGTAAGTCAACGTTCACGGACTCGACGCAAACACATTGCACATTGATGGTCCGGCAGGTTGTTCTGTTACCCATCAATAAGGACGAGACATGAACCGAAGAAGACCGCAATGGCCGTTGCAAAACGTGTTCTCCACTGTAGCCCTGACGCTGGCAGTATCTTGCGCAGCGAATGCATCTCCCGCCGAGGACCATCATCGCGGGCAAGACGGCGATCACCGCAGGCACAATGAGGTCGAACATGTGCTTCTCATCAGTTTCGACGGTTTGCACGAACAAGACGTAGCGCGATGCATCGCTTCTAACTCGTGTCCCAACATTGCGCTTCTTGCAAAGGCCGGCACCACTTATACGGACGCTCATACGCCGGGTTTGTCGGACTCTTTTCCGGGGCTCGCCGCACTAGTTACCGGTGGGTCGCCTAAGAGCGCAGGGCTTTTCTACGACGTGTCATACGACAGAACGCTATACGCGCCTTCGGATTCGACGTGCAGTGGTCCGCAAGGCTGGAACGTCGTATTCGACGAGACCACCGGCATTGACGCCGAGAATGGCGGCGCACTGACGCATCTCGATGGCGGTGGCGGATTCAATCCACAGGCTATCCCTCACGCAAAAATCGGTGGCGTCTGCAAGCCCGTTTATCCGCACGATTATGTGAAGACCAACACGGTCTTCGAAGTCGTCAAACAAAACCTTCCAGGTGCGCGCACGGCCTGGGCGGACAAGCATGCATGGGGCTACGACTGGCTGAACGGCCCATCCGGGCACGGTGTCGACGATCTCATGCGAACCGAGATCAATTCGATCGACCCCGCGACCGGCACCGACTACACGGACGTCTACAGCCATACCGAGAAATTTGACGACTTTCACGTCGCGGCAATCATCAATCAGATCGACAGCAAGACATCGAAGGGCGATGCAGCGGCCAGTGTGCCTGCGGTACTCGGCACGAACTTCCAAACGCTGAGCGTTGCACAGAAGGCGCCGGTGGCGAAGGGTGGTGGCTATCTGGACGCGAGCTTCACGCCCGGCCCGCAAGTTGCGGCGGCCATCGCGTACATCGACGCATCCCTCGGTCGAATGGTGACCGAATTGAAGCAGCGCGGGCTCTATCAGTCCACCGCGATCATCGTCACATCCAAGCATGGCCAGTCGCCCACGGATCACTCGAAGCTCGTGAAAAACGGCGACACGCTGTCGAAGCTCCTTGAATCGAGCAACTATTTCGATCCGGACGGCAACATTGGACAGGCGAGCACCAAAAGCGGCAACCTCAACGACGGGACCGGACTCACAGGTACGGGCTTCATACAGACCGACGACGTCGGGCTCGTATGGCTGCGCGATCAGAGTCAGCTCGCCGCCGCCGTCAAGACGCTCAAGGACAACCTGAGTTGCAATGCGCCAGGGATCTGCGCGGACGGCCCGCAGGCATATATTCTGTACGGCCGTCCGCTCGCTGCGCGCTTTGGCGATCCAGCGGGCGGTCGAACCCCGGACATCATCGTTCAGCCGAACCCCGGCGTCATCTACACGACGAGCACGAAGAAGGACGAGGAGCACGGAGGCAATGCGCCGGATGACAGCCACCTGGGCCTTGTCGTCTACATGCCTGGCGCGCCGGGTGCAGGCCGGGAGGTCAGTGAGCGCGTGCAGACAACGCAGGTCGCGCCGACCATTCTGCGCTTGCTCGGGCTCGATCCGAAGCTGCTCAATGCAGTGGTAATGGAGGGCACGCAGCCGTTGCCGGGTTTCGACGCGCGAAGGTTCTAGACGGTTCTGCTGCGGACGCCGCTCGCGGCGTCCGCAGCGGTCGGGAATAATAGCGATCCCGAACAACATGTAATCGCCAGCGCGCCGTTGGCGATTGGTCTCGCAGCGGTGCGGGTCCGTTCACTCCGGCCTCGGTTGCGGCCAATGCGGCACTGATCTGTCAGGATGCGCCCGGGGTTGATCGCGCGGAGGTGCATCGCCAGATCGACCATGAGGTCGTGGACTTCTTACGTTCAAATCTATAACTCATCGGGGCGGGTATCGTTTCACGGAGACGGCAGTGTCGACCGCGGCGCCATGACGCGCAGCACCGGACGTCCGTCGACGTTCTTCAGCGGGAAATAGGCACGATGCGTTGATGGATCGACAGCAACCACATGCGCGTTGGGTCCGATGCGGCCTTCGCCGATTTTCGACACCGTTGAAGACCCAACGGCAAACATCGACACGATGCCTGCCTCGCCGGCGATATAAAGCGTGCCCGCACCGGGATCGAATGCAATCACGTCGGGATCGGCGCCAACGTCGAATGACTGGACGACCTGCCTGGTGAGCAGGTTCAGCGTCAGCAGTCTGTCGTTGCCTTCGCACGCGACGAACGCGAGGTGTGGCTGCGAAACGATATAGAGGCCGTGATTGCCTCGCGCGCCCGGCAGATCGATCCGCGCGACGATTGCGTCAGTCGTTGGATCGATCTCGACGAGTTGTCCTCGTGACTGGACATTGACGAAGATATGACGGGACACTGGATCGTACTGGGTGTTGCCGACTTCGCCGCCCAACGGGATCGCCTTGATGCGGCGATTGGACTGGGTATCGATTACGGTTTCAGTCCCACCTGTCTCGTCCGATACATAAAGTTTCCGGGTGTCCGGTGCATAGGCCATTCCGTCCGGATAGACGCCTCCCGGCATGCGTGCAGTGATTTTCAGGGTGGTCTCGTCGATGGCAACAACTTCGTTCGTGCCGGTCGCGGACGCGTACACGCGCGACTGTTCACGTACTACCAGGACGCCATGAACGGCGGCGATGTTGCCAATTCGGGCGACAACGCGTGAGTGTTGCGTGTCGAAAACGATTACTTCGCTGTCGCCAAGGTGCGCGATGAACAGCAGATGTCGATCAGGATCGTAGCTTTCGTAATCGAGCCGGGTGGCGCGACCTGGCAGCGGGATGTCGGCGAGGTGGGTCAACGGTAGGTCGGCCGTGAGTGGAGTCTCCGCAGCGGCCGTGCTGTCATGGATGGCCATTGCAGCAAGTCCGATCATCGAAAGAACGCCGAGCAGCTTCGCAATGCAGCGACGATTCGAGAGAATACGGTCTTTCATGACGAATCTCCGCCGGACCTGGCATGACGAAATGCGGCGAGTACCAGTACCGGGAGAGCATAGGCAATTTTCAGCACAGCGCACGCGAATCGGACGGAATATTTCCAAGCCCGCTCACGTTCTATTACGGAGGTTCGCCTGCATTGGCGAGCACGGTCCTCATCCGCGATGAATTCACGCGCGCAACGCGTGCAAGTCTGCTTGCGCCGTGGCTAGCCTTCGGGGCCGGAGAACCCGGCACCGTGGTTCGACGAGTCTCGCGGCAGCGCGGCCCTTTCGCGGAGAAACATCATGAACGACAGAAGCCATACCGTTTTTGTCCTGGCGGCGCTTGCGCTCGGCGTTGTGCCGCTGAGCAGTCATGCGGACCAAACGATCCACGTCAAACTCTCGGACAACATGATTCAACTCGATCCCGGCACAGCGAAGGCCGGGCGCATCACGTTCGAGGTGAACAACGCAGCGAACGGCAATACCGAACATGAGTTCGTGGTGCTGAGGACAGACCTGGACGACGCGCATCTGCCGGTCCATAAAGGCCTGGTCACGGAGAGCCGGTTCAGGAAGATGGGCGAGGTGGAGGATCTTGCGCACGGTTCGACCAAGCGCTTGTCATTAAAACTTGCGCCGGGACGCTATGTGCTGATTTGCAACCGGCCGGGACACTATGAGATGGGCATGCACACATCGTTCGTTGTTGCGCGCTGAGGTTCGGGCCACAAGCGGCGTGACATCCGCCATGACTGCAAAGACGGTCTGGCATCAAAGGCGGTGATGTGGACATCAGCGTTACGGAACGAGCGGAGCAGGCAGGCACGGAAGGAATCGATGCCAATCCGGGTAAACTGCAGAGAGCCCACTGCCGCACACGGATCCGACAGATGAAAGATGAAAGATTGCTGGAGATGCGTGTCTTCAAGGCGGTCGTGGAGGCCGGGGGCTTCACCGCTGCGGCAAATATGTTGGGAGTGAGCCAACCGTTCGTCAGCCAAAGCGTCAACGCTCTGGAGCGAAGGCTCGGCGTGCAGTTGCTGCATCGTTCAACGCGCACGCAACGGCTGACCCATGAGGGCGAGCGCTTTCTGCTGTCTTGCAACGACATTCTCGAAAGCCTGGAGGAAGCGGAAGCGCAGGTCCGGTCCAGCGAGCCGAGCGGCAACCTGCGCGTCAGCGCGCCTCACGCGTTCGGCATGGATCAACTGGTGGCCGCGCTGCCAGGTTTTCTGTCGTCCTACCCAAAGGTATGCGTGCATTTTTCCCTGTCGGACTCCAACGTCAACCTGATCGAGGACAACTTCGACGTCGCAGTCCGCATGGGCCGGCTGCAGGATTCCTCTTTGCGCAGCCGAAAGCTTTGCGATCTCCAGCGCATCGTCGTGGCGTCTCCGGGCTATCTTGCCGCACACGGCACACCTGTGACTCCGCTCGGCCTGGCGAGGCACGCCTGCCTGACATGGGAGTCGCCGCGCGAGCATCTCAACCTGTGGCCATTCATGATCAACGGCAGGCTCGAACGGGTCGCGGTACAGGGCAGTTTCCGCAGCACCGACGGCACCACGCTTTTTCAGCTCTGCGTGGCCGGCGTCGGCATCATGCGCCTCGCCGAACACCTTGCATTGCCCGCGATCCGCCGAGGGGATCTGGTGCCGCTCCTCCCGGAGTACCAGGCGAAGGACGACACCGCGATCCATGTCGTCTATCTGCCCGAGCGCCAACTGGTGCCGCGCATTCGCGCTTTTATCGACTACTTCGTCGACGTCTTCCGCGAGCCGCCCTGGCAGAAGCCATAGGCGCCGGGGATTTATATGGCGGCGTAATAAATCCTATTGTCCGCCACGCCTAGATCGGCGGCCGGTCTTTCCTTATCGTTAGCGACACACGATCACCGCTACGACAGGAGACAGCATGAGCACCGGCACTGGAAAAATCGATATCAGCGCGCAGCAGGCCGAACTGCGCCGCACGATTTCGCATCCCTCGAACAATTCCATTTATCGCCCGAAGCAGGCAGGGCTGAAGTTTCCCGAGCTGCCCGACTTTTCGTCGTTCGCGCAGGAACGCCAGCACCGCAAGGAACGCCTCGTCGCCGCATGCCGCGCTTTTGCGCTGCATAAGCTCGACTATGGTTTCGCCGGCCACCTCACCGTGCGCGATCCTGAGTTTCCGGAGTTGTACTGGACCAATCCGATGGCCGTGCATTTCTCCCAGGTGAAACTTTCCAACCTGATTCTCGCTGACCATACGGGCAAGGTCGTGGAAGGCAAGTACGCACTCAACCGCGCCGGCTTCGTGCTGCACGCAGCGGTGCATGAAGCCAATCCCGACATTGTTGCGATGTGCCATGCGCACACGGTCTACGGCACTGCGTTCGCGGCGCTCGGACGGCCGCTCGACCCCATTACGCAGGACGCGGCGGCCTTCTATGAGGACCATGTCGTGATAAAGGACGAGGCCGGCGCGGTCGCGGTGGAGGAGGAGGCCGGGCTGTCGGTTGCCGACTATTTCAAGAACGTCAAGGCAGCCATTCACCAGAATCACGGCTTGCTGACAGTCAGCCGCCACAGCATCGAAGCCGCCGCGTTCTGGTTCATCGCGCTGGAGCGCTGCTGTCAGCAGCAGTTACTGGTGGAGGCGACCGGCATCAAGCCCGTCATGGTGCCGGAGCACAGTTCGCGCTACAGCCGTGAACACGTCGGCAGCGAATACATCGGCTGGCTGCATTTCCAGCCGATTTATGACCAGCTCGCGCAGACCAGCCCGGACATGTTCGACTGAACGGCCAACATAGGCCGTCACATACACAACAGACCGCACCGGCGCGACCAGAGCGCGCCGGTGCGGTTCAAGGAGACAACGATGTTGAAGTCCACTTACGGCGATGTCGTCTCGCCGGCTCACAGCGAAGACCGGACCTATGCGAAGGTGACATGGCGGCTGATTCCTTTCCTCTTTCTCTGCTACGTCTTCGCTTACCTCGATCGGGTCAACGTAGGCTTTGCCAAGCTGCAGATGCTGACTGACCTGAAATTCAGCGAAACGATCTACGGCTTAGGCGCGGGGATTTTCTTTATCGGCTATTTCATCTTCGAAGTGCCGAGCAACATCGCGCTGCATCGTTTTGGCGCGCGGAAATGGATCGCCCGCATCATGCTCAGCTGGGGTGTGCTTTCCGGCGCGATGATTTTCGTGAAGACGCCCACCGCCTTTTACGCGTTGCGCTTTTTGCTCGGCGTCGCCGAAGCCGGGTTCTTTCCAGGCATCATCCTCTACCTGACCTATTGGTATCCATCTTCGCGCCGCGGGAAGATTACCGCGATGTTCATGACGGGAATCCCAATTGCCGGCGTCATTGGCGGTCCGCTGTCGGGCTGGATTCTGAACAGCTTCAGCGGCGTGCACGGCATGGCGGGCTGGCGCTGGCTGTTCCTGCTCGAGGCGTTGCCTTCCATCTTCGGCGGCATTGCCGTGCTGCTGTATCTCGACGACAGGATCAGCGCCGCGAAATGGCTGACCGATGAAGAAAAGTCGCTGCTCGAGACGGGGCTAACGAAGGAGGCGGGGCACATCGAGGTGCATAGTGCGAGCGGTGCATTCACCAACAAACGCGTCTGGGTGCTGTGCCTGTGCTACTTCGGCATCATCATGGGCCTTTACGGCATCAGCTTCTGGCTTCCCACGCTCATCAAGGCATCCGGCGTAAGCGACGCTTTCAATGTCGGCCTGCTGACGATGATCCCCTACGGCGCCGCGGCCATCGCAATGGTGCTGCTGGGACGCAGTTCGGACCGGAGCAAGGAGCGTCGCTGGCATGTGGCGCTGCCGGCCGTGATCGGCGCGGCCGGCCTCGTGGCGAGCACGCTGGTACCGCACAACGTCACGTCGGCTGTCGTGTCCCTCACGTTCGCCACGATTGGCATTCTGGGAGCACTGTGCCAGTTCTGGTCGATTCCGCCCGCATTCCTCGGAGGCGTGGCAGCGGCCGCGGGTATTGCACTGATCAATTCGGTCGGCAACCTCGCGGGCTTCGTCAGTCCCTATCTGGTCGGCTGGATCAAGGACATGACGCATAGCACCGACATGGGCCTGTATTGCGTGGCGGTCTCGTTGGTCGTGGCGGCAGTCGTTGTGCTGACGATGCCCAAGGGCGTGGTCAACCGCTAAGGTTGTGCGGCAGCCGCTCGACCTGAAAAGCGCCCATTTCCGGGCGCCTGCTGCCGCAGCAACCGAGGAGCCGCGCTGGCACGAGCATGGCGTTGTGCGAATGCGTCCGCAGTCAGACGACGAACGGCTCGTCCACCTGAACCCTGCATTTGCCAAAGCGGCGATCAAATGCCGTAGATGTTCTCGCAGAATGCAACACTGGCGCCCAGCTTCCGGGACAGATCAGCGGCCGCATCCAGTTGCGGCCGATCCAGCTCGCCCGACGTGTGCGCCGCGCTAAGCCGCGACGCGGGACCGGAAAGCGTCAGCGCCGCCATGAACTTGTCGCCGGCGCCGAAGATCGGTACAGCGAACGCTGCTGTGTGCACATCGCGCGCACCCGCGGTGAAGACGGGCAGTGCTGGCGGCTTGTCGTAGATCGGTTCGCCGAGTCCCCAGAAACGTATCACCTGGCTGATGGCCGTGTCGTCGAGCGGCAGCGTCGTTCCGGCGAGCCGCGTTTCACGCAGACCTTCGGACGGCTCGACCCGAAACAGGCACAGCCGCTGCCCATTGTGGTGAACGTAGTACGATGCGCTTTCTTTCGTCACCGTGGCGAGCGCATGCAGCGCCGGTTCCACGACCGTCGAAAGATGGAACGACTGCTCGTACAGCTTGCCCAGGTACAGCACGCGATGTCCGAGCGAATAGTTGCCGGATTGAGCGCGCACGACATAGCCCATTCGCTCCAGCGAGTTCATCAGTCGATAGACCGTCGTCTTGTGCATGCCCGACGCTTGCGCGAGCATCGCGAGCGACTGTGACTCGGCTCCCGGCTTGAAGCAGTCCAACAGCGAAAGCGCTTTCTCGACTGCGACGACACCTTCGTTTCCCATTCCCGCCTCCCGTCATTCATCCCCGCTGATTGTACACAGTAAAACGACGGTTTATACCGTAAAAGGGTAAACGCCAGTGGATCGGCGTGCCTGCTCTGGCTATAGTGATTTCACTCCGTACACTACTGTTGTACACAGTAAAACTCACGAACTGAGGTTGAATCCATGAGCACTATGTCCGCAGGCACTTCTCCCATTAATCGCAATATCGAGCGCGTGTCGCCGGAACTGGTCGAGGCAGCGGCGCGATATCAGGCCGCCATCCTCGCCGACGTCGCCGGCCGTCGCGGCACGCTGCATGGCCGGGTCAAGCCGCTGTCGCCGACCATGAAAGTCGCGGGCCCGGCCGTCACGGTCGAAGTGCGTCCCGGCGACAACCTCGCCATCCACGCCGCGCTGTCCATCGCGAAGCCGGGCGACGTGATCGTCGTTGATGGAAAGGGCGATCTCTCGTGCGCGCTGATCGGCGAGATCATGGCGACGCAGGCAAAGGCGAGCGGTATCGCGGGCATCGTCATCGACGGCGCCGTGCGCGACGCCCACGAACTCGCCAGAGGCGACTACCCGGTCTTCGCGGCCGGCCTGAATCCCTGCGGCCCGACCAAAAGTGTCGCGGGCCTCGTCAATGCGCCGATCTCGGCGGGCGACACGGCCATCAACCCGGGCGACCTCATCGTCGGAGACGCGGACGGCGTAGTTGTGATTCCGCGTAACGACGTCGCACGCATCATCGAACTCGCGCAGAAAAAGCTCGACATGGAAACAGCGCGCATCGCGGCGATTCATAAGGGCGACGTGCGTCCGGGCTGGATCGAGAAGGAACTGCGTGCTGTGGGCATGCTGGCCGAAGGCGAGGCGCTGTGATGCAAACGGCTTCGCATAAACCCGTCGTCCTCGTGACGGCCGCCGATCTCGCGCCGCAAGCGCTCGACATGCTGACCCAGTTCGACGTCGTGTTCGCGGGCAAGCAGCCCACCGAAGACGACATCGTCGCGCTGTGCGCCGAGCACAAGCCTGTTGCGATCATCGTCCGATACGGCAAGGTGAACGCCCGCATCATGGATGCCGCCGAAAACCTGCAGGTGATTTCGAAGCATGGCAGCGGCATCGACGTGATCGATCAGGCAGCGGCGGCGGCGCGCGGCATCGCGGTGCGCGCCGCCGTTGGCGCCAACGCGGCCGCCGTCGCGGAGCATGCATGGGCGCTGATTCTCGCGTGCGCGAAGTCCGTGCCGCATCTGGATGCGCGCATGCGCCAAGGCCACTGGGACAAATCCACGCACAAGTCCGTCGAACTGGACGGGCGGACCCTCGGCCTCGTCGGACTGGGCGCGATCGGCCGACGCGTCGCAGCGATCGGCGCGGCGTTCGGCATGAACGTGCTCGCGTTCGATCCGTACGCGAAAGAAGCGCCCGCAGGCGTGAAGCTGGTGTCGCTCGACGAGTTGTACGCGGCTTCCGACGTCGTCTCGCTGCATTGCCCGCTGACAGCGGAAAACCGCCAGATGCTCAACCGCGACACGCTCGCGCGGTTCAAGCGCGGCGCGATCCTCGTCAACACCGCGCGCGGCGGACTGATCGACGAAGCGGCGCTCGCCGAGGCGCTCGCCAGCGGCCAGTTGCGCTTTGCCGGTCTCGACAGCTTCGACGTCGAACCGATGACGTACCCGCATCCGTTCCAGCAGATCCCGAACGCAATCCTGTCGCCGCATATCGGCGGCGTGAGCGATGCCGCGTACGTGAACATGGGTAAGGGCGCCGCCGCCAATGTTCTCGCCGTCGTCGAAGAACACGCCCGCAACGCAGCCTGAAGTCCGCAAGAGAAGACCCAACATGTTCTATCTCATCTCGCCCGAAATACGCACTGCGGAAGTCTTCACGCGTATGCCGGACAAATTCCGCAAAGGCGACGTCCAGACCGATTGGGCGCGTGCCAATCGCGGCGGCCTCGCCACGGACTCGTTTCTCGAAGGCCCCGTGTGGGACCCGGCGGGCTATCTGTTCGTCACGGACATTCCGCACGGCCGGGTTTTCCGGATTTCGCCGTCGGGCGAGTGGGAACTCGTCGTGCAATACGACGGCGAGCCGAACGGAATGAAGCGCTTCGACGATGCGCATCTGCTCATCACCGACTATCGCAACGGCCTGATGCTGCTCGACATCGCGCGCGGCGAAGTGCGCCCGTTTCTCGAGCGGCGCAATTCCGAGCGCTTCAGGGGCGTGAACGATCTCACGTTCGATTCGAACGGGAACCTGTACTTCACCGATCAGGGGCAAACGGGACTGCACGATCCGACGGGCCGCGTGTACCGGCTGTCGGCGGACGGCAGGCTCGACTTGCTGCTCGGCAATTGCCCGAGCCCCAACGGACTCGTGCTGTCGCCCGACGAAAAGATTCTCTTTGTCGGGATGACGCGCGGCAATTGCGTGTGGCGAGTGCCGCTTCAGGCAGATGGTTCCGTCAGCAAGGTCGGGCAGTTCTTCACGTCGTATGGCCCGAGCGGTCCGGACGGACTGACCATCGACACGCAAGGGCGACTCTTCGTCGCGAATCCGGGGCTTGGTCGCGCGTGGGTGCTGAACCATCGCGCGGAGCCCGTCGAAATTCTGACCAGTCCGGAAGGCGCTTCGCTCACGAATCTGTGTTTCGGCGGCGCGGACATGAAGACGCTGTTCATGACCGAGTCCGTTTCGGGAACGGTTCTCAAAGCTGAAATGACGATTGCCGGACCGCTTCCGAAACGGGCCGGGCGAACCGTCTGATCGCGCAGCGGGCGCGAGCGCCCGCCATACATCAATACATCTGCGCCGACAGAAGCGCGATGGAGGAGCAAGCATGACCATGTCGCACACCCTGCGCGCCGACGGTGCCACGCGCCAGACAGAAACGCCGCCCATTGCCGGCATGGCGAGCGAGGACTACGCGGCCAGCGAGCGCACGCTCGCCAAGGCGTTCCGGCGAATCCTGCCGTTCATCTTCATCTGCTACGTCATCAGCTATCTCGACCGCACCAATGTCGGGTTCGCCGCGCTGACAATGAACAAGGACCTCGGTCTGACCTCCGAGCAGTTCGGCTTCGGCGCAGGACTGTTCTTCATCGGCTATTTCCTGTTCGAGATTCCGAGCAACCTGATCATGCAGAAGGTCGGTGCGCGCGTGTGGATCGCGCGCATCATGATCACGTGGGGTCTCTTTTCGATGGCGACGGCGTTCGTCGTCGGACCGAAGAGTTTTGCCGCCGCGCGCTTCCTGCTCGGTCTCGCCGAAGCGGGCTTCACGCCCGGCATCTACCTGTATTTCACGCACTGGTTTCCGGGCAAGTGGCGCGCGAAAGTGACGGCCGCGTTTCTGGTCGGCATCCCCGTCGCGAACATGATCGGCTCTCCCGTTTCGGGCGCGCTGCTCGAACTCGGCGGCCTGCATGGATTGCGTAGCTGGCAGTGGTTGCTGCTGATCGAAGGCGGACCGGCCGTGTTGCTCGGCATCGCCTGTCTGTTCGTGCTGGCCGACCGCCCCGAAAAAGCGAAGTGGCTCACCGACGAAGAGAAGTCGTCGCTTGCGAAGCGTCTCGCGCTCGAGCAGGGCGACATCGGCGCACGTCACGGCAGCACGCTGCGCGACGCGATGACCAACTGGCGCGTGTTCGTGCTCGCGTTCATCAACTTCTGCGGCATTGTCGGGTCGCTCGGCGTCGGCCTGTGGATGCCGCAAATCATCAAGCAATTCGGCGTCGCGCACACGGTCGTGGGCTGGCTCACGGCGATTCCGTATGCAATCGGCGCAGTCGTGATGCTCTGGTGGGCGCGCGTCGCGAATCGCTCGCAGAACCGCATTCCGTATGTGGCCGGCGCGCTGGTCGTGGCGGCCGCCGCGCTGTGCGCGAGCACCTTCCTCGACGCGCCTGTGCTGAAGCTCATCGCACTCTGTTTCACGGTGAGCGGCATCCTCGCTTTCCAGGCGACCTACTGGGCCATTCCGTCCAGCTTTCTGACGGGGCGGGCCGCGGCCGGCGGCCTCGCGCTCATCGTTTCGGTGGGCAACCTTGGCGGCTTCGTCGGTCCGTCGATGATCGGCGCGCTCAAGCAACTCTCGGGCGGATTCACCGTGCCGCTGCTCGCCGTCTCGGGTGTGCTGCTGCTCGGTGCGCTGACCATCGCCTGGCTCGGTGACCCGGGCGCCGACGCAGGCGAAGCGCCGTCGGCTCACAAGGTCTGATCCACGCATTCAAAACCAATCCATAAAACTCTGTTTGGAGACTCCATGCTGTTCAAAAAAGCCAGCCACAACGTCAACACGAACGTCCGTTTCATGCTCGGCGCAGTCGCCGCCGCAGGCGTCAGTCTTACCTGCGGCGCTGCGCATGCGCAAAGCAGCGTCACGCTGTACGGGATCGCGGATGTTGGCGTCGAACACATCAACAATACGAGCGCTGGCGGCGCACAGACGCGCGAAGTGTCGGGCAACCTGTCCGGCTCGCGCTGGGGATTGAAGGGTGCCGAAGACCTGGGCGGCGGCATGAAGGCTATTTTCCAGTTGGAAAGCGGTTTCAACATCAATGACGGCACGACCGCTCAATCGACCAGAGGTCTGGGCGCCAACGCTGCGACGACCACCCGGCTATTCGGCCGGCAGGCGTGGGTCGGTCTTTCGTACAAAGGTCAGCAACTGACTTTCGGCCGGCAGAACTCGCTGCTCTACGAACAGGCCGTTGCGTTCGATCCGATGGGTGCATCGTCGCGCTACTCGGTGCTGTCGCTCGACTACGCGATGGCCGGACGCATCGACAACTCGGCGAAGTACACCGGCGTGTTCGGGCCGCTGACGGCGCAGGCGATGTACAGCACGCGCTACGACACCGGCTATGGCGCCGAAGTGCCGGGCGCGCAAATCACGGGGCGCTTCTTCAGCGGCGCGGTGACCTATGCGCAAGGTCCGTTCGCGGCGAGCGTGTCGTACGAGCAGCGCAACAGCAACACGGTCGCGACCAACACGGGCACCGAGCGTCGCGCGACGGCAGCCGCTTCGTATGTGATCGGACCCGTGAAGGGCTTCGCGGGCTACCGCTATCTGCGTGCATCTAATGCGTTCCTGCCGGTGAACCCGATCGTCGTTGCAAACGGCTCGCAAGCCAGCGCTGCAAACCTCTACTGGGCGGGTGCGCAGTACAACGTGACGCCCGCGTTCATTATCACGGCCACCGGCTACTACCAGGACGTGCATTCGACGGGTGCCGACCCGTGGCTCGCGGTGCTCTGCGCGGACTATTTCCTGTCGAAGCGCACTGACCTTTACGCAACCGCGGGCTTCGCTCACAACAAGGACAAGTCCACGCTTGGTGTCAATGGCTACGGTACGGTCGCGCCCGGATATAACCAGACGGGCATCACGATTGGCATGCGCCAGAAGTTCTGACGAGAAAGCGTAATGCAGATAGTCCATGCGCCCCATCTTCCGGTTCGAGAGGAGTGGCTTGCCTTGCGAAAGGAGCCTGTTCTCGAGCCTGAATTGCCGATTGTCGATGCGCACCATCATCTGTGGGACCGCCAGACCGGGCGGTATCTCGCGGACGAGTTCCGCAACGACGTGGCGAGCGGGCATCGGGTCGTGTCGACGGTCTACGTGCAATGCCGCTCGATGTTGCGCGAGGACGGTCCCGAGGCGATGAAGCCCGTTGGCGAAGTGGAGTTCGCCAACGGAATCGCCGCGATGTCCGCGAGCGGCGCGTATGGACGGACGCGCTGCTGCGAGGCGATCGTCGGCGGTGTGGATTTGACGTTGGGCGCGGAACTCGATGCGGTGCTCGAAGCGATGTTGCAGGTATCCGGCGGACGCCTGCGCGGCATCCGCAATCCGCTCGCGTGGCATGCGAGCCCTGAAGTGAGTTCGAGCCCCGTGACGCCGCCGCGCGATCTGATGGCAAATCCGGCTTACCGGCAGGGTGTGAGGGCGCTCGGCCGCTTTGATCTGTCGCTCGATGCATGGGTCTATCACACGCAACTCGACGATCTGTATGAACTCGCGCGTGCCGCGGATCGCGTGACGGTCGTTATCGATCATTTTGGCGGTCCGCTGGGAGTGGGTCCGCACGCCGGTCAACGTGCGGCGGTTCGCGCCGAATGGCAGCAAAAACTCGCGCGCCTCGCGAGTTTGCCCAACACGCGCATCAAGCTCGGCGGCGCGGGCATGAACGTATTCGGCTTCGATTTCGCCGCGCGCGAAGTGCCGCCTTCGTCCGAGGAACTGGCCTTTGCGTGGCGGCCGTATTTCGACACGTGCGTCGAACTGTTCGGCGTGAATCGCTGCATGTTCGAAAGCAACTTTCCCGTCGATAAAGGGATGTTCAGTTACGGCGTGCTGTGGAACGCCTTCAAACGACTCGCGTCCGCGATGTCCGCCAATGAAAAAGCCGCCCTGTTCAGCCGGACTGCGGCGGCAACCTATCGCCTCGCGATTGCCGGAGACAACACATGAAAACGAGTGCAACGGTTGCGACAACCGAATTCAAGGACGGTGCGGAAGCCCGAGGATTGAGGAACATCACGGGCATCGAGTGGCGCTCGCTAACACTTGCGGGACTCGGCTGGACGTTCGAAAGCTACGACTCGTTTTTGCTTTCGCTTCTGCTGCCGACGCTCGCTCTTCAGTTCGGTCTCAGCAAGGCGCAGCTCGGCCTATTCACGAGCATCACGGCGGCAGGGCAGATCGTCGGCGGGATTCTGTTCGGTTATGTATCGGACCGGTTGGGGCGTGTGCGTACCGCGTTGCTCTGCGTCGGCATCTATTCGCTGTTCTCGGGTCTGCTTGCATTCGCGCCGAACGAGCACTGGTTCGCGACGTTGCGCTTCTTCGGCGCGTTGGGCATGGGCGGCACGTGGACGGCGGGCGCCGCGCTGATTGCCGAGACATGGCACGCGAGCCGGCGCGGCAAGGGCGGCGCGCTGATGCAGATGGGATTGCCCATCGGCGCGATCCTCGCCATCACGATTTCGGGCATCGTTAGCGGCGTGAACGACGGACTCGGTGGAAATAGCTGGCGTCTGCTTTTTCTGATCGGTGCGTTGCCGTTCTTTATCCTCTTCTGGGTTGCGCGAAAAACGCCTGAATCGCCGATCTGGCTGGAACGCAAGCAGGCGAAGACATCGGTTAAGAACGTGCACGCGACGAGCAGCGACACGCTCAATGTGCGCGGACTGCTGACGGCATTCGGCTTCATCTTCTTTCTGCAGTACCTGTACTGGGGTGTCTTCACGTGGACACCGACGTTCCTCGTCACGGTGAAGCATCTCGACTTCGTGCATAGCCTGAAATTCGTGCTTGCGCTGCAGTTCGGCGCGATCAGCGGTTTCCTGCTGTTCTCGGCTTTCGTCGACCGGCTTGGCCGACGTCCGATGTTCCTTGCCTATCTGCTGGTCGGGGCGGGGGCCGTGGGCGTGTACATCGTGTCGTCGAATGCGCTGCTGCTGATGGTCGCGATCTTCCTGACGGGCTTCAGTGTGAACGGCATTTTCGCGGGAGCGGGTCCGTTCCTCGCGGAGATCATCGGCAATACGGCGTCGCGCGGATTCCTGATGGGCCTCGCGTATAACGGCGGCCGTCTGGGCGGCTTCATCGCGCCGTTGATTATCGGCGCGCTTGCATCGACTTCCGGCGGATTCGTGCTCGGACTCGCAACGACCATCGTCGCATTCGTCGCCGCCGCCGTCGTCGTGTTCTTCGCACCCGAAACGCGCGGCAAGGCGTTGTCATGACGATGGCCGCGCAAACCGGTTTCGTCAGCAGACTGTTTCCGGCGCTTGCCGAGGCGTCGCTGCGACGCTATCTGAGCGGACAGGTCGCGTCCGTGCTCGGAAGCTGGACGCAGAACGTCACGCTAAATCTGCTCGTGTATCACCTGTCGGGGTCGGCGGCGATTCTCGCGCTGCTCAATTTTCTGCTGTACGGACCGCAACTGATCGTCGCCCCGATCGCCGGCTCGCGCATCAGTTCGGCCAATGCGAAGCGCGCGACGCTGTGCGTGCTCACGGCGTCGCTGGTGCTGACGGCCAGTCTCTTCACGCTGTCGCTGCTCGGCGTGCTCGGCGTGAAGCTGATACTCGCGCATGCGCTCGCCATCGGCGTATCGAGCGCTGTTGAGACGCCCGCGCGTCAGGTTTTGCTGCTGACGAGTCTCGAAGATCCGACGCATACGTCGAACGCCGTGGCGATGAACACGATGGTCTACAACGTCGGCCGGATGGTCGGCCCGACGATTGCGGGTTTCGTCTATCCGACGCTCGGACCGAGAACATCGTTTGTGATTTATGCGGTGGCGCTCTGCTTCATGGCGACATGCGTGCGTTCGATCAGAACGGCCTCGGCGGCTCGGCCCGCGCGCGCGGACAGCAGCCTGCGCGACGCAGTCGGCTACGTGATGTCCGATGCGTTCTCCGCCCGCTATCTGCCGATACTCGCGTGCATCGGTTTGTTCGCCGGCAGTTACCAGACACTCGTGCCGCTGCTCGCGGACCAGGGGTTCCACGACGCGGCGCGCTTTACAGGCGTGTTCTTCGCGTGCGCCGGCGCGGGTTCGCTGAGCGCGGCAATTCTGCTTTCTTCGGCGATCGGCACGTCGGCGTCGCGAAGATTCATTGCGTGGGCGCCGTGGACGGCCGTCGGCGCGCTCGCGTTGCTCGCCGCGACATCGGAGGCGGCAGCCACGGTGCCGGCGTTTTTCGCACTCGGTTTCAGCCTCACGTTCGCGGCCACGTCGACGAACGCGACCATCCAGCGGCAATGCCCGGAACACGTGCGCGGCGGACTCGTCGGCATGTATGGGATGGCCTACAACGGCACGATGCCATTCGGCTATCTGCTCGTCGGGACCGCGTCCGAAGCGCTGGGCGTACGACACACATTTGCATCCATGGCGGTGGTGCTCGCCAGCGGTGTCATCGCCGTCATTGCATGGCAACGATTCACGAATCAGCGCGCAGGCGCACAATAAACGGAGACGACGATGCAAACTGGATTCATGGACAAGTCCGCGATCGAGCGCCGGACGATACGAAAGGTCGTCTGGCGACTCATTCCTTTTCTGATGGTGTGCTATCTGCTTGCCTTTATCGACCGGGGCAACGTGGGCATGGCGTCGCTACAGATGAATCATGACCTTGGCATGTCGGCGAAGGTGTTCGGCTTCGGCAGCAGCCTGTTCTTCATTTCCTACTTCTTTTGCGAAGTGCCGAGCAACCTCGCGCTGCAAAAGTACGGCGCGCGTATCTGGATCGCGCGAATCATGATTACGTGGGGCATCGTGTCGGCGGCGACCGCGCTCGTGCATAGCGCGACGTCGTTCTATGTTCTGCGCTTCCTGCTCGGCGCCGCCGAAGCGGGTTTCTTTCCCGGCGTGCTGCTGTATCTCTCGTACTGGATTCCGGCGTCGTATCGCGCTCGGATCGTCGCGACGTTCATGGTCGCAATTCCCGCCGCGAGCTTCATCGGCTCGCCGATTTCGGCGCTGCTCCTGCAGATGGACGGCTTCTGGGGGCTGCGCGGCTGGCACTGGCTGTTCATTCTCGAAGGCGTCCCGACCGTGCTGCTAGGCGTTGCGTGTCTGTTCATGCTGACCAACAAGCCGGAGAACGCGAAATGGCTCGACGACGACGAGCGCACATGGCTCGTCAATGCGCTCGTCAGCGAGCAAAAGGCTCCGAAGAAGGTGCCGTCGCTTCCGCTCACGCAACTGTTCCGCAATCGCTATGTGTTGTGTCTCGCACTCGTCGACACATGCGCGTCGGCGGCGGGGAGCACGCTCTCTGTGTGGCAGCCGCAACTGCTCAAGTCGTTTGGTTTGTCTGTCATGCAGACAGGCTTGCTGAACTCCGTGCCGTACGCGGTCGCTTCCGTCCTGATGGTGTACTGGGGCCGCCGCTCGGACCGGGTCGGCGAGCGTCGCTGGCACACTGTAGTACCGATGCTGCTGATTGGTGTGGGTCTGTTCGCGACGTCGCTGAGCGGCTCACTTGTACCGACGGTCTGCATGCTGTGCGCGGTACTCGTTGGCGCCTATTCGTTCAAGGGCCCGTTCTGGGCGCTCGCCACGGACATGCTGTCCAATAGTGCCGTGGCAGCAGGCCTCGCGACGGTGAACGCGATTGCAAATCTGCTTGGCGGCGGACTGATGGTGAACGTATATGGATGGGTGAAGGAGGCGACTGGAAGTTATGCGCTGGCGTTGATGCCGCTCGCCATCCTCACGCTCGTCAGCGTCGCGACTTTGTTGCTGTTGACCCGCAATAATTCGGCAAACCGTCTGGTTAGCAAGACGGGGACCGTCTGAGCATGACTGTTCCCACGAGACGCGAATTCCTCCAGTTCGCCGGCGCTGCACTGATTTCGGCAGCGCTGCCGAAGCTGGCCACCGCTGAAGAAACGTGGTCGAGCGGCACGGAGCGGCCGGCGTTCAGCTTGCCCGAAGGCGCCATCGACTGTCACATGCATATTTACGACGATCGTTTCCCGGTCGCGCCGGGCACGACGCTGCGTCCGCCGAATGCCACGGTCGCGCAGTACCGGCTGCTGCAGACGCGCCTGGGTGTGAAGCGCAATGTGGTCGTCACGCCGTCGACGTATGGAACGGATAACCGCTGTACGCTGGAGGCCATCCGGCAGTTCGGCGGCAACGCGCGCGGCGTTGCCGTCATCGACAGTTCCGTGACCGATGCGGAACTGCAGGACCTGGATCGAGGCGGCATTCGCGCGATTCGCTTCAACCTGAGCTATCCGGGCGCAACGACGCTCGACATGCTTGCGCCGCTTGCCACGCGCATAGCCAATCTCGGCTGGCATATCGAACTGGTGGTGCAGGGCGCGCGGCTGCCGGAACTCGAGCGGCATTTGTCGGCACTGCCTTGCCCGCTCGTCATCGACCATATCGCGCATGTTCCGGAACCCGGCGGCCTGTCGTCGGACGCTTTGCGCACCGCGCGGCGCCTCGTCGAGAAAGGCAATACGTGGATCACGTTGTCGGGGCCGTACGTCGACAGCAAGGCGGGCGCGCCAGCATACGGAGACGTTGAGCCTGTCGCGAAAGTGCTGATCGAGATGGCGCCGGAGCGGATGCTGTGGGGTACCGACTGGCCTCATCCGACGGAGAAGACGCATAAGCCGGATGATGCGAGCTTGCTGGACACGATCGCGAACTGGATAGGGCGGCCGGATTGGCAGCATCTGATCTTCGTCGCTAACCCTACGAAGTTGTATGGATTCGCGTAGCGCGCCTCGACCTCGGCACGGATGCGACGCAAAGCGGTGCGAGGCAGAGCGCGAGTCAGTTCGCCGTGAGTCTGGCGCCGGGCGGACCCCACGACGCGACCGACGGCCACCGAGGTCGCCCGATCTTCCAACCGGGACCGGACCGTAACATCAATCGCAAAGCAACGGCGGCATGGAGTCAGAAGGATAGGCCGCCGCACACACTTGCATCACTTCTGCGCGAAACCAGCGATGGGCCGGGTCCTGATCGAGGCGCGGATGCCAGATCGCCGAGACGCTGAAGGCGGGCGTGCGCACTGGAAGCTCAAAGCTGTCGAGGCCGTTTGCTAAGGCATGATCGGGCGTGAACGGGTTGGCCAGACACGAATGCGGGACGACGGCGAGCAGGTCCGACTGGCGAGCAATTTGCATCGCACTGGTATAGGTCGGCACCTCCATCAGCACTGTTCGCTGTACATCCAGTCGTGCCAAAGCCGCATCGACCGCAATGGTGCGTGAGGTGTGCACATGGCCGTATGCACTCCAGCGCTCGAGGCTGATTCCGGTTCCGTCCAGGAGCGGATGGCCACGCCGGCAGACGCCCACGTAGCGATCCCTGAAGAGCAGGCGCGTAATCATCTCGGGAGCCGTGGTCCTCACCGTGCCGATTTCCAGATCGATCGCGCCTTCCCGCAGCGGCTGCGCAGCCCAGTCCGGCTTGGGCGTGAATCGAAGCTGCACACCGGGCGCTGCCCGGTGAATCCTGTCCATCAAGGCCGCGCCGAGCAGGTCGATGAAACCCTCGCCCGCACGCACGACGAAGCTTCGATCCAAGGTAGTGGAGTCGAACCGGCGGCCGGCGGGACTGAGTGCCGCCTCCGCTTCGCGAGCCAGTGAAGAGACGCGCTCACGAAGCTCTTCGGCATACGGAGTAAGGATCAGCGCTCGACCGGCCTGCACCAGCAGCCGGTCTCCAGTGAGGGTGCGCAGCCTGGTCAGCGTGCGGCTCATTGCCGACACGCTGAGGTTCAGCTGCCGGGCGGCTCCTGTAACGCTGCGTTCGCTCAGCAGTGCGTCCAGGGCGGGAAGAAGGTTCAGGTCGACACGTGGCATCTGTCGAGGATAGTGCAAATCTGGCCAGGCAGGGCGTGCGGTGCAATCGTCGATTGCAGGCGAGGCGTCTGGTGCAAAGCAGACGCCTCGATCAGAATTCCTGAGACGAACCGACGAACCGACGAAGAAGGAAAGCCCTATGCCCGAAGCTGCTCAACCTGCTCATGTTCCTTCCATCCTGCTGATCGGCGCCTCTCGTGGCCTCGGTTACGCAATGGCCGCGGAGTTTCTCAAACGAGGCTGGCACGTCATGGGTACGGTACGTGGCGGGCGTACGTTGTTGCATGACCTAGCCGATGCGCATCCGGGACAGGTCGAGATCGAAACGCTGGACATCACCCGGCCAGAGCAGATCCGGGCGCTGCGCGAGCGCCTCGCGGGCCGCACGTTCGACGCGCTGTTCGTAAACGCCGGCACGACCAATCCGGATCCGACGCAAACAATCGGCGAGGTGTCGACCGAGGATTTCGTGAACCTGATGATCACGAATGCGCTCAGTCCCATGCGCGTTGTCGACAGCTTGTGCGACCTCGTCGATGCGGCGGGTTTGATCGGCGTGATGTCGTCGGGGCAGGGCAGCATTGCCGACAATGAGTCGGGCCAGCGCGAGGTCTATCGCGGCAGCAAATCGGCGCTGAACCAGTTCATGCGCAGCTTTGCAGCACGTCGCGCGGAACCGCCGCGTGCGATGGTGCTGATGGCGCCGGGCTGGGTACGCACAGACCTCGGCGGGCCGGAGGGGCGGTTGTCGGTCGAAGAGAGCGTTCCCGGCGTCGTGGATGTACTGCTGGCCAAACGTGGCCGCCCCGGCCTGGAATTTCTCGATTACCGCGGCCGTACCGTTCGGTGGTGAGGCGGGGGCGGCCGCTCGTTACGAAGACCGAGCGGCACCCTCCGCTGGGAGCCGGACGCAACTGTCGGAGCACGCTATTTTTTGCCGTCCACTATTGCGACCACTTCGTCGCGCGTGTACTCCTTGTTCGCAAGTGCGCCGCTCGGCGTTTTCGCAAGGACCGCATCGAGCTCGTCGGGCTTCACTTCCAGCACCGGCATGCGAATGTCGTGCGGCACCTTCTTGCCCGCGAGAACTTGCTGCGTGACCCAGAACGCGAACGACGACGCGCCTGGCGGTATCGTCACCGACATCGTTTCATAGCCGCTCTTGCGCTGCTCCGCCCACCACGCTAGCTCTTCCTGACGGTTACCGAGGATGATGACCGGCGTAGGCCGCCCAGCCGCCTTGATTGCCTGCGCGGCACCGTAGCCGTCGCCGCCTTGCGTGACGACGCCATCGATCTTCGGCAGTGTCGGCAGGATGCCCGCGACCTGTTTTTGCGCAACGGTTTGCGTCCAGTCGCCATGCACCGAGCCGACGATCTTCATGCCCGGATACTTTTTCATTTCGTCGACGATGCCCTGATGAATCTCGTCGTCGACAGAGACACCTGCAAGCCCGCGAATCTCCAGCAGGTTACCCTTGCCGTTCAGGCGCTTCGCCAGATAGTCGACCTGCATCCGGCCCATGCCCTGAAAGTCTACCGCGATGCGATACGCGCACGGCTCGGTGGCGATGCCATCGAACGACACGACGGTCACACCTGCGCCGCACGCCTGCTTGATGACGCCGTTGAGCGCGGTCGGCGATACGGCGTCGACGGCAATCGCCTTGAAGCCTTGCAGGATGAGGTTTTGTATCTGCTGGACCTGCTCGGTCGCCTGGCTTTCCGCGGTCGTGAAGCTGGGCGCAGCCGCGACGACCTTCTGTTTGACTGCGGCGTCCGCGACGTTGGCCCAGCTCTTGAGCATCTGCTGACGCCAGCTATTGCCGGCGTAATTGTTCGACAGCGCTATCTTCACTGATGATGTATCGCCGGTCGCGACCTGCGCCGACGCGGATGCAGCCGCCAATGCCATGCATGCCGCCGTCACTACCTTGATGAAAGTCTGCACGTACCGTCTCCTTTGTTATCGATCAGCGCGCCGCGCCCCGCACGCCTACATGCAGCGCATATACGGATGAAGTCGCGGTTATGAAAAGCCGATTGCGCCGCGGCCCGCCAAAGGTCAGGTTCGCAACGACTTCGGGAATCAGGATTTTGCCGAGCAGCGTACCGTCCGGTGCATAGCAATGCACGCCGTCTTCGGCGCTCGTCCATACGTTGCCGTGCTCATCGACACGCATGCCGTCGGGCACGCCGCTTTGCATCTCCACGAACACGCGGCCATTGCGCAATGCGCCGTTGCTCGCGACATCGAATACGCGTATGTGACGTGGCGCATTGTCGTCGTGCGATGCGGCCGAGTCGGCGATATAAAGCTTCGATTCATCCGGCGAAAACGCGAGACCGTTCGGTTTCACGAAGTCGTCGGAAACGAGGCGCACCTGCGTATCGCCGGGCGACACGCGATACACGTTGCATCGCCCAATCTCGCTGTCAGAGCGATATCCTTCGTAGTCGCTAATGATTCCATAGTCGGGGTCGGTGAACCAGATCGCGCCTTCGGAATCGACGATCACATCGTTTGGCGAGTTCAGCCGCTTGCCTTCGAAATGCGAGGCGATGACGGTGATGCTGCCGTCATGCTCGGTGCGCGTGACACGCCGCTCACCGTGCTCGCAACTGACGAGCCTGCCTTCGCGATCGCGCGTATTGCCGTTGCTGTAGTTCGACGGCCCGCGGTACACGCCGACGCCCATTCCCGGCGCCCAGCGCAGCATGCGGTTGTTCGGAATGTCGCTCCAGATGAGCAGATCGGTCGCCGGAAAATACACGGGGCCTTCGGCCCACAGACATTCGCCGGTTAGCTTGTCCATCGACGCGTTCGGCTGAAGCAGCAGCCTGAAGCGTGGATCATGCACTTCGTATTCGTTGTTTTTCATGTCTCCTTTTCCTTTTTTGCTGTTTGGACTCAGCGCACGCCCTTGCCGCCCGCCGCCACCGTCACGGCGATGATGAGCGCGCCATATACGATGGAGCGCACGCCCGCGTCCGCGCCAACCGCGTTGAGCACGGCGTTGGTGAGAAAGAGGAACATCGATGCGCCCCAGACGCCTGCGATCGTCGCTTTCCCGCCGGCCACGAGGGTGCCGCCGATCACGACGACCGCAATCGAAATCAGCATGTATTCGACGCCCATGTCGAGCGATGCGCCGCCGGACGTCGCCGATATGAGCAACGCAGTCAGCGATGCGATCATCGACGACATCACATACGCGAGGCATCGCGTGCGGTGCACGTCCACGCCCGCAAGCCAGGCGGCGCGCGCATTCTGGCCGATGGCCGACAGCCTGCGTCCATAGACCGCGCGATGCAGCAGCACGGCGAGCGCGATCGACAACGCGAGCGCGAGCAGCGCAATGTACGGCACGCTCAGGAAGCGGCCAGTCGCGAATGCGCCGAGCGCCGGCGGTGGCGGCGGAAGCTGTCTGCCTTGCGTGATCGCGATCGACTGAATAATGAAACTCGAAGACAGCGTCGCGATGATCGGCGGAATGCGCAGCATGCGAATGAGCGCGTAATTCGCGAGGCCAATCGCGACGCCCACGCCGAGCGCCGCCGCGATACCCGCGACGATCTGACCGTTCGCGCCGCCCATCGTATGCATGCCGACCACGCCGGCAAGCGCGATTGTCGAGGGCACCGACAGGTCGATATTGCCCACGCCCGATGTGATGACGAGCATTTGCCCCAGACCCACCAGCACCATGAATACGCCGTACGTGAGCGCCGTTTGCGCGACATTGCTCGCGATACCGAAGCCGAAGATCGCGACGATGGCGAGCCATACCAGCACCGCACCGATAAAGGACCAGACCCACGGCGCCTGAATCGCCTTGATGCGCGACCATGCGCTCGTATTGTTTTCAGCGAGGGTGTTCATCGGCGCTCTCCGCGTTGCAGCAGCACGCGTAGTGACAGGACCACGATCAGAATCGCGCCCTGCATGCCGACCTGCCAGTCGGAGGAGATGTTCAGGAACGCAAGGAACGATGCGGCGAGCGTCAGCGTGATCGCGCCGAGCACCGCGCCGATCACCGACACGCGACCGCCCATGAATTCGCCGCCGCCGAGTATCACGGCGGCAATCGAGAGCAGGGTGTAGCGCAACGCGAGGTTTGCATCGGCGGATGTGGTGAGGCCGAGCAGCGATAAGCCCGACAGCACGCCGAACACACCCGCGACGCCATAGAGCGTCGCCTTGCTGCGCACGAGCGACCAGCCGAAGCGGCGCATCGCGCGCGGATTCCCGCCCGCACCGCGCACGCGCACGCCCGCCGACGAGCGCATCAGGAGCAGATGCCCGATGATCGCAATCAGCACCGACCACACGATGGGCGCCGCGATGAACGGCGTCTGATAGTTCATCGCCGCGCCGAGCCACGTCGGGCTCGTGCCGCCCGGTGAAGGGAGCAGCACGATAGCGAGGCCGCTCCACACGAAAGACAACCCGAGCGTCACGACGATCGACGGAATCTGGCGCAGCTCGACCAACGCGCCGACGGCCGCATAAGTGAGCACGCAGCCGACGAGCGCGAGGGCGCCGAGCCACGGTGTCTTCACGAGCAGCGTCGCGCCGATGCATGCGACGAGACTCACGAACGGCCCGATCGACAGGTCGAGATCGTTGACGGTGATGATCGCGAGTTGCGCGAGCGTCGCGAGGACGATCGGCACCGCAAGATTCAGCAGCAGGCTCGAACCGAAGTAGCTCATTACCGCGGGCTGCATGACAAGGATAGGTATCAGCACCGCGACGAGCGATATGGCGGGAAGCATCGCGCGCAACCGCGCTTGCGTGATGGCGAGTGTCATGCGGCCTGCTCCTCGAAGCTGGCCGCGAGCAGTGCTTCTTCCGTGCATTCGTCGGCATGAAGCATGCGCGTGACGGCGGCCGAGCGGAACACGTAAGTGCGGTCGCAGTGCGACAATTCCTCGTTTTCCGTGGTGTACCAGACGAACGTGCGGCCCTTTGCGGCTTCGTCGTGAACCAGCTGATAGATGTCGCGCTTGGTGCCGACATCGACGCCGCGCGTGGGATCGTCCATCAGAATCAGCTCCGCGTCCGATGCAAGCGCGCGCGCAAAGAGTACCTTTTGCTGATTGCCGCCCGAGAGCGACAGAATACCCGCGTTCATCGCCGCCCCGCGTATGCCGATCTTCGCGCGCCATTCCTCGACGATGGCCCGCGCCGCCGCGAAATCGACGAGGCCGCGCTTGCGCGGCGCACCGCCCGCGAGCCAGCGCAAGTCGAGATTCTGAGCGATGGACCAGATCGGGAAGACGCCGTCGCGCCCGCGGTCGCCTGCTACGAAAGCCACCTTCGCGCGGCTCGCTCCGCGCTTCGTCGCGGCTTCGTAGATCGCAATAAGCGCCTCGGTTTGCCCCTGGCCCGCCAGTCCCGCAAAGCCGATCACTTCGCCGCGCGACGCTTCAATCGACGTATGGCGCTTTGCGCCGATGTTCCATATGAAGTGCCGCTCCCGCTCGCGATCCGCCTGGACGCGAGTTACGACAGACGCCTTGTCGGCTTCGAGATGCTGCCCCATCGCCTGGATGATGGACTCGCGGCTCGACTGTTCACGCGAAAGCACGCTGACGATGCTGCCGTCGCGCATGACCACCACGCGGTCGGCCACGCGCTCGATCTCGCCAAGCATATGCGTGATGAGCAGGCAGGTGACGCCGCTTGCCGCCGCCTCGCGCACGAACGCGAGCAACTGTTCTGCGGTATGCGCATCGAGCGATGACGTCGGCTCGTCGAGAATGACAAGACGCACGGGCGTGTCGGTGACGGTAAAGCCGCGCGCGATCTCGACCATCTGCTGTTGCGTCAGCGTGAGGTCGGAGACAAGTTCATTGCCCTTCAGCCCGTTGCCCGGGAAGATCTCGTCGAGCTTCTCGCGCATCAGCTTCGTGGCCGTGCGGCGCCATCCGCGCCCACGCAGTTGCGGATGCACGATGCACATGTTCTCGGCGACCGTGAGGTTTGCGCAGAGCGACAACTCCTGAAACACGCAGCGTACGCCGGCATCGCGTGCGGCGTTGGCGTCGTAATGCGGCGCGTCTTTGCCTTCGACTTCGATGCGCCCTTGCGTCGGCGCATGGACGCCCGCCAGCACGGCCGTGAGCGTCGATTTTCCCGCGCCGTTATGTCCGGCAATGCCGACGCATTCGCCCTGCATGAAGGTGAAGTCTATGTCGTTGAGCGCGCGCACGCGCCCGAAGTTCTTACTAATGCCTTCGAAGCGAATCAGCGCCTCACGTCGGACAATCGCGTCTCCTGTTCCGCCCATTCACATGCTCCATGCGTGGCGATACTTCGATTCAAAAGATTTATTTCTTCTTGTCCAGAAGCGCGACCGTCTGAGGCAGCGTATAGGTGACGTCGCTGATGCCGCCCGGCGGCGTCGCCGCCAGCTTCGCCGGCAACTCCTGCTGCGAAATTTCGAGCAGCGGCACGTTGATGGTCACGTCCTTCGGGATTTTCTTTCCTGCGAGAACCTGCTGCGCGACCCAGAACGCGAATGTGACCGCGCCCGGCGGATTGGACAGCGACCGCGACTGATAGCCGCTCTTCGTCTGCTCGTTCCACCAGTTGAGTTCGGGATACGTGCTGCCAATGATCATCGGCGGCGTGGTGCGATTGGCGGCTTTGAAAGCCTGCGCGATGCCGAACGACATCTCGCCTTCGGTCGCGACACCATCGACTTGCGGCAGCGTCGGCAAGATGCCCGCGACGGCTTTTTGCGCGACCGACTGCGTCCAGTCGCCGTTCACCGATCCCACGAGCTTCATGCCGGGATGCTTTTTCATCGCATCGAGCACACCTTCATGCATCAGGTTGTCGACGGAAATGCCCGCCACGCCCCGCACTTCGAGAATGTTCCCCTTGCCGTTCAGCCGTTGCGCGAGATAGTCCACACCCTGCTCAGCCCAGCCCTTGAAATCGAAGTTCACTCGATACGCACACGGCTCGTCGACGATACCGTCGAAGGACACGACGACCACGCCCGCTGCGCACGCCTTCTTGATGGTGCCGTTGAGCGCGGTTGGCGACACGGCGTCGATGACGATCGCGTTATAGCCTTGCAGGATCAGGTTCTGCACCTGCTGCGCCTGCTCCGTCACCTGGTTTTCGGCAGTGGTAAATGCTGGAGCCGCGCCGATTTTCTTGTCCGCGACAGCCTGTTGCGAGACCGTGTTCCAGCTCTTCAACATCGACTGCCGCCAGGAGTTGCCCGCAAAGCTATTCGACAGCGCGATCTTCTTTTGCGACGTATCGCCGGTGGCCACTTGCGCGTGCGCTGCGCCCGCGAACATGCATGACGCTGCGGCGAGCGTGATCGTCGCCTGCTTGGCTGAGCGGAACATGGTGTCTCCTTGTTGTTTTGCTGACTGCTCGGACTGCTCGGATCGGCTCCGTCGATTCAATGCGCGCGGAAGCGCCTTCAGGGCGGCGCTGATTGAAAGCTGGACGAAAAGCGGGAGGGGGCGGGTACGTGCGTGACGCGAGCGGACCGCATGCGGGCAAGGCGGCAAGCGCCGGTGCTGAAGCACTGAAATGACATGGTCATGAGCACGCCTTTTTTGAGCGCATCCGCGAAATCGCCGATGCTATGCTTTCAAACGGTTGCTTCCAGGGACTGCCTTCAATTTCATTGCGGTCAGGCCATACGAGTGGTCAGGCCACCGGACCGCCGAGGCAGTATAGCGACTGTCTTTGAGTGATGCAATTCGATCGACGAAACGGGTAAAGGAGCGCGAATGAACCTGCCAATGGACCTGCCCACTCTCAAACCCGAGCGTCTGTATCAGCGAATCTCGAGCCTGATCATCGGGCTCATCGAAGACGGTACTTACGAGCCGGGACAGGCGCTGCCTGCCGAACGCGATCTGGCCCGGCAACTCGGCGTGGGGCGTTCTTCCGTGCGCGAGGCATTGATTGCGCTCGAAATCGCGGGGCGAGTGGAGATACGCACGGGGACCGGCGTTTTCGTGCGCCAGTTGGACAAGTCACGCGAACAGGCGCCGGTGCAAGACGCAGCGTTCAGCGTTGCCGATCTGCTTTCCGCACGCGCGATGATAGAAGGCGAGATCGCGGCGCTTGCGGCAAAGAACGGCACCGGCAAGCAGCGGCGCTTGCTTACGCGCATCATCGGCAACCTGGAGGCGCAGTCGGTGAACGACGCCGCGTTTCTCGAAGAAGACAGGCGCTTCCATCTGCTCATCAGCGAGATGACGGGCAACCCGCTACTGACCGAGGTGATGACAATGCTATGGAACAAGCGCTATAGCCCCGTGTTCACGCACCTCGAAGCTTTTTACGCTGACAAGCAGATTACGCTGGCGATGAACGCGGATCACCGCAGGATTGGCGAGGCCATTCTCAATCGCGATGCACGCGCCGCGAAGACCGCGATGCGGGCGCACTTGCGCAACGTGCATCGCCGTCTCTTCGCGGCGTAGCGAACGGCGTGGGTTAGCGCTGTACTCGTCGCAATCGATACAACCCGAAGCGTTGCCGGTGCGGTGGCAATCGTTCGGCTCACCGAAGTCTGCTGTCGAACAGTCTGCCTCCGGCACGGTCGCGTCGCACAACGAGCAGGACTCCAAGGCCGGAAATCCCCATTCCGATAGCCATGGGCCATGACAGTGGCTCGCGAAACATCGCCCATGCCCAGATCAGCGTGATCGGAGGACTCAGAAAGAGTACGCTCGTGACGCGAGCAGACGACGAGCGCCGTAGACACGTCCAGTAAAGCCCCCATCCGCCAAGCGTCGCCAGAATGGCAGTCCAGGCGACGCTGGCAGCAAACCCCACGGTTGCGATCGGCATGACGTTGCCATGCGATGCCTGCAGCCATAGAAAGACAGGGCAGGAGACAACGCTTTGCAGCCAAAGCATGCCCAGCGGACTCAAACTTCCCGCGCGAGCCGTTGATCGTTGCTGCCAAACCGTAGCCGCCGCGAGTGAAACCATACCTGCAACCGGCAGTGCGTATGCCCATGCCGGCGCTTTTCCGAGCGCGACCGCGTCGCGACAGACAATCAACATTCCTGCAAGGCCAAGCGCCAGTCCGGCCCACACACTCTTCGGGCTGTGCTCACGGAAGACGCAGGTCGAAATGATTACTACGGCCACTGGAAGCAGGTCTGCAATGAGGGCGGCGAGACCGGTCGGAACACCAAGCTCGATTCCTCTCGCGACGCCGGCGAGATACCCCGCTGTCGCGAATACCCCGATGATCGACTGCCGGATCAATACGGGCAAAGGCGCACTCCGAATCTCGCGAGCGACGAAGGGAAAAAGACAGAGCGAAAGTGTTATGAACCGCCACAGCAGCACGAGAAGTACTGGAGCGTAATCCGCAGAGAACCGCATTCCAACAAAGCCGGAACTCCACGTCAGGACCATCCCCGCCTCGAGTATAGGCAGCGGCACGCGATTCGCGTCGCGCGAATTGGGCGTCAAGCTTGCATTGTGTGTCGATGTTCTCGCCATTCATGCAGATTAGACCGCCGGGATGGATTCGAAAATTGAAATATACTGACTCAGTCATTTAACAGAATTAAACCATGAGTACCGTTCTCGACATCGATCTGCTGCGGACCTTTCACGCTGTTGCCCGGCTGGGACGCTTTCGCGCGGCGGCAGAACTGGTCAACAGGAGCCCCGCGGCCGTGAGCGTCCAGATCCAGCGCCTCGAGGCTATCGCGGGCGGGCGGCTCCTCGAACGGGACAATCAGTCGGTCACGTTGACGGCGCTCGGCAAGCGGCTTCTGTCCAGTACGGGCGAGGTGCTTGCGGCGCACGATCGCGTTGTGGAAGACATCAAGGGGAAGAGACTGGCCGGCCGGGTCATATTCGGCATACCGGATGAATACGCTGCGCATGTGATCCGCGATATCTTGCCGGGTTTCGCGACCAGTTGGCCCAACGTGGTTCTCGAAGTCAAGACTGCACCGAGCTTCAAGCTTCGCGATCAGATCAGTCGCGGCAAGCTCGATCTGGCGATAGTCGTTCAGCCCGCAAAGGAAAGCAGGTCTGCGGATGTACTGACCGTGACGACGCCGGTTTGGGTCGGCAGCCCGAGCTATGTCGTCGATGACACCCGTCCGCTTCCGTTGGCGCTTTATGCGGAGCCGTGTCCTTATCGTGCAGCAATGACGAGCTCACTGCAGTCAGCAGGAAGGAAGTGGCGGGTGATCCTCGACAGCGGCTCGACTCAGGTGATCAAGGCTTGTGTCGAATCCGGTCTGGCCGTGACACTTCTCGACCGCGCACGGGTCAGCGCCGATATGCGGGTGCTCGACGGCCTGCCGCAGATTGAAGACCACGATGTGGTTCTGATGCGCGGCGATAGGGGCCGCACAACGGAGGCAATGGAACTCCTCGCAACCACGCTGCGGCAACGATTCAGACTTTAACGAAGGCACTCAGCACAACAGGCATCACAACATGTTTTTCTCGGGACTTCTGGGTGTGCGCCGTTATGGCGATTGCGGCGCACACCTATCCACGATCGATCAAAGTTCAGGCTTCAGCCGATACAACTCCGGCACGAGCGCGAGCAACAGACGCTTCGCGGAAAAGAGGCGAGGCGAGATATGAGTGGCGACGTACCATGTCGCTGCCACGTTCATGCTTCGCAGTTTGAAGTCGGGGCCGACCATCGCGCTTGCGAAATGCAGATCGCCCAGCGTCTTGCCGATGATCTCCTGCTTGATCCTCGCGCGCGCCGGCGGATCGAGCGCAATGAACGACAGTTCCGACATTTCGTGAAGCAGCCGGTACATGCTGTTGTAATGGTGCAGCGTTTTCGTCGTGAACATTGTCGAATCCATTCGCAGGCGTCTTTTGAATAACGCCTGATTCAGCACGGCCACTTTGATACGTTGTTGCAGCAGCAATGCTGCGAAGAAGTGATTGTCTTCGTACACGATGCCTTCCAGGAAGCGGAGGCTTCCGATCGCCGAACGTCGCGTAATGAAGCAGCATGGCGATACGAAATAGCGTCCTTGCCGCAACGACTCGACGACGAACTCATCCGACCAGAACGTCGCGGTTCCGAGCGGCCGCCGGTAACCATTCACTTCCTGCTTGTACATGGGCGCGTCGTTCGGGAACACAGCAGCCTCGAACATGACGGCGTCGATCTCGGGATTGCTGAATTCCCGATGGCACACGCTCAACGTGTCGGTGTCGATAATGTCGTCGCTGTCCATGTAGTACACATAGGAGCCGGTCGCGAGCGAGGTGCCCAGATTGCGCGCCGCGGATTGCCCGCGATTGGGCTGATAGACATAGGTGAAACGCGGGTCGGTATCGCAATAGCGCTGCGCAATCGCGGCGGTGCCATCCGTGGAGCCGTCATCCACGATGATCGCTTCGAAATCCGTGAAGGACTGGCCGGCGATGCTTGCGAGCGCATCGTCGAGATAGGCCTGCACGTTATAAGCCGGCACGATGATGGAAAAAGCTGACATAGGGCACCTTGATTGTTTGATGAACCAGAACCGCACTCAACCCGCATCCGCGCCGCGTGGCTCCTGACCCGCTGACGGCGCAACAGGCGACCGACCCGCACCGCGCGAAGTGGGAGCAACGCCGCGAAAATACAGCCACACGAAGGCCACTGCGCCGACCACTTCGGTCAGGATTACGGCCACGATCGTCCCTTTGGCTCCGCCGTAGCGAGTGAGTGGAACGACATAGAGAAGATGCAGAACTGTTGCGCCGACAAACACATTGGTCAGTGAGCGCGCCCGTCCTTGCGCGAGCAGTCCCAGGTCGCCGAATACAACTGCCACGCTGATGATCGGCGGCAACACGGCCTCTAGTCTCAACAGAGGAATCGACGCGTGAAACTGCGGCCCAATCCACGTTTCGATGCCCCACGCCGCGAGCAACTCGATTCCAATAAAAAGGCTGATCGAAGTCGAGAACACGGCAAGCATTGCCATACGCATCAGACGCTGCGCGGCTTGAGGATCGGTCGCATGGTATTGGCTGATGCGTGGATAGAAAGCCTGGCTGATCACCATGAACATGGCTTGCGCCGCCACGCGGATCTTGTCCGCCATTGCGAACTGGCCGACTACTTCCGGTCCGTGAAAGTAATTCAGCAGAATGGAATTGAAGTTCACATAAAAGCTGATCAATACGAAAGAGAGAAAAAGCGGGAACCCGTCTTTCAGCGCCTCGACGATCTTTCTCGTGGATGTACCGACGAGTTTCACCAGTCGATTGCGATGGAGAATCCACAGCGCACAGATCGCGAGCAGCACATTGCCGAGACTCACACCAAGCGCGGCGAGCGCCGCGTCGCCCGGACCTCTTACTGCGAAGTACACGAAGACCAGTCCGACGAGCCGCGAAAGAAACGTCGGTAAAACTAGCGCGCGCATGCGCTCCAGGCCCTGGAACAACCATATCGGCGTGACGGCGTTGGCGACGATCCCGAGAAACAACGCGGCCAGCACGTCGGCATGCTCTCGCAGGTCCGGCACGAACAACACACCCGCAACGATCAGCACGAGTGCTCCCATGACGAGCACGAGTCGCGCAGCGGAAGTGCTCGTGTAGACCTCTGCCAAACCCCGAGGGTCGCCGCGGTTCACGGAGACGTGCCTCGTTGCCGTGAAGTTGAAACCGTAGTCGGTCAACAAGACCATGTATTGGGCAACCGCCTGACAATAGGCGAGGACCCCGAACTCTCTCGCACCGAGTACATGACCCAGGTACGGCAACATCAGCAACGGTACGATATAGTTGCCGCCCTGGATAAGAATGAGATAAAGCAGCGTCTTACGAATCGGAGTAGTCATAAAAATTGGTCTGATGCGATGTGGCTTTCCTCCTGCGCGAGCCGCTCTACAGGATCAGGTGACGCTGTGCGCGGAATTCGGTGGGCGACATGCCGTACCTTTCCTTGAAAAGACGGCCAAGCCGGTTGCCATCGCCCATTCCGCACCGTCGTGCAATCTTCCCGATAGGAACGTTGGTGGAACTCAGCATTGCGCGGACAACTTCAAACCGCGTGCGCAGCAGGTACTCCAGCGGCGTCATGCCGAACTCCTGCTTGAAGCGTCGCCGAAAATTACGCTTGCTCATCGCGGCAGATTCCGCTGCTTGTGCCACGGAAATAGGCTTGCTGTAGTTTTCTTTTATCCAGCGCGCCGACTCTCGAACCTTGCTCGTCGTGGTGAGCGACTTCGCGTCACCTTCGCGGGGCCTCGTGGGCTTGACCGCATTGGTCTGCAGGTCGAGCGCGACCTTGCGGGCAATCTGCGGGCCCAGGTCGCGCTCGATCTGGGCGACGGCCAGTTCAGCTGGTGTCGCACCGCTCGCGCGGGGTCCCGCAACCTCGTCGTCGAACAGAACGACGGGCACTGCCAGCCGCGACGCGTTTTTATAAACCACCGCGAGCTTCGAGCCTTGCGTAATGCGAAGCGATGCAATGGCTCCCTGACGGGTGATCCACGAATGCAGGCGATCGGTCGGCTCCGTTGTCACCGCCGAGTCGCGGCAGGCCACGAAGAACGCATGGAAGTCGCTGATGCTGTAATGATTAAGTTGTTCGGTGCCAATGCAAATGCCGCAGGAGCTGGTGACAAGGCCCCCCTGGTCGGACAATACCGTTAGACGGTAGGGCGCCTGCTCGCCCCGGGCGAGTTCCGCCGCGTTAGCCAGACGGAAAGCGTCCCCAATGGCGCCCGCGGTCGCCGTAAAGAAGTTCTGGGAAACGAGAAGGCCAATGTGCTTCGACGGTTGTGAGTAGTCGATTTTCTCATTGACACGCAAACTTGAGAATTCAACAAGATCCATCACGATTAGGGCTCCCAATATATTTATCAAATGCACATAGCCGGTCAGACGATAGCTGCATTGTAGTAACAGCTGATTCGACAAACTTCCGCCCAATCGGCGGCACAGCCGCCAATTGCTTGTCGCGCATCGCCAATACGCGGCCCTTCGAAACGCCGTCATTCACGCCGCATTGCGGCCCTGACAGCTGCTGCAATCGTCGATACGATCCGTAGCGGAATCATTACGATCGCCACGACCGCGAAAACGACAATCACCGCCAATACATAAACAGTTGCAAACCCAATCAATATCGACGTGAACGCGAACCTTTCGGCACGCGATGCCAACGGCAGATCACGCCAATTGCCGTGCGGCCCGCCTTCTTCCATGGCTACTCTCGCTCAGGCGGTACCTGTGCGGGCGCGGCGGCGGAATTCTGTTGGCGAGACCCTGAAACGTTTGCGAAATAGCTTCGCGAGCTGCGATCCATTGCCCATGCCACTGCGGCGCGCAATCTTGTCGACGGGCAAATCGCCCTCGGCCAGCAAGCGGCACGAGCGCTCGAGACGCGCTCTCAGCAAATACTCGGAGGGTGTCGTGCCGATCTGCTGGCGGAACCTGCGCAGAAAAGTCCGCTCGCTCATTGCAGCGGCTTGAGCGACCTCGGCGATCGAGATGTCGTGCTCGCAGTTTTCGGTGAGCCATTGCGCGGAAGCGTGGATTTTCTCGTCTTCCTTTTTCGGTGTTCCCGACTTTGCAGAACTTAAGGGACTTGAGTATGGAAAGAAGCTGATGCGTATTTCCGCAGGTCGCGCAATGACTGCGCCATGCTCTGTGTGGTCCAGGATCCATACGGGAGCAATTAAGTCTTGACAATCCAGAGTGGACCTGACGATAGACGCAAGCGTTGCATCCGTATCGGGCGCAATAAGCATTTGCAACTGATCGGTGCCACCGTGCGCGCGGCGGCGAATAGCCGCAGTACTTCCGGCAGCGACGCTTTCGAGATCGATTTCGTCGAGGCCGGCTTCAAGATCACGGCTCGAAACGATATCTATATGTGCATTCGTATTAATTAGACGAAGCACTTGTGCCGCATTATCCGTTGGTAGGAGGCAACTAGCGGGGCCGACTTTATTCATGCTGTCTCCTGTTGTTCAAGGTCTAACTATTTATTGGTTGAATGCCGGTCAGGTATGACAGTGCTTTATAGGGACGTGGGCGAAGAAGCGTCGAGGACGATGCTTACGCAATCTTTCTTCGCTGGGAGTTGAATGAAAGGATACGCTGTAAGGCTGGTTGCGTGCTCACCTAAATTCAGCCTCAAACAGCCAACCTTGGCTGACAACGCAGACGTGCGTTAAAACCTGCCGCTCAGTGCGGGAGAGCGAACGCCGAGGCGTTGAAAGTTCAACTTCATTGCCCTGAAAAAGCCTCTAGATCCGCTGAAAACGCGGCATGAAGAGAGTGTCATCCATAAACCTTAAAGAAATATGAGTAGGAAACCGAAGTAATTTCTGCCGCCGCATGGGTAAGCCAGGTATTACCCGATCGTGTCACCTTCCGACAACATCGGGTGTGTAACGGTCATTGCTTTCATTCCGTACACGGTGTACCGCTCAACCGGCGTCGGTGTGCAATGCAGCCTCCTTTGTGGCGCTGGCCGTCTCCGACGCAGGTAGCGGCAATTCATTTGCCGCTTCGAGTCCTGCGTATTTGCGGATCACGTTGCGGGTAATCTGCTGAACTACGCCATTGCTCTTCGCCGCGCTATCCATTAGCGCGCGAGCCCAGTCGGTCGTGCCTACGTTAAACACTTCTCCCACGCTGCGGCGACCGTCACGAAGCAACGGACGGAAGATGCCGATCGCGCCTGCTCCGCCCATCTCCCAGCCCGCAAGCGGATCTGTAATCGCCAGCGTTTCGAACGCATCGTCACTCCATTCGGGCGGGATGCCGTCGGCTTCATATCCGACGAGACGATCTTCCGCTCCAAACGTGTCATCCTTTTGCAACTGAGTACCGGCGAATATCCAATGTTCTGGCCGCTTGACGGTAAAGCCGACCGCTCGACGCTCGCATTTGACCCACCGGCGACGCCAGCGTGACCATGTACCCCAGTGGCCGCCGCCGTGCTTATAAGTCAGTCCTATCAGATTGCTTTCATTGCCGCTTACACGCGGATCGAGATCGATCCGCTCCTTGAGCACGTCCCAGTTGTCCGCGAGCTTGCGCATCTCGGTGAGCTGACCGGGCTCCGAGCCGACGAACCTCACGGGCCGATAACACGTATTGCCGCTGAAAACCGCAAGGTTTCCGCCTTGCGTGACGAAATACGCGACATGCGCGCGCATTTCTTCGCTCCAATACTCGTGGTGACCGACGCTCAGCATGCAGCGGTAGCGTGTCAGGTCGAGGGCCGTCGCGCTGTGAAGATCGAGATCCGTGTAGAAGTCGCAAGCAATGCCTTCCTTGCGCAGCCATCGGATGAACTTGGCGTCCCAATGTGCGAACTGCTGACGGGTCGAGCGCGTATCGTACGGATCGACTGGTTCGCCGAGCCGTGCACCTAGCCCGCCGCCGGGGCGATGCAGGCTGACTTTATTCGCTGCCCGATAGCGGTGGACGCGATCGTCATAGAAGCTGCCGCCGCCCGTCGAGTTGTACGCGTGATAGGTAGCCGTAGGCACGATGTACGCAAGAGCCGCCGTCGGATTGCGCGGACGCGCGATTACTAACGCCATGCTGTCGCTGTCGGGGCGTGCCGCGAATATCGGCCGATGCGCGGCGCACGACTGCCCAAGCTCGTGAACGGGCTTGCCGTCGGCATCGACCTCATAGGCGATCGCTACATAGGCGCCGGTCTCCAGGTCCGTCACGTTCGGCCGGATTGTGATTGTCGGCCAGTTCCAGTCCTCGTCGAAGCGCATCCGCACGTTATTGCCCGTGGATTCGAACAAGTACTTGCCGTCCTTCAACGTGGCCGTTACACCGTTTTTGCCTTCGACAACAACGCCGCACAGACTCGTCAGCGAGTCGTCGTCCTGTTGCTGATAAAGAGCAACGCTAAAGCGCGTGTTCGGCTGCACGGCGAGTTCGAAGCACGCTCCCGCCGTAAAGCTCGGATTGATCGGATAAATCTGCATGCTTGCTTCCTCGCGCTATCAAGCCGGCGTTGGCCGGCTCAATGAATTTCAATTACATGTGCGGCGCACGTTCGTCGTCATGCATCCGTTTGCTTGTACACACAAACTGTCGACCCTTCTGTGCGCTACGCCTCATTCGACAGTGACCGACTTCGCCAGATTGCGCGGCTTGTCGACGTCGGTGCCGCGCGCGCAGGCCGTGTGATAAGCAAGCAGTTGCAACGGCACCACGTGCAGGATTGGCGACAAACAGCCGTAGTGGTTCGGCATGCGGATTACCCTTAGGCCATCTTCGCTCGCAATCCGCGAATCCTGATCTGCGAATACATACAATTGGCCGCTGCGGGCCCGCACTTCCTGTATGTTCGATTTCAGCTTGTCGAGCAGTGCGTCGTTGGGGGCGATCGCTACAACCGGCATCTGGCTTGTCACCAGCGCGAGCGGTCCGTGCTTCAACTCGCCGGCCGGATAGGCTTCGGCATGTACGTATGAGATCTCCTTCAGCTTCAAAGCGCCTTCCAGAGCGATTGGATAGTGCAAGCCGCGCCCGAGAAAAAGCGCATGCTCGGTCCGCGCGAATGCTTCGGCCCAGGCAATGATTTGCGCTTCCAGCGCGAGGACGCTGTTCAGGCGTGCCGGCAACTGATGCAACTGGTCCAGATACTCGGCCTCCTGAGCCGCCGGAAGGCGCCCTCGCTGCTTACTGAGCGTAAGCGCCAGCAGAAACAATGCGACCAGTTGTGTCGAAAATGCTTTCGTCGATGCCACGCCGATTTCGGGTCCGGCACTCGTCAGATGCTGGAATTGCGCCTGGCGCATCATCGTGCTGCTTGCGACGTTGCAGATAGCCAGCGTGTGCCGGTGTCCCTGCGATTGAGCATGTTTCAGAGCCGCGAGGGTATCCGCCGTTTCGCCCGACTGCGACACGACCACAACTAGCGTATGAGGATTGGCGACACTGCTGCGATACCTGTATTCGCTGGCGACTTCTACCTGCGTCGGTACTTTGGCAAGCGATTCGAACCAGTACTTTGCGGTCATGCCCGCGTAATAACTCGTGCCGCACGCGACGATCAGCAATGAGTCGATTTCGCGGAAAGCGTGCCTTGCGCCGGGTCCGAATAAGTCAGCCGAGATCGAATGGACTGCCTCAATTGCGTCCGCAATCACGCTGGGCTGCTCAAAGATCTCCTTATGCATGTAATGCCGGTAAGGGCCGAGTTCCACCGCGTGGGTGTTCGAATGTTGGAGCTTGACTTCGCGCTGGACGGTATTGCCGCGTTGATCGACGACCCGCACGCCGTCCAGCGTCAATTCCGCCATGTCGCCTTCTTCCAGATAAATGAACTTCTCGACCGTACCGGCGAGCGCCATTGCGTCAGACGCCAGATAGTTGCCCTGGTCGCCGAGTCCGACGACGAGCGGCGAGCCCGCGCGCGCGCCGATCACGCGGTGCGGGTCATTTCTCGCGAATACCGCAATGGCGTATGCGCCATGCAGCCGTGCAAGCGCATGGCGCACGGCCGAAAGCAGGTCGCCCGAAGACTCCTTCTGCCAGGCGTGATGAATCAAATGAGCGACGACTTCTGTATCCGTATCCGATTCGAAAACGTAGCCGAGTACTTTGAGTTCTTCGCGCAGCGACTCGTGATTTTCGATGATGCCGTTATGCACGATGGCAATTTCGCCGCTTGAGAAGATCGGATGTGCATTCCTTGCGACGGGCGCACCATGAGTGGCCCATCTTGTATGTGCGATACCGATCATTCCGGACAAGTTTGCCTGCGCAACTTCTGCGGCGAGATTCGCAACGCGCGCAACACTTCGCACGCGCCGTAGCGCGCCTTGCTGAAGAACGGCAATACCGCACGAGTCGTAGCCGCGATATTCGAGGCGTCGTAATCCCTCGGTCAACATCGAAGTCACATCGCGCCGATCCACTGCTCCTACGATTCCGCACATGAAAAGCCCCTTGTTCGCAGCGGTTCAAACACCAACGGACTGAACTATCAAGTCTGTTGCATTGCAACCAAGCATAGACACCGCAGTGCAAACCGCGTTGAGCGCGGCGCGAAACGTTGAACCGTTGTCCGGTAAATAAGCACGCACCTTTCACGCGCAACAAACATGAAACATAAGCATGCTATTTCGTCATTGAACAAATGATATCGATGCTATCGTGAAATGCTTGTTAAACGGTGAGAATGCGTCGCACTACCGCATTTACCCTTTAAGGAGCGATCGAACATGTATGCGATTACCGGTGTGACAGGGCAGGTTGGCGGCGCGGCGGCACGCGCTCTATTAGCTGCCGGACATGAAGTGCGCGCAGTCTTGCGCGACGAGAAGAAGGCCGCGCAGTGGGAGGAGCGTGGCGCCCAGGTGGCGATCGCATCGTTTGAGGACGCCGAAACGCTCGCCGCAGCCTTTCGCGGCACGGCAGGCGTATTCGTGATGATGGCGCCGAACTTCGCGCCGGAGCGTGGTTATCCAGGTGCACACGCCGGAGCCGCTGTACTCAAAGCAGCGCTGACACAGGCGCGGCCTGAGCGCGTTGCGGTATTGTCTTCGGTTGGCGGCCAGCGTGTGTCCGGCCTTGGCCTGATCACGCAGGTTCATATTCTCGAAGAGGCGCTCGCTGACCTGCCGTTGCCCACCGCCATCATGCGGCCCGCCTGGTTCATGGAAAACTCGCTGTGGGACATCGCGCCGGCTCGCGACACGGGCGTCATGTCGAGTTTTCTGCATCCGCTCGAGCGCGCGTATCCGATGGTCGCGACGGCCGATATTGGCCGTGTCGTCGCAGATACGCTTGCACAGTCCTGGCAAGGGCGGCGCGTGATCGAGATCGAGGGCCCGCAGCGCTACACGCAGCACGAAATCGCGGCGCTTCTTGGGCGGGTACTAGAGCGTGACGTGAAGGCGCAAGCGGTGCCGCGCGATCAATGGGAAGCGCGGTTTCAGGCGCAAGGCACGGCTTGGCCGGCGCCGCGCATTGAAATGCTCGACGGCTTCAACTCGGGCTGGATCGATTTCGAGCCAGGCGTAAACGAGCATGTAGTGGGCAACACTGCCTATGAGACAGTGGTCGCCGAACTCGTCAAGCGCGCTGGCTGATCGGTTCGAAAGGTTGCCAACGCAAACGGCGAAGAGCGCGGCGCAGTGTGTCAACGTCGCGCGGTGACGCGCTATTCGCACTGCGTTAATTCACCCTGAATGTCTGTGCGCCAACGCTCATTGGCAATCAGAAAATTGACTGGCCCGTATAGGTCGTCAACCATTCGAGTGCAAGAACTCCGGCCAGTGAATTGCCATTTGCATCGAGCCCTGGCGACCACACGCACACTGCCATTTCTCCGGGCAATACCGCGACGATTCCGCCGCCCACGCCGCTCTTGGCGGGCAGGCCGACGCGGTATACGAAATCGCCGGCTGCGTCGTAAGTACCGCACGTTAGCATAAGCGCGGAAAGACGTTTCGCGGAACTGGTGTCCAGAATGCGCTCGCCAGTGGATGGCGCCACGCCATGATTGGTCAGGAACAGTGCTGCCTTCGCGAGTTCAACGCAGCTCATGGAAATCGCGCATTGACGGCAATATGCATCGACCACAACTTCCGGCGCCATTTCCATATTGCCGAAACTGGCCATGAAATGCGCCATGGCACGATTGCGGTGGGCGTGCTGCAACTCCGATTGGGCGACGCGCAGATCGTAGTCGATGCTTGCTTCGCCTGTTAAGCGCCGCATGAATTCGACAAGCGCGGTTTCGGCCCGAACGAAGCGCCGGCACAGCACGTCGGTCACGATCAATGCGCCCGCATTGATGAACGGATTGCGCGGCTTGCCGTGCTCCGCTTCGAGCTGAACCAGAGAATTAAACGCATTGCCCGACGGTTCTCGACCGACACGTTGCCACAACTCGTCGCCAAGCAGCCGGAACGCCATTGTGCAGGCGAATAGCTTCGAAATGCTTTGAATGGAAAAGCGCGTGTCTGCTTCGCCGATCGTAAATACTTCGCCGGATGGCGTGACGATCGCCATGCCGAAGCTGTCGGCGGGGACGGTCGCCAGTTGCGGAATGTAATCGGCGACTTTGCCGGTGCCGAGGAAAGGCCGCAAGTCGCGATGGATCTGTTCGAGGATGGATGCGTAGTTCATGAGGCTCAACCCTGTGGAGCCGCGATTCTACTGGCAAGCATCCGCAATGTGTCGAGGCGGGCGCCGCGCGAAGCTTTGAGAGCCGCTGCGACGCCCGCGCTGCCGTCAATGCGCGCCTGCTGCGTCCTGACTGCCGCCCTTTGCGGGCCGGGTGATCCAGATCAGCGGAATGATCAGGATGAAGATGACCGCCGATATAAAGAAGATGTCGTTCAGGCCCATCATCGCCGCCTGCGTATTCACGGTGAAATCGAATAGTGCGTGCGCAGATTGCGTGTTCATATGCAGCAACGACTGCGTCGAATCGATCTGCTGGTTGAACAACGGGTTGTTGACAGATGCGCGTTCGGTGAGCCTTTCATGATGCAGCACTGTGCGGTTGTTCCAGGCATTGCCCGCAACCGAAGTACCCACCGCGCCGCAAAACACGCGAGCGAAGTTCGACAGGCCGGCCGCCGCCGGGATCTTCGCGGGCGGCTGTCCCGAGAGAATGATCGACGTGAGCGGCACGAAGAAGAGCGCCATTGGAATGCCTTGCAATAGCGTCGGTATCACGAGGTGCCAGGTGTCGATTTCGATCACGTACTTCGAGCGCATATAGAAGACGATCGCGAAGCCGACGAAAGCCATTGTCGCGATGATGCGCGCGTCGGAGCGCGGCAGCACGCGGCCCATTACGGGCGCGAGAATCACGGCGAAAATCCCGAGCGGCGCGGTGACGAGACCTGCGTCGACCGAGCGGTAATTCAGGTACTCCTGCATCCACTGCGGCAACAGCACGAGATTGCCGAAGAAAACGCCATATGCGACGGAGATCGCAATCGTGCCGCCCAGAAAGTTGCGCTGCTGGAAAAGCCGCAAATCGACGATCGGGTTCTCTTCTGTCAATTCCCACACAAGGAAGAATGCGAAGCTGATCAGCGCGGTAATGCCGAGAATGACGATAACCGGCGACGCGAACCAGTCGAGATCCTTGCCCTTGTCGAGCATGATCTGCAACGAAGCTACCCATGTAATCAGCAGGCCCAGGCCGACCACGTCGATTGGCGGCTTACGGGTGGGCGACTCGCGAGTGCGATAGATCATCCACGTGACGCCGGCAGCAAAGAGGCCCACCGGAATGTTGATGTAGAAGATCCATGACCAGCTATAGCTGTCCGTGATCCAGCCGCCGAGCGCCGGGCCCGCGATCGGACCGACGGTGGCGGTCATTGCCCATAACGCGAGCGCGGTCGACGCTTTCTCCTTGGGATACGAGCCGAGCAGAATGGCTTGCGACAGCGGAATCAGCGGGCCAGCCACGGCGCCCTGGAAAACCCGCGCGAGCAGCAGGATCGGCAGTGTCGGCGCAATGCCGCACAGCCACGAGGCGAGCACGAACATCAGGATCGCGCCGACGAACAGCTTCACCTGGCCGATGCGCTGTGTGAGCCAGCCGGTGAGCGGAATCGAAACCGCATTGGCCGCAGCGAACACGGTAATGACCCAGGTGCCCTCGTCGACTGAAACGCCCAGGTTGCCCGAGATGGTCGGAATGGCGACGTTCGCTATCGACGTGTCGAGCACGTTCATGAACGTGGCGAGCGCGACGGCAATCGTCGCGAGCACCAGTTGCCCGCCTTGCAGCGGCGGTGGAGGGGCGGGTGGGGCGGACGCGGGCGCGGAAGGCGCCGCGGACGGTGGTTGGCTCAAGAGATTCTCCCGGATCGATGTGCCGCGGACCTCGCGCGCCGATATCCCAGCACTGCTGCGTGGGCATGCGCCGCTTTCTGCCGCTAATGTGCGTCTCAGGTGCCGCTAAGGCGCCATTAAGGTGCGCATTCATGCGCTCCCAAAGCGGCGTTCATGTGACATGCGGCGACATGCATGCGACAGGCAGCGCTATACGGTGAGGCGGGTCCGCTGGATGCTCGCAAAGGATACCTGTATTCATCTTTCGACGTCGCCGACGCGCGCAGGCAGAGGCGGCAAGAGCAAGGCCGACAGCGTATGCTCGCGGCTAGGGCCGATCCAGAGTGCATATGCTGCAGTTTGCGACGCAGCAGGCGGCCGCCATCAACCGCAATTCAAATACAGCAAAGGAAAGCAATATGGCCTGGGAGCAATTCGAACACGGCTGGCGGCGTGCGCCGCTAACTGCGCCTGCCAAGGGACTGGTGGTGCTGATGCACGGCGTGGGCAGCAATGCGCGCGATCTGATGCCGCTCGCGGACATCTGGAGCGAGCGTTTGCCCGACGTGGCCTTCACGTCGCTCGACGGCACCGATCCCTTCGACGGCGGTTTCGGCGGGCGCCAGTGGTTCAGCTTGCGTGACATTAGCGAAGGCAACCGCGAAGCGCGGGCTGCGACGGCCTACGCCGCGCTGCGCCGCATGCTCGAAGCCGAGCTTGCTCATTGGCAACTTTCTTTCGGACGGCTTGCGCTCGTCGGCTTTTCGCAAGGTTCGATCATGGCGCTTCATCATGTGGCGACGAGCGCCGAGGGCGCTGCATGCGTCGTCGCCTACTCGGGGCGGCTTGCGTCGCCCGTCGGCGCGCATAACGGCACACCGCTCACCCTGATTCACGGCGAGGAAGACGAGGTGATTCCAGTTCAGGAGCTCGAATACGCCGCCGACGCATTCAGCGCGGCCGGCTACACTGTCGACGCCTATGCGTTGCCAGGCGTGGGTCACACGATCAGCGCGGACGGCGTCGCGCTCGGCGAGCAGGCACTCGAGCGCACGCTGGGCGCTTTGTCGCGCGATTGATACAGATCGCTTGAAAAGCGGGGCTAAAGATATCGATCTATTTGCCGTTAACTGCTCATAGCACGAAAATCACGCCCGTCGCGGGACTGCGCAGTGCCCGCGGCAGGGGTGACCGGGGGCGCATTTTTCATGCTGCCGTGCATGGGCGCTAACGACGCAAACAAGCGACGCAACTGAGCGAAGCCACGACGCGACGCTACAGAGCGACACAACAGAGCCTTCTTATGGCCAAACCGACGCCGCATCACCCGCTTTTCGACCGACTGTTCCGCCAGGCCGTGACGGTGGACCTCGGCACGGCCAATACGCTCATTTACACCGACGACGGCGGCATCGTGCTGAATCAGCCGTCGGTTGTCTGCTTCGAAAAAGATCACTCGACCGGCCCAAAACGCGTCACGGCGGTGGGCGCCGAGGCGCGCCAGCTTCTCGGCCGGGAGCCGCGCAATCTGGAAGCCGTGCGCCCAATGCGTCATGGCGTGATCGCCAACTTTTCCGCCGCTGAGCACATGATCCGGCAGTTCGTCGATATGGCACGCCCGCGGCAATTGTTCAGCCGCCGCGCAGCATTCACGCTGTGCGTTCCGGCGAGCGCGACTCAGGTCGAACGTCGCGCGATCAAGGAAGCGGCTGTCGCGGCAGGCGCGTGGAAGGTGAGTCTGATCGACGAATCGCTCGCGTCGGCTGTCGGCGCGGGTTTGCCGGTGTCCGATGCGACCGGCTCGATGGTCGTCGATATCGGCGGCGGCACCACTGAAGTCGGCGTGATCACGCTCGGCGGCACCGCGTATAGCGGTTCGATCCGCGTAGGCGGCGACACCTTCGACATGGCGATCATCAGTTACGTGCGGAATCTGTATGGCGTGCTGCTCGGCGAGCAGACCGCCGAGCACGTAAAGAAAAATATCGGTTCGGCTGTGCGCGACGTGCCGGCCGAGCACATGAACGCGACCGGGCGCAGCGTGGACGACGGTTTGCCGCGCACGGTGCAACTGAGCAATCATGACATTGCCGACGCGATAGAAGGACCGCTGCGCCAGGTGATCGGCGCTGTGAAACGCGGGCTCGAAATGGCGCCCGCCGAACTCGCCACCGACATCGCGCACAACGGCATCGTGCTCACGGGCGGCGGCGCGCTGCTCGGCAATCTGGAGCGGCGCCTCTCGAACGAGATCGGCCTCGAAGTGCGCGTGGCCGACGAGCCGCTGACGTGCGCCGTGCGCGGCGCGGGCGCGGCCGCCGCCGCCGGCTTGCTGGAAGAGTTCGCTTACGAGTAAGTCGACCGTAGCCTGCCGCGCGTTTTCGGCAGCACTCCAGCCGCGAATCTGCCGACCGGCACCGCAAGACGGGGCTATGTGACAATACATGTCACGCGGCGCTTGCAGATTCCTGCAAGCGCTCGATCCGCCCACTCAATTCATCCGGCCGGCGTTGCGGCGCTGCCGCGAACCATCTGTGAATCGATCCGCTTCTGAGTCCTTCGGTACTTCCGCTTCCTTCATCGAACTGGAAAGCGGTTTGCGCATGCCCTATGTCGAGGCTGGCGAAGGCGAACTGCTGCTGTTCGTGCACGGCTCGCTTTGCGATTATCGATACTGGCAGCCGCAACTCGCCGGCCTTTCGAAGCATTACCGTTGCGTCGCGGTGAGTCTCACGCACTATTGGCCGATGACCGATACCAGACCTGACGCCCCGTTCAGCTGGAGCGCGCATGCGGATCAGGTTGCGCAGTTCATCGAGCGTTTCGGCGTGGGAGCGGCCCACGTGGTCGGTCATTCGCGCGGCGGCTGCGTCGCGTTTCATTCCGCGCGTCGTTACCCGCAGCACATACGCACCCTGACCCTGGCGGACCCGGGCGGCCCGTTGCAGATCGCCGGGCGGCCACCCGCAAGCGTGCCCGAAACGGTCAATGCGTTACGAGCGCGGGCGGCACAGTTGATCGAGAGCGGCGACGTGGAGGCAGGCCTGCAACTGTTCGTGGATTCGGTAAGCCGCCCCGGTTTCTGGGCGATGAGCACGCCGGCTTTTCGCCGGATGGCAACCGACAACGCGGCCACGCTGCCGCTGCAACTGCGCGATCCGTTGCCGCCTTACGTGCCCCAAGAGGCCGCCGACGTGCGTTGCCCCGTGCTGCTGATAGACGGCGAAAAAAGTCCGGAGATGTTTCGGCGCACGGCGGCCGCGTTGCAATCGTGGTTGCCCGACGCACGGCGCGAAACGGTGCGCGGCGCGTCGCACGGCATGAATCTCGCGCATCCGTCGGCCTTCAATCGTTACATCGACGAATTCATTCGCGCGACGAACGCCAGATGACCGGCGGATCTTTCAAACGGATTGCTTAGGCCTTGCGATGCGCGTCCTTGTCGAGCGCGCGTTCCGCCGCTTCGCCAACCAGGCCGTGATAATAGAGATGCACGCCGATCGCGAGCGAGTCGTTGCGGATCTCGTGAAACGCTTTCCACGCTTTGGCCGGATCCTTGAACAGCAGGTAGTGCGCTTCGTGCGCGATCAGATCCGCGACTTCGTGCAGCCCGTGCCCATGCAATACGTCGACGAGCGCGTCGAGGCTGCGATGCGTGCGCGCGTCGGTGCGCGGATACAGCATGTGCAGCACTGCGACGTCCTGCGTCTTCAAAGCCGCCGAGAGGGCAACGACGATGTCCTGATGGTTCAGCGCGCTGACGGCGCTGTCTTCGCTATGGACGTGGTCCGGAAAAAGCGTTTCAAGAGAGGCGTTCATTCGGGTTCTTCCTGTTCTTCTGGCTGATTAAAAAGGCCCGCCTAAGCGCGGCGGGCCATGACAGCGATGTGTCCGCCGGGCAAGCAGAACACGAATTCAGTATCGCAGATGCATCGCTGCGTACTCAGTCCTGCCAAAGCAAAACATTGTTGCTGTTTAGCGTCTCAAGGCAGGTCTCAAGGCAGCGACTGATCGACCCAGGCGGCGCGAGGTTGCGGGTGCAACAGGTCCGCAACGCGCCAGAACGCGGGGCGCTCTGCACGTCCTGTGCCACCGAAAAAAAACCGAAACTCCCCCGCGAGAAGTTCGTCTGAAGAGACCAGACCTTCTACAATCGGAAGCGACCGGGCACCACCCGCCGCAACCGGAAGTGAAGCGAAACGCAGCAGCGAACCATAGGAGCGACCCTGATGCAGCAGCCTGAAGCCCTCGGCGGCCTGTCCCACTCGGGCGGAATCGATCACCGCGAACCCGAGCAGGACGGCGTTTTCATCCCGACGGAAAACCTCAACGTTGCCAGCGCCACGCAGCACGTGCTGAAGTCGGGCGACACCTTCATCGTCAACGATCCTCTCGGCGATATCACCGGCCACGACGACGGCCTGTTCGTCAACGACACCCGCGTGCTTTCGCAACTGCGCCTCACGTTCGGTGGCCGCGCGCCCTCGCTGCTGTCGGGCAGCGTCAGCAGCGATAACACGTCGTTTACCGCGCATCTGACCAACCGTCCGTTGCCCCCGCTCGGCGGCGACAGCACGCCTGAGGGCGTGATCCACGTGGAGCGCGTGCGCGTTCTGTCGGGCACGGTGCTCAACGAAGCAATCGAACTCACCAACTACGGCGCGAGCGACGCGATCGTGCCGCTGTCCATTTCGTTCGGCAGCGACTTTCGCGACATGTTCGAGGTTCGCGGCCTGAAGCGCACGAAGCAGGGGCGCATCGAGGCGCCGCGCGTGGAGAACGACGAAGTGCTGCTGGGTTACGTCGGTCTCGACGACGTGGCGCGTAATGTGCAGATCGCTTTCGCGCCGCAGCCGGACAAGCTGTTCGCCGACCGCGCCGACTACACCGTCAAGCTGCCGGCTCAGGCGTGCGTGTCGATCTATCTGTCGATCGCGGTTCAGGTGGTTGCACAATCGCCGGATGCGCCAAGCGCCGGCGTGTCGTCGCCGACTCATCCGGTGAGCGAAGCGCATATGTCGCAGATCGACACCGAGCGGCCGCGCGTCGGCCGCACGGCGGTGCGCGCCGCGCTGGTCGATGCGCACCTCGTCATGCGCGAACGGCGGCGCGTGACCGCGCGCGTGCGTTCGAGCAACCCGCTTTTCAACGCGTGGATCGACCGTTCGCTTGCCGATCTCGGCTTGCTGACCACCGACCTTGCGACCGGCCCGTATCCGTATGCGGGCATTCCATGGTTCTCCACGCCGTTCGGGCGCGATGCCGTGATTACGTCGTTGCAGACGCTCTGGTTGCAGCCGCAACTCGCGGCCGGCGTGCTGCGTTTTCTTGCCGAGCATCAGGCAAGCGAGAACTCGCCGTTTCGCGACGCCGCGCCCGGCAAGATCATGCATGAGATGCGCAAGGGCGAGATGGCGGCCACCGGCGAAGTGCCGTTCGCGCTGTATTACGGCGGCGTCGACACCACGCCGCTCTTCATCGTACTGGCCGGCGCTTATGCGGCTCGCACGGGCGACATCGCGCTGATCGACGAACTGTGGCCGGCGCTGGAGCGCGCGGCAGGCTGGGTCGCGGGTGTATGCGACAAGAATCGTTATGGGCTGCTCGACTATCAGCGCGAGTCGGACGGCGGCCTCGCGAACCAGGGCTGGAAGGACAGCCACGATTCCGTGTTTCACGCCGACGGCCGCTTCCCCGATGGTCCGATCGCGCTCGTCGAAGTGCAGGCTTATGCGAGCGCCGCGTTCGACACCATGTCTCACTTTGCAAAGCTGCGCGGCTTGCACGACGCAGCCGCGCAATACAAGGCGCGTTCGAAGAGACTGCGCGAGTGTGTCGAAGAAAAGTTCTGGATGGAAGAGTCCGGCTTCTATGGGATCGCGCTCGACGGTCACGGTGAACTGTGCCGTGTGATGGCGTCGAACGCGGGTCACCTGCTGGCTTTCGGTTTGCCTTCGCGTGAGCGTGGCGAAGCGGTGGTTCGCGCGCTCGACTCCACGCTGTTTCACACAGGCTGGGGCGTGCGCACGCTGGCCGCGAGCCAGTCGCGTTTCAATCCGATGGCGTATCACAACGGCTCGGTCTGGCCGCATGACAACGCAATCTGCGCGCGCGGGCTGTCGCACTACGGCGGCAAGGCAGCGGCGGTGCGGCTGTTGCAGGCGCTGTTCCAGGCGGCCGTCAATTTCGACATGCGACTGCCCGAGCTGTTCTGCGGCTTCCCACGCCGACGCGGCGAGCCGCCCACCGCCTATCCAGTCGCCTGCCTGCCGCAAGCGTGGGCAGCGGGGTCGCCGTTCATGATGCTGGAGGCGTGCCTCGGCATCACGATCGACGCCGAACGCCGTGAAGTGCTGATCGAGCAACCCATGCTGCCTGAGGGCATCGACTGGCTCGAAGTCGGCGATCTGCGGGTCGGCGACGCGTCGGTGTCGATCACCTTCCGCCGCATCGGCGAGAAGGTGGTGGCCTCCGCTGAGCAGGGCGACGTCCGGGTCGTGGCGCTTCTGTGACGTCACCCGCGTCATCCGCGGCGGTACGGCCCGCCGCCGGTTGGCAGCAGGTTCTGCGCCCTGAGTGCGTCCGTTATCCAGTCTCGGCTTAATCGGGCTTCTTCAGGCCGCTTGGATTGGCAGGCGTGCCGGGCGATGCGTCAGGGCGCGGCGGGCGGGCGCCTTCGTCTGGGGCCACGATAATGCCCGAGCCGACGGGCAGCGACGCACTGCCGGTCGCCGGCGCGGAAGCGGGGGCTTGTGGCTTCGCGCTGCCCGTCGAGCTTGCGTCCGTGCGTGCGCGGCCGGTCCCTGAGCCCACCGTGCCGCCCTGTGCATGTGCTGTCCCTGCGAACGCGAGCGCCAATGCGATTGCGACGAGTCTCGTGAGCATGACGGCTTCCTCCGTCTGAAATCGGCGATGGCGCGCGGCGGCACGCATGTGCATCGCCGGATATGCATATCGGATTCATAGCCCAGCGCAGAGGGTGGGTCAATCAGGGGGAAATACTCCGTTTTAATTGCAGGCCGTAGCGCACGGCAGGCAGGCCTGCGCGGGTTGCGCTTCGTGCAGCGGCATGCGGATTGCGCAGCGGCGAACGCAGAGGCGCTGCTTGCGCCGAGGTCTTCGACACGGGCGGCATTAGCCTACGTGTGAATGGAGTGACCGTCGCGAGAGTCACTATTGAAGCGTCGTGCGCACTCACGCTGTACCGACGCTCGCATCCCGATCCGCGTCCGGTTCCGTTTGCAGCTCGGTTTGCCCATGCGAAATGCGGTAAGTCCCTTTGCCGGCCTTTTTTGCGCTGTACATGGCCTCGTCGGCGCGCCTGATCAGGTCGTCGACGGGTTCCTGGGTCTCCGCCAGCGCAATACCGATGCTCGTGCCGATATGGATGGTGCCGCCCGCCGTTAGCGGATAGGGCTTCGCTATTTCGCGGATCACGCGCTCGGCGATTGCAACGACCGCATGCAGAGCGGCATTCTCGACGATCACGGCAAACTCGTCTCCGCCGAGGCGCGCGGCAAATTCGCCATGCCGCAGCGTTTCGATAAGCCGCGTCGCGACTGCTTCGAGAACTTCATCGCCGGCGGTATGGCCATGCCTGTCGTTGACCTGCTTGAAGCCGTCCAGATCCAGGTAGAGCACGGCGGTACGCGTATCGCTGCCGCGGCGCGCGCTCGACAGAATCTTCCCAAGCCGCTCGCGCAGTTCGCGCCGGTTCGCAAGTCCGGTAAGCGAGTCGTGGCGAGCCAGATACAGCACCTTCGCTTCGCTGTGCTTACGCTCGGTCACATCTTCGATAATCACGACGGCGCTGCCGTCCGGCACAGGATTTCGCGTCAATTCCAACTGGCGGCCGTTGGGCAATGCGAGTGCGAGGGGGCGCCGTTTTTCGCGGAGCCACGCGGAGCATTTTTCCGTGAACTGCTGACCCAGCCGTTCGCCGAACTGCACAAAGCCGAGATGGCCGATGAACTCGGGTAACGGCACGTTCAGTTTCAGCGTGTCGAGCGTCGCGCCGAACAACTGGGCGGTGCGGCTATTTGCAATGGCCACCTTTCCCGACCTGTCGATGGTGCAAAGCCCATGCGGCATGTGCGTGAGCGCGGCGTCGAAGCGCACTGCGAGTTCGGCGTGCTTTTGCTCCGCGATCATGAGGGCGACGAGTCCCCTGTAGTGGCGCTGCACGATAGATATCATGGCGCCGACGTAGAGAAGCAAAGGGGGCACGAGGATCCACGAGCCGGCGATAGGCGAGAACAGTGCGCCCAACCCGATGGGTATCGTGACGAGGCATATCTGTGCGATGGCGAGGCGCGGTACCGAAGCGTTCCGCGAAGCGACCCCGCCCAGAATGCCCGATGCGACCATGAGGGCGAGCGATGCCAGAGTGGTGTCGGCGGTGCCGACGCACCCCATGGTCCCCAGTCCGAGCATGAGGCTAGTCGTGAGGCACAACGGGGCGTACGTCGCCGCCCACGGACGCGGGTTGAGCGGGCTGCTCCGGTTATGCGACGTGTACGCGTGGATGATGCTCAGGCGTCCTAGCAAAACCCACGCGTCCGCGAGCAGCCAGAGAATCGCCCACGGCTGATGCAGGCGCGCGTAGGCCACGGCGGCGACGAATGCGCTGGCAACCACTGACATGAGCAGAGGCCGCCTGTTGTCGAAAAGCGTCGCCAGCAGCCGGGCACGAATGGACGGCGATACGGCCGCGCCAAGTTCGGGCGGAGTCGCGAGAATCGACTTCGAAACGGAAAGATTTACTGCCATGGTACCGCTGGGGTCAGTGCTGGGGCGGAGCTACATTGCCTGTCTTAACGGCGAAGGAGGGCGGTTCTTTATGGGGAATTGCCCGAGGGGCGCGCTCGCGGTTCTTGGCAGGTTGCAAACTGAAACTGGTGCGGTTCGTTCCCGTCAGCGTTGCCGAATTGCGCGCGTTATCGGCTACGCAACGACTTGCTCCGGTTAGTCAGTCGCTGCCTTGCGTCGCGAACAGGGACATGGGCTTGGGGGCGTGACGCATCATTAGCGAACGACAGGCATCCACGAGGTGTTCCGCATCCATCGGCTTCGTCAGGAAATACCCCTGGACGTGGTCGCAATTTGCGTCGCGCAGCGTGCGTAGCTGCTGCTCCGTTTCGACACCTTCGGCCGTCACTTGCATACCGAGTTCGTGCGACATCTGGATGATGCCCCGGATAATCGACGCGGTGGCCGCGTCGCGACCCAGCCCCGCGGTAAACGAGCGGTCGATCTTCACCGTGTCGGGCGAGAAGTCGGCAAGATAGCGCAGGCTGGAATAACCGGTTCCGAAATCGTCGATGGCAATGCGCACGCCAAGGCGCTTGAGTGCCATCAGCGTTTCCTGCGCGAGCGACGGGTTTTCCATCAATGCGCTTTCGGTCAACTCGATTTCGAGGCAACGTGGCGGCAATGCATGCTTGCGCAGCGCGTGGTCGACCACCGCGACTATCGTGTCGTCCCTGAGTTGACGCGCCGACACATTCACCGAGATGCAAAGCCCCCTGCGTCCGGCAGCGCGCCAGATTGCCAGTTGCGCGAGGGCTGCATCCATGACCCATGCCCCGACTTCGACAATGAATCCGCTTTCTTCCAGTATGGGGATGAAGCTTCCCGGTCCGACCATTCCTCGCGTTGGATGATTCCACCGAACGAGTGCTTCAACGCCTTTCACCGCCAATGAAGCCGTCTCGTGAATACCCTGGAAATGAAGGACGAACTGCTCTGACGCAAGCGCCATAGGCAAACTGCGCTCGAGTTCGAAATCGCCAAGTACATCGCTCGACGCCTTGTCGGCAAAGCGGAAGCCGTTGCGGCCACCCTTTTTCGCCGCATACATTGCGATGTCCGCGCTTGTGAGGAGCGCCTCGTGATCCCGGCCGTGCTCGGGAAAGAGAGAGATGCCGATCGATGCCGTAACGAATGGCGCAGCGTTGTCTTTCCGGACGTCGGTAGAAAAGACCTTGAGAAGTGACTGGGCCAACGCTGCCAACGCAGCCTTGTCAGTCTCGCCGCTGATGATGACCGCGAATTCGTCTCCTCCGAGACGCGCAATGCATGCGTCGGAAGGCAGTGCCTGCTGAATAGTATTCGCGATGTCCTGCAACAGACGGTCGGCGGCCGTATGACCCAACGTATCGTTAAGCACCTTGAACCGGTCAAGGTCGATAAACATGAGGCCGAACGGAACGTTCTGTCTGCACAGTGTTTTCATCCGCCGAACGAGGGCGGTACGGTTGGCGAGACCGGTGAGTCCATCGGTGTAGGCTAAACGGTCGAGTGCCGCGAGGCGTTCCTGCTCCGACGTGATGTCCTCGCTCACGCCGATAATGCGCACCACGGTTCCGGACCCATCGCGGACCGGATAGGCCGTGCTTCTGATCCAGCGCAGGCAACCATCGGGGCGCCGGATGCGGTATTCCGAGCGGCCTTCGACCCCTTCCGACGCGATACGATGCATTTCAGCCAGCAACGGCTCCAGGTCCTCAGGCAATACCAGGTCGAGCCACGCCGAGGGCCTCGTGCTGAGCTCTTGAGCTTTGATGCCGAACACGCGCTCGACGCCCGCACTCACATGATAAAAGTGTTCGAAATGCGCGCTGTACGAGTAGAACACGAGCCGAACATGCGACTCCATCTCGTGCATGAGTTCATTGCGTTCGCGGAGTGCTTTTAGCAACTCGCACTGCTGAGTGACGTCTTCGGATGCACACAGAAGCGCGACTACCGCGCCGTTCTCCGCAGTAACGGGTGTCAGCGTCGAATTCCACCACTTGGTGCGTCCCTTGGTCGTCGGGCAACTGCCGGTGAAAGAAGCGCTCGTACCGGCAAGAGCGGCACGCCACGCGTGCTCGGCGGCCGTGCGCTCGTCGCCGCTCCAGAAATTGAGCCAGTCCGCGCCGCTGAGTTGTTCCGGCGACTCGGCTTCCATCAACGCGGCTCCGTGCTCGGACACCCGCAGCATTTTTGCATCGGTATCGAGCACCTTCAGGCAGTCGCGATTCGCGTTGAGAAGCACACTCGCGAGTGCAATTGCGGCGCGCTGCCGGGCGTGGTCAGAAGCGAGCTTTCGACCGATAGCCACGAGCCCGACGACGCCTGCGGCCAGTGCCAGTGCAAGACGCACGGTGGTTGCCGCTTCGCTGGCGACGCGATGCGCCAGAATGCCTAAGCCGATGCCGGCGGCGGCAGCAATGAGGAGACTGGCAAGCGGTAGAGTGCTGCGTTGACCGTACTGGCCAAGAAAATAGGAGAGAAACTGCTGGTTGCGGGCCGACGAACTAGTGACGCCTGCGTGAGCATTGCCCTGAGACCGCTCTCGACTGGAAGGTTTAGGGCGCCATGCCGCTTTGATTCTCACGCTGTTCTCCGACTGCCTGTTCGCGTGACCGTTCGAATGCCGCGTGCCACTACGTCCCTAGTATTACGGTCCATTTGCGCGAATCTTTAATGGCGGGGTGCCTGAGAACGGGCGGTTCTTCGTCGGGGCGCGTGGGTGCGCGCCTCTGCTTTGTTGGAGGGCCGCTCTACAGATCTATTGCCGGGCGCCGATAAGATGCTTAATGCGTGCAGTTGCTAACAATGGACGATAAGTCCAAAGCTGTGCGGATAAGCGAGCGAAGCTCAACGCCGAGCGGCGAGATACTGTGACTTCTGGCGTTATCGGCTCGACGCCGAAGCAGACAATGACGGTAAATACGAAATGGCTTCTTTCAAGATTCACGATCACGCGGCCGAGCAGCCGCAAAAATGTTCCGGGTGCCGGGACACAACGCGCCCGCCCGTTGAGATCGGGTTCGCGTTTCAGCCCATCGTCGATATAAGCGCAAGCACCGTGTTCGCGTGCGAGGCGCTGGTGCGCGGCCCAAATGGCGAATCTGCCTATTCGGTGCTCTCGCAAGTCGACGACGCAAACAAATATCAGTTTGACCAGCACTGCCGGCAGATCGCCATAGCCAGTGCAGCCGCGCTCGGTCTAGACGCATTTCTGTCCATCAATTTCATGCCCAACGCGGTCTATAAGCCCGAGGTTTGCATAAGGAGCACCCTCGATGCAGCGCGAACGCATGGCTTTCCTATTGAGAGAATTATCTTCGAGACGGTGGAAGGCGAGCATTTGACTGATCGCACCCATCTCGTCGACATTTTCCGGACGTACAAGCAGTTTGGCTTCCTCACAGCAATCGATGATTTCGGAGCCGGCTATTCCGGGCTTTCCCTACTGGTCGATTTCCAGCCTGACATCATCAAGCTCGACATGGGACTTTTACGCGGCATCGACACTGACGGTGTGCGTCAGCGCGTTGTGCGAGGCGTGCTATCGATCTGTCAGGATTTAGGTATTCGCGTGGTTGCGGAGGGCATTGAAACCAAGGGCGAGCGCGACTTCTTCATTGCGCATGGCGTCACTCTCATGCAAGGCTATTTCTTCGCTAAACCGGGCTTCAAGTCTATTCCGACCGTCGATGCGTCCGCGTATTTGACCTGACGGCGGGCAGCTCAGCGCGGACTTTCCAGGCCAGACCATCGGCAAGGCGCCGCAAGCGCCGTACCCGAGGCGAGCTTCCGCTCGCTTTTGATGCTTCGTGCCATGCCGCTCGTGCGAGCGGCATGCGGCCTCGTGCGCCTTCCTCTTCTCCCTACACAAGCCAGCAATTACTCTGTGCCGCTCCACGATCCGGCGGCAGGCATAGCGGTTGCGTATCGCTTACCGCCCATACGACGTGATGCATGCCAGGTCGATCAGAGTACGACTGCGGCCAATGGGTCGACGACGCGCAATGTCGGGCCTGCACCGACGGCGCTATCTCACGTGCACGAAAAGGAGCGCCGACCTGGAGACTGGTTCGGGCGTTCGAATACTCAGGGAGGTAATCATGGAAGCAATGAAGAAAGCAATGCTCTGTTCAGTGTTGGTGGCAGCTTCTGTTGGCGCCGCATTTGCGCAAGGCGCGGGTGGCGGCGGGAGCGGCGGTGACGGTGGCGGCAGCGGCGGCGGAACCGGCGGCACCAGTGTCGGGACAGGCGGCGCTGGCGTAGGTGGCGCGAACGGCGCGGGCCAGGGCGGCGCGGGAATGAGCGCACCCAATACGGGTGGCGGAGCGACGTCCTCGTCCAAGGGCTCCCATTCGACGATGGCGCCTACCCGCAAGCCGCAGAAGAACGCACAGGGCAAGGGCGCGTCCGATACGGCTGCCTCCAGCGCGCAATGAGCGGCCTTTAGCGTCGCTCGCGCAGGTGCGCGAATCTGATGCGTTGTAGAAGAACAGCGGCCCACCGAATGGTGGGCCGCTGGCGGTGAATTGCGTCAGTTTGTTCTCAACCGCCCTCGCTACGATTTCCTCACGCGCGCTCGACCGAATCCCTGTTCAGCATGCTTCGCGGAATCGACAGAATGAGGACGCAACTGACGAGCAGGCACGCGCCAAGAGCATAGGTGCCATTGTTGATATTGCCGGTCAGATCTTTAGCGACACTGGTAATCATCGAACCGGTGAAGCCGGACAGGTTTCCAACGGAATTGATGAGTGCAATGCCGGCGGCCGCCGCGGTGCCAGAAAGAATCTGTCCCGGGAACGTCCAGTAAATCGGCATCAGACCAAGAATCGCACACGTGGCAATCGTCAGGAAAACAATCGACAAAGCAACGTTGTTCGCGAACGCGGCACTCAGGATCAGGGCGATACCACCAATACAGGCAGGAATAGCGGCGTGCAGTCTGCGCTCCCCGGTCTTACGCGAGTGCCAGGCGTTCCAGATCATTGCCGCAACCGCACTGAGGTACGGAATAGCGGTCAAGAGGCCAATGTTCAAAGTACTCTTTACACCAGAAGCCTTGATGATTGAAGGAAGCCAGAACGCCAGGCCGTAGAAGCCAGTGTTGAACGTGAGAAGAATAAAGGTCAGCAACCAGACACGTGGGCTCTTCAACGCAGCTGCAACGCTGTGGGTCTTTTTCGAGCTTTCCTGTTCAAGATTCCTTTGCAGCAGAGCTTTCTCGGAAGCCGTCAGCCAGTTCGCCGATTGAATTCCATTTCCCATGCGGAAAAGCACGACGAATGCGACCAGAATAGAAGGAATACCCTCAAGCAGAAGCATCCATTGCCAGCCTCCCATGCCGAGCAGGCCGTGCGTGTTTTCCATCAGCCAGCCGGAGATGACGCCGCCGAGTGTCAGGCTGACCGGAATGGCAATCAGGAAGCCCGACATGGCCACGCTTTGGCGCCTCGCGGGAAACCAGTAGTTCATATACAGGATGATCCCCGGGAAGAACCCGGCCTCGCACACTCCCAGCAGAAACCGGAGAATGTAGAACATCGTCGAAGTCTGTACATGGAAGAAATGCGAAAGAGGCGAGATGAACGCCAGTGACGAGGAGACAATGCCCCACGTCACCATAATGCGTGCAATCCAGAACCGCGCACCGTATTTGTGAAGAAGAAGATTGCTGGGCATTTCAAAAAGAAAATACCCCCAGAAGAAGATGCTGGCGCCCACGGCGTAAATGCTGTCGCTGAAGCCGAGCGCGTCGAGCATCTGCAGTTTTGCAAAGCCCACATTGACACGATCCAGATACGCGACCACGTAGCAGAGAAGCAGCAGCGGCAGGATGCGCTTCAATACCTTTCGATACAACTGTTCTTCGACCTCGCTGGCTACGGCGGGTGCCGCCGCTGCCTGAGTAAGGGTTGGCATTGGGACTGTCTCCTTTTGGTATGTCCTCTGCGAGGAATGCCCGACTTGATGTTACCGATAACATCGGCGGGCAAAGCTTTCCCTCGTGGGAAAATGTTATCGGTAACGAAGGTAGCATGATGCGCCCTCGAACGGCAAGCCAGGGGAATCTACCTAGGCGCGCAATATCGGGTGCCGTATCATGCTGAGTCGTTGCGAGTCGTTTATGCCGCAGTTCCGGCTGACTCGCTCATGAAAGCAAACCACCCCGAGACCGATGGGCAATCCCCGCATCAACGACCGTACCGTCAGCGACCCGCATCCCGGTCCACCTCGCATGTCGGACGTCGCGCGTATCGCGGGCGTTTCGAAGATGACGGTGTCTCGCGTACTGGCGGGGCACAGCGTGGCGCCGGCAACCCGGGAGCGCGTACAGCAGGCAATCGACGACCTCGGCTACGTGGCCGACGCCGCCGCAGGCGCGCTGTCGTCCGGGAAGTCGGAATTCGTCGCCGTGCTCGTACCGTCTCTCGCTAGCTCGAACTTCTCGGATACCGTGCGTGGGCTATCCGCCGCGCTAGAGCCTCATGGCCTGCAGATTCTTCTGGGAGACACCGACTACGATCTCGCTCGCGAAGAGCGACTGGTTCGTTCGATGCTCAGATATCAGCCTCGCTGCATCGCGCTGACCGGGTCGCAGCATACTGAAGGAACGCGGCAAGTACTCGAGCGCTCGCGTATCCCCGTGGTGGAAATGTGGGACCTGCCAACCAACCCGATCGACATGGCGGTCGGCTTTTCAAACGCCCGGGCAGCGCGTGAGATGGTGCGATATCTGAAGGACCGGGGTTACCGCAAAATCGGTTTTCTGGCCGGCGCAAGTGACCTGGATCGACGCGGTCTGGAGCGCCTGAAGGGTTACCAGCAGGAGATGAAGGCACAAGGGCTCGGCGAGCCCCGGGTGATCCGCTTTGGCGAATCGCCTATCACCATGAGTCACGGCGCTCCCGCGCTAGATGCTCTTCTCGAACGATGGCCCGATACGGATGCTGTCATGTGCGTGAGCGACATGTCCGCGTTTGGCGCCATCATGCAATGCCACCGTCGCGGACTTCGCGTTCCCGACGATATCGCAGTGGCGGGCTTCGGTAATTTCGAAGTGTCCGTTTGCTGTAACCCGACGATTACGACGGTGTCGGTCGACGCCTACGGTATCGGCTCCCGCGCGGGGCAGCTGTTGCTGTCGTCGGTCGCGTCGGCTACTCCGCGCGCGATACCCGAGCGCCGCAAATTCACTATCGATTACACGGTGATTTCGCGCGAAAGCGCGTAACCTTTCCTGGTGCACAGCGTCTGCGCAGCGTGATAACATCAATGGATGTTACCGATAACAGATCTGACGGATCTGACGGATCTGACCGATCTAACCGATCTGTCTGCACGGAGACCGCAGCGAGCGCCTCGGCGCTAACGCTGTCGCAGCAACGGCGATAGTCGCTATCAGATTCCACGACATCGTCACGACATGGACACGACGGAGTACAACGCATGACTCAGCTCAATGCCAGGCGCTTGCGCAGCCAGGAATGGTTTGACGACCCTGCCAACGCGGACATGACCGCGCTTTACGTAGAGCGCTTCATGAACTATGGCCTCACGCGGGAGGAGCTGCAGTCGGGGCGGCCCATCATCGGTATTGCGCAGACAGGCAGCGATCTGGCGCCCTGCAACCGTCACCATATCGAACTCGCGACGCGCACTAAAGCAGGCATTCGTGACGCAGGCGGAATTCCGATGGAGTTTCCGGTTCACCCCCTGGCGGAACAAAGCCGCCGTCCTACTGCCGCACTCGACCGCAATCTCGCTTATCTTGGTCTCGTTGAGATCCTGCATGGATTTCCTCTGGATGGCGTCGTGCTGACAACAGGCTGTGACAAGACTACGCCCGCGTGCCTGATGGCCGCCGCAACGGTCGACATGCCGGCCATCGTACTGTCAGGCGGTCCGATGCTGGACGGTTGGCATCAAGGCAAACGAGTGGGCTCGGGAACGGTGATCTGGCATGCGCGCAATCTGCTCGCGGCGGGCGAGATCGACTACGAGGGGTTCATGGAACTGACCACCGCATCGTCTCCGTCCATTGGGCATTGCAATACGATGGGAACCGCGTTGTCGATGAACAGTCTCGCCGAAGCGCTGGGTATGTCGCTTCCGGGTTGTGCGAGCATCCCGGCAGCCTACAGGGAGCGCGGACAGATGGCGTACGCAACGGGCAAGCGTATCGTCGACCTGGTGCGAGACGACGTGCGGCCGTCGAAGATCATGACGAAGGCGGCGTTTGAGAACGCGATTGTCGTGGCATCGGCGCTAGGCGCATCGAGCAATTGTCCGCCGCACCTCATCGCGATTGCTCGTCATATGGGCGTTGAGTTGAGTCTGAACGACTGGCAACGTGTCGGCGAAAAAGTACCGCTCATCGTGAACTGCATGCCGGCCGGCGAGTATCTGGGCGAGAGCTTTCATCGCGCGGGCGGTGTTCCGGCGGTGCTGCGGGAGCTCGACCGCGCTGGGCTCGTGCATCGTGACTGCCTGACCGTTTCGGGCCAGGTGATTGGCGCTATTGCCGACAATGCGGCTCAACCCGACCGCGACGTCATCAAGACGACCGACGAGCCGTTAAAGCACGGCGCTGGATTCATCGTGCTCTCCGGCAACTTCTTCGACAGCGCCATCATGAAGATGTCCGTGGTCGGCGATGCGTTCAGAAATACCTATCTGAGCGAACCCGGTGCAGAAAACAGCTTCGAAACAAGGGCAATCGTGTTCGACGGACCCGAGGACTATCACTCTCGCATCAATGATCCGTCGCTCAACATCGACCAGCATTGCATTCTGGTGATTCGCGGTGCGGGCACCGTGGGTTACCCAGGCAGTGCCGAGGTCGTGAACATGGCGCCTCCTGCCGAACTCGTGCGTCAAGGCATAACGTCGCTCCCCACAATGGGCGACGGCCGGCAAAGCGGAACGTCGGCCAGCCCGTCGATTCTGAACATGTCGCCGGAAGCGGCCATTGGCGGCGGCCTCGCTCTTCTGCAAACGGGCGACCGCATTCGCGTCGACCTGAATACGCGGACCGTGAATGTTCTGGTCGATGAAGACGAGCTTGCACGCCGTCGTGAGACGGTGAGCTTCGACATTCCGCCGGCGCAGACACCGTGGCAAGAGCTTTATCGACAGACTGTCGGTCAATTGTCCACGGGCGGATGCCTCGAGCCCGCAACGCTTTACCTCAAAGTCATAGCAGAACGCGGCAACCCGCGACATTCCCACTAAACCGGCAGCGCTGGCATCGCATCGCGATGCCAGTCCGGCCGACTCGATCTGCCTGTGTGAACGGAGACAACCCTCATCATGACGTCACAAAACCCCACCAGCTATCTGCCTGACGACTTGCAGCGGGCGCTGCTTGTCGGTCGTGTCTGGCGCAAAACGGCCGCATACGAAGGGCCGTCTGTCGTCGTAGTGCGTAACGGCGAAGTACTGGATATCACCGCGAGTGTGGCGACCACTGCCGACCTGTTCGATCGTGAAGACGTCGTTCAGTTTGCCCGGACGGTTGCGGGTGAGGCGCTTGGTTCCGTTGTGAAACTGGTCGAAGCAAACCTGGGCGCAGTGCAAGAGGACGCGCCCCGGTTGCTTGCTCCCAATGACGTACAGGCAATCAAGGCGTGTGGCGTCACGTTTGCAGTGAGCCTGATCGAGCGGGTGATCGAAGAGCAGGCGGGCGGAGATCCCGCTAAAGCCGAGGAGGTTCGAGGAACCATCGCCGCCACCATCGGCACCGACCTGTCGAAAATCAAGCCGGGTTCGGAAGCAGCAATGAAACTCAAGGCGGAACTCGAACGACGCGGCGCATGGTCTCAGTACATGGAAGTCGGCATCGGGCCCGACGCCGAAGTTTTCTCGAAGTCGCAGCCGATGTCCGCGGTAGGTTTCGCGGCCGACGTCGGCCTGCTGGCGGCGTCGAAGTGGAATAACCCGGAGCCGGAAATCGTCCTTGCAGTGAATAGCCGTGGCGAGGTTGTCGGCGCAACGTTAGGCAACGACGTCAATCTGCGCGACATAGAAGGGCGCTCGGCTTTGCTGCTGGGCAAATGCAAGGACAACAACGCGTCATGCGCTATTGGTCCTTTCGTGCGTCTGTTCGACGACTCGTTTGACCTCGACTCCGTCCGCAAGACCAGTGTTTCCCTGCGCGTGGAAGGTGCGGACGACGGCTTCGTCCTGGAAGGCGTCAGCCATATGAGCGAAATCAGCCGGGACCCGGCGGATCTCGTCGCGCAGACATGGGGACGTCATCACCAGTATCCGGACGGTTTCATGCTGTTCCTCGGCACGATGTTCTCGCCGATCAAGGACCGCGACACGAAGGGCGGCGGCTTCACGCATCATCTTGGCGACAAGGTGACCATTTCGGCTCCCGAACTCGGCGCGCTGATCAATACCGTGCGATTGAGCACGGAGGTCGCGCCATGGACTTTCGGTGTGCGCGCGCTTTATCGCAATCTGGCTTCCCGGGGCGTGCTTTAAGCTACCTTTGAGCGGCTTCGTGCGGGCGCACGAAGCCGGGACGTCTTATTGCGCCTGTGCGGCCTGACGTTGAGCGGCCTGGTGTTGTGCGGCCTGCTCCTGAGCGCGCTGTTTGGCGAGGTGCCTGCCCACCATGCAGCCGCCGACCGCGCCGACGACAGCATGGTGCCCCGCGTAATGCCCGGCGACGCCGCCCACTACCGCACCCTTGATGCAGCCCGCGGCGTTCGCCGTGCCTGCCGCCCCGAAGACCAGCGCGGTTGCAACGAGGGCAATTCTTATCGGCCTAGCTTTCATTCGAAGATACTCTAAAGTTGGATGGTGGGATCTGGCGCCTTCGGGCGCCATTTTCAATACCCGCGCCATTCATGACGTTCACGCCACTCATGCTCGCGCCATTCGTGGCGACGCCATTCACGTTCACGCCATTCGCGACGCTCACGCCATTCACGCGCCCGCCAGTCATAGTCGCCGTATGCGACGGCGACAGGGGCGGGAGCATACACGACCGGAGGCGGCGGTGCGTACACCGGTTCAGCCGGCGCATACACTCCCACCGGGATGCCAATTCCAACGCCGACGTTGACGTGAGCCGACGCGGCCGTCGACGCTGCCAATGCAGCAAGACCGAGTACTACGCCGAAAATTTTCTTATTCATTTTCGCTACTCCCTTGCACGCGTTGCGTGCCGTGTCGGTGAACATGGCTCGAAGTGTAGGAGACGAGTCCGGACACAGGTGCAACGGCTCTGCGAGATTGGTAACACGACATTACGCGCTCGTCGGGACTGTCCGCCCGCGTCGCAGAAAGCCTGTTGCAATGTCACGTCACGGCGCCACAACTTTCGTCTGCCGATGTGCCATGATGGCAACAGAAGAGAAGGCGTAAGACGGTCACGTGGCCAATCGGGCAAGGGAGGCAAAAGTGACGAATGACGACAACTTGTTGGGCGAGCAGTCGGCGCAGATACCGGAAGCGCTCCAGACACTCGCTGGATACCTGGAACGGTCTCTTGACGGCGCTAGCAGCGTCGTCATGATGCGGCACACGAACGATCTCTGTACCGTCTATCTGGGCAATCCCGAGGGGCCGCGTGAGGAACTCAGGCAGATTGGCGCGATATCCACGGCGCTTGCCAATGAGATGCTCGAGTCGACTTCTTCGGGGGTGAATCTCATGCAGATCGACGGTCAAACGTATCGCTTTGCTCGCAGCTTCACCGAGGTCGGCGGCGTGGCGGCTGTTGTCTTTTCAACCGAATGATGTTGCTCGCGGCCATCAAGGGAGAACGCTCGGTGATCGTTTCAAATGGCGTCATGCGCCTGATCGGTTAAAGGAGGATTGGTGCGTTCGAGAAAGTATTTCGGCCTTCTGCTGTTCACGGCAGCCCTCGCTTCGACGCGTGCGTGGGCGAGTGACATTCAATGCGCTGCAACCCGCCAGCCGGCAGAGCGCGTCATATGCGACCACGCCATTCTGAATAACGAGTACGACGATATCGTCGCTGAGCAGCAAGCGCTGCTCAGCAGCGGAAAGCTGTCATCCGGGCAACTCGCGCAATGGCGGCAAGCGCGTAATGCTTGCACCGACGTCCACTGTATCGACACAGTGTTCGCGCAATGGAAAACGATGGCCCGGTCCATTTCGGCGAACGCCGCGGCTGCTCCGGCGATCGCTTCGTCAACAGATTTCGCTCCTGTCGGACCGGCATCCGATGCGGCTGCTCTCACGTCCGACGCCGGAGCGTTGCCTGCGTCACAGGCATCGCCGACATCCGAGGCATCGCTCGTGCGTCAAGGCAGTGCGGCCGGCGTAGCGCTGCCGCAACCTGTCGCCAGTCAGGCGTCGTCCCCGGCGGCCGCTGCGGTTGCCACAGGCGCCCGCGAACCTCGAAGTGCGACAGGGTTGGCAACCGCACTGACGGTGCTTGTCCTTATCGCGGCCGCGTTTGGCGCGTTTGTCATCCGTCGTAAGCGAAGTGGCGGCTCGCCTAGGCGTCGTTGATAAACGGTCGCAAGAGAACCGTCATCAAGCCGCGAACCCGGCACACGAGTAAGCTTGCGGGTGCGCAGCGCCGCCTTCTCAGGGCGAGAACAACCTCCGCAACGAGCAAGGGCGGCCCGCGCGACTCCTCGCAAATCATCGACAACTGACAAATGGACCTTTGGATTCAACCCTGTGCACGGTGCGCCGACCTCTACGGGATGCCGGCGACCGAGCCCCCGCATCAAGACCTGACGCTCAACGGTGCGGGCGCCGTTAAAGATGCGCGAGCCGAGGAACACTACACGTGCCTTCGTTGTCGCGGTGTGTTTGCGCGAATCCTCGCGGGTCCGCCGACGCGGCGGATCTGGATGCTGCTGAACGCCGGACAGCATTGATGCGTGTGTCTTTAGTGCGTGCTCGCAGAGTCTTTCAACGTCACTGAGGGGAAAACTATTTCCCGGAATCGACTGCGACAAGACGAGGGAGCTTCGATGCAGGCCGGCGAGCCGACCTTCCACTGTGCTCAGACCGGTGCAGCGAACGTTTCGTTTACCATCTGCTCGCTCTTACGCCAGAGCGCCGCTGCGTTGGCCGGGTCGAGCGCATAGCTTCGAACGCCCTCGCTAACAGGGGTAATCACGGCATCGTCAGGAACAACTCCGCTCACATGACAGTTCTCGCAGTACCGGCCGCCGATGTCATCGGCCGACGCGACTGCAGCAGTCCACACAGACGTCGCCGCGCCTTGTGGGATGGTCTTGAACTGGAAAGGCGCCTTCCCTTCAGAAGCGAGCTGCTTGTTGATCGCCTCCACCATATTAGTCAGCTGTTCTTCGCCCATGTGTCGTCCCAGTTCAGTCTGGATTCCACCGGGATGGACAGCCGCCGCTCGTACGCCTCGGGCTCGATGACGCTGGTCGAACGCAACCGCGAAAAGAATGTTTGCTGTTTTGGATCGGCCATATGCCACGAACGGGTCGTAGGGCGTGCGCTCGAAGCCCGGGTCATCGAGGTCGACATTCGCGAACCGGTGCCCCGAAGATGCGAGCATCACCACGCGTCCTCCGTCCGGGAGCAGGGACGCGAGCCGGTTCACGAGCACGAAGTGCCCGAGGTGATTGGTGCCGAACTGCGTCTCGAAGCCGTCCGCGGTCTTTCCCGGAGGTGTAGCCATGACGCCCGCATTGGCGATGATGATGTCAAACGGCTTGGCCTCGGCGAGCAGTTTGTCACTGCAGGCCCGAACGCTGGCAAGGCTCGCCAGGTCCAGTTCAACCAGTTCGATGCTGCCACCGCCCGCAGCGGCTTCCTGCCGCGCACCGGCGATTGCACGTGCTGCTTTGTCCAGATCTCTCGCAGCGCCGACCACGGTCGCACCGTGTGCCGCGAGGGCTCGCGCGGTCTCAACGCCAAGCCCCGCGGATGCACCCGTGACGAGAATCCGCTTTCCATCGAGCCGTATGCCCGACAACACATCGTCAGTCGTCGATGTCGCTCCTAACTGCTTCGTCATGCCTTCTCCCGTCACTGTAAGATGAGGCCACTTTTACAATTCAATAAAACGGAGGATGTCTCCGTTTTCAATATACTAAGCGGAGTGTCCCTCCGTTTGCAAGTGCGAATTGCACCATGACTGCGTCCACGCCTAAAGAGAAAAAGCCACGAGCCGACGCGCTACGCAACCGTGAGCGCATCCTTGAAGAGGCAAAGAAAGCCTTCACCAGTGAAGGAGGTGACATTAGCCTCGAGGAGGTTGCGCGGCAGGCTGGCGTAGGCCCCGGGACGCTCTATCGCCACTTTCCAACCCGCGAGGCGTTACTCGAGAGCGTCTACCGCGCCGAGGTCGAAAGCCTGGCGGAAGAGGAGCGACGGCTTACCCAGGAGTTGCCTGCCGACGAGGCGCTGAGAGAATGGATGCTGCTCTTCGTCGACTACATTGCGACCAAAAAAATAATTGCGCCGGCGCTGAACTCGATCGTCGGTGGGGCGACGAGCGAGCTGTTCGAGTATTCCGGAAAGCAAATCAAGGCGGCAATCCAGACGCTTGTGTCACGTGCGGTCGAGAGTGGAGACGTCCGGGCAGACCTGGAACCACTTGATTTGCTGCGTGCACTGGTCGGCGTGTCGAATGTCGCTTCGGCTCCCGACTGGCAGCAAAGTGCGAAGCGACTGGTGGACATTCTGTTGCTCGGGTCAAAACCGGGTAACTGACACCTGCATACCTGGCTGTTTTCCGCATGCGTTAGCAAGCGCTTGCGTATCCGCAAACAATCAGCGGAATAAGGCACGAACTATGCGCCGAGGATCGTGTGCACGGCAGACGCTTGCACGAGACGTTTTCTTTCCAGGTGCATCATGAACTACATCGTTAAGACTTTTTGCGCTTCAGTTCTCGCGGTCGCGCTGTCGGTCGCAGCGTACGCACAAACTGGCCGGCCTGCGGGCGGGACGGCAACGCCCGGTGCCGGCGCCGGTTTGGCAAAGGCTCCAACCGGGAGTACCGACAGCTCTCCTGATGCCAAGGGCACTGGCGCCAATGAGGCGCGCATTGGTCCGTCGATAGGTCGTTCCACTCACAGCAAGACTAATGGTCTCAATATGGGCACTCGTAGTGGCGCGAACAGCGACGTCAATATGCCGCGGAACGCCCCGAAGCAAGGCGGCCAGTAGCTTGAGCGCCACGAGGGCAGTGGGTCAACGCGTTGTCTTCGGGTCGGGCCAGGGCCAGCCCCTTCGCGCCTGGGGCGCATTCTGCGCGTCGGACGGCGCGGCCGCGACCGAAGTTACCGCCTCCGCGGCGCTATGCGATCGTTCGTCCCCCGCGTCATCCGCTTTGCCGGCAAGCCGGTCCCCAAACCATGCGACCTTTTTCCGAAGGTGGCCGACATAAGCGTTCCAGCCGTCGGGGTTCCCGTCAAAGAGCTCGTGCTGAACGGTCGACGCAAGAGCTTTGCGGTTGAGTTCGGTATCGAGCAGTTCCTTTGGCCACAGGAAGAACGCGCTGGCGACGCGTGCGCTGAAATCGGCCACCGTCATGTTCGGCGCGAGCGTTCGCAGGAACCCAAAATCCCGGAACAAATGCAGTTCCGCGGCAAGGTGTACCACCGGCGTGTCGGGTGTACCGGCGCGGCTTAGGCAGCCCAGAGCTTCGAGCATGTCTCCGAGGTGCAGTAGCAGTTCTCGTCTGTCAAATCGGTCGTCCATCGAATATCTCCATTCGCTGCATCCGCTTCAGAATAGATCAGCCTTTCCGGCGCAACGCTTCGTCCCGCAGCATCTTATCCTTGCGCGTCATCGTCGGCCAATTGCGACGCCATGCTCCGGTTGAAGAACTGAGTTCCGCTGCCCCGTAGACGAGCCATGAAGCCTGGGACCTCGCTAGCCGGATTACGCATATCGTTGTCGCGCGGTGCGCAGGCGGGACTTAGTCACTGAAGCTTCAGTACAAGTTCTCGCATACAGAGGACTCCAGGCACGACCCATGCGCGCCTGCAAAGCAGTTATGCGGGGAAGCCATGAGCAGAATATTGTTGGTAGGCAAAGAGCCCGATCTGATTGAGGTCCTGCGACTTTCTCTGGAGGCCGACGGTCATCACATCATGACGGCGCTCGATTGCCTGGAGGCGTTGGAAATGGTGGCAGGGAGACTTCCGGACATCGTCGTCACTGACTCGAAGACGGTAGACGCAATCGCCCTTTGTAAGTTGCAACGACACGCGCAGCCGGGCGAACGCTTCCGTGTCATCCGGCTCTCCGATGGCCCGCAGCCGACCGACACCCACGCGTCCCTTTTCGACGCCTACGTTCAAAAGCCGGTGGATGTTCAGCAGTTGCTATCGCTGGTTTCGCAACTGACAATAGAGAGACAGAATTTGAGTTCCGACAGCGATATCGACATGAGATCACGCTGAAGTCCGCGGATGATCGTGTGGGCTTTGTTGTCGTAATGCGAACTCGCTGGTGAGCGCCGGACGAGTTTGTGAGGGTGCGCACATAATTCGCCGCCACCCATTGCTAGCCTTGCAGACTTGGGAGGTACCTAGCCATGCACGCAACGCCGGTCGAGTACGCGGGCGCAACCATAGTGCCCGTCGCGTCCCTATCCGGGAACGGTTATGCCGCGATTGCCATCGTTACCACCAGCCTCGGCAAACAGCGCGCCTATGGGCCGCTGAAACGCTTTCCTACCGAAAAAGCCGCGTGCGAATACGCCGTGTCTTACGCGAAATCCCGGCTCGACCGCCGATGGAGGCGCGCCAAGAAATGACAGGGCGCGACGGCGCTGCCTGCTGAGACAACGTCCGCTTGACGGCTTTGCGGCGTGGCAGTGCGCTCCCGTTCGCGAAGTGACAACGCGTTGCGCGTTGGCTGCGCCTAGTCGCGCAATCTGCGAAGCGCAAATTGATGTTGTCCGCGCCTCGAGTTGCGCTGCGTGCGCAGCGACCGTCCCCGCGTCAGCGAAGCGAGACGTTGATTTCTCCCGAGGCTACAACCGCAGACGGAACAGTAAAGCAACGCGACTTGTTCAATGCCCTTCAGAAAACAGCACGCCTTGCGCGCTGGCGTGCGAAGCGGCTTTCTTGTCCGTTAAGAACTCATTGCGATCCTTGCCTGCAATCCAGGCGGGTGCTCGCCCACGGCCGCTCCACGTCGAGCCGCTTATGGGGTCGCGGTACTTTGCTTCCAGCTCATTTGCCTGAACGCCTACCTTGCGCCCCGTCAGCTCGGAGACGGTGATGCCATACTCACCCATCTTTTGCACGATTTCGTTCAACACGAGGAGGGTCTCTCGTTCCCTGGCTTCAGCCAGTTGCTTGTCCAATGCTTCTTGTTGCGCGCGCAGTTGAGCGATTTCAATACCCTGATATGCCATATGTTCTGAACTCTGTTGCCGATTTCCCCGTCGATCGATTTCGGCGGATGGTTTGCAAGTATAGGCGGTTTAGATGCCCGCACGTGATACGGTCGAGCGATACGAAAAGAGGGCAGCGGTGTCGCCAGCCCGACAACCATAGCGATCGCTTGAAGTGATTTCGTGAGTAATCGAACGCATGGCCAGCACAGACGGACATTGCGTTGAGAAAACGTAAGTTTTCATACTGAAGCTCACTTGCAGTGAAATCAGTTGGACGGGTCGTGATGATGGTGATGCGCGTTGTCATGAGCGGCGTGATGCCCATGAGCGGCGTGTTCGTGCTCGCCTCCCTCCATCATGCGCATCATGCGGGGACCGCCGGTTCTGAAAAAGACAATGCCGAGAGCGATGAATACGACGCCGAAAACGATGTCCAGCACGGTGGTGTAGTTGAAGGTAATTGCTGCGTCCACGACTGCTGTATGCCGTTGCGTCGGGACCCATCCGAGTGACTGGAACAGTGCTTCGACCACGAGGGCCGCTGAGACCATCGCAAGATAGAAGGTCACAGCGAGGAACACCGTCATCCGGCCGCCGTAGTATTTCCGGTAGATGTTGAGAATAGGAAGGATGATGAGGTCGCCAAAGATGAAGGAGGCGACACCGCCGAAGCTGATACCGCCATTCCACAGCACTGCAGCGAGCGGCACATTTCCAACGGAGCAGGTGAACGACGCAACCGCAATAAAGGGGCCGACAAAAGCGCCCCAAATCATTGCCACCGTCGGATGACTGACAAGGAAGAATTTCTGCCAGAAGCTGTCCGGCACCCAGGCGCCGAGTGCGCCAGCGATTAGCAACCCGATCCCGATGTCGCGCCACAGCATCGCCCAGTTCATCACGTAACTATGGCTGATTGCTATCCACCCGTCTCTCGATGAGAGACGTTCCTTCCAGGTGCCGTGCTGTTCGCCCATCGACATGGCCGCATGCCCCTCCATACTGCCCGCGATGCCCTTATCTGCTTGCTCAATAGCTTCCTTCTTCAGCGACTGCCTGAGGAAGAAACGGAAGAGCAGCACTAGCACGATAATCATGATGGGGCCGCCGATGAATTCAGCAGCGGCGAACTGCCAGGAAATCAGCACCCACATCAGCACACCAAGTTCGAGCACTAGATTCGTGGCTGCAAACTGGAACGCCATCGCGGAGGTGAAGTCGCCCCCTTTACGCACAATGGAGCGGGCCATCGCGACGGCCGCATAAGAACATGATGAGGACGCGGCACCGAGGAGGCTGGCGATCGTCAGCGAGCGAGGCGACGCGTCAGGCAGAAGCTTCGACATCTCAGACTTCGAGACAACAACTTCAATCACAGCAGAGAACAGGAAGCCGAGACTCAATCCCCAGAAAATCTGCCACAACATCGTGAAGGCCATCCACAGCGCATGACCCAAGGCAGTGACAATCTGCATCGCAACCTCCTGGTAGACATCTATACCAACGGCGCCCGGTTGTAGAAGTAAATGCCGTGATGTTCATGCCGTCGGCTTCGCAGATGTCTTCGAACCCCCCTCAGCGATCGAGAGGCCAGAAAGGTGGATGCTGGCACCGACATAGTCACATTAAAGTACGGCGCACTGGAGGACGCCCGGATGCCGTCTATCAGGAAGGCGGATATTGCTCCAGAGCGGGGAATTGCCGCACCTTTTCGAGTAGACGTTCCAGTGCCATCAAGAAAGATGAAATTTGGTCGATATTTAGCCTGTTGTATTTACTGACAGAGAGAAGACGTGGAGGACAACGATTATCTGGCGGCCTTCGCATTCTGCGTGACCGTCGACGCCATTCGGAAGGCGCAAGGGAAGATGATGCCAGAGGACCTTCCGGTTGGCTCTATGGAGCGCATGCAGGCGGAGGTCGACCTCATAGAAGACACGCTTCGCATGCTTGGCATAGCCCCGGACGCGGCGAACGGCTTCCAGGACGGGCCGGAAGAGTAGTTGGCGCACTCGATGCATCAGGCTCTTGCGGAAACTTCTCCCTCTTCTATCGCATGTCCCCAGAGCGAGTATAGGTTTTCGAGCAGGCCAGATATCGTTTGCAACTGCTTCCTCGCAGGCCAGTTTTGTTTGCAAGCGCTTCCCGCGAACCTATTGATTGCACGGCGGTTGGCGTTGGCCGAATTTCATCAAGCACCAAAAAAACCCGGCCCACCCCAGTGGTAACATTTGTTGTCACTCATCCCCCGTTCTCAACTCTGCTCCGGGCCATCGCATGCCAGACAGTTTCGACCAGCTCGCCGCCCTGATCCGGGCGCGCTTTTCCGAACTGAGTCCGCAATTTCAGATGGGCGCGGCATTCCTGCTTGACCATCCGGACGAGGTCGCGGTCTCGTCGATGCGCAAGGTCGCCGAGCGTGCGCAAGTGCAACCGGCGTCGCTCGTACGCCTGTCACAGCAACTCGGCTTTCCCGGCTGGAACGAACTGCGCAACCTGTTCGTCGCGCGCGTGCGCACGCGGCCCGAACCGCTCACGAGCCGCGCTCGCTCGCTGGTCAAATCGAAGGACGCGCTGGCCAACGATCTCCTCGTCGCGCAGCAACATAATCTCGAAGTCACCGCGGCACACAACGGCCGCGTGATCGTGGAGGCAGCGCGCTTGCTGCGGCGTGCGCCGCACGTTCATGTTGCCGGTTTCCGCTCGTGCTATCCGGTCGCGTTCGGACTCGTGTACGGCTACCGGTTTTTCCGCTCGTCGGTGTCGCTGCTCAACGGCGAGGCCGGCACGCTCGAAATGCAACTTCGCACGGTGGAGCGCGATAGCGCCACCATTGTCATCAGCTTCGCGCCGTATTCGGTCGAAGCCGCGCGCGTCGCGGAAGCCGCGCTCGAAAAAGGCAGCAAGCTCATTGCCATTACCGACAGCGCCGTTTCGCCGATTGCACTGAACGCGGACAAGGTGCTGATCTTCGCGCACGAAAGCCCGTCTTTCTTTCCATCGCTAGTCGCGGCCACGGCGATCGCAGAATCGCTCGTTGCGCATCTTCTTGCACTGGAAGGCGCGGACGCCGTCGAACAGTTGAGCATCGCCGAGCAGTCGCTGCACGCGAAAGGCGTGTACGTGCCTTGATGGTGTTCGGCATGCGCGCCATCGGCCAGCAAAGCCTGCCGTTCGCCGAGTAGCCTTCAACGGCCGCGGCGCGGCGGCGCATGTCACCGTCACGGCATTGGCACACGGAAGCGCCTATCATGAAGGTCGGTCCACGTCCGCGCCTGTCACGCAGCGCCGCACTCGCGACCCATGCCAAAGCCGCGGAAAATCCGGGCGGGACCGTTGCGGCGGGCATTGCGATCAGTCGTGCAGCGCGTGAAGCAGGGCACAACAGGAGAGAACGATGAAGCGCAAGGCATCAGCAGTCTGGCAAGGCGGTCTCCAGGACGGCAAGGGCTCCATTTCCACCGACAGCGGCGTCCTCAAGGAGACTCAATATTCGTTTTCCACGCGTTTCGCGGACGGCATCGGCACGAATCCGGAAGAGTTGATCGCGGCTGCGCACGCGGGCTGCTTTTCGATGGCGCTTTCGGCGGAGTTGGGTAAGGCGGGCATTTCGCCGGAACGCATCGGCACCACTGCAACGGTCACGCTCGACAAAGACGGCGGCGGCTTCACGATCACTGCCGTGCATCTGGACGTAGCGGTGAAAATTCCTGGCGGCGACAAGGCTGCGTTCGACAAAGCCACCGCGGACGCCAAGGCGGGTTGTCCGGTGTCGAAGGTGCTGAACGCCACCATCACAATGGACGCGAAGCTCGAAACCTGAGCCGGGCATCGGCAACCGGCGACGTGCAATGCTGCCCTGCATTGTTCGCCGCGCATCGAAACTTCCGCGCAACCCACGCCGCAGTGCCGGCATCTTTCGCCGGCGCGGCGCTTTTCCAATGGCATCGCCATGACAACCCAGGCCGAAAAAGCAGCGCAATTCCAGGCGCTGCATGCAGCGCAGGACGCGTTCGTTATTCCCAACCCGTGGGACATCGGTTCGGCGCGGCTCCTCGCGCTGGCCGGCTTCAAGGCGCTCGCGACCAGCAGCGCAGGCTACGCGTTTTCGCGCGGCTTGCCGGATAACGCCGTGGGCCGCGCGCAGATGATGATTCACCTCGCTGAAGTCGTGGCCGCGACCGATTTGCCGGTCAGCGCCGATCTGGAAAACGGTTTTGGCGATGCGCCGGAAGACTGCGCGGAAACCATCCGCCAGGCGGCCCGGGCAGGCGTGGTGGGAGGCTCGATCGAAGACGCGACCGGCCGCGCCGACGAACCGATCTACCCATTCGAGGCGGCTGTCGAACGCGTGCGCGCCGCCGTCGAAGCGGCCCGCGCACAGTCTTTTCCTTTCACGCTGACCGCGCGCGCGGAGAACTACCTCGCTGGCCACCCGGATCTCGACGACACGATTCGCCGCCTGCAGGCCTACGAGGCCGTCGGCGCCGACGTGCTGTACGCGCCAGGCCTCAAGACGCGCGAGGAAATCGCCGCCGTGGTCGGCGCGCTGAAGCGTCCCGTCAACGTGTTGATGGGTTTGCAGGGCGTTCTGCTCAGCGTCGACGAATTGCGCGCGATGGGCGTGCGGCGCGTGAGCGTCGGCGGTTCGCTCGCGCGCGCGGCCCTTGGCGCGTTACTGCGCGCCGCGCATGAGATACGCGATCACGGCACCTTCGGCTACACGAAAGACGCGGCGAGCGGCAACGAACTCAACCAGCTTTTCGCCAAGGCCGAAGAAAAGTGGCCGACGCCGGGCTAGGCGGGCTGCTGTCCCTGATCGACAGTCAGCGCAACGGCAATGCGGAAGTTATCGGTCGTTTGACCGGTACCGCCGCGGTTGCTGACATGAGATCCTTTTGCCGTTGCCGCCGCGCTCGCATTCTCTTCTAACTCTTCACGGAATCATCAGGATGGACGATAAGGATATTCCTCTTGCCAATAGCAACGTCGCATATCAAACCTTGCTACGGGAGAACGGCTACACCGTCGCTAAAACGACTGTCCGCGCGGGCGGCGAGACGCAATGGCATCACCACAGCAACGTCAGTGACCGCTTTCTCGTAGTCAGCGGAGTGCTGACTGTGGAGACGAAAATCGGCGGCCTGGTCAAGAGCACAAGAGTGCGTGATTTCTTCAACGTCGATCCGGGTGTCGTTCATCACGTCAAGAACGAGACGGAAGACGATGTCGTCTACATCATGGTTCAGGCGGGAGGCGCCCCGGACATCGTGCTAGCCGCGGCTCCAGGTTGAGCGTCGGAGCCGCTGCACGAGTCGAGCGATCACAGCAGGCCCATTGCCGATGCCCTGAGCGTGGCCACCGCGCGCGTTGAGCATTCGAGCTTGCGAAACACGCTCTCCACGTGCGTGCGCACCGTGCTCGGGCTGAGCGCCAACTCCTGCGCGACTTCCTTGTTGCTCGCGCCTCGCGAAATGGCGCGCAGCACATCGATCTCGCGGGCAGAGAGGCGTGCACCTTGAGACGTGCCACTGGGAGCGCGTCGGGCGGCGGCCGCGCCGTCACCCAGCACTGCCTCCACCGCGTGGCCATCCAGCCGGCCGCTTGCCGCTTCGTCGCGCAACTGCTTCGCCGCTGCGTCGGCGGAAAATGCCGCACGCCACGGACGCGCCGAGCGCAACGCGACCCACACCACCGACGCCGCTAGTATCCGCGCCTCGAGCGATAACGCCGCATTGCGCGCCGCACGAAAATAGCCGGAGCCGTCCAGCCGTTCGTACGCATGCGACGCAAGCTCGGCCGCTTCGCCGAGCGCCCCGGCCTGCTGGCCCGCGCGCCATGTCCAGTAAGGGACGAGGCGCACTTTTTCCCAGGCGCTCGGCGGCAGGCCTCGGGCCATGTTCCAGACATTGTTTGGAACCGCCGCGCGGCCGATACCGTGAATCAAACCCGCGCGATAGACGCGCCGGTGCGCCGCTTCGTCCGGCGTGAGCCGCGCACAGCCTGCCGCTGCCGTCGCGGCCACTGCGCGCGAGAAGCCGGTCATCCACGGCAGCTTCAGGTCGATCACGTCGGCGATCAATTCAGCCGACGTCGCCTGTTGCATTCGCGATGTCGTCAACGCGGCGTCGAGATCCGCAGGGGACAGCTGATCCAGTTCCGTCAGCCAGGAGGGCGCATGGCGCGCGGCGGTGTCGACGAGCCGCGCCGGATAGCGGGTGTCGGCGCGTTGTGCAAGCAGCCCGAGCGCCCGTTCCACACCATACGTGCGGGCGAAGACCTCCAGATCGCCGGCGAGCCCGATTACGTACACCGGAACCGGCACCGCCGCTCCCTCCAGGCGCGCGGGGAGCCCGTTGCCGTCCCACGTTTCGAAGATGTGCCGCAATGCAGTTTCGGTTGCGGGTGCCAGACCGAGCATGCGCGCGATTTCGCCCGACACCTCACAGTGAATTTGCGCGAGCGGCGTGAGCACCGCGGCGACGCCGCCTAGCGCCTCGAGCGGCTCGATCCAGTCGACGCGACCTTCGAGCATCGCGACGCGGCTTGTGATGTCATCGCCGAAAACGTCTGCGAAGCCCGCTGCGTTCGCCGTGCACCCTGACCAGCGCAGCATCGACGCCTCGCGGACGGTGTCGCATGCCGTCGCGTCGATGCCGGCGGCCTCGGCAAGGCGCGCTGCGAGCCATCCTGTGCGCAGCGAATGGTCGGTTGGCTGGCCCATGCTCAGATCGCCGATAAAGGCGAGCGCCTTCACGGAATCGAATACGCGCAGCGGCGTGTGACCAGCATCGTCGTCGATCGTTGGGGTCATGTGAACAATCACTTTGGGAACGACTGGTAACTATATGCGATCCCGCGTTGTGAGGAAGGGTCGGTCATCTGACCGATGCCGCCGAAGAGCGCGAAATGCGATGCTGTCACGCGATTGTTACCACCGATCAGACCCGACTACACACGGAGTATCCATGTCTTTCCGACTTCAACTCGTCGTTTCGGCGATTGCCCTCACGCTCGCTAACGCCTCGTTCGCTCAACCCTCGGCGGACAAGCCCGAACGGATCAGGGGCACCATCCAGTCGTATTCGGCCGGCACGCTTCAGGTACACCGGCGCAGCGGCGAAACGGTCAGCATCGCAGTAGACGATTCAACCGGCCTGAATGCGGTGAAAGCCGTACAGCTTTCGGATATCAAACCCGGTACTTACGTGGGGGCCGCCGCAATGCCAGGCGCCGACGGCAAGCTCGTGGCGAAGGAAGTGCTCGTGTTTCCCGAGGCCGCGCGAGGAACTGCCGAAGGTCACTATGCCTGGGACCTGGGCGCGAATAGCTCGATGACAAACGCGAACGTCGATACGGTCGTGCAGGGTACCAGCGGTCGCGACCTCAAGCTTTCGTACAAGGGCGGCAATAACACCGTTACGGTGCCCGCGAACGCGCCGGTCGTCACGCTCATTCCCGCTACACGCGACGAACTGACCTCGGGCAAGCGGGTGTTCGTCGTGGCGAGCCACGGCGCAGGTGCCGCCTACAAGGGGCTGCAGATCGTCGTGGAGAAGGACGGAGTGGCACCCCCGATGTAAGTTGGGCCGTCACGAGCGTTACGTATGAAAGCCGCTGACGAGGCGCCACCGTAGCGGAGATCAGAAAAGGAATTGCAATGAATGAACATCCCATGAATGCCAATAGCGTTCGAGAAGAACACTGGCTAACGCGTTACTACTTTATGCGGACCGCGTTTTCAGCGGTTTGGGTCGCGCTTGCTTTTTCGGTCGGGCAACGCTCACCGGAGGCGACAGCGGCTCTACTGTTTCTTTATCCCGCATGGGACGCGCTGGCCAATTACTTCGACATGTCGCGCAGCGGCGGAATGGCGGAAAGCCGCACGCAAGCAATCAACATTGTCATCAGCGTCATCACGGCGATCGCAGTAATTCTGGCGTTGAGAACCAGTATGAGCTGGGTGCTTGGCGTCTTCGGGGCGTGGGCGATACTGTCAGGGCTCTTGCAACTCGGAACTGCGCTGCGCCGCTGGAAGCGCTCTTCGGCGCAATGGGCGATGGTTCTGAGCGGCGCACAATCGGCGCTGGCAGGTGCTTACTTCATCGTGCAAGCCGGAGTGGCGATGCCCCCGGCTATCTCACGCATAGCAGGATACGCCGCGGTGGGCGCAATCTATTATCTGGTTTCCGCGGTTTGGCTCTATGCACGCCGGCTGCGCCGCAAGGTCGCCTGAACGGCGGAAAGAACTGGCCATTCTCACGACGCCATTCCCTCTGCATGTGCTTCATGAGTCGTTCGATATTGGCCGGATGTTCTATTTCCGCCGCACCTAGAACCGCTTTATAGAGGCGAGATTCCGCTGACGCCGGCCTTGCCGCCGACGTCGGGCGAACGTTCGCCTGAGAGAAAACTCGCATCGGCCGAGTCGGACATCGAATCGTGGCCGTCCGTCGTCAAGTGGCTGCGTCGCCAACTGGCGGGCGGCAAACCGAATTCCCGCTTGAACGCGCGATTAAACGCCGCCTCCGACTCGTAGCCGACCCGCTCCGCAATAGCCGTAAGCGACTGCGCTCCGTCACGTAACGCCTGTGCCGCGATTTGCAGACGCCAGCGCGCCAGATATTGCATCGGTGGCTGGCCGAGCAATTGAGTAAAGCGCTGTGCAAGCGCCGAACGCGAGAGGCCCGCTTTGCGGGCAAGTTCATCGACCGTCCAGCCATGCGCCGGTTGCGCGTGCATCAACGCGAGCGATCGTCCCACGAAACGATCGCTGACGCCGGCCAGCCATCCTTTGCGGTCCGCAGGCAGCGAATCGACACAACGCCGTACCGCCTCCACGAAAAGCAGTTCGGACAAACGACCGAGCACGATCGCGCTGCCTACGCGCCATTCAGCTGCTTCTAAAGCCGCGAGTTTCAACGATGACTCAAGCCACGCGGATCTCGCGTCGTTGCGCATGTCGATCTTGAACATACGGGGCAATGCCGACAGCACCGGATTGGTCAGCGTGTCGTCGCAGGCGAGGAAGCCGCAAATGAGCCGCGTCTTCGCACCGCCCCCACCGTAACTCAACCTGATCACGTCGCCCGGTGTGGTTTCCAGATACTGCGACAGCATCTGGTGAGAGGGCGCCGGTTCGAGTTCGAGCGAACTGCCCATTAGATGCGCTTCACCCTGCGGCACCACGAGAAGTTCTCCGGCATCGACGCAGATAGCGGAGGAGGGGTCGTCGACGAGTCGTGCGCGACAGCTTCCTTCGGTGATGAGGTGATAGGAGACGATGCGCTCCGCACGCGGAAGAAACGACACGCACAACTCCCGGGTCGCCTCGCCGAAAACACACCAGGGTGCAGTGAAGTCTGCGCTTAGATACACCGCTCCACTTAGATGCACGAGGCGAAGTACGTCGGAAAGAGCATCCATGGTGTTGTCCATCAGTTTCGGCGTCCTGCGCAAAACATCTGGACGACCGGTCATTCACCGATATGGCTTGCGTCCCGATACTAGCACTCACGCGAATCCGCAACAACGAACGGTATAGCGTCGACTTACACCATCAGGAGAACGACATGAGTTACCCAGAGACTTATCGCGGTCAATGCTTTTGCGGCGCAGTGCAATTCACGGTAACCGGCGAGCCTGCGGGCATGGGCTATTGCCATTGCGAGTCGTGCCGAAGCTGGTCGGCGGCGCCCGTCAATGCATTCACGCTGTGGAAGCCCGAGGCGCTAAACGTTACTCGCGGCGCCGATGATATCGGCACTTACAACAAGACGCCGCATAGCTATCGCAAGTGGTGCAAGTCATGTGGTGGACATCTCTTTACCGAACATCCCGGGCTCGAACTGATCGACGTGTACGCCGCGGTCATCGCCGACTTCCCATATGAACCCGGTGTGCACGTTCATTACACGGAGTCGCGCCTTCGAATGAAAGACGGTCTGCCCAAGCAAAAAGATCTGCCGGGGGAAATGGGCGGCTCGGGTATCAGCGTCGCCGAATAACCATTGCACCTCGCGGTTCAGGTTCGATTCGCCCGATCGTCGCGCGGGCCTTCTCGCAGTGCAAGTTCGCGGCGTCATCTGAATGGCAGCAACTTCGAGCATTGACTCACCGCTGCCCTTGGTTCTCAGGAGTCGTTTATGTCCGCAGTCGATTCTTCTTTTTCGCCCGTCGCAGACTTCGCTGCCGTCAAGGTCCGTCAACAGGCCGCGTGGTCGACCGGCAATTATGCTGTCGTCGGCACGACGCTGCAGATCGTCGGTGAAACTCTGTGCGAAGCGCTTGACCTACGCGCCGGTTCGAGCGTGCTCGACGTTGCAGCAGGCAATGGCAATGCAACGTTGGCGGCCGCGCGCCGCTGGTGCGATGTCACCTCCACTGACTATGTCGCCTCACTGCTGGACGCCGGCCGTGCCCGGGCACAAGCAGAGGGTCTTGCCGTCAAGTTTCAGGAAGCGGACGCGGAAGCGCTGCCGTTCCCGGACGCCTCGTTCGATATCGTCATGTCGACGTTCGGTGTGATGTTCGCTCCGGACCAGGAGAAGGCAGCGGCTGAACTGGCTCGTGTGTGCAAACCGGGCGGCCGCATCGGCCTCGCGAACTGGACACCGGATAGCTTCATCGGACAGGTGTTCAAGACAATCGGCATGCACATTCCGCCACCCGTGGGCGTGGCATCGCCTGCGCTGTGGGGCACGAAGGCGCGGCTGGAAACACTGTTTGAAGGCAAGACCCGGAAGATCGACGCGAACAGCCGCCATTTCACGTTCCGTTACCGCTCCCCAGAACATTTCGTCGAAGTCTTCCGCACGTTTTATGGACCGGTGAACAAGGCATTTGGCGCACTCGACGGCGAGCGGCAAGCAGCGCTTCTCAGCGATCTGATGACCTTGATAAAGAGCCGCAACCGGTCCGGCGACGCGACCCTCGTGCTGCCGAGCGAGTATCTCGAAGTGGTGGTGGAACGATCATGAACGGCGTCGAGCGCAGCGTCGCCGTCCTGCTCGGATCCGCCTCGCGCCTCTGGTCGATCGCTTGCGTGATCGGTCTCCGGCACGGTTCGGTGATGATTGCGTTGCCACTGTGCTCGTCGGCGTGCTTTTTCGGTCTTCGGTTCGTCCTGACGGTGTTGGGTCTTTCGGCTTGACTGCCGCTTCATTGCAATCTGCTGCTTTACCGCGCCTTCGTGCGCGGTAAAGCCCAATTCATTTCCTCATACTACGCACCCCACGCATGACGCCCATGCGGAGACGCAGCGCATTCGTGCTGTCAAAAATGATGCGTTTACTGCTGCGAAAAAACTTGCATTTCACGCGGGAAAAACTACCTTGATTAAACAAAGCAGTTCGGGCTCGGCAGCGGAGGAGACACATGCCGGCTACACGTATGATGATTGCGCGTCGCGCGGGCGTGAGCGTTGCCACGGTCGATCGTGTGTTGCGCGACGACCAGGCCGTGCGTCCCGAAACGGCAGAGCGCGTGCATCTGGCACTCGCGGCGCTGCGAGACGACCGCGCGAGTCGCGGTCGTCCCGCCAAGCTCAATTCCTATCGCGTCGCCTTCGTTCTCCCTCAAGTCAATTCGCGCTTTCTCGATCACGTCGAGCGCGACATCGCACTGTCCGCGAGCTTCTTTCGCGAGCACCGGATCATTCCGTCGTTTTACCGGTGCGACTTCTCATCTCATCGCGACACCATTGCTTTCGCGCAGCAGGTCATCGACTACGACGCGCTGGTGCTCGTGCCGCTCGACTACCCAGCGGTCGAACGTCTTATCGAAGACACGAGCGATGCAGGCGTGCCCGTTGTCACTGTCTTCTCCGATTTGCCCGCCAGCCGTCGCGCAGCATATGTCGGCGTCGATAACCGGATCGCAGGACGCATGGCCGGTGCGTTGATGGGCCGCTTTCTCGGTGCGCGCATCGGCACGGTGGCGGTCCTGTCGGGCTCATCTCGCCTGCACGATCAACTCGAACGGCGTACCGGGTTTTCACAGGTGCTCGAAGAAGACTTCCGCAATCTGCGCTGGATCGCCGAACCGGACTTCACTGAAGACGACGACGGCGCGGGCCTCGCCGCGCAAGGTCTCATTGCGCGTCACCCGGATCTGGTTGGCGTTTATGCGACAGGTGGCGGCATTTCGGGCATCGCAAGAGCATTGCAGGAATCCGGCGACAAGGCTCGCCTCGTGTTGATCGGCCATCAATGCACTGCGGCGACGCGCACGCAGTTATCAGAACGTGCTATCGACGTGATCCTCGATCAGGACGTGCGCGGCATCGTCCACTGGTCGGGCCTCGTTGCGATCAATTGTCTTAACGACGTGCGTGGCGCGCTCGCCATTCCAACGCCGGAAACCAGAATCTATCTTCGTGAGAATGCGCATGCCTGAAGCTCGCGACACGCGGATTGCAGTGCGAATCCGCTGAGCTCAAATACAGCACCCGGCGCATGGGCGCTGTTCCACAGCAGGTTGGAGACCCGGGAAAGACAAGGAGAAGACAAATGTTACGTCTTACGTCAGCAAGGGTAATAGCGGCGGGCATCATTGCGTTGGGACTCGGCATGGCACCGGGCGCGCAGGCACAGGACAAGCAGTTGACGCTATGCTGGGCAGCATGGGACCCGGCCAATGCACTCGTCGAATTGTCGAAAGATTTCACCACGAAAACCGGCATCAAAATGAAGTTCGAGTTCGTGCCGTGGACGAGTTACGCGGATCGCTTCATTAACGAACTTAATTCGCATGGCAAACTATGTGACCTGATCATCGGCGACAGCCAATGGATTGGCGGCGCGGCAGTCAACGGGCACTATGTGAAGCTCAACGATTTCTTTGCGAAGAACAAGATTTCGATGAACGACTTCGTGCCGGCGACTGTAGTGGGTTACGCGGAGTGGCCGAAGAACACGCCTAATTACTGGGCGTTGCCGGCCATGGCGGACGCAGTGGGCTGGACGTATCGAAAGGACTGGTTCGCTCGTCCTGAACTGCGTGCCGAATTCAAGCAGAAGTATAAACGCGAACTCGAACCGCCCACCACACTGGACGAACTCAAGCAAACCGCGGAGTTCTTCCAGGGCCGCAAGATAGACGGCAAGACGGTCTACGGTGTCTACATCTTCACGGAGCGCGGTTCCGAAGGCATCACAATGGGCGTGACCAATGCGCTTTACAACTTCGGCTTCGAGTATCAGGACCCGAAGAAGCCGTACCACCTCGACGGCTTCGTCAACTCGCCGGGCGCGGTCAAGGGATTGGAGTACTACAAGGCGCTTTACAAGTGCTGCACGGCGCCGGGCATGACCAACGCGTACATGCAGGAAGGGCTGGATGCCTTCAAGTCCGGCCAGGTGGCCATGCAAATGAACTGGTTTGCATTCTTCCCCGGACTCTACAAAGACCCGAATGTGGGCGGCGACAAGATCGGCTTCTTCGTCAACCCGCGCGAAACGAAGCAGTACACGCAGCTTGGAGGGCAGGGCATTTCTGTCGTCGCTTATTCGGATCATAAAGACGATGCGCTCGAGTACATCAAGTGGTTCGCGCAACCAGACGTCCAGAAGAAGTGGTGGCAGCTTGGCGGTTATTCGGCGGCGAAATCAGTGGTCGATGCGCCCGACTTTCCGAAAAGCGCGCCCTTTGCGCCGGCGTTCCTGAAGTCGATGTCGATCGTCAAAGACTTTTGGGCCGAGCCCACTTATGCGGAACTCCTGCTCGACATGCAAAAGCGGGTGCACGACTACGTGGTGGCCGACAAGGGCACGGCCAAGGAAGCGCTGGACTTGCTCGTCAAAGACTGGAACAAGGTCTTCAAGGCGGAAGGCAAGAACTAGCGCGTATCGAGGACGGGACCGGCGGCGCCTGCACGGATGCCGCCGATGCCTTTAAAGGAGCGAGGCATGCTGGCAAACAAGCCTTTTTCGTCGGCGGAAATGAAGTCGCCGGCGGCGGCGCGCGCGCACACGCGTCTGACTGGATTGTCGGACAGGACCATTGCGTGGCTGTTCATTCTTCCAACAATTCTGCTGCTGCTCGCGATCAACATCTTTCCGTTGATCTGGGCGTTGCGTCTGTCGTTCACGAACTTCAAATCGAATATGCCGAGCGTGCCGGCGCGCTTTGTCGGAATCGACAACTACGTGGACATTCTCACCGACGAAGACATCTGGTACGCAATGCAGGTAACGGCGCGCTTCGTGTTCTGGTCGGTTGGCCTCGAAGTGCTATTGGGTTTCGGCCTCGCGTTGCTCATCAACCGGCAGTTCCGCGGCCACAGCTTCTGGACCACGCTGATCCTGCTGCCGATGATGCTGTCGCCGGCGGTGGTCGGTAACTTCTGGACCTTTCTGCTGCAACCGCAAACGGGGTTGTTCAACGATATCGTCGGCTTCTTCACCGGCATTGCGCCGGGCTCGTTTCAGATGATCGGCGACGTGTCGCTCGCGCCGTGGACCATCGTGATGGTCGATACATGGATGTGGACGCCGTACGTGATGCTCATCTGCCTCGCGGGCCTGCGCTCGATTCCCGACTATATCTACGAAGCCGCCGAGGTGGATCGCGCCACACCGTGGCGGCAGTTCTGGTCGATCACGTTGCCGATGACGTTGCCGTTCCTGATGCTGGCCGTGCTGTTTCGGGGCATCGAGAACTTCAAGATGTTCGACATGGTGAACCTGCTGACTTCGGGCGGACCCGGTTCGGTAACCGAAACCGTATCGATCACACTGAAGCGCGCTGCTTTCGAGAAATGGCAGACAGGCTACTCATCCGCATTGGCAATCATTCTGTTCGTGACGGTATTCGGTGCGGCGAATATTTACGTCAAGGCGCTCAACCGGGTGAAACAGCGATGAGACCGACTACCGCTCAACATTCGGTGGTGGCTTCTTCGCCACGCGGCAAGCGCTTTGCCGCTGCGATTGTCATCACTTACGCATTGATCGCGATCTTGCCGATTCTGTGGATCTGCCTGACCAGCTTCAAGACGCAGGAAGATGCCATTGCATATCCACCAGTCGTGTTGTTCCAACCGTCGATGGAAGGCTATGTGAATCTGTTCACGATCCGTTCGCGGCAAACGCCGGAATTCATTGCGAGTCTTCCGCCCGCGCAGACCTGGTATGAGCGCGACGTACGCAAGCGAAACATGGTGATTGCCGGCCCGTCCAAAGTATTGCCGCGCTTCGTCAATTCGTTGGTGATCGGTTTTGGCTCGACTTTTCTCGCGGTATTTCTCGGCACATTGGCGGCCTATGCGTTCTCCCGTTTCAAGGTGCCGCTTGCCGACGACCTGCTGTTTTTCATTCTGTCGACGCGCATGATGCCGCCGATTGCAGTCGCCATTCCGATTTACCTGATGTATCGGGCGCTCGGCCTGAGCGACAGTTACGTCGGCATGATCGTGCTCTACACAGCGGTCAATGTATCGCTGGCGGTCTGGCTTCTGAAGGGCTTCATGGACGAGATTCCGCGCGAGTACGAAGAGGCCGCGCTCGTAGATGGCTACACGCGGCTCCAGGCGTTCGTTAAGGTCGTGCTGCCGCAGGCCATCACGGGCATTGCCGCGACCGCTATTTTCTGCCTGATCTTCGCATGGAACGAGTACGCATTCGCGTCGCTGCTCACGAGCGGCGATGCCCAGACCATGCCGCCGTTCATTCCGTTCATTATTGGCGAGGGCGGTCAGGACTGGCCGGCCGTCGCGGCCGCGACGACGCTTTTCGTGGTGCCTATCCTCATCTTCACTGTCGTGTTGCGCAAGCATCTGCTGCGCGGCATCACCTTCGGAGCGGTGCGCAAATGAAACGAGAGTCCGTTTTGCCACAAAGACATTATCTGCGCCGCGGTTACAGCGAGGCAGTGTCGACCGCACTGATCGGTCTCGGCATGGCAATGCTGGTGCAGCCGTTTTCGCTGACACTGTTCACGTGGTCGTTTCCCGTGGTCCTGGTCGGTGCCCTGGCGTTTGTCGTGACCAGTCATTTCCCGGACTGACGCCATGTCGACGATCGTTCTTGCCAACCTTCACAAGCGTTTCGACGACTTCGTCGCTGTGCGCGACACCAGTTTGACTATTGGCGCGGGGCGCTTCGTCGTGTTGCTGGGTCCGTCGGGCTGCGGCAAAACTACGACGCTGCGCATGATAGCGGGCCTGGAGTTACCCACCTCCGGCCAGATCCTGATAGACGGTGACGATGTGACGCAATTGCGCGCGCGTCAACGCGACATTGCATTTGTGTTCCAGATGTTCGCGCTCTATCCGCATATGACCGTGCGTAACAACATCGCTTTTCCGCTCAGGAACGAGCATGTGTCGCGCAAGGAGATCGCGGCGCGTGTGGATGCCGCCGCCCACATGCTGCGCATCGAGAACATTCTCGATCGCAAAACAGGTGGCCTGTCCGGCGGCGACCGGCAGCGCGTGGCGCTGGGCCGGGCGATTGTTCGGCAGCCAAAAGCGTTTCTGATGGACGAGCCACTCGGCACGCTCGATGCGGATTTCCGCGAGCTGATGTGTCTCGAGTTGCGGAAGCTACATAACGCGCTGGGCGCGACGACCGTTTATGTCACGCACGATCAGAGCGAAGCGATGGCGATGGCGGACGACATTGTCGTGATGAACAAAGGCGAGTTGCTGCAAGCCGGACCCCCTCACGAGATCTATCACTTTCCGGCGACGGTGTTCGTCGGCAATTTTATCGGCAGTCCGCCCATGAATTTCCTCGCGGCAGATGGGGGCGTGAATGCGGGCGACGAACAAGTCCTGCTGCACGGCGCAGCAGTGCCGGTGCCGCGCTCGGAGGCTGGCGCTGAACGCGTGCTGCTGGGCATTCGTCCCGAGCATGTGACGATCGATGAGCACGGCCCGCTGCGCGGCAAGGTCATTGCCGATGAATACCTCGGTTCGCATCAGGTGCTGGTGGTGGAAACCGCGCTGGGCGTCGTGCGGGTGCGAGTCGGCAAAGACGATGGCTTGCCGGCCGGATCGCCGGTCGGTTTGTCGTTTCGCAAGGACCGCACGCTGCTGTACGACGCGCAGAGCGGCCGGTTGCTGCCGGGCGCCGCTCGCACGATTCCTGCACACGGAGAAGCTCATGGCTGAAATCCAGTTGCGCAACGTGTCCAAACGCTTCGGCGACATCGCGGCGGTGGACGATATTTCGATCGACGTGGCCGACGGCGAGTTCGTGGTGCTGCTCGGACCGAGCGGCGCGGGCAAGACCACGACGCTGCGTCTGATCGCCGGACTCGAGCGGCCCGACGCGGGCGACGTGCTGATCGACGGGACGATCGCGACGGGTGTGCATCCGTCCGATCGCGATGTCGCTTTTATTTTCCAGCAATACTCGCTTTACCCGCACCTGACTGTGTTCGGCAACCTGGCGTTTCCGCTGCGCTCGCCGAGACGGCGCAGCAGCGAAGCGGATGTGCGCGCGCGGGTTCACGCGGTCGCGGAAATGCTGCATATGGAAGCGAAACTCGACAACATGGCCACACATTTGTCCGGCGGGGAGATGCAGCGCGTGGCGATTGGGCGGGCGCTCGTGCGGCAGCCCAAGGCGTTTCTCATGGACGAGCCGCTGTCGTCGCTCGATGCGAAGCTGCGTGAGGAGTTGCGCATCGAACTGAAGCGCCTGCATCGTACGATTGGTGCCACCATCGTCTATGTCACGCACGATCAGGTCGAAGCGACTACGCTCGCGGATCGCATCGGTATTCTCGATCATGGGCGTCTCGTGCAACTCGGCACGCCGCGCGAGGTGTATGGCAATCCGGTCTCGCTGAGCGCCGCGCAACGGCTCGGCTCTCCGCCGATCAACCTGTTGCCGCCCACACTGTTCGACTCGGCACACATGCCGGCGGGCACGGCGACCGTCGGGATCCGTCCCGAGGACATCGTGCTGCACGACCCGGCTGAAGGTCACGCGAGCGGCGCACAGGATGCACTCGATCTCACGGTGCTCGAATATTCGCCGCTGCGTCATCTGCTGATTCTGGATCGCGCCGGAACCGCCGTGGTCGCCACGACCGTCACCGAGCGCAGTTTCTCACCGGGGCAACGGGTCGGCGTGTCTTTGCCTCCGCGCAGCCTTTTATATTTCCATGCCGACGGCAGGAGGATCCCGACATGAACGGCGAAACGGTCATGGCGTGCATCGACGCCGCGTATGCGGCGTTGAAGGAGCACACCGACGAGATTGCGTCGCTCGACCAGCAGATCGGCGATGGAGATCACATTTTCAATCTGCTGCGCGGCATGGAAGCGCTCCTCGCGGTGCGCGCGGAGATCGCGGCGCAAGCACTCGGCCCCGCGCTCGAGATCGCGGCGTCCAAGGTGCTGTCCACGGTGGGCGGATCGTCGGGTCCATTGTTCTTCTCATTGCTCAACGGTATGGCGAAAGCGTCCGCGAACAATGCAATGGATGTGGCTGGCTTCGCTCGCATCTTTGCGGCGGGGGTCGAGGCCGTTGGGCAACGAGGCAAGACCGGCGTCGGCAGCAAGACGATGATGGACGTGTTGATACCGGTCGCGCAGCGCTTCGAGCAGTTGGCGACAGAAAACGCAGCGGCGCGAACGGTGCTCGCCACCTTGCCGCGAGTCGCCGAGGAAAACATGCTGGCAACGCGCGACATGCTGGCAACCAAGGGACGCGCATCGTTTCTCGGGGAGCGCTCGCGCGGGCATATCGATCCGGGCGCGCGCTCCAGCCAGATCATGATTGCCTCGGTATGCGCGCGACTCGCGCAACACAACGGACAAGGAGCATGACGATGAAAAAATTCATCAATCATGTGGACGACTTTCTCGCCGAGAGCCTGGCGGGATTCGCCGCGGCGCATGGCGACCTGGTCGTACTCAATCGCGAACCGGTGTTCGTGCGGCGCAAGGACCTGAAGCCGGGAAAGGTCGCGCTTATCTCGGGCGGCGGCTCCGGGCACGAACCGCTGCATTCGGGATTTGTCGGCCACGGCATGCTCGACGCCGCGTGTCCAGGCCAGATTTTCACGTCGCCGACACCCGACCAGATGATGGCTGCCGCCAAGGCCGTCGATACCGGCGCGGGCGTGCTGTTCATCGTGAAAAACTATTCGGGCGATCTGATGAACTTCGAAATGGCCTCGGAGATGTCCGAGGTGCCCAACGCGATGGTGCTGATCAACGACGACGTCGCGGTGGAAAACTCCAGCTATACGACCGGGCGCCGTGGGGTTGCGGGCGCGGTCATCGTCGAGAAGCTGGTGGGCAGCCTCGCGGAAAGCGGCGCGAGCCTCGACGAATGCAAGGCGTTTGGCAATCGCATCAACAAACGTACGGCTTCGATGGGCGTCGCATTCTCCAGTTGCACGGTGCCGGCAGCCGGCACGCTGACCTTCAAGATCGGCGACGATGAAATCGAAGTCGGTGTCGGCATACACGGCGAGCCGGGCAGGCGGCGTGCGAAATTTGCGTCCGCCGATACGATCGCGGCGGAGTTGCTCACCGCGATAGTCGACGATTTGAAGCCGGCTGCGGGCGCGGGCGTGCTGGTGCTGGTGAACGGCCTTGGCGGCACACCGCTTGGCGAGCTTTATCTGCTCTTCAATTCGACGCGCGCGTGGCTCGAAAAGCGGGATCTGAAAATCGCCCGTGTGCAGGTTGGCTCGCTGACCACGTCGCTCGAGATGGCCGGCGCTTCAATTACGCTTTGCATGCTCGACGAACAGATGACGAAGCACTGGGACAGCGCAGTGCATACGCCGGCGCTGAGGTGGGGCGTGTAACACCGGGCGGCGGCGCGAGCCGCCGCGCTTTGTTGTCGCTTCAAGCCGCCGCGCCGCGTAAGTCCCTGATATGTTGGTAGACGGTGGCGCGTCCCATCCCCAGCACATTAGCGACGTAGTTGGCCGCGCTTTTACCTTTGAATGCTCCTTCCGCCCAAAGCGCCTCAACAATCTCGCGGCGATGGTCTCGAGTCAGGGAATTGAGTGCCAGCTGACGCTCCTGAAGCCACGCGTGAAGGAAAGTGTTGATGCGTTCCTGCCAGTCGTCCTTGAATAGCTCTTCGGGCTGTTTAACCACGCCGGCGCCGGAAATCACGCGATCTATGACACTCTTGACGTCTTCGAACACGGAGATGTTGTAGTTCACGCACATCATGCCTACAGCAGTTCCAGCGTCGTCGAACAGGACGGTGCTCACGCAGCGCATCCGCCGTCCGTCCCAATTGGTTTTCTCGTACGGACCGACCGTACCGGAGTCCGCTGAGTGATCGATTTCTTCCAGTGCAGAGTCGTCGCCCAGTTCGCGCTTTGAAAGGTTATTGGCGATGTAGGCGACCGTCTGGCTAGCGAGGTCGTGGATCACGATCTCGACGTATGGAAAGAACAGTAGGGCAATGCCATCAGCAACGCGACTGTATCGATCGAGGAGTAGCCGACGGCTGGCCGTTGTCTTAGGTTTTCGCATTGGGGTGACTGCTCGCAATTTTCTCAAGATTCGCACGGGCACAGAGTCCGCATTTTGCCACGATGGGCGCCCCCATCATTCCAGCGAGCAGGTGCTTTCATCGTCTTCATTTGGCAGCCACTTACACGCGAGCTCGCTTATTCAGGTACGTAAAGAGTTCATAGGCAATGGCGACGTCTTCAAGGCCCAGACCGATCGAGCGGAAGAACGCATGCTTTCGGTACGATGGTTTGGCCGCCTTGCCACACATCAGTTCCGCGAGATCACCCACAATCGATTCGGCGCGCCAGCCATGGTGTTCAGCGGCCAGTTTCATCTCGCCCGCGCTCGAGGGTGTGGTGTTGCGGTAGTCGCAGTAGACGTCCATGCTGGCAAGCCAGGCGGGTGGGACTTCGTGAGCGTTCGCGACGTTGGTACTGATAGAAGTGATAAGCGCTGGCTTGTCCAGCATGCTTTCGTGCAGAACCGGTGTGGCGGAGGATGTACACAGCGCAATCACGTCAGCGGCAGCGACACACTCCTGAATTCCGTCACAAATGGCGACTCTGTGATCGAGCGCCGCCAGCTGCGCACACTTCGTTGTGTCGCTGGCAAGCTCCGGCGAAAAGATTCGAATCGACTCCCATGGCCTGACCGGTGCGAGGTGGCGCAAATGAGCCTGTCCTACCGCGCCCGAACCAATGATCGAAAGGTGGGTCGCCGTGCCGCTGGCAAGCTGCTCCACCGCCAGTGCCGTTGCGCCGGCTGTGCGCTCCACCGTCAGCAGGCCCGAGTCACACCACATCAGCGGTTGTCCCGTTTCCATGGACATCAGGGCCGTCCATGCGGTGATGACGGGCTTCGCCTGCGTGACGATGTACGGCGAGAGCTTTGCACCGAACACCTTCGCATCCGCCATCACGCCCAGGTAGGTAATGAAGTCACCGGCGCCTTGCGGAAACGGAGTCAGCGTCTGCTCCGGTTGCACGGCCATATCACTTCCAAGCGCGCGAAACATGCGTGCAAGCACGTTGCGCACGTCGAGATGAGGCAGTGCTTCCAGCACTGCGTGTTGATCGACGATCAGGGGTAACCCTCTATCTGACATGCTCATTGACTTGCGCTCCGCAATGTTGCCGGGGTCGGCGATGAAGGCATTCTAAGTCAAAACGTCCAGACTGGACTTTTATTTTAGAAAACACTTGATTTTCTGTTTGTCCAGAATAGACTGTCATTCCAGAGCAAGTGTGAGGCGACGATCCTGCCGCTTCATCCGATGTCTCAAACCAGGCCTATCGGCCGTTGTCCATGCAGTCAACCGTCGCCGCCCGACCACACAGGGGACCTCTCATGTTCCGGAAGCTCCAGCTCTCACTTCTCCTTGTCGCTGCCACCGCAGCTTCTCTGAGCACCGTTACCACCCAGAGCCAGGAAACCCTGCGCTTTGGAATAGAGGCGGCCTACCCGCCGTTTGAAAGCAAGTCCCCCACTGGGCAACTGCAAGGCTTCGACGTCGATGTGGGCAACGCAGTTTGTGCAAAGCTGGGCATGAAGTGTGTGTGGGTCGAGAACGCGTTCGATGGACTGATCCCGGCGCTGCAAGCGCGAAAATTCGATGTGATCAATTCGGCGATGAACATCACTGAGAAGCGCAAACAGTCGATTGAATTCACGAAACCAATCTACGTAGTGCCGATCGTGATGGTGGCCCGACGCGCATCTGGCTTGCTGCCGGACGTGAAGAGTCTGCAGGGCAAGCGTGTTGGCGTGCTGCAGGCCTCCTCACAGGAAGACTTCCTGAAGCGTCATTGGGCGCCTGCCGGCGTGACCGTCGTTCCGTATGCGGACCAGGATCAGGTCTACGCCGATCTCGTTGCCGGACGCCTCGACGCCGCGGTTCAGGAAGCACAAACGGTGCAGGATGGATTCCTCGTAAAGCCCGCAGGTCACGAGTATGCGATCGTCGGCAAGCCGCTGAGCGATCCTGCTACTCTGGGAGAAGGCACCGGTTGGGGCCTTCGCAAGGGCGACAAGGTGTTGGTCGCGAAAGTCGATGCCGCGCTTGATGCGCTGAAGAAAGACGGCACGTTGAGCAGTCTTTCGCAGAAGTACTTCAAGCAGGACATCATCGCCAGATAACGCATCGACGTGCCGACGGAAGGTCATCGCGCAGCCCGCTGCCAGGTGCACGAAACTTTCGCCGTGCGCCGTCAGGGACACTAAAGCAACTCTATGGATTTCGACGTCATCGTGCTGGGCGGGGGGATAGTGGGCGTGTCGTGCGCGCTACATCTTCAGGACCGCGGCCGCCGCGTGGCACTTGTGGACCGGCGCGCTCCTGGCGAAGAGACCAGCTTCGGCAACGCGGGGCTGATTGAGAGGGCCGCCGTGGTTCCGTACGGTTTCCCTCGGGACCTCAGAACGTTGCTGCGCTTCGCAAAAAATCGTTCGACCGACCTGTACTGGGATTACCGTGCGGTGCCGCATTTCGCGACGTGGCTTGCGCGTTTCTGGTGGGAGTCTTCCGCCGAGCGATTGATGGCTGCCGCGCGGGACATGTTGCCGTTAATTGAGCGAAGCGTCACGGAACATGAGCGCTTGATCAAGCGTGCAGAGCTTCAGCATCTCGTGCGCGCTACGGGCTGGATAGACGCCTATCGCACGCCGGCAAGATTGGCGCGCGAGGCGGCGGCGGCCGAGGCCACGGCCGGGAGCTACGGTCTGCGGGTTTCGGTACTCGATGGTGGGACGCTCGCCGCGCGGGAACCGGGCGCGGTTGGCGGATTTTGTGGCGCACTGCATTGGCAGGACCCAATGAGCGTCGTCAATCCTGGCGAGCTGACAAAAGGCTACGCACGCCTTTTCGAAGCGAGCGGCGGAGTGGTCCTTACTGGAGACGCTGCCACGCTAAGCGGACGAGCGGGCGCATGGACGGTCCAGACGACGTCCGGGCGAATCAGCGCAAAGGAAGCCGTGGTGGCGCTCGGTCCGTGGTCGGACTGCGTGTTCGCGCCGCTTGGCTATCGCATCCCCCTTCGCGTGAAGCGCGGCTATCACATGCATTACCGCCCGACCCGGCCCATGCTCTCGATGCCGTTCGTCGACGCGGAGCAGGGCTATGTAGTGGCGCCGATGGAAGGGCGTCTGCGGCTGACCACCGGAGTGGAGATCGCGCGGCGCGACGCGGAACCGACGGGCATCCAGCTTGGAAGGGCGGAACGTTTTGCGCGGCCGAGCTTCGGTCTCGGCGAGCGGCTCGATGACAGTCCGTGGCTCGGCCTGCGGCCTTGCACGCCCGACATGCGTCCTGTGATCGGACGCGCACCGCGTCACACCGGGCTCTGGTTTGCCTTCGGACACAACCACCACGGGCTGACGCTCGGGCCCGCGACTGGGCGATTGCTAGCGGAAATGATGACCGGGGCACCGACGTTTGCAGATCCGCATCCGTTCCGTGTCGAACGGTTCAGTCGTTAGCGCTATGAAAATGCTTCGCTGCGACGGGCGGCGTGGCGAGATGTCCTGATCGTTTTACCGCCTTCGGTGAAACGGCTATTCGATGTATGTCCTGGGAGTATGAGATGAAGATCAAGGATTTCGGGGTTGAGCGTTGGATGGATGAGTATGAAACGAAATGCACCTATAACCTTGCGGAGACGTGCGTCGAGTCGCTCACGGTCGACCAGTTGCTCACGCTCGCACACAAGCAGGACAGCATCCTGGACGAGTTGCGCTCGCTGAAGCTCACCTATGGCGCGATTGAAGGATCGGCGCGCTTGCGCGAAGCAATTTCGACAATGTACGACCGTCAGTCGCCCGAGAATGTGATAGTGACGCATGGCGCGATTGGCGGAAACGCGTTGGTGTACGAGACGCTGGTCGAACCGGGGGACACCGTGATTTCAGTGCTGCCCACCTATCAGCAGCACTACTCGATTCCGGAAAGCTACGGTGCTGATGTACGCATTTTGAAGCTGCGCGAAGAGAACGGTTTTCTTCCTGATCTCGCGGAACTGCGCAGTCTGGTGAATGACAGGACACGGCTGATCGCGATCAACAATCCTAACAACCCCACCGGTTCGTTGATGGACGAGAAATTTCTAACAGAGGTGGGAAACATCGCGCGCTCGTGCGGCGCGTATGTTTTGTGCGATGAGGTTTATCGCGGCACGGATCAGCAAGGCAGCGGCTATACGGCGTCGATGGCCGACCTCTACGAGCGCGGCATCAGCACGGGCAGTATGTCGAAGACGTATTCGCTCGCCGGACTGCGTCTCGGCTGGATCGCCGGGCCGAAGGATCTTATCCGCGCAGTAGCGATACATCGGGACTACAACACCATTAGTGTGGGGATGATCGATGATCATTTTGCATCGATCGCGCTGGAAAATCGCGCGGCCATTCTTGCCCGCAACCAGGACATTGTGCGGACGAACCTTGCTATCGTGGATGCGTGGATCGCAAAAGAACCTGCTATCAGTTATCTAAAGCCGAGGTCGGGAACAACTGCACTTCTGAAGTATGACCTGCCCATGTCGTCGCGCGAGTTTTGCACCGCGTTGATCGAGCAGACGGGTGTAATGCTGACACCTGGCAGTGCGCTCGATATGGAAGGCTACGTGCGGCTTGGCTACGCCAATAACCGCAGCGTGCTAGAAGCGGGGCTCGGTAGGTTGTCGGAATTTCTCGCTGGTCAGAGTCATTGAGTTGGCGAGGTGCGCTAGATCGCACCTCGGTGACCGTGGGGCCTCATGACATGCGAGCCTGAATGACCGGGCTAGTCAATGCGCAGCAGCAGTCGAGGTTCCGGGCAAAGCAGAAGCGCCGCTGGCGTCGTCCACGTCGTCGAGCCTTTTCATATCCCGAACCACGTGAAAAAGATCGCGCATTGAATCGAGATCGATCAGTCGCACAAACGCAAAGGTTTCCTGATAGGCACGCATCCAGGGGATCATTGCTGAAGCTACGGCTTTTCGGCCTTCGGTCGTCACGACGAGCTGGCGTTTGCGTCGATCTCCTTCGTGGGCAATAGCGGCGATAAGACCGCGGCGGAACAACGGCGCCAGATTGGCCGACAGATTCGATCGGTCCATTTCCAGTTGCGCTGCCATGTCGCCGAAAACGAGTGGTTCGCGTAGATGTAGCAAAGCGAGCATGCAGAACTGCGATGCGTTGACGTCCGTATGCCGCAGTGCTTCGTCGAAATGAGCCCCGAATGCGCGCATTGCGCGCTGGGCGAAGAAGTGATTGAGCGCGAGCGCGGAGATCTCTGCGATTGCGGGCATCGACGACTCGCAATTCTGACTTTCCATATCTGCGATTCCGGCCATCTTGCGACAAAAAGAGGACATCACGCGAGCCCAAATGTCTTCCTCAGGCTGGCGTCGACCTCGCCTCGCAAACTGTTCGTCGGTGGCGCGTCCGATACCCGACGACACGCCGGTCACAACGACAACCGTGGAATTCGACATGAACAACTCCGTTTGGTGAACTGATGGTTGTTTAACGCGCGTCGACTGCATCCTGCGTTATCGGTTCATAACGCGATGACAGGTGATCCGGGCTCTTGTGCGCACCCGCAGGGCTGCCGGGGCGGATCTTGAACCAGATCGCGAACATGGCCGGCAGGAACACGAGTGTGAGAATCGTCCCGGCGAACGTGCCGCCGATCAGCGTGTAAGCGAGGGTTCCCCAGAACACCGAATGCGTGAGTGGGATGAAGGCCAGGATCGCCGCCATCGCCGTGAGGATCACTGGGCGTGCACGCTGCACAGTGGCTTCGACGACCGCATTGAACGGATCGAGTCCTGCATTTTCGTTCTGGTGAATCTGCCCGATCAGGATCAGCGTGTTGCGCATCAGGATGCCCGAGAGCGCAATGAGTCCGACCAGTGCGTTGATGCCGAACGGCTGCCCGAACAGGATCAGTGTCGGCACTACGCCGATCAGGCCGAGTGGGCTCGTCATGAACACCATCACCATCGCAGAGATCGAACGCACCTGAAAGATGATGATGACCAGCGTGATCGCCAGCATGATCGGGAACAGCGGCAACATGGCGGTCGTCGCCTTGGCCGATTCCTCGATGGAGCCCGCCTGCTCGATGCGATAGCCGCTGGGCAGCTTCGCGATGATCGGCTGAAGCTGCGTGGTGATAGCCGTTGAGACGTCCGGTGGCTGCAGGTTGTCGGCAATGTCGCCGCGTACCGTGATTGTCGGCACGCGGTCTCGCCAACGCGAGATCGGCTCCTCCATGCGTACATCGACCTTACCCACCTGCGACAGCGGAATACGCTGCCCGGTCGCGCCGGCCAGCGTGAAGTCGCCGAGCCGGGCAGGGTCGAGACGCACATCGCCGGCCGAACGGGCGATCACCTGCACGGTACGGATATCTTCACGCACCGCAGTGACAGGTGTGCCGGTTAGCAGGAACTGCAACTGTTGTGCGACGGCGCTGGACGTCAGTCCCACCGCCTGCAAGCGGTCCTGTTGCAAGACGAAATGCAACGCTGGTGAGCGCGTGCCCCAGTCGGTATTGACCGTGCGCATCATCGGACTTGCCTGCATCACCCGCTCAACTTCAGCCGCGATTCCACGCAGCTTGTCCGGGTCCGGACCGGTGACCCGATAGGCGACCGGAAACGGCGAATACGGCCCGAACACGAGTTGCGTGACGCGCACGCGTGCTTCGGGAACAAGACCGTCGGCGATGGCTCGCCGCAGTCGCGCCTTCAATGCATCGCGTTCCTCCTGACTGTCCGTGCGGATCACGATTTTCGCGAACGACGGGTCGGGCAGTTCCGGTCCCATGGCCAGGAAAAAGCGCGGCGCACCTTGTCCGACGTAAGCCGTGACGATCCTGGCTTCCTTCTGTCCGGACAACCATGCCTCCACCTTTTGCGAGGCGGCGCTGGTCTGTGAAATCGATGTGCCGTAGGGCATCTGCACTTCGACCAGCACTTCGGGCCGGTCGGAGATCGGGAAGAACTGCTTCTTGACCACGCCCATGCCGAGGATGGCCAGGGCGAAGAGGGCAACGACCGAACCGGCGACCAGCCATTTGCGCGCGATGACGCGCGTGAGCACCTGACGGAAGCGGTTGTAGCGCGGCGTGTCATAGATTGCGTCGTGCCCGCCATCGACCTTTTTGAAGTCGGGCAGCATCTTCACGCCGAGATAGGGCGTGAAGACCACGGCCACGACCCAGGATGCGATCAGCGCTATGCCGACGATCCAGAACATGTTGCTCGTGTATTCGCCTGCGGTGGACCTCGCGAAGCCGTTGGGCATGAAGCCGACCGCGGTCACCAGCGTGCCCGACAGCATGGGTGCGGCAGTATGACTCCAGGCATAGGCGGAGGCGGCCACACGGCTGTAGCCTTCCTCCATTTTCACCACCATCATTTCAATAGCGATGATCGCGTCGTCCACCAGCAGGCCCAACGCCAGAATCAGGGACCCCAGGGTGATGCGGTCGAAGTTCTTGCCGGTCGCGGCCATCACCACGAACACGACGGCCAGCGTCAACGGCACGGCGGCGGCAACCACCAGGCCCGCGCGCCAGCCCATGCTCACGAAGCTCACGAACATGACCACTAGCAGGGCGACGAAAAACTTGAGCATGAACTCGTCGACCGCCGAATGAATGTTGACGGCCTGATCGGTGACCTTCGTCAGACTCATGCCCAGCGGCAGCCCGCCGTTGATTGCGCCGACCTCGCTGTCCAGTGCCTTGCCGAGATCGAGCCCGTTCCAGCCGTCGCGCATGACGATGCCGAGCAGCAGCGCGGGTTCGCCGTTGTTGCGGATCAGGAATGTCGCCGGATCTTCATAACCGCGCTCGACGGTGGCAATGTCCGACAACTTCAGCGTGCGGCCCTGCACGACGACCGGCGTGTCGCGGATCTTCTGCAGGTTGTCGAAGGCGCCGTCGAGGCGAATGAACACTTCCGGACCTTTGGTCTCCACCGAGCCGGCCGGCGTCAGCGCGTTCTGGCCATTGAGCGCGGCGAACACGTCCTGCGGGCTGACGCCGAGCGTTGCCAGCCGGTCATGCGAGAACTGGACGTAGATGCGCTCGGCCTGCTCGCCGATGATGTTGACCTTCTTCACCCCCGGCACGTGGAGCAACCGCTGGCGCAGCGTCTCTCCATCGCGCACGAGCAGCCGTTGCGGTTCGCCCCGCGCCTTCAGTGCAAAAAGCGCAAACGTGACATCCGCGTATTCGTCGTTGACCATCGGGCCGATCACGCCAGCCGGAAGGTTGGCTGCCTCGTCGCCGATTTTTTTCCGGGCCTGGTAAAACTCCTCCTGCACTTCCGACGGAGGTGTGCTGTCGAGCAACGTCAGCGTTGTGAACGCCAGGCCGGGCCGCGTGTAGGTCTCGGTGCGGTCGTACCAGCGCAACTCCTGCATGCGCTTTTCGATTTTCTCGGCGACCTGATCGTGCATCTCCTGCGCGGTGGCGCCCGGCCATACACTGACGATGGTCATCACCTTGATGGTGAACGCCGGGTCTTCGGCGCGGCCCAGCTTGAAGAACGACAGGAGCCCGGCCAGCGAGATCAGGCAGATCAGGAACAGGGTGATGGAACGCTCGCGCACGGCGAGCGCCGAGAGATTGAATCGGCCTTCGCTCACGGACGTGCTCCTTCGTTCGCCATCGCTACGGCCTGTCCGGACACGCGGACCTGCTCGCCTTCGCGCAGCAAATGGGCACCGAGGGCAATGACGCGATCGCCTTGCTCCAACTTACCGGACACGCGCGCACTGTCGTCGCCCAGGTGAAGGACCGTCACCGGCCGCCATGCAACCTTGGCCGGCTCGCCGTTGACGACCCACACGCCGGACCCTTTGCCCGCGTCGAGCACCGCGCCGATCGGCACCTGCATGCCGTCCTGGAGCGCCACGCGTGTGTCCGGTATCTCGATCGTGACGGTCGCGCCTAGCGGCGCGTCGGCCAGCGCACCCTGCAACACATAACGCGCTTCAAAGGTGCGGGTACGCGGATCTGCCGTATCCGAGAGCTGGCGCAGCGTGGCTGGCACGCTGGCGCCGCCGTCGCCGAACAGGGCCGCCTGGGCGACCGACCCGATGACGGGACGCAGAGTTTCCGGAAGCTGGATCACCGCCTCGCGACGGCCCGCGTGGGCCAGTCGCACCACGGGCTGTCCGGCGCTGACGACCTGGCCCGGTTCGGCCAGCGTTTCCATCACGACGCCATCGCCGTCCGCCACGAGATCGGCGTAGCCCGTCGCATTACGCGCCACGTCGGCGTCAGCCTCGGCCGCGCTGAGCTGCGCCTTGGCTGCGTCGGCGGCCGCCTTGGCCTGGTCGTAGGCCGAAGCCGAAATCGCACCCGTGCCGCGCAGGTCACGATATCGCGCCTCGTCCTGCGCGGTCTGCTGCGCTCGCGCCCGCGCAGCGGTGACCGCCTCCTGCCGGGCCTGTGCGGCCAGCTTGAGATCGATGGGGTCGAGGCGCATCAGCAGCTGGCCGCGCCTGACCGTTTGGCCGGCGTCCACCCGTCTCTCCAGCACCTTGCCGGAAACACGGAAACCCAGGTCGCTTTGCACGCGTGCCGCGACGGTCCCCGTGAATGAGCGGGACGCCGGCACGGCGCGCTGAACGATGGCGGTGCGCACCAGCGGCACCTCGGTGCGCGGATCAGACGGTGCTTTTTCGCCGCAGGCCGTTAGCGCAAACGGCAGCGCACAGGCGAGTGCGGAAGTGGCGAGGCGACGCGAGAACATGAAAGTCCCATCGGTGAGGTGATGAAGGACTTCATTCTGGTTCTAGTGACCAATTAAGTCAAGAGTCACAGCTAGCGATCGCATCAGGGCGACAGACTTCGCAGTACCAGACTGGACAGCTGTGCAGGCGCGACATCGGTGGTGTCGCGGTTGTATTGCAGCAGCAGCGGGTTGAGGTAGGGGCGCAATACCAGGTAGATCGCCATCGCGGTTTCGTCCAACGGTGTCTTGCGCTCGAAGTCTCCGCTTTGCCTGCCTTCCTGCAGAATTTCCTGGAGCAACTGCTGAACACGCGCTTCATAGGCTTGCACGGCCTGCCAGTTTTCCGTGGCGGCCGACGCTGCGATGTCATAGAGCTTGCGGTCCCGGAAAAACAGCCTGAGGCTCGCATCGGTAAAGACTTTGAAGATCCGTCGTAACTTCTCAGGCGGCAGATCGGTCTCTGCGACGGCTGCACGCACCTCGCTTTCTATTTCGCGCAGGCAGTTGATGCAGATCATCTCGCCAATGGCCTGCTTGGACTCGAAGAACTTGTAGATATAGGCCTTGGAAAAACCGATTGCCTTGGCAAGGTCGGAGACCGTTGTTTTCTCGTAGCCATACCGGCTGAAGTGCTCGGTAGCGGCGGCAACGATCTGGTCCCGTACTTCGTGATCAGCCGGGCCGCGCGCGGGAACTGCGGAAGGCGTGGGAGTGTTTTTCATGGACTAAGCATACAGGAATGGACAACTAGTGACTATTTGGTATTATAGTCACAGTCAGAATCACGCAGAGACGCTCATGCTACCCAAACATCTCCTTGCCGCGCTCATTGCTGCCAGCCTGTCGGCGGGCTGCGCTGTCGGTCCCGACTATAGCCGGCCTGATGTGGCCATGCCGGACCATTTTCTGGGCCAGGCTGCGGTAGATCACCGCCGGGCAGCCGGGAGTGCAGACTTGATCACGTGGTGGACGGGTTTCGGCGATCCGCAACTTGCACGATTCATTACGCTCGCGCTGGAGCAGAACCTGGACCTCGCGCAAGCCGCCGCGCGCGTCTCGCAGGCGCGCGCGGGACTCGGGGCAGCGAATGCGGCGCTGCTGCCTTCTGGCAATGTCAGCGGCCAGGCGGCCCGGGTCTACCAGTCGGTTGAAACTCCGCTGGGACGTGTGCTGAATTCAACGCCCGGATTCGATCGCTACGGCAACGACTACGAAGCCAATCTCAGCGCGAGCTGGGAACTGGATGTGTTTGGCGGCCTGCGCCGCGGGCGGGAAGCGGCACTTGCCGACTATCAGGCTTCAGAGGCGGGCGAAGCGGCCACGCGCCTCGCTGTGGCAGCACAGACTGCCGATATCTACATCACGATTCGCGGATTGCAGGCTCGTCTGCAGGTGGCCCGCAAGCAGTTGCAGACGCAGCAGGATTTGCTCTCGACCATCAACCTTTTGTACGGAAAGGGGCTCGCGGCCGATCTTCAGGTGAGCCAGGCAGAAGGCGCGCTGGCGCAGGTGAAGGCATCCATCCCGGTGCTGGAGGCCGGTCTCGATGCGGCCATGAACGCGCTGGACGTGATGCTGGGTGCACAGCCCGGCACGCATTGGGCGGAACTCCTCGAAGGCGGCGATATCCCGGCCGCTCCGCGAATCGCAGACACCGGATCGCCAGGCGAGTTGCTCAGGCGTCGCCCCGATCTGATCGTGGCCGAGCGGCGCCTCGCTGCATCGAACGCGCGTATCGGCGTGGCAATCGCTGAGTATTACCCCAAGCTGTCGCTCAGTGGACTGATTGGGAGCGCCACCTCGGTGGCCAGCGGCAACCTGTTCAGTAGCGGCGCCAGTCAGGGCGCCGGCGTGCTGGGCCTGCGCTGGCGTCTGTTCGATTTCGGCCGCATCAATGCGCAGATCAATGCAGCCAAAGGACAGGACGCCGAGTTGCTCGCCGCATATCGGCTTGCCGCATTGCACGCAACGGAGGACGTCGAGAATTCTTTCTCTGCACTTGTGAAGCGCGAGGAGCAGGCCGCCGTTCTCGCGCAGGGTGTGAACTCGCTCGGCCGTGCGCGAGCCGCCTCGTTTGCGGCCTACCAAAAAGGTGTCGTGAGCCTGATCGAGGTCCTGCAGGCCGACGACAACCTGCTACGCGCGTCGGATGCGCGGGTGCAGGCGCAAACGGAATCGGCACGCGCAGCGGTTGCCGCGTTCAAGGCGCTCGGAGGAGGGTGGCAACCTACCGATCCTGCGGCCGTTGCAAGCCGATAGGACTACCGCTGCCAGCGGGCTGCAGTCGGCACTTCCGTTTGGAAAAAGCCTCCTTGAACGCCGCGTTGTCGTGTTCCAACTGACCGATACGCCGAAGCCGCGCATCCATATCAGCGATGCGAAAGCGCCTGCGCCGACTGAAGTAGATCCTCCAGCATCGACTGACGGCGGTCGGGATCTGTGTCGCGGCCCGTCATGAAGCACAGCGCCGCGATCGGTATGCCCGCGCGGTCGCGAACGGGCGCGGCCATGCAAAGCCGGAACGCGTTGGACAGGCCTTCCGTGCAGCAATAGCCAAGTGCTTTCGCGTTCTGCACATCGCGCATGAATTCATCGAAATCGATGCGCACACCGTTGTCGAGCACGAAGTCATCTGCAGGAATGAGGGTGCGGATGGCGTCGGCGCTCATGTGACCGAGCAGCAGGCGTCCCGTCGCGGTCCACGGAATCGGCACGCGCACGCCGATATCCGAGCTGATGTTGAACGGCCGCGCACTGTTCTCCGATAACACGACCGAGTACTTGTTCCCTTCGAGCATGCACAACTGCGTGGTCTCGTCGTACTTGCGAACGAGGGCGAGAATAGACTGGTGCGCACGGCTGATGAGGTCGTTGTGCGTCGCGTAGTCCGAGCCGTAGTAATGCATCTCGCGCCCGAAGAACACATTGCCGTCCGCCGATGTTTCGAGCCAGCCCACTTCGGTGAGAATGGCAACGAGTTCGTAGATGCTTGAACGCGGGGAGCCGGTCGCTTCGATCAGCTCGCGCATCGTCATGGGCCGCTGCGCCTGATGCAGCTTTCTGAAGATATCGATGACACGGTCCACGCCTCGCGCGCGCGACGATTCCGTTACTGCCATTCGTTCATCCTTCAATGATCGAGCACACGGCTGAGAAACTGCCGCGTGCGTTCGTTCGACGGGTTGACGAAGATTTGCTCCGGATCGCCTTGCTCTGCAATTACGCCCTTGTCCATGAACAGGACGCGGTCCGCCGTCTTGCGCGCGAAGCCCATTTCATGCGTCACGACGACCATCGTCATGCCGTCGCGCGCGAGGCCGCGCATCACTTCCGTCACTTCGCCGACGAGTTCGGGATCGAGTGCGGATGTGGCTTCATCGAAGAACATGATGCCGGGTTCGACCGCAAGTGCCCGCGCAATCGCGACACGCTGCTGCTGTCCGCCCGACAACTGGCTGGGATAATGCGATGCGCGATCCGCGAGGCCCACGCGGTCGAGCGAATCCATTGCGCGTTTGCGGGCATCGGCGGGCGACATGCCGCGCGCCTTGATCAGCGCAAGGGTGACATTGCCGAGCGCGGTCTTATGCGGGAACAAGTTGAATTGCTGAAACACCATGCCGACGTGGCCGCGAATTTCTCGCGCGCGCTTCGGATCGTGCAGGGGCACTTCGTTGACCCACACTTCGCCGGAGTCTGTGGTCTCGAGTCCGGCCATGATGCGCAGCACCGTGCTCTTGCCCGAACCGGATGCGCCGATCAACACGAGTACTTCGCCTGCGCGCACGTCGAGATTGATGTCGTTGAGAACGCGCGTCGCGCCAAATGACTTGCTCACGCCCGACAGCGAAATGACGGGCTTGTTATGAATGGAATCGCTCACGTAAGTCTCCGGCGGTCATGATGGCGCACCCATTGCGAAAGCGGGAAGCACACGACGAAATAGATCAGCGCGACGAGTCCGTAAATCTCGACCGGCTTGCCGACGCGGTCCACGATCGCCTGGCCACCGTGCATCAGTTCGGACATGCCGATCATGCTGACGATCGACGTATCCTTGATGAGGGACAAATATTGCCCGACGAGCGGCGGCAACACGATGCGTCCGGTCTGCGGTAACACGACCGAGGCGAAGGTCTGTATGCGCGATAAGCCGAGAATCTGCGAGACTTCCCACTGTCCCTTCGGCACTGACTCAATGCCCGCGCGAAAAACTTCCGCGATATACGCGCCCTGATACACGCTCAATCCGATCACGCCCGCGGCAAAGACATCGATTGCATAGCCGAAGTACGAGACGCCGAAGTAGATGAACATCAGCGTGATGAGTACGGGCGTACCGCGAAACAACTCCGTATAGAGCTTCGCGATCCGGTCCGTGCCCCACGGCCCGAACGAACGCAACACCGCAGCGAGCAGGCCGATGAGCGTGCTCCCGACGATCGCCGCGATCGATAGGAGCAGCGTCGTCACGAGACCTTGCAGCAGAATTGACAGACTGTTTTTCAGCAGTTCGAGTGACATGACTCAATCCTCATGCACGATTCGCACGACGCAGCGTGAAGCCGGCCCAACGCGCACCCGGCCTCACGATGAGCGGCGGATGAAACATGCGTGCGCCGAGTTGACTGGCGATCCAAGACAGCACATTGCTCAGCACTAGATACGCGACGAGCACGACCGCAAACGTCTGCACGTACAGGAGCGTGCGCGAATTAATGACGGTTGCGGTGCCGGTGAGTTCGGGCAACGCAATTGCCGACAACAGCGAAGTGCCGAGCAACAACTGAATCAGATAATTGACGATGGCCGGATACACCGCACGCGCCGCCTGCGGCATCACGATCTCCTTGAAGATCTGCCCGCGTTCCAGCCCAAGAATGCCGGCTGCTTCAATCTGTCCGCGCGGCACCGATTGCATGCCCGCGCGAAACACTTCCGACAGATACGCTCCCACGTTCACGCCCAGCGCGATGACACCGGCCCAATATGCATCGAGCGCGATACCCATCGACGGCAAGCCGAAGAACACGATGAAAATCTGCAGCAGCACCGGCGTATTGCGAATGGCTTCGACGTAAGCTCTCGCGATGAACCGCACGATGGCCGACGGCGACATGCTGGCAAGCGCCGCGATCAGACCGAGCGCGAGCGCCAGCACGAACGACAGCAATGTGACCTGCAAGGTCAGCCAGCCGGCCTTCAGAAACTCGGGGACGTAGCCCCATAGCGTCAGCCATTGATAGTTCATCTGCGCCTCCGCTTCAGAACTGCGGATTGAGCGGATATCTCGGATCGACGCCGAACCACTTCTTGTACAACTGCGCATTCAGCTTCGATGCATTGATGTTGAACAGGAACAGGTTCAGATAGTTGAGCCACGCCTGGTCGCCGGCTTTCACGCCGAACGCGTTGTACTCGAGCGGCACGAGTGCTTCGTTCGTCACGGTCAGTTCCGGATCGAGCTTCGCCTGATACGCAAGGAAGTTGTTGTCCTCGATCATCGCATCGGCCTGGCCCTGCTTGACGGCGAGAATGGCCGCCTGCGAACTGTCGTATTCCTGAATCTTGACGGGGATGCCCATCGAGCGGACTTCGTCGCCGTTGGTCGAGCCTTTCACCGTGGCGATAGTGCGCCCGTTCATGTCCTTCGCCGACTGGATGCCGCTGCTCTTCTTCACGAGCATCGCTTCGCTCGCGACAACGTACGGCGACGTGAATTCGACGACCTTCGCGCGTTCGAGGTTGCGCGTGAAGTTGCAGAACACGACATCGACCTTGGCGGTCTGCAGGTTCGGGATGCGGTTCGCGCTAGTGGTGTTCACGACTTCGAGCTTCACGCCCATTTGCTTCGCCAGTTCCTTGGCAAGGTCGACGTCATAGCCGTCCGCATTGCCGTCTTTGTCGTAGAAGCCGAACGGCGCGAACGTAAGGCAGTCGCCGACGCGCAGCGTGCCGCGCTGAAGCACGGCTTGAAGCGTCGATGCAGGCGCCGCCGCCGCTGGACCCTGCTCGGGCGTCGCCACTTTCGTGCAGGCGGAGAGCGCGAGCAGTCCGCTCACAGCGGTTGCGGCAAACAGCAAGGCGGCCTTGGCGCCCTTGGTGGCGAGCTTCATGTTCAGGTCCTGATCGAGGGGTTGGTCTGAGAACCGCTCCCAGCGTGGCCTCGCGTTCGCGACATTTACCGTCGAAGCACTAGGTTGTCCGATATATCGGACAGTTATCTGGCGAGCCGGATTGATGGCCCAGTGTTGGACGCTAAAAAGGGCCGCGCAAGCGGCCCGAACCCTTATTGCTTCTGGAATTTTGTCGGGCTAGCTAACCATCGCGTTCGCGCGTTTGTCCATGAGCGGGCGCTACGGCAGATAGATCGACTGACGGCTCAAACCGCTGCAATGCAATCTATTTCGATATCGAAACGTCCGGGCCATGCCGGCACGTTCACGAAGATCCGTGCCGGTGGCTGCGGGCCAAAGAACTCTGCATAGATTTCATTGACGATCGGGAACATCTCGACGGATGTGCAGTAGACGTTGCACTTGAGCACCTGGTCGAGCGACGACCCGCCGGTCTCGACACAGAGCTTCAGTTGCTCCAGCACGCGTCGAGTTTGCTGTTCGATCGGCGCATCCAGCACCTCGCCGGTCTGCGGATCGAATGGCGGCAAGCCCGACACGTAAAGCGTGTCGCCGTGACGCGTGGCAACGGAGGTGGGTGCCTTCCAACGCTCGAGCCAGCTGGACAATGGTTCGACACGGACAATTTCGCGAGCCATGTGCTTCTCCTTGAGTGAAGATCGATGTTAATGGCGCGCGTCAGGCGTCGCCAGCGAACAGCGCATTGAGTTCCGAACCCGATGGGGCATCTGCGAAGCCGTCGAAACGTCCTTCCGAAAGCGCCTGGGCGGAGCGCATGAGGCCGCTCCAGGCGCTCCGTGCGAGTGCGCCGCCCACGCTGACGCGCCGCACGCCCAGCGCTGCCAGTTCCGGCAATGTCAGGAGCGAGTTCGCGCCAACCAGTACGTTCACCGGTTTGGGCGAGACCGCCGCTACGACGGCCTTGATCTGCTCGCGCGTCCGGATACCCGGGGCGTACAGGCAGTCCGCGCCGGCCGCTGCGTAAGCTTTCAGACGCTCGAGCGTGTCGTTCAGGTCGGGCACACCCACGAAAAAATTCTCCGCGCGGCCGATCAGCAGCGTATCGCCACCGCTATCGTCGATCGCTTGCCGCGCCGCTGCGATCCGCGTCACGGCGATCTGTATCGGCAACAGAGGCGCGGCGGCATCGCCGGTTGCATCTTCGATCGACAGGCCAGCCACGCCGGTGGCGACCGCGAGTTTCACGCTCCCGGCAACGCCGGCCGCATCGTCGCCAAAGCCGCTTTCGAAATCTGCATTGACCGGCAGATCGGTGGCTTCGACCATCGCGCGCAAGTGCGCGAGGATGTCGTCGCGGCTCACCTGGTTGTCGGCGCGGCCGGTCGACCATGCATAGCCCGAACTCGTGGTCGCGATAGCGTGAAAGCCGAGGCTCGCGAGATAACGTGCGCTACCGGCGTCCCAAGGGTTCGGCAGCGTGAAACAACCGGATTCGTGTAGCGCCCGGAACGCGGCGCGCTTTTCGGCAGTGGTGCGTGGCATGGCGAACTCCAGGAAGTGGGGGAAGCCCTGGCGGGCTTCCAAACGCGTCAGGCGATTTCCTTTTCGACCACCGGGAAGTCGATCTCCGTGTCGAACACATTGTTGATGAAATTCGTCAGCATGAACTGCGCACTCAGCGCGATGATCTCGACGATATTGGCATCGGTGTACCCGGCGGCTCGCACCGCGTCGAGGTCGCCCGTCGCTACTTTGCCGCTCGTTTGTATCAGCTTGCGCGCGAACGCCACTGCGGCCGCCACGCGGGGCACGTCCGACTCCCCGAGTCTGTTGCGGCGAACTTCATCACTGGAAAGGCCGGCAAATTCGGTGGCTACGTAGCTGTGGGCGCTGAGGCAGTAATGGCAGCCGTTGACCTGCGACACGGCCAGTGCAATGCCATCGCGCGTTTTCATGTCGAGTGTTTTGGAGAGCGCGCCCTGCAGGCCGGCCCACCCGTTCAGCGCCTGGGGGCTTTGCGCCATGATGCGGAAGAGGTTCGGCGTGAGCTTGAGTTGTCGCGACACGGCGTCGACGACGGCCTTGGACTCGGCGGGAATATTCTGCGGAATTGCGATGCGGCTCATAGTACTGCTCCTTGGGTTCGGTTCGAACTGCGGATGATGGCTGCGGGAACAGGTGTTCCTGCATTGAGAAGCAGTCTAGGAGCGATCGCCGCGCACAGGATCCGGCAAATGTGCGCAAAAGTCCGGCTCGCGGGTCGCCAGTCAGCGCTTCGGGCGTCGAGCGGGCGAGTCGATCCGCGCGGTGCGGATCAGGATGAGGAAGGTGTTGCCCGATACTCGGCGGGCGCCGCGCCATAAATTTCGCGGAAGGCGCGTATGAAAGCTCCGCGGCTCGCGTAGCCGGCGTTGTGCGCCACCTGGTCGAGCGCGAGATCCCCGGCGCGCAACTGGGCGGCGGCCTGGCGCATACGGATGTCGCGAAGCACCTGCATCGGCGCCTGGCCGAAGGCCGCCGAGAAGCGCGCCATGAACGCGGAGCGGCTCAGACAGGCGATCTGCGCAAGACTTTCGACCGTGTGCGGCGCGGAAGGCCTCGCGGTCATGTCGGCAAACGCGCGCGCGATCTGGGGGTCACCGAGCAGTGCAAAACGTTCCATCCACAGCGCGCTGGTTTTGAGCGAGCGGCGCACGAGCGCAACGATCACCTGCTTGAGCAGCGCGCCCGACATCGCACCGGCGCCGATTTCCTGTGCCATCAGCTCCTCGAAAGCAGTGCGCAGATAGACGTCGAGCCGGTCGGACGGATCGAATTGCTCGACGATCGGCGTCGAGAACATTTCGAAGAGATTGATCGAGGCGCCGAAAGCCGCTGTGAAGTAACCGCAGATCATCACGGTCATGGGCTCAGTCGATCCGGCGCGGAACCGGTTGATGGAATCGACGACTCGCTTATGCTCGCGGCCGGATACGACGACCGGCGCGATGCCCGCCCGGTTTGCGGGCACCTCGAGCTTCAGCGGATGCCGCGGTGGAACGATCAGCAGCGTGTGCGGCGTAAGGGGTACCGGATCGGCGCCTCCGATGTGTAGAAGCCCGCTGCCGGAAAGAATGTAGTGGATCCCGGGTGCTTCGTTGCCGTCGAGTTCGAGCACGAACCCCTCGCTGACGAGACACTCGGACAGGCCCAGGACGCGGATCTCGAGCAGCGCGATGAGTTCATCGAGGTGTGCTGCGCTGATGCGCGCGGACGACGACAAGGGCGTTGAGATGGACATTCGTTCGAAAGAACGCGGCAATGCCGGCCAAAGCTGGAAGGCGATGACGGATTGTCGCACGACTGCAGCGGCCTGAACCCGACGCGCACGAGCCATTCAACGCTCGTTTTTCGGCTACTGGCATCAGCGTATGTAACCGAGCGATGTCAAGGTAGTAGTGACTTAGGTTCGGCTCTTCCTAACCAGTCCGGCGATCCTTTCGAGAAACTCGCCTTAGGGCTAATTCCTTCATCGCTGGTCCCAAGGTGGCTCGTCGCCGAACGCTTCTGCCAGATAATCGACAAAGCGGCGCACTTTCTCCGGTATGCGCCGCGCGCTCGGGTACACCGCCTGGATTGCAAGTTCAGCAGCATGATATTTCGGTAAGAGCGCGACCAGTTCGCCCCGGCGGATATGCTCGCCAAACACAAACGTGGGGCCATACGCGATTCCAGTTCCTGCAACTGCGGTGGCGAGCAGCATTTGAGTGTTGTTGGCAGCCATTCTGCAAGGCCCATCGATCAAATGCGCGCGTTTCTTTGCGTCGAACAAAGTCCAGTCACCTGTCGACACAGCTTCGCTGAATGCAAGGCGCTGCGCGCGACGCAGATCATCGGGTGTCCGCGGCATTCCGTGTCGTTCCAGGTAGGCAGGCGAAGCGCACACGACCATTTTGCAAGGCGCGAGACGCCGCACCACAAGACCCTCGTCGCGCAGGCGTCCGATACGGATCGCCACGTCAACGCCGGCATCGATCAGATCGATATAACGATCTTCAAGCTGTATTTCCACATTCACTTCGGGATGATCGTCCAGATAGCGTCCGACGACCGCACCCAAATGCATCGCGCCAAAAGTGACGGGAGCCGCAACGCGCAGCACGCCCCGCGCAGCGACTTGTGAGTCACTTGCCTCGCGGTTTGCTTCGTCGTAAGACTCGAGAATGCGCTTACAGCGTTCGTAGTATGTCTGCCCCGTATCGGTAAGACTCAGGCGGCGCGTTGTGCGATGAAACAGCCGCGCGTTCAGTTCCGTCTCCAGCGCACTGACATGCTTTCCCGCCATGGCTGCCGATAGTCCGAAACGTCTCGCGGCTGCGGCGAAGCTGCCGTCCTCCACGGCGGCAACGAAAACACCAAGACTGGTCAATCGGTCCATTCGCCATTCCAATTCGATAATCACGTTATCGACTGTACGTACGGAACCGGGAATTATCAAGCTACGGGTTTGAATCTACGATTCGTATATTCCCAAACAGAAAAAGGTTCGAACATGGAAATCGAAACGAACGGCACGCGGATTCATGTGTCGCTGCGTGGCGGTGGCAACGTGACGCTGGTTTTCCTGCATTACTACGGCGGCTCATCCCGGACATGGGATCGGGTTGCTGACGACTTGTCGGATCAGTACCGTGTCGTCGCGCCTGATCATCGCGGCTGGGGCCGTTCCTCTGCACCGGCAACCGGTTACCGGATCGCAGACCTTGCCGACGACGCCGAGGGTGTAATTGCGGCGTTAGGTCTGCAGCGTTATGTGTTGGTCGGACATTCGATGGGCGGCAAGGTAGCGCAACTCATCGCGTCCAGACGGCCAGCCGGGCTGATAGGTCTGGTCCTCGTTGCGCCGTCGCCTCCGTCTCCGACCTTGCTTACCGAAGAGGCGCGTGCAACTTTGGCAGGCGCGTATCAATCCCGTGAGTCAGTCGAGTTCGTAATCGATCATGTGCTCACGTCCAGGACAATTGATGAGGAACTCCGGGCACAGGTGATTGACGATAGCCTGAGAGGCGCGCCGCAGGCCAAGGCGGCATGGCCCAACGTCGCGATGAGCGAAGACATTACAAAAGAAGTAGCGTCGATCAACGTGCCGACGGTTGTCATTTCGGGCGAACTTGACCAGGTCGATCGCATCGCAACGTTGCAGGCTGAACTGCTTCCCCGCATTCCTCATGCGGCCATGCAGGTCATCCCCGCAACCGGGCATTTGTCGCCTCTGGAAGCTCCAGGAGAGGTCGCGCAAATCATTGCCGGATTCGTTAAGGCAGTCGTAGATGAGCTTGTCGTGTGACCGTGTCGACGACGATTGACGGGAACAGCATCACGACGACCACGAAGGCGTCGGCGCTCGCTGTCTTTCCCTCGCAGCAGGAATAGGAGCTATTCCCGGCCCGCTACTTCCGCGTGAGGTCGCGCGAGCGGAGGATACGCATCAACCAATGCACGAAATCATTGGCTCTCATGCAGCAGTACCTTTCGGCCGTCCAGGCGAGAGGATCGCTTCCAAACCTATCTGTTGAGGAAAACCATGACCCAAGCTCTGAAAGGCAAGCTCGCCCTCGTTACGGGCGCTTCGCGCGGAATCGGCGCAGCCATTGCGGCACGTCTTGCGCATGACGGCGCATCGGTGATCGTTCACTATGCGGCAAGTCAGGCGCGGGCCGAAGCCGTCGTCAAGGAGATCCGCGATGCCGGCGGCGAGGCTGAAGCTGTGGGCGCCAACCTGTCGGAGCCGGAAGGCGTCAAAACACTGATCGATTCGTTGGACGGTGCGTTCGGTGGCCGCTTTGAGGGGCGGCTCGACATCCTCGTCAATAACGCAGGCACGGTCGAGTATGGACCGTTTCTCGAGTCTTCCGAAACGTCGTACGACACGCACTTCAACCTGAATGTTCGTGCGCCGATTGAGCTGGCAAAAGACGCGGCGGCACGAATGGTGGCGGCGGGCTGGGGACGCATTATCAACGTGGGCTCGGCCTTCGGCGAAGCCGCTCCGCTACCTGGCGTGACGCTGTACATAGCGTCGAAGTTCGCTCTCAGAGGCTTCACTCGCGGGTTGTCCCGCGAAGTCGGCAAGTACGGCGTGACCGTGAACGCGGTGCAGCCTGGTCCGATCGACACAGAACTCGCTCCGCAGCCCGGCACTGAAGATCACGCAACCATGACGAAGCTCGCAAGCGTGGGCCGTTTCGGCAAGCCGGCGGAAATCGCGGCGGCCGTAGCTTATCTTGCCAGCCCGGAAGCAGGCTATACGACCGGCGAGAGCCTGACTGTCGACGGTGGATGGATTGCCTGAACCGGGCTGCCAAGCTGAGTGCTATCCGAATGCCACGTGCATTTCGGAAAGCGTCGAACGGGTAAGAGTGCCAACGCGTGCTGACTGAAAGCGCGCGAAAAAATCCCGCCGGGCGGAGTGGCCGGCGGGCTCTTAGATCCGAACCTCGGTGACAAGTCCCGAGAATTCGGAAGGATGACGAACTACAATGGCTGGACCAACCGCCTGGTCTTGCCACTGCGCTTCCCTTGTATGAAGCTGTCAGACACTGTAAAGCATCCGTCATGCGATCCGGGATTACGACTCCCGATCCGTGGACTCACGCCTTGGCAAGCTGCAGGCCGCCGAAATTCTGGATCGTGGGGATCTCGACTTTCGTGTACGTGTCAGTCTGCGTGACGGGTGCGACTACGACGCCCGGGCTGGCGAAGCCGCCGCCATAGGCAACATTGGCGTTGCCGAAGTTGTAGTTGCTGCCGCCGCGTACAGCGGACAAGGCCTTGGCGGACAGTTCTTCGGTATGGGCGATATCTTTGATGGTCAGTGAGGTCATGATAGGTCTCCTGGAGCTGTTTCAGTTTCGGTTTAACGAGTGTGGTTCGACGTGCAAGCGGGGAGAGCGCACCTCGACGGGATCGAACGGCATCC
>NZ_KB911048.1:0-141548 GCF_000383275.1 Paraburkholderia caledonica | reverse complement strand
CCCGTGCTGCCGTTCGACTTGCATGTGTAAGGCATGCCGCCAGCGTTCAATCTGAGCCAGGATCAAACTCTTCAGTTCAAACCTGTTACTGTTTTCGGTTGTTTTACCAACCGGTCGCTCACTCAACGTACTGACGAAGTGTTCAACCATCTCTCGATGACCAAACCTTCCTTTCATTACTGTGTGAGACTTGATACTTTCGCTTTATGTGAATCCGGAGATCCACCGCGTCGCGCATCAAGCGCCCACACTTATCGGCTGTTAGTTTTTAAAGATCGATCCGCTCACTCCGCGCTGCCTTCCTACCACCACCGGCACCGCTTCGTTCTGCGTCGCTGCATCTGCAGCAGAGAAACGAGATTATGAAGACTCTCTTCTGTTTCGTCAACTAGTTTTTTTCGCTTTCGCTTAAAACCTTGTTGACTCAACCGCCGCTGGTTTCCGCCGCGGCCCTCGTTCGCAAATGAGGAGGCGAATCATAGGTCACTCACAGCCTCATGGCAAGGGTGGCGATAGCTTTTCGGCGGACTTATTTGCGCGTCGAATTTACTAGCGCCTCGACAGGCACCGCGCCGGCCATGGCAGCGTACCCGGCGTCGCTTGGATGGATGTGATCGCCGCTATCAAACTTGCCCTGAAGACGATCCGGTTGCGCCGCATCGCGCAGCGCGGCGTCGAAATCGACTACGCCGTCGAAAGCATGGCTCGACCGGATCCATTCGTTCACCGCAAGGCGAATACTTTCCCGCTGCGGTGGGAGCGACGCGGGCGTCAATGTTCCGCCGAACACCTTTACTCCCGCGTGTCGCGCCGCTGCAATCACCCGCTGGTAGCCCGCAATCAGGTCGGCCGCCGTCACCGAAGCATGCGGGAAGTCGCAATCAAGACCGCTGCGTGCCGGCATTGCCGCGAAATTGATATCGTTGATGCCGATCAGCACAACGACTGCCTTGACGCCCGGCCGCTCGAGCACGTCGCGGCCAAAGCGCGTCATTAGCGCGTCGCCATAGCAGGGCGAATCGTTCAGCAACCGGTTGCCGCTGATGCCCAAATTAACCACCGCCGTCGACCGGTTCCCCGAAGTGGCCAACCGGCGGGCGAAAACGTCGGGCCATCGCCGATTCTGGTTCAGGCTGGAGCGCATGCCGTCTGTGATCGAATCGCCGATCGCCGCAATTGCGGTCGCTTCAGGTACCGCGTCCACCGACAACGCCGTCGCCCATACATATTGAGTGAAGCGCGCGCGAAACGCCTCCGCGCCCGAGTCCGCCGCATGGTTGCCCGGCGCCGAAACGTAATTGAGCTGGTTGGCAACGCGATGCCATGCCACGATCCGCTGTTCCGGACCCATGAACGCGCTGATTGCATATGGGGCGCCCGCGTCGATGTCCATCGCAATCGGATCGCTGTCGAGTTCGCGGCCTGGCGGTACGCTCACGGCGCCCCTTCCATTGAACGTCACGCGCGCGCCGCCGTTTGCGGTAGCCGCCGCGCCGCCAGCGGACCGCGCGATGCGCAGGTCCTCGATCAAGAGCGGCGTCTTACCGTACTCGTTACTGAGGTGGATTCGCGCAGACTTTCCGGACAGCGTCGGATAAACGATCTGACGGACAGTGCGCCCAGCCACTTCCGGCGCGCGGTACAGCGGCGGCAAATCGGACCGCTGCGGAATGGGTTGCAGCGCCGTAGCCCACGCGGTGACCCAATGCGCCGGGGCATCGGCGGCAGCGACAGTGGATGAAACGGCAAACTGGCAAAGCAGCGCCGCGCCGCATGCGGCGGCGAAAAAACGAATGGTCATTCCGGTGTCTGGCTCGAAGCAAAACGGGCATTGTGCACGATCGGACCGCCCAACGCGGCGAGCAATGTCGCCGCGGCAACCCCGCAGCGCGCGCCCCGCAGCCAGCTGCCAGTAGCCAGCAGCGATCAAAATCACTTACGACGCCGCTTTCGCCCCAGTCATCTTCAAAGCAAGCGCCTCGGCGACTTCGATCCCGTCGATCGCGGCCGAATAGATGCCGCCGGCATAACCTGCGCCCTCTCCGGCCGGATAAAGACCCTCGACGTTCATGCTCTGGTAGTCATCCCGTCGACGCACCCGAATTGGCGACGAGGTCCGCGTCTCCACCCCGGTCAACACAGCGTCGTGCATCGCAAAACCGGCGATCTTCTTGTCCATTTGCGGCAGCGCTTCACGAATTGCCTCGATCACGTAGTCCGGCAAAGCCGTGCTGAGATCCGTGGGATGTACGCCTGGCTTATAAGACGGCACCACGGAACCCAGCGACGTCGACGGCCGCCCAGCAATGAAGTCGCCGACCAGTTGGCCCGGCGCCATGTAGTTTCCGCCGCCGAGCTCGAACGCCCGCTCTTCCCACTTGCGCTGGAACGCGATGCCGGCAAGCGGGCCTCCGGGGTAATCGTCCGGAGTAATGCCCACGACGATTCCCGCGTTCGCATTGCGCTCAGCCCGCGAGTACTGGCTCATGCCATTGGTGACCACGCGTCCGGGCTCGGATGTCGCCGCGACCACGGTACCGCCCGGGCACATGCAGAAGCTGTACACCGCACGCCCGTTGCTGCAGTGGTGCACGACCTTGTAGTCCGCGGCGCCCAGCTGCTTGTGGCCCGCAAACTTGCCGAACCGGCTGCGGTCGATCAAACCCTGCGGATGCTCGATCCGGAATCCCAGTGAGAACGGCTTCGCTTCTATATAGACGCCGCGTTCGTGCAGCATGTGGAACGTATCGCGCGCGCTGTGGCCAACGGCTAGCACGACATGATCGCAGCGCAGCGTTTCGCCCGTTGACAGCTTCAGCCCGCGCACTTTCCCCTGGTCGATGTCGATATCGTCCACGCGCGTCTCAAAGCGCACTTCGCCGCCCAGCTCGTGAATGGTCGCGCGCATCTTCTCGACCATGCTCACCAGACGGAACGTGCCGATATGGGGCCGGCTCAGGTATAGGATGTCTTCCGGCGCGCCGGCGCGGACGAACTCGTCCAGCACTTTGCGGCCGTAGTGTTTCGGGTCCTTGATCTGGCTGTAGAGCTTGCCGTCGGAGAAAGTGCCCGCACCGCCCTCACCGAACTGCACGTTCGATTCCGGATTCAGCACCGACTTGCGCCACAGTCCGAAAGTGTCTTTGGTGCGCTCGCGCACCGCCTTGCCTCGTTCGAGAATGATCGGCCGGAATCCCATCTGCGCGAGGATCAGCCCCGCGAAAAGTCCGCAAGGCCCCATGCCGATCACCACGGGACGCGGCGTCGCGAGTTGCGCCGGCGCCTTCGCGACGAAACGGTACGTCATGTCCGGTGTGAGCCCGCAGTGCGGCACGTCGGCGATTCGCTTGAGCGCGGCCGCTTCGTCCGCGACTTCCACGTCGACTATATAGGTGAGCTTGATATCGGCGCGCTTGCGCGCGTCGTGAGCCCGCCGGAAAACCGTGTAGCGGACGAGCCCGTCGTCAGGCACGCCGAGTTCCGAGAGGCGCGCGCGGACGGCGGCTTCGAGCGCGCTCTCGGGGTGATCGAGCGGGAGTTTGATTTCGCTGAGACGTAACATGAGTACCGAGGATGCAGGAAGGCCGCGAATCGCGGCCAATTCGCAATTTTATAGGTTAAGCGTCGGCCCGGGGACCTGCCGCCCGCCGAAACGTCTTTGCGCGACTACGCCGCCGCCGTGGCGATGCCCCGCTCGTCTCAAAAAAATCTATTAACCGACCGGTCGGTTGGTTTATACTGTTCGCACCAGACAACTCCCGCAAAGAGAGTCCCCATGTACACGCAATCCCTGGATATTCCCGGCAACGTCGCTTCGCTGGACGCTGGCGCGACGTCGCCCGAGCAGACCCAGTTCGACGCCGTGATGGCCGCCGACGGCAAGATCGAGCCGCAAGACTGGATGCCCGAGGCTTACCGCAAGACCCTGGTGCGCCAGATTTCGCAACATGCGCATTCGGAGATCGTCGGCATGCTGCCGGAAGGCAACTGGATCACGCGCGCACCGAGCCTCAAGCGCAAGGCGATCCTGCTCGCCAAAGTGCAGGACGAAGCGGGCCACGGTCTCTATCTATATAGCGCGGCGGAAACGCTCGGCGTCTCGCGCGACCAGCTGGTTGCCGCGCTGCATTCCGGCAAAGCGAAGTATTCGAGCATCTTCAATTACCCAACGCCCACGTGGGCCGACGTCGGCGTGATCGGCTGGCTGGTCGACGGCGCGGCAATCATGAACCAGATTCCGCTGTGCCGTTGCACATACGGCCCCTACGCCCGCGCGATGATCCGCATCTGCAAGGAAGAGTCGTTTCATCAGCGCCAGGGTTTCGACGCGTTGATGGCGATGATGTCGGGCACCGAAGCTCAGCGCGAGCTCGTCCAGCAGGCGGTGAACCGCTGGTGGTGGCCGGTGCTGATGATGTTCGGGCCGAGCGACAAGGACTCGATCCATAGCAATCAGTCGTCGAAATGGGGCATCAAGCGCATTTCGAACGACGACCTTCGCCAGAAATTCGTCGACGCCACCGTCGATCAGGCCAAGGTCCTCGGCGTCACGCTGCCCGACCCCGATCTCAAATGGAACGAGGCGCGCGGCCATTACGACTACGGCGACATCGACTGGGAAGAATTCTGGCGCGTCGTGAACGGCGACGGCCCGTGCAACCGCGAGCGTCTCGGCACCCGCGTCAAAGCTCATAACGAGGGCGCCTGGGTCCGCGAAGCCGCCCTCGCCCACGCCGAAAAGCAGCGCCAGCGCGCACAACAGCACGCCGCCTGACAAGCGCGGCACGCCCGGCAAAGAATCAGGAGATCAGGAATGAACAAGGAATGGCCAATCTGGGAAGTCTTCGTGCGCAGCAAGCAGGGACTCGACCATAAGCACTGCGGCAGCCTGCACGCCGCCGACGCGCAAATGGCGCTGCGCATGGCGCGCGACGTCTACACGCGCCGTCAGGAAGGCGTGAGCATCTGGGTCGTGCCGTCTTCGGCGATCACGGCGTCCGCGCCGCAAGACAAGCCCGAACTGTTCGACCCGGCCGGCGACAAGATCTATCGCCATCCGACGTTCTACACGCTTCCCGACGAAGTCAACCACATGTAAGCGCGGCCATGAACATCACGCCTGAACATCTGCAATACGTGCTGCGCCTCGCGGATACCGCGCTGGTACTCGGTCAGCGCAATAGCGAGTGGTGCGGCCACGGCCCGATTCTCGAAGAAGACATCGCGCTGTCGAACATGAGCCTCGATCTGATCGGCCAGGCGCGCCTGCTTTATACGCACGCGGCCTCGCTCGAACAGCAACTCACCGGCAAGACGCGCACGGAAGACGATTACGCGTACTTTCGCGCCGAGCGTGAATTTACGAACTACACGCTCGCCGAACTGCCGCACTGCGGTCCGCTGTCGGCTACCGCGCAAGTCGAGAAGGACTACGCGGTCACGATCGTCCGCAACTTTCTGTACTCCACGCTGATGGCGCATCTGTGGACGGCGCTCACGCAATCGACGGACGCCCAGCTTGCCGCGATCGCGTCGAAGTCGATCAAGGAAGCCAGCTATCACGTGCATCACGCGAGTGAATGGCTGATCCGCTTCGGCGACGGCACAGACGAATCGCATCGGCGCGCGCAGGATGCGCTGGACTATCTGTTGCCGTACACGCGTGAGTTCTTCAGCACCGACCCTGTCGAAGAGACCATCGCCACCTTAGGCATTGGCCCGCTGACCGCAGATCTCGAAGCCGCCTGGCTCGACGACGTTCGCGCGACGCTCGATCAAGCCACGCTCACGCTGCCCGAAGCAGTCAAGCACGTCACGACCGGTAAGCACGGCGAGCATTCCGAGCACATGGGCTTCGTGCTGGCCGAAATGCAAAGCCTTGCTCGCCAGCATCCCGGCGCCACCTGGTAATACGGGCCATTCGACGATGACGACCTCGACTACGACGCCACGAGCCGACGCATCCGTCCAACGCGCGTGGGCCGTGCTCGAAGCGGTGCCCGATCCGGAGATTCCGGTGGTGTCGATTCGCGAACTCGGCATATTGCGCGACGTCCGGCGCGCCGAGGACGGCGCACTCGAAGTCGTGATCACGCCGACCTACTCCGGTTGCCCGGCAATGTCGCAGATCGCGGAAGACGTCGCGCATGCGCTCGACGTCGCGGAACTCAAACCGTACCGGATCTCGACCGTCCTCGCGCCCGCATGGACCACCGACTGGATGACGGCCGACGCCCGCGAAAAACTGCGCGCTTACGGCATTGCGCCGCCCACGGGCAATTGCGGGTCGGCGGCCGGACCTGCCGGCGTACAGGAAAAAGTACTGCGCTTCGTGCCGCGCGCGCTGCCCGCGCCGTCCTGCCCAAGGTGCGGCTCGGCGCATACGGAACGACTCGCGCAGTTCGGCTCGACCGCTTGCAAAGCCTTGTACCGCTGCATCGACTGCCGCGAACCCTTCGACTACTTCAAACCATACTGATATGGCCACTCCGCAATTCCATCCGCTGCGTATCCGCGAAGTGCGGCCAGAGACCGCCGACGCCGTCTCGGTCGCGTTCGAAGTTCCCGTGGAACTGCGCGAGCTTTATCGCTTCACGCAGGGCCAGTTCGTCACGCTGAAAACGCACATCGACGGAGAGGAAACGCGCCGGTCGTATTCGATCTGCGTGGGCGTCACCGACTACGACCGGGACGGAGAACTGCGCATCGGCATCAAGCGCGTGCGCGGCGGACGCTTTTCGAACTTCGCTTTCGATACTTTGCAGCCGGGCCACACGATCGACGTCATGACGCCCGACGGCCGCTTCTTCACCCATCTGAACGCGGATCACGGCCAGCAGTACGTCGCCTTCGCGGGCGGCTCGGGCATCACGCCGGTGCTCGCGATCATCAAGACGACGCTCGAGTTGGAACCGCGCAGCACTTTCACGTTGATCTACGGCAACCGCAGCGTGGACCAGATCATGTTCGCGGAAGAGCTGGAAGACCTGAAGAACCGCTTCATGAACCGCTTCGTGCTCTATCACGTGCTGTCGGACGATTTGCAGGACGTCGAACTGTTCAACGGCGTGCTCGACCAGCAGAAGTGCGAGTCATTCCTCGACAGCCTCGTGCCGGCGGATTCCATCGACGAAGCGTTTATCTGCGGTCCGGCACCGATGATGGACGCCGCCGAAGCCGCGCTGAAAGCTGCGGGTGTGCCGTCCGAAAAGGTGCACGTGGAACGCTTCGGCTCGCCGTTACCCCAGGCGGGCGTGCCGCCCGTCGAAATCACCGAAGACACGCCCGCTGCCGACCTCGAAATCGTGCTCGACGGCAAGCGCCGCAAGCTGCGTCTGCCGTATCAGGGCGTGAGCGTACTCGACGTCGGTCTGCGCGCCGGCCTTGCGTTGCCGTATGCATGCAAAGGCGGCGTCTGCTGCACGTGCCGCGCCAAAGTGGTTGAAGGCGAAGTGCGGATGGAAAAGAACTACACGCTGGAAGAGCACGAAATCCGCGACGGCTTCGTGCTGACGTGTCAGTGCCATCCAGTCAGCGACCGCGTGGTAGTGAGCTACGACGAGCGTTGAGCGTGATTGGGACTTGATGCCGCGAAGCTTTGAGCCGTTCCGCGATCCGCTTACACTAGGGGCCGCTTGCAACCGGACCGTTGAGTCCGTCTTGCGAGCGGCCCCTTTGGCAATCGCCCAACAAGAATCCACTCACGGCCGATGAGCACCATCCATCTCACCAACGGCGATGTCGCCGCAGAATCATTGCGCACCGCGTTGCGCGAAGTGGGACGCAACGATCGCGTGCACGCACTGCGCGACGATCTGGCGGTCGGGCCGCTACGCGGCATCGACGACGGTCCCGAAGTGCGCGCCGCTTTCTGGGACCGCGTGAGCACCGACACGAAGCGCGACTTCCTTCGCGAGTTCCGTGAGCACGCTTCAGCGCTACAAGCCATTGCGCGCGAAGACGCAAACCTGGTGGTCTGGCATGGCGAAAGCGCATCCGATCAATTGATGCTTCGTCGCGTGTGCTATTACCTGCGCAACAATCCGCAGCGCCTGAACGAAGTGCGTCTGTCGATTCGCGACCTCACCGACGCCGGCGCCTGGGCGCATAGCCGCAGGGACCGCGCGACGTCCGTCGGCATGTTCGCGCCGGCCGTTTTGCAAGCGCGTTTACCCGACGCCGCACCCATTTCCGTCTTGCGGATCAGCCGGCTCGCGCTTGAGTGGCAGGAAGCGAAACATGCGAACGGCGAAACGCGACGCTGGCGCGACAACACGTTCACGAGCGGCAGCTTCGCCGATCTCGACGCGCTGATACTCGAGCACGTCACCGCGGACTGGCGACCCGCCGCCCGCGTGGCCGCCGAGGTGATGACCGCTGAGTTGGGGTTTCTTGTCAGCGACAGCATCGTGCTCTGGCGCTTCCGCGAAATGGCCGCGACCCGCCGGATCAGGCTGCGCGGCGACGCCAACGCATGGCGCACGCTGGAACTGTGCGCAGCGCTCGCACCTTGCCCACACCAATAAACAGACACCATGGCCCGCACCCGAGCCCCCGACCACGAAACCCAGCGCGAACAGATTCTCGAACTGGCGGCAGCGAAGTTCGCGCAGACGAGTTATCCGAGCACGTCGATGTCAGATCTCGCCGCGGCGAGCGGCACGTCGAAAGCGCGCCTGTATCACTACTACGCGAGCAAGGAAGCGATCCTGTTTGATCTGCTCGACCGTTACACCAAACGGCTGATGCTGATCATTGCGGAGGTCGAAGGCGCGAGCCAGCGTCGCGGTCTGACTGAGCGCGAGACATTCGCGGAATTGATCCGCGCCTTCCTTTCCGAATACGAAACCTCGCACAGCCGGCATGTTGCGCTTCTGAACGACGTGAAATATCTCGTCGACGCGCAGCGCGAGGTGATCCTCAACCGTCAGCGCGATGTCGTAGCCGCGTTCGCGCGGCAGCTGGCGCGCGCTTATCCGGAGCGCGCCACGCGCGAGAACCAGACCGCGCTAACGATGATGGTGTTCGGCATGATCAACTGGACATTCACCTGGCTTAAACCTGGCGGGCGCATGGGCTACCGGGAATTTGCCGAGCAGGTTGTGGCGATGGTCGATCACGGGCTGGGCTCGGCGGCCGTGAAATAGCGTAGGACAGCGCTCTGCGAACTGAAATCCGCGTAAGTTGCGTGGGTGCGACAACACGCACGAACGCTCGTTCTTTTTAATTTATTTATAATATTCAGATACTTAACATCAAGTCACCCGGAGTTTAGACAACAACCTCCAAGGTTGGTACGGGTTTTCCCTAGTGCCGGATTCGCATATCCGTTACAATCGTTTTTGCGGTGCAACAACGCCGCACGATCACAAGGAGAACCTGACCATGAACCTGATTACACCCCGCGCCGCCGAACCGATCGTCGCGCACGATCGCGCGTCGCTGCCAGCCGGTCGTGCACCTGCTCTGGTTCGTGAACTCACTGCGATCGACCGTGAACGCCTGCTGGCTCACTTTCTCACGCTAGACGAAGACGACCGCCTGTTGCGCTTTGGGCAAATCGTGCCGGACCACGTTATCGAGAATTACGTGCGCGCCATCGATTTCACGCGCGACACCGTATTCGGCGTGTTCGACGATCAGCTGCAGCTCACCGGCGTCGGCCACCTCGCCTACCTGCCCGCCGAAGGCGACAAGCGTACGGCGGAGTTCGGCGTGTCCGTACTCGAAAGCGTGCGCGGCCAAGGTATCGGCTCCAAGCTGTTCGAGCGCGCTGCAATTCGCAGCCGCAACACGCATGTCACCATGCTGTACATGCACTGCCTGTCGCGCAATTCGACCATGATGCACATCGCGAAGAAAGCGGGCATGAAGATCGAGTACGCGTACGGCGAAGCGGACGCCTATCTGACGCTGCCGCCGGCAGATCAGACCAGCATCATTACGGAGATGCTGCAGGAACAAGCCGCTGTGTTTGACTACGCGCTCAAACGTCAAGCTCGGCGTACTTCGAAACTGCTGGAAAGCTTCATGCCGACAGCCGCCGCAGCCTGAACGTTCGGCCGCAGCGGGCGAACATGAAAAAGGGCAGCCTCAGGGCTGCCCTTTTTGCTTCCTGGGTGGATCTGCACGCGCGACTCACAAGATCGGCAACGCGGTCGTCTCCTTGATCTTTTCGAGCGAAAAGCTCGTCTTCACGTCAATCACCGACGGGTGATGCAACAGCTGGTCCTGCACGAAGCGCGAAAAGTGCGCCATGTCTTCCACTTGTACGCGCAGCAGATAGTCCATGTCGCCAGTCATAGCGTGACAAGCCACCACCTCCGGCCATGCCTGAACGGCCGCACGGAAAAGATCCGCGTGCGTCGCGTCCCCGCGCGGACTCAGCGCCGGCCCGCCGCGCTTTTCCAACCGCACATTGACATATGCGAGCAGATCGAGGCCCAGGCGTTTGGCATCCAGCAACGCAACATAGCCGCGGATCACGCCGCTCTCTTCGAGTCGCCGTATGCGTCGCAAACAGGGGCTCGGCGAGAGATTGATCCGCTCGGCAATTTCCTGATTGGACAGCCGGCCGTTCTCCTGAAGAATCGCCAGAATACGCCGGTCGATCGCGTCTATCTCTATATCGGCCACTTTCTGCCTCGCGCTCCTCATCTGGAGCTAGAAAATAGCGCGAGCGTAGCTCGACGCGATTAAGTTCGCAAGTTTTCGCCGCGAAGCCGCCTTTACACTTGCGTCATTCGGTCGCGGTGGACTTCCGTAGCCGCGATACCGGCGCGACGCGCCCTCGACATGGAGACAGACAATGCAGGTTGCAACTTGGGAAAATCCGGTCGGCACCGACGGCTTCGAGTTCATCGAATACACCGCACCCGATCCGAAGGCGCTGGGCAAGCTTTTCGAGCAGATGGGCTTTACCGCCGTTGCGCGGCATCGCCATAAAGATGTGACGCTATATCGGCAAGGCGACATTAACTTCATCGTCAACGGTGAGCCGGATTCGTTCGCTCAGCGCTTTGCGCGCTTGCACGGCCCGTCGATCTGCGCGATCGCGTTCCGTGTCCAGGACGCGGGGAAAGCCTACCGGCAGGCGGTCGAAAAAGGCGCATGGGGCTTCGACAACAAAACCGGCCCCATGGAACTGAACATTCCCGCGATCAAAGGCATTGGCGATTCGCTGATCTATTTCGTCGACCGTTGGCGCGGCAAGAACGGCGCAGCGCCGGGCAGCGTCGGCGATATCGATATCTACGACGTCGACTTCGAGCCGATTCCCGGCGCGAATCCTAATCCCGTCGGTCACGGCCTGACGTATATCGACCACCTCACGCACAACGTGCACCGCGGCCGCATGCAGGAATGGGCTGAGTTCTACGAACGCCTGTTCAACTTCCGCGAAGTGCGTTACTTCGACATTGAAGGCAAGGTAACGGGCGTGAAGTCCAAGGCAATGACGTCGCCGTGCGGCAAGATCCGCATTCCTATCAACGAGGAAGGTTCGGAAACGTCCGGCCAGATCCAGGAATATCTGGACGCCTACCGCGGCGAAGGCATCCAGCACATTGCGCTCGGCAGCAACGACATTTACCGCACGGTCGACGGTCTGCGAGCGGCGAACATCTCGCTGCTCGACACGATCGACACGTATTACGAACTGGTCGATCGCCGCGTGCCGAATCACGGTGAACCGCTCGACGAATTGCGCAAGCGCAAAATCCTGATCGACGGCGCGCCGGACGACCTGCTGCTGCAAATCTTCACCGAGAACCAGATCGGCCCGATCTTCTTCGAGATCATTCAACGCAAGGGCAATCAGGGTTTCGGCGAGGGCAACTTCAAGGCGCTGTTCGAATCGATCGAGCTGGATCAGATTCGCCGCGGCGTGGTGCAGGACAAAGCGTGACTTCGTGACGCCGAGGCTGTGAACCGGCCGTGAGTCAGATTGCGCACCGATAAAACGAAAAGGGCGAGGATCGTACGATCCTCGCCCTTTTCGTATTTGCCGCCGCTCGACTTCAAGCGACGGCGGGTCAGCCAGCAATACGCTGCATTAGCAGCGCGTCAGGAATTCTGGTCTTTCTTCTCGGACGCGCTTTCGCGCGCGGTGCGATTGATGGCGATGCGCGCGGGCGCAACGACTGCCGTACGGCTAATCACGCTGGACGGAGCTCCCGTGCTCGCGTTCGAGCGAACCGGCGCACTGATTGCGAAAAATGCGGCCGACACCATCAGGAAGGTCTGGATATTTCTAGTGTTCATGCGTACTCCTTTTCTAACTGCCCTGTTGTCCTGAAGCGCCACAACATGCAGCGCGTTACACAGACATTACTCACAGGTGCGCTGTTAGACAGACTTGTCGGCTGCGGTTCCACGAAATTGTAGCTTTTACAGCTTGTTACACCGGTTCCCTCAAGCGTCAGGTGAAGTTTCCGCAAGCGGGCGCAATGTCGCGAGTCGCAGCACCGCGATCGACCGCTGCGGCGGGTTTTTACCAGTGCTACCATCACTTAAAACAAGTCAATATGGCGACCCCGGCCCTACGCATTCACAAGATGCCGCGGCCCATAAGTTTTGGCGATCCCAAACTGGGTGGAGGAGTACACATAATGAATGCCCCGCTAGACGCAGGTCAGCGAGCCTCGCTCGAAGCCGCTCTATCTTCCGTCACGCTCGACGACAAATACACCCTCGAACGCGGCCGCGCGTACATGAGCGGCATCCAGGCGCTGGTACGTCTGCCGATGCTGCAGCAGGAACGCGACCGCGCCGCCGGACTCAATACCGCCGGCTTCATCTCCGGCTACCGTGGATCGCCGCTCGGCGGCCTCGACCAATCTCTGTGGAAGGCGAAACAGCATCTCGCCTCACATCAGGTCGTGTTCCAGCCCGGCGTCAACGAAGACCTCGCGGCAACCGCCGTTTGGGGTTCGCAGCAGGTGAATCTGTACCCCAGCGCCAAATACGACGGCGTGTTTTCGATGTGGTACGGCAAAGGCCCGGGCGTGGACCGTTCGGGTGACGTCTTCAAGCACGGCAACTCGGCGGGATCGTCGCGGCACGGCGGTGTGCTGGTGCTCGCCGGCGACGATCACGCGGCCAAATCTTCAACGCTCGCACATCAGTCGGAACACATCTTCAAGGCCTGCGGCCTGCCGGTGCTGTTCCCGTCGAACGTTCAGGAATACCTGGACTTCGGCCTGCATGGCTGGGCGATGAGCCGCTACTCCGGTCTGTGGGTCGCGATGAAGTGCGTGACCGACGTCGTCGAGTCGTCGGCTTCGGTCGACATCGATCCGCACCGCACGCAGATCATTCTGCCGGAAGACTTCGCGATGCCGGAGGGCGGTCTGAACATCCGCTGGCCTGATCCACCGCTCGTGCAGGAAGCGCGTCTGCTCGACTACAAGTGGTACGCGGCGCTCGCCTACGTGCGTGCAAACAAGCTGGACCGCGTCGAAATCGATTCGCCGCATGCGCGCTTTGGCATCATGACCGGCGGCAAAGCGTATCTGGACGTGCGTCAAGCGCTGACCGACCTGGGTCTCGACGACGAAACGTGCTCGCGCATCGGCATACGGCTATACAAAGTGGGTTGCGTCTGGCCGCTCGAAGCCCAAGGCGCGCAAGCCTTCGCTCGCGGCCTCGACGAAATTCTCGTGGTCGAGGAAAAGCGCCAGATTCTCGAATACGCAATCAAGGAAGAGCTTTACAACTGGCCTGACGCGCAGCGTCCGCGTGTGTTCGGCAAGTTCGACGAGAAAGACGGCGCGGGCGGCGAATGGTCAGTGCCGATGGGCAACTGGCTGCTGCCGGCGCATTACGAACTATCGCCCGCGATCATCGCAAAGGCGATCGCCACGCGGCTCGACAAATTCGACCTGCCCTCCGACGTCCGCGCCCGGATTGCCGCGCGCATTGCAGTGATCGAAGCGAAGGAAAAAGCGCTCGCGCGCCCGCGGGTCGAAGTCGAGCGCAAGCCGTGGTTCTGCTCCGGCTGCCCGCACAACACGTCGACCAATGTCCCGGAAGGCTCGCGCGCAATGGCCGGCATCGGCTGCCACTACATGACGGTGTGGATGGATCGCAGCACGAGCACCTTCAGTCAGATGGGCGGCGAAGGCGTCGCGTGGATCGGCCAGGCGCCTTTCACGAACGACAAGCACGTGTTCGCCAATCTCGGCGACGGAACCTATTTCCACTCCGGCCTGCTGGCAATTCGCGCGGCGATCGCTTCGAAAGCGAACATTACTTACAAGCTGCTCTATAACGACGCCGTAGCGATGACGGGCGGTCAACCGGTCGACGGCGTGCTGACCGTGCCGCAGATCACCCATCAGCTGGCCGCCGAAGGCGCGACGAAAATCGCGATCGTGACGGACGAGCCTGAAAAATACTCGGGCAACGTGGGCCTCGCGCCGGGCATCGACATCCACCATCGCGACCAGCTCGACGAAGTGCAGCGCCAGTTGCGCGAGATTCCTGGCACCACGATTCTGATCTACGACCAGACTTGCGCAACCGAGAAACGCCGCCGCAGGAAACGCGGCGCGTATCCGGACCCGGCGCGCCGCGTGGTGATCAACGAAGCGGTGTGCGAAGGTTGCGGCGACTGCTCCGTGAAATCGAACTGCCTGTCAGTCGAGCCGCTCGACACCGAATATGGCACGAAGCGCCAGATCAATCAGTCCACGTGCAACAAGGACTTTTCCTGCGTGAACGGCTTTTGCCCAAGCTTCGTTTCCGTGGAAGGCGGTCAGTTGCGCAAGCCGAAAGCGGCGTCGGGCATCGTCGCTGACGCTATGCCGCCAGTGCCGGAGCCCACACTCCCGTCGATCGCACGGCCCTACGGCGTGCTCGTGACAGGCGTGGGCGGCACGGGCGTCGTGACAATCGGCGCACTTCTCGGCATGGCCGCGCATCTGGAGAACAAAGGTGTCACCGTGCTCGACGTCACCGGCCTAGCGCAGAAAGGCGGCGCCGTGATGAGCCACGTGCAGATCGCGAACAACCCGGGCGACATCCACGCCACGCGCATTGCAATGGGCGAAGCGAGTCTCGTGATCGGTTGCGATGCAATCGTCACCGCCAGCGACGAATGCGTGTCGCGGATGCAAGCCGGCCGAACCCGTGTCGTGCTGAACAGCGCGCACACGCCGACCGCCGAACTCATCAAGAACCCCAACTGGCGCTTTCCGGGCAGCAGCACCGAAGCCGACGTTCGCGCGGGCGCGGGCGACGAATGCGTCGATACAGTCGACGCCAATCATTTCGCAGTGGCCTTGCTCGGCGACGCGATCTACACGAACCCGTTCGTGCTCGGTTACGCATGGCAACGTGGCTGGGTGCCGTTGACCTATCAGTCGCTGATGCGAGCTATCGAGCTGAACAACGTGCAGGTCGAGAAGAACCGCGCGGCATTCGAATGGGGCCGGCGCGCGGCGCACGATCCGGTAGCACTGCGCAAGTACGCGCAATCGCAAGGTCAGGCGGGCGCGTCCGACACGCCGAGCGGCAAGATCATTTCGCTGCATACGCCGAAGGCGCTCGACACGCTGATCGACAAACGCGCGACTTACCTGGCCGCATGGCAAAACGACGCGTACGCAGACCGTTACCGCGCGCTCGTATCGCAGGTGCGGGTGGCCGAGTCGGCGCTCGATTCGATCGACGGCCAGTTGCCTCTGACCGAAACGGTCGCGAAGAATCTGCACAAGCTGATGGCCTACAAGGACGAATACGAGGTCGCGCGCCTGTACAGCGATCCTGCGTTCATCGAAAAACTCAAGGCCAGCTTCGAAGGCGACTGGAAGCTGCATATCCACCTTGCGCCGCCGATGTTCTCCAAAAAGGACGCCCACGGTCATCTGATCAAGAAGAAGTACGGCCCCTGGGTGTTCAGCGCAATGCACGTGCTGGCGAAGTTCAAGTTCCTGCGCGGCACCGCGCTCGATGTGTTCGGCAAGACAGAGGAGCGTCGCACCGAGCGCGCGCTGATCGGCGAGTACGAAGCCCTGGTGCGGGAACTGATCGGCGGGCTGACCGTGCAGAATCGCGACCTGGCGGTGGAACTCGCGAATCTGCCGGACGGCATCCGCGGCTTCGGGCACATCAAGGAGAACAACCTGAAGGGTGTGCGCGTGAAGTGGAACGAGTTGCTGACGCGCTGGCGCTCACCGCAAGCCGGAACGACGCAGCACGCAGCCTGATCGCCGTGTTGACTGCGGCGAGCGCGGCCTCCGCCGCACTCGCGCTGCACGCATAAAAAAACGCCACGGAATCTCTTTCCGTGGCGTTTTTATTTTCGCGGCGCTAGTCACCCACACGCCGCGAGAAGAGAGCGCCCCAACGGGCGCCGCTTCGCTTACTTGCTGTTCACCGACTTGCGTGCGTTTGCCGAGGCCACCGCCGTCATGTTGATGATCCGGCGCACGGTTGCAGCCGGCGTCAGCACATGCACCGGCTTTTCGGCGCCCAGCAGGAACGGGCCGACCGTCACGCCGTCGCCGCCGACCATCTTCAGCAGGTTGTACGCGATGTTCGCCGCTTCCACGTTCGGCATGATCAGCAGGTTGGCTTCGCCCGAGAGCGTCGTGCCGGGGAACGCAGCCTTGCGGACCATTTCCGACAGCGCCGCGTCGCCGTGCATCTCGCCGTCGATTTCGAGCGTAGGCGCACGTTCCACGATCAGCTTGCGAGCCGTGGCCATGCGTTGCGACGACGCAGACGGCGCGCTGCCGAAGTTCGAGTTGGACAGCAGCGCGACCTTCGGCGTGATGCCGAACTTTTCGATTTCGCGCGAAGCCAGCATGGTCATGTCGGCAAGTTGCTCGGCTGTGGGCGTTTCGTTCACGTACGTATCGCAGATGAACAGATTGCGGCCCGGCAGCATCAGCAGATTCATGGCGGCGAAGTTCTGCACGTTATCCGCCTTGCCCAGCACCTGCTCGATGAACTTCAGATGCGTGTGGTACTGGCCGATCATCCCGCAGATCATGCCGTCGGCTTCGCCGAGGCGCACGAGGATCGCGCCGATCAGCGTGTTGAACTTGCGCATCGCGGCTTTCGCGACGTCCGGCGTTACGCCTTCGCGCGCACCCAACTCGTGGTACGCCTGCCAGCATTGCTGATAGCGCGGATCGTCTTCCGGATCGACGATCTCGAAGTCTTCGCCACACCGGAGCTTCGAACCCATCTTCTTCAGGCGCATCTCGATTACCGACGGACGGCCGACGAGAATCGGCTTGGCGATCTTTTCCAGCAGCACGAATTGCGCGGCGCGCAGCACGCGCTCGTCTTCACCTTCGGCGAACACGATGCGGGCCGGCTCCGACTTCGCCGCCGCGAAAACCGGACGCATCACCATGCCCGTGCGGTAGACGGTGGTGCCGAGTTCTTCGCGATATGCGTCCATGTCCTTGATCGGACGGGTCGCGACGCCCGAATCCATTGCCGCTTGCGCGACGGCCGGCGCAATTTTGATGATCAGACGCGGATCGAACGGCTTGGGAATCAGATACTCGGGACCGAATTCGAGCGAGTGGCCTTCGTACGCCTTTGCGACTTCATCGCCCTGATCGGTTTCTTCGGCGAGTTCGGCAATCGCGCGCACGCACGCGAGCTTCATTTCTTCCGTGATCGTGGTCGCGCCCACATCGAGCGCGCCGCGGAAAATGAACGGGAAGCACAGCACGTTGTTGACCTGGTTCGGATAGTCCGAACGGCCCGTCGCGATGATGCAGTCCGGACGCACTTTCTTCGCCTCTTCCGGGCGGATTTCCGGCTCGGGATTGGCCAGCGCGAGGATCAGCGGCTGAGTGCCCATTTCAGCGACCATCTCCGGCTTCAGCACGCCCGCGCTCGAGCAGCCGAGGAACACGTCCGCGCCGCGAATGGCGTCAGCCAGCGTGCGTGCTTCGGTGCTCGCGGCATAACGTTCCTTCGACGGATCAAGATTGCCGCGACCTTCGTAGATCACGCCCTTCGAGTCGACAACGAGAATGTTCTGCTTCGACAACCCGAGGTTCACCAGCAGGTCCAGACACGCGATCGCCGCGGCGCCCGCACCGGAACACACCAGTTTCACTTCGTCGAGCTTTTTGCCGACTACCTTCAGGCCGTTCAGAATCGCCGCCGACGCGATGATCGCCGTGCCGTGCTGATCGTCGTGGAAGACCGGAATCTTCATACGCTCGCGCAGCTTCTTCTCGATGTAGAAGCACTCGGGCGCCTTGATGTCTTCCAGGTTGATGCCGCCGAGCGTCGGCTCGAGCATCGCGATGGCTTCCACCAGCTTGTCCGGATCGGACTCGGCGAGTTCGATATCGAACACGTCAATCCCGGCGAACTTCTTGAAGAGGCAGCCCTTGCCTTCCATGACCGGCTTCGCGGCGAGCGGACCGATGTTGCCAAGACCGAGCACGGCTGTGCCGTTCGTGATCACACCGACCAGGTTGCCGCGCGAGGTGTACTTCTGCGCGTCGAGCGGCTCGTCGTAGATTGCCATACAGGCTGCGGCCACGCCCGGCGAGTATGCGAGCGACAGGTCGAGCTGATTCGATAGCGGCTTGGTCGGCGTAACCGAAATCTTGCCGGGCTTCGGGTTCTGGTGATATGCGAGGGCGCTTTGCTTCAGTTGTTCGTCCATTTTTTGCCTGCGAGACGTAAGAAATTGGGCCGGCACACCGCAACGTTGGCGTCGCTTGGATCTATCGAATGGATAATCGACCGAGGCGATTTTCGCGTGCGCCGGTTAGGCGCGGCGTCGGTCCTCGGCGGAGGGCAGGACGGTGCGGAGTGCTACGCGGGTCGGTTAGTGTACACCCCGTAGGTGTCGATGCACTGACTGGTTAACACCGCTCGCCATTGGCGAAACGCCCGCCAGTCATGCTGCGGCGCCGCATTTGAGCAGACGCGGCAGCCGGCTATTCGAGTTCGGCGCCGCGCCGTTCGGGGATCAGGAACAAAGTTGCGAGCACATCGAGTAGATAGATCGACGCGAGCGACAGCAGCGCGGCGCCAAACGAATAGCGCGCGGCCAGAGCGCCCACCGCGACCGGGCCAAAGCCGCCAACCGCCCGGCCGACATTGAAGAGCACGTTCTGCGCGGTCGCACGCGCATCGGTGGGATAAAGCTCGGAGATCAATGCGCCGTAGCCGCCAATCATTCCGTTGACGAACACGCCCATCGCCGCGCCGCCGATCAGCAGTGCCGCTGGCGTTGTGAGATGCGCATAGACGAAAACCATGACGACCGCCCCTGCCTGATAGAACAGAAACGCAGGCTTGCGACCGAAACGATCGGCGGCTATGCCGAACAGCCAGATGCCGCACGCCATGCCGATCACCGTGGCCGCCGTCCACACGCCCGATTTCGTCAGCGAATAGCCAAAGGTCTTCGACAGATAGCTCGGCAGCCAGATCATCAGCCCGTAATAGCCGAAGTTCTGCACCGAGCATAGGATCGCCACACCGAGGCTCGCGCGCGCCGTGCGTGCGTCGGCTATCAGCAGTTTCAGCGGCAGCTTGCGCATGCCGCGTGCGACCCGCTCGGTGAAGAGCGCCGGCTCCTCGACGCGCCGCCGCACGAAGAACGACACCACGGCAGGCAGCAGCCCGAGCGCGAACATGCCGCGCCAGCCGATAAGCGGCAACAGAAGCGGCGTCAGCAATGCGGCCGCCAGTACACCGAGTTGCCACCCGAGGCCCACATACGACGACACTCGCGCGCGCTGCGACGCCGGCCACGCTTCGGCCACGAGTGTCATGCCGATGCCGAACTCTCCGCCAAGCCCGATACCCGCAACGGTCCGGTAAGCGAGCAAGTCGGTATAGCCTTGCGCGAGTGCGCAGAGGCCCGTGAAAACCGCGAACACCAGGATGGTCCAGGTGAGCATGCGCACACGGCCCCAATAGTCGCTCAGCACGCCGAAGATCAAACCGCCGGCTACCGCGCCGATCAACGTCCACGTGACGAGTGAGCCGGCCTGTGCAGAACTGAGGTGGAGGTCCGCCGCGATCACCGGCAGCATGAAACCGAGGATCAGCAGATCGAAGCCGTCCATCGCATAGCCGAGCACCGATGCGATCAACGCCCGGGCGGCGTAACCGTTCCGGGCGGTGGCGGGACTGTCGGCGGCAGAGGAGGCGGGCGTCATGGAAGCGATCCGAATTTCGGTGTAAGGACAGCGGCGGCCGGCGGCCGAGAAATTCGCGTGAGTGTAAAGGCGCGCAAAGCCGCTCACAAGCTAGCCAAAAAGCCAGTCGATCAAGCGCGAGATCGCGCCGCGACGTCAGGTAGAAAGCCGCGCCAGGCCCTCCCGCTGAATGCCTGCCCAGCGCTTTCGACGCCGCGTTGGCCGTTGCGGTTCTGGACGGCCGCGCCGACGGCCTCCTCGGAAGGGTCCGTTTCGGGTAAAATGTCGGCCTACGCGCGCAGCAAAAACCGGCCGGCATCCACTGGCTGGCTGCATATTCCGCCCAGTACGGCGCGGCATATCCCGCTTGCTGCGCCACCGGGCTTGGCGCCCGCTTCTCCCGCTCATACCCAAGGATCCGCCCATGACAGGCTTCGATCGCCAGACGATCTCCGACACCACCGCCAAGATGCTGCTTGAAGTACAGGCAGTGCACTTCAACGCGGAGAAACCGTACATTTTCACGTCCGGCTGGGCGAGCCCGGTTTATATCGATTGCCGCAAGCTGATTTCCTACCCACGCGTTCGTCGCGGCCTGATGGAAATGGCGGAAAGCACCATTCTGCGCGACGTGGGTTACGAGCAGATCGACGCGGTGGCGGGCGGTGAAACCGCCGGCATTCCGTTCGCGGCATGGCTGTCCGACCGCCTGATGGTGCCGATGCAATACGTGCGCAAGAAGCCGAAGGGCTTTGGCCGCAATGCGCAGATCGAAGGTTTGTTGACCGAAGGTCAGCGTGTACTGCTCGTCGAAGATCTAACCACCGACAGCCGCAGCAAGATCAACTTCATCAACGCGCTGCGCACTGCGGGCGCGACGGTGAATCACTGCTTCGTGCTGTTCCACTACAACATCTTCAAAGAAAGCGTCTCCGTGCTGAAAGACATCGACGTCGATCTGCACGCGCTCGCTACGTGGTGGGACGTGCTGCGCGTCGCCAAGGAAAACAAGTACTTCGACTCGAAGACGCTCGACGAAGTCGAAAAATTCCTGCACGCACCGGCTGAGTGGTCGGCAGCGCACGGCGGCGCAACGTCAACGCCCCAGTAAGCGTCACTGCGCAATACCGCTCGAATAAAAAGGCCGCCTGTTTTTCACAGGCGGCCTTTATCTTTTTGCGGCAAAAAATAGCTGCGAATGGTTAAGGCGGGTCGCCCCCATTTCCCGCCGAATGCGACGACAAATTCAGCAAGCCATTGCTTTGCGCGTATTGGAACAACTCCGAATCGCGGTCAATGCCGAGCTTGCGCATCGCCGTGTTCTTCTGTGTACTGATCGTCTTAATGCTGCGATTCAGTTGCTCGGAGATTTCCTTGATGGTCATTCCCGACACGAAGAGCCGCACGACTTCAAGCTCGCGTCTCGATAGCATCACCTCGTCGCTCTTGCCGCCGGCATTCATGCGCAACGCGTCAAGCGACGCCTTCACCGACGGGCTCATGTATTCGAGGTTGCGGCTCACGTGCTGCACCGCGAGTCCGATGTGGCTCAGATCGTCCGACTTGTTCACAACCGACGTCACGCCCAGCTCTCGCAAGCGTTGCAGCAGCGCGGCGTTCTCCAGCATCGTCAGTACGACGATGGGAACCTTTGCAAAGTTGCGGCGCAGGTAGCCGATCAACGGCAAGCCGTCGCCGAACTGGCCGCCCGGCATTGCAAGGTCGGTCACGAGCACGTCGCACTCAACCGTTTGCAGGATCTTGATCAGTTCCGTCGACTGCCGCGCACGCGCGACCACCTGCATCCCGGGAAACTTGAGCAAGGCCTGTTCTGCGCCGAATAGGATTACTGGATGATCGTCGGCGATGACGACCTTGACTGCCTCTTGCATTGCCCGTACCTCGACAGGAAAACCCCTCTCCAAAACTTCAGACATGCTTCTTGTTCTTAATGTTTACGCTACCTAATAGGAACACGGGCCAGTGCACGCGAAAATTCTTCCGACTATAGCCGATTTTTAGGCCCGCAATCCGGTTAGGCACAACAATGATGCATCGTAGAGCTAATGTTAGACTTGATTCGACCTTCGGGCACAAAATAGGGACAATAATCAGCGCGAGTCAGTCAGCTCGCGCCCTCGCAGCAACCTTGTGCTGCATAGGATCCGAGTAAGCGCTTTGCGTAAAGTCGAGCAGGTGCGAAGCGCCAGGCTCACCGACAGCAACAGCCCCTCTGGTCGACACAGGAGAACCGGCACATGCACTTGCGTTGCCTGGTTGTTTCGTACGCTTCACCGATTCGCCGCACGCCGTTTTTTGTCTGCGCCACACTGAGCCTCGCGCTCTGGCTTGTGCAGGGGCCACGCGCTTTCGCCCAAGGCGCATTCTCGCTGACCAGCGCCAGCTTCCGGGCCGGGGGCACAGTCAATACTCCGCAAGTTTTCGATCAGGGCGACTGCAAGGGCGGTAACCGCTCGCCGCAATTGACGTGGCATGACGCGCCGGCCGGAACGCGCGGTTTTGCCATCACCATGTTCGATCCCGATGCCCCGGGCCGCGGCTGGTGGCATTGGGCCGTCGCAGGCATCCCGGCGACTGTCGCGAGCCTGCCGGAGAACGCGAGCGCTTCGGGCTTTCTCAGGAAGCTCGGCGCGGTGGAATCCCGCAACGACTTCGACACGGACGGCTATGGCGGCCCCTGCCCGCCGCCCGGTAAACCGCACCGCTACGTGATTACGGTGTATGCATTGAACACTGCGGACCTGCGCCTCGCGCAAGGCCGACCCGCACTGATGTTCGATCACGAGGTCGGCACCGCGGCGCTCGGCAGCGCGAGGATGGTGGTGAATTACGGTCGATAGTGCGGCGCACGTCGAAGTGCCCTGTCGGCTGGTAGGCCGATTGGCGTATGGCTTGCATGCGCATCCGACGTACCGTGCGCGCTCTGTGATCCGCGCGGGTTTATATGCTTTCAGGCTGCACACGTTAGGGCCACCAGCACTGCATCGGGCCGCCAACGCATCGGCATCGTGCGTCGTTCAATTACCTCTTCTTTGCGGGAGCGTCTTATGTCGAAGATCGTCATCGTTTATCACAGCGGCTACGGCCACACGAAGAAAGTCGCCGAGTCCGTGCTCGCCGGCACCCAGGAGGCGGGCGCAGACGCGAAGCTCCTGCCTGTCGGCGACATCGGCGAAGCTGCGTGGGCCGAACTCGCCGCCGCCGACGCGATCATCTTTGGCGCGCCGACGTACATGGGCGGACCGTCCGCCGACTTCAAAAAGTTCGCCGACGCGAGCTCAAAACCGTGGTTTGGTCAAACCTGGAAGGACAAGATCGCGGCCGGCTTCACCAACTCGGCGACGATGAACGGCGACAAGTTCCTGACCATCCAGTACTTCGTCACGCTCGCGATGCAGCACGGCATGATCTGGGTGGGTACCGGTCTGATGCCGTCCAATACCAAGGCCGCGACGCGCAACGACCTGAATTACGTCGGCGGTTCGACCGGCGTGCTTACGCAATCTCCGGCGGATGCATCGCCGGAAGAGGCGCCGCCTGCAGGCGATCTGGAAACGGCGCGCCTGTTCGGCGCACGCGTCGCCCAAGTGACAGCCCGCTGGATATCCGCCGCAGGCTAATACTTCGCGTTGGCCGGTTCGTCGCGCGGTGCCTGCTTGCTACGCCGCGCCTGCGTCATGCCGCTGTCACCTTGAGCGAGCATCGTCGTTTTTCTGCCGTTTTCGCGCCCATTTCCAGCGCTTTCGCACGCGGGCGGCGATGAGGTTTTAAAATGGCGTTTTCGCGCGGCCTAGCGCGCCGTTTTCAAAGAAGCCAGTGAGATCGAGATGAGCACGAAAGTTTTTGTCGACGGACAGGAAGGCACGACCGGCCTGAAGATTTTTGAATACCTGTCGCAGCGCGCCGACGTGGAGATTCTGCGCATCGACGAAGCGAAGCGCAAAGATATCGAGGAGCGCCGTCGTCTCATCAACGCGTCGGACGTGACGTTCTTGTGCCTGCCCGATGTTGCATCCCGCGAATCGGCCTCACTCGTTGAGAACGAGCGCACGGTTCTGATCGATGCCAGCACCGCGTTCCGCACGTCAGCAGACTGGGCTTACGGACTGCCGGAACTTGCCCGTTCGCAGCGCGAGCGCCTGCGCACAGCCAAGCGCATCGCCGTTCCCGGCTGTCACGCATCGGCTTTTGTGCTGGCCATGCGCCCGCTCGTGGACGCGGGCGTGGTCGCGCCTGACTTCGACGCGCACGCTTATTCGATCACCGGCTATAGCGGCGGCGGCAAAAAAATGATCGCCGACTACGAAGCCGGCGGTAATGCGAAGCTCAAGAGCCCGCGTCCTTACGCGCTGGGTCTCACGCACAAGCATTTGCCGGAAATGGCGGCGCACACCGGGCTGACGTCGGCGCCGATCTTTACGCCGATCGTCGGCGACTTTTACAAGGGTCTCGCTGTCACCACCTACTTCTCGCCGCGCCAGTTGGCGAGGAAGACCACGCCGCAACAGGTGCAGGCACATCTCGCCGAGTACTACGCCGGTGAAGCGTTCGTGCGCGTCGCGCCGTTCGACGCCGAAGCGAATCTCGACAGCGGTTTCTTCGACGTTCAGGCGAACAACGACACGAACCGCGTCGATCTGTTCGTGTTTGGCACGGCGGAGCGCTTCGTGACCGTGGCTCGCCTCGACAACCTGGGCAAGGGCGCTTCGGGCGCGGCGATTCAATGCATGAATCTGGCAATCGGCGCGGCTGAGGAAAGCGGTTTGAAACGCTAACAAGGTTAAATAGCGGCATCGATTTGCCGTTTGTCAGCTTTGCGAAAGCCGGTCTCAAGAGACCGGCTTTTTTTGTTTTAAAAACCCCTCCGCTGAAACATTTATTTACAGTTATTCGAAACTGGCTCCCGTTATTTGAACCCACCGAATCGCGAGTTGAATTTTTCGAGTAACTCTTCCCCGCCCGTCATTCGATCAGCATAGTTTTCCGCATAGGGAAACTCCGGGTTTTTTGTCGAACGATCGTTCGCAGATCATAGAGCCATTTTGCTCTCAGGCTTACCTGGTAAGGGTGTGCCGCCGAGCAACAAAGCGTTCTTTCGCGTCCAACTCACGTTTTTGTTTAAAAGCGCCGCTTGCGCCCACTCACTGCGTGCATAGCCAAAATGCCGTTGTTTGAATCGGCTTTTTTAGACGGCTCATTCAATTGACAGGCGTTAATCGCGCAGCGAAATTAGCTCGCACAAATACATGAAGGGAGACAACAGTATGGCGGACGCCATTATTCGAGGCCTGGCAATGGCTATTGCCACGACGCCTTTACTAATAGCTTGCGGCGGCGGCAAAGCCGATAATCCCGGCCCGATCAACTCGCCGCAATGCTCGGGTTCCAGTTGCGGCGTGCAGGGCCCGCCTGCTTCGAACAGCACTGCGGCTGCGCTCTGTCCCGCCACCGCCGACATCGTCAAAAGCACGTTCCTCGGCGGGGCCGGCAGCGGCGAAGTGGTGCAGATCAATATCGACGCCACTGCGATGACCTACACGCTCAAGTGGCTCGAGTCGCCGATTCCGCTGCGCACCGGCACGGTCACACCCACGCGAGCCGGCACCCAGATCACCGGCGCGGTGATTCACCCGCCCACCGGCACGCTGCCGACCGCTGAACAAACGCGCTGCGCGTTCATTCTCGGCGCGGGCACCGGCACCGCGGCCGGCGACGGCCAGCCCTACACCACGCCCGGCTTCGCTAACAACCCGAATCCGCCGATGATCTTCGTCGGCCAGGGCGTGGCGGGCGGCGGCATCCCGGGCGCGACGGTCCAGTTCGACGGATTGTCGATTCCGCTCATCGGCTCGGGGATCGGCGCGGTGCCGAACCGGCATTTCGACTTTTACCCGTTCCTCGGCTTCGCGAGCACGACCACCGACATCACGAAACTGCCGGGCACGTACAACGGCCTGCTGTATCACCTGGCACCGTCGGGCAATTATTCGACGGTCGCGACCAACACCGTCGAAACGTTCGACGCAAGCGGCACCTGCACGAGCAGCAACACGGCCAATCCGAATTACTCACCCAACGCCGGCGGCTGCCTGACCACCGGCAACCCGTTGACGCTCAACAGCAACGGCTACTTCGACAGCCAGCAGGCGCCGCAGATCGTGCAGCAGTTTCAACTCCCGCTAGTCGGCGCGACCGGCAAGTCGGGGACCGCGCACATGATTCTCGGCCAGGTGAACGGCGCGACCGTGCCGCTAGTCGTGCGCACCGGCTTCATCAACCTGGGGACGGCGCCGCTTCATCTCGACGCCAAGGTCGACGACGAGTCCGGTATCGCGATGCTCGCCGCGGCGACGCCGCTCGCATCCGGCGGCTTCGACGGCGGCTACGTCGGCGCCGATTCGAACTTCAAGTACACGGCGACGCTGATCCAGGGCGCGGTCGGCACGTTCATCAACCCGAGCACTTCGGCGGGCGAAAGCGGCTTCGGCCTCGGCTACGGATTGCCGAGCCCCGGACTCGTCGGCGTGCAGGACGCCAAAGGCAAGACCGGCTTCGCGATCGCCTCGGGCGGTTTATACGCGATCGAGATCCAGGGCGCGGAGAACGACGGCATCGCATCGACGTCGGCGAATGCGGACACGCCGAGCACGCCGTACTTCGGCATAGGAGCGCAAATCAGCAAGTAGCGGGGAAGCAAACCCAGTTGGCAGGACGAGACATAAAAGAGCAAGCGGTGGCTGGACTGGGAGCCGGCCACCTACAACGAAAAAATTCTGGAGGCGATATGAAATGGAGATTCCTGTCGGTGCTCGCACTTGCGGCACCGTTACTGGCGGCATGCGGCGGTGGTGGCGGCGGCGACGGACCAATGACGGAAGTTCGACTGTGCCCCGCGTCGCTCGACTACAGCACGGTGTACACAGGCGGCGGCGGTGACGGCGAACTGGTCAAACTGCAACTCGACACCGCAAAGATGACATGGCAGGTGACCTACGTCGAATCTCCGATTCCCGCGACCACCGGCACCGTCGTCCCAACGCGTGCGGGTCAGGTCGCTAGCGGCACACTGACCCAGGAAACGCTGCTGCCGACCAACAAGCTGAACCAGTGCGCGTTCCGCCTGAACGGTGCGAGCCTCGATCCGAACCGGCCGGCACGGATCTTCGTCGGCGAGGGCGTTGCGGGCGGCACGATTCCCGGTGCAGAAATTTCGTTCGGTGGCATTCTCGGCGTCGGCGCCGTGCCGGACACCAAGTTCCCTTACTACCCGTTCATCGGGTTTTCGTCGATCGAAACCGACATCACGAAGGTGGCCGGCACGTACAACCAGCTTGGCTACCACCAGGTGCCGTCGCAGAATTTTGCGCCCGTCGCCGTGGATACGAAAATCACGATCAACGCCGACGGTACATGGACCGAGTGCGACAACTCCGGCGTCAACGCGGGCAAATGCCGGCAGCCTGGCAGTAACTTCGCGCCGGCGGCCGACGGCAGCGGCGCATTCCAGACCAATAACTTTCAGGGACAGGCGAAGCCCACGCTCGCCACCACGCCGAAAGCTCGCGGCTACATGATCGTCGGCAGGCTGCGCAACCAGTTGGTGCCGATTCTCGTGCGTACCGGCGCGGCGAACTCGTCGGTCACGGTGCCGCAAAACGGCGCGCTTGGACCGTACGCGGACGACGAATCAGGCATCTCGATTCTCTCGCCGCAGAGTCCGATAGCGGTCAACTCGCAGAACGGCGAGTACATCGGCGTAGATAGCCAGTTCGACTATCGCACGACCGCACTGGCAGGCACTAAGGCGACGCTGCTCGATCCGTTCAACGCGTCGCAGGCCTCGCTTGCTACCGCGCTGAATCTCGACTTCACGCAAACAGTGCCGGGCGTAGTCACAACGACGCATGTCGGCGCATCCACGGGCAATACGGCGACCGGAAAGATGATTTTCACAGGCGGCGTATTCGGCTACCTGGATCTGACCAACGCGGCCTCGCCGTACTTCACGATCGGCGCCTTCGTTCAATAACGGGCACGCCCGCGCCGTCATTACGCAATGGCCTTTGCGCCGAGGTCGCCGCCCGCTCCTGCAGCGCGGCGGCCCGGTTAGCGACGATCATGCGCGCCGGCCTTGCGGCCTGCGCCATCGCTCGACGCGCGCCTCGCGCCTGACGAGCGCCCTAGAGGAGCAACAACATGAAAAAAATCTATCTCGCGATGCTGGTCACGTGCCTGTCCGCCAGTGCGCACGCACAACATGCGGGCGACAACGTCGCCGCGCTCGGCTGGTTTCACGTCATGCCGCAGGATTCGAGCACGCCGCTGACCACCCACGTCGCGCCCACGCCGATCAACACCCCGCTGCGGTTGCCAAGTTCGTTCACCTCAGAAGGCACGAGTCTGTCGACGAACAACGCCGACACCGTCGGCCTTGTGTTCAGCCATTACCTGACCGATCACATTGCCGTGACGACAGTGGCGGGCGTGCCCCCTGTGTTCAAGATCTACGGGCACGGCACGATCAAGCCGCCGGGACCGGCCGGCGCGCTCGGCCAGCAGGACATCGGCGATCCGCAGGTGAATCCGATCGTAAAGAGCGTGCGCCAGTGGAGCCCGGCCCTGCTCTTCCAGTACTACTTCAATGCACCGACGGCTAAATTCAGGCCGTTTGTGGGCGTCGGCGTGTCGTACAACTGGTTTTCGGACATTCAGCTGAGCCCGAACTTCGTGCAATCGACGCAGGAAAACCTTGGCGCCATCCTCGCCGCCGGCGCGGGCAAGCCGGGCAAAACACAGGTGTCGGCGAAGGCTTCGTCCTCGTGGGCGCCGGTTTTCAACGCGGGCCTCGCGTACAACATCACGGAACATTGGGGCCTGGTGGCCTCCGTGACCTACATTCCGCTGAAGACGACTTCGTCGGTCATTATCAAAGCCGCGGACGGCACGGAACTGGGCGTCTCGAAAGCCGAGCTCAAAGCTGACCCGATCATCTCGTTCCTCGCGGTCTCGTATAAGTTCTGAAAGAACCGACGCGCGACCGAGCCGGCCCACCGCGTGCGGAGAGCCGGCTTTTTTGCTTGTAGGGACAGAAGGAATTCGAGGCAAAAAAAAGCCCGCCTAAGTTGGCGGGCTGAATCCATATCAGAGGAGACATGGAGGAGACAAGACAAACTATAGCAAAAGGTTTGGTGCGACGCAACATCAAAATCAGGGTTGTCCCCTCTTGTTGCAGTTTCGCCACATGTGCTTAGGCAGGCCGGAACACGCCGCCGTCAGTGCCGCACTAACGCCATCATCGCGCCGAAGCCGACGAAAACGCCGCCCGTCAGGCGATTGAACATGCGCGCGACATTGCGGCTCTTCAGACGACTGCCGATGCGCGTGCCGAATCCGGCGTAGACGAAATACCAGCTCACCTCGAGAACGGCGAACGTCGCCACCAGAATGCCGAACTGCGGCAGCTTGGGCAGCGAGGCGTCGATGAATTGCGGCAGCAGCGCCGCGGCGAACAGAATCGCCTTCGGATTGCTGCCCGACACCAGAAAACCGTTGCGAAACAGCGCGAAAGGCGAGCGAACCGGTTTCGCGGCCCGGTCGTCGGCATTGGTCGCAGCCTCGGTGCCCGCGGTTTCGTCAGCGGGCGCGCGCCACGCCTTGATGCCTAAATACACCAGATACGCCGCGCCGATAAAACGCAGCGCATTGAAGAGAGCCGGCCACGCTTCCAGAAACACGCCGAGCCCCGCCGCCGACACCGCCAGCATCAGCACCAGCGCCGACAGACATCCGGCCATTGTGGCACCTGTACGGCGCAGGCCGTGCCGGGCGCCGTGCGTCATGACGAGCAACATGTTCGGGCCCGGAATGGCGCACACGACAAAGACAGTGGCGGCAAACAGCCACCAGGTATGCAAACTCATGACATCACCGCAAAAGGTTGGGCAACTAGTGAACGTGAAGCGGCACCGCCCGTGCGGGCCGCGTTGATCAACGGCCGGCGCGGCGGGCCGCCACCTGGCCCAGCACCGCGAAATCTTTCTCGCCGTCGCCATGCGCGACTGCCTCCAGCAGGCTGTCCCGAACGACGCTCGCGATTGGCAGCGGCGTCGTGACTGCGTCGGCTGCGGCAAGTGCAAGCCGCAAGTCTTTCAGCCCCAAGCGCGCCTTGAAGAGCGCCGGCTCGTAGCTCTGCTCCGCGATCATCTTGCCGTAGCCCGCGTAGACCGGGCCGGGGAAAATCCCGCTCGTGATCACGTCGAGGAAATCCTGGATCGCAAGGCCATGTCCCGACACCAACGCGGCCGCTTCGCCCAGCGTCTCGACCGCCGCGCCGAGCATGAAGTTGGCGGCAAGCTTGATGACGTTCGCCTGTTGCGGCAGCGAACCGATGCGCCAGGTTTTCTGCCCGATCGCGTCGAAAACGGGCTGCACGCGATCGATCGACTCCGCAGGCCCGCCGGCCACGATCGTCAGTTTGCCGGCGGTGGCCACGTCCGGCCTGCCGAGTACCGGTGCGGCGACGTAGTTGACACCGCGCGACGCATGCGCGGTCGCGAGTTCTTCGGCGAGCGCAACTGAGATCGTCGCCATGTTCACGTGAATCAGGCCGCGCGGCGCATGCTCCAGCAGCGATGCCGTTACGACCTCGCGCAACGCGGCGTCGTCGGCGAGCATTGAAAACACGGCGTCGCCGGCGAACGCTTCGGCGGGCGTCGCGACGAGTCGCGCGCCAGCGTCTACGAGAGGCTGCGCGCGTTCCGGCGAGCGGTTCCATACACGTACCTGATGCCCTGCTTTCAGGATGTTTGCAACCATCGCGGCGCCCATCTCGCCGAGACCGATAAAACCGATGTCCATCTGAGGCTCCGTCTTCTAAAGAACTGGAAGTAAAGCACACCCGTGGGACATATGCAGGAAAACGACGCAACCGCGGCCCGCAACCGGGCATGTCACTGCGGCACGCAACGGCGCACGGTGCGATACTTCTGCGATGGTCACCGCGACTTTCCGCTTCTATGAGGAGTTGAACGATTTTCTCGCCCGGCCGCTGCGCCGGCGAGCGTTCGCCTACGCATGCGCGCGCGACGCCACGACGAAACACGCAATCGAAGCGCTCGGCGTACCGCACACCGAAGTGGAACTAATCCTCGTGAACGGCGAGTCGGTGGGATTCAATCATCCTCTCGCCGAGGGTGATCGCGTCGCCGTCTATCCGAAGTTCGAAGCGCTCGACATCCGCCCGCTGCTGCGAGTGCGCGAACGGCCGCTGCGCGTAGTGCGCTTCATCGCCGACGCACATCTGGGCGGCCTGGCACCGCTGCTGCGCCTGGCGGGTTTCGATACGCTCTACGACAACCACTATCCCGACGCGGATATCGAAGCACTCGCCGCCGCCGAGAACCGCATCGTCCTCACCCGCGACCGCGAGCTATTGAAGCGCCGCTCGATTACGCATGGCTGCTACGTCCGCACGCTCCGTCCGCGCGAGCAGTTGCGCGAAGTGTTCGAACGGCTGGATCTGGCGGGCAGCGCGCAGCCGTTCCGTCTATGTCTGATGTGCAACGCACCGCTGCGGCGCATTCCACGCGACGAAGTCGGCGATCGCGCGCCCGACGGCGTGCTGCAGCGGCATAACCAGTTTGTCACTTGCGACGTGTGCCGCCGCGTATTCTGGGAAGGCACGCACTGGCAAAGAATGCGCGCACTGATGGACAGCGTAGCCGCAGCACCGGTCGACGCCGATGCCCATGCCGACGCCGACGCTCGCGATGCAGATGCGTCGGCCGCCTCGCCTTGAACGCAACGCCGTTCGCTCGCGCGACGCAACGCGCGGTGCGTACAATGCGGGATTACTTATCTGGCAGAGGCCTGACGTATGGCGATGAAAAAGACCGACCTTGAAAAGAACAAGGCACTCAAGCTGAACAATGCAATGAAGCAGTCCACCGCCGAACGCTTCGGCAAGGCTTCGGCTGCGGAGCCGAAACTGGATCGCCGGGAGCAGCGCAAACTGGATCAGGCGCAAGGTCTCGTCGCGTTCGCATGCAAGCTGAACGGCGACCTGGTTGCCGAGCTGAAAGAGCGCGCCGCGACGCATCCTGAAGGGATGACCGGACTACTGAATGAAGTGATCAAACGCGGCCTCGCGGGCTAAACACCGCTAACGCGAATGCGCGGCGCGGTATGCGAGCGCGCTGGGCGAAGATCGCTGCGAATCGCCGGGACTCGCGACAAACGCGACCGGAATACAAAAAGGCCAGAGCAGGAGCTCTGGCCTTTTTGCTTGCGACGCCTGCATCGAACCCGCATGACAGCCGCCCGTGCGGCGCGTGCAGCAGGCGAAGCGGCTCGCCTGACGAAGGGCGCCAGCTTAGTTCTGCGTGCCCTTGTCGTTCGTGCCGGCAGCCGACGCTGCTGCAGCAACCGGAGCGCGCTTGCCGTGCGTCTTCAGCTTCTTCACGTGATGCTTCTTCGGTGCGCTAGCTGCAGCGGCCGGAGCGGCTGCGTCCGATGCTTGTGCGAAAGCTTGAACCGAAACCAGCGCGATCGATGCTGCTGCGAGCGAGACGATAACTTTTTTCATGTGTTGTTCCCCAAACCTCAACGACTGAGTCAGTGTGAATGAAATAACTGCGCGGTGAAGCAGGGAGCGCTACAGGCGCCTTACCGCTTCCCGCGGGAGAGTATTACCTGGCGTAGGCGGTTTGTCATGCGCAAAACGGGATATGTATTTTCCGGGAGACAGCTGGCTTTCGAGCCGCTTTCGCTCACAAACAGCCGATATCAGGGATATCCCTTAGCTCTTCCTACACTAGGTTGCGCAGCAGGCTCGCGGTCTCGAGCAGCGTCGGCAGAACGCGGTGCAGCGCCGCGTTCGCCGACTCCTGACCGATCGGCATGCTCACGCTAATCGCCGCGACGACCGTGCCGTGCCGGTCGCGCAGCGGGACGGCAACGCCGCGGACACCGAGTTCCAGTTGCTGGTCTGTAACCACGTAACCGTTGCGCCGAATCTCGCCGAGCACTTCGCGCAGCCGTTCGATGGTGGAGTATGTGTGCGGCGTGAACACCTTGATCGGATACGACGCGAGCCATTGTTCGATGTTCTCCGGCGCCTGGAACGCCAACAACACCAACCCCGCGGACGATAACGGCGCCGGCGCGCGCGAGCCGAGAACGAAGCCGACCGCCATCGCCCGGTTCACACCGTTACGGGCGACGTAGACAACGTCGTGTTCGTCGAGAATCGCGACGAGCGCGGTTTCCTGGAGCGTCGCCGTAATCCGTTGAAGGAACGGCTGCACCGTGCGCGGCAAGCGCGCGGAGTCGAGATAGGACTGCCCTAGCCGCAACACGCGTGGCGCGAGCCAGAAGAGCTTGCCATCGGTGTCGACGTAGCCGAGTTCGCGCAGTGTCAGCAAATAGCGACGCGCCGCCGTGCGCGACAAACCGGCGCGTCCGGCTACCGCGGTCGGCGTCATGCGCGCGTGCTCTTCGTCGAATGCCTCGATGATCGCGAGCGCTTTCGCGGCACCGGCGATCCAGTCTTTGTCGTCCATCGGGTTGCCTGGGATTCGGGCTGCGAGCGAAAGCTCTGCTGGCGGCTCATTTCGGTCTAGCCGCTGGCACCTTTCGTCGCGTGATTGTGCCCGAAGCCGCCTCACTCTTGCGCGATTGGCGCGCGCGGGGCGTTGGATCAGTCGATGGTGAGTCTTGCGGTTGCATGAATCCGTGCTTCAACGAGCACCGGAGTGTGCGATGAACGCGGTGGGAAAAAGCGGCACGCTAGGTGCGCCGTCAAGCGGCGCGCGGATGCGCGTACAGGTGCCTTGCATCGCCGGTGGGCGGGAATACGCACCAGCAGCCGTCGTCGTGACGAAAGAAGAACAGCGCGCGCGAGCCTGATTCCGCCGATGTCTCCACGCGCACGTAGCGCCGGCCGCCATCGCGGGTACGACTGAATTCGGTGACGTGCACGGCCGCAGACGGAGCGGGCGCCAGCCATTTCTCGACGAGAAAACGCAACGACTGGTCGCTCGAGGCTCTCATGATCCGCTCCGGGCCGGCTTGCTCTCGCGAACCTCGCGGGTCGTATCGGCGCTTTCATTGCCTTCGTCGCGTTCGTGACTCTCTTCCAGCCCCGCATCGCGCTCGGCCGATGCGATCGCAATTTCCCGGTTGGTAGCCGCCGCCCGCAACGTGCTGCAATGGGCCGCATGCCTGATATCCGATAGAAGACGGACCAACTGTCGTGCTGTTCTGCGTTTCATCCGACACCCCCCGCACTGCACCAAGAACCTCAGAAACCACTTTAACTCTATGCCCGGATCGGGCATTTACCAACCTGTTTCGGCTAAATAGCAACGGTCGCGCTGCAGAAAGAGAGACGCAATCTTTGTTCCGCCTGCCTTACTCTGCGCGCGACGGTGCGTGCGATCTGTACGCTCGCGAGCCCTCGGTTGCACTAGAGGCCACGCCTTGCGCACCCCTGATGCGACCGGGCGCTCCACTACTTATCCACAGCGGCCTTTGCATAACGTAGGGATAGCGCATGGAACAGCCTGTGCGCGAAATCTTGATAAAACGGAGAAGGCGTCGCCGACGTGAAAAGTTATCCCGGCCTTGTAGATTTTCTACAGAGAAGAGCCCCACAGTTATCGCGACCGCATTACTTTGATCTAACGGAAGAAACCGCGGTTATCCACAGACAGGACTAACCCTTGTTAACTACTACTACATATGTATACGTCTTAAGTAAAAGACCTAGGAGAACTGCGGCTTGCGCGCTGGTTTTGCGGGCTGCAACCGCATTGAGCGGCGACAGCCCGACGACTTATCCAGCCTGACTTAGCGTACTAAGGCCGCTTCGCTCGCCGGTTGCACGGAAGCGGCTTTGCCGATCGGGTCGGCGATGTCGGGCGAAGGCGAAGGGGTAGGCGCCGCTGCCTCAACCGGCAGCGGCAGCAGATGTGTCTCGATACGGTCGCTGACGACAGGCTCAGTGCGCACCACGGTCTGCAGATAGTGGCCGACGAGACCAAAGAATCGGTCGTAGAACTTGCCCGAGGGAATCGTCTCGCTAGAGATCTTCACCATCGCGTCGCTGTTCGAGCGGATTGGCAGTGACAGCGAACCGAGCACACTCAATCCGACACTTGCCGACGTGTCGCTCTTTTTCAAAGCGAAGCCGTTCTGCACCGCGTTCACATAGACGATGCTGCTACTGCTCGCCTCTTCGCCCGGCGTGCACACCACGTGAAATTCGACGACCACGTGGGTGTCGCCGGTAGGCTGGAAGTTCTTCGTGCCGTCGACGGTATCGTTGCGGGTCATCGTGGTCAGATAGCCCTGGCTCAACAAGGCTCGACGCGCAGCTTCACATGTGTCCGTGACGCTCGAGTTGAAATTGCGCGCATAGGGGCTCGCGCCGGTTTCGAATAGCTCTTGCTGGAATTTGGGCGTCGGTGCGCTGCTGCAGGCGGCGAGGATCAGCAGGCCGCACAGCGAGGCCGCAGTGGTCTTTAGAAGCGAGGTGGACATGGTCAATCAGAAACGCTGCGTGAATGCGAAAGAAATCGCACAGGAAACGCATTGTAGAGCGGTTGTCGCCGGTGCGTAAAAAGCGTGCAGCGAATCGGCCGACGTGCGAGTTGCGCCGTCTTTCACCGTGCATCAAGCGATGCTGATAACCGTCGCCCCGCGCAATGGGGTTGCGACGAAGAAGGGTGGACGTTCAGTTGGACGTCGTGGGAAGTGCCGCCGACGTTACCGCCCTGCCTGGGCCCGCGCCGCCCGCGCTGGACGCTGGAACAGTGAACGCATCGGACCAGTTGCCGGATGCCGGGCAACCGTCGGTCGTGCGAGCGTCGCAGGAGGCCGTTCGGCCGTCCGAATTTTTGGCGGAGTCTTGAAGTGTCGCGACGCCGGCAAAATCGCCCGCACGCATGCTGACTTTTTGCGCGTAGGCTTGCGAGCCGCCGTAGCTCTTGAGCGCGGCGTTCATATCGCCGTTAGCCGAGCGCATGTAGCCGTACAGAATCGCGGAGCCGGCTTCGATATTGGCCGTCGGCTCGGTGAGATCCTTCACGTTTCTCAGAAGCCCGCGATGAGCGCTCGGCACGACCTGCATCAGCCCGGTCGCGCCGTTGGCGCCCTTGGCCTTTTCCTTGAAGCGCGACTCGATCGAGATAATCGCCAGCAGTAGCGCCGGCGGTAACGAGTATTTCGATGCTGCGGATTGCACGGCGTCGGATATCTTTGCCGCCTTCTCCTTGGCGAGACCGAATTTCTGCGTCAGATAGACGGACATGCGGTCGCCGTTCTGCTCAGCCAGCGCCGATTGGGCGAGGCCGAGCGAAAGCAGTATCAGGCAAAGTAACCGACTCATGGCATAGGTCTGAGGAAAAAGTTTGCGCATTATAACCTTGCCTTAAAAATAGGCATCGGTCGGCTAAATGCGGGCTCTTACGAGTAGACGCTGCCCGAGAGAGCCTGTGTCCCGTGGCTGTATGTGCCGGCGGTCCGATCGCACGCTGTGTGTCTAAACGCAAAAAGTGATCCGTTAGTTGCGATTGATGACGTCTGTGTGCTCCTCGTCGCACACGTTGGAACGTGAAACAGCCTCGCTTCTGCGGATTTGAGACAATGACGGTCGCCGGCGATCTTCCGTCCGCGACAATCGCAGGTTAATCGAACACGAGATGTCTTCAGCATGAGCAAGACCGCATTTATTCCCAGCGTCGCCGCAGCATCGGAGGACGATTTCGAAATATCGGCGAAGTCCAAGCTCGCGGGCTACCGGCGTTTCTACGGCGTATTGAAAGTCGTTCGAACGACCGACGGCCGTGTGCTGTTCCCGTTCGATGGCGCACCGGAGCTCGGCCCGTATCCGACGAAGCTGGAGGCGGTCGCGGCCGCGCAGGTCTACGGCGAACACATCGCGTTGTCCGACCTCGCCCGGCCGGAGTTGTGAGCGCAAGCCGGCGCTGACGAGCCTCGCGGGTCGCCATCAAGGGCAGACGCTGTGCAAACAAAAAAGCGCCGGCTATATAGCCGGCGCTTTTGTCTGGTGAGCTACCTCAATCTACAACCACAAAGCTCCGCCAACCCCTCTTACTCCACCGTCACCGACTTCGCCAGATTCCGCGGCTTATCCACGTCGGTGCCTCGCGCGCAAGCCGTGTGATACGCCAGCAACTGCAGCGGTACCACGTGCAGAATCGGCGACAACAGACCGTAGTGCTCCGGCATCCGGATTACGTGGATGCCCTCGTCGTTGACGATCTTCGTATCCGCGTCGGCGAAAACGTAGAGTTGGCCGCCACGTGCGCGCACTTCCTGGATATTCGACTTGAGCTTTTCGAGCAACGCGTCGTTTGGTGCGACAGTCACGACGGGCATTGCCTCGGTGACGAGGGCAAGCGGTCCGTGCTTCAGTTCACCAGCCGGATAAGCCTCGGCGTGAATGTAGGAAATTTCCTTCAGCTTCAACGCACCTTCGAGCGCGATCGGATAGTGCATGCCACGGCCGAGGAATAGCGCATGTTCCTTGCGCGAAAACTCTTCCGACCACGCGATGATCTGCGGCTCGAGCGCCAGCACGCTGTTCAGCGCGGCGGGCAAATGGCGAAGCTGTCGCAAGTATTCGGTCTCCTGCTCCGGGCTCACGCGCCCGCGCTGCTTCGCGAGCGTGACGGCCAGCACGAACAGCGCAACCAGTTGCGTCGTAAACGCCTTGGTCGACGCAACGCCGATCTCGCGGCCCGCATGCGTGAGAAACGCCAATTCGGTTTGGCGCACCATCGCGCTGGTGCCGACGTTGCACACGGCGAGCGTATGCCGATGACCAAGCGCCTGCGCATGCTTGAGCGCTGCAAGCGTGTCAGCGGTTTCGCCGGACTGCGATATCACGACCACGAGCGACCTGGGATTAGGCACCGACTCGCGGTAGCGATACTCGCTGGCGATTTCCACCTGCGTCGGGATCTTGGCGATCGACTCGAGCCAGTATTTCGCGGTGAGCCCCGAGTAGTAGCTCGTGCCGCACGCGAGAATCAGCAGATTGTCGATATCCGCGAACACGTTCCCGGCACTTTCGCCGAACAGCGAGGCTTCGAACGAATCCGATTGCGGGATCGTGTCGGAGATCGCGCGCGGCTGCTCGAAGATCTCCTTTTGCATGAAGTGACGGTACGGGCCAAGTTCCACCGCGCCGCCGTATGCCGCGACCTGACGCACCTCGCGGCGCACTTCGTTGCCCTCGCGGTCGGCAATACGCACGCCCTCGAGCGTCAATTCGCAGACATCGCCTTCTTCCAGAAAAATGAAGCGCTCCGTGCTGCCCGCGAGCGCAAGCGCGTCGGACGCAAGGAAGTTCTCACCGTCGCCGAGTCCCACCACGAGCGGCGAGCCCTGCCGCGCGCCCACCACGGTATGCGGCTGGTCTTTATGCAGCACCGCGATCGCATAGGCGCCGTGCAGTTGCGCGACCGCCTCGCGCACAGCCGCAAACAGATCGCCCCGATAAAGGCTGTGAATCAGATGCGCGATAACCTCTGTATCGGTCTGCGAGACGAACGTGTAACCCTTGTCACGCAACGTTTCGCGCAGCGATTCGTAGTTTTCGATGATGCCGTTGTGTACCAACGCGAGCGCATCTTTCGAAAAGATCGGGTGAGCGTTGTCGGTGACCGGCGCGCCATGCGTAGCCCAGCGCGTATGGGCAATACCAGTGATGCCGCCCAAGTGGCTGTCGCGTACCTGATCGTCGAGATCGGCGACGCGCGCCACGCTGCGAGCGCGCGCAGGGCCGCCTTCACCCAGCACGGCAACGCCGCAGGAGTCGTAGCCGCGATATTCGAGGCGCCGCAGTCCTTCGATCAGGACGGGGACGATATTACGTTGCGCTGCCGCGCCAACAATGCCGCACATGGTCTGTTCCTCGTTCAGTGCTGGAAGCTTGCAGGGCGCACGTCGCCCCGCGGCCGTTCCATCAACTCTTCTTTTTAGTCGGGCGTACGTAGCCCGTCTTGCTGGTTTGCGTCTTGTCGTTCAGGACCAGCGAGTCTGCCTCGACGTCCTTCCAGACCGTGGTGCCCGCCGCGATCGTCGCACCCCGCTTCACACGCACCGGCGCAACCAGTTGCGTGTCTGAACCGACGAAAACGTCGTCTTCGATGATCGTGCGGGATTTGTTCGCGCCGTCGTAATTGCACGTGATGGTGCCCGCGCCGATGTTCACTCGCGCGCCGATATCCGAGTCGCCGATATACGTGAGGTGGTTGGCTTTCGAGCCACGGCCGAGCACCGCGTTTTTCACCTCGACGAAATTGCCGACATGCGATTCGTCGTGCAACGACGCGCCCGGGCGCAACCGCGCATAAGGCCCGAGCACGACATTCGCGCCGACTTCCGCGCCTTCGATATGCGTGAACGCATCGACCCGCGTACCCGCGCCGATGGTCGCGTTGCGGATCACGCAGTTCGGCCCGACCGTCACGTTATCAGCCAGCGTTACGCGGCCTTCGAATACGCAGTTCACGTCGATCGACACGTCGCGGCCGCACTCCAGCGTGCCGCGCACGTCCACGCGCGCCGGATCGGCAAGCGTCACACCGGACACGAGCAGTGCGTCAGCCACGTTGCGTTGATGAATCCGCTCCAGCTCGGCAAGCTGCTGCTTGCTGTTCACGCCCAAGGTTTCCCATTCGTCCAGAGGCTGCGTGGTGACGACTTCGAGGCCCGCTTCAATTGCCATTTCGACCGCGTCGGTCAGATAGAACTCGCCTTGCGCGTTGTCGTTCTTCAACGCGGCCAGCCAGCCCGCAAGACGCTCGGTGGGCGCAACGATAATGCCGGTGTTGATCTCGGCAATCAGAAGCTGGTCGGCGTTCGCGTCTTTCTGCTCGACGATGCGGGACACCTTGCCCTGCGAATCGCGCACGATGCGGCCGTAGCCGCTCGGGTCGGCAAGCGTCACGGTGAGGACGCCGTAGCCATGCTGCCCTGCGCGTTCTACCAGCGCCCGCAGCGTGTTTGCACGCGTGAGCGGCACGTCGCCGTAGAGCACGAGCGTGGGCACGGACGGATCGAGTAGCGGCAAAGCCTGTTGCACCGCGTGGCCCGTTCCGAGTTGCTGTTCCTGCACGGCGAACTGCACGTCGGGCGCGGCAACGGTTTCGCGGACCAGGTCCGCGCCGTGACCGATCACCACGACGAGCCGCGTGGGCTTCAGTGTACGTGCAGTCTCGATGACATGAGCGAGAAGCGGCCGGCCGGCCAGGGGATGGAGCACCTTGGGAAGCGCGGACCGCATGCGCTTACCGGTGCCTGCCGCCAAAATCACGATGTTCATGGCGTCGGCATATAGACGGAGTTTGGAGCCGTCGATTCTATCATGCACGCACTTGTCAAAATGACCGCGAAAGCGGCCATTTTGCGAGCGAAAGGCCGCACGCAGACGCCATTTTTGCGAGCGTTCGAATCAAAGATCGTCGAACTGGACGATCGAGATCGGCCGCGCGGCGCCAAGCGGCGCGCCGTTATCGGCGTCGGTCGAGCAAGGTTCTTCGTCGAATGCGATGTCGCCTTGCAGATCGGCCTCGCCGGTCGCGCGCAGGCCCGCGAACGGAAACAGCTTGTGATCCATCAAGTGCGACGGCACGACATTCGACAACGCGTTAAACATATTCTCGATGCGCCCAGGAAAGCGCTTTTCCCAATCGCGAATCAGCGCCTTCATCTCCGCACGTTTCAGATTCGGCTGGCTGCCGCACAGATTGCACGGAATGATCGGGAATTCACGCAATTCCGCATACTTTTCCAGATCGGTTTCCTTCACGTAGGCGAGCGGACGGATCACGATGTTCTTGCCATCGTCCGATTGCAGCTTGGGCGGCATGCCCTTCAGCTTGCCGCCGTAGAACATGTTCAGCAGCAACGTTTGCAGAATGTCGTCGCGATGATGGCCGAGCGCGATCTTGGTCGCGCCTAGTTCGCCCGCCACACGATAGAGAATGCCGCGCCGCAGTCGCGAACACAGCGAGCAGGTGGTCTTGCCCTCCGGCACGAGCCGCTTGACGATGCTGTACGTGTCCTGATTCTCGATGTGAAACGGTATGTCGAGCTGCTTCAGATACTCGGGCAACACGTGCTCGGGAAAGCCAGGCTGCTTCTGGTCCAGATTCACCGCAACGATGTCGAAGTTGATCGGCGCGCGCTCGCGCAGCCGCATCAGCACGTCGAGCATCGCATAGCTGTCCTTGCCGCCCGACAGGCAGACCATCACCTTGTCGCCGTCCTCGATCATGTTGAAGTCGCCGATCGCCTCGCCGACCTGGCGCGCAAGCCGCTTGAAGAGCTTGTTGTTCTCGTACGCTTCCTTCTGCTCGCGGCGCGTGAGCGGCGACTTCTGACGGGTCGCGGGCGTGGTGTCGTCAATGATTTCCGGAGCATTCATGGCTCAATCCTCTTTGATGCGGAACACTTCGACGCCCACCGCGTCGCAGTCGGGATAAACATCCGGTTTTTCTGTCGAAACGCGCGCGGCCCGCACTTGCGGATGCTCGAGCATGGCCTTGACGAGGTCGTCGCACAGCGTTTCCTGCAAGTGAATGTGGCCTTGCTCGACGCGGCGCGAAATGGTCGAACGCATGAAGTCGTAGTCGACCACTTCATCCAGCTTGTCCTGCACCGGCGTGGAAAGCGCGAGCGGCACGAACAGTTCGACGTTGATGACGACGCGCTGTTCGCCGCGCTTCTCGAAGTCGTGCACGCCAATGTTGATGTGCACTTCGTAATTGCGCAGAAAGAGCCGGCGGCAGTCGGCGAGCCGGGGATGCGAAAGAGCGGCAAACATGTTCGTTCCAGTCCAAAAGAGCGTGGGGGCACGCAAAGGGCGGTTCAGGCGCCCATTAGAAACCCATTAAAAACCCGTTAGAAACATCACGTCGCGCGGCAGCGGCACGAGGTGCTGCCCGCCGTCGACCACCAGCGTCGTTCCTGTGACGCCGGTTGCGTCTGCGAGATACAGTGCGGCGGCCACAATATCCTCCGGCCGCGACGCACGGCCCAAAGGCGTAACCCGGTGAGCGGCCGCGAAGCTCTCCGCCGTTTGATCGGCGGATTGCATCGTCAGACCAGGCGCGAGTCCGACTACACGCACTTTCGGCGCCAACGCCTGCGCGAGCGCGATCGTGGCTGTCTGCAATGCCGCCTTCGACAGCGTATACGACAGGTAGTCCGGATTCATGTTGTACAGCTTCTGGTCCAGCACATTGATCACGACACTGCGCTGCGTTTCGTCGGCATGCGCGGCTTGCGGCGTCGCGTCGAACAGCATGCGAGCCAGCACGAGCGGCGCGCCGAGGTTGATCGCGGTCAGCTTCAGCAGCAGTTCGTAGCCGACGTTGCGAGGCGTGTCTTCCTCGAAACTCGACGCATTGTTGACGATGCAAACCGGCCGGCCGAGCGCCGCGGTGCAGGCCGGCAACAGGGCCGCGACCTGAGCCTCGTCGCTCAGTTCCGCATGCAAGGCCACCGCGCGGCGGCCCATGCGTGCGATTTCGGCGACCACTTCTTCAGCTTCCCCGCGCGACGCGCCGTAATGGACGGCGACGTCCCAGCCCCGCGCGGCAAAGCCGAGCGCGAGCGAACGTCCGATGCGGCGCGCGGCGCCGGTAATCAGGACGACACGCGGCGTTTCGGGCTCGCGGGCGGCGGCGGTGTCGATAGAAGCGGTCATTTACAATGCGGGAATGAATCCGAAAGCTCACCAACCCGATAGTTTACCTGCTCCCGGCCCGAGCGCGCTCGCGCAGTCCGAAGCGCTCGTCGCGCTCATTCGAGCGGAGCTTGAAGAGGCCGGCGGCTGGTTGCCGTTCGATCGCTATATGGAGCGCGCGCTGTACGCGCCCGGACTCGGCTACTACAGCGGCGGCGCCCGCAAGTTCGGCTTGCGCGGCGACGACGGCAGCGACTTCGTCACGGCACCCGAACTGTCGCCGCTCTTCGCGACCACGCTGGCGCGTCCCGTCGCCGAAGCGCTGCATGCAAGCGGTACGCGCAACGTGATGGAGTTCGGCGCCGGCACCGGCAAACTCGCGGCCGGTTTGCTGAACGCGCTCGCCGCGCTCGGCGCTGAATTCGACAGCTATTCGATCGTCGATCTGTCAGGAGAATTGCGTGAGCGTCAGCGTGAAACCATCGAAGCCGCCGCGCCTTTACTCGCGGGCAAAGTGCGCTGGCTAGACGCACTGCCGGAGCGCTTCGAGGGCGTGGTGATCGGCAATGAAGTGTTGGACGCGATGCCGGTGCGGCTTTTTGCTTCCGTCGACGGCGCCTGGCGCGAACGCGGCGTTGCATGGCGCGACGGGTGGTTCGCATTCGAAGACCGCCCGGTTTCCGCATCCGCCGATATGGCATTGCTGTCCGAAATCGACACGACCGGCGGCGACTACCTCGCCGAAACGCACGACGCCGCACGCGCCTTCACGCGCACCATCTGCACGATGCTCACACGCGGCGCGGCGTTTTTCATCGACTACGGTTTCCCGCGTCACGAGTACTACCATGCGCAGCGCGCGCAGGGCACGCTGATGTGCCACTACCGGCATCGCGCGCATGGCGATCCATTTGTCTATCCTGGCTTGCAGGACATCACCGCGCACGTGGAATTCACGGGTATCGCCGAAGCCGGCGTTGAAACCGGAGCCGATCTGCTGGGCTTCACGTCGCATGCCCGCTTTCTGCTCAACGCGGGCATTACGGATGCGTTGTCCGAAATCGATCCCGCCGACACAGCGCGCTTTTTGCCTGCGGCGAACGCGGTGCAGAAGCTGTTGTCGGAGGCCGAGATGGGCGAGCTATTCAAGGTGATCGCGTTCTCGCGCGGACTGGAAGACACGCTGCAGGCGTTTTCCAGCGGCGACCGGTCGCACACGCTGTAATGCCGGGGTACCCGCAATGATCCGCTGGCTGTTGACTACTTTCGTTGCCCTCGCGGTGCTGTCGGCTTGCTGGCCGTGGCTTCGAAAGCTCGGCATTGGACGAATGCCCGGCGACGTCAGCGTGCGTCTGTTCGGACGCGAATATCACTTTCCGTTTATGTCGACGTTGTTGCTGTCGATGTTGCTGTCGCTTATCGCGAGGCTCCTGTAAAGCCGCCGCGCGGTTGATCACTACAGCGATAGCTCGGCAAGCTCTTTCACGAAAACCGTCGGTGCACTAACCCGCCGTTTCGCTCACTCGAGCGCCGCGGCCACAGCACGCACGCGCTCCTGATGCACGGCGTCCTTGATGCCGGCTGGCGTATCGGCGAGCCTTTTGGCGACGGCGCCTGCATCCACGCCCCGCGCTGCGACGAGCGCGACTCGCAGACGCTCCGCCTGCGGATACTCCCTTGCTTCGAAACCGAGGCGGCCGCGCGCGTCCGCCTCGCAAGCCTGCAGTGCTTCTGCGAAACGCGAAGGCTTCCGTATCGCGTCGCAGCGCTCGAGCAGCCTCACGAGCGCAGCGGCGCCCATTTCCGTCACGCGATGAATGTTGCCGTGCTCGCGCGCCACCAGCACCGCGAGGTCGCGACATTCGTTCGGAACACGTAAGCGCTCGCACAGAGGTTTGAGCAGATCCACGCTGCGTCCTTCGTGGCCGATATGCCGCGGCAGAATATCTTCGGGCGTGGTGGCTTTGCCGAGGTCATGCGTGAGCGCCGCAAACCGCACGGGCAGCGCATAACCCTGCTGCGCGGCGTGGTCGAGCACCATCATTACGTGCACGCCCGTATCGACCTCCGGGTGATAGTCGGCGCGCTGCGGCACGCCGAACAGCGCGTCGATCTCCGGCAGAATCCGCGCCAATGCGCCGCAATCGCGCAGTACCTCGAACATGCGCGACGGCTTCTTCTCCATCAAACCGCGCGACACCTCCTGCCATACGCGTTCGGCGACGAGCGCGTCCACTTCGCCGTCCGCCACCATCTTTCGCATCAGCGCGAGCGTCTCAGGCGCGACGGTGAAATCGGCGAAACGCGCGGCGAAGCGCGCAATCCGCAAGATGCGCACCGGATCTTCGAGAAACGCATCGCTGACGTGTCGGAAGAGCTTTGCCTCCAAGTCGCGCTGACCGCCGAACGGATCAATCACCGGGCCTGTGAGTTCGCCTCCCGGACGCACCTCGCGAGCCATTGCGTTGATCGTCAGGTCGCGGCGCGCCAGGTCTTCTTCGAGCGTCACGTCGGGCGCGTAGAAGAACTGGAAGCCGTGATAGCCCGCCGCGGTTTTTCGCTCTGTACGCGCGAGCGCGTACTCCTCGTGCGTCTGCGGATGCAGGAACACGGGGAAGTCCTTGCCGACCGGACGGTAGCCCTGCGCGACCATCTGCTCGGGTGTTGCGCCGACCACCACGTAATCGCGATCCTGAACCGGCACGCCCAGCAATTCGTCGCGAATGGCGCCGCCCACTGCATAGATATTCATCGGCATTCGTCTAGATACGCAACGGCGTGCGTCTCGCAGAACGCGTCGTCGATCCAGGCTTTCACGGCGGGCACGGCCATGACCCGTCGCATATACGCCGACGACGTCTCGGACAACGCCGGTTGCCACGTGTTGAAGCGCATGACCACCGGCGCGTACATTGCGTCAGCGATGGTGAACTCGCCGAACAGGAAAGGACCGCCATATGTGTCCAGACAGTCGCGCCAGATCGCCTCGATACGCGCGATGTCGGCCAGCACACCCGGCGTTGCGTTCTTGCCGGGGAACGACGCGCGAATGTTCATCCACATATGCGAGCGCAATTCTCCGAAACCAGAATGCATCTCGGCGCTCACGCTGCGGGCATGGGCACGCGCCGCCGGGTCGCGCGGCCACAACGCGTGCTGAGGAAAGCGCTCAGCCAGCGTCTCGGCAATTGCCAGAGAATCCCAGATGGCAAGGCCCGTATCGTCGATCAGACAGGGAATCTTGCCGGGGCCCTTCGGCGCATGAGCCAGCACGGCAGCGTTGGTGCCGGGCTGGTCCAGATGAATCAGGATTTCGTCGAACGCAATCCCAAAATGCTTGAACAGCAGCCACGGACGCATCGACCACGACGAATAGTTCTTGTCACCAATAAGCAGCTTCATGCGGGTTCGTATGAGGAAGAAATTAAGAAGGTTCAGCGGCCCGCGCTCGCGCGAAACGCGTCGAAACGCGAGCGTGCCGACGCCCCGCTCAGATAGACCGGCGCGATGGTTTCGAGGCTGGCCGGCTCGAGACCAAGCTCGGGTGCCAGCGGCCGGGTCAGCACGTTATCGACTTTCATCGAGTCGAGATTGTCGCGTGTGAGGACAGGTTCACCGGGTGCCATTTCGAAGGTCATTGCCTGCATGCGAGCCAGCATTTCCGGCAAACGGATGATGCTCGCGTGCCTGCCGATCACATCGCCGCAATATTTGACGAGCTCTTCGAGCGAATAGACGCTCGGGCCTCCAAGCTCGTAGGTTTTGCCGCTGGCCGCATCGAGATCGAGCACGTTCACGATCGCCTTCGCGACGTCGCCGACATAGACAGGCTGAAACTTCGCGTCCGGCATTGCGAGCGGAATCACCGGGAAAATGCGCTGCAAGAAAGCGAACTTGTTGAGAAACTGGTCTTCCGGACCGAACACGACGGATGGCCGAAAAATCGTCCACGCAAGATTCGACGCGTGCACGGCTTTCTCGCCGTCGCCCTTCGAGCGCGCGTACATGCTCGGGCCGTTCGAGTCGGCGCCCAGCGCGCTCAGATGAATTAGCCGATGCACGCCCTTGCCTTCGCAAGCCGCCGCAATTCTGGTCGGCAGCTCGACGTGAGCGCGCGCGAATTCCGGACCGTACGGTGTGCGTCGCTTGCCGTGCAGCGTGCCGACGAGATTAATCACACAGTCGGTTTCCTCGACGAAGCGAGCGAGTTGAACTGGATCGAAGACGTCGGTCTCGATCACGTCGATAGGAAGCAGCGTGAGGTGGCGAGCGTTATAGCGTCGCCGTGTGGCGATGCGCACGTCTTTGCCCATTTCAACGAGGGCGTTGACGAGATGGCTTCCGATGAAACCGGAACCGCCAATGATCGCAATGGCTTTGTGTCGCATTTTCGACTCCCTGGTGGAAGCCGCGGCAACGGCTGGCGTGGCGCACCGCTACCTCGCACCGAGGCAGCGGCGGCACGGCGCTTACGGTGCGATGTAACCCAGACGCGCCTTCAGCGATTGCGGACGGCCTTCGAACAATGCCGCGTAGTAGACCGTGTTGGACAACACATTCTTCACATAGTCACGCGTTTCCTGGAAGGGAATCGCTTCGGCGAAGATCGCGCCTTCAACCGGATGCTGCAACGTCTGCCGCCAGTTACGCGGACGGCCCGGCCCGGCGTTGTAACCCGCGGTGGCCAGCACGGCGGAACCATCGAACTGATTGTAGATCATCGACAGGTAGTTCGTGCCCAGCAGGATGTTGGTGTTGATGTCGTTCATCTGCTCGCGCGAAATCGGGCCGAGGCCAATCTTCTTTGCGACGAGTTGCGCGGTGCCGGGCATCAGCTGCATCAAACCGCCCGCGCCGACTTCGGAACGCGCGTTAATGATGAAGCGCGATTCCTGGCGAATCAGCCCGTACGCCCATTCAACGTCGAGGCCGCTCGACTGCGCATCCCGTTCGACGATATCGCGGAACGGCGACAAATAACGCAGCGAGAAATCGTGTTCGGTTTTCGTGCGGTCGGCGGTGTTGACGGTTCGGTCATACAACTGGATACGGCGCGCGTATTCGGCGGCGGCAAGCAGCTGACGGTCGCTCATGGTGCGCAGCGGCCAGTTCCACTCGCGATTGCCTTCGAGCCGCAAGTTCAGCGCGTAGAAGCGCTGCGCCAGATCGAAACCAGGCGTGTTGCCGGCCTGCTGGACTTCGGAATCGGTCACCATGGTTTTAGGCGGCACCGAAATCTTCTGCCCGAGTTCTTCAGCGGCCAGTTGCCCGTAGAAGTTGAAACCCTGCGAGATCGACTCGAATTCCTGGTTGGCCGTGGTCGTGTCGCCAGCCTGCTTGAGCGCACGGGCATGCCAATAAACCCACGACGGCTGATTGCGCAGCGCCACCGGCATCTGCTCGATCGACCAGCGCACCATGTTCCAGTCTCCGGCGAGGAGCGCGGTGCGCGTGCGCCATTCATACGCGGGATTCGAGAGCGGCGCGTTTGCCGACAGCCTGTACCAGTCGGTTGCGCTCGGCATCTGTTTGGCCGCCGCCTGATAGGCAATGGTGCCCCAGCCGATCGCGCGTTCGGGCGAATTCAGCGACGGCGCGACAGACGCGAACGTGGCAGCAGCCATGGCCGGATCGTTGCGGGCCATTCGCGTGATGGCGAGCAACGCGAGTTGATGCGATTGCGCATCGGGACTGACACCGCGCGCGAGCAACAACGGCGGCGTACTGGTAGCCTGGCCGAACAGCACCGGATCGGGCGCCTGGTCGCCCAGCGCGTCGACCAGCTTGCTGCCGGTATTCGGATAGTTCTGTTCGTAAGCGAGACGGATCTGTTGCCAGATGTCGTCGGTGCTGAACTGCTTGTTCACGCCGAGCACCGTGATCAGATCGACGCAGCCGTCGCCGTACCATTTCGGATCGACGAGCAGAGCACGCGCCGCGTCCGCGACATTCTCGCCGCGCGACGCACGCGATTCGAGCGCGTAGCACTTGACCTGCGTATCGTCGTTCAGCACGAAGCGCGCATATTGCTGGTCGAAGTTGCGCCAATCGTGGCGCGTGCCGAGCACCGTGAGGTAGTCGTTGCGCATGCGGTCGGCGATCGCCTGGCCGTCGTACTTCTGCAGGAACGCGAGCACCGGCGCGTCTGGCGCGTCGACGCGCGCATGGCCGCCGGAATCGAAGAGCTGCGGCTTGATCTGGAAGTACTCCAGATACGAAGGCGCCGGATAGCTCGGGATCATGCTCGCCAACTGCACCGCACGAGCCGCGTCGTTATTGCGGGCGGCCTCGCGCAACTGGACGAAAATCTGATCGTCGTTGGTGAACTGCGAAATGGGAAGAGGCTTGACGGCTGATGCCGTGCTACATGCGACGAGCGCCGCTGCGGCTAACGCCATGCCTGCCGCGCGATATACTCGATAAAGACTTTTTGACATCGTTGTTTCTGGAGCGCGAATTGAACCCAAGCATAGCATGCAACCCTGTCGCGGAATCGAAAAAGGCGCTGCGTCGAATGCTATTGGAAGCAAGGCTACAAGCGGCTTCCGAGCCGACTAACAATGCCGCGCTCGGACGCTGCGTTCTCGATGCGCTCAAGCATTTCGACGTGCAAAGCGTCGGGTTCTACTGGCCGCTCGCGGGCGAATTCGATGCACGCGCAGCGATCTCCGTCTGGCTCACGGGCAGCACGCAACGCGAGGCCAGCCTGCCCATCATCAAGGAACGCGGGCTGCCGCTCGAGTTCCACGCATGGTCGCCGGATACGCCGATGAAGATCGGCCACCACAAGATCGCAGAGCCCTCCACAGGGCGAATGGTAACGCCCGAGCTACTGCTCGTTCCCTGCGTGGGTTTCGATGCCGACGGCTACCGGCTCGGTTACGGCGGCGGCTACTACGACCGCACGCTCGCCGGCTGGCCCGGAGCGAAGAAGCCGATCACGGTGGGTGTGGCGTATGAAGCATGCCGCACCTCTGCACTGGAGCGCGAGGTACATGACATCCCGCTCGACATGATCGTGACCGAAGCGGGGCTTCATGCGCGGAGCGTCGGCTAGATGCGTCTAAAGAGCGACCGGTAACACAGCGCTTCGCGCGGCTTGTACGCAGCCAGGAAACTCATGCCTCGCAGGCGCGCGTCTCAGCGCCTCACATCTATAACGACGCCGCCGCGCGCGCGGCTGTGTCGTACATCCCAGACGCGTTTCTCATCAGTTGCGCCGCGTCGCCGATCTGTTCGTTGGTGAGGCCGCTTTCCTTCAGCGTCGAGATGAGGCAACTCTCGCGCACCTCCCGATACTTCAGACACAGCGCACGGCCCGCTTCCGTCGCCGAAAAAAACACTTCCTTGCCGGTCTTTTCGCTTTTTACATACCCTCTAGCTACGAGCTTCTTCAACGCATAGGTCGCGACGTGCGTATCTTCTATGTTGAGGACGAAGCAGATGTCGGCCAGTTTTTTGCGGCGCTCGCGATGACTCACGTGATGCAGCAGCGAGACCTCGATTGCGGTCATGTCCTTGTCCCCGGCCGCCGACATGCAGCGCACCATCCATCGGTTGAATGCGTTGCCGGCCATGATGAGCGCGTACTCGAGCTCGGACAGTTCCGCGCTCGTGTCTGACACGAGATGTTCGGACGAGACGATCTTGGTGGGATGCCGCGACATGTGAATTTCTCAGAAAAACGGGATGGAGAGTGTCGGGAGTGTACGACGAGCGGCTCGCGGCGGCGAGCCTGGCGAAAACTCTTATTGATAAATTGTTGATATTTTATTGACAATGTACGCTTCAAACGTCGCGTAGCCATGCCCCATGGTTTGTGACGGCGTTCAATGCAGAACTCTTCGACATCTTCGGGTCTTCAAGCCATGAGCCAACCCAGAATTTTTCCGCTCGGCGACGCCGCGCTTGTCTGCGAGGCGCCCCCGCCCGCGACGCTGGACTGTCAGCGCCGCGTGTGGGCGGCCGCCGAAATGGCGCAGCACTGGCCTCATGTGCTGGAAGTCGTGCCGGGCATGAACAATCTGACGCTCGTGTTCGATCCCGTCGAAGCCGACCGCGACGCGCTGACGACGCGGCTGCAGGAGGCCTGGCAAGCGGTCAGCGCAACGCCCGCGCCGGGCCGCGAAGTCGAAGTCCCGGTTCAGTACGGCGGAGAGTTCGGCCCCGACCTCGGTGCAGTGGCGAACCACACCGGTTTGAGCGTGCGCGAGGTGATCGAGCGGCATTCGGGTGGCGAATACGTGGTCTTTTTCCTCGGCTTCCAGCCGGGCTTCGCCTATATGGGCGGATTGGAAGAGGCGCTGCATACGCCGCGCCGCGCATCGCCGCGACTCGAAGTGCCGGCCGGTTCGGTCGGCATCGGCGGGGAGCAGACGGGCATTTACCCGGCTACGTCGCCCGGCGGCTGGCAACTGATCGGTCGCACCGAACTGCCGCTGTTCGACCCAACGCGCCGCCCGCCCACCTTGTTGCAGCCGGGCGACCGGGTGCGCTTCACGATTGCGGGGATACACGCATGATCGACGTGATTCGCGCAGGTCTGCTGACCACGATTCAAGACCTCGGCCGTCACGGCTACCGGCATCTGGGCGTCGCGATGGGCGGGGCGCTCGACCGCCTGTCGCTGGAAGTCGGCAACCGGCTCGTCGGCAACCGGCCCGACGCCGCGGGCCTCGAAATCACCTTCGGCCCCACCGTGCTGCGCTTCCTGCGGGCGACACGGGTGGCCATCACCGGCACTGAATTCGGCGCGACGCTCGACGGCAAGCCGGTCTACTCGTGGTGGAGCCTGCCTGTGAAGGCCGGCCAGGAGCTGGTACTGAACGCGGCGAAGCGCGGCATGCGCGGCTACGTGTGCATCGCGGGCGGCATCGACGTATTGCCGATGCTCGGCTCGCGCAGCACCGACCTCGCCGGTCACTTCGGCGGTCTCGGGGGCCGGGCGCTGCGCGACGGCGACCGCCTGCCGGTCGGCGCGCCGCCGCAGCGCACACACGTCGGCTTCTCTCCCGAGGCGCCGGAGTTCGGCGTCAAAGCGCCTGCCTGGTGCAAGTTCGTGCTCGTGGACGAACCGCTGCGGCGCGGCCGTCATCCGACAGGCGTGCCTTGGGCGGTCCCCATTCGCGTGTTGCGCGGCCCGGAGTACGAAAGTTTCACCGAAGAAGCACATGAGTCTTTCTGGTCCGACGAGTGGCTAGTCACGCCGAACAGCAACCGCATGGGCTACCGGCTCGCCGGCACGGAACTGAAGCGCAAAGTCAAAGCGGATCTGCTGTCGCACGCGGTGCTGCCGGGCACGATCCAGGTGCCGCCGAACGGCCAGCCGATCGTGCTGATGAGCGACGCACAGACTACCGGTGGCTATCCGAAGATCGGCGCGGTCATTCAGGCCGACTTGTGGAAGCTCGCCCAGGTGCGGCTGAATGCGGCGGTCCGCTTCATTCCGACCACACCCTACGAAGCGCGCCACGCGTTACTGGAAGAGCGCACCTATTTGCGGCAGATCGACGCCGCCATAGCAATGCATGAAGAACGTTGCGCACGGCAGATGACCGCCGCAGCGTTGTGACAATGACCGCCCACAAGCCTGGCGCGTCGCGCGCGGCCTTTCGAGGGGCAAGAAAACTTGGGGCGGCCCGGCGTTTTCTTGAGAGTAGAGGAACATCATGGAAATCGATCTGAACGCCGACCTCGGCGAAGGCTGCGGCTCCGACGAGGCGCTGCTCGACCTCGTCAGCTCCGCGAATATCGCGTGCGGCTGGCACGCGGGCGGCGCCAACGCCATGCGTGACTGCGTGCGATGGGCGGTACAAAAAGGCGTGTCGATCGGGGCGCATCCGAGCTTCAACGACCCGGAGAATTTCGGCCGCAAGGAGATGGACTTGCCGGCGGCCGACATTTACGCGGGCGTGCTTTATCAACTCGGCGCGCTGTCGGCAATCGCGCAGGCCGAGGGCGGGCGCATCGCGCACGTGAAGCCGCACGGCGCTCTTTACAACCAGGCCGCGCGCGACGCGAAGATCGCCGACGCGATCGTTTCGGCCGTGCATGACTTCGATCCGTCGGTCGCGGTTTTCGCGCTTGCCAACAGCGGTCTGGTGACGGCCGCGCGCAACGCGGGGCTGACCGCCATCGAAGAAGTATTCGCCGATCGCGGCTATCGCGCCGACGGCTCGCTCGTGCCGCGCAAGGAGCCCGGCGCGCTCCTCGAAGATGAAGACGAAGTGCTCGAACGCACACTTGCGATGGTGCGCGAGCAGCGGGTGCGCGCCGTCGACGGTCAATGGGTGCCGCTCAACGCGCAGACCATTTGTCTGCACGGCGACGGCCCGCATGCGCTCGCGTTCGCGCGACGCATCCGCAGCGCGCTCCAACAGGCCGGTATCGAGGTGCACGCGGCCGGCGCAGCAAGCGTCTAAAGTACGCGCCGCCGCATCCTGGTCATGCCCTGAACGCCCCGCTACATGCGGGGCGTTCGCCAGGTGCGAGAGGTTATGCAGAGATTCGCAGTATCCGCAGTCGATTCACCGCAGTGAATGCAGGTGCTGGTGCTGGTGCTGGTGCTGGTGCTGGTGCAATTGCAGTGCGTAGCAACGCGGCCATCAAGAGCCGCGGAAACAAAACGGCGCGCGGATCGCCACGCGCCGGCCCATGTTAGCCGTCACAAGCGGCGACGTTGAAACCTGTTTGGAGATCCAGATGCAGACAACAGTCAGTCTATGGCCGCTCATCGGCGTGGCCGTCATCATCGTTGGCTTTTTATTGCGGTTCAATCCGATGCTGATCGTGGCAGTCGCCGCGATCATTACCGGGTTGGCCGCGCACTTTCCGGTCGAGAAAATCCTCGCCGAAATCGGCACTGGCTTTATCAAGACGCGCAACATTCCGTTGATCATCCTTCTGCCGCTCGCGGTAATCGGCCTGCTGGAACGGCATGGCCTGCGCGAGCGCGCGCAGACGTGGATCAGCGGCATCAAGGCCGCCACGGCCGGGCGCCTGCTGATCGTTTATCTGCTCGTGCGCGAGCTGACTGCGGCAGTTGGGCTGACCGGGCTCGGCGGGCATCCGCAGATGGTGCGCCCGCTCATCGCGCCGATGGCCGAAGGTGCAACCGAAACCCGCTTCGGCAAGATCAGCGACGCCGTGCGCTTCAAGCTGCGGGCGTTTTCAGCGGCAACGGACAACGTGGGCCTCTTCTTCGGCGAAGACATTTTCGTTGCGTTCGGTGCGATCGTGCTGATGACTACCTTCCTCAAGGAGGCAGGCATTATCGTCGAGCCGATCCACGTCGCGGTCTGGGGCATTCCCACTGCAATCTGTGCATTCCTGATTCACGGCTTCCGCCTGTATCTGCTTGACCGAAAGCTCGACCGCGAATTGCGCGGCAACGCCCACGCGGGCAATGCCACCGTATCGTCGACGCAATCCGCTGCAGGAGACAAAGCATGACGCTCTCGATTACCTATCTTTTCTGGCTGTTGGGCGTGGTGCTGCTGATCGTCGGCGGCATGATCGTCATGGACAAGGAACATCCGCGCCGCCTGACGGCCGGCGGCTTCTGGATTCTTTATGCGCTGATATTTCTGATCGGCGACAAACTGCCGCCCGCAGTGGTCGGCGTTGCAGTGATCGTGATGGCGGTGATTGCAGGCTTCGGCGGGGTCACCGCCGGCAAGCCCAGAGTGCTGTCGCTGGAAGCGCGCAAGGCAAGCGCCGCGCGCCTTCGCAACAAGCTGTTCGTGCCCGCGCTGACGATTCCCGTGATCACCGTGATCATCACCTTGTCGGCGAGTCACCTCGTGTTCGGCGGCGTTCCGCTGATCGAGAAGGCCAACGTCACGTTGATCGGCTTCGGCATCGGCTGCGTGATCGCGCTCGCGATTGCATGCGTGCTGACGCGCGACACCGTCGGGCAATCGATGAAGGAGACACGCCGCCTCGTCGACGCGCTCTCCTGGGCCGCCGTATTGCCGCAAATGCTCGGCATGCTCGGCCTCGTGTTCTCGGACGCGGGTGTCGGCAAAGCCGTCGCTCACGTGACCACCGCGTATATCAGCCTCGACTACCGGTTTATCGCAGTGGCCGTGTATTGCATCGGCATGGCGCTCTTCACGATGGTCATGGGCAACGGCTTCGCCGCGTTTCCGGTAATGACGGGTGGCGTCGGCGTGCCGATTCTCGTTGGCGTGTTCCATGGCAATCCGGCCGTGATGGTGGCAATCGGCATGTTCTCGGGCTACTGCGGCACGCTGATGACGCCGATGGCCGCGAACTTCAACATGGTGCCGGCGGCCTTGCTGGAACTGCCGGATAAAAACGCCGTTATCAAGGTCCAGATACCTACCGCGCTGACCTTGCTGGTGGTGAACATCTTCCTGCTCAACTTCCTGATGTTCATGTGAAGGGCTTCGTAAAAGCGTCCTCAAAAGCAGCAATTTCCGATGTGTCGCGCGACGCTTTCGCGGCACATCGGCGAAGCACCTCAAACAGGAAAAACCTGCAAGGGAAATAGGATGCGTCCGATCGTCGGTCCGTGATGCCGACCATAAGATGCTGGACCATCTCCTATCCACACGCGCCGGCGCGTGCAACGCGCGCCGCCGGAGCCTTTCCCGCAGGTTTCCATGGAACGTTAACCTCAGCGCACCGGCGCGCATTCCGCGCCGCCGTCATCCAGCGTTACTTCGCTCGTGAATGCCGCGCTTGGCGCGCATCAGGCCGGCCGGCTCGACACCGCCGAGTCCATCTACCGCGAGATCCTGGCGCTCGCGCCGACGAATTCGCAGGCTTTGCATTATTTCGGGGTACTGCATTATCAGCGCGGGCAATACGCGGACGCCGCTGCGCTAATGAGCAACGCGCTCAAATACGACCGTCACGACGCCGCCTGCTGGAGCAACCGCGGACTCGCCGCCGCCGCGCTCGGCCATCTCGACGAAGCCACCATCTGTTATGACCAGGCGTTGCAGCTACAACCCGATTTCGCCGACGCGCGCAACAACTTCGGCACCGCTTTGCAGGCGCAGGGCGCGTTGAACGAAGCCGTCGAACAATATCGGCTTGCAATCGCGTCGAACCCCGCACTGGTCGATGCCCATCTGAATCTGGGCACGGCGCTCGGCAAACTCGGGCGTTTCGCGGAAGCCTTGGCGTGCTATCGCGACGCGTTGCGAGTCGATCCGGCTTCAGCCGAAGCGCACTTCAACGCGGGCAATGCCTACACGGCGCAAGGCGAGCGCGAGGCGGCCGTCGCGAGCTTTGAGCGCGCGCTCGCGTTGCGTCCGGATTACGCCGAGGCACACATCAACCTGGGTAGCGCGATCGGCAAGCATGGCGACTATGCGGGCGCGGAGTCTCACTACCGGCGCGCGGTTGCAATCGCGCCGAATCCGACCAATCTCGTGTGCCTGGGCGGCTCGCTCGGCGCGCAGGGACGGCTCGACGAAGAGGAGACGTTCTATCGCGAAGCGCTCGCCCGCGACCCGCATTACGCCGACGCCCATCAAAACCTTGCCTGGCTGCTGCTCAAGCGCGGCGATTTCAAGCAGGGTTGGGCCGAGTTTGCGCTGCGCTGGCGTAAGAGCGATTACGAAGCGCTCGCGATTCCGGGCGTGGCCGAATGGCGCGGCGAACCGCTCAACGGGCGTCGTGTGTTGATCGTCGGCGAGCAGGGTTTTGGAGATCATTTCCAGTTCCTGCGTTTTGCGCGCTTGTTGCACGAACGCGGCGCCACAGTAGACGTCTGCGTGCGCGAGCCATTGCTGAGTCTTGTTCAACGCATGCCGGGCGTACATAACGCGTTCAGCGGAGAACCGGAGCAGAACTACGACTTCTGGGTTCCCATGACGAGCGTGCCGTCATGCGTCGGCACTGAGTTGTCCACCATCCCGGCCGAAGTGCCGTATTTGTTCGCGCACCACGCCAAGGTCAAAACCTGGCGCAAGAAACTGAAGAAAACTGGCGACGCAAAGCGCAGAGCGGGCCTCGTGTGGGCAGGCAGTCCGGCGTTCGGCAACGACCGCTATCGGTCAATGGCGCTTGCCGACTTGCACGCGCTCGCAGATGTCGCCAATGTGGACTGGTATCCGTTGCAGAAGGGTCCGGCGCACGCGCAACTCGCCGCCGCGCCGCAAGCCTTCCGCACGCACGATTTCAGCGGCGAGTTGAACGACTTTGAAGACACCGCCGCGCTGATCATGAACCTCGATCTGGTGATCGCCGTCGACACCGCCGTCGCGCATCTGGCCGGCGCGCTCGGCAAGCCGGTGTGGCTGCTGCTGCCGGCCAATTCAGACTGGCGCTGGCTTGAAGAACGGAGCGACTCGCCGTGGTATCCGGGAATGCGGCTGTTCCGGCAAAAGGTACTGGGCGAATGGGCGGAGGTCGTGAAGGAAGTGATCAGCGCAATCGATCCCGCGCCGTAGATCGCGCATCGCTTCAGCCCGCATCCACCACAAACCCATGTTGTCGCAAAAGCTGCAGAACGCCTTTGCGGCCACCCAGATGCAACGCGCCGATCGCCACGAACACCGGCTTGTTCGGCGCGGCGATCTGCAGCATCCGCGAGATGAAGCGCCGGTTGCGCGCGTACACGATCCTGTCGTCTATCGAGTTGGACACCTGCTTGTCGCGCGCCAGCTTTTCGGTTTTCGCGGCCTCCCAGGCGGCGATTGCATCGGCGTCGCCGACGCGCCACAGGCGGTGCAAGGTCCGCACGTCCTCGACGTTTTGCGCGGGTGTCTGCATAAGATCCTGCGCGAGCATCTCGCGTTGCTGGGCGAGCGTGAGTCCTGTGAAGGCGCGCATCTGCTGCGGCAGGGTTTCAAGGCCGATGATCTTGCCACGCGTGCGCAGATATACGTTCTGCAACTGCGCTTCGGTGCCGTACTCGGTCTGCAAGCCGGCGCTGAGCGAATCGTAGGTTTCGACCAGCAGCGAAGCGAGCCACGGGCGCATCTTTTTGATTTCATCCAACGCCGCGGGATTGCCGCGCAGACGAAACGCGAGCTTGCGCCACAGCGGCTCCGGCAAGAGGCCGGGAAGGCAGTCGCGGCGGCACACGCCGTACTTGGAAACATCGTCTTGCGAAACGAGTAGTTCGTCCGGCGAAAGTTCGAGCGCAAGCGTCGGCGAAGCAGCCAACGCGCCCATGATCGGCGGACGAAACGGCTGAGCCGGCGGGTAATCGGCGGGATCGCCCACGTGCAGTGTGCCCAGCACGTAGATGGTGGTAGCACCGCGAGTCGCGACGTAGAACGGCATACGCGCCGGTTGCAGGCGCACGGGTCCGCTCGCAGTCGTACCGGGTGTGGCAGGTGGCGGGTTGAAACCCGGCAGCGCGGCGCGTGGCTCCGACGGCGCGTGCGGCACCGGCAACGCGGGACGCACACCTTGCGTGGTTGAATTGACGCCAACCGTGGGTGTATTGGCCGCGGCGCCGGCAGCATGCGCGCGGCCGAGCGGTGCCGCGGAGAAATACAGAACGGAACAAACGCCGACGAGCGCGGCACCGGTCAGTGCACGCGCCCGCAAGCTTCGCATGAAGGCAACGCGGCGGCCGCCTTCACGCGAGCGGCGCGCAAGACGACGCGCCGCCAGCGCATCAGGCATCCACGTCCCCCACCTCCTCGGCGCGGTGACACGACACCTGACGGCCATCCACTTCACGCAGCTTCGGCTCTTCGCTGCGGCAACGGTCGATCACATAGGGGCAGCGCTGATGAAACGTGCAGCCCGAAGGCGGATTCAGCGGCGAAGGCATCTCACCTTGCAGCTTGATCTTGATCGTGCGATCCGCCTCGAAGATCGACGGCGTCGCCGACATCAACGCGCGCGTGTAGGGATGCCGCGGCTTCGAGAAGATCCGCTTCTTGTCGCCGAGTTCGGCCACGCCGCCGAAGTACATCACCATCACGTCGTCGGCAATATGCTCGACCACTGACAGATTGTGCGAGATGAACACATAGCTCGTCTTGAACTCCTGCTGCAGATCCATGAAGAGGTTCAGAATCTGCGCCTGGATCGATACGTCGAGCGCCGACACGGGTTCGTCGGCGACAACGATCTGCGGGTCGAGAATCATCGCGCGGGCAATCGCCACGCGTTGACGTTGACCGCCCGAGAACATATGCGGATAGCGCTTCGCATGTTCCGGACGCAGGCCGACAGTGCGCATCATTTGAGCGATGCGTTCCGCGCGTTCCGTTACGCTCAGTTGGGAGTTGATCGCGAGGGGTTCGCCGAGCGTCTGCTCCACGGTCTTGCGCGGGTTGAGCGACGCAAACGGGTTCTGAAACACCATCTGCACGCGCCGCCGCAGCGCCGCGATTTTCGCGTGATCCGCGCCAGCCACGTCTTCACCGTCGATCAGCAAACGGCCCGCACTGGGCGCTTCGATCATGGTCAGCTGGCGCGCGAGCGTCGACTTGCCGCAACCGGATTCGCCGACCACGGCGAGCGTCTTGCCGCGCTCGAGCGCGAACGACACGCCGTTGAGCGCCTTCACCGTGCCCGTTGCGAACATGCCGCGTTTGACCGTGTAATAGCGCGCGAGCTTGTCGGCGACCAGCACGTGATCGCCCGCATGGTCCGACTGGCGCCGCGTTTCAGGTACTGCGTTCATCGTGCGCCTCCATGTGTGTGAACGTTCGCGTCGCCGCTCAGGTTCAAGGGTTTGATGCAGCGCACGCGCGCGACTTCGGCGTGACCTTGCATGGGCGCGAGCGCGGGGCGTCCCCTGTTGCAGTCGTCGACCATGTATTTGCAGCGCGGGGCAAACAGACACCCTTTCGGGCGATCGTCGCGTCCCGGCACCATGCCCGGCAGAGCAGCGAGTCGCACGGCACCCACGTTGTGCTCGGGAATCGCGGCCAGCAACGCTTCCGTGTACGGATGATGAGGCGCGGCGAAGATATCCGGCACCTTGTTCGTCTCGATCACTTCGCCAGCGTACATGACCGCGACGCGCTGCGCGACCTCGGACACCACCGCGAGATCGTGCGAAATCAGCACGAGCGCCATGCCGCGCTCTTTCTGCAAGCGCATCAGCAGTTCCATGATCTGCGCCTGGATCGTTACGTCGAGCGCGGTGGTCGGCTCGTCAGCGATCAACAGCTTTGGGTTGCAGGCAATGGCCATGGCGATCATCACGCGCTGGTTCATGCCGCCCGACATCTGATGCGGAAACGCGCCAATGCGGCTCTTCGCGTCCGGAATGCCGACCTGATCGAGCAGTTCGAGCGCACGCTTGTCGAGCGCGGCGCCGCGCAGCCCTTCGTGCAGCTTCAGCACTTCCTTGATCTGATAGCCGACCGTGTAGCTCGGATTCAAACTCGTGAGCGCGTCCTGGAACACCATCGCGATATCTTTGCCGATGATCTTGCGGCGTTCCTTCGCCGATGCCTTCAGCAGATCGCGTCCATTGAACGTGATTTCGTCCGCCGTGACCTTGCCGGGGGCGTCGATCAGTCCCATCAACGCCATCATCGTCACGCTCTTGCCCGAACCCGATTCGCCGACAACGCCGAGCACTTCGCCCGGCGCGACGTCCAGATTGATCCGATCGACAGCAGGTAGTCCGTTGAAATTGACCGCCAGATTGCGGATGGTCAGTAGATTGTCCATTTATGCCATCCGTTTCAGTTTGGGATCGAGTGCGTCGCGCAGCCCGTCGCCGAGCAGATTGATGGCGAGCACCGAGATCAGGATGGACAAACCAGGCATCGTGACGATCCACCATGCACTGTCGATGTAGTCACGCGCCGAGGCCAGCATCGCGCCCCACTCCGCCGACGGCGGTTGCACGCCGAGGCCGAGGAAGCCGAGCGCGGCCGCATCCAGAATCGCCGACGAAAAGCCGAGCGTTGCCTGCACGATCAGCGGCGCGGTGCAGTTGGGCAGCACTTGCGAGAACATCAAGCGCAGCGTGCCGGCGCCGGCCACTCGCGAGGCCGTCACGTATTCCTTCTGCAACTCGCCTTGCGCCGAGGCGCGCGTCAAACGCACGTAGCCCGGCAACGCGACGATCGCGATGGCCAGCATCGTATTGACGAGGCCCGGACCGATGATCGCGACCACCGCCACCGCGAGCAGCAGCGACGGCAATGCGAGCAGCACGTCCATGATGCGCATGATCGGCGTATCGGCCCACTTCTCGAAGAATGCCGCGATGAGACCGAGCACGACGCCCGGAATCAGCGCGAGCACCACCGACACGAAGCCGATCCAGAACGACAGCCGCGCGCCGTACATCAGACGCGAAAGGATGTCGCGGCCGGCTTCATCGGTGCCGAGAACGAACCGCCAGTTGCCGCCTTCGAGCCATGCAGGCGGAATTTTCACGAAGTCGCGGTACTGTTCGATCGGGCTATGCGGCGCGATGAGCGGCGCGAAAATCGCCACGACGATAAGCAGCAGAACGACGATGCCGGCGCCAACCGCACCGCGATTGCGCGAGAAATTCGCCCAGAATTCGCGAGCGGCAATCGCGCGGCCGCTGGGCGGCGTCACTGCTGTGGGAACTGTATTTTGAATGTCTGCCATGCTTGATCACCTCGTATGGCGAATGCGCGGGTTGAGCACGCCGTACAACAGATCGACGACGAGGTTCACGAAGATCACCAGTGTGGCGATCATCAGGATGCCGCCCTGCACGACCGGATAATCGCGGCGGCCAATCGCATCGATCAGCCATTTGCCGATACCCGGCCACGAGAAGAGTGTCTCCGTCAGTACCGCGCCCGCAAGCAGCGTACCGACCTGCAGACCGATCACCGTCACCACCGGAATCAACGCATTGCGCAAGGCATGAACGACGATCACTCGCCCCGGCGACAAACCCTTCGCGCGCGCGGTGCGGATGTAGTCTTCCCGCAGCACTTCGAGCATCGACGAACGAGTCATGCGCGCGACGACCGCGAGCGGAATCGTTCCGAGCACGATGGCGGGAAGAATCAGATGGCTGAGTGCGGACTTGAACGCGCCTTCGTCGGTGGACATCATCGCGTCGACCAGCATGAAGCCGGTCACGTGCGGAATGTCGTATTCGACCGCGATGCGGCCCGACACCGGCGTCCACCCAAGCTTGACCGAGAACACCATGATGAGGATCAAGCCCCACCAGAAGATCGGCATCGAATAGCCGGTCAGCGCGGTACCCATCACGCCGTGATCGACCGCCGTGCCGCGCCGGAGCGCCGCGAACACGCCTGCCGGCAGGCCGACGATCAGCGCGAACAGCATCGCGCAAATCGACAGTTCAACGGTCGCGGGGAAGCGGGCGAGAAATTCGCCCATGACGCTCGTGTTGGTGATGATGGAAGTGCCGAGATCGCCGTGCAGCGCGCGGCCGATGTAGTGAACGTATTGCATTGGCAGAGGCTCGTCGAGCCCTAACCGGTGCATAGCCGCGGCATGCATCGCCGGATCGACGCCGCGCTCGCCCATCATCACTTCGATGGGGTCGCCCGGTATCAGGTGAATCAGCGCGAATGCAAGGATCGTGATGCCGATGAACGTCGGTATCACCATGCCGATGCGGCGCAAAACAAAGCGGAACATGGTTCGTCCCTATGGTCTTGATGAAGAAAAAACGCAACCGGCGACGAGGGCTTGTGACCCCGGTCGCCGGACCATTTCGACCAGTTTTCTAACCGTGCGAAAAGCGTACTGCGCGAATTTTACGGCTTGCCTGACTCAATATCGGGCGCCTTACTTGACGCTGACGCCGTCGAAGCGAGCGTAGCCGAGCGGCTCGATACGCATGTCGACCACCTTCTTGCTGACAGGCTGGTATACCGTCGAGTGAGCGATCGGCGAGAACGGCAGTTGCTGCGCGAAGATCTGCTGCGCCTGCGTGTATGCCGTCGTGCGCGCGCCCTGGTCGGACGTCGAACGACCCTTCTGGATCAGATCGTCGAAAGGCTTGTAGCACCACTTCGAGAAGTTGTTGCCGTTCACCGCGTCGCAGCCAAGCAGCGTGCCGAGCCAGTTGTCCGGATCGCCATTGTCGCCCGTCCAGCCGATCAGCATCGTGTCGTCCTCACCAGCGTGGGCGCGCTTGATGTACTCGCCCCACTCGTACGTGACGATCTTCGCCTTGACGCCGATCTTGGCCCAGTCAGCCTGGATCATTTCCGCCATCAGACGTGCGTTCGGGTTGTATGCGCGTTGCACCGGCATCGCCCACAGCGTGATGTCGAAGCCGTTCGGATAACCGGCCTTTGCGAGCAGCGCCTTGGCTTTATCCGCGTCGTACGATGCGCCCTTCAGGTTCTTGTCATAGGACCATTGGGTCGGCGGCATCGGGTTCGTGGCGGCCTGGCCTGCGCCCTGGTACACGGAGTCGATGATCGCCTTCTTGTTGATCGCCATGTCGAGCGCCTGACGCACTTCGACCTTGTCGACCGGCTTGTGCGTCACGTTGTACGCGAGGTAGCCCAGGTTGAAGCCAGGCTGCGACGGCATCGCGAGACTCGATTCGGCCTTGAGCGGTGCAATATCGGCCGGGCGCGGATAGCTCATCACCTGGCATTCGTCGCGCTTCAGTTTCTGCACGCGCACGCCGGCGTCCGGCGTGATCGAGAAGATCAGCTTCGAAATCTTGACCGCATTCGGCTTCCAGTAATCGGGATTGCCGTCGAAACGGATGGTCGCGTCTTTCGTATAGCTGCGGAAGATGAACGGACCCGTGCCGACCGGGAACTGGTTGATGTCGGCGGCTTTGCCGGCCTTCAGCAACTGGTCGCCATATTCAGCCGACAGAACCGACGCGTATTCCATGGCCAGGTTCTGGATGAACGGCGCGTTGACTTCCTTCAGCGTGAACTTGACCGTGTACGGATCGACCCTTTCGACCTTCGTGATCAGCTTGTCCAGACCCATGTCGGTGAAGTACGGGAACTGCACCGGGTAGGCCTTGTGGAACGGCTGGTTCGCGTCGAGCATGCGCTCGAAGGTGAAGATGACGTCATCCGCGTTGAATTCGCGCGTCGGCTTGAAGAACGACGTGGTCTGGAACTTCACGCCGTGACGCAGATGGAACGTGTACGTCTTGCCGTCCGCGGAGACATCCCACTTTTCGGCGAGGCCGGGTTCGACCTTGGTGCCGCCACGCTCGAACTCGACGAGGCGGTTATAGACGGTGAACGTATTGGCCGTGAAATCGGTGCCCGTGGTGTATTGGGCCGGATCGAAACCCGCAGGGCTGCCTTCTGAGCAGTAAACGAGTGTCTTGTTCGGAATCTCGGCGCGCGCGCTTTGCGCACCCACCATCGATGCCGCTGCAGCTGCGACGAGCGTCGTAACACGCGCGGCGCGCAACAGGTTGTTTTGCTTCATGTTTCCTCCAGGTTCGGGGCTGGCTGACGCCAGCGTAGCGCGATATTACTGAGCTTTCCCCGGTGTCACAAGCAGAGGAAATTATCCGCCACGCCGCAGCCGGCGCGCCTGCGCTGATATTTCGAGACCTCTTTCGAATGACTTTCAGAGTAGGCCATCGCGGCGATTCTTGTGGAATCGTTTCGAGTTGTTATGACTGGAAATCTGGGAAAAGTGCTGGGAAGAGACAATTCGCCAGAGCCGCCGCGCATGAATCCGCACGGCGGCCTGGAACAACAATCGGCAACAAAGGCCACCAACAACGACGAGTCAGCGGTTTAACTGCCCAGACGCTCGCAGATCGCCGTGGTCGCCGCAGCGCCGTTGAGCGTATAGAAATGCAGACCCGGCACCTTCGCGCTGATCAAACGCCTGCACAGGTCCGTCACCACGTCGAGCCCGAATGCGCGGATCGACTCGCGATCGTCGCCGAAACTTTCCAGCCGGCGCGCGATCCAGCGCGGCACTTCGGCGCCGCACATCTCTGAAAAGCGCATGAGCTGCGAAAAGTTCGTGATCGGCATGATGCCCGGCACGATCGGGACGTCGACGCCGAGTTTCCTGGCGTCGTCGACAAAACGGAAATACGCGTCCGCGTTGAAGAAGTACTGCGTGATCGCCGAATTGGCGCCGGCCTTCACCTTGCGAGCGAAGTTTTCGAGATCGTGACGCGGCGAACGCGACTGCGGATGATATTCCGGGTAGCCTGCCACCTCGATCCAGAACCAGTCGCCGAACTCGGCGCGGATAAAGCTCACCAGTTCAGACGCATAACGCAACTCGCCGACTTCGCCCATGCCGGACGGCAAGTCGCCGCGCAGCGCGACGATATGGCGAATGCCATGTGCGCGGTACTCGTTGAGAATCGCGCGCAAGCTCTCTTTGGACGAGCCGATGCACGACAGATGCGGCGCCGCCTCGAGCCCTTCCTTCGCCATATCGACGACGGTATCGAGCGTGCCCTGTTGCGTCGAGCCGCCTGCGCCAAACGTGACGGACACGAACTTGGGCTTGAGTAAAGCGAGTTGCGCACGCGTTGCGCGCAGCTTGTCGACGCCTTCCTGCGTTTTCGGCGGGAAGAATTCGAATGAAAGTTCGATCGGGTTCATGGTTCAGTATGTCAACCGAGACTGCGGTTGCCGAAAATGAGCGCGGACAGCAGCCATGACACGATGCTATACAGAATCGAGCCGAAGAACGCCGACCAGAAACCCGACACTTCGAAGCCCTTCAGCAGCGACGCGCACAGCCAGAAGCACAGCGCATTGACCACCAGAATGAAGAGCCCGAGCGTGACAATCGTGACGGGCAGCGTCAACAGAATCAGCACCGGCCGCAGGACCGTGTTGATCAGTCCGAGCACTACCGCGACGATCAACGCGGTGCCGAAGCTGCGGATATGAATCGACGGAACGAGGTAGGTGATGATCAGCAGCGCCAGTGCATTGATCAGCCAGGTCAGCAGAACGGTCATGTAAAGCTCCTTGCAGGCAGGATGTCCGTTGAACGAAAAGGCAGGCATGGCGAGCAAAGCGGCGCCTAAGCGCCGCCCCGTCGTCACACCATCATGTTTTCAGGCTGCCCTCGGGCTTACGCGCGAGGGGCATACCGGAACGCGTACTTAGTAGCGGTAGTGGTTCGGCTTGAACGGACCGTTCTTGTCGACGCCAATGTAGCCCGCCTGCGCGTCCGACAACACGGTCAGGTTCGCACCGATGCGCGCCAGATGCAGACGCGCGACCTTCTCGTCCAGATGCTTCGGCAGCACGTACACGCGGTTCTCGTACTTCTTGCCTTGCGTGAACAGTTCGATCTGTGCGAGCGTCTGGTTCGTGAACGAGTTCGACATCACGAACGAGGGGTGGCCCGTCGCGCAACCCAGATTCACGAGGCGGCCTTCAGCCAGCAGAATCACGCGCTTGCCGTCGGGGAAAATGATGTGATCGACTTGCGGCTTGATGTTGTCCCACTGGTACTGACGCGTCGAGGCCACGTCGATTTCCGAATCGAAGTGACCGATGTTGCACACGATCGCGTTGTGACGCATCGCCTTCATGTGATCGTGGTTGATCACGTGGTAGTTGCCCGTTGCCGTGACGAAGATGTCGGCTTTGTCGGCCGCGTATTCCATCGTCACCACGCGGTAGCCTTCCATCGCCGCTTGCAGAGCGCAGATCGGATCGATTTCGGTGACCCACACGGTTGCGCCGAGACCGCGCAGCGATTGCGCGCAGCCCTTGCCCACGTCGCCGTAACCCGCCACCACGGCGATCTTGCCCGCGATCATCACGTCGGTCGCGCGCTTGATGCCGTCGACGAGCGACTCGCGGCAGCCATACAGGTTGTCGAACTTCGACTTGGTGACCGAGTCGTTGACGTTAATCGCCGGGAACGGCAGGCGGCCTTCTTTTTCCATCTGATACAGACGATGCACGCCGGTCGTGGTCTCTTCCGTCACGCCCTGGATGTGAGCGAGACGCGTGGAATACCACGTCGGGTCGGCGTCCAGATGGCGCTCGATCGACTTGTACAGCGCGACTTCTTCCTCGTTGGTCGGCTTGGCGATTACCGAGCGGTCTTTCTCGGCCTTCGAGCCGAGGATCAGCAGCAACGTCGCGTCGCCGCCGTCGTCGAGAATCATGTTCGCGAACTCGCCGTTCGGCCATTCGAAAATGCGGTGCGAGAACTCCCAGTATTCGTCGAGCGACTCGCCCTTGAACGCGAACACCGGCGTGCCGGCCTTGGCGATTGCCGCAGCGGCGTGATCCTGCGTCGAGAAGATGTTGCACGATGCCCAGCGCACGTCCGCGCCGAGCGCGGTCAGCGTTTCGATCAGCACGCCGGTCTGGATAGTCATGTGCAACGAACCTGCGATTCGCGCGCCCTTCAGCGGCTGCTGCGCCTTGTATTCGTCACGCGTTTGCATGAGACCGGGCATTTCCGTCTCTGCAATGGTGAGTTCCTTGCGGCCCCAGTCGGCAAGCGACATGTCGGCAACGATGTAATCCTGGGAAGCTTGGGAATCGATAACTGCGGCGTTCATCACGCCCTCCTTTCTAAATAGTGACTAGAAATTTGACGTGAGCGCGGTTCGATGCGGTGGACAGGAAAGCGCAATGCGCATCCGTTCCTTCCGATTGAAGCCTTCGAGCCTGGCGGGCGGCCGGCGAATATATGCTGATTCGCGGTACCCGTCGCAACGCTCCTCGAAGACGAACGGCGATTGTAGCAAATCGAGATGGCTTCGGGGCGTGAGGATCGGTTTGGGGTGGGCTTTTGGGGGCGGGCTTATTGGGGTGGCGTTGCCGCGGCGTTGCGTTGCCTTGCGGTCGCCTTTTGCGGCGGCGTCAGGCGGCTAGCTCTTGCGCCGGGTTACACAGCGGCCGCGCCGCCTGCCGCATGCGCGCCGGCTTCGGCGGTCATCTGCGCGCCGTGCAACTGGACGATGCCCGCTCGCGCTCTGTCGAGAAACTGCCGGGAAAAGCGGAAAGCGTCGGCGACGTCGGCGGGATCGGGCGTCAGCCAGCCGAACGCAATGCGGAAGTAGCGCTCAGCGTGGATGCCCGGGTGGTAATGCATGCGCACGCGCTTCGCGTCCGCGAGCCGCGGATTGCCGAAAATTTCGCGGAGCGCCCACGAAAACGCGCCGTCCTCGCCGCCGATACGGCGAAACGCGTCATCCATAGGAAAGCCGCCGAGCGCTGCGAATGCCGCCCGACGCACGATGAGGCTGCTCGGCACCGTATTGCTGAGCGTCGCCGCATGTTGGGCGAAGTCCTGGTGACCGGTGATTTCGCGAGGAAAACCCACGTACTCGACGTCGAGGCGCATGGACACCTGTTTCGGGTTCTGCGCGAGGAACGCGTTTGCGGCAGCCAATGCGCCGGGCAGGTATTCGTCGTCGGCATCGAGAAAGGCAAGCAGATCATGCGACGCATGCAGCGCGCCCCAATTGCGCGCCTGCGCTGCGCCACCGTTGCAGGGCATGCGCAGCAGCGCGACGCGCGAGTCGGTCCGCGCGTACCGAAGGACGAGTTCGGCGGACGAATCGGTGGAGGCGTCGTCCACGACGATGATCTGCGCCGCCTCCGGCTGCAGCCGGCAGCTTTCGAGAGCCCGGGCAAGCGTCGAGGCGCCGTTGTAGCAGGGAATAACGACCGAAATGGGGTGAGCGGATGTCATGGGCAGAAGCCGTGGCTGACGGCGGGCGCGGCAAAAACCGGCGATGGTAGCGCGGGCGCCGGAAGACCCGTCTCGAAATCGTGCGGGCTTCATGCGCGGCGTCCGCAAGCGAACTTCATCAACCTCGCCGCTATAAATTTGATGACTTACAATCTCCCGGTTCATTCCAATTTGGAATCCGGAGCCCGATCGTGGAACTGCGTGCGCTGCGCTATTTCGTCGAAGTCGTTCGTCAGCAGAGCTTCACTGTCGCCGCCGAGCAGATGTTCGTCACCCAACCGACCATCAGCAAGATGGTGAAATCGCTCGAAGACGAGATCGGCTCCCCGCTGCTGCTGCGCGACGGCCGCCAGATGGTGCTCACCGACGCCGGCCGCATCGTCTATCAACGCGGTCAGGAGGTGCTTGCCGCGCACGCGCAGTTGCAAGCCGAACTCAACGACCTCGGCACGCTCGGTCACGGCGAACTCACCATTGGTATTCCGCCGATGGGCGGTTCGCTCTTCACGCCCGCTATCGCCACGTTCCGCCAGCGCTACCCGAAAATCGAACTGAAGCTTTTCGAGCAGGGCTCCCGCGCGATCGAGACCGCGCTGATCAACGGAGAGCTGGAACTCGGGGGCGTTCTCCAGCCGGTGGACCCCGACAATATCGACGTGCTGCCGATCACGCGCCAGTTACTCTGGCTCGTCGCGCGCGCCGGCTCCCGTTGGGACGAGCTTCACGTAGTGCCGCTCGCCCAGCTCGCGGACGAACCGTTCGTGTTCTACGGCGAAAGCCTCGCGCTCAACGACGTAGTGCTCGGCGCCTGCCGCAGTGCGGGATTTGCGCCGACTATTGTCGGGCGCAGCGGACATTGGGATTTCATGGCGGCGCTCGTGCTGGCCGGCGTCGGCATTGCGCTGCTGCCCGCGCCCTATTGCCGGCGACTGGATGCCGCGCAGTTCACTTGCCGGCCGGTCGCCGAGCCGGAAATTCCATGGGAAATGGCGATCGGTTGGCGCCGCAATGGGTATCTGTCGCATGCCGCGCGCGCCTGGCTGGACGTGGCGCGCGAGACGCTACCCGGCCGGGCCGGCGACGATCTGATGCTCGGTCTGACCGGCATTGCCGCGCCGCTTCAAACGCCGCGTTCCGAATGACAACGCGCCGCCTGGCGGGTCGCGGGGGGCGTGTCGCTAACGTACTTGCAAGCGGCGCCTAAATCATTGCTGTGCAGCGAACTCGATGCGGCGATTGGCAAAGCGTCCGCTGGCGGTGTCGTTGGACTGCATCGGGTGCGCCTGGCCGTAGCCTTGAGCACTCAGCGAATCTGCCGGAGCGCCGGTTTTAACGAGGTACGTACGAACCGCCTCGGCGCGCTGCTTCGACAGTTGCAGATTGGCCTGTTCGCCGCCCACGTTGTCCGAGTATCCCGCCACTTCGAGCTTCGCCGCCCGACCGTTGCGCGCACACGCGTTCAGCACGCGCGCGGACTGGTTCAAGTCTTCCGCTGCCGACGTGGGCACATGCGCGCTCGCGCTCGTGAAATTGATCACTTGCAGGTTCAGCACCTTGGCCACGTCGGCTGCGGCGCAGGTAGCACCGGGCGCGAGCAGCGCCTTGATTGCACTGCGAAAGTTCGCCGTTGCCTGCTGGATCGCGTTGTCTGCGTCGAACGTGCCGGTCTCGTAGGGAGCGCCGAACAGCGATTTCAGCGTGTTCAGCCAGCCGAGCTTCGCATTGGCGGCGGCGCCGCTCAGTTCGACATGCGTGCCGTCCAGTCTCAGTTCCGCTCCCGGCACGCTCATTAGCGGCATCAGGCCATCGAGGCGCGGGAGCCAGCTAGCGGGCTTCGTTGCCGGATCGACGGCGATGTTTGCGGCGTAGTTGTACTGGCCGAGGCGCTTCGTCAGTTCATCCACGAGTTGGGTTTTTTCTGCTTCGCTGCCGACCGTCGCCGTGAGCGTCGGCTTGCCGCTTTCGCCGACCGCGAAAGCAAGCTGGCTGTCTTTCGTCGGCGGGACGGCCACGCCCGGCTGACGCGCGGCGCTAGTTGCGCTGGCGGCGCTTGCGCCGCCCACTGGAGCTGAACCGGCACCCGCAGCCGAGGCGGAAACCCCAGCCGTAGAACTCGCGGCATCGAGCGCTTCAATTGCACCTGCTGCATTAGACGCCGCGGCATCGCTCGACGCAGCCACCGCAGCAAGCTCACCTGACGCCGCAACCGGCGCCGAAGCCGACTGCGCGTCGGCAGACCGTTCTGCGCCCGAAACCGCCGCCCCGCCGCTCCACTGTCCGCGCGGGAAGCCGCCCGGAAACAGATAGACGAGCGCCATTGCGGCGGCAATGATCGCCAGCAGCGGCCACCACAGCCACGCGTGCGAGCGGCGTTTTTCGCCGACCACCGCGTCCGCCGGGACCTGAACCGCGGCAGTGACTTCCGGTGCGGGCTTTGCCGCTGGCGTGGGCTGCTCGATATGCGCCGACACGGCCTTGAGTTGAGCGAGCACGCTGCCGGCGAAAGCGCCGACGCTGCCCAAGCCGAGCGCGGCAAGCAGGCGATCGTTCAGATACGGTGCGATGAGCGGCATCTGATGGCTCAGCAGCACGGGCAACTGACCGACATTGCCCTGGCTCTTGAGCAAGTGCTGTTTCAGCACGCCCAACATCGTTGCGCCGACGATTCCCGTAATGGCATGCGTCGCGTGCGCCGGCACGCCGGTTTGTGCGGCGACTTCGTCGCTGAGCGACTCGGCACGGCGGTCTAGCGATCGTTCGAGCAAACCGCGCCCCGCGCTTTCGAGTTCACTGACGCCGCCCGTACTCCCCGTCAGATGCGGCAACTGTTCGGCGATTCTCGCGTTCACGTCGGGCGAGACGACGGTCGCGAACAGCGAGCGCGCGCCTTCGAGCGTCGCAGCCCTCTGCATCAGACCGGCGAGCAGCGCGGGCGCGGCCGTGCTCATCACCGAGCGCGCCGCCTCAGGAGGCAATCCGATGCGCGCTCCAAGCTGCCCGACTACCTCGTCCGTCAACGCCGACTGAATCGCGTGAATCAAGTTGATGCTCATGCCTTCGCTTCCTTGAGTTTCCGAACTCGCCACCTGACGCGCCCGTTTTTGCGCGGCGATTATAGGCAGCGGGAAATCTCATAAACGGAATGGCACAATTTATGACGATTTAGACGACGTTTGGCCGACTTATCTCCTATTTGACATCGAAATGCTGATTGTTCGACTTGAGTGGCAGAGCCTACGGAGTCGGTTTCATGCCGCGTTGCCCGCAGGCGCCATGGCGGGTGCCTGAATTGTCACCGTGTGCGGCTTTCGACGGCTTGCCGCGATCAACTCCGCCGCGCGTTCGCCGATCATTACCGTGGGCGCGTTCGTGTTGCCGCCGATCAGCGTCGGCATCACCGATGCATCGACGATTCGCAGCCCGGTGACCCCTCGCACGCGCAATTGCGGATCGACTACGGAGGCCGCGTCGCCGCCCATCCGGCAGGTGGCGACCGGGTGATAGATCGTGTCCGCATGGCGTGCGATGGCCTCGCGCAATTGCGCGTCGGTCTGACCCGGCCGCGTGTAAAGCTCGCGACCGCCGTGCAGCGCGAGCGACGGCGCATCGAGAATGCGCCGCGCCATCTGCACGCCTTCCACCAGCAGGTCCAGATCGCGCGAATCGCTGAAAAAACGCGGATCGATCACGGGCGCCGCGCGCGCATCCGCGCTCGCGAGCGTCACGGTGCCCCGGCTGAACGGCCGCAGCACGCATACATGCAGCGAATAGCCGTGCCCCCAATGCATATGACGGTTGTGATCGTCGACGAGCGCCGCGCAGAAATGCAGTTGCAGGTCAGGCCGTTCGAGCGTCGGCTTGCTCTTTAGAAAACCGCCCGCCTCCGCGACATTGCTCGACAGCATGCCGCGTCCATGCCGGATGAAGGTGGCGAACTGCGGCACCATTCGCCCGATGCCGCGCACCGAAAAGCCCGTCGGCTCGATCGACGACACGCGTTTGTTGATGGTGAAGTCGACGTGATCGATCAGGTTCTGCCCAACTTCCGGCGCATCGTGCAACACCTCGATGCCGTGCGCCTGTAGATGCGCGGCCGGCCCGACGCCGGAGCACATCAACAGTTGCGGCGAATTGAAGGCGCCCGCCGCGACGACGACTTCCGCGCGCGCTTTGAGCATTTCCCGGCGCCCGCCGCGCACAATTTCGACGCCGCAGGCGCGCTTCTGCTCGAACACGACGCGCAGCACCGTGGCATCCGCGATCGTATGCAGATTGGCACGCTCGCGGTCGTAGACATACGCGCGCGCCACGCTGCAACGGCGCCCGTCGCGCTGCGTGACCTGATAGAAGCCGATCCCTTCCTGGTCCGGGCCGTTGAAGTCGTCGTTCGGTTTGTAGCCGGCTTCTATCGCGGCCTGTACGAACCGCCTGGAAAACGGATTGCGGTAGCGCAGATCCGACACGGTGAGTGGGCCGCTGTCGCCGTGCCACGCGTCGGCGCCGCGTTCGTTGCCCTCGGCGCGGCGGAAATACGGCAGCACGTCGTGCCACGACCAGCCGTCGCAGCCCGACTCCGCCCATTCGTCGTAATCGAGCGGATGACCGCGCGTGTAGATCATCGCGTTGATCGCACTCGATCCGCCGAAGCCGCGCCCGCGCGGCTGATAGCCCTGGCGTCCGGCGAGACCCGGCTGCGGCGTGGTCAGATAGCCGTAGTTCGTTTTGAGCTTGTTCGGCACGACCGCCGCGACGCCGACCGGCATATTGACCAGCAGGTTGCGGTTCGTGTGCGGCCCCGCTTCAACGAGGGCAATCGTCGCGTCGGGACAGTCGTCCGCAAGACGGCTCGCGAGCGCGCAACCGCCCGAGCCGGCGCCTACGATGATGTAGTCGTATTCCATCGCTCCTCCTGATCGCCCGCGTTGCTCGCGGACCCTGTCTCGTGCACACTTGTCTACGTATGTTTCACCGGCATTGTAGGAAGCGTTGTGTGGCCGCGGCGGCTTCGCGTCAGAGCGATTACTCTAAACACAGGCGGCGCCGCGACCCTATGATGGAAGTCCCACACGCGCCCGCGGACGGTCGCGCGGGGCATTCAAACAACGTCCGCGGACGTCGCGCTTTTCCCGTGCGGCAGACACGCAGCGGTCAAACGTCGCAGCGCCGGTTTGCGCCGCAGACCCGTCCGCGAAGGCGGCGACGAGTCGCGAAGAGCGAGGTCAAAAACGTGCCACGAATGAGCCGTCGGTGAGTCGTCAATCAGCCGCGGACGACCCTTAAGCAGAACGCGGACGAGCAACGCAAAGGCCACCGACCACGCGATGACCCCGCATACGGGCAGACCGCCGTCGAACTCACGGCGAACGGAGACAGCAGATGCAACGCCATAGCTTCGGCCAGACCCACGAGGTCACCAACCAGGTCCCGCCGCTCGCGGACTACAACCTGTTTTCTAGCGACGCTGCGCTCTCGGCCGCGCTCGAACGCGACGGCGCCGCGTGGCATCGCGATGCATTGCTGCGTCACGGCGCGGCGCTCACCACGCCCGAGACGCTCGCGCTCGCCGAACTCGCCAACCGCCACACGCCCGAGCTTTCCACGCACAGCCCGACGGGCGAGCGGATCGACGCGCTTGAGTTTCATCCCGCGTGGCATGAGCTGCTATCGCTGCTGCGTCGCAAGGGGCTGCACGCGCTGCCTTTTTCCGATCCGCAGCCGGGCGCGATGGCCGCGCGCTGTGCCGGATATTTTCTGCATGCGCAGATCGAATCAGGGTCTCTTTGCCCGTTGACCATGACGTTCGCCAGCATTCCGGTATTGCAGCGCGAACCACAATTGTTCGAGACCCTTCGCGACAAACTCTACGCACGCGAGCAGGATCCACGCGACTTGCCGCTCACGCAAAAAATCTCCGCGATGATCGGCATGGGCATGACCGAAAAGCAAGGCGGCTCGGACGTGCGCAGCAATCAGACGCAAGCGCGTGCGATCGCCGCCGGTGGTCGCGGCGGCGCCTACGAACTCGTGGGACACAAGTGGTTCTTCTCCGCGCCGCAATGCGACGCACATCTCGTACTCGCGCGCACGCACGATCACGCCGGTCTTTCGTGCTTCTTCGTGCCGCGCTTCGCGCCGGACGGCAGCAAGAACGCGGTGCAGATCCAGCGTCTGAAAGACAAGCTCGGCAACCGCTCGAACGCCAGCAGCGAAGTCGAATTTCTCGATGCGTTCGGCATCATGATCGGCGACGAAGGACGCGGCGTGCCGACCATCATCGAAATGGCGAATTACACGCGGCTCGATTGCGTGATCGGCAGCGCAGCGCTGATGCGCGCGGCGCTCGTGCAGGCCATTCATCATGCGCGCCATCGCAGTGCGTTTGGCCGCAACCTCGTCGACCAACCGTTGATGCGCAACGTGCTCGCCGACCTCAGCCTGGAATCAGAAGCGGCAACCGTGCTGTTCATGCGGCTCGCCCACGCGTTCGAGCAATCCGTGGATGCAGATTCGGCAACGTCTGCCGAGCGTGCGTGGCGGCGCATCGTGACGCCCGCGGCAAAGTACTGGATCTGCAAGCGCACGCTCGAATTTACCGGCGAGGCAATGGAAGTGTGGGGCGGCAACGGCTATGTCGAAACCGGTCCGATGGCGCGCTTTTATCGGGAAGCGCCCGTCAACTCGATCTGGGAAGGCTCGGGCAACGTGATGTGCCTCGACGTGCTCCGCGCCATGGAGCGCGAGCCTGAAGCGGCGCAAGCGCTGTTCGCGCAATGGCAAGCGGATGCCGCCGCGCATGCGGCGTTAAGTGCCGCGCTCGGCAAGCTCGCCGCGACGCTCAATGGTCCTGCCGAAGACCGCGAAGCGTCCGCGCGGCGCATCGCGCAGCAGATCGTGCTGATCGCGCAGGCCACGTTGCTCATCAAGCATGCGCCCGCTGCTGTCGCCGAGGCATTCATCGCCACGCGTCTCGGCAGTGGCTGCGGCGAAAGCGGCCGGGTCTACGGCACGCTGCCCGCCACGTTCGATCATGCGGCGATCGTCGAGCGGGCTTTTCCAGCCTGATGCCCGGAAGCCGCAGACGAACCGCAGCAAACGGCAGCAAACGGCAGCAAACGGCAGCAGACAGCAGGCAACGACACCGATAGGCGTGGCGCGACCGCGCATCTTTCATCAGGGAGTGGTGAACAATGAAAAACGATCTGCCCGAGGTCGCCGCGCTGGAGGCGTTGCTTCACGATCAGCGTCACGCCTGGTTGCGCGCGCCGTATCCGTCATGGGAAACGCGCGCGGCGCATCTGAAAGCGCTGCGCAAAGTCCTGCTCGACAACCGCGACGCGCTCGCCGATGCGATGAATGCCGACTTCGGCAATCGCGCGAAACAGGAAGTGCTGCTCGCGGAATTTCTGCTGGTGAAGGAGGAAATCGACGCCGCGCTGCGGCACGGCAAGCGGTGGATGAAGCCGCAGCGCCGCAGCACCAACAAATGGTTGCTGCCGGCCCGCGCGAAAGTGGTGCCGCAGCCGCTCGGCGTGGTCGGCATTATCGTGCCGTGGAATTATCCGGTGCTGCTCGCCGCCGGACCGCTCATCAGCGCGCTGACCGCCGGCAATCGCGCGATCGTCAAGATGTCCGAGTTGACGCCGCGCACGTCGGCGTTGTTCGAGCAGCTGATCGGCCAGACTTTTGCCCGCGTTCACGTTGCTGTAGTGAACGGCGACGCCGCGCTCGCCGCCGCATTCAGCGCGCAGCCCTTCGATCATCTCCTCTTCACCGGCTCGACGAAAATCGGTCACGAAGTGATGCGCGCCGCCGCCGAGCATTTGACGCCGGTTACGCTGGAACTCGGTGGCAAGTCACCGGCAATAATCGGCGAGCATGCGCGGTTCGACAATGCCGTGGACAATCTCGTCGCCGGCAAGACGCTCAATGCCGGGCAAACCTGTATCGCGCCAGATTACGTGCTCGTGCCGCGCGGCACGGAACAGGCGTTCGTCGAGCGGGCGCGCAAGCGGATGGAGAAGATGTATCCCGGCTTCGCCCACAACCCGGACTACACGTCGATCATTTCGCCGCGCCACTTCGCGCGCCTCCAGCGTCTCGCCGACGAAGCGCAGGCCGCGGGCGCGCAACTGCATCCGCTGACCGACAGCGCGCCCGACGCGGCGAGCCGCCGCTTTCCGCCTATCGCCGTCACTAACGCGCCGCAGGATTGCGAACTGATGCAGGAGGAAATCTTCGGCCCGCTGCTACCTGTCGTGCCGTACGACACGCTCGACGATGCGATCGCGTGGATCAACGCCCGGCCACGCCCGCTTGCGCTTTACCTGTATGCGGACGACGCAGCCACCATCGAACGGGTCACGCACGAAACCATTGCGGGCGGCATGGCGGTCAACGAAACGCTGATGCATCTGGCGTGCGAAAGCCTGCCGTTCGGCGGTGTCGGAGCAAGTGGAATGGGCGCGTATCACGGCTACGAAGGCTTCGTGACTTTCTCGAAGATGAAGCCCGTACTGACGCAGGCACGACTGAACGCGCGTGCATGGATTGCGCCGCCGTATGGCAGGCGCGTCAACGTGCTGCTGAAACTGATGATGCGGTTTTGAGCGACGCCAACTGTGTGGCTTCGCCGTGGGGGTGCCTAGCGCGTGCCTGTTGCGCCTTCGATATCGACCGCGACCACGTCGGTGACATCGTCAGCGCCGGTGCGCGCCCCGCCCGGCGCTGGCTGCGCCGGTTCGCTTTCCAGCCGATGCAGCCACGCGAGCAGTTCCGCCACCGCCTGATAGAGCTGCGGCGGAATGCGCGCGTCGAGGTCCACCTGCATCAGCAGTGAGACCATTTCGGGCGCTTCGTGCACATAAAGGCCGGCTTCCTTGGCGCGCTGCACGATCATCTCGGCGAGCATGCCGTAGCCCTTGGCGATCACGCGTGGCGCCGGATCGCCGCCTTGTGCGTCGTAGACAAGCGCAGCCGCGCTGCGGCGATGTTTGCGGCTCATCACATGTCCCAGTCGAAATCGTCGAGCGGCGCGGTCGCGGCGTTCGACGCGTGCGGTGCGCGACGGCTTTTCCCGGCGGCACTTGCCGGCGCTCCCGATGCGGCAGATGCAGTAGACGCCGCGGCGTCCGTCCGATTCGCCGCCGAGGCCGACCGCGCATACGCGGACGCCGCTGCCTGAGCCGCAGCCGCGGCGCCCGCTGCAGCCGCGCCGGTGGCGGGCGCGCCGCCGCCGATCTCGCGAATCGTCAAACCGTTCAGCTGAATGCCCGCCGCCGCGAGCCGCTGACGAAAACTTTCGCCCTGCATCGCGAGACGCGCCGCGCCGCCGGGACTCGCCTGTACACGCGCGACAAGGCGCATGCCGGTCAACGTCAATTCGGCGTCGACGGTGCCGAGTGTCGGCAGCGACAGCGTCAGGCGCGTGCGCCACGGCTGATCGTCCTCGCTATCCGCGCCGCCGCCGCTGCGGTCCCACTCGTCGCCTTCCTGCTCGACAGTCCAGTCCAGCTTCGCGCCGGGCCATGCTTCGCCGGTCCAGCGGAACTGGCCGGTTGCGAGCAGATCCAGTTGCTGGCGCACGAGCGGCACCGTTGCGGGATGGACCGCGGCGGCCTGCGGATTTTGCTGCGAGCCGGCGTCAGCCGTTGGCGAGGCCGCGTTATGCAGCCCCGCATGGGACGTCTGGCCGTTCAGGTCGGATAAGGAACTTGCCAGCACTTCACCGGCGACGAAGCGCGCGGCCTGCACGGTGTCGATCGACGGCATCGGGCGGCCAGCGGTGTTGGCTGCATTCGGGTTCGCGGCATTCGCGCCGGCTGCGTCGGCCGCGCCGCCTGATGTGTGCGGCGTGGCGCCCATGCCTTGCCTCGCTGCAGCTTGCGCGGGCGACGCGTCGCCCCCGTCGCTTGCCCAGTTCAACGGCAATTGCGCAGCGGCGGCGACGAGCTTGTTCTGTGCTTCGCCCGCGAGTGTCTCCGGCGAGCGCTGGCCGCTCAGCCATTGCGCGAGGTGTGCTTCGTAGAAAAGACCGCTGTCGCCGACCGTGTGTGCGAGCGCGGCCGCAAGCGCCGCCACCGGCACCTGGGTCGCCGCGACATTGGCCGTAGCCGCGGAAGCCGCGGCGTTAGAAGCGGTATTGGAAGGAGCAGGCGCGTCGAAGAGCGGCAAAGCGCCCACCTCGACATCGAGTGCGGGAGCTGCGGGCCAGATCGGTAACTGCCCGACGATCGCGGGCGTCGCCTCGCCACCGGAGCGCACGATCGCGTTGAGCGTCAGTGCGACGGCGGACAGCGCGGTCTGCGCGGAAGGCTGCGGCGCAGAAGGAGCGGCCGGAGCCGGCGTTGTCGGCGCGGTCTCGACGTCGGCCGCGCCCGTCTGGGCGGTGGCCGCGCTGCCGGGGGCAATGTTCAGCAGGCTGTCGACGCGGGTCGCGAGGAGCGATGCGACGGCCGTGTCGATTCCGTTCATGCCGATTCCTTGATCACATTGGCGTCAACGCGCTCAATTCACACAATCAGACGCCTTGCGGCCACCCTCAGCGCGCCCCGTACAGCTCCTTGAGCACCCGGGACGGCCGGCCGCCGAACAACGCCGACAATTTGGCGAGGCTCGGATTGGCCAGGTCGCGGATCGCGGCGTCGTCGGCGAGGATCTGCCGGATCAGCGCGTATTTGCGCAGGCGTTCCGTCTCGTCGAGTTTGACGCCCGTCTCCGCCTCTTTCAGCGCGTCGACGAGCAGCCGGTATTCATCCTGCAAGTGGACCAGATCGTTCCACAGGGCGCGTCGGGCAGCCATCAGCATGCGGCAGGACAACGCTGCGATGGCCTCGTAGCGGGCAAAGTATTCTGCGTTCGATGTCATCTCATGCTTTCCGCGACCGGCTGGGCAGCCATCCGCGCTATCTCCGGGGCAATCCCGATCCATGCCTCTTCGAGCGTGGCCAGCAGGCCATCGACTTCGACCAGCATTGCCTCGCTCTCTTTTATGTTGGCTTCGAGCAGCCGGCGCGACATATAGCTATATAGCGCGTTCAGCCGCTGTGCAATCTCACCGCCCACCTCAAGGTTGAGCGACTGTTGCAGCCCGCTTTCGACGATCTGAATCGCCTTGCCGATCGCCTCTCCACGACCGGGTACATTGGCCTGCTGCAAATGCATCCGCGCTTGCGCGATTGCCTGCCGGGCCCCCTGATACAACATCACGATCAGACGATGCGGACTCGCGCCCATCACCCCTGTCTCGACGCCCACGCGTGCATACGCATTGGCTCCAGAGTGTCCTGGGGAAAACATCGGCGCTCCTCCTCAAATGCAACTACGGTTGGTCGTGGCAGCCCATCGCGATGCGTAAGCGCACCCCGATTCATGCCTGTATCTGGTTATCGGATACGCAGCGAGAAAGCTTTAGGCCGGTGTAAGGAGGATTAAGGGGTGCAGGTTGCGCACGCCCCCAAGGGCGGCGCGGCGCGTGTCACGCGGGCAGTTGCAGCCGGGCGGGCGGAACATTCTTGCCGCCGTGGCCGCAGCCTCGATCAGACCTGCATCTGCATGATGTCGTTATAGGCGGACACCAGCTTGTTGCGGACCTGCAGGCCGAACTGGAAGCCGACGTTCGCCTTCTGCATGTCGACCATCACGTCGTTCAGCGAAACGTTCGACGCGCCAAGCTCGAACGCCTGCGATTCGCCGACCGCCTTGGTCTGATCGCCGCTGATCTTGTCCAACGAAGCCTTCAGTGCCGACGCAAAACCGCCGGTGGTAGCCGCACCGGACTCACCTGCGGCCGAAGCGTCAGCAGCGGCGGTGCTGCCGCCGGCGGCCTGCGCAGCCATCGACTGCAATTGTTGCAGCGCCGACGAAAGCGCGTTCACGGGCAAAGTCATGTTCTCTCCAGGAATGACGAGCGGCACGACCAAACCGTACCGATCTGGACGAAAGCATAGCAGCGGGCTCTCCTGGAAAGCCCCGAAACTAGGGGGGAAACCCGGCTCTATTCAAGCAATCGGGCGCGCCTGCCGTGCGGATAATTTCAGTCGTGAAAGTATCTGTCCATACTCCCGCCGAGCCTCGGTGCGGTTGAGCGGCAGAACGCAAAAGGCTTCCCGGAGAAACCCGACGCATGGATTCGTCAGCCAACTCTTTGATCAACCCCGACGCCCGCATGGGCCTCGCCGGCGCACAGCCCGGCGCGGCAGCGGCGGGCGCCGGTCAGCCCGGCGGTAACGCAGACCTGGGCGGCCTCGGTGGCGGCCTCGGCGGCAATTTCGGCCAGCGCCTGTCAGGCCTCGCGCAAATGCGCGGCAACCCGCGCGCCCCGCTGATTTTCGCGGTGGCGCTGCTTGTCGCCGTGGTGGCGGGCCTGTTTCTGTGGTCGCGCGCCCCGGACTACAAGGTGCTTTACAGCAACTTGTCCGACCGCGACGGCGGCGCGATCATCACCGCGCTTCAGCAGGCCAACATTCCGTACAAGTTCTCCGAGTCGGGCGGCGCGATCCTCGTGCCGGCCGAACAGGTGCACGAGATGCGCTTGCGCCTCGCGTCGCAAGGCCTGCCCAAGAGCGGCTCGGTCGGCTTCGAACTGATGGACAACCAGAAGTTCGGCATCAGCCAGTTCGCCGAGCAGATCAACTATCAGCGCGCGCTGGAAGGCGAGCTGGAACGCACGATCGAATCCGTTTCGTCGGTCAAGTCGGCGCGCGTCCATCTGGCGATTCCGAAGCCCTCCGTATTCGTACGCGACAAGGAAGCGCCGTCGGCGTCGGTGCTCGTCAATCTCTATCCGGGCCGCGCGCTCGACGAAGGCCAGGTGCTGGCAATCACGCACATGGTGTCTTCCGCGGTGCCGGAAATGCCGGTCAAGGGCGTGACCATTCTCGATCAGGACGGCAACCTGTTGACACAACCGTCGGTTGGCGGCGGGCTCGACGCGTCGCAACTGAAGTATCGCCAGCAGATCGAGCGCAACACGCAGCAGCGCATCGACGCGATTCTTGCGCCGCTCTTCGGCGCCGGCAATGCACATTCGCAGGTGAGCGCGGACATCGACTTCTCGCGCTCCGAACAGACTTCGGAAAACTACGGCCCGAACGGCAACCCGCAACAGGCGGCGATCCGCAGCCAGCAATCGAGCACCGCGACGGAAATGTCGCAAGGCGGCGCGTCGGGCGTGCCGGGCGCGCTGTCGAATCAGCCGCCGCAGCCCGCCTCCGCGCCGATCAATGCGCCCAATGGCGCGAGCGGCGGCGTGACGACGACGCCCGTCAGCGATCGTAAGGACATGACCACGAATTACGAGCTCGACAAGACCGTGCGTCACCTCGAGCAGCCGATGGGCGGCGTCAAGCGTCTGTCGGTGGCCGTGGTGGTCAACTATCTGCGCGTGGTCGACGGCAAGGGTCACGCGACGATGCAGCCGGTCACCGCCGACAAGCTCGCGCAGGTCAACCAGCTCGTGAAGGACGCGATGGGCTTCGACGCGCAGCGCGGCGACTCGGTCAACGTGGTCAACAGCCCGTTCACCGCCGACGTGGACCCGAACGCGGACCTGCCGTGGTGGCGCACGCATGACATGCTGGCTCTGTACAAGCAGATCGCGACGTATCTCGGCATTGGCGCCGTCGCCCTGTTCCTGTACTTCGTGATGGTGAAGCCGGCGCTGCGCCGCGCCTTCCCGCCGCCGGAACCGCTCGTCGCCGCGGCGCTGCCGTCGCCGGACGAGCCGATCCTGCTCGACGGCATCCCGACCGCGGAACGCGCCAACGGCAACGTTGAAATCGACTCCGGCGACAGCGAACTGCTGGCGCTGGAAAACGCGAAACACAAATATGAGCGGAACCTGGAGTTCGCACGCAGCATCGCGCGCCAGGATCCGAAGATCGTTGCAACAGTCGTCAAAAATTGGGTGACCGATGAGCGCTGAAGGCGTAATGAAGAGCGCGCTTCTGCTGATGTCGATCGGCGAGGAAGAAGCGGCGCAAGTGTTCAAGTTCCTTGGACCGCGTGAAGTTCAGAAGATCGGCGTCGCCATGGCCGCCATGAAGGCCGTGACGCGCGATGAGATCGACGTGGTGCTGCACGAGTTCGTGCGCGAGGCGGAAAAGCACACCGGCATGTCGCTGGACTCGAACGAGTACATCCGTTCGGTGCTGACGAAGGCGCTCGGCGACGACAAGGCCGGCGCGATCATCGACCGCATCCTGCAAGGCAGCGACACCAGCGGTATCGAAGGCCTGAAGTGGATGGACTCGCCGGCCGTCGCGGAACTGATCAAGAACGAGCACCCGCAGATCATCGCGACGATCCTCGTTCACCTCGACCGCGATCAGGCGTCGGAAATCGCCGCGTGCTTCACGGACCGTCTGCGTAACGACGTACTGTTGCGAATCGCGACGCTCGACGGTATTCAGCCGGCCGCGCTGCGCGAACTCGACGACGTGCTCACGCACCTGCTGTCGGGCAGCGACAACCTGAAGCGCAGCCCGATGGGCGGCATTCGCACGGCGGCGGAAATCCTCAACTTCATGTCGAGCAACCACGAGGAAGGCGTCATCGAAAACGTCCGCCAGTACGACGGCGAACTCGCGCAGAAGATCGTCGATCAGATGTTCGTGTTCGAGAACCTGCTCGACCTGGAAGACCGCGCGATCCAGCTGCTGCTGAAGGAAGTCGAATCGGAAGCGCTGATCATCTCGCTGAAGGGCGCAGCGCCTGCACTGCGTCAGAAGTTCCTGTCGAACATGTCCCAGCGTGCAGCCGAGCTGCTCGCGGAAGACCTCGACGCGCGCGGCCCGGTTCGCGTCTCCGAAGTCGAGACGCAACAGCGCCGTATCCTGCAGATCGTGCGCAATCTGGCAGAAAGCGGCCAGATCGTGATTGGCGGCAAGGCGGAAGATGCATATGTCTAATCGCAACTCCACGGCAAAGGAAAGCCTCTCGGCCTACCAGCGCTGGGAGATGGCCTCATTCGATCCGGTGCCGCCGGCACCGCCCACGTCCGAGATCGACGAAGCGGCTTTCGAAGCCGAGCTCGAGCGCCTGCGCGAAGCCGCGCACGCGCAGGGCATCGCATCCGGCCACGTTGCGGGCCAGGCGCTCGGCTATCAGGCCGGATACGACCAGGGCCACGCACAAGGTTTTGAACAGGGCCGAAGCGAAGCGCGCGATGAAGCTGCGCGACTCGCCGCGCTCGCCGAAACCTTCAAGGCCGCGCTCGACGGCGCGCAAGGCGCCATTTCGGAGACGCTCGTCGCGCTCGCGCTCGACATCGCGCAACAGGTGGTGCGCCAGCATGTGCAGCACGACCCGACCGCGCTGATCGCCGCCGCCCGCGAGGTGCTCGCGGCGGAACCGGCGCTAATCGGCGCGCCCGCGCTGATCGTGAGTCCCGCCGATCTGCCGGTGGTCGAGGCGTATCTGATGGAAGAACTGCAAACACGCGGCTGGACCGTGCGTACCGATCCGGCCGTGGAGCGCGGCGGCTGCCGCGCGCAGGCCGGCAGCGGCGAGGTGGACGCCGGCATCGATACACGCTGGGAACGCGTTGCCGCGGCGCTTGGCAAAGTGAGTACATGGTGAAACCGACGCTCGAGGAGATCCGCGCAAGCGACCTGACGCCGCTCGAACGCGAGCTGGCGCTGGCGTCGTTCGGCGCCGAGGCGCTCGCGGACGCGCCGTTCGCGGACGCAGTCTCGACCGCCGCGACGGCGGCTGACCCGGGTCATGCTCATCCGGTGACGGGCGCGGCCGCGAGCCGCGAGTCGGCACCGGCTGCGGGCGCCGGTCTCGGTGCAAGTCCGGCCGCCGCCAAGGCAGCAAGCGCCGCGGCTCCTGCTGCGTACGATCCCGCGCTCGACAGCAATCCGCATATGCAAGCCTGGCGCGGCCGGCTCGACGCATTGCGCGCGCGCAACGCGATCGCGAAGCCGATGCGCGCCTGCGGACGCCTGACGCGCGCCGCCGGTCTCGTGCTCGAAGCGGTTGGATTGCGCCTTTCGGTAGGCGCCGAAGTGATGATCGAACTGCCGCCGGGCAGTTCGCTGCCGATGGCTGAAGCGGAAGTTGTCGGCTTCTCCGGCGACAAGCTGTTCCTGATGCCCACCACCGAAGTGATCGGCCTGCTGCCCGGCGCGCGCGTCTACCCGCTCGAAAGCGCGCCGATCGCCGATCCGATGGCGGGCGCGAAGCGTCTGCCGGTCGGCTGGGAACTGCTGGGCCGCGTGCTCGATGCGTCTGGCCGCCCGCTGGACGGACTCGGCCCGCTCGGCGCGCATGCCGACGCGCCGTTGTCCGCGCCGGTCATCAATCCGCTGAACCGGGAGCCGATTCACAAGGTGCTCGACGTCGGCGTGCGCGCGATCAACGCGCTCCTGACCGTGGGACGCGGCCAGCGCATGGGACTGTTTGCAGGCTCGGGCGTCGGTAAATCGGTGTTGCTCGGTACGATGGCGCGCTACACCAGCGCCGAAGTGATCGTGATCGGCCTGATCGGCGAACGCGGCCGCGAAGTGAAGGAATTCATCGAGCAGATTCTTGGCGAGGAAGGCCTTGCGCGCTCGGTCGTGATCGCCGCTCCGGCCGACGTTTCACCGCTTTTGCGGATGCAGGCCGCGTCGTATTCGACGTCGCTCGCCGAATATTTTCGCGATCAGGGCAAGCACGTGTTGCTGCTGATGGATTCGCTGACCCGCTACGCGATGGCGCAGCGCGAAATCGCGCTGGCCGTCGGCGAGCCGCCCGCGACCAAGGGTTACCCGCCTTCTGTGTTCGCCAAGCTCCCGGCGCTCGTCGAGCGAACTGGCAACGGCCCGGCGGGCGGCGGTTCAATCACCGCGTTCTATACGGTGCTGACCGAAGGCGACGACCAGCAGGACCCGATTGCGGACTCGGCGCGTGCGATTCTCGACGGCCACATCGTGCTGTCGCGCTCGCTCGCGGAAGCCGGCCACTATCCGGCAATCGACATCGAAGCGTCGATTAGCCGGGCAATGACCGCGCTGATCGACGATAACCATCTGGACAAAACGCGTATGTTCAAGCAGATGCTGTCGCGCTATCAGCGCAACCGCGATCTGATCAACGTTGGTGCTTATTCGAGCGGACGTGACGCGTTGCTCGACCGTGCCATCGCGCTATATCCGCGGATGGAAGCCTTCCTGCAGCAAGGCTTTCGTGAGTGCGCGAATTTTGAACCGAGTGTCGAGATGCTGGACGCGCTGTTTGCCCAAGGAGCCTGACGATGGCGAAACACTTTCCGATCAAGACGTTGATTGGGCTCGCGCAAGACGATGTCGACGCCGCCGCGCAGCGTCTTGGCCGAGCACAGCGCGAGCGTAACGACGTGGAGGCGCAGCTTCAGTCGCTCGTGCAGTACCGCGACGAATACCACGCGCGTTTCACGGCAACCGCCCAGGCGGGAATGCCCGCCGGCAACATGCGCAATTTTCAGGCGTTCATCGACACGCTCGACGCCGCCATCGAACAGCAGCGCAATCTGCTCGTGACGGCCAATGCGCGAGTCGAGGCGGCCAAGCCGGACTGGCAGCGTCAGAAGCAAAAGCTCGGCTCCTATGAAGTGCTGCAGGCGCGCGGCGAAGCGGCCGAGGCCAAGACCGTGGCGCGGCGCGATCAACGCGACGCCGACGAACACGCTGCACGAATTCTGAGGATGCGCGCGGAAGGCGCCTGACGCCCGCGCCGCCCTCCACTGACTGAACACCGTACCCTTTGACGGATTGACAGGACACTTATGTCGCTTCTTTCACAGATCGGCTCCCTGCCAGGTTCTACCGGCAGCACCTCTACCAACGGTTCGAACAGCGCCGCGGCGCTGGCCGCCGCAAGCGCGAAACCGTTCTCGCAAACCCTCCAGCAAAGCATCAGCCTGCAGAACAGTGCGGCTGCAAGTGCGGCTGCCAAATTCAACGCAAGCGTCAACGCGAGCGCGAGCCAGTCTGCCGCAACGCCGACACCTTCCCCGACGCAGGCGGATGCTTCGCAGGCGTCGTCGTCGAGCGTGCACGACGCGCCGCCGCCGGACGACTCCGCAACCAAAAACGCCGACGACGCGAGCAGCGACACCAAGGACAGCACCGCGTCAGACGCATCGGCGTCTGCGCCGGCGGACAAGCCGCAACAGGCATCGACGGACAAGACGGGGGCCGCGCCTGCGAAGTCGGCCAACACCGCCACCGCGGCGAGCAGCAGCGACGCAAGCACGGCGGCGGCAGCCGCAGCGGCTCAGGCGCAAGCCCAGGCCCAGGCCGATGCAAGCGCTGCGGCCGATGCGGCCAACGTGAACATTCCCGCAGCGACGGATGCCAGCACGACCGCAGCCGGCGCGGCCACCGACGCCACCACGGTCGGCCTGCCCGGCAAGAAGGCGCCGACCGATCCGAAGTCGCTACAGGACGCATTGCAGGCGGCTCTGGCGGCGCTCGCGAACGGCCAGGCCGTGGTGCCATCGCAGGCGCTGGCAAGCGGCGCGGCCGCAGCTGCGGCGGCGAACGGACTGGCGAGCGCGAACGCGTCGCTGAACGATACAGACGGCAAGACGCTGGAAGCCGGTCTCTCCGGCGGCGGCAAGGGCTCCGCAGCCGCCCGCGGCGCATTGACGACGGCTGCGACCGTGGCGGATCCGACGGCGGCTGCGTCGGCTGCTTCCGCGGCGGCGGCGGGTGCGTTGGCATCGACGGGTGCGGCAGGCGCACAGGCGGACGACCTGGCGGCGTTCAAGAACGCAGCCGACGCAGCGAGCGCAGCGCTGGCCGCGTCGCAGGCAGCAGCGAGCGCTGCCAGCACCACGGCCGCCGTGCAGACGACCGGCAATGCGGGCGCGGCTGCAGCGGCAAACGCGTTGGGACCGCAGGTCGGCACGACCGACTGGGAGGAAGCGCTGAGCCAGAAGGTCGTGTTCCTGTCGAACGCTCATTCGCAGAGCGCCGAGCTGACGCTGAACCCGAAGGATCTTGGACCGCTCCAGGTCGTGCTGCAGGTCGCCGATAACCATGCGCACGCGTTGTTTGTTTCGCAGCATCAGCAGGTACGTGAAGCCGTCGAGGCAGCTCTGCCGAAATTGCGCGAAGCGATGGAAGCGAACGGCATCGGACTCGGCAGCGCGAGCGTCAGCGACGGGTTTGGTCGTCAGGGCGGGCAACAGCAGAATGCCGAGTCGGGACGTTCCGGCTCTGGAAGCCGCTCTACGGCGGGTAGTGGAGGCGGCATGGGCGGTGCCGCGGGTGCCGGCGTGACGGCGGACGTTGCCGTGCGGCGCAGCGTCGGGTTGGTCGATACGTTCGCCTGACGGGTTTTTTTGCGGGTTGCGGCTTTGTTCGGTGGTTGATTCGAGGTGTTGGCCGTTCCTCGAAATCGCGGTGCTCTATTGGCGCTGCCCTTGTGCGGGGCAATGCCCATGGACCACCGCGATTTCATTTCAGGGAAAGGCCAAAAACTAGAGATAGCCCGCATTAACCCTTCTGTTCGACCCATCGCGCCGCAGGCAAATCAACAACAATCACTATCACCAGCACTAACGGCAAGCAAGCAAACCTCATGGCTACCACTCCCGCAAATCAGCAAGCCGCGCCCGCGTCTCCGGGCCCCTTGAAGCGCATCATCCTGATCGCCCTCATCGCTATCGTCGCCGCCGGTGGCGCCGGCGCAGGGGTGTGGTTCTTCATGTCCAAACGCGCTCCGGCCGCCGCCACCGCAGCTGCGCCGGCTCCGGCTCCCGCTCCGACGTTCTTCCCGCTCGAATCGATGACGGTCAACCTGCAATCGGACGACGGCCAGCAGCACTTCCTGCGTATCGGTCTGACGCTCAAGCTCACCGATCCGAAGACGCCGCAGGAACTCACCGAACACATGCCGGAAATTCGCAGCCGCATCCTGCTTGCGCTGTCGAACCATCATCCGGATGAACTCGCTCCGCTCGAAGGCAAGCACGCGCTTTCCACCGAACTGCGGACGCTGATCGAGCAACCGACCGACAAGGGTGCCGCGCCGATCCATGTCCAGGACGTGCTGTTCACCGAATTCGTCGTGCAGTGACGTCGTTGTGACGCTGTCCCGCACTGCCATCATCAACCGTCACGGTATGCACGAGGAATAAGGAATGGGCCACGAAGAGTTCATGTCCCAGGAGGAGGTCGATGCCCTCCTCAAGGGCGTAACCGGCGAGTCCGACTCTGAAGCCGAGCAGAGCGAACGTGTAGGCGTACGTCCCTACAACATCGCGACGCAGGAACGCATCGTCCGCGGCCGGATGCCCGGCCTCGAAATCATCAACGACCGCTTTGCGCGCCTGTTGCGCGTCGGCATCTTCAACTTCATGCGGCGTTCGGCGGAAATCTCCGTCGGTCCGGTGAAGGTGCAGAAGTACAGCGAGTTCACCCGCAACCTGCCGATCCCGACCAATCTGAACCTGGTCCACGTCAAGCCGTTGCGCGGCACGTCGCTGTTCGTGTTCGACCCGAACCTGGTGTTCTTCGTGGTCGACAATCTGTTCGGCGGCGACGGACGCTTTCACACGCGTGTCGAAGGTCGCGATTTCACGCAGACCGAGCAGCGCATCATCATGAAGCTGCTCAACCTGACGTTCGAACACTACGCGGCGTCGTGGAAAAGCGTGCGTCCGCTGCAGTTCGAGTACATGCGCTCGGAAATGCACACGCAGTTCGCCAACGTCGCGACGCCGAACGAAATCGTCATCGTCACGCAGTTCTCGATCGAATTCGGCACGACGGGCGGCACGCTGCACATCTGCATGCCGTATTCGATGATCGAACCGATCCGCGACATTCTGTCGTCGCCGATTCAGGGCGAGGCGCTTGAAGTCGACCGCCGCTGGGTCCGCGTGTTGTCGCAGCAGGTGCAGGCGGCGGAAGTCGAACTGACGGCCGACCTCGCGCAGGTGCCGATTACGTTCGAACAAATCCTGAACATGCGCAAAGGCGATGTTCTGCCGATCAACATTCCCGAGCACATCACGGCCAAAGTCGACGGCGTGCCGGTGATGGAATGCGGCTACGGAATTTTTAATGGTCAATACGCGTTGCGCGTGCAAAAGATGATCAGCGCAGCCGACACGATGAAGGAAGGTGGATATGAGTGATCTGAACGCAAAGCCCGCGGACGAGCTGACCGCCGCCGCCGCGCAAGTGGCCGCCGACGCGGCGAGCGCGGAAGACGAAGCAGCGCTGGCCGACTGGGCGAGCGCGCTCGCCGAGCAGAACGACAACCCGAGCGAAATCAGCGCCAGCACGGCCGGCGTGTTCCAGCCGCTGTCGAAAGTCGCGCCGACCTCGACGCGCAACGACATCGAAATGATTCTGGACATTCCCGTTCAGATGACCGTCGAACTCGGCCGCACCAAGCTCGCGATCCGCAACCTGCTGCAACTCGCGCAAGGTTCGGTGGTGGAGCTCGACGGCATGGCCGGCGAACCGATGGACGTGCTCGTCAACGGCTGCCTGATCGCCCAGGGTGAAGTGGTGGTGGTGAACGACAAGTTCGGTATTCGCCTGACCGACATCATTACGCCGTCAGAACGTATCCGGAAGTTGAATCGATGAAAACCGCAGTCCGCCGCGCCGTGTTCCCTGCGTCGCGTCACGTCATCTCCCGCGCAATCGGCGCAGCGCTGTCGGCAACGGCGTCGTTCTGCGCACCGCTCGCTGCACACGCAGCCGACATGAACGCGGTCAACAACGCAGCGAAGATGGCGTCGAGCGTCGGCGCGGGCACTGCGGTTCCGGCGCTTGGCGTCGGCGCGGTATTGCAGACGATCGTCGGCCTCGTCGTCGTGATCGGTCTGGTGTTCGGATGCGCGTGGCTTGCGCGCCGCTTCGGCTTGCAGCCGGGCAGCCGCAGCGGACTGGTGAAGACAATTGGCGGCGCGTCGCTCGGCGGTAAGGAGCGCGTGGCGGTGGTCGAGATCGGCGATACGTGGCTCGTGCTCGGCGCCGCGCCCGGCAACGTGCGTCTGCTTCATACGATGCCAGCGGGATCGGTCGCCGTCGACGCGATCGGCAATACCCAGGCGGGCACGCCTGGCGCAACGGGCAGTAGCAGCGCGGCGGGCAGCACCGGACTGCCAGGCAGCTTCGGCCAGCGCTTTCGCGACGCCTTGAAAGGCGAAGTGAGCAAACGTTTCAACGGGCAAGGCAACGGGGTTCGGTAATGCAGTTCAGTCTTCAATCGGCGCCTGGCGCGCCCTCCACCCGCACCTCGCGCGCCGCCTCTGCAGTGCTTCGCGGTTTGCATCGCGCCGCGCCCGTCGCGTCGCTGGTTGTGCCGGTGGCATTGTTCGCGCTGCCGACGCTTTCGTTCGCGCAAACCGCCGGCTTGCCGGCCTTCAACACGAGCCCGGGCCCGAACGGCGGAACCACGTATTCGCTGAGCGTGCAGACGATGCTGCTGCTCACGATGCTGTCGTTCCTGCCTGCGATGGTGCTGATGATGACGAGCTTCACGCGCATCATCATCGTGTTGTCGTTGCTGCGCCAGGCGCTCGGCACGACGACAACGCCGCCTAACCAGGTGCTCGTCGGTCTTGCGCTTTTTCTGACGCTGTTCGTGATGTCGCCAGTGCTCGATAAGGCTTACACCGACGGCTACAAGCCCTTCTCCGAAGGTACTGTTCCGATGGAGACGGCGGTGAGCCGCGGCCTCGCTCCGTTCAAGACGTTCATGCTGCGTCAGACGCGCGAAAGCGATCTCGCACTGTTCGCGCGCATCTCGCACGCCGCGCCGATGCAAGGCCCTGAAGATGTGCCGCTGTCGCTGCTCGTGCCTTCGTTCGTTACTAGCGAACTGAAGACCGGCTTCCAGATCGGCTTCACGATCTTCATTCCGTTTCTCATCATCGACATGGTGGTGGCGAGCGTGCTGATGTCGATGGGCATGATGATGGTTTCGCCCGCAACGATTTCGCTGCCGTTCAAGCTGATGCTGTTCGTGCTCGTCGACGGCTGGCAACTGCTGCTCGGCTCTCTTGCGCAGAGCTTTGTCTGAGCGTGCTCGCTCGATAGTCCCTGTTTTCAACGTTGTGCCAGTTTCCGGTTGAATCGCCATGAATCAAGAATCCGTCATGACACTCGCGCACCAGGCCATGTACGTCGGCCTGCTGCTCGCCGCGCCGCTTCTTCTTGTGGCGCTGGTGGTTGGCCTGGTGGTGAGCCTTTTCCAGGCTGCCACGCAGATCAACGAATCGACGCTGTCGTTCATTCCGAAACTGCTCGCTATCGCGGTCACAATGGTGATCGCCGGTCCGTGGATGCTCACCACCATGCTCGACTACCTGCGCCAGACGCTCACCAACATTCCGACGCTCGTCAACTGAGCGCCGCGATTTTCTCTCTGCATCGAGCCTCGCCGCCGCCATGTTTTCCGTCACCTACGCGCAACTGAACGCCTGGCTCACCGCGTTTCTGTGGCCGTTCGTGCGGATTCTCGCGCTCGTCGCGACCGCGCCTGTGCTCGGCAACCGCTCGCTGCCGCTGCGCGTGAAGATCGGCCTGGCGGCTTTCGTGACGATCATCGTCGCACCCACGCTCGGGGCGCTGCCGCAAGTCACGGTGTTTTCCGCGGAAGGCGTGTGGATCATCGTCAACCAGTTTCTGATCGGTATCGCGCTCGGCATGACCATGCAGATCGTGTTTCAGGCGATCAGCGCGACCGGCGACTTCGTCGGCCTCGGCATGGGCCTCGGCTTTGCCACTTTCTTCGACGCGCAGGCGAGCAGCTCGAGCCAGGTGCTGTCGAGCTACATGAACACGATCGCGATGCTCGTGTTTCTCGTGATCGACGGTCATCTTCAGATGGTCAGCGCCCTGCTCGCGTCGTTCAATTCGCTGCCCGTGTCGGCAAATATTCTCGGCTCGCCGGGCTGGCGCACGCTCGCCAATTTCGGCAGCACGATTTTTTCAGCGGGACTGCTGCTCTCTCTGCCAGTCGTCGCCGCTCTGCTGATCACCAACCTCGCGCTCGGCATTCTCAACCGCGCGGCGCCGCAGATCGGCGTGTTTCAGATCGGCTTTCCGCTCACCATGCTGATCGGTATGCTGCTTTTGCAGTTGATGATTCCGAACATGATTCCGTTCTTCGGGCGCCTCTTCGCGGTGGGCATCGACCAGATGGGGCGGGTCGCGCTGGGATTCAGGTAGCGGGGGAATTTGGGCCGTTGCCCGCTCGCCGTTAGAAGTGACTTTGAAGCCGACAGTTGATGTCGGCTTTTTTCGTTTGGATGCGCGACTGGTGCTAGCGGTGCTCCGCGTTGAATCTGTTAATAGAGCATGCGTCTCGCATACTTCTCACGCCCCAAAAAAACAAAAGCGCGGTAACCAGTCCCCCGGTTACCGCGCTTGCCTATCGAAACTAATCGAGCAGAAGCTCTATCAGTTCAGGTACTGAAACAGCGACATATTCTGGATCTTCACGAACGCCTGTTGTGCTGCTTGCAACGCGTTCTGCGCCAGCGTGTATTTGCCGACCGTCTTGATCAGGTCTGTCTGCGTCAGGTCCGACAGGTTGCTGGCCGTTTGCAGCGTATTGGTCTGCGTGACCGCCTGCAATGCCTTGACCTCCTGCGAGCGGCCGCCCACAGTCGCTTGCGCGGTCGTGATGTTGTTCATCGTGTTCTCGAGCTGCGTCATGCTGGTGGTGAGCGCGCTCTGAAAGCTCGCGGTCGACGCACCGCCCGAGATCGGCGATTGCAGCGTGCTGATCAACTGGCTCAGGTTCGCGAACACATCCATGCTGCCTTGGGTCGCGGGCGTCACCGAGAAGCTGTCGCCCGCGTTCGGCGCGCCGCTGATCGTCACCGACTGGCCCCCGAGCGTGATCGCCGTACCTGCCGTGAAGGCTTGCGGTGCGCTCGTCGTAACCGCGCCGGTCGCCGGATTCGTCTGGCTCACGGTGTAAGTCGTCGACGACGTAAAGTTGATCGCGTATTTGTCGGCGTTCGTCGGATCGGTCGGGTTGTTCAGGCTCACGGTGCTGATGACACCCGTACCCGTGTTGCCCGTGGTCGCCGCCGGCACCGCGCTCGTGCCGATAGGCGCGACACTGCTGAAGATCGAAATGCCGGTGTCGCCGGTCTGCACGACGTGCGAGTCGGTGATCTGCACCGCAGGCGTGCCGGTGTCGCCCGAATACGTGACCACGCCGGCCGAACTCGTCGTGTACGGCTGTGCGCTGCTTTGATAGCCGGCGAACATGTAGTTGCCCTGCGGGTCCGTCGAGTTACCGAGCGTTATCAACTGGCTGCGCAAGCTTTGCAGTTGCGTCGCGATGGAGCCGCGGTCGCCGTTGTTGAGCGAACCGTCGCCGGCGCGCAACACGAGCGTGTGGATACTTTGCAGCACGTCGTTGACGCTGCTGAGCGTCGTGTCTTCGAGCTGCAGCGACGCAAGCGCCGTGTTCTGGTTGCTCGTGTACTGTGCGAGGCTCGTCGCGGTCGAACTCAACTGCACGGCCTGCGCCGCGCCGAGCGGATTGTCCGACGGCGTCGCAAGGCTCACGCCGCTCGAAATCTGCGCGTAAAGCTGCGACAACTGAGCTTGCTGATCGCTCATCGTCGCCACGTTCATGGTGAAGTACTGCGTGCTGGAGATGCGCATGTTCAACGCCTCACTGGAAGATGCCGAGCAGCGTCTGGAACAGGGTCTGCGCGGTCTGAATGACCTTGCTGTTCGCCTGATAGAGCTGCTGATACTGAAGCAGATTGGCTGCTTCCTCGTTGATGTTGACGCCCGAGACGGACTGCTGCGCCGTTGTGATCTGCGTCACCAGCGAAGCCTGCGCCGTGCTCGAAGTCTGAATCTGATTCGTCTGGTTGCCGATGTCGTTGACGTAGTTCGCGTACGCGCCCGTCAGCGTGACCGTGCCGCCGTCCATCGATTTCGCCGTCGACAGGTTCGACAGTGCAAGCGCGTTGCGGCCGTCGTTGTTCGCGCCGGTGTTCGGCCCGATGGTGAACTTGTCGCCGGCAGCGGGCACGCCGCTGATCGTCACCGACACCTTGTTCATCTGGCCGGCGGTCGTGTTGTTGATCGTCAGACTCGCGCCGTTGCTCGACGAATACGGCACGACGGTCGTCGCGCTCGTGATCGAATAAGTGGTCGCCGGCGAGCCCGCCACGGTCACCGTCGAGCCGACCGGGAAGCCGGTGAGACCAGTGCCGTCGTACGTCAGCGTGGTCGTCGAGTTCGGCATCGTGTAGCCCGCCGCGACCGTGCCCTTCGTGATGGCGCCGGTGCCGGTGTTAGTCGACGCTGCCGCGCCGAGAACCGGCGCTGCGGCCGCGATCGCCGAGGCGTCCGTCGTCGCAGTTGCAAAGCTGTTCAACGCGCCGCGAGTCGGCTGGACCGTGAACGAGTCACCGGCGTTCATCGTGCCCGTGGTCGAAAAATTCAGGCCGTTGATCGGCTGGCTCAGATTCGTCGCCGAGCCCACCACGCCACCCGTCGAATTGTCGGTCAACGTATAGGTGGTGCCGTTGAAGGCGAGCGTGTAGTCGCCCGTGGTCGGCTGTGCAGGATTCGCGAACGACACGTTGAGCGATGCGTTGCCGGTGTTCTGCGTGTTCGCGTAGACGGTCGGGCCGCCCACCGAGAACAGGGCGCCGCCCTGCACGCCCGCGAGGGTGATGCCGAGCGCGTTCTGCGCATTGACCTGGGAGGCGAAACTCACCGCAATCGCGCCAAGTTGCGCTTCTGCCGGATCGAGCGTCTGGCTGCGGAATGCGACGAGACCGCCGAGCGTGCCGCCCTCGATCTTGCTGTCGGGCAAATCCTGCGGCGCGGCGGCAGGATTTGCGCCCGCCTGGCCGAGATACTGCACGGACAATTCGCTGGAGTCGCCCGTCGAAGGCGTGGTGCCCAGATTGAAGCTGTTGCCGGCCGACACGAGCGGCTGGCCATTGCTCATGAAGACGCCATAGCTGCCATTGCTGTTCACCACCTGCACGCCGATCAGTTGCGACAGATTCGACACGGCGAGATCGCGCTGATCGAGCAACTGGTTCGGCGGCTGGCCTTGCGTGCTCGCGGCGGAGATCTGACCGTTCAATTGTGCGATCTGCTGCGTGTAGCTGTTGATCTGCGAAACGGTGTTGCTCAGTTGCGTGTTGACGCTCTGGCGCAGCGCGTCGTATTGCTGGCCCGCGGCATTGATCTGGTTCGCGAGTGTCTGCGCGCCGCTCATCGCCGTCTGACGCGTAGCGAGGCTCGAAGCGTTGTTCGAGACGTTCTGCATGCCCGTGAAATAACTCGTGACCGCGCTGGCAATACCGGCAGTCGGGCTGCCGATCAGATTGTTCAGTTGCGAGATCAGCGTGTTGTAGGTCGCGAGCGAGCTGCTGGACGACTGCGCGTTATTGAGCTGGGTCGTCAGATACTGGCTGTATTGGCGAGTCACCGTGACGGTCGAAACGCCGTGCGGCAGATAGCCGGAACCCGTGTACTGCCCACCCGTTTCCGCGAAGACCGGCGTTTCAATGGTATAGCCGGGCGTCGACGCGTTGCTGATGTTCTGGCCGGTCGTCGTGAGTCCCCACTGGGCTGCATTCAGTCCGCTGAGGCCGAGATTGATGAGATTGGACATGCGTCATCCTGAAGGGCGACACCACACATGCCGCCGCGTTACTTGAACTTAGTGTTTAACGGCTTTCGCGACGGAAAATTGAGGCCATTCACGACGCTTGCGAGAGTTTGTTTCAACGTTTGCGAGGCCGATGCGCCGGGCCTTCGCCGGCGCGTCATGTCTGGTCCGCGCGCTGTCAGCGAACCAGCGAACGGCGCTTCATTTCGAGTTGCGTGATGAGACGCTGCAGCGTGTTCTCCGCGTTGCCGGGCAACGTCAGAAAGCGGAAACCAAGCTGATACCGCTGGGTGCCGTTCGGCAGCGCGAGCGAGCGATGCGACACGAGTTGCAGATCGAGCGAGAGGCGGCCCAATCCGCCGAGCGACAATTCGCAATCGTCGAGACGCGTGCCCATGGGCAGTTCGGCGACGCGTTCGTCGGAAGTGCGCATGCCGACGCCGCCCAGCGAGAGGTCATGCACCTCGAAACGGAACGAATCGCCTTCCGGCAGACGACCGCTGCACACGTACGGATCGAGAATCGGTGCGTCGACGCGGAAATACTCGCGGCGTTGCACGTAGTACAGCACTTCCGGAAAGTCGGCTTCGAATGCCGGCATTCCCTCGTAACGCGTTTCGCGCGGCGTGCTGGTGACGAACTCCATGCGCACGCCCTCGGGCGCCGCGTGGAACTGACAGCTTGACGCCGCAAGCAGACCGCGGTTCTGATCGGACAACGCGCCCCAGTCGAACGTGAAGGTGCGTCCGCGCACGTCGACGTCGAGCAGGCGCGTAACGAGCTGGCCGCCGGCATATTGAACGGTAAGAAAATCGCCCCGATTGACGAGGTTGCGCAATTGAACGCCGATTTCGAGCGGATTGCGGCGGCCAAAATCGAGTGCACTGTCGTCCAGCGGAACGTGCGGCTGAAGCGTGTCGGTTTGGCCGTTCGACTGATTGGTTTCCATGGGCTTGCCGGTATGCATGTTCTTGCGGGTACGTGCCAGAGCTCCTGACGGGGCTTTCACGCGGTCTCTCATTCCCGGCCGCGGCACGCACATTCAACCGGACATGAACGCTTCCGGTATGGGGTCTAACGGATTAGCGGCAGTATCGAGCCAAAATTTAGGGGCGACTAATAATAAATTTAGAATAATCGCGCGCAAACGTTAAAGCCCCGGTAACTCGCCGATAACGCGTCTTTAAATCGCCCGCCGTTTTTTCGCCGCGTGTTTGTTGCGTGTTTGTGGCTTGTACGTCTGTTGTTCGGCGCGCCCCGCAAAACCGCTTCTCGCGGTCAATCCGCGCCGACCGGTCGCAATCACACCGCTCAGCCCATCTTTTGCATGATGGACATCAGTTTCTTCGCGTAATGCGGATCCGTTGCATAACCGGCGCGCTGCATGCCGGTCGCAAAACCCTTCACGTCGTGCGCGGAATTGATGACCTGCGCGTAACGCGGATTGCCCTTCAGCATGCTGGCGTAGTCGGTCATGGCTTCCTGATACGAATCGTATGCGCGGAATTTCTCGACCACGCGCTGCGGCTTGCCGTTCACATACTCGGTGGTGAGCGTGGACACCGTCTTGCCGGTCCAGTCCTTGGTCGCCTTGATGCCGAATACGTTGTGACTCGTGCTGCCGTCAGCCTTTTTGATTTCGCTCTTGCCCCAGCCCGATTCCAGCGCCGCCTGGCCGATGATGAAGCGCGCCGGAATGCCGGTCGCCGCGCTGGCAGCCTGCGCGGGAGCCGCGAGCTTGTCGACGAAAGCGTCGACCTTCGGCGAGCTGCCGTCACCCTTCAACGGCGGCGTCAGCGCGCTGTTGGCCGAGTAGCCTTTGCCCATCGCGAGCTGGCCGTTTGCTTGCGCATTGCCGTAGGCCTTGGCGAGCGCGTTGAGCGCCGCAGTCTGGCCTTCGTCGCCGCCGCTGCCGCCGCCGAGCGCGTTGGCCATGCCGGCGAGTCCGCCCGCGCCGCCTGCTCCGTTCGGGCCGCTCACCTGCATGCCCTGGTTGCGCATCAACTGCTTGAGCATCGCATCCGCCACACCGATGCCCTTCTGCGACATCTGCTGCGACAACTGCTGATCCATCATCGACGTAAACGTCGCGCTGTCGTGCGAGTCGAACGGGCCGTCCTGCGGCGTCGCATCGCGCATGCTCTTCAGCATCATCTGCGTGAAGACCGCGTCGAACTGCTGCGCGGCTACCTTCATGCCGGCTTGCGGCGACGCCTTCGCCTGCGCGCTCAGCTTCGCGAAACCCTGCACGTCGAGCGCGAAGCGCTGGCTAAGATCGTTCGCCGCGGCGGCGGAATTGGTCGTATCCGAATTCATCTGCTGTCGTCCTTAGATGATTTCCAGGTCGGCGCGCAAAGAGCCCGCCGCTTTCATGGCCTGCAGGATCGACATCAGATCCGCGGGCGTCGCACCCAATGCGTTGAGCGCCTTCACCACGTCGGCGAGGTTCGCGCCGGCGGTCACTAGCTTGAGCGCGCCGTTGTCCTGCTTCACCTGAATCTGCGACTGCTTCGCCACCACCGTCTGGCCGTTCGAGAACGCGCCCGGCTGACTCACCACCGGCTGCGTGTTGATCACGACCGACAGGTTGCCGTGCGCCACCGCGCAGTTCTGCAGCGTGACCATCTGGTTCATCACGATCGAGCCGGTGCGCGCGTTCAGGATCACCTTCGCTGCGGCCTGCGCCGGCTTCACGTCGAGATTCTGCAGTTGCGCCATGAAGGCGACCTGCTGTTCGGGATCGGTCGGCGCGCGCAGTTGAATCGTGCGGCCGTCAAGCGCCGTGGCCGTGCCGCCGCCGAACGCGTTGTTCACTGCCGCCACCACGCGTTGCGTCGTGTCGTAGTCCATTTCGTTCAGGTCGAGCTGCATCGTGCCGGCTTGCGACACCGACGTCGGCACCGAGCGTTCGACGATCGCGCCGCCGGCAATACGGCCGGCAGCAAGTGTATTGACCTGCACCTTGCTGCCGTTGGCGCTCGCGCCGGCGCCGCCAACGGCGAGATTGCCCTGGCCGAGTGCGTACACCTGGCCGTCGGCGCCCTTGAGCGGCGTAAGCAGAAGCGTGCCGCCGCGCAGGCTCTTCGCATTGCCGAGCGAGGACACGGTCACGTCGATCTGTTCACCCGGGCGCGCGAACGGCGGCAGCACCGCCGTCACCATCACCGCGGCAACGTTCTTCAACTGAACGTTCGACAGCGACGATTGCGAGTTGCTCGAACCGGCGGCCTGGTTGTTGATCGAGATGCCGAGGTTCGCCAGCATGTTGGCGAGCGTCTGCGTGGTGAACGGGGTCTGCGTGGTCTGGTCGCCCGTGCCGTCGAGACCGACGACGAGGCCGTAGCCGATCAGCGGATTGTCACGAACGCCCTGGATCTGCACGAGATCCTTCAGGCGCTCGGCGTGCGCGGGCGTCGCCGCCGGCAGCGCCGCGCAGGCGAGCGCGACGAAAGCCAGCGCCCGGCCGATGCGGCCGGCTCGCGCGAGAAAGCGGAAAGAAACAGTACCCATGATCACCACGGCGACACGTTGAGGAAGAAGCGTTGCAGCCAGCCCATGTTTTCGGCCTCGTCGAGATAGCCTTTCGCCGAATACTCGATTTTTGCGTCGGCCACCTGCGTGGAGTACACGGCATTCAGACTGGAGATCGTGTTCGGATTCACCACGCCCGAGAAGCGCACGAACTCGTTGCCCTGATTGATGAGCATCTGCTTTTCACCGCTTACCATCAGGTTGCCGTTCGGCAGCACACCGGTCACCGTCACAGTGATCGTGCCGTTGAATGTGTTCGACGCGTTGGCGCCGCCGGTGCCGCTGAACACGTTCCCACCCTTGGCGCTCAGATTCGCCTTGCCGAACAGTCCGGCAAGGAAGCCCGCCGTCGGCACCGCAAGGTTGGTACTGCCCGAGCGGTTTGCATTGGCACCCGAGGACTTCGTCGCGTTGACGTTTTCCTGGATCACGATGGTCAGGATGTCGCCGACATTGCGCGGACGCTGATCTTCGAACAACGGCCGGCCCGCGTAACCCGGGTTGTAGATCGAGCCGGGCGACTGCGCTTGCGGCGGCATCGGCGGCAGCGCCGTCATCGGCTGCTGCGTGATCGGCTGCTTCGGCACGAGGCCGCAACCGCCGAGCGCGACGAGCAGCGTGAGCTGCGCGAGCGCGACGGCAGTACGCGAATGAACCGGATTACGAGTGAAGTGCGACATCTTGATTACCGCCTGATTTACAGCCTGTTAATTACCAGTGACTTCAGCGTCAGACTTGCATCTGGCTGAGCGTCTGCAGCATCTGGTCGGACGTCGTCACGGCCTTGCTGTTGATTTCGTAAGCACGTTGCGTCTGGATCATGTTCACCAGTTCCTGCACCACGTTCACGTTCGATGCTTCGACGTAGCCCTGATTGAGCGTGCCCGCGCCGTTCAGGCCAGGCTGCGCAACGTTAGGCGCACCCGACGACGCCGTTTCTGCGAACAGGTTCTCGCCCTTCGCATCCAGACCGGCCGGGTTGATGAAGGTGGCGACCTGCATCGAGCCGAGCTGCTGGCTGTTGGTCGAGCCGGCGACGGTGATCGACACCACGCCGTCGCTGCCGATGGTGAGCGAGGTCGCGTTGTTCGGCACCGTGATGGCCGGGATCACCTGATAGCCGCTCGACGTCACGAGCTGGCCTTGCGCGTTGGTTTGAAACGAGCCGTCGCGCGTATAGGCGGTCGTGCCGTCGGGCATCTGCACTTGGAAAAAGCCCTGGCCGTTAATGGCGACGTCTTTCGAGTTGCCGGTCTGCTGCAGGTTGCCCTGCGTGTACAGACGCTCGGTGGCAACCTGTTGCACGCCGGTGCCGAGCTGGATGCCCGAGGGCAATTCCGTTTGCTGCGTCGAGTTCGCGCCGGGCTGGCGGACGGTCTGATACAGCAGATCCTCGAACACTGCGCGCGATCCCTTGAAGCCGTTGGTGCTGACGTTCGCGAGGTTGTTCGAGATGACGTCCATCTGCGCCTGTTGCGCATTCATGCCGGTGGCGGCGATATACAGCGAGCGATTCATATTCCTTCTCCTATGTCGACCGGAGTGCCTCCGGTTCCATGCAAGGCACTTACTCTGGTCCCATGCAACATGGTGGCGGGCCGGCACAAGCCGGCGGCCGTTAGCTAAAGCTGAGCAACTGGTTAGCCGACTGATCGTTCTTGTCGGCGCTTTCCAGCAGCTTGGTCTGCATCTGGAACTGGCGCGCGTTCGTGATCATCGAGACCATCGCGCTGACCGGATTCACGTTGCTCCCTTCGAGCGATGCAGGCGCGACCGTCACGGCCGGATCGGCGTCGGCGGGATTGCCGTCGGCGGTGCGAAAGAGGCCGTCGTCGCCGCGCGTCATGGTTTTCGGATCCGGGTTGACCAGCTTCAGCTGATCGACCGTCACCACGGCGGTCGGCGGATCGCCCGGTGTGAGCGCCGACACGGTGCCGTCCCGACCGATGGTGATCTGCGCACCCGGCGGCACCGAGACCGGCCCGCCGTTGCCGAGCACCACCTGATTCGTGGCGTTCACCAACTGGCCGTTCTGGTCGATGTGCAGATTGCCGGCACGCGTGTACGCCTCGCCGCCGTCAGTGGTCTGCACCGACAGCCAGCCCGGACCTTCGATAGCGACATCGAGAGGATTGCCCGTCTGCTGGATCGGGCCGGGCGTGTAGTCCGCGCCCGGCGTCGACGACAGCACGAAAGTGCGCGTGGTGTTGTCGTTGATCGAACTGCCGTCGCCGAACGCCATCGGCACGGCGCGGAAAGTCGCCAACTGCGCGCGAAAACCAGTGGTCGATGCGTTCGCGAGATTGTTCGCAACGATTGCCTGCTGTTCGAGCGCTTGCGTGCTGCCCGACATCGCGGTGTAGATCAGCCGATCCATGATGGGTCCGTCCTGCTCGCTTACAGGTTGATGAGCGTCTGGTCGACGGTCTGCTGCGTCTTGATCGTCTGCGCGTTCGCCTGATAGTTGCGTTGCGCGGTGATCAGGTCCACGAGCTGGCTCGTCAGATCGACGTTCGAGTTTTCCACGGCGCCGCCTTGCAGCACGCCGTGATTGGTCGAGCCCGGCGCCGAAATCTGCGCGGCGCCCGATGCGTCGGTCTGCTGGAACTCGTTATTGCCGAGGTTCACGAGGCCGTTCTGGTTCGCGAAGTTCGCAAGCGCGATCTGGCCGAGCGCGGCCGTCTGCTGGTTCGAATAGTTGCCGGTCAGCGTGCCGTCGGCGCCGATGCTGAAGCTCGTCAGCGTGCCGGCCGGATAGCCGTCGGGCTGAAGCGAATTCACGCCGTCCTTGCCGCCGTACTGCGTGGTGCCGCCAATATTCAGCGTCAGTTTCTGAGGCGTCGCCGAACCGTCGGTGGTCGGCACCGAGAAGTTGAAGACGAACGGCGTGGCAGTCGCCGCGCCGGAAGCGTCGGTCGTGCCGAGCAGCGTGCCCGACGAGTTGAAGTTCGCATGGCCGACGAGCGCCGCGGTGCCGGTGGAGACGCCGGCATACACGTCCCACGTGCCGGCGGCCGTCTTGGCAAAATACATGTTGACCGTCTGCGAGCCGCCGAGCGTGTCGTACACCGTGGTGCTCGTCGAGTAGTTGTACGTCGTCGAGCTGTTCTGGTTGAACGCCACGGGAGTCGGCGTGACGCTATAGCTGTCACCCGTCGCCGGCACGCCGTTGAACGTGATCGTCTGGCCGTTGCCGAGCGAAATCGGCGAGCCGGCCGTGTATGTGCCGGTCGTCGACGTGCCGAGCGTGGTGTCGGTCACCGTGTAACCCGTCGCGCTCGTGAACGAGACGGTGTAGTTGTCCTTGTTCGTTCCCGACGCAGTGTTGGTGATCGTCGCGCCGGTCGTGCTCAGCGTGCCGGAATTGGTGCCTCCTGCCGTCACCTTCGGCGTGCCGAGCATCAGCGGGTCTTGCGCATTCAGGTTCAGGCCGGCTGCGATGTTGGTCGTCGCCTTCGGCGCGATGTTCGCGGTCGGCACGCTAAGCGGCACGGTCTGGGCGGTATTGATGATGCCCGAGCTGTTGGCCGCGTAGCCCATCAGTTGCAGGCCTTGCGAGTTCGTGATGAAGCCGTTCTTGTCGAGCTGGAACACGCCGTTGCGCGAGTACACGAGCGAACCGTTGTTCGACAGCTGGAAAAAGCCGTTGCCGTTGATGGCGACGTCGAGTGCCTGGTTCGTGCTGGTGATCGTGCCTTGCGAGAACTGCTGCTGCACCTGTGCGAGCTTGGTGCCGATACCGACCTGGTTGCCGACAGCCGTCGCCACCGAATTGGCGTACATGTCGGCGAATTGCGCTGCGCCGCTCTTGAAGCCAACCGTATTCGCGTTGGCAATGTTGTTGCCGATCACGTCGAGATCGCTCGACGATGCGGACAAACCACTCAAACCTTGTTGGTAACCCATGACGGTCTCCGTGTCTGGAAAGTCGTAACTGACTGAATCGAATTAGAGGATCGCGGCCACGCTCGTCAGCCCGACAGTCGAGCCGTTCGAGAGCACGAGGCCCGGCGTACCGTTGTTCTGCATGACGACGCTTTGCACCGTTGCGCCTGCGAGCGTGGTGGCCGTCGCTTGCTGGCCGTTGATCGTGCCGACCGCGCTGATCGTGTACGTGCCGTCGGGCAGCGCGTTGCCGGCCGAGTCGGTCGGCGTCCAGCCCACCGGGATCGTGCCCGCCGACTGCTTGCCGAGGTCGATCGTGTTGACGATCTGGCCTGCCGAGTTCTTCACGACGACCTGCAGGTCGCTCACCGAGTTCGCGAGTTGCACGCCGAACGCGCCGGCCTTGCCGCTTGCGACCGACACGGAGTTGCCCGGCGCGAGCACGGTCGAGCCGATCAGCAGCGCCGCTTGCGACTGCTGACCCGCCGACATCTGCGTCGCGAGCGAGCTCAACGTCGTGTTCAACTGGCTGATGCCCGACACGGTGTTGATCTGGGCGAGCTGCGAGGTCATCTGCGAGCTGTCCATCGGATTGGTCGGATCCTGATTCTTCAGCTGCGCGACGAGCAGGCTCAAAAAGGTGTTTTGCAGATCGGTCGCCGAAGTGCCCGACGTGCCGGACGTGCCGCTCGTCGAACTGCTCGAGCCCGAGGCACTGTTCGTGCCGTTCATCGTATCGAGCAGCGTTTGCGACACGGTCGTGCCGTTGTTGCCGATGGTGGTGCCAGTAGTCAAGGGGCTCTCCTCAGGTTCCGATCGTGAGCGTTTTCAGCATCAGGGTCTTGGCGGTGTTCAGGGTCTCGACGTTGGCCTGGTATGAGCGCGACGCCGAAATCATGTTCACCATTTCCTGCACCGGGTCGACGTTGGGCAGCGTCACATAGCCGTCAGCGTTGGCCGCCGGATTGCCCGGGTCGTAGGCGGTTTTCATCGGTGTCGGGTCGTCGACCACGCCGGTGACCTGCACGCCGCCAACCTGCTGGCCGGAGCCGCTGCGCGCGCCGCCGAGCGGCGCAACGCCGAACACGACCTGCTTGGCCTTGTACGGCTGGCCGTCCGGGCCGGTGGTGCTGTCCGCGTTGGCGAGATTCGACGCCGTCACGTTGAGCCGTTGCGACTGCGCGGACATCGCGGAGCCTGCAACACCAAATATGTTCATCAAAGAAGGCATGTTTGCTGACCTTTCCCGCCGGTTCGAGCCGGCTTCAAGTTAGTTCCCGTAGCGATTGTTCTTGCGTACTGCGTGTTTCTTTGCGTGCAGACCGTTACCCGGTTACGAGCCCGACTGGATCGCCGACAACATCGCCTTGATCTGGCTCGACAGCATCGTCATGCCAGATTCGAAGTGCAGCGTGTTGTCCGCGAACTGAACGCGCTCGGTGTCGATATCGACCGTGTTGCCGTCGAGCGCGGGCTGCGTCGGAACGCGGTATTGCAGGTTGCCGTAGTCGTCGGGCCTGCCGCCCGCCGCGCTCAGCGTCGACTTGCCGGACATGTGGCCCGGCGTGGTCGACGCCATCGACATTCCGCTCGTCACGCCGGCCGGCTGCGCCATCGGCAGCGTCGCGGTGTTCGACGCCGTATGCGCGGCCACACCGGTCTTTTTCAGCGCGCCCGCGAGCGACGAAGCGAAGTCGACGTCGCGCGCCTTGTAGCCGGGCGTGTCGGCATTGGCGATATTCGACGACAGGAGCTCCTGGCGATAAGCGCGCACATCGAGCGCTTCACGTCCAAAGGCGAATTCGGCATCGAGTTTGTCCAGCATAAGAATCTCCGGAGAACGGTCCCGAGGCTTCCCGTGCGCCTCGCGTGAGGACTGCATCAGACGGGAAGACCTTTTTGCATGAGGTGCATCTTATGGGCCGAGTGCAAGCAGCAATCGGACGAATAACCGGGAAAGGGGGCTTCTATTCAACGTTTGCGCGAAGGGGGCTCTCAATAGAATGCAAGGCGTACCAAATGCATTCGATGGAGAACCGCATGGACCAGCACACTTTCGATCCGACGCACCGCGCGCAACGCGCAGCGGCGCATCGCCTGTGTGCGGCTGCGCTGCGCGTCGCCGCGCGGCTCCTGTTGAGTTCGTCGCTGGGCGTGCCGGGTGCCGGCGCCGCCGTGCTTTGCGCGCCTGCCGCCGCTATGCTGATCGCCAATGCCGCGAACGCGGGCGAGGCGGACGGTCCCATCGTGATTGCCGGTCCGAACGAAAAGGATCCCGCGGCACTTACCGAGCTTGCCGAGCATATGCAGGCAGCGCCCGCGAAACGCGCCGGCTCTGCGGCGACCCTCGCCGCCGCCACCGCACAATCGCTGACGCGCGGTTCGACCACGCGCGACGCCGATCCTTTCTGCCGTGCCGCCAATGCGAGCGGCTCGATCGTCATCGCGGGCTCGGGCGAAGCACCGGCCGCGCCGCAAATGATCCGCACCAGTTTCAAGCCCGACGCGAACGGCGTCGTGACCATTCCGGCGCCGGGCCGTGCCGGTTCTGCCGCGACGAACGCAACGAGCGCAGCCAGCGTCGATGAAATGCCGGCCTCCCGCCGTGTCGTTCCGGTCGTCGTGACACCGGCGCCGCAAGCGAACGGCGTGCGTCAGGCCGCCGGCGTTCAGCCGGTGGCGGCCAACGCGCCGACCAGCGTGACGGGTCGCGCAGCGGCTGCGGCGTCGCAAGCGTTGGGAGCATCGGCAACCGACTCGTTCGACACGCTCGCTTCGCGCGGCGAGCCGCCACAACTCGGCGCGGACGGCAAGCTGATCCCGGCGCGTTCGAACGCGCCCGCCAATTCAACTCGTGCCGCTGCGGCGTCGCCGACGGCGCGCGTGGCCGCTGCGCGGCCCATCGCGGCAGCACCGGCACCCGCACCCGCACAGCAGAATCAGCGTGCAGCCGCGCCGGCGCAGCCCGAGCCGTTGCCTGGCCAGCAAGACGCGGAAGCGATCCGCACAACCGCGCTCGCGTTCCTGCAGCAGCAGTCGGCGGGATTGCCGGGGAAAGTGGACATCACCGTCGCACCCGCGTTTCCACGCGGTCTTGCAGCCTGCATGGTGCTGGAGCCGTTCATGCCGAGCGGCGCTCGCCTGTGGGGCCGCGTAACGGTCGGCGTGCGTTGCGCGGGCCAGCGTCCGTGGACCATCTATCTGCAGGCGCGCATCTCGCTGCATGCCACCTACTATCTCGCCGGCCGCGCGATGTCGCCGGGAGAAGTGCTCACGGCCGCCGACCTCGTCGCGCGCGAGGGCGATCTGACGGGCTTGCCGCAAGCCATCGTGACGGACCCGTCGCAAGCGGTTGGCTCTGTCACGTTGACACGCGTTTCCGCAGGCATGCCGCTGCGCCGCGATATGCTCAAGAGCGCGTCGGCTGTGTCGATCGGACAAACGGTACGCGTCGTCGCCGCCGGCGAAGGATTCGCGATTTCGTCGGAAGGCAGCGCGATGAACAATGCGTCGCCGGGTCAGCAGGTCCGCGTGAAGACGCCCAATGGTCAGGTTATCTCGGGCATCGTCAAGGACGGCGCGACCGTGGAGATTCAACTGTGAGCCGCGCGCTTTCCGGGCTGGCAGCCGATCCGTATGCGTCCGCCGTTTCAGGGCCGGATCGTATTGACAGACAAGGGAAAAGCAGCAGCGATTGCGCTAAAGTTTTGATCGACGCCTGCCGTTATCAGGATCAAATCGTTCAGGAAGCCAATCGTGAAAGTCGATTCCAAAACCAATTCGAATCTGCCGACGTTGAAAGACGGCGTGTCCCGCTCGCAACAAAGCGACGCGGCGACGGCCAACACCGGCGCGCAGACCGCGAGCACCGCCTCGCAAGCCACTCCCAGCGGTTCGGGCGACGCCAGCGTCAGCCTGTCGGGTCTGTCGCAGCACCTGCGCAGCCTCGCGGCGTCCGGCTCGGCCGACATCGATACGGCGCATGTCGAGTCGATCAAGCAGGCCATCAAGGACGGCACGCTGCAGATCGACTCGGGCAAGATCGCCGACGGCGTGCTGAGCACCGCACGCGAACTGTTGCAAAGCAAAACCCCGTCGACCGGCAATTAATCGACGCATCGAAATACGGTGAATGGCCGGGCGGCGTTCGACAAACCCGACTCGCGGATCGTCCGCGAGCCGTCGTTTTCAGCGAGTTGTTGAGATGAAAGACGCCCTGCTTGCCACCCTCATCGAAGAGTATTCCGCCGTCGAGGCGTTCGCCTCCGTTTTGACGCTGGAGACGAAGGCATTGACTGCCTTGTCGCCGGTCGAATTGCTGCCGCCGGTCATCGACAAGAAAACCGAACTGATCGGCGAGCTCGCGCAGCTCGAAACCCGCCGCGACGAACTGCTCGCCAGCATGGGTTTTCCGGGCGGCTGGGCCGGCATGGAACTCGCGGCCAGCACCGACGAGCGGCTCGCCGCACAGTGGTCGCTGCTGCAAAAAGCCGCCGAGCGAGCGCGCCGCTTCAACACGAGCAATGGCGAACTGATTCGCGTGCGCATGGATTACAACCAGCGGGCGCTCACGGCGTTGCAGGTCGCGCTGCCGCAAAAGGCCAACTTCTATGGCCCGGACGGACGCATTCCGGCGCGCGCAGCGGTGTGATGCCGGGTGACGCTGGCACTCAGCTTCAGCGTCTCCTGTTCGCTACTGTGAATGCTGCTTATCGCGATGCGGACCTCGCATTGCTTTGCGGTGTTTGACGCCAACGCCTGACTCGCCCGCCACTTCGTGACGCGCGGCTAGCTCGCCGCAGCAACGCAGCCGACTCAAGCAGCCTCGCGTGAACAGAAGGGTTCGTCGTCTCGACGAGCCCTTTTTGTTTTCTATCTCCCCGCCCTTCGCTCCCCGCCTGCCGCAGCCATTCGGCTAGGTGGCGCGAATCCGTCGCGCACGATCAAATCGCCTGTTTTCCCTAACGAAGTTTTCCGCTGCTAGCGGGCGTGCCGACGCATCGCGGCGAGCCGAAGCTCACTTCATCTAGCGAGAGTGTGTAATCGTGTGTATGATTCGAGGAGTGCAATATGAACAGTGCCGAAGTCGTCAAACTGATTCTGGCGAACGGCTGGCGGCTCGTCCGCATAACGGGCAGCCACCATCATTTTCGGCACGCATTCAAAGCCGGGTCGTGACCATCCCTCATTCCTGGAAGGATCTGCCGGCCGGCACGCCGAACAGCATCTTGAAACAGGCAGGGCTGAAATGAAAAATCTGATCTTCCCGATCGCAATCGAGGCAGGCGACGCACAGCACGCGTTCGGCGTCGTCGTGCCGGATATTCCGGGCTGTCACTCGGCGGGAGATTCGCTGGAAGAAGCTTACGCGAACGCAAAAGAAGCGATCGAGGCGCATCTGGATACGCTGCTCGATGAAGGCTTGCCGATTCCCGAAAGGCTGACACTAGACGAGCATCGGCGTAATCCTGACTACGCGGGTTTCGCGTGGGGTTTCGTGACAACCCGGAATATTCCCGCGCTGAAGAAGGCGGTACGCATCAACATTTCGTTGCCCGAAGCGCTGGTGCATGAAATCGACGAATACGCGCAGGCGCGTGGCATGTCGCGTTCCGCTTTTCTCGCGCTCGCGGCCGAACATGAAATGGCGGACGCATGACGGAAGGCGCGGGTAACGCCCTCGCTTCACAACTCATTGCCCCGCTGAGCGTTAGCTCACGAGGCAAGCCGCTCAGGTTGCCTCGGCATTCGCCCACGCCATCTCGCGCAAGCGCGTGCGCAAACGCGCCACCGCCTGGCTGTGCAACTGACACACGCGCGACTCGCTGACTTCCATCACCGCGCCGATTTCACGCAGGTTCATGCCGCGCTCGTAGTAGAGCGACATCAGCAACTTCTCGCGTTCCGGCAAGCGGTCGATCGCCTCGACCAGCGCCGAGCGCAGACTGTCGTCGAGCAAGGCGGAAAGCGGGTCCGAATGATCGACACAGTAACGGTCGAGAAACGGTTCGTCGTCCGCAGAACGGTCGAAGTCTTCGTAGTAGATCAACTGGCTTCCGTGGAGATCCTGCAACATCGACTGATACTCGTCGAGTGGCATGTCCAGGTGTTCGGCAATCTCGGTTTCGCTCGCCGAGCGGCCCAGATTCTGCTCCACCTTGTGTACGGCCGTCTCCACTTCTCGCGACGTGCGTCGCAAGCTGCGCGGCAACCAGTCGTTGCTGCGCAGTTCGTCCAGCATCGCGCCGCGAATCCGCTGGCTCGCGTAGGTTTCGAACTGCGCGCCCTGATCTTCCTTGTAGCGACTCGCGGCATCCAGCAAGCCAATCATGCCCGCCTGAATCAGATCGTCGAGATCGACGCTGGCCGGCATTTTTGCAACGAGCTGCAAGCCGAGTCGACGCACCAGCGGTGCGTACTTCGTCAAAACATCGGCTTGGGAAATCTTTCCCTGAGCGTTATACATCGTGCTCCCCTTGTCCTTGTGCCGCCTCTCAGGCGTGCTGCGCAGACGGTTGGTCGGCGTGTTGCGCCGCTGTAACTGCCGCAGGCGCCATCCATGGCGTTTGCGACGACATCGCTGGCCGCATCGGCCAGTACTGCAATTCGGCTGCGAGGTGGCGGAAGTCGCGCGCTGCCGGTGTCGACGGAAATGCGTCGACGACACAACGCGACAACTCCTCGGCTCGCGCCATCCGCGCATCCGCGGCAATGCAACCGGCGTCTTCCAGCGCCACCGCGAGGTAACGCCCGGCCACGCCGGCCAGGTTTGCAAAAGCAGTGCGCGCGTCTTCCACGCTCTGCACGTGATTCACCAGCACGCGAAACTGCGCGATCGCATGCGCGTAGTGCAGGCGCTTCATGCACGCATACGCGTCGGTGATCGCCTGTGCCGCCATGCGCGTGACGATCATCACGTCATGAGCCTGCATCGCGAGCGCCGAGAGGTGCCCTTGCTGATCCAGTTGCGCGTCGATCAGCACGATGTCGGCCGAACCGCGCAGCACCACGCTGAACTGCGCCGCGCTATAGCCTTCGCGATGCGCACGTGAGGCGGCGAGCACCGAGAAGCCGAGCGCGTGCCGCAAAGCAGCTTCGTCGAGCGTCATCTCGCCGCGCATCACGGCGGCAAAGTTGCCCGCGCCGCGCACGCTGCCGAGCATCGCGCTCACTGACTTGTCGCCCACGCACTCGTCGATCACGAGCACATCTTTCCCCTGCTGCGCGAGCGCCACCGCAAGGTTCATCACTGTCGCCGTACAGCCGGCGCCAAGTGAGCCGCCCGTCACCGCAATCACGCGCGAGCCGCTCCGCGCGAGAAGGCGCCGCAGTCCTTCTGCCTGATCGGAGACGAGCTTATCCAAAGCGGACCTCGTGCAATTCGGCCGTCGAGCGCGCGGACAACGCAGATAGCAATGCCGGAACATCGTCGTCATGCGGCACGAATGGCGAGTGATCGCGCGGAATGCAGAACGCGCTCTTGATCAGAAAACGTTTGGTCGCGACGTACAGGTTCTCCGGCACTTTCTGACCGGTCGACACGTAGTGCACCGGCAGCTTGTAGCGGATCACCGTATCGAGCACGCCGCCCAGGTTGGTCGCCTCGTCGAGCTTGGTCAGAATGCAGCCGGCGAGCGGCTGTTGATCCGGCCCGCGCTGATAGGCCTGCACGACTTCATTGAGCGTGTCGCCGTGGCTCGTTGCGTTGAGCAGCAACAGGCGTTGCACGGGCTGGCCCGCGCGGCTCAGCATCGCGATCTGCTCGGAGACAAGGCGATCGCGTTGGCTCATACCGATCGTGTCAATCAGCACAATGTGCTTGTTGCGCAATTCGGAGAGTGCGAGTTGCAGGTCGGCGCTGTCTTTCACCGCATGAACCGACACGCCGAGAATCTTGCCGAAGATGCGCAGTTGTTCATGGCCACCGATCCGGTAACTGTCGGTGGTGAGCAGCGCCACTTTGCTGGCGCCGAAACGCATCACGCAGCGCGCCGCGAGTTTTGCGGTGGTCGTCGTCTTGCCGACGCCCGTCGGGCCCATCAGCGCAAAGACGCCGCCGCGTTCCATCAACGTGTCTTCGTCTTCCATGACCGGCAGGTTCGATGCGAGCACCGAGCGCACCCAGTCCATGCCGTCGTCCATGTTGTCGACTTCGTCGGGCAGGTTCGCGACCATCATCTGCACGAGCTGCGCGGAAAAGCCAGCGGCGAAGAGATGCTTGGTGAGCGACGCGTGCGCCGGATTCCGGCGCTGACGATCGCCCCACATGAGACCGGCGAACTGTTCTTCCATCATGCCGCGCATCGAAGAAAGCTCGTTCATCACGGTTTCTTTGACGACCTGCTCCATGCGCGCCTTGATCGCTTCGGCGACTGCAGCAGGCGTGCGCGAGTCGTCGGTCGGCGGCAGCGTGGTCGGTGCGACCTTCTGCGCGGCGCGCCGTGCGGCAACCTGCGCGGCTTCGCGGGCCCAATCAGGCGTGTTGTCCGCCTGCGACGCAGCGGCCTTGCCCGGTTCCACGGCAGCGCCAAGACCCTTGGCCATCGCGGCGGCCGGCGTCATCGCGCCCGGACGTGTGTTGTATTCGCCTTGCGGCTCGTGGTCCGCGGCGATCCGTCGAGCGTGATCGATCAGCCAGGGATTCGATTCGGCCATCGTACGCGGCGCGTGGAGGTCCGAGGCCGGTGCTGCAGAGCCGGACGGCACGCCGGCGGCCTTCAGCAGATCGGCGCGAATGTCTTCGTTCAAACGAGCGGCGGCTGCGCGTGCGCTCGGCTGCCCGACGTGAATCTGTTGCGGTTGCGGCGCCGACGCGGGCTTCGTGGCCATGCCCGGGGCACCCGGCAATGCGGTCTTGCGCGAGTCGGCCTGGCCGGCCGACGCCTTGGCTGCATTCATCGCGGCGCTCATGGCCGCGCTCGGAACGACCTTCGCAGCGGGCTGTGCATCGTGACTCGCGGCCAGCGCTGAGTCGGCGAAGCTGCCCGTCGATTCAGTGCCGGCTTCCGGGCTCGCGCCGAACACCGACGAGAACACGTCCGGCATGCCGCTCGCGTACGGATTGGCCTGCATCGGCTGCGCGGCGGACATTGCGCGCGGCGCATTCAGCGCACTCGGCGCGGGTTGCGCAGCCGCTGCATTCGTCGATGCGAATTGCGATGCGCTCGCGTCTGCGCGCGGAGCCTTCGGCGTGATTGCCGCGAGGTCGCTGTCGGCCAGGGCGACGATTTCGACGCTGCCGTCGTCCATCGTTCGATTGGACAGCACGACCGCGTCGGCACCCAGCGCTTCGCGCACGAGACGCAGTGCGTCGCGACTGGTAGCACCGATAAATTTACGAATGTTCAAGCTGGACCCCCGATGAGGTATACGGACTGACGGACCGGCAACACACCGCTTCCCATTGAGATCATTATTGCGAAACGTGACGACCGACGATCGGTGGATAAGGGCTGTTAAACGTGGGTAATTCGAACGATGGACGGAGGCCGCGATTCGCAGCTCCCGCATCTATCGAATGACTCGCGCGCCGGACGATTGCTTCCGGGTCCCGCAGGCGAAGCATGGACGAGCCAATACGTCGGCGGTACGAAAAGTCAGGCGCGGAAATGAAAACCGGCGCCCTGGGGCGCCGGTCAATATGCAGGTCGTCGTCGAGCCGGGAAGCAAACGCAACTTGCCGATCGCAGTCACGTTCGTCGAACGCGACTTCAACCGTGCGCGCCGATCAGATTAACAACCTTGATGTTGCGCGTGTCGGGCACTTCCGCATACGACAGCACCTTCAGTTGCGGCAGGCTGCGACGAAGGAAGCGCGCGAGCATCGGCCGCAATGCATGTTGCACGAGCAACACCGGCGCGAGCCCAAGGTTCTGCTGGCGATTCATCGCCTTCTGCGTTTCGTTCATCAGCGTATGCGCGAGGCCAGGCTCGAGACCCGGGTTGGAGCCGGTCGAAAGCGCTTGCGACAGCACGCGTTCGAGATTCGAGTCGAGGCCCATCACCTGCATGTCGCCGGTGCCTGGGAACCACTGCTGCGTGATCGCGCGGCCAAGCGCAAGGCGCACGGCGGCGGTGAGATCGTGTGCATCGGTGATCTTCGGCGTGTGTTCCGACAGCGCTTCGAGAATCGTGCGCATGTCGCGGATCGGCACGCCTTCTTCCAGCAGGTTTTGCAGCACCTTTTGCAGCGTGGTGAGCGGCAGCGACTTCGGCACCAGATCGTCGACGAGCGACGGCGTGTCTTTCTGCATCCGCTCGAGCAGCGCCTGCACTTCCCGGCGACCGAGCAGTTCGGACGCATGCGTGACCACCAGGTGATTCAGGTGCGTCGCGACGACCGTGCTCGAATCGACCACCGTGTAGCCGTACACCTGCGCCTGTTCGCGCAGATTGGTGTCGATCCAGATGGCCGGCAGACCGAATGCCGGGTCCTGTGTCGGCGTGCCCGGCAGCGCAGCGGAAACCTGGCCGGGGTTGATCGCGAGCCATTGACCCGGATACGCCTCGCCGACGCCCACTTCCACGCCCTTGAGCGCGATCCGATAACCGTTCGGACGCAATTCCAGGTTGTCGCGGATGTGAATGACAGGCGGCAAGAAGCCGATTTCCTGCGCAAACTTCTTGCGGATGCTTTTGATCCGCTTGAGCAACTCGCCGTCGGAATTCTTGTCGACGAGCGGAATCAGCCGGTAGCCGACTTCGAGGCCTAGCGTGTCGATCATCGTCACGTCGTCCCAGCTTGCTTCCGCGTTTTCGATCGGTGTTACGGCTGCCGGTGCGACATCTACGAGCGCGGTCGTGTTCTTGCGTTCTTCGGCGCGCTTTTTCATCGTGCGGCCGAGCTGGATCAAACCGCCGCCGAGAATCAGAAACGCGAAATGCGGCATGCCCGGAATCAGGCCCATCAGCACGAGAATGCAACCCGTGATCGCCAGCACGCGCGGGTTCGTGAAAAGCTGCCCGGTGAGTTGTGTGCCGATGTCTTCGTTCGTCGCGACACGCGACACGATCACACCGGCAGCGGTCGAAATCACGAGCGACGGAATCTGCGCGACCAGGCCGTCACCGATGGTCAGCAGCGTGTAGTTCTTGCCCGCCGACGCGAAGTCCATGCCGTGCTGAACCATCCCCACGATCAACCCGCCGAAGATGTTGATCACCATGATCAGCAGGCCGGCAATCGCATCGCCGCGCACGAACTTGCTCGCGCCGTCCATGGAACCGTAGAACTCGGCTTCCTGCGAGACTTCCGAGCGACGCTTACGTGCCTGTTCTTCGTTGATGAGACCGGCGTTCAGATCGGCGTCGATCGCCATCTGCTTGCCGGGCATCGCGTCGAGCGTAAAGCGCGCGGACACTTCCGCGATACGCCCCGCGCCCTTCGTGATCACCATGAAGTTGATGACCATCAAAATGATGAAGACGACGATACCGACCGCGAAGTTGCCGCCCACGAGGAAGTGGCCGAACGACTCGATCACCTGGCCGGCCGCGTCAGGACCCGTATGGCCTTCGAGCAGCACGACTCGCGTCGACGCAACGTTCAGCGACAGCCGCAGCAGGGTCGAGAACAGGAGCACGCTCGGGAAAGCGGCAAAGTCCAGCGGCTTCATCGTGTACATGCTGACAAGCAGCACCATCACGGAAAGCGCGATATTGAAGGTGAACAGCAGATCCAGCAGGAACGGCGGCAACGGCAGAATCATCATGCCGAGGATCATGCAGATCAGCACCGGGCCGGCTAGGGCGCGTAAATTGGTGCCGCTCAAGGCATCGGGCCGTCGAGCGAGGAAACCGGCGCGAGCGTTCATGCGGAGGCTCCGTTATCGTTAGCGGGGTTAAGCGTGTCGGCGGCTTCCTGATCGGCTTCTTCATCCGATACACCGCCCTTGTCGAGTTCAGCTGGCACGTCGAGCTCGGTCGGTGCGACCGGCACGTCGCCGCCGTCGGTTTTGAAGCGCCGCAACTGATACACCCACGCGAGCACTTCGGCGACCGCGCCATAAAGCTGGCCGGGAATCTCGCGATTCAGTTCGACGTTGTGATACAGCGCGCGGGCAAGCGGCGGCGCTTCGAGCAGCGGCACATTGTTTTCGGCGGCCAGCTCGCGAATCCGCGCGGCCACCAGGTTCACGCCCTTGGCTACCACCTTCGGTGCGCGCATCTCGCCGTCCGTGTATTGCAACGCGACCGCGAAGTGCGTCGGGTTCGTGACCACGACGTCGGCCTTCGGCACTTGCGTCATCATGCGGCGGCGGGCAATTGCGCGCTGCTGCTGGCGAATCCGGCCTTTTACGTGCGGATCGCCTTCGCTTTCGCGGTGCTCGCGCTTCACTTCTTCCTTGCTCATACGCAGCTTCTTGTGGAACTGCCATAGTTGATACGGCACATCCATCGCGGCCACGACGAACATGCCGGCCACCGTCATGCCGCAGCACACGGCAATCAGATGCACGGTGTTCGCAAGCGCAAGGTGCAGCGGCTGCGTGGCCAACGCGAGAATTTCCTCGCGTCGATTCCAGATCGCGGTGCCGCCGATCACGCCCACCACCAGCGTCTTCGCGAGCGACATGACAAGCTGGATAGGCCCGTTGATCGAAAAGATCTTGCCGAGGCCTGCAATCGGATTGAGACGGTCGAACTTGGGCTCGAGCCCTTTCGCCGACAGTTGCCAGCCGCCCAGCGCCATTGGCGCGAGCAAGGCCGCAGCGCCCGTGATCGCGAGAATCGGCAGCAATGCGGCGAGTCCTTCGCGGCTGGCGGCACCCGCGCCGATCAACATGCGACGGGTCTCGAAAGCGGACGCGTGATCGAAAGTGAAGGCCGCGCGCAGCATGCCCTGCAAATGTTCGCCGATGCTGCCGGACATGCCCCACACGCCGAAAAAGCCCGCCGCGAGCAGCGCGAACGTCGACAGCTCCCGCGAACGCACGATCTGCCCTTCCTCGCGCGCTTTCTGCAAGCGCCGGGGAGTGGCTGATTCGGTTTTTTCGAGGTCGCTTTCCTCTGCCACAAAGCTCTCCAGTCGGCCGAGGCACAACGCCTCTTTCCAGTGAGAGCGATTATTCCCGCTCGGCGCAAGCACCGATCGGCGGATAAGGAAGGGGAAACGGGGGCTTTTCGGGGGATGGGCAAGCGCGGCGTGGACCCGGGCGAGGCCGAAAAAAGAAACGCCTGCGCGGGGTCGCGCAGGCGTTGTGGACAGCCGTCAGGCTTTGCGTGGCGGCAGGTTAGCTTGCGTAAGCCACGAAAGGCGCCTGGGTGCCGCCGATCGGCCGCAGATCGAAGCCGTGATACACGTGGCGTCCGTAGAAGAACGGCAAGCCGAGGTCGAATGCGGCGAGACCGCCGACCTGACCCGCCAGATCGTTGAACGCGTAGTTGGTGCCGTTGCCGAACAGCGTCGATGCACTGACGATGCCGATGTTGGCCGTCGCCTTCACGTTGTTCAGGCCGGCCAGCGTGATGGAGCGGGTTTGCGCGGTGGACGGGCAGTAGAAGCCCGAGAAATTGCTGCCGCACAACGTGAGCGAGCTATCGCTGAAGAAATAGCCGTTCGAGCCCGAATCCAGGAACGCCGTCACCGTGTTGCCGTTGAACACGCTGTTGGTCAGATCGCCGAAGTTATCCGTCGTGAAAGTCTGTGCCGATCCGAGCGCATTGTTCGACTGCGTGCCGATGCCGAATACCAGCGTGCCGTTGGCCGACGGCGCGCCGCTGTTCGAGATGGGCGGCATCTGCACGATCACACCGTTGTTGTCGACCGGGAATTTGGCGACCGGATTGGCCACCTGATTCGCCAGCGCGACCGCGGTGCGAGCGCAAGACGTGCCGTTCGGACACGCGAAGTAATTGCTGTAAGTCGCCGCAGTAGAGGCATTCGCGCACGTGGCGCCGCAATCATAAAGCGCGGTGCCGATGCCGATGATGCCGTTCGCGCCCAGGTCGCTCGCCGTGTTTTCCGCCGAGCCGCTGCCGCAACCGGCTGACGGCACGGTGCTCGCGTCTTTATCGCCGATCACCTGGATCGGAACCGCCGATGTCGTGGTTTCGCCGCCGATGGTGACGGCGGCGGTACGCACGGTGCCCCACGTGTAGCCGTCGGCGAACGTCGCGCATTCAGCAAGCTGAGCGCCGCCCGAGGTCGCGGTGACCGGCAAGGCGGCTTGCATCGCCGCATTCAACGCCCCGCCGACGATGCGCAGGCCGAACGAGCCCGTGTCGACCTGAATGTTGTTGATGGTCTGGCAGGTCGTGGTACCGGGCGCGCACAGCGTCACGCTGATCGTGGGTATGTTGATCACACCCGTGGCGCCGTGGGCGACCGTGATCGGCACGGTGTTCGCGGCTGTCGCGGCGATCGGCTGCTGGGTTGGACTGGCCGGCAAGGAGCCGCTGATCTGACTGCCTGACGAGCCGCCGCTGGAGCTGGAACTGCCGCCGCTGTCGCCGCCTCCACCGCACGCGGCGAGCGCCGATACCAGCGCGACGGTCGCCACAACTTGCATCCAGTTCTTGAGTTTCATCGCAATATGCATGGTTCGCATCGTTCGTCCTCGCCGTTACTGGATGTCTGAGCTGCTGACGCCGGCCGGCAGCGCGGGCGGCAGCCATGCACGGCCGCTAAAAGCGCCCATGTGACCGCCGGACTGCACGACGAGCGTGCTCTGATCCACCGCAACCGGCCCGCGAGCGCCGCCGCGCGCCGCGCGCGCCGCCTTCACACCCGCGACGTACTGCGGAAAGTAACTACCGAGCATTTCATTCAGATCGGGCATTTGCGGACCGCTCCACGCGACGCCGAACACGGTGCCGTCAGCGGACAGATATTCGCGCACCACCGTGCCATTGCCGAGCGTGGTTTCACGAACGGTATAGGACGCGGAAGCCGAAGCGGAAGAAGCCGCACCGGATGCCGAGCGCATCACGGCGTTCGCCGACGTGTCGGCAGGCTGGAACTTGCGGGACGAAACCGACGCATCTGCCGGAGGCGACATTGGGGCGCCGCCGAGCGCCGCGTGAGCGGACTGCACGGCCGTCAACGAACAGGGCAAAACAAGCGCCGTAACCACACCGGCGCGACGTACACGACTCCACATAACGAGACTCCTCCCTGGCTGCTAGCCGGCGCAAGCTCATGCCAACCGGCTGCAAATAGGCAAATCATAGGGCACGGACGGGGCCGCATTGCCGAGGAATACCTCGTCGTGCAGGCCGCTGGTGATAGCGTTCACCTTCGGCCGCGCCGCTGCTTGACCTCGTAGTATGCCTGCGGTTTGTGTCGATAGACAGCACTCGCGCGCGGGAGCGCGCCTTGCTATTCATACTGGCAGGCCTCGCGCCGCAAGGGCGCGGGCCGCTCAGAAACCGAGGCTGGCGAGCAGATCGTCGACCTGCGACTGGTCCTGCACGACGTCGGTCTTGCCTTCCGGATTGATCTGCGGACCGTTCAGCAGATGCTCGGGGCTGCCGGTCGGAGATACTTCGGCGACCAGCGCCGCCGCATGCGCCGCGAACTGCTCGCGCCGCTCGAGCGCGATGTTTTCGACGAGCACGCCGAGCAACTGCTGCTCGATCAGGTACACGACGTCAGTGATCTTCTTGATCACCTGACCGGTCAGATCCTGGAAATCCTGCGCCAGCATGATCTCCATGAGCTGCGAATTGGTCGCCGTGGTTGCTGCGGGCACGCCGCGCAGAAATTCGCGCGTATCGTTCATCAGCGCGCGCACTTCCGCGCGTTCGATCGGCGCCGCGTACCATTGCTCCCAACGCGCGTCGAGTTCGCCGGCGTCTTTCTGCAACTGCTCCTGGATCGGCTTCGCGACATCGATCGAGCCCAGCACGCGCTCGGCGGCCTGCTCGGTCATGTTCGCGATGTACTTCAGACGGTCGCGTGCATCGGGTACCGCTTCGGCCGCGCGCTCGACATGCTTGTCGAGGCCCAGCTCGCGCATCGAATCACGCAGCGTACGTGTCAGTTGTCCAATGCGGGCAAGAATGCGGTCTGACGCGAAGTCGCCGCTCTCGTTGACCGCTTCAGCGCCTTGTGCATTGGTCGGCAGGTTCACATCAGCTCCCGGTCTTGGCCATCTTTTCGAGAATCTTGTTGAGCTTCTCGTCGAGCGTCGCGGCCGTGAACGGCTTTACGACATAACCGCTCGCGCCGGCCTGAGCCGCCGCGATAATGTTTTCCTTCTTCGACTCGGCCGTCACCATCAGCACCGGCAGGTGCTTGAGGTTTGCATCGGCGCGGATCTCCTTGAGCATGGCGAGACCGTCGAGGTTCGGCATGTTCCAGTCGGAAATCACGAAGTCGTAGGTGCCGCCGCGCAAACGGGCGAGACCAGCCTGGCCGTCTTCGGCTTCGTCCACGTTGCCGTACCCCAGCTCTTTCAGGAGGTTGCGAACGATCCGGCGCATCGTCGGAAAATCGTCAACAACCAGAAACTTCATTGCCTTATCCATTTGATTCCCTTTACTTGATTCACGGTGCGGCGTGTGACCGCCTCAATCCGAACGGCGCATCATACCCGCTGAACGCGATCGCCCATCGACGCAAGCCGCGCCATTACGCGCCGGCACATATCCGGCAGCGACGCGATTTCGTCCGCCGCGCCCAGCGCAATCGCTTCACGCGGCATGCCGAACACAATGCAACTCGCCTCGTCCTGCGCAAGGGTGTAAGCCCCTGCCTTTTTCATATCCAGCAGACCTGCGGCGCCATCGCGCCCCATTCCTGTCAGGATCACTCCGACCGCATTCTTGCCCGCGTGCTGCGCGGCGGAACGAAAGAGCACGTCCACCGAAGGACGATGCCGGTTCACCGGCGGATCATCCGACAGATGCGCGATGTAGTTCGCACCGCTTCGGGCAAGCAGCAGGTGAGCGTGGCCTGGGGCGATATACGCATGTCCCGGCAGCACACGTTCGCCATGCTCTGCCTCTTTAACGGTAATCCGGCACAAACCATTGAGGCGTTGCGCAAAAGATTTTGTGAAACCGGGCGGCATATGCTGTGCAATCAGCACCGCGGGTGCATCCGGCGGCAGCGGCACGAGCACTTCGCGGATGGCTTCCGTGCCGCCCGTCGACGCGCCGACGATGATCAGCTTCTCGGTACTCAGCAGCGGATTGTTGAAAAGCGGCGCGGCGCCGACAGGCGCATGTCCGGCGGCAGCCGGCGCATGATGCACCGGCGCGGCCTGGCGCACACGAGCGCGCGCCGCGGCGCGAATCTTGTCGGCGAGCTTTTCCGAATAGTCGAGCATGCCGTCGCGAATGCCGACCTTCGGCTTCGTCACGAAATCGACCGCGCCGAGTTCCAGCGCACGCAGCGTGATTTCATTGCCGCGCTCCGTCAGCGAGGACACCATCACGACCGGCATCGGACGCAAACGCATCAGCTTCTCGAGGAAGTCGAGACCGTCCATGCGCGGCATTTCGACGTCGAGCGTCAACACATCGGGGTTGTGCTGCTTGATGAGCTCGCGCGCGACCAGCGGGTCAGGAGCGGTTGCAACGACGGTCATGTCCGGCTGGCTATTGATGATTTCCGTCATCAAGCTGCGGATCAGCGCCGAATCGTCGACGCACAATACTTTGATCTTTTGCACAGCGCTCACGCCTCCTCTGCGGTTCTGGCGTTTGTTGAATTAGTTGGGCGCGGGGTCGAGCCGAACAGTTCGATGCGCGATCTTGGCGCGCCCGCGCCATTCGCTGTTGTGCTGCCTGAGCCGTTGCCCGAGCCACCGCTTGAGCCGAACAGTTCGATCTTCGGCTTCGTGGCGGCTGGCGCTGAAAACAGTTCGACCCGCTTTCTCGCGGCGGCAAGCCGCTCGGCGCGCGCTTCGGCGGTTTGCCGCACGAGCGCCTGTTCGCGCTCGGCCACACCCGGGTCCTGCTGCAGACGCAGCTTCTTCACCATGACCTGGCCGGTGCGTGGCATGAATGCCACCTTGCGCGGATGCGAGCCCTGCAAATCCTCTGCGACGATGCGGATCTTTTCGAGCGCAAGATAGCGGCGCACGAATTCCGAATTGCGATCGCCGATGTTGATCGTCGTCATGCCCGCGAGCACCGCGCCGCCGCCGAACACCTTCGCTTCGAAACGGTCGCGCCGGCCGCCCGCCTTGATGAGTTCGTTGATCAGCACTTCCATCGCGTAGGCGCCATAGCGCATCGAATCGGACGCGGCCTGGCCGACTTCCGCACCGTCGTCGGGCAACATGAAGTGATTCATGCCGCCGATGCCGGCCGTGCGGTCCTGAATGCAGGCCGCGACGCACGAACCGAGTACGGTGACGAGCACCATGTCGTCGTGCGTGGTGTAGAACTCGTTCGGCAACAGCTTCACGCCTGGGCGTTGGAAGTGGTTGTCGTAATAGAGATTGGTCGCGATAGGCAAGGCGCTGCTCATACCGTCACCCCGCTCGTCGCCGGCGTGCGTGCCGGTGCGCGCGCGCCTGCAGCATCGCGCGTCAGTTCATAGACGGTCTGACCGCGCAGCTTGAAAGCCTGCGTGACGTAGGTGAAGTTTTCCGAGTGGCCGGCGAACAGCAGGCCGCCCGACTTCATCAGCGGCTCGAAGCGGCTCAGCACCTGAGCTTGCGTCGGCTTGTCGAAATAGATCATTACGTTGCGGCAGAAGATCGCGTCGAACTGCGTGCGCAACTGATAGTCCCGATCGGTGAGGTTCAATTGCTCGAAGCGCACCATCGCACGCACTTGCGGACGCACCTTGACCATGCCCGCATGCGCGCCCGTGCCCTTCAGGAAAAAGCGCTTGAGCCGCTCGGGCGAAAGGTGCTTCACCTGGTCGAACTGGTACATACCGGCTTCGGCTTTCGCGAGCACTTGCGTGTCGATGTCGGTCGCGAGCACCGTGGCCTGACGCGCGCCGGTCTCGCCCAGCGCTTCGATCAGCGTCATCGCGATCGAATACGGTTCCTCGCCGGTCGAGGCCGCCGAGCACCACACCGAAACAGGCTGCGCGCGGCGCGGCACGAAATCGGCCAGGATCGGAAAGTGATGCGCCTCGCGGAAAAACGCGGTCAGGTTCGTCGTGAGCGCATTCGTGAATGCTTCCCACTCGGCGGGATCGTTTTCCGCTTCGAGCAGATCGAGGTATTGCTTGAACGAGTCGAGGCCACGGGCGCGCAGCCTCCGGGCGAGACGGCTATACGCCATATCGCGCTTGTGATCGGAGAGCGAGATGCCGGCGCTGCGGTGAATCAGTTCGCGAATGCGTGTGAAGTCCGCCGAAGTGAAATCGAAATCACGTCCCTGTTCGCCGGATCTGACCGGTTCTGCCCGGTCGGTGCGTTGCTGTGCGCGCGTTGCCATCATGAAAGTTCCTGCCTGCGATACGAGCCATCACGCTTGCGCGACGGAACTGCCGGCGAGCAAGGGACTGTTTTTGCGGGGTCGCGCCCGCCCGCAAGAATCACCACCATGCAGTCGGCCCGCGACACGCTGTAAGAGCGTGCTCCGATGATTCGCGCCGCATGGAGCGAGATACCGAATGACTGCATGTTTCTTCATCATTTCTTAAAACGTTTCCCAGTCCGCGTCCGAGCCCGCCGACGCTACGCTGGCGGCAGCCGGCCGTGGTGCGGGTGCGGATGCCGCGGGCGGCGTCTTCGGCTTGAGCGCCGGTTCGACGCGCGCCGCGCCTGCTTCGTGATTGCCCGAAGCGGAAGCGGTGCCGCCTGCCGTTACTGCATTTGCCGTTGCTGCTGCCGGCTGCGCCGGTCGCGCTGCGCTCTTCGCCACTGTCTTGCTCTTGCTCACCGCCGCCCGCGCCTTCACCTGCGGCTCGGCCTGCGCGGCGAAACTGCGAGCGGGGCTGCTGGCGACTTTCCAGCCGCTCAGCACCGCTTGCAACTGACGCGTCTGATCTTCGAGCGAGCCTGCCGCTGCCGCCGCTTCTTCGACAAGCGCGGCGTTCTGCTGCGTCACCTCGTCCATCTGCACGACCGCGCGATTCACCTGTTCGATGCCGCCCGATTGCTCCTCGGACGCCGCGCTGATTTCGCCCATGATGTCGGTCACGCGGCGCACGGCCTGCACGATCTCGTCCATCGTCGTACCGGCACGTCCGACGAGTGCCGAACCGCTTTGCACCTTGTCGGTCGAGTCGCCGATCAGCTCCTTGATTTCCTTCGCGGCGCTCGCGCTGCGTTGTGCAAGGCTGCGCACTTCGCCGGCCACGACCGCAAACCCGCGGCCCTGTTCGCCGGCACGCGCCGCTTCCACCGCCGCGTTCAGCGCCAGAATGTTGGTCTGGAATGCAATGCCTTCAATCACGCCGATGATGTCGACAACCTTGCTCGAACTGCTCGCGATGTCCTGCATCGTCGTGACGACCTGACTTACCACCTCGCCGCCGCGCGTCGCGATGTCGGACGCATTCACAGCGAGCTGGCTTGCCTGGCGCGCGTTCTCTGCGTTCTGGCGCACGGTCCCCGTGAGTTGCTCCATGCTCGATGCGGTTTCCTGCAACGAGGCGGCTTGCTGTTCGGTACGCTGCGACAGATCGGTGTTGCCCATCGCGATTTCACGCGCGCCGGTGTCGATCGACTCGGTGCTGCTGCGAACCGCGGTGACCATCGACGCCATGCTTTCCTGCATCCGTTTGATGCCGGCAAAGAGGCGGCCGATTTCGTTGCGGCTCTTCACCTCGATCGCTTCCGACAGATCGCCCGCGGCGATCCGCTCGAAGCATTCGGTTGCGTCCTGAAGCGGCTGCACGATGAGGCCACGCAGCGCGAAACGCAGACCGATCACGAGCAGCAGCGCGAGTGTGGCAAACGCGATGATCAACGTCGTCATCAGCGAGATGTTCGACTGCGCATCCGCCTGCTGGTCCACGGCCTGTTGCTGCAGGTTCTTGATCACCACCGACGCCACGTTGTCATACGAGACGAACATCGGGCTGATCTTCGTATCGGCGATCGCGTGGTACGCGGCCATGTCGTTCGCCCGCAGCGCCGCGAACTCCGGCTCCATGCCGTCGCGCACGAGCGCCGTGCGGCGCGCGAGCAGTTCGTCCATCTGCGCCTGGTCGACGCCGGTCTTCGGCGCGTCGACGTAGGTCTGCCAGTTCTTGTTGCTGAAGCCGTACAGCTCCACTGCACGGTCCAGAACCTTCTTGGCCGTTTCAGTGTCGCCAGCGGCTGTCAGCGCGGTAAAGCGGTCCAGCGAAACACGCGAGCGCAGCAGGTATGCCGAAGCGTCGTCGAGCGCATGAATCGCCACCAGATCGCCGCGCGCGATGCGGTCGAGCGACTTGCTCGCGCTGCCGAGCGCCGTCAACCCAAGTACGCCGACCACCATGGTCAGCGCGACGAGAATGATCCCCACTAGCGTGAGCGATGTGCGAATCGACCACCTGCTTAGCATCTCAATGCTCCCTGTCACTAACTTTTCTGAACGCCGCGGCTGTTAGACGCCGAGCGTTTCGATGAGCGCCATCTCGCGGCTCGTCATCAGCTTCTCGATGTCCATCAGGATCAGCATGCGGCCGTCGACGGTGCCGAGACCCGTGAGGTACTCGGTCGTCAGCGTCGCGCCGAATTCCGGCGCCGGCATGATCTGGTCGATGGCAAGCGTCAACACGTCGGACACGCCGTCCACCACCATGCCGACCACGCGATGCGCGACGTTCAGGATGATCACGACGGTCTGGTGGTCGTACTCGACGCGGCCCAGATGGAACTTGATGCGCATGTCGACGATCGGCACGATGATGCCGCGCAGATTGATGACGCCCTTGATGAACTCGGGCGCATTCGCGATGCGCGTCACGTTGTCGTAGCCGCGGATTTCCTGCACCTTCAGAATGTCGATGCCGTACTCTTCGGCGCCGAGCGTAAAGACGAGGAATTCCTGACCGCCGGCGTCGGCCTGCTGCGCATCGCGGCGACCATTCGTCGCGTTCGCGACGCTCGAATTGATGGATTGAACTTCTGCCACGTTAGCCCCCAAACGGTTGGGATAAATTAAGTTGAGTGAGTGTTACGACAAATTTGACGGACATCATGCGAGACTCATTGCGCCGTGCGCGTTGCGCGACTCGCGGTTCAGCGCCGCCACGTCCACGATCAGCGCGACGCGGCCGTCGCCGAGAATGGTCGCTGCGGAAATGCCGCGCACCTTGCGGTAGTTCGTTTCAAGGTTCTTCACGACCACTTGCTGCTGCCCCACCAGTTCGTCGATCAGCATCGCAAAGCGACGCCCTTCGGTTTGCATGATGGTGACGATGCCCTGGGTCGGCTCCTGCTTTGCGCCGTCGACGTTGAACACTTCGTGCAACGCGACGAGCGGCAGATATTCACCGCGCACGCGCACCACGCGCTCGCCGTTGGCGACCGTGTAAATGTCCTCGGCTTGCGGCTGCAGCGACTCCATCACGAAGTTCAGCGGCAGAATGAAGATCTCGTTGCCGACCTTGACGGACATGCCGTCGAGAATCGCCAGCGTGAGCGGCAGAACAATGCGCGTGGTGCTGCCCTTGCCGGCGTGCGACGTGATTTCCACGTGACCGCCCATCGACTGGATGTTTCGCTTCACCACATCCATACCGACGCCGCGACCCGACACGTCCGTGACCTGCTCCGCCGTCGAAAAGCCCGGCAGGAAGATCAGGTTCCAGACTTCCTCGTCGGTCATCGTTTCGCTGACCTGCATGCCCTGCTTCGCAGCCTTCGCGAGAATCTTGTCGCGGCGCAGACCGGCGCCGTCGTCGCTGACTTCGATCACGATGTTGCCGCCGTGATGCGCCGCCGACAGCACGAGCTGACCGGTCGAGGCCTTGCCCGCCGCGCGCCGCGCTTCCACGGTTTCGATGCCGTGGTCGAGACTGTTGCGCACGAGGTGGGTCAACGGGTCGATGATCCGCTCGATCAGGCTCTTGTCGAGTTCGGTGGCTTGACCGAAGGTGACGAGTTCCACTTCCTTACCGAGTTTGGCCGCGAGATCGCGCACGAGTCGCGGGAAGCGGCTGAACACGTAGTCCATCGGCATCATGCGGATCGACATGACGGCTTCCTGCAGATCGCGCGCGTTGCGTTCGAGCTGTGCCATGCCGTTGAACAGGCGATCGTGCAGCGCCGGATCGAACGTGCTGGTGGTTTCCGCAAGCATCGCCTGCGTGATCACCAGTTCGCCGACCAGGTTGATCAGCTGATCGACCTTTTCGACGCCCACGCGAATCGAGCTGCCTTCCGCGCCGCCTGCCGCCGCTGCCGGACGTGCGGCCTTGCGGTCCTGCTCGCCGGCTGCCGCGGCAGCGGCCGCCGGTGCGCTGGCCGCAGGCGCTTGAGCCGCTGCCGGAGCTGCCTTGGCGGGCTCGGCGGCGAGCGCCGGAGCAGGCTGCGCGACCGTCGCGGCAGGCGCCACGGGTGCTGCGGTATTAGTGGCGGCCGAAGCCGCCGGTGCTGCTTGCGCCGGAGACGAAGGCTCAGCGTCGGGCGTTCCAGGTTCGCCTTGCTGAGCACCGTCCGCCGGTGCGGTTCCGCGGCCGATCGAGATCTGACTTTCGTCGATCACGAAACAGCACACGGCGATGATGTCGTCGGACGTAACATCGGTCTGAAGCCACAGCGTCAGATCGCCGCCGCTCTTGACCTGCCCGACGATATTGCCCAGGTTACCCAGCTCTTCGGCAAGGAGTTCCTGGTCCTTCTCATCAACGCCCCGTAGCGTAATTTTCAGGTGCGGACCGGCGGCGTCGTCCGCGTCGCCGGTTCCTTCGGCTTGCCCGGTCTGTGCCGGTTCGCCGTCATTCCATTCGCCCGCCGCCTGCACCGCCTGTTCGACGACGTGTTCCGGCGGACTGCCTTCTTCTACTGTTGCGAATTCCTCGATCGGCGCGGTCACCGCGACTTCGACCGGCGCTGCAGCAGCCGGCGCAGCCACGCCGCGGCTTTCCGCGTGCAACTGTTCGAGCTTCGCGCAGATCGCCTTCGCAACCGCCGCGTCGGGCTCTGCGCTCGCGCGGTAGTCGGCGAGCTGGCCCGACAACACGTCCTTGGTTTCGAGGAACGTGTCGATCATGTCCTTGCGCAGCACGAGTTCGTTGTTGCGCGCACGGTCGAGCAGCGATTCGAGGATGTGGGTCGTCTCCGTCAAGGCTGTAAAGCCGAACGTCGCCGCGCCGCCCTTGATCGAATGTGCCGCGCGGAAAATTGCCGCGAGGTCTTCGGGGTCTGGATGCGCGATGTCCAGATTGAGCAGCAACTGCTCCATCTGCGCGAGCAGTTCGTCCGCTTCGTCGAAGAACGTCTGATAGAACTGAGTGATGTCGAGTGTCATGCCTGGGTCACCGCGAGAGTTCCTGTCTAGGCTTGGGCTACCGTGCCGCAGCGTCGAGAGCTTCTATAACTTGTCTAAGGTTGATGCTTATGCCTGATCTGGCTCGGCCAGCGCCGCCACCAGTTCGGTGAGCATGTCGGGGTCGAGCGGCTTTTCGATCCAGCCGGTCGCACCTGCTTCGCGCGCCGCGGCTTTGAACGACTCGCCCGATTCCGTCGTCAGGACGAGGATGGGCGTCGCCGTGTAAGCCGGATTGCCGCGCAGCTCGGAGATCAGATCGAGGCCGGTCTTGCCCGGCATGTGCTGATCGGTCAACACCAGGTCGAACCGCACGGCGAGCGCGTTTTCGAGCCCTTCCGCGCCGTCCGCGGCGAGCGTCACCTCATAGCCGGCCGCCGTCAGCGTCGCGGAAAGAATCTGCCGCATCGATGCCGAATCGTCGATTGCCAGGATATGCCTGATCATGAAAACCTCGCTGCACTTACGCTATGTGTCGCCTCGCTGTCCGCGCCAGTGAGGCGCATGGAACAGCGGGACGACCGCCTTCTGTTACTGAGCCGCCGGCGCTACCGCCGGTACCTTGGGCGCGGCCGTCGCCGGCTGCGCCAGTTTTTGCAGCAGCGGCTTCGAGCCGGCTGCATCGTCCGACAAGGTCGTCGTTGTGGAGTCGTCGTGGTCGAGCGCCTCCTCTGATTTCCTGTTCAGAACGATGATGCTGATGCGGCGGTTCTCCGGATCCATCGCGTCCGCCTTGTTCAGGTTCTGCGTCGACGCGAGGCCGAGTACACGCATTACCTTTGCTTCGTCCATGCCCCCGGCGATCAGCTCGCGGCGCGACGCATTCGCGCGGTCCGCGGACAGTTCCCAGTTGCTGTAGCCCTTCTCGCCGCCCGCGTACTGCGCGGCGTCGGTGTGTCCTTGTACGATGATGCGGTTCGGCACATCGTTCAGCGTGTGGCCGATCTCGCGCAGAATGTCGCGCATGTACGGCTCGACCTGATCTCTCGCGGTCGCGAACATCGGCCGCTTCTGCGAGTCGACAATTTCGATGCGCAAGCCGGTCAGCGTCGAATCGATTCGTATCTGCTGCTTGAACTGGCGCAGCACGGGATTCGCTTCGATCGCGGCCATCAGCTTCACTTGCAGATCGTGCAGCCGGACCTGCTCGCGTCGCTCCAGTTCACCTTGCAACTGCTTCATCGAGTCTTCGCTGCTGTGCGAGACCGTGCGCTCGGCGCGATTGTTCGTACCGTCCGTTGCGCGCGTCACGCCTTGCGCGTCGGTCGAGATATCGCGGCCGCCGCCCTTCAGAATGCTCGAGTCTTCCGCGCTGCGGTCGCCGCCCCACAGCGTGATCTTCAACGGCTGGTTGAAGTATTCCGCGATGCCTTTCAGCTGCACCGTGGATGCCGAGCTCAGCAGCCACATCAGCAGGAAGAACGCCATCATCGCGGTCATGAAGTCCGCATACGCGAGCTTCCAGGCGCCGCCATGGTGGCCGGCCTTCTTCGGCGCAGCGCGCTTGACGACAATGGCGCGGTCTTTGTCCTTGCTCATCGGTTCGTTCCCGGCGCCCTTACTTGGCCTTCACGCGGCGCACGTGCTCTTCGAGCTCGGCGAACGACGGACGCTCGGTCGAGAAGAGCACCTTGCGGCCGAACTCGACGGCGATCGCCGGTGCGTAGCCATTCAGGCTCGCGAGAATCGTCACCTTGATGCACTGGAACATCTTGGTCGACTCGGTCACGCGCTGTTCGGCGACGCTCGCAAGCGGCCCGATCAGCCCGTACGAAAGCAGAATGCCGAGGAACGTACCAACCAGCGCCTGCGCAATCATTTCGCCGAGTACTGCCGGCGGTTTGTCGGCGGACGCCATGGTGTGCACCACGCCCATCACCGCGGCCACGATACCGAACGCCGGCATTGCGTCGCCCACCTTGTTCAGCGCATGAGCGGGCGCTTCGCCTTCCTGGTGATGCGTCTCGATCTCCTCGTCCATCAGGCTTTCGATTTCGAACGCATTCATGTTGCCGCCCACCATCAGGCGCAGGTAGTCGGTCAGAAACTCGATGATGTGATGGTCAGCGAGAATCTTCGGGTACTGCGTGAAGATCGGACTCTTCGACGGATCGTCGATGTCCGCTTCCAGTGTCAGCGTGCCTTCCTTGCGCGCTTTGGCGAGCAGGACGTAAAGGAGCGCCATCAGCTCCATATAGACGTCCTTGTTGTACTTCGCGCCCTTGAACAGGGTCGGAATGACGCGCAGCGTTGCCTTGATCGTCTTCATCCCGTTTCCGAGGATGAACGCGCCTACGCCGGCGCCGACGATCATCAGCACTTCAACGGGCTGCAACAGCGCGCCGAGATGGCCGCCTTCCAGCGCGTAACCGCCGAAGACGGACAAAAGCGTCACGAGTGTTCCCACGAAAATCAGCACTGCGGAGCCCTCACAAAGAAGCGACGGTGACCGTCGTTAAACTGGTTTACGGCAACGCACCAGAAAACTTTGGCGGAAAAGCGGCTAGCCTCGCCGGTGTAAACCAGAGGCGGGCGCGGCTGGCCGGAGACGTGGATGCGCGGCCCGGCGCGGTAGTCAGCCGGGCGGCAGCGCCCAGTGGGCGGGGAGATGGACGAGGGCCGCACGGCGGCGGCCCGCTTGAGGATCAGGCGGCGAGCGCAGCGAGGCTCTCGCGGGCGCGGGCGTCCGCAACTTTCTTTGTCTTACCGGCGCGCGAAGGCGGCTGGCACAGCCCGCAGATAAAGCCGTGTTTCGGGTCGTGAGCGTGTGCGACGAAATGTCCGCCGCAGCGGCAGCAGGGCGTGATCTGCAGCATCCCCGAATCGAAGAAACGCACGAGCGTCCATGCGCGCGTGAGGCTGAGCACGGGTTCGTCTTCGTGCAACTGCACGTGCTCGAGATAAAGCCGGTAGCTCTTCACGATCGACTGGATCGTCGCGCAGCCGCCATGGTCGGCCATGAAACGGTAGATGTTGTAGAACAGCGAGGAGTGAAAGTTCGGCTGCCACGTCATGAACCAGTCGGTCGAAAACGGCAGCATGCCCTTGGGCGGCGAGACCCCTTTCAGTTCCTTGTACAGCTTGATGAGCCGGTCGCGCGACAGGCTGGTTTCCGCCTCGAGCAGTTGCAGACGCGCGCCGAGTTCGATCAGTTCGATGGCCAGGGTGATTTCCCTGACTTCGAGCACCACGCTTTTATAGGCCATCCGCTTACGTTCCCGTCCCGATTGCTTGCCTTGTGCGGACCGCCATCAGCCGAGTTGCTCGACAGGCTGGCTTGCCATCAGGATCGCGGAGTGCGCCTGCGCAACGGCGCTTGATTTGCCCTTGTCCGCGAGCGCGGACAGCACGGCGTGGTCGTCGAAACGGAAGCGGCACAGCACCTGATTCGACGCCGCCAGCTTCACGGTCTGCGCCAACGAAAGGTTGGCGAGCACGTCGGCCAACTGGTCCGAAATCCCCATGCGGAACATGCCCATCGGCTTGTCTTCGCGGAGCAGGCGCTGCGCGAGCAGGAGATAAGACAGGTTGACTTCTCTGATCTCATTGAGCATTTCGCTTGTCGCGCTCATGATTCCCCCGGGGTGTATCTGGCTGGTCAGGCCGTTACGGAAACGTTTGCTCGAACGCGCGCAGTCAAACCGCGCCGGTCGGCTCGTTTGTAGTCTTGCGAGCATTGTCTCGAAAGGGGGGGCGAAACGAAATCGGACAGACACCCAGCTTGTTTGACGGATTAATCCGTCATTCATGTAGGAGTTTTTCCTACAACGCTGTGTTTTTGGGTCGGGTTAAGCAGATTAACGGGCGCGAAGATCAGGGCCGTTATGCGCGGTGAATCTTAACTTCCCGGCGAATGTGCCAAGCGGTGAGCAGGTTAGGCAGTCGGGCCGCACCGTTCAACGGTGAGCCGGATTATAAGACGTTTTCACCGCCCCGTAATATTCCCGACTTTGCGGTTGCGGGCTCGCCGCTTGCTATAACGGAGCGCGGCGGTTCGAGGAACGTTCGTCATCCCCCGCCAGAATCAGTTTAAAAGCGCCGAAAACGTGCCTGAGGGTGTGTAACGTCTCGTGTTTCGCGCTGTAACAAGGTTAAGCGTTTGAAAAATAACTCGAATTGGCGCGGCCGATCCCGATAATGGCCCTAAGGGATAACCCGATGCAGTTTCGGAGCACCCCCGGGCGGCGGCTACCGCGCCCAACCGTCCGTCAGGCATTCGCTCTTCGCTCTACCCGAGCGCCGCTGTGCGAAGCCGTACTCAACAGGAGAAACGCATGCGAATCGCACAAATTGCGCCGCTGTATGAAGCAGTCCCGCCGAAATTGTACGGTGGCACCGAACGTGTCGTGTCGTACCTCACCGAGGCACTGGTGGACGACGGTCACGACGTCACGCTGTTTGCGAGCGGCGACTCGGCGACTTCCGCGAAGCTCGACGCGTGCTGGCCTCGTGCGCTGCGCCTCGATCCGACGATTCGCGACGCGCTGGCCCCCCATATTCTGATGATGGAAAAGGTACGCCGGGTCGCACACGAGTTCGACGTGCTGCACTTCCACCTCGACTACATGCCGTTCCCGCTGTTTTCAACGATGGACACGCCGTTCGTGACCACGCTGCACGGCCGCCTCGACCTGCCTGAATTGCAGCCGGTGTTCGATGCGTTCTCGGGCGCGCCGGTCGTTTCGATTTCCGATTCGCAGCGCCTGCCGCTGCCGCAAGCAAACTGGTTGAGCACCATCTACCACGGTCTGCCCGAGCAGCTGCTCACGCCGCAGGCGCACAAGAAGCCGGAATATCTCGCGTTCCTGGGCCGGATCTGTCCGGAAAAGCGTGTCGACACCGCCATCAAGATCGCGGCGCAAAGCGGTTTGCCGCTGAAGATCGCGGCCAAGGTCGACAAGGCCGACCAGGATTACTTCAAGCGCGAGATCGAGCCGCTGTTGTCGCAGGCGCATGTGGAGTTCGTCGGCGAGATCAACGAGGCACAAAAGCCCGAGTTCCTGTCGGGTGCCAAGGCGCTGCTGTTCCCGATCGACTGGTCCGAGCCGTTCGGCCTCGTCATGATCGAGTCGATGGCCTGCGGCACGCCGGTGATCGCGTTCAACCGCGGTTCGGTGCCGGAAGTGATCGACCATGGCGTAACCGGCTATATCGTAGAAGACGTGCAAGGCGCGGTGGCGGCGCTTCAACGTCTCGACGAGTTGTCGCGCAGCGAAATCCGCGCGCAGTTCGAACGCCGTTTCAGTTCGAAGACGATGGCACGCAACTACGTTGACGCGTACTCGGCGCTGATCGAGGCTTCGCGTCGGCCGATGCTGCGCCAGGTTGCGGTGGGCTAAAGCGTGGTGAGCCTGAAGATGGCGGCGCAACCAGGATACTGGTGCTTTAAACGGGCCAGTACTCTGTCGCCATCCAGGCTCACATGCCTGAAGCGCTTTTCGATTGACGCACGGAATGCAGGTATTTTTTCCACGTGAATCGTTTGCGCAAACGGTAACTCGGACTTATCCCGCTTCATTTACAGAAAAGCCGCCTCTCAAAGGCGGCTTTTTTAATGGCGATGTGGATACGCTTCCATGTCCGATTAGAACAGCCCACTAAACCCGGACTCGCGCCGATCCTTCAATTCGCTTTCGTTCACTCGCGAACGACTCAGCTTGCACCAATCAAAAAGCGTTCACGGTTCTTGCCAACGATCCACTTGGGCGGTTTTCCCCGGCCGCTCCAGGTACTACCTGTTTTCGGGTCTTGATATTTAGCCGGCAGCGGCGCCTTCTTGGGCGGGCGTCCGCGCTTGGCGGCTACTGCAAAGCCGAGGTCCTGTGCAGTCAGGCCGTATTCGGCGATTTTTTGGCGGATGTCGGCTATCACATTGTCGATTTCCGTACGGCGGGCTTCTTCTGCTTGTGCCTGCAATTTGGCGATCTGCGCCTTGAGGTCTGCATATTGAGACATTCCGGTTCTCCCCTTTTAGATCTCATTCGCTTCGCAGACTAACTGTAATTATAAAAATTCGCAATGGATAACATTACTGATTTAGGACGGTATCTTCTGATAATTATTAAGGTTGATGAATTGCAAAACGGCTTTATCCCGGAATAATCGGTAATGCCGCCCGGCATTGACAATTCTTGACACCCGATTGGCGAGTCTTTCCCTAGAATTGGGCGCTCAAAGGCACGCGCCCGCCCGGAGCGTGCGCCCAGACTCCGTGCTTTCAGAGCATCAACTATTTTAGGATTACCAATCATGCAGTTGTCAAAGCGCCTTGCTGCCGAGTTGTTCGGCACCTTCTGGCTCGTGCTGGGAGGCTGCGGCAGCGCTGTTCTCGCCGCCAACTTCGCCGGTCCGGTGCATGGCCTCGGCATCGGCTTCGTCGGCGTATCGCTCGCTTTCGGGCTGACGGTGCTGACCATGGCGTATGCAATCGGCCACATTTCCGGCTGCCATCTGAACCCGGCAGTCAGCGTCGGCCTGACAGTGGCCGGCCGTTTCCCGGCTCGCGACCTGGTTCCGTACATCGTCGCGCAGGTGGTCGGCGCCGTGCCGGGCGCGGCGGTGCTGGCATTGATCGCCTCGGGCAAGCCCGGCTTCGAACTCGTCGCGAGCGGTTTCGCGAGCAACGGTTATGGCGAGCGCTCGCCGGGCCACTACTCGCTCGCCGCGGCATTCGTCTGCGAGGCGGTTATGACGGGCTTCTTCCTCTTCGTCATCCTCGGAGCGACTGACAAACGCGCGCCGGCCGGTTTTGCGCCTATTGCCATCGGCTTGTGTCTGACGCTGATTCACCTTGTCTCGATTCCGGTGACGAACACCTCGGTCAACCCGGCACGCTCGACCGGCCCGGCGCTTTTCGTCGGCGGGGCTGCGGTGGATCAGTTGTGGCTCTTCTGGATCGCGCCGATCATCGGCGCCGTTATTGCCGGCGTGCTGTATCCGCTGGTCGCGGAAAGCCGCGACGCTAACGCGCGGAAGCTGGCACTGGACTAACCGGAACCGGTTGGCTGCGGGTTCGAACGGGCGCTACGGCGCCCGTTTTTTTATGAAGGCCGCGTGCCGGAGCAGTCGAGCGGCAGCTTCCGCAGTATTTATAGAGTGGGTCTTCGCGGCCGTTTCACGCCCGGCCATCTCAGCGGATTCGTCGAAAGGACCAGATTAATCCGTTATACAGATGTAAGCCGGGATTACGCGCCATGCCGGCAAACGCCTGCCTTAGTTGCCATCAATTCGATGCGCGCGCCACTTATCTGCCCCAACGCCCCGCTGCGACGGGCTTTCCGTTGAATGAGTGGCGCCGATCCGACGCAGAGCAGGCGCGAGTGGATGCTTTCAAGCACTGCGACGATGCTTGCAGTCCGTAACATCTGGTCGCAGTACTCGTGAGGCGCAATGCGTAGATTGAACCTGTGCGACAAACACTCGTCGCTTCACAGCAGGCTCTTGGATGGAGAACAACATGAAACGCATCGTCACTCAATTGCTGGTTGCCGCAGGTCTCGCAGCGGGCGCATGCGGTGTAGCGCAAGCACACACGGATCTGAACATCGGGCTGTCGCTCGGCGCGCCTGTCTACACCCGCCCAGCGCCGGTCTACGCAGCACCGCAGCCCGTGTACTACGGCAATAGCGGCTGGGGCCATCGCTACGATCGCGGCGACTATTATCGCGGCGACCGCCGTTACGAGCACGGCTGGAATCGGGACGACCGCCGTTGGGGCCACGACGACCGGCGCGATCACGGCGACCGCCGTGGCGGATGGCGCGACTAATGGTTACGACTAGTGATTCCGACTGGTAGGTAAGTCGGCAACGAGAGCCGGAGAGACGCCGGCATCTAGTCAACCGGCCCGCATCTGCCATCGTGCGATGCGGGCCGGTCGCATTCAAGACTCCGGTCGTCAGGCCGTCAGTTCGTCGTCAAGTGAAAACAGCTTGCGCAAGTGATGCGCGACGCCCGCTTCGAAATTGTTGCCTATCCGCGGCACGTTCGGCAGCCGTGTGATCAGATCGGGATTCGCGTTGTTCATCATGAACGGATGGCCGGCCGTTTCGAGCAGGTCGATATCGTTCATGTTGTCGCCGAAAGCCACGCAATGCGCAGCATCCACGCCCACGCGCTCGAGCACGATTTGCAACGCGCGTCCCTTCGAGACATTCGCCGTCATCACCTCCAGGCAGTCCGGCAGCGAATATGTCACATAGAGCGCGTCGTCGAACTCGCGTGCGAGATTGTCCGCGACCGTGGCCAGATCCGCCGGATCGCCGATGTAAAGAACCTTGGCGATATCGACGCCGTCGTGCGCGAGCAGTTCGGCGACTTCATAGGTGAAGCCGGAATCCTGATGAAACTTCAGCAGCTCCGGCGCGTCCCGGTCGATCAGCCACGCCTGGTCGGCGAACAGGTTGACGATGACGCGACCGTGCTCGCCGACAATTCCGGGCTGCACGAGGCGTTGCACGATGGCGGGCTGCAGGTCGTCGGCGTGGATCACAGTATTGTCGGGCGCATGGATACGGGCGCCGTTCGACGTAATCAGATACGGCTTGATGCCGAGAATGTCGCGAATACCCGCGACGTCGCAGAAATGGCGACCCGTTGCGATCACGAATTGCACGCCGTCGCTTTCCAGCTTGCGCACGGTGGCGACCGTGAACGGGTCGACCTGATGGTCGGCATTGAGCAGCGTGCCGTCGAGATCCGTGGCGATGACTTTATACATAGTGAGCAGGCGAGCAGCGTGGAAGGCGCTATTTTACCGTCGATGACGAGATGGGCCCCGAACGCTTCCCGTCGGCATTGAACGCGCGGCGCTCGCGTCCACGCCGGACGCCGGTCAGACACTGGCTCACGCGTCGCCCACAAGCCGCGCGGCTTGACGCTGCGCCAGCTGCAAACCACCATGCGCGGAGTCGGACAACGGTTCGCGCAGCCGTCCCTGATAGATCTGCGGCACATACTCGCGCAACGGCGCCCCGAGGCCGCCGCACAAGGCTATGGGCAACGCCCCAGATGGATCGAGCGCGGCAATCATTTTGCCGATCTGAAGCCCCGCTTCGCCAAGCAGCCGCGCGGCGAATGGATGCGCGCGGTGCGCAATCACGATCCGCGCGAGGCTCGCATACGCGGTCTGATTGGCTTCGCAAAGCCACACGACAAGTTCGTCGCGATCGTGTGCGCCGACATGGGCCAGGAGCGCCTGCGCGAGGTCGTCGTTCGGCCCCCGTCCGTCGAGCGCGTGCTGTGCGTGAACAATGGCTCGCACTCCGAGCCAGGCGCCGCTCGCTTCATCACCCGACGGAAAACCATACCCGCTGACCGTCCGGAATTCGCCGTCGTCGCGGTCGGCCGCCGCCGCAACGCTGCCCGTGCCGAGCGCGACAATCACGCCATACGCGCTGCCATGCGCGCCAAGCAATGTTGTGTACGCGTCGCTTTCTACGGCGAGCCCGGCCAAAGCTGGCGCCTGCGCGAGAAATGCCGCCAGCCAGTCGCGATTGTTCACGCCCGCGAGACCGCAACCCAGTACGCAGCGTGACCAGTCAAGCGCGGCGCCCGCCTGCGCGAATGCATCGGCACAGCCAGCCGCGATTGCTTGCCACGCGCGTTCGACGCCCAAGCCAAGACCCGACGGCCCACTTGCCGCCTGCGCCAACTCGCGCCCGTGCGCGTCGGCCAGCACGATGCGTGTGCCGGTGCCGCCGCCGTCAACGCCGATCAGAAATAGGTCTTCGTTCATTGAGAGAGGTGCGTTTCGTGGGAAATGTGCATAGCGTGGCAGGTCTGTTTCGATCCGGCAATTGGCCGAACGGCTAGCTTGCGACGTCCAGGCGTTCCGCTATGCTGGCGAGCGACATGACTACCGGGAGCGCCACATGACACAACGATGCAATTGGGTATCGAGCGAAGCGCTCGCACAGTATCACGACACTGAATGGGGCGTGCCGTCGCGCGAGGACCAGCATCTTTTCGAAATGCTCGTGCTGGAAGGCGCGCAAGCCGGACTATCGTGGTCGACGATTCTCAACAAGCGAGCGGGCTACCGGCGCGCGTTTGCCGACTTCGATATCGACAAGGTCGCGCGCTTCACGCCGCAGCACGTCGACACGCTCGTGGCGGACGAAGGCATCGTGCGCCATCGCGGCAAGATCGAGTCCGCCATCACGAATGCGCGCGCCGTGCAGCAGATCCGGGCCAAACACGGATCGCTCGCCGACTTCGTCTGGTCTTTCGTCGACAACACGCCGATTCAGAACGAGTGGGCGTCGTACAAGTACGCGCCGGCATCGACGGAGGTTTCCGATGCACTTAGCAAAGCGCTGAAGCGCTACGGCTGCAAGTTCGTCGGCTCGACCATCTGTTATGCGTTCATGCAGGCGGTCGGCATGGTGAACGATCACGAGGTGACCTGCATGTGCCGCGCGCGCTGCGCCGCCCTCGGCAAGAAGGGACGGGCTCGCAAGGCCGGTTAGCCGCGGGGACTACACGGTGACGGTGCCGGGCGCGTGGGAGGCAGCGCTCGCCTGCCTACACGGTCCTTGCGCACCGGTCGAAACCGCTATCCGGTAAAGCCCTGCTGCGCTTATCACGGATGTTGGTCGTTATACGGTTATGAGCGTCGCTGCGTTTGCGGCAACCAGTGGCGATTGGAGCCTGTTGGGGCCGCTTGAGCCTCCTTGTGCTGTGCTTGGGCGCCCGCCTGAGTCACGCGGCAAATCCACGGGCAAAGCCCGGAATTGAAGGCTTTTCGCCATGCTAGTCGGGGCTTGGACAGCGAACGCAGGCTGGATACTGGTATCAGACGCTCATCAACGAGTAACCACCGCGCAGCATCGCGAGACCAACCATGAAAACCGTTACCTTCCTCACCCATCAGGACATTTACGACCGGGCCGTGAGCCACCTTTTCGGCCAGAAGCGCGCAGCACTGCTGCCACGCGGAGGCGGCGCCTATCGTGGCTATTGTGGCGGCTGCCCTGTCGGCAACTTCATCAAGCTGCGCGACTATATGACGGCTATGGAAGGCGTGCCCGTGCGCTATATCGGCAAGACGCCCGTCCCGGCGCCCGCGTATATGGACGTCGGCGTGGCAGCGCTGAGGAAAGCGCTGCTGCGTTCGCGCATCAATGTGTACGATCAGGCCACCGTCGATCTGCTCAGCTGCCTGCAAAACGTGCACGACGTGTTCGGCACGTGGGAATGGGACGAGCGCCTGAACTCGATCGCGCGTCAATTCGGGCTCTCCGTGCACAAGTTGAAGAGCGCAGCGTAACTACGCGCGAGGCGTCGTCTGGCGACGCCTGAGCACGGCGCGGCACCGGCCTGCTCAACACGGTAAAGCCGCGTCAACTGCGACCACAAAGCAAAACGGCGGTGTGGCTTCTTTCGAAGCTCACACCGCCGTTCTGACGTGCTGAGAAGCTTGCTTAGTGCAGCTTCTTCGGCAGCATCTGGCTGCGCAGGCGCTTGTGCAGGCGCTTCACAGCAGCAGCCTTCTTGCGCTTACGTGCCGTAGTCGGCTTTTCGTACGATTGGCGCTCACGCAGTTCTGCGATCAGGCCGTTCTTTTCGATTGCGCGACGAAAGCGGCGAATCGCCACTTCGAACGGCTCGTTTTCCTTCAGAAGAATCGTCGTCATGTAATTCCTAACTCAATCACTTGATATGGGTTGATTGCGTGGCGGAGACCGCTCACGCGCCGGCCCTCCGGTCGTTTCGATTCATGGCCAGTAACAGGCAAACGCGGGAAGAACCCGGCCAAACCACGAATGAAACGAGAGGCAAAGCGGCCACGGAGGCCGGAAAAGAGAGGTGCGGAGCTCACCGCGGAACGCGGACAGACGTACTGCAAAGCCGCGTCTGCTGCCGTTTCGCCAACCTTTCACCAACGGAAAACCGATGACGAAACAGGCAAAGATCTCAATTCACTCCCGATGATATCAGGAAACTCTCCATGCTACCAGGGGTTTAGGGATTACGCCAGGCCATCCGGGCGATTCATGCGCTCGCATCGTCCAGTTCGCGGATGTCGGTACTGGTGAGCGTCAGATGAACTGCGGCGACAAGGCTTTCCAGCTGCTGCAGCGACGTCGCGCTCGCGATCGGCGCGGTCACGCTCGGTCGCGCGATCAGCCATGCCAGCGCGACGCTGGCCGGCGTGCTGCCATGCCGCGCCGCGACGCGGTCGAGCGCCGTGAGAATCTGCAAACCACGTGGGTTCAGATACTTTTCCACGCGGCTACCTCGCGCCTTATTGGCGAGATCTTCCTGCGAACGGTACTTTCCCGAGAGGAATCCGCTTGCAAGACTCCAATACACGACCACACTTAACTGATGGGCCACCGCAACCGGCTCAATGTCGGTCTCATACTCGGCCCGATCGTACAGATTGTATTCCGGTTGCAACACCTGATACTCAGGCAGCCCGTGCTGGCGGGACACGGCAAGCGCCTCCTCGACGCGCGCACCGCTGTAATTAGACGCACCAATCACTCGCACCTTGCCGGCTTCGATCAGCCGCTGGTACGCGCCGAGTGTCTCGGCAAGCGGCGTTTCGGTATCGTCTTCGTGGGAAAAGTACACGTCGATGTAATCGGTTTGCAAGCGGCGCAGCGAGTCTTCCACTGCCGCCTGAATGTTCGCCGCCGAAAGTCCCTTACGCTGCGGATGCTTCGCCACTTTCGTCGCCAGCACGATTTTGTCGCGCTTGCCGCTCCGCCGGAACCACTTTCCGATGACGGTTTCGGACTCGCCGCCCTGATTGCCGGGCGCCCAGGCGGAATAGACGTCGGCCGTATCGATGAAGTCCAGTCCGGCGTCGACGAAGGCATCCAGAATCGAAAACGACGTCGCTTCATCGGCGGTCCAGCCGAATACATTGCCACCGAACATAAGCGGTGCGACTTGCAATTCCGAGCGTCCAATGCGGCGTCTTTGCATGATTTCTTCCGGCTTTATTCACAAGAGAAAAAGAGAATACGCCGCCTTTTCAAATCGTGCAGCGCACCCGTGAATCGCACCGCAAACCCTTGTCGGGCGGGGCGCACACGCCTCGCCAGCGATAGCGGTTGGAGCGCGATAAAAGAAAGTCCCTCAAGTTTTTTAGGGGTGCCGTCAACCTTCATTGAGGCGGCCAGCAATGAACGAGTGCTTCCGCCGATGCCAACGTGGCGTATTGGGCTCAGGCTTATTTAGGAGATTTTCCATGCTCGGAATCAATAGCAATATCAACTCGCTGGTTGCACAGCAAAACCTCAACGGCTCGCAAAGCGCCCTGTCGCAAGCTATCACCCGCCTGTCGTCGGGCAAGCGCATCAACAGCGCAGCTGACGATGCAGCAGGTCTGGCGATCTCGACGCGTATGCAAACCCAGATCAACGGTCTGGGCCAAGGCGTGTCGAACGCGAACGACGGCGTTTCGCTGATTCAGACCGCGTCGAGCGCGCTGTCCTCGCTGACGTCCAGCCTGCAACGTATCCGTACGCTGGCTGTGCAAGCTTCGACGGGCACGATGTCCTCGTCGGACCAGGCAGCTCTGCAGAAAGAAGTTGCACAGCAAATCCAGGAAGTGAATCGTATCGCGTCGCAAACGACGTACAACGGCACGAACATTCTGGACGGCTCGGCTGGTATCGTGGGCTTCCAGGTTGGCGCGAACGTCGGTCAGACGATCAACCTCGACCTGTCGAAGAGCATGTCGGCAGCTAGCCTGGGTAGCGGTTCCCTGGCAACCGGCCAACTGGCTGGCACGATCAGCGGTCTCGACA
>NZ_KB911047.1:93928-146052 GCF_000383275.1 Paraburkholderia caledonica | reverse complement strand
CCGGCACCGCTTCGTTCTGCGTCGCTGCATCTGCAGCAGAGAAACGAGATTATGAAGAACTCCGGCTGCGCCGTCAACAGGTTTCTGTTACTGCCTGAACCTGCCGCCACCGCTCGAAGCCTTGCCACTACTGGCTTTCCCGCTTCCCGTGCCCCGGTGTCCGGAGCACGAAAGAGCGAGATTCTAGCGAGCCGGCCAGCGCCTTGCAAGCGTTATTTTGACAAGCGTATTAACGGTGCTTGAAAACCGGTTTGCGCTTTTCGACGAACGCCGCCATCCCCTCTTTTTGATCTTCCGTGGCAAAGAGCGAATGGAAGAGGCGACGCTCGAAATGCACACCTTCGGCAAGCGTCGTTTCGTATGCGCGATTGACCGACTCCTTCACCATCATGACCGCCGGTAGCGGAAACTCCGCGATAGTCGCGGCGGCGGCGATCGCCTCGTCAATCAAAGACGCGGCGGGAATTACGCGCGATACCAATCCGGCGCGCTCTGCTTCAGCGGCGTCCATAAAACGCGCCGTCAGGCACAGGTCCATTGCCTTAGCCTTTGAGACCGCGCGCGGCAGGCGCTGCGTGCCGCCGGCACCCGGCATGATTCCCAATTTGATTTCCGGCTGGCCGAACTTCGCCGTGTCGGCGGCGAAGATCATGTCACACATCATCGCCAGTTCACAGCCGCCGCCCAATGCAAACCCCGCCACCGCTGCAATGATCGGCTTACGAATGGAGCGAACCGTTTCCCAGTTACGCGTGATGTAGTCGCCCTTGTAGACATCCATATAGGAGTAGGTCGACATCATCCCGATGTCGGCGCCCGCCGCAAACGCCTTTTCGCTGCCCGTCAACACGATCGCGCCAATCGCGTCGTCTGCATCGAACTCGCGCAGTGCCGCTCCGAGCTCGTCCATCAAAGCATCATTCAAAGCATTCAGCGCTTTAGGGCGATTCAACGTGACGAGGCCGACCCGCCCGCGCGTTTCGACCAGAATGTTCTCGTAAACCATGCCGCCTCCTAGTGGTTAATCGAGCGCGAAAACGCTTCGCGCAGCCATCTTAATAATGCTAACATTCCCCAACCAACCGGTCGGTCAATTATTAGACAGGCTTTTCCCCAACGTACACCAAGCCCTCTGCCATGACACATCCGTTATTCACCAAGCACGAAGACACGCTGCAAAAGGCGCTCGCCGCGGTCGAAACGCGCGGTTACTGGAGCCCTTTCGTTGAGATGCCCAGCCCGAAAGTGTACGGGGAAACAGCCAACGCGGACGGCGAAGCCGCGTTCAAAGCGCATCTGAACGCCACGTTCGAGTTGGACCAACCGTCGACCGGAGAAACCGTTGGCACCGAAGTATCACCGTTCGGATTTCCGCTCGGCATTCGATACCCTAAATCGGATCCCGACGCGCTGCTGGCGGCCGCTGCGGAAGCGCAACGCGACTGGCGCGCTGCAGGCCCCCAAGCCTGGATCGGCGTATCGCTCGAAATTCTCGCGCGCTTGAATCGAGCCAGCTTCGAGATCGGCTATAGCGTGATGCACACAACCGGCCAGGCCTTCATGATGGCCTTCCAGGCCGGGGGCCCGCACGCGCAGGACCGGGCGCTCGAAGCCGTCGTGTACGCCTGGGACCAATTGCGCCGCATCCCCGCCGACGCCCACTGGGAAAAACCGCAAGGCAAGAACCCTCCACTCGCCATGCAGAAGCGCTACACGATCGTACCGCGAGGCACCGCGCTCGTTCTCGGCTGCTGCACGTTCCCGACGTGGAACGGCTATCCGGGTCTGTTCGCCGACCTCGCAACCGGCAACGCCGTGATCGTCAAACCACATCCCGGCGCAATTCTGCCGCTCGCCGTGACCGTGCGAATTGCGCGGGACGTTCTACGCGAAGCCGGTTTCGATCCAAACGTCGTCACGCTGCTAGCAACTGAACCGAACGACGGCGCGATCGTCCAGAGCCTCGCCGTGCGCCCGGAGATCAAACTGATCGATTTCACCGGCAGCACGCAAAACGGCACGTGGCTCGAACGCAACGCGCATCAGGCGCAGGTCTACACCGAGAAAGCCGGCGTGAATCAGATCGTGATCGATTCGGCCGACGACATCAAAGCCGTCGCGCGCAACATTGCTTTCTCGCTCGCGCTCTATTCCGGCCAGATGTGCACCGCGCCGCAAAACATCTACGTGCCGCGCGACGGCATCCAGACTGCGGACGGCACGCTCAGCTTCGACGAAGTCGCTCAGGCCATTGCCGGCGCCGTGCAGAAACTGGTTGCCGACCCAGCCCGCGCCGTGGAACTGCTGGGCGCCATTCAGAACGAAGGCGTCGCCCAGCGCGTTGACGAAGCCGCCACGCTCGGCCGCGTGCTGGTCGAAAGCCAGGCGCTCGAGCACCCGGCTTTCGCCGGTGCCCGCGTGCGCACTCCGCTCGTGCTGCAACTCGACGCTGCAACCGACGGCGAGCAGTTCACCAAGGAATGGTTCGGCCCGATATCGTTCGTTATCGCCACCGACTCGACCGCTCATTCCCTCGATCTCGCCGGCACCATCGCAGCCGAGCACGGCGCACTCACCCTGTCCGTCTACAGCACCGACGAAGCCGTGCTCGACCAGGCACACGAGGCATCGATCCGCGGCGGCGTCGCGCTATCAATCAATTTGACGGGCGGTGTGTTCGTCAATCAGTCGGCAGCTTTCTCTGACTTTCATGGCACCGGCGCGAATCCGGCTGCAAATGCCGCTCTCGCCGATGCGGCCTTCGTCGCGAATCGCTTCCGTGTAATTCAGAGCCGCGTTCATGTTGAACCGAAAGCCGCGCCGGCGGTAGCTGGCTGAACGTCATAAGACAAACGCACGGCTTGTCCTATGCCGTTTGGCCGAATGGACCACGCCGTGCGCGCCAACTAACATGAGACATCGGATCGGCCCGCGCGCCGGTCTTCCTAGCAGGAACCTTATGAACGACGCCTATATCTGCGACGCGATTCGCACTCCCATCGGCCGCTACGGCGGCGCCCTGAAAGATGTCCGGGCCGACGACCTCGGCGCCGTGCCGATCAAGGCATTGATCGAGCGTAATCCTGGCGTGGACTGGCGTGCCGTCGACGACGTGATCTACGGCTGCGCCAATCAGGCCGGCGAAGACAACCGTAACGTCGCTCGCATGTCGGCGCTGCTCGCGGGACTGCCGGCAGACGCACCCGGCGCGACGATAAACCGTCTGTGCGGCTCTGGCATGGACGCCGTCGGAACAGCCGCGCGCGCAATCAAGGCAGGTGAAGCGCAGTTGATGATCGCCGGCGGAGTCGAAAGCATGACTCGCGCGCCGTTCGTCATGGGCAAGGCGGCGAGCGCATTCGCGCGGCAAGCGGAAATCCACGACACGACGATTGGCTGGCGTTTCGTCAATCCGCTAATGAAACGTCAGTACGGCGTCGATTCAATGCCCGAGACCGCGGAAAACGTGGCTGAGCAGTTTGGGATCAGCCGGGCCGATCAGGACGCATTCGCGTTGGTCAGCCAGCAAAAGGCTGCCCGCGCGCAACGCGACGGTACGCTCGCACAGGAGATCGTCGGCGTGGAAATCGCGCAGAAAAAGGGCGATGCGATTCGTGTGACGCTCGACGAACATCCGCGCGAAACATCGCTCGAAAGCCTGGCCAAGCTCAAGGGAGTAGTCCGCCCCGACGGCACTGTAACCGCAGGCAACGCGTCGGGAGTGAACGACGGCGCTTGCGCACTCCTCATTGCCAGTCAACAGGCGGCCGACCAATATGGCCTGCGCCGTCGCGCACGCGTGGTGGGCATGGCAACGGCGGGCGTCGAACCGCGAATCATGGGCATTGGGCCGGCACCTGCCACGCAAAAGCTGCTCAGGCAACTGGGCATGACGCTCGATCAGCTGGACGTGATCGAGTTGAACGAGGCGTTCGCGTCGCAAGGCCTCGCGGTTCTGCGCATGCTCGGCCTGCGCGACGACGACCCGCGCGTCAATCCCAACGGCGGAGCAATTGCGCTCGGCCATCCGCTCGGTGCATCGGGCGCACGCCTTGTCACGACCGCGCTGCATCAGTTGGAACGCAGCAACGGCCGCTTTGCGCTCTGCACGATGTGCATCGGCGTCGGCCAGGGCATCGCGCTCGTAATCGAACGGCTTTGACCTCGTACGTAAGCGCTGCAGCCTGGCAAAAAGAGACTTTGAGGAGACACCCAATGGCATATGAAGCGATCGGCCTCGACATCGACGCAGCGAGCCGCGTAGCAACCATCACGCTGAACCGCCCGGACAAGCTGAACAGCTTCACGCGCGCGATGCATCAGGAGCTGAACGCGGCGCTCAACGAGGTCGAAACCTCAGGTGCCCGCGCTCTCGTTCTGACTGGCGCGGGGCGCGGATTCTGCGCAGGACAAGACCTCGCCGACCTCGACTTCACGCCCGGCGCGATGACCGATCTGGGCGAATTGATCGACTTGCACTTCAACCCTTTGATCCGCCGACTGCAAGCGTTGCCGTTGCCCGTCATAGCGGCAGTCAACGGGACAGCTGCGGGCGCCGGCGCAAACCTTGCGCTCGCTTGCGACATCGTGCTCGCGGCTCGTTCTGCCAGTTTCATCCAGGCATTCGTGAAGATCGGCCTCGTGCCGGACTCGGGTGGCACCTGGTTCTTGCCACAGCGTGTCGGCATGGCACGCGCATTAGGACTCGCCATTACCGGCGACAAACTCAGCGCCGAAAAAGCCGAAAGCTGGGGACTTATCTGGCAAACGGTGGACGATCAGGAACTGGCGGCCACCGCAGCCAAACTGGCGGCGCAACTCGCGCAGCAACCGACGCGCGCCATCGCCGCAATTAAGCAGGCCATGCGCGCCGGCGCAACTCAGACGCTCGATCAGCAACTGGATCTCGAACGCGATCTGCAACGCGAACTGGGTGCCTCGCACGACTACGCAGAGGGCGTGCAGGCCTTCGTCGAAAAACGCGCACCGCGTTTCGAGGGCCGCTGATATGTCGACGCAACCTTTGTATCCCGCCGAAATGACGCCCGACGAACTCGCCCGCGCAACCGCCGCCGCGATGTACGAAAACGATGCGTGCAGCCGCGCGCTCGGTCTCGAAATCATGGAAGTGCGCGCCGGCTACGCGCGTTTGCGCATGGCCGTACGGGACGACTTCCTGAACGGTCATCAAATCTGCCATGGCGGCCTGATATTTACGCTCGCCGATTCGACCTTTGCGTTCGCCTGCAACTCGTACAACCTGAACACCGTCGCGTCAGGATGCTCGATCGAATTCCTGCGACCCGTGCATGGTGGCGACGTGCTCACCGCAGAGGCGGTCGAGCAGACATTGAGCGGCCGCACGGGCATTTACGATATTCGAGTAACTAATCGTGCGGGCGATACAGTCGCGATGTTTCGCGGCAAATCGGCGCAGATCAAAGGCAATGTGATCCCGCCGATAGCATCCCGCACGGCAGGGGCGTCACCGGACTAAGACGCAGGAGTGTCGGCATGACCGGCAAAGAGGCGCACGCAAGACGCTCCTCGCAAGAGTCGCCAGTCCAAAGCGCCATTGATCGGTGACACCGGCAACCGAGCCCCCGCAGAGGGCGCGGTCGGCGAACGCCGCACCTGGTTTCGCGCTTGAGCGCAACGCATATCAGACCTGAGCATTGAAGCAGCAAGGAGACATTCGATGACCACCGCCCTTCCCCTCGACCCCATCGAGACCGCCAGCCGCGACGAGCTATGCGCGCTTCAACTTGAACGGCTCAAATGGTCGCTGAACCACGCTTACGAAAACTCGCCGGTCTATCGTCGCAAGTTTGACGAAGCTGGCGTCCACCCGAGCGAACTGACCACGCTTGCGGATCTCGCCCGCTTCCCATTCACGACGAAAAAAGATTTGCGTGACAGCTATCCGTTCGGAATGTTCGCTGTGCCGCAAGACCGAATTTCACGCATTCATGCTTCGTCGGGCACGACCGGCAAGCCCACTGTGGTGGGCTACACCGCGCGCGATATCGACACGTGGGCCAATCTGGTAGCGCGTTCAATCCGCGCCGCGGGCGCCAAACCCGGCGACAAAGTTCACGTGAGCTACGGATACGGCCTGTTCACGGGCGGCCTCGGCGCCCATTACGGTGCAGAGCGCGCAGGCCTCACCGTCATCCCGTTCGGCGGCGGTCAGACTGAAAAACAGGTGCAACTGATCCAGGACTTCCGGCCCGACATCATCATGGTGACGCCGAGCTACATGCTCTCGATCGCCGACGAACTCGAACGCCAGGGCGTCGACCCGGCCAGTTGTTCGCTGCGCATAGGCATCTTCGGTGCGGAGCCGTGGACGAACGACATGCGTCACGCAATCGAGAAGCGCATGGGGATCGACGCTGTCGACATCTACGGCTTGTCGGAAGTGATGGGCCCCGGCGTGGCGTCGGAATGCGTCGAGACAAAAGACGGCCCGACCATCTGGGAAGATCATTTCTACCCAGAAATCATCGATCCCGAAACGGGCGAGGTGCTTCCGGACGGCGAACTGGGCGAACTGGTGTTCACGTCGCTGACCAAAGAGGCGTTGCCGATCATCCGTTACCGGACGCGCGACCTCACGCGTCTCTTGCCGGGCAGCGCGCGCACCATGCGTCGTATGGAAAAGATCACCGGCCGCTCAGACGACATGATGATCGTGCGCGGGGTCAACGTGTTTCCCACGCAGATCGAGGAGCTGCTGCTCAAGCAGCACGCGCTCGCGCCTCACTATCAGATCGTACTCACCAGGGAAGGCCCGCTCGACGTTTTGACGCTGAACGTGGAGCCTTGTCCGGAAACGGCGCCGGACACGTCCGTATTGAACACGGCCAAGCAGGCGCTGGCCTATGACATCAAAGCGCTGATCGGCGTCAGCGCTGTGGTGAATGTGCTTGCGGTAAACGGAATTGAACGCTCGGTGGGCAAGGCGCGCCGGGTAGTCGATAAGCGCAAGTCGGGGCTTTAAGCCGAGCGTCGGGAATCGCACAAAGCTGCGCCGCGCCAGGAGCGGCGGTCAAGCCGGACCGCCGCGCGACAGCCACCTCCGGCAAGGCTTCGCGCGCCGTAGTCCAGATCAGGAATTCGGCAGCAGCAACCACATCCGGCCGCCCTGCTTCATTTTGCCGGCGAGATCGCCGGCGTCGTCGCCGAGGCCCCAGAAGTAGTCTGCGCGCACTCCGCCCTTGATCGCGGAGCCGGTGTCCTGCGCAAACACGAGACGGTTCATCGGCGAGTTTGTCAGCGGGCGCGTGGTCTGCAAAAACACCGGTGTACCGAGAGGGATCGAAGTCGGATCGACGGCAATGGAACGCTCCGGCGTCAGCGGCACACCCAAAGCGCCGATAGGACCATCGGCGCCGGCTTTGGACACGCCCTCTGCCGACGGCATCTCGCGGAAAAACACGAAACGCGGGTTCGTATCGAGCAGCGCATCGACCCGATTCGGGTTCGCGCGCGCCCATGCCTTGATGCCTTGCATGGTGGCCTGCGCGGGCGTGAGTTCGCCGCGATCCAGGAGCCACCGTCCAATGGATTTATACGGCTGGTTGTTGGTGCCGCCAAAACCGAGGCGCATCACGCTGCCATCTTCCATCACGATGCGCCCGGAACCCTGCACTTGCAGAAAGAACGCTTCGATCGGGTCGTCCACCCACACGAGTTCATTGCCGTTGAGCACGCCCATGCGTTCGAGCTGCGCCCGCGGCGGCATCGCCGCGCCAGGACGATAGCTGGAAGGCCAACGATAAAGCGCCGTTTGATACACGCCGTGGCGCGTGCGCGAGCCACGCAGCAACGGCTCGTAGTAACCGGTGACGAGTCCGTCGAGCGTGCCGTCGGTATTCGCTAGCTGAAAGGGTGTGAAATACGCTTCAAAGAATGCGCGGGCGCTGGTGGCGTCGAGATCGTCGAGTTGCGCCGCCGCAGCACATGCCCGCGCCCAGTTCGCCTGGCGCGCAAGCCTCACGCAGTTCTGCCGCAAAGCCGCTGTGGCGCCGATCAGAGAATCGTCCTGCCAGCCGGGAACCTGCTGCCACGCCACCGGCGTGAGCCGCGTCGCCGAGATCTGGCCAGGAATGATCGCCGCGCCCGTGGGCGGAGAAACCACAGGGCGAACCGCACCGCCGCCACCGCAAGCGGCGAGAATCGCCGCCACTGAAAGCGCGCTGAGCCAGGCTCCGGTCGCGCGGACAAAACGCCTACAATGTTCGTTCTTAATGGAAACCGCCATGTCTGATCTGTTCGACGAATACCCGATGCTCATCTTCGCGCTGGAATCGCTTCTCGCGCTGTTCCTGCTCGTGTTCATCGTTGTGTGGACGTCGTCTGGTAAAAAGAAAGCGGCGCGCGCCAGCAGCAAGGAAACACAGAAGCCGCAAGAACCGCGCTGAAGCGGCGCCGATTCACGCATTCCACGGCGCGCATAGAACCGTTAAAGACCGTGAACCGCGCTCACGGTTCAATGCAATGTGCGTGGCATGCGCAGAATGAACTCCGGCACCGGCGCGTCGAAACGCTCGCCGTCTTCGGCCACGCAGAAATACTCCCCGCGCATCGTGCCGACCGGCGTCGCAATGACCGCCCAACTCGTATATTCGAACTGCTCGCCGGGTTTCAGCAACGGTTGGTGCCCGACCACGCCCAAACCCTTCACTTCCTGCACGGTCTTGTCGCTGTCCGTGATCACCCAATGCCGCGCGATCAATTGTGCAGGCACCTGACCGGTGTTGCGGATGGTCAGCGTATAGGCGAACGCATACTGGCGGCGCTCCGGGTCCGACTCTTCGGGCAGGAATTGCACCTGCGCCGACACGCTGAATTCGTACTGGCTCATCCTGATTCCCATCTGGTGAAACGGGGCGACAAAATCGCTGGAAAGCCCGAGTGCCAATGGCTTTAGCGGTCATTGGCGACGCAGCGCCATGGATTGGCATTCTGCGTCATGCGCGACACGCCCGCAACCGGACATATCCTTTGGCCAGGGACGCTTAAGGCGTTTTGCCATCCCCGCGGCTCAAACTCGAGGCTGCGCCGCGCGTCGTTCCGGCGCCCGCCCGCCGCTTCGTGCGTGCGCGACGCAACACGGTAAAATGACGCTTTCCCGCTTGCATCCGCCCGCCGCCATGACGCAATTCCGAATCGCTCCCAGCATTCTGTCCGCCGACTTCGCCCGCCTCGGGGAAGAAGTGCGCAACGTCGTCGCCGCCGGCGCCGACTGGATTCATTTCGACGTGATGGACAACCACTACGTGCCGAACCTGACCATCGGTCCGCTCGTGTGCGAGGCCATCCGTCCGCATGTAGACGTGCCGATCGACGTGCACCTGATGGTGCGTCCCGTCGACCGCATCGTGCCGGACTTCGCGAAAGCGGGCGCGAATCTGATCAGCTTCCACCCGGAAGGCTCGGACCACATCGACCGCACGTTGTCCCTGATTCGCGACCACGGCTGCAAGGCGGGCCTCGTGTTCAACCCCGCCACTTCGCTGAATTACCTCGATCACGTAATGGACAAGCTCGACCTCGTGCTGATCATGTCGGTCAACCCGGGATTCGGCGGCCAGTCGTTCATTCCGGAAGCGCTGAACAAGCTTCGCGAAGCGCGCAAACGTATCAACGCGTACAAGGAGCGCACCGGCCGCGAGATTCATCTGGAAGTGGACGGCGGCGTGAAAGTAGACAACATCGCCGAAATCGCGGCGGCCGGCGCGGATACCTTCGTGGCTGGCTCGGCCATTTTCGGCCAACCGGATCACAAGGTCGTGATCGACAAGATGCGCGCCGCGCTCGCCAACATTCAGCACTGACACTCGCGCCACATGACCGCTTCGTTCCCTGCCCCGACTTTCAACGGCCCGCGCCTGCAAGCCGCGATCATCGACCTGGACGGCACGATGGTCGACACCGCCGACGATTTCACCGCCGGCCTGAACGGCATGCTCGCGCAACTCGACGCAGTCGAAACGTCGCGTGAAGAAGTGGTCGGCTATGTCGGCAAAGGCTCCGAGCATCTAATCCGCAGCGTGCTGGCGCCGCGCTTCGAAGCAGAGCACGCGCAGGACCGTTTCGACGAAGCGCTCGCAATTTACCAGGCCGAGTACGCGAAGATCAACGGCCTGCACACACGCCTTTATCCAGATGTGGAAGCCGGCCTCGTCGCGCTGCGTGACGCCGGTCTGAAGCTGGCGTGCGTGACCAACAAGCCGCATCGCTTCGCGCTCGAACTGCTGCAGCAATATGGGCTCGCACAATATTTCAGCGTCGTGCTCGGCGGCGACAGTCTGCCGAAAAAGAAGCCGGACCCGCTGCCCATGCTCACCGCCGCCGGGCAACTCGGGGTGGAGCCGTGCGCCACGGTTGCCATCGGCGATTCGGAAAACGACGCGCTGGCGGGCCGCGCGGCAGGCATGGCGACGCTCACCGTGCCCTATGGCTACAACCATGGGCAAGCTATACAAACAATAAAATCCGATGGTATAGTTGCCTCGCTACTGGACGCCGCCAAGGCGATCGCAGCGCACCAATCCACGACTTGAAAAGTCCTTCATCCTCATGTTTCTGAATAAAAAACGGAGTCTGATTAGCATCGACCGGGGAGCCTGGCCCTGGCGTCGCTGGTCGCGCTAACCTCGCCTGAGGTACGCTGAAGCTCGTCTTCGGCAACCGTTTTTTACTTCGCTGCGCTCACGCGTTTTTCCATCGTTCTGTTTCGCTGCATCGGCTGATTCCGCCTGCGTGTACCTGCAAAGTACGTGCGTGGCTGGAACTCCGTGCTCGCGTCGATGGGAAAATCGCGCCGGTCGGTTCATCATCGAAAAAACGCACGAACGCCTGACCGGCCGCGCAATGCCCCGCTTTGTCCGACGCACGCTGCCGCCGGACCTACGTACAGGATCGGAACATGACCGAACTCGAATTCCAGTCCCTCGCCAACGAGGGCTTCAACCGTATTCCGCTGATCGCCGAAGCGCTCGCCGACCTCGAAACGCCGCTCTCGCTGTACCTGAAGCTCGCACAACCCGAGCGCAACGGCGCGAACTCGTTCCTGCTGGAGTCGGTAGTGGGTGGCGAGCGCTTTGGCCGCTATTCGTTCATCGGACTGCCGGCGCGCACGCTGCTGCGCACGCGTAACGGCGTGTCGGAAGTCGTACGCGACGGCAAGGTCGTCGAAACGCACGAGGGCGATCCGCTCGAGTTCATCCAGCAGTTTCAAAGCCGTTTCAAGGTCGCGCAGCGGCCGGGCTTGCCGCGTTTCGCCGGCGGCCTCGCGGGCTATTTCGGCTACGACGCGGTGCGCTACATCGAGAAAAAGCTCGCGCATAGCGCGCCGAAAGACGATCTGAATCTGCCGGACATCCAGTTGTTGCTGACCGAGGAAGTCGCGGTGATCGACAACCTAGCGGGCAAGCTGTACCTCGTGATCTACGCCGACCCGACGCAGCCCGAGGCTTACACAAAGGCGAAGCAGCGTCTGCGCGAACTGCGCCAGCGTTTGCGCGCAACGGTCGAGCCGCCGGTCACTTCGGCGAGCGTGCGCACCGAGACGTACCGCGAGTTTGCGAAAGACGACTATCTGGCCGCCGTGCGCAAGGCGAAGGAATACATCGCCGCCGGTGAACTGATGCAGGTGCAGGTTGGCCAACGTCTGACGAAACCCTATCGCGACAACCCGCTGTCGCTGTATCGCGCGCTGCGTTCGCTCAATCCGTCGCCGTACATGTACTACTACAATTTCGGCGACTTCCACGTGGTGGGTGCGTCGCCGGAAATTCTCGTGCGTCAGGAAAAGCGCGGCGAAGATCGTATCGTCACGATTCGTCCGCTCGCCGGCACGCGTCCGCGCGGCAACACGCCCGAACGCGACGCCGAACTCGCCACTGAACTGCTGAACGACCCGAAGGAAATCGCCGAGCACGTCATGCTGATCGACCTCGCCCGCAACGACGTGGGCCGCATCGCGCAAATCGGCTCGGTGGTCGTCACCGACAAGATGGTGATCGAAAAGTACTCGCACGTGCAGCACATCGTGAGTTCGGTTGAAGGCAAGCTGAAGCCCGGCACGACTAATTTCGACGTGCTCCGCGCCACTTTCCCGGCCGGCACGCTGTCGGGCGCGCCGAAAGTCCGCGCGATGGAATTGATCGACGAACTGGAACCCGTGAAGCGCGGCCTCTACGGCGGCGCAGTCGGCTATCTTTCGTTCACTGGCGAAATGGATCTGGCGATCACAATTCGCACCGGCGTGATCGCGAACGGCAATCTGTATGTGCAGGCGGCGGCGGGTGTCGTCGCGGATTCGGTGCCGGAATCCGAATGGCAAGAGACCGAGAACAAGGCGCGCGCCGTGTTGCGCGCGGCCGAGCAGGTTCAAGACGGCCTCGATAGCGACTTCTGACCGGAGACACACCATGCTGCTCATGATCGACAACTACGACTCGTTCACTTACAACCTGGTGCAGTACTTCGGCGAACTCGGCGAAGACGTGCGCACCTATCGGAACGACGAAATCACGCTGGACGAAATCGCGAAGCTCAACCCCGAGCGCATCTGCCTGTCGCCCGGCCCGAGCAATCCGCAACATGCCGGCATCACGCTCGACGTGCTGCGCGAGTTTTCCGGCAAGACCCCGATTCTCGGCGTGTGCCTCGGCCATCAGGCGATCGGCGAAGCGTTCGGCGGCCGCGTCGTGCGCGCGCAAACCATCATGCACGGCAAGGTCAGCACGATCGAGACCGATTGCAAAGGCGTGTTCGCGGATTTGCCGAAGCATTTCGTCGTGACCCGCTACCACTCGCTTGCTATCGAACGCGAATCGCTGCCGGACTGTCTCGAAGTGTCGGCATGGACCGAAGACGGCGAGATCATGGGCGTGCGTCATAAGGAACTGGCCGTCGAAGGCGTGCAGTTCCATCCGGAATCGATTCTTTCCGAACACGGCCACGCGCTGCTCGAAAACTTCGTGAAGCAGTCAAAAGCGAAGCCGGCCCAACGCACCGCCTGATGAAGCGAGATACCATCATGACAATCACGCCGCAAGAAGCGCTGCAACGGACCATCGAGCACCGCGAGATTTTCCACGACGAAATGCTGCATCTGATGCGGCTCATCATGCGCGGCGAACTTTCGCCCGTCATGGCGGCTGCGATCATTACAGGCTTGCGCGTCAAAAAAGAGACCATCGGCGAAATCACCGCCGCCGCCACGGTGATGCGTGAATTTGCCCGGCACGTGGAGGTGCAGGACAACTCGAACTTCGTCGATATCGTCGGCACCGGCGGAGACGGTTCGCATACCTTCAATATCTCGACGGCGACAATGTTCGTGTCCGCCGCAGCCGGCGCGAAAGTCGCGAAGCACGGCAATCGCGGCGTGTCGAGCAAGTCGGGCAGCGCAGATGTGCTCGAAGCGCTCGGCGTGAATATCGACCTGCAGCCGGAACAAGTCGCAGCGTCGATTGCCGAAACCGGCATGGGTTTCATGTTCGCGCCGAATCATCACCCGGCGATGAAAAACATCGCGCCGGTGCGCCGTGAACTCGGCGTGCGGACCATCTTCAACATTCTGGGTCCGCTGACGAATCCTGCCGGCGCGCCGAATCAGCTGATGGGCGTGTTCCATGCGGACCTGGTCGGCATTCAGGTTCGCGTGATGCAGCGCCTCGGCGCAAAGCACGTGCTCGTGGTGTACGGTATGGACGGCATGGACGAAGTGTCGCTCGGCGCGGCCACGCAAGTCGGCGAATTGCGTGACGGCGAAGTGCGCGAGTACGAGATTCATCCGGAAGACTTCGGCATGCAGATGGTGTCGAATCGAACATTGAAAGTGGCGGACGCCACGGAATCGAAAGCAATGCTGCTCGAAGCGCTCGACAACAAGCCGGGCGTCGCACGCGAGATCGTTACGCTGAACGCGGGCACGGCGCTGTACTCGGCGAATGTGGCGTCGTCCATCGCGAACGGCATCGAGCTTGCGCGCGAAGCCATCGCCAGCGGCAAGGCTCGCGCAAAAGTCGACGAACTGATCCGCTTCACGCAGCAATTCAAGCACTAATCACGCAGCAACCAACGTAGCGAGATTCATATGAGCGACATCCTCGACCGTATCATCGCGGTCAAACGCGAAGAAGTCCGCGCCGCCGAACAGAGCGCGCCGCTCGAAGAGCTGCGCCTCGAAGCCTCGTCGCGCGATATTCGCGATTTCGTCGGCGCTCTGCGCGCAAAACATGCGGCCGGTCTCGCCGCAGTGATCGCCGAGGTGAAGAAAGCGAGCCCGTCCAAAGGCGTTCTGCGCGAGAACTTCGTCCCTGCGCAAATCGCGCGTTCGTATGAAACGCACGGCGCGGCCTGTCTGTCGGTATTGACCGACGTGCAGTTCTTTAAGGGCAGCGTCGCGTATCTGGAGCAGGCGCGCGCCGCGTGCCAGTTGCCGGTGCTGCGCAAAGACTTCATCGTCGATCCGTACCAGATTGTCGAAGCACGCGCGATGGGCGCCGACGCGATTCTATTGATCGCCGCCGCGCTGGAAACTTCGGAGATGCAGGACCTCGAAGCGCTCGCGCATTCGCTCGGCCTCGCGGTGCTCGTCGAAGTGCATGACAGCGACGAGCTGATGCAGGCGCTCACGCTGAAAACGCCGCTGATCGGCGTCAACAATCGCAATCTGCGCACTTTCGAGACGTCGATCGAAAACACCATCGGCATGCTCGAAGCGATTCCCGACGACCGCATCGTGGTAACGGAATCGGGCATTCTGTCGCGCGTCGATGTCGAAAGGCTGCGCGCGATGGACGTGAACACGTTCCTCGTCGGCGAGGCATTCATGCGCGCGGACGAGCCGGGCGTGGAGCTTGCTCGCATGTTCTTCCCCGGCGCGGCGTGAGCACACCGCAGCTCACGTAACGCACACACAGCGGAGCACGACATGGCCATGGAACGCGAGATCAAGTTGCTGCTGCCGGCCGCGCAAGTGAAAGCGGCCGGGCAGTGGTTCGTCGCGCGCACTGGTAACGAGGGCCGCGCGATCAAGCTGTCGAATATCTACTTCGACACGCCGCAACTCACGCTGGCAGCCTCGAAGAGCGCGTTGCGCCTGCGTCATACACCCGACGGCTGGCTGCAGACGTTCAAGACGGTAGGCAGTGCGGCAAACGGCTTGCACAGCCGTCACGAATGGGAAATGCCAGTCGCGGGCGAAGCGCTCGAAATTGACGCGTTGCTGCGCGAGTGCGACGAGCCAGCCGCCGCGCAAGCGTTGCGCGAAGCTGCGCCGCAACTGATCGAACTGTTTCGCACGGACTTCACACGCACGCTATGGCAAGTGAACGTCGACGGCTCCGAGGTTGAAGCCGCAATCGACCAGGGCAACGTGCTGGCCGAAGTGAACGGCGAATTGCGCCGCGCGCCTATTTCGGAAATCGAACTCGAACTGAAGTCCGGCGACGAAGCCGCGCTGCACGCGCTTTCGAGCGAACTGGGCAAGCAGATCGCCGGCCTCGCGCCCGAAAACATCAGCAAGGCGCAGCGCGGGTATCAATTGCGCGCGGGCTGAGCGCGGGTTGCGTCATCGCCGCGCGTTATCGCCGCTTACAGTGCGCGCCGCCGCCTCGGCTTGAGTCACACCGCGTTTGCTGCGACACTTCTGCGCCATGACTACTGCATCCCGCCCCCGCTCCGCGCCGTCACAAGCATCGTTATTCGGCGACGCCGCGGCGCCGGCCGGCACTATTTCCGCCGAGCCGCAGCCGCAATCCCAGCAAGCAGCCGGCACGCCGCTCACGCTCGAAGAGCAGTTCGCCGCGCTACCGGCCGAATGGCGAGCGCACCTGAAGTCTTTCATTGAAAGCGATGCCTACGCGCCGCTCTGCCGTTTCGTCGACGGTGAGCGTGCGGCCGGCAAAACCGTTTATCCCACCGACGTGTTCCGCGCGCTGCGGCTTACGAGCCCCGATGAAGTGAAGGTCGTGATTCTCGGCCAGGATCCGTATCACGGCGAGGATCGCGGCACGCCGCAAGCTCACGGGCTCGCATTTTCAGTCGCGCCGAACGTGCGCACGCCGCCGTCGCTGCGAAACATTTTCAAGGAAATTGCGGCAAGCCTCGGCCACGAACCGCCCCGTCACGGTTGCCTCGACACGTGGGCGAAGCAAGGCGTGCTGCTGCTGAACACGGTGCTGACCGTGGAGCACGATTCAGCCGCCAGCCACGCGAAGCGCGGCTGGGAAAAATGCACAGACTCGCTGATTCACGAACTCGCGATGCGTCATGACGGTCTCGTGTTCATGCTGTGGGGCGCACATGCGCAGGCGAAGCGCGCGCTGCTCGGCGGCAAGTCGCATTACGTGCTGGAGGCGCCGCATCCTTCACCGTTGTCCGCGCATCGCGGCTTTCTCGGCTGCGGACATTTCGCGAAGGCAAACGAATATCTCGTGAAGCATGGCCGCGAACCGATCGACTGGCGCCTGCCCGACGAAGCGCAAATGCTGGCTTAGCGGCTCCTGTCTGCAAACCGGGGCAGAACCAGCGGCAAAAAACAAAAACGCCACGGAATCTATTTCCGTGGCGTTCCAGTTTTCAACGCTCGCAATCGGCTTAACTTGCGAACCTCAGCAGCAAGCCACAAGTCGCGAACCAGGCAGCGAACCTGGGCCGCGAACTCGTCAGCCAGCTCAAGCAGCCGCGATCGCTTCGCGCGCCGCAGCCAACGCCGCGCCCGCTGCGTCCGGGCCCATGTTCAGACCTTCGGCGTAAATGAAGTTGACATCCGTCATGCCGATGAAGCCAAGGAAGCTCTTCAGATACGGCGTCTGGCTCTCGTTCGGCGTGCCGACGTACTTGCCGCCGCGGGCCGAAACGACGTAGACCTTCTTGCCCGTCACGAGACCTTCGGGGCCGTTGGCGGTGTAGCGGAACGTGATGCCGGCGCGGGCGATGAAGTCGAAATAGGTCTTCAGTTGCGACGAAATGCCGAAGTTGTACATCGGCGCGCCGATCACGATGATGTCGGCGGCTTGCAGTTCCGCGATCAGCGCTTCGCTGCGCGCGGCGATCGCGGCTTGCTCGGGGGTACGCTGATCAGCCGGCGTAAAAAACGCGCCCAGAATGGCGTCGTCCAGATGCGGCAGCGGTTCGGCTTGCAGGTTACGGACGACGACTTGCGCGCCCGGATTCGATTGTTGCAGCTTTTCGGTCAGCTCGTTGAGGAGCAGCGTCGAGTTCGCGCCTTGCGAGCGGGCTGCCGAGTTGATTTGCAGGATCGTGGTCATGGTTGACTCCAGTGGGGGGCGCGCTGTGTTGCGCGAGTGGAGCCATTGTGTTTTTTTACCGATCCGGGAAAAAGCCATCCGGCAGCGACGGATTGTTGCAGTGGTAGAACAATCCGCCGCCTGCCGACGCGAATTGACGTCGGCGCGGATTACGATCAGCTTGTCAGCCAGCGCTCGCGCGCCTTGCGGGGGGCGGGTCGCTGGTCGGCGACGGTGAGCTTGTAGCGCGACACTTCAGGCCCTTCCAGCTTGAGCTGCGCGGTGCGCAACTCGTCGCGGCGGAACGCGTGAACTTCCACTTTCGCCCCCGGCTGATAGCGCGCGAGCAGTGTGTCCAGATTCGAGCCCGTCACGCGCAGGCCGTCGAGCGCGATCAGCACGTCGCCGGCCGAGAGCCCCGCTTTCTGCGCGGCGCTGCCTTCGTGGACAGCCGTCAGCGTACAGTCCGCGCCGCCGCGCACCCGCACGCCGAGCGACGGTTTGCCGCTCTTGTCGATTTCCGGCGCGAGCGTGACGCCGAACGGTTCCAACAGTGTTTCGAGCGGCAAATCGCGCGTGCCATGCACCGCTTCCGCAAACAGCTCGCCCAGGTGCACGCCGGTCGCTTCCGCAAACAGCGCTTCGACCTCGCGTTCGTCGACGCCCACCGGCTTGCCGCGGTAAAAATCGCGGCCAAAGCGCTGCCACAGCAGACGCATCACGTCGTCGAGCGACTTGCGATTGCTGGTCTGCGCGCGGATCGCCAGGTCGAACGCGAGCGCAACGAGCGAGCCCTTCGTGTAATAGCTGACGATGGCATTCGGCGCGTTCTCGTCCTGCCGGTAGTATTTGACCCAGGCGTCGAACGAGCTTTCCGCGACGCTCTGCTTCAGTCGCCCGCTGCCGCGCTGCACGCCGCCGATCACCTTGCCGAGCAGGCCGAGATAATCGTCGACTGAAATCAGGCCGCTGCGCACGAGAATCAGGTCGTCGTAGTAAGAGGTGAAGCCTTCGAACAGCCACAACAGCGACGTGTAGTTTTCGACGGAAAGGTCATACGGCGCAAAGACCGCCGGCTTGATCCGCTTCACGTTCCACGTGTGAAAGTATTCGTGGCTGCACAGGCCGAGGTAGGTCCGATAGCCTTCCGTCAGCGCGTCGCGGCCTTGCACGGGCAGATCGCCTCGATTGCAAATCAGCGCCGTCGACGCGCGGTGTTCGAGGCCGCCGTAGCCGTCGGTGACGGCTTGCGTCATGAACACGTAGCGATCCACGGGCGCCTTCTTCGACTTCGGCTCGAAGAGCGCGATTTGCGCTTCGCAAATGCGCTTCAGGTCCGCGCTGAGCCGCGCCATGTCCAGCCCGATCACGCGCCCCGCAATCACGACGTCGTGCGGCACACCGTGCGCGTTGAATGTCGCCAATTCGAATTTGCCGAGCGTGACCGGATGATCGATCAGCTCATCGTAGTTCTGCGCGCGATATTCCCCAAAGCCATAACGCTTCGTACCGCGCGCTTCCGGCAGCGCCGTCGCGACGCGCCAGTTGCGATACGCCGCGCCTTCCGGTTTCTGGATATCGACCACGCACTGCGCTTCCTCGTGGCCAAGCGGCGCCAGGAACACGCTCGTACCGTTGAAAAAACCCGTGGTGTCGTCCAGATGCGCGGCGCGCACCGACAGATCCCACGCATAGACCTCGTAGCGCAGCGTCAGCGCGCCTTTTACCGGCGCCGCCTGCCACGTGTGCTTGTCCGTTTTCTCGACACGCACCTTGCGGCCCGCGTCGTTGAAGGCGCGCAGCGTCACGATGTTGCGCGCGAACTCGCGGACCATGTAGCTGCCCGGAATCCATACAGGCAGCATGAAACGCTGGCCGGCCAGATCAGGATCGGCAACGGTGACGGTGACTTCGAACAGGTGAGCGGCGGGTTGCTTGGGAACGATGGTGTAGCGGATCGGCTTCATCGGCGGCGATTGGTGGTTTTGGCTAATTGTTGGGGGCTTGATGCGAAAGGAGGCGCCATTTGCGCCTCCTTCGGTTTGGTCAGTGCCGCGTGTGTCAGTGCACCGCTGCCATTTCCTTGTCGAGCCGGTCGGCCGGCACCGCGCCCGGCAGGCGGCGGCCGTCGGCGAGGAACACGGTAGGCGTGCCTTCCACGTTCATCGCATGTCCGAGCGCGAGATTCTTGTCGATCGCGGCGGTGTCACAAGTGCCGGCGGCCGTGGGCGCCTGATGGTCTTGCATCCACGATTCCCACGCCTTCGCGCGATCAGTCGAGCACCAGATCGACTTCGACTTGGCGGTCGAATCCGGCGACAAAACCGGGTACAGGAACGTGTAGACCGTCACGTTGTCGATCGACTTCAGCGTGGTTTCGAGCTGCTTGCAGTACGGGCAGTTCGGGTCGGAGAACACCGCGATCTTGCGCGATCCGTTGCCCTTCACGACCTTCACCGCGTTGGCGAAAGGCAGGCTCGCGAAGTCGATGCGGTTGGTTTCCGACAGGCGCGCTTCCGTCAGATTCTTGCGCGTCTTCGTGTCGACCATGTCGCCGAGCAGCACGTAGTCGCCGTTGGCGTCGCTGTAGACGATCTGGCTGCCGAGGTTCACTTCATACAAGCCGGCAATCGGCGACTTGGTCACGCTCTTGATCGTCACGTCCGCGAGACGCGTTTGCAACATGGCCTTGAGTTTGTCGGTGGACTGGTCGGCTTGCGCGGAGCAGCCGATGGTGACAGCGGCAATCGCAAGCATGGCGGTCGCCATGCGGAAGGTTCGTTTCATGCTGAATTCCTGATTCAATCGCGCGCTGCGCGCGTTGGGCGTTCATGCCGTTGCCCTCCTTTGCTTGGGAAGGCCGCAGCAACTGTGCGTTCATGATACCTGTCTCACCGGTTCGGCATGCCGCGCCGGGTTAGAGCCGGGTTACAGTCGGGTAAAAGCCGTAATGCGGCCCGCCTTTCAGCCGAGCGCGGCCGACACGAGCCAGCGCTTGATGAACGGCTGCGCACCGACGAAAGCCATGCCGCTATTGCGCACGATCTTGGCCAGCGAGCCTGGCACGGAAAACAGTTTTTGCAGACCGTCGGTGGCGATCATCAGCGCACGAATGTCTTCGCGGCGCGCGCGTTCGTAGCGCCGCAGCAGGACCATGTCGCCGAGATCGCGAAACGACTCCTTGCCTGCGACGACATCGGCAAGCGCAGCGACGTCGCGCAAACCGAGGTTCATGCCCTGCCCGGCGAGCGGATGGATCAGATGCGCGGCGTCGCCGACCAGCGCGACGCGCGGCGCCACCAGGCGGTCTACAGTTTGCAGCGCGAGCGGAAATCCCTGTGCCGGCGTCACGCAGTCGAGGCCGCCAAGCTGGCCGCCCGTCACGCGCTCCACTTCTGCTGCGAGCTGTGCCGGATCGAGCGCGATCAGCCGCTCGGCGTGCTCCGTGCGCGCCGACCACACGAGCGAAACGTGACCGTCAGGCATCGGCAGCAGCGCGATGATCTCGCCGTCCTTGAACCATTGGTAAGCGGTCTCGCCGTGCGGTTTCTCGGCCTTGAAGTTCGCGACGACGCCGGTCTGCCGGTAGTCGCGCCGATTCATCTTCGAGCCGATCTGCGCGCGCACCCATGAATGCGCGCCGTCTGCGCCGACGAGCAGATCCGCCGCGAGCACGCTGCCGTTCGCGAGACCGACGCTCGCGCTGTCGGCGGTGAAATCGAGCGCTTGCGCGCGGCTGTCGATCCACGTGAGGTTTGGCTGGAAGCGCAGCGCCGCATCGAGCGCGCGCTCGATCACCGACGACTCGACGATCCACGCCAGTTGCGGCACCGAGGCCTGAAACGCGGAGAAATGCAGTTCGGCGTGGGCGTCGCCGTAGACGCGCATGTCGTAGACGGGACCGAGCCGCGACAAATCGAGCGCCTGCCAGACACGCAAGCGCTCGAGCAGCGCCTGCGAACTCGACGACAACGCATACACCCGCGAGTCGAATGAAGCGCCGGCGGCGAGCGGCGCGCAGGGCTGCGCGAGCAGCGCGACGCGCAATCCGCCTTGCGTGAGCGCAAGCGCCGCGGTCTTGCCGACCAGCCCACCGCCGATCACGGCGGCATCGAAAGTCTGATGGTGTGCGTTCATCCGCGCATTATAGCTGCGGGGTTGCGAGGGACGGATCGGGCGCGCAGCTTTCTGAAGCCACGTCAAGAAGCTGATTGGAACGGGTTACAATTGCGCTTTCCGTGACAGAACTCGCCCAGAATCGTCGAGGCAACACCCGCTCTGGCGTCGCGTCCCGCTCCGCTGCGTTCCCTTTGCCGCCAAACGCGAAGGCTTCCCGAATCCTGCACACAGCGTCGAGCGCATCACGCAATTTACTGAATTACTGAAGGATTTCCATGAGCCTCAAATGCGGCATCGTCGGCTTGCCTAACGTCGGCAAGTCCACTCTGTTCAACGCGCTGACCAAGGCGGGCATCGCCGCCGAAAATTACCCGTTCTGCACGATCGAGCCGAACGTCGGCATTGTCGAAGTGCCGGACGCGCGCCTGAAGGCGCTCGCCGAAATCGTCAAACCCGAGCGCATTCTGCCGGCCGTCGTCGAATTCGTGGACATCGCCGGTCTGGTGGCGGGCGCGAGCAAGGGCGAAGGCCTCGGCAACCAGTTCCTCGCGAACATCCGCGAAACCGATGCGATCACGCACGTTGTCCGCTGCTTCGAAGACGAAAACGTGATTCACGTGGCCAACAAGATCGATCCGCTGTCGGACATCGAGGTCATCAACACCGAACTGGCGCTCGCGGACCTCGCAACGGTAGAAAAAGCGCTCGCGCGTTATTCGAAGGCCGCCAAGTCGGGCAACGACAAGGAAGCCATCAAGAACGCCGCGGTGCTGGAAAAGGTGCGTGCGCAACTGGATCAGGCCAAACCGGTCCGGGCGCTCGATCTGTCGGACGAAGAAAAGGCCACGCTCAAGCCGTTCTGCCTGATCACGGCAAAGCCGACCATGTACGTCGCGAATGTGAAAGAAGACGGCTTCACGAACAATCCGCATCTGGACGCGGTGACGAAGTACGCGGCGTCGGAAAACGCGCCGGTGGTCGCCGTTTGCGCGGCAATCGAAGCGGAAATCGCCGACCTCGACGAAGCCGATATGGAAGTGTTCCTCGCCGACATGGGCATGGAAGAGCCGGGCCTGAACCGCGTGATTCGCGCCGGCTTCAAGCTGCTGGGCCTGCAAACTTACTTCACGGCCGGCGTGAAGGAAGTACGCGCATGGACCATTCATGTGGGCGACACGGCGCCGCAAGCTGCGGGCGCGATCCACACGGATTTCGAGCGCGGCTTTATTCGCGCGCAGACCATCTCTTTCAACGACTACATCGCCTATAAAGGCGAGCAAGGCGCGAAAGAAGCCGGCAAGATGCGCGCCGAAGGCAAGGAATATGTCGTGCACGACGGCGACGTGATGAACTTCCTGTTCAACGTGTAACTCGCGGCGCTTTCTTCGAGCGCCTAATAGCCGATACATGGCCGCGGCGCTGCGCGCGGCTCCCGCCTGAATTACATCTGTCAAAGCCCGCTTCGCGCGGGCTTTGTGCTTTTTTGCGGGCTTTGGAAGTGGCTGGCAATGCTGTGCGGTCGATCTTGAGCGCGCCGGGTTTGTGCGCGGGTGCAGGTGTCACCCTTGGCTCACCCCAACCCGCCGAGTATTCGATGCAACCGCAAATGTTTCAATTTCATGACATGCGATGTTAAATTGCGGCATTCGGCGTCACAGTAAAAGCGACGCCGGACTGTCATCGAACACAAATAGAATCGCGCGATTCGCAATTGCGCCCTTTCCGCATCTGCTTTGCTGAGACGGGAGTAAGCGCTCAAGCGCTAACTCCCATCGACCGCGTTGCATGGGATGGGAGTAAGCGCTCAAGCGCTAACTCCCATCGACCGCGTTGCATGGGATGGGAGTAAGCGCTCAAGCGCTAACTCCCATCGACACAGGAGACTAATCGATGAGTTTGAAGCCGCTGTTCCGTTCGCTTTCCGTTGCCGCCGTGCTGGGCGCGGGCATTATGGCCACCAGCCAGACGGCCCAGGCCGCCACCGAAATCCAGTTCTGGCACGCAATGGAAGCCGCTCTGGGCGAACGTCTGAACGATATCGCCAACGCGTTCAATGCGTCGCAATCCGACTACAAGATTGTGCCGGTGTTCAAAGGCACTTACGACCAGACGCTTGCCGCCGGCATCGCCGCTTACCGCAGCGGCAACGCGCCAGCCGTCCTGCAAGTCTACGAAGTCGGCACCGCGACCATGATGCAGGCGAAGAAGGCTGTCATTCCCGTATCGGAAGTGTTCAAGCAAGCCGGCGTGCCGCTCGACGAGAAAGCGTTCGTGCCAACCATCGCAAGCTATTACAGCGACGCCAGAAGCGGCCAGCTGATCTCGATGCCGTTCAACAGCTCGACGCCGGTTCTCTACTACAACAAGGACGCGTTCAAGAAAGCCGGCCTCGATCCGAACCAGCCGCCGAAGACATGGGCCGAACTGCAGGTCGACGCGCAGAAGCTCAAAGCCTCCGGCATGGCATGCGGTTATTCATCGGGCTGGCAAAGCTGGATCCAGTTGGAGAACTACAGCGCGTGGCACGGTGCGCCGTTTGCGTCGAAGAACAACGGATTTGACGGCGCCGACGCGCAACTCGAATTCAACAAGCCGCTGCAGGTCGCGCACATCCAGTTCCTGCAGAACATGCAGAAGGAAGGCTCGTTCACCTACGTTGGCCGCAAGGACGAACCCGTCTCGAAGTTCTACAGCGGCGATTGCGGGATCATCACGAACTCGTCGGGCTCGCTTGCCACCATCAAGAAGTACGCGAAGTTCAACTTCGGCACCGGCATGATGCCTTACGACGCAAACGTGAAGGGCGCGCCGCAGAACGCGATAATCGGCGGTGCGAGCTTGTGGGTGTTGGCGGGCAAAGACCCGGCTGTCTACAAGGGCGTGGCGAAATTCCTGTCGTATCTGTCGTCGGCGCCGGTTGCCGCCAAGTGGCATCAAGACACGGGATATCTGCCGGTCACGACCGCCGCTTATCAGTTGACGCAACAACAGGGCTTCTACGAGAAGAACCCGGGCAGCGACACGGCCATCAAGCAGATGCTCAACAAGCCGCCCCTGCCGTACACGAAGGGTCTACGTTTGGGCAACATGCCGCAGATCCGCACGATCATCGACGAAGAGCTCGAACAGGTGTGGGCTGAGAAAAAAACGCCGCAACAGGCGCTCGACTCGGCGGTTTCGCGTGGCGACGAGTTGCTGCGGCGCTTCGAAAAAGCCGGCAGCTAATCGCGGTATCGGTCTGCGCAGCTCGTGCAGGCCATGCGGTTCATGCAGCAATAGCGGTGAACAACCGCAACCCGGCGCAATAAAAGCATAAAGCCAGTCGGCAGGGTTTCGACGCAATCGCGTCGAAACCCGCTTGCAGCAACCCTTGGGAATCTTCGATGGAAAAGCGCTCCCGCTTCGGCACCAGTCTGCTGCCCTACCTGCTCGTCGCGCCGCAACTGGCGATCACCGCGCTGTTTTTTCTGTGGCCCGCGGGCGAAGCGCTGTGGCAATCCACACAAAGCCAGGATGCCTTCGGCACGTCGAGCGAATTTGTCGGGCTCGCCAACTTCCGCCAACTCTTCGCCGATCCGCTCTACCTGTCATCGTTCAACACGACGCTGATTTTCTGTGCGCTCGTCACCGTTTCCGGCCTCGTCATTTCGCTGCTGCTGGCCGTCTGCGCCGACCGCGTCACGCGCGGCGCGAAGGGTTACCAGACGCTGCTGATCTGGCCGTATGCGGTCGCGCCGGCAATCGCGGCCGTGTTGTGGTCGTTTCTGTTCAACCCGAGTATCGGCCTCGTCACATTCGCGCTCGCAAAGTACGGCATCGTGTGGAATCACGCGCTCAATGCGGGACAGGCGATGTTTCTCGTCGTGCTAGCCTCGGTGTGGAAGCAGGTCAGCTACAACTTCCTCTTCTTCTATGCGGGCTTGCAGGCGATTCCGCGCTCGCTGATCGAAGCCGCGGCCATCGACGGCGCCGGTCCCGTGCGACGCTTCTTCGGCATCGCACTGCCGCTGTTGTCGCCGACCAGCTTCTTCCTGCTGGTCATCAACATCACCTACGCATTCTTCGACACGTTCCCCGTGATCGACGCAGCGACCGGCGGCGGTCCCGCGCAATCGACGCGCACGCTGATCTACAAGATTTTCGCGGAAGGCTTCCAGGGACTCGACATCGGCAGTTCCGGCGCGCAGTCGGTGGTTCTGATGGTGATCGTCGTCGCGTTGACGGTCGTGCAATTCCGCTTTATCGAACGCAGGGTTCAATACTCATGATCGAAAACCGCCGCGGTTTCGACCTCTTCTGCCACGCGGTGCTGATACTCGGCGTCGCGTTGGTGGTGTTTCCGGTCTACGTCGCGTTCTGCGCGGCGACCATGAGCGAGCACGAAGTGTTCACCGTGCCGCTCTCGCTGGTGCCGAGTTCGCATCTCTTCGAAAACGTTACGACGGTCTGGGCGCACGGCAGCGGGAACGCGGCGGCACCCTTCGGCCGCATGCTGTTCAACAGCCTCGTCATGGCGCTTGCCATTGCTATCGGCAAGATCGCCGTGTCGATGATCTCCGCTTTCGCGATCGTGTTTTTCCGCTTTCCGTTTCGCAATCTGTCGTTCTGGCTGATCTTCATCACGTTGATGCTGCCGGTCGAAGTCCGCATTTTTCCGACCGTGCAAGTCGTCTCGTCGATGCACCTCAGCAATACCTATAGCGGCTTGACGTTGCCGCTGATCGCTTCGGCCACTGCCACGTTTCTCTTCCGTCAGTTCTTCATGACCTTGCCCGATGAGTTGATTGAAGCCGCGCGCATCGACGGTGCGGGCGCCATGCGCTTCTTCTGGGACGTCGTGCTGCCGCTGTCCAAAACCAACATGGCGGCGCTGTTCGTGATCACATTCATTTACGGCTGGAATCAATACTTGTGGCCGATTCTGATTACGAGCCAGCAGTCGCTGACAACGGCCGTGGTCGGCATCAAGAGCATGATCGCGTCGGGCGACACCGCAACGGAATGGCATCTGGTGATGACGGCCACGCTGCTCGCCATGCTGCCGCCGCTCGCCGTCGTGCTGACCATGCAACGCTGGTTCGTGCGCGGACTCGTCGATGCGGAAAAATGAAAGCGCCTCGCCAGCGCATCAACGCATCAATGCATCAATGCACTGACGCCGCACAGGCAACAGATAAACGACACGAAACGAAGGGCTAAAACCGCATGGCTGCACTGACACTGCAAGGCGTTAAAAAAACCTACGACGGCAAACAGTTTGTGTTGCACGGCATCGACGTCGACGTGAACGACGGCGAGTTCGTCGTGATGGTCGGGCCGTCGGGTTGCGGCAAATCCACATTGCTGCGGATGGTCGCCGGGCTCGAGCGGATCTCCGAAGGCACCATCTCGATCGCCGGCAAAGTGGTCAACGAGCTGGAGCCGAAAGACCGCAACATCGCGATGGTGTTTCAGAACTACGCGCTTTATCCGCATATGAGCGTGGCGGAAAACATGGGCTACGCGCTGAAGATCGCGGGCGTCGATCGGGCGCAGATCGCGCAACGCGTGAACGCCGCCGCGCAGATTCTTGAACTCGAACCGCTGCTGCAGCGCAAGCCACGCGAGCTGTCGGGCGGACAGCGTCAGCGCGTGGCAATGGGACGCGCGATCGTGCGCGAACCCGCCGTGTTTCTGTTCGACGAACCGCTGTCCAATCTCGATGCGCGTCTGCGCGTGCAAATGCGGCTCGAAATCCAGCGGCTGCATGCTCGGCTCGCGACCACGAGCCTCTACGTGACGCACGATCAGATCGAAGCAATGACGCTGGCGCAACGTGTGATCGTGATGAACAAGGGTCACGCCGAACAGATCGGCGCACCAACCGAAGTCTACGAGCGGCCCGCAACCGTGTTCGTCGCCGGCTTCATCGGTTCGCCTGGCATGAATCTGCTGGAAGGCCGCGTGTCCGACGACGGTTCGACTTTCGATGTGGCGGGCAACGGTCCGCAACTGCCGCTCGCCGGCGTCGCGTCGATTGGCCGCGAAGTCGCCAAAGGACGCGAGTGGACGCTCGGCATTCGTCCCGAGCACATGAGCCCGGGGCAGGCCGATGCGCCGCATACAACGCTCACCGTCGATTCATGCGAGTTGCTCGGCGCGGATAATCTCGCGCACGGACGGTGGGGCAAGCATGACGTGACAGCGCGATTGCCGCACGCGCACCGGCCGGCGGCCGGCGAAGCGCTGCAGGTCGCACTGCCCGCCCGGCACTTGCATTTCTTCGATCCGGCAAGCGGGCGGCGGGTGAACTGACAGACGCGGCCACAACAACAATCCATAAAAACCATGCAATGCACTGGCTTGAAAGCCGCTCGCTGCGGCATTGCAGTCGTGGCGGCTCTGCTGGTCGGCATGTCGCCGGCTTTCGCGTATGTCGCGCCGGGTACGACGCCGAACGAAGCCGACCTCAGCAATCACAACACCTACACCAATCGCGACGGCAACACGGTCCATGCGCCGGCCAAGTCGCTGTCGGGCAAGGCGCCTGAAGGCGCGACGGCGCGCTGCCGCGACGGCAGCTACAGTTTCAGCCGGCATCACAGCGGCACATGCTCGCGACACGGCGGCGTAGCCAGCTGGCTGTAGATCTCACACACCCCCGCAGCAATCCGCAACCCGCAACCGCGCATGCCTCACCGCCGCCGCGCGCTCATGCCGAAGTACAATGCCATTTGCACACGGCCCGCGCGCGGCCGTCGGTGAGCAGAACACTGCGCTGGACACCGCGCTCGACACCGCGCCGGCCAACGCCGGGCGCTCCGCCCGGCCATGACGTCGCCGTAACACGCCGTGGCACCGGTTACCTTTCCACCCGCGACTGCCCGCCCCCTTGCGGCCGGCGTCGCCAACGTCTCGCAAGCAAATGGCCCAATACGTCTTCACCATGAATCGGGTCGGCAAGATCGTGCCGCCCAAGCGTCAAATCCTGAAAGACATCTCGCTGTCCTTTTTTCCCGGCGCGAAGATCGGCCTGCTCGGCCTGAACGGCTCGGGCAAGTCGACGCTGATCCGCATCATGGCCGGTGTGGACAAGGACATCGAAGGCGAAGCCACGCCAATGCCGAACCTGAACATCGGCTATCTGCCGCAGGAACCTCAGCTCGACCCGAACAAGACGGTGCGCGAAACCGTTGAGGAAGGTCTCGGCGATGTGTTCAATGCGCAGAAGAAGCTCGATGAAATCTACGCGGCCTACGCGGAGCCTGACGCCGACTTCGACGCGCTCGCTGCCGAGCAGGCCAAGTACGAAGCGATTCTCGCGACAACCGACGGCGGCAGCGCCGAACAGCAAATCGAAATCGCCGCCGACGCGCTGCGCCTGCCGGCGTGGGACGCGAAGATCGAACATCTGTCGGGCGGCGAAAAGCGCCGCGTCGCACTGTGCAAGCTGCTGCTCGAAAAGCCCGACATGCTGTTGCTGGATGAGCCGACCAACCACCTCGACGCCGAATCGGTCGACTGGCTCGAACAGTTCCTCACGCGTTTTCCCGGCACCGTCGTCGCGGTCACGCACGATCGCTACTTCCTGGATAACGCGGCCGAGTGGATTCTCGAACTCGACCGCGGCCACGGTATTCCGTGGAAGGGCAACTACAGCAGTTGGCTCGATCAGAAAGAAGAACGCCTGAAGCAGGAAGAGTCGTCGGAATCGGCGCGTCAGAAGGCGATCAAGAAGGAACTGGAGTGGGTGCGGCAAAACCCGAAGGGCCGTCAGGCAAAGTCGAAAGCGCGTATCGCCCGTTTCGAGGAACTGAACAGCCAGGACTACCAGAAGCGTAACGAAACGCAGGAAATCTTCATTCCGGTCGGCGACCGCCTCGGCAATGAAGTGATCGAATTCAAGAACGTCAGCAAATCGTATGGCGACCGTTTGTTGCTCGATAACGTCAGCTTCAAGATTCCGGCGGGCGCGATCGTGGGCATCATCGGTCCGAACGGCGCGGGTAAGTCCACGCTGTTCCGCATGCTCACCGGCCGCGAAGAACCCGATTCGGGCGAGATCGTGAAGGGCCCGACGGTGAAGCTCGCTTACGTCGATCAAAGCCGCGACGCACTGGACCCTTCGAAGACCGTGTTCGAAGAAATCTCCGGCGGTGCGGACGTGCTGACGGTCGGCAAGTATGAAACGCCGTCGCGCGCGTACATCGGCCGTTTCAACTTCAAGGGCGGCGATCAGCAGAAGATCGTCGGCAATCTGTCGGGCGGCGAGCGCGGCCGTTTGCATCTTGCCAAGACGCTGATCGCGGGCGGCAACGTGTTGCTGCTCGACGAACCGTCGAACGACCTGGACGTGGAAACGTTGCGCGCGCTCGAAGACGCATTGCTGGAATTCGCCGGCTCGGTGATGGTGATCTCGCACGATCGCTGGTTCCTCGACCGCATCGCCACGCACATTCTTGCGTTCGAAGGCGATTCGCAAGTTACGTTCTTCGACGGCAACTACCAGGAGTACGAAGCGGACAAGCGTGCACGCCTTGGCGAAGAAGCCGCGCGTCCGAAACGTCTGCGTTACAAGCCGATTACGCGCTAAGACTCGCCGCGTAAAAGTAGCTGCGGCCTGCCTGTCGGGAGACGGGCGGGTCGCTTCTTGCAGGTCGCTTCATGCGGGTCGCCTCTAACGCGGCTTGCGTCGGCAGCACTCCAATTGCCCTGCCTGCAAACATCGGCTCTATAGCAGCCGCACACGCCACATGTCGGCGACGTGCCGACAGGGCACAGCCATTGCTTACCTGGCCGTGCTATATGTCGTTTCGCGCCACGCGTCCACGACGCGCGCATCCGTTACAGCCACGCCGCGCACACGGCACCGAGGAGCACAGCATGGCAATGTCGAGGGGCAAACGCTGGATCGTTGCCGTGGGCAGCGTGCTGGTCGTGCTCGTCGTTATTGCGCTCGGTGTGCTGCAGTACGCGCAGCGTGAAGTGAAAGAACGCGTGGTGGCGGCGCTCGGTCCACTGGGCAGCGCGCAAAGCATCGACGTCGGCCTGACCTCGGTTCATCTCACCAACGTGCTGTTGAAGGCGCCGCCAGGCTGGCCGGCCGGCGATCCATTGAGAGCCGACGAAATCACTATCACGCCGGATATTCGCGACCTGCTCGCGCGGCGCATGCATGTCCGCAGCGTCGTCGTGCGCGGTTTCGATATGGCGGTGCTGCGTACTCAAACCGGTACGATCCGCCTGCTTCCGAATTTGCGACAGTCGGTCACGAGCGCGAACGACGACGCGAGCGGTACCGCCGCGGGCGCAACGCCGCGCGAAAAACAGGTCGATCACATCAGCCTGGAGCAAGGGCGATTCCACTTCTACGACATGACCGTCGGTCCGCCCGCCTACAAGGTGACGGTAAGCAACGCGAACGCGACGGTCGACAACGTTCATCTGCCGGCCCTCACCGAGCCCACCAACGTCAGTGTCAGCGGCTCGATCAAAGGGCCGTCGCACACGGGCACAGTCACATTCGGCGGATGGATCAAGATCGCCAGCAAGGACTCGCAAACGACGAGCACACTGCGCGGCGTCGACGTCGTGATGCTCGATCCTTATCTCGTCAAGAAAGCCGGGGCCGAGGCGCGAGTGACGGGCGGCACGGTCGATCTGAGCGTCGAATCGTCGGTGCGCAACTATCAGTTGCATGCGCCGGGCACGATCACGGTTCACCAGCTGCAACTCGCGGACACCGGCAGTCCGCTCGACACTTTCATGTCAATTCCGACGAAGGCCGCCGTCGCCGCACTGAAGGCTCGGAACGGCGACATCACGCTCCACTTCGTGCTGGACGGTAACTTGCGCGATCCGAAATTCTCAGTGCAGGAAGGTTTGACGACTCGCATCGCCGCCGGATTCGCGAAAGCGCTGGGCGTCAGTGTGGAAGGGGTGGCAAAAGGCGCGGGAGAAACCGTGAAGGGCTTGGGTAATGCTTTGAAGAATTTGCTCGGGCAGTAGACTTCGTTCAACGAGAAGCGCGTTACTGTAAGCGCGAGGGTGAGACCGACACCCATCCCACTCGCGGCGACAAAAACGCGCTACGCATGTCGCGTACCGCGTGACGCGCGAGCAACACTCGCCTGGTCAGACCGGCAAACCCAGTTCCCGCAGCTTCGCTTCTGTTTGCGCGGCGTTCGTGTGATGCACGCCATGCCAGCCGAGTGCGGTGGCGGCTGCGGCGTTCTTCGGGTTGTCGTCGATAAACACTAGTTCGCCCGGCTCGACGCCTGGTAGTTGCGCGTCGATCCGCTCGCGCATTGCCGCAAAAATCGCCGGATCGGGTTTCACCAGCCCCACGCGACCGGAGACGACAATGTCCCGAAAGCGCCGCAGCACCGGATAGTGCTCCCATGCATACGGAAACGTCTCAGCCGACCAGTTCGTCAGACCGAAAAGCGGGACTTCCGCGGCTTCGAGCTTTTCCATGATCGCCACGCCGTCTTCCAGCACGCCGGCCACCATCTCGTGCCAGCGCTCATAGAACGCGCGGATCAGCGCTTCGTGATCGGGAAAGCGGGCGACGAGTTCTTCCGTCGCCTCGACGATCGGCTGGCCGCCGTCCTGACGAATCACCCAATCCATCGAGCAGACGTGGGTCAGGAACCAGCGTCGCTCGGCTTCGTCGGGAATCAGTTGCCTGTAAAGATATTCGGGACTCCAGTCGATCAGCACGCCGCCGAAATCGAACACGACTGCCTTGATGGCCATGCGCTCTCCGTTAGCTATGCGGTTGCAATTGCGGTTGCAGTTGTGGCGCTCACACCGGCTGGGTACGCAGCTCGAGCCATGCCTTGGCGTCGCCCGAAACATGCGGCGACAGACGCGCGCGCACCGTCTCGTGATAGTCGTTCAGCCACGCGCGCTCGTCGTCGCGCAGCAGCGACAGGTCGAGGCAACGCGTGTCGATCGGGCAAAGCGTTAGCGTCTCGAACTTCAGGAAGTCGCCGAATTCCGTCTTGCCAGCGGGTACGTTCAGCACGAGGTTCTCGATGCGCACGCCCCACTTGCCCGGCCGGTAGATGCCCGGCTCGACCGAGGTGATCATGCCTTCTTCCATTGCCGTCCACGATTCGGCAGGCGCGTAGTGCGAAATCACTTGCGGGCCTTCGTGCACGTTCAGGAAATAGCCGACGCCATGACCGGTGCCGTGGCCGTAATCGGCGCCGGCTTCCCAGATCGGCGCGCGAGCGATTGCGTCGAGCATCGGCGAACGGATGCCGCGCGGGAACCTGGCGCGCGACAATGCCATGGTGCCTTTCAGCACGATCGTGAAATCGCGCCGCTGTTCGTCGCTGACGGTGCCAACCGGCACGACGCGTGTGATATCCGTCGTGCCGCTCAAGTACTGTGCGCCGGAGTCGACCAGCAACAGGCCGTTGCCTTCGATCACCGCATGCGATTCGTTGGTGGCGCGATAGTGCGGCATTGCGCCGTTGGCGTTGAAGCCCGCAATGGTCGCAAAGCTCAGCGACACGAAGCCGGGACGACGCGCGCGCGCCGCCGTCAGACGTTCGTCGATAGTGAGTTCGGTGATCGTCTCGCGGCCCAGTGCGCCTTCGAACCACGCGAAGAATTCCGCGAGCGCAGCGCCGTCCTGCTCCATGGTCTCGCGCACGTGCCTGGCCTCTGCCTCGGTCTTGCGCGACTTGAAGAACGTGGACGGATTGACTGCCTCGACTACTTTCACCGTCGACGGCACCGATTGCAGCGAGCCGTATGTAATGCGGCGCGGGTCGATGAGCAGCGTCGTGCCGGCGGGCAGCGCAGAGAGCGCCTCCGCGGCTTTCGCATATGGCTCGACGCTGACGCCGTCGCGTGCAAGAGCCTCGGCGAGCGCCTGCGGCACCTTGCCGTCGGCAATGAACAGCGACGCGCGGTTTTCGCCGATCAGCGCGTGCGCCACGAAGACCGGGTTATAGCTGACGTCGGCGCCCCGCAGATTCAGCAGCCACGCGAGGTCGTCAAGCGTGGAAATGAAGTGCCATTGCGCGCCCTTCTCCACCATTGCCCGACGGACCTGCGCCAGCTTTTCCGAACGCGCGACGCTTGCATGCGGCGCCGCGTGCTCGAAGACTGCGGCAACCGGCAGCGTCGGACGCTGCGGCCAGATCGCGTCGAACAGATCGACGTCGGTGCGCAGCTTCACGCCGCGCGCCGTGAGGGCCTGAGTCAGAGCCCGCGCGGCCGCCACGCCGAGCACCGCGCCGTCCACGCCGACCGCGCTACCGGGCGCAACGTTCTGAGCGAGCCAATCGAAATGCGGCGCGGTTTGCTGGCCACCCGTCATTTTCATGAGTTGAACGCCGGTGCCCGCGAGTTGCGCGTTGGCCTGCTCCCAATAGCGGCTGTCGGTCCAGACGCCTGCAAAGTCTGCTGTGACTACGAGCGTGCCCGCCGAGCCGGTGAACCCGGAAAGCCATTCCCGCCCCTGCCAACGCCCTGGCAAATATTCGGACAAGTGCGGATCCGCCGACGGCACGAGGTAAGCGGCGACGCCTTCGCGTGCCATCGCGCTGCGCAACGTGGCGAGCCGTTCGGGGATGGGAGAGGTATGGGGAAGTCGGGCATTCATGGAAGTCACCTGCAAATATTCATCGACGGGAAAGCGAGCCGACCGTCACGGCGACAGCGATCATGGCGATGGCCGTGCAAACAGGCCATTCGAGCGTCTCACCGTCATGGAAAAGGCCAATCACATTGCCGGCCATGCGCGCGACGCTCGCGCCCACTATTCCGGCAAGCACCGCCACCCACAAGCGGGCGCGGCTAGAGCGGTTCAAGCGGCGCAGCGGATGCAACCACCACCCCGCGATACCGATTGCTGCCCCCAACACGACGATTCCGGGCCAGCCCATTAGCGGCCGGTCTCGCGCAGTTTCGGATTTGTCTCATGGGCGCGAGGCTCGACGACAGCTAGCATTTTTGTCTCTTTCTCAAAAAATCAGCACGGCGCTTTCCGCACAGCGGTTGAGTTTAGGGGTCGGGGTGACGTTAGGCAAGCTATAGGCCTTACGGAAAAGCCTGGTTCCCGGCCGTCGTCGAGCTCAACGCGCCCATGCGAATTGCCCTTATCGAGCCGGATACAAGTCACGCCAAACTGGTCACCCGGCTTGTTTTCGCCGGTGGCCACGTGTGTCAGCACTTCACTACCAGCGTCCCCTTCCTTGCACAGGCCGCAGATCAGTTCTTCGATTTGCTGATCACCGAAAACTGGGCCGGCGATCACTCAGCCGAAGATGTCATCGCGCACGCCCGCGCGATCCTGCCGAGCCTGCCGGTTATCGTGCTGATGACGGAGCCGCGCGAAAGCCAGATCGTCGCCGTGCTCCACGCGGGCGCCGACGACTGCGTGACCAAACCGGTCCGTGGCCCCGAGATGCTCGCGCGAGTAGACGCGCTGCTGCGGCGCGCGGGACTGCGCCGGCCGCCCAATCGCCGGCACGACGTAATCCGCGGCTATGCGTTCGATACCGGAAACTTCGCCGTGACATTCCGTCACCGCACGGTCACGCTGACGCCGAAGGAATTCCGCTTCGCGCTGCTGCTGTTCTCCAATCTGTCGCGGCCCGTGTCGCGCGCGCATATCCTCGAAACCGTGTGGGCGCGCCGCCGCGACGTAAAGTCGCGCACTGTCGACACTCATGCGTCGCGCGTGCGTTCAAAGCTGGAACTGCGCCCGGAGTTGGGCTATTCGCTAACGCCGCTCTACGGCTATGGCTATCAACTGGACGCATTCCCGCCGGAAGGAGTCGCCGCGCCCGGCTGAGCGGGCGTCACAATGTAAGAATCGTGAAAACGCTATAATATCGAGCTAAACCATAGCTCCCCATAATGCAGCTCCTAACGATCGGAATCAATCACCACACTGCGCCTGTCGCCTTGCGCGAACGCGTGGCGTTTCCGCTCGAACAGATCAAGCCCGCACTGGACACTTTCAAAAGCGTCTGGCTGGGAGCCACGGCCCGCACCGCGCCTGAAGCGGCGATTCTGTCCACCTGCAATCGCACCGAACTCTACTGCGCGACCGACGACCAGGCCGTGCGTGAAGCCGCGGTCCAGTGGCTGTCCCGTTATCACAACCTGCCCATCGAAGAACTTGCGCCGCACGTCTACGCGTTGCCGCAGTCCGAAGCCGTGCGCCACGCGTTTCGGGTTGCCTCGGGGCTGGATTCCATGGTGTTGGGCGAGACGCAAATCGTCGGACAAATGAAGGATGCCGTTCGCACGGCATCCGAAGCTGGCGCGCTGGGCACCTATCTGAACCAGTTGTTCCAGCGCACGTTCGCGGTTGCGAAGGAAGTGCGGAGCACGACCGAGATCGGCGCGCAATCCGTTTCCATGGCCGCCGCCGCGGTCCGGCTGGCGCAGCGCATTTTCGACAAGGTATCGAACCAGCGCGTGCTGTTTATCGGCGCCGGCGAAATGATCGAGTTGTGCGCGACGCACTTTGCCGCGCAGCAACCGCGCGAACTCGTGGTCGCCAACCGCACGGCTGAGCGCGGCACGCGACTCGCCGAGCGCTTCAACGGACGCGCCATTCCGTTGTCCGATCTGCCGACTCGCATGCACGAGTTCGACATCATTGTGTCGTGCACGGCTTCCACGTTGCCGATCATCGGTCTCGGCGCAGTGGAGCGCGCAGTGAAAGCGCGTCGCCATCGGCCAATTTTCATGGTCGATCTGGCTGTTCCGCGTGACATCGAACCGGAAGTCGGTCAGCTTGAAGACGTGTTCTTGTATACCGTCGACGACCTCGGCGCGATCGTCCGCGAAGGCAATGCGTCGCGGCAGGCCGCCGTTGCGCAGGCCGAAGCGATCATCGAAACCCGCGTGCAGAACTTCATGCAGTGGCTCGAAGCGCGCAGCATCGTGCCGGTGATCCGCCATATGCATACGCAAGCCGACGTGCTGCGCCGGGCCGAAGTCGAACGTGCGCAGAAAATGCTCGCGCGGGGCGACGATCCTGTCGCTGTGCTTGAAGCGCTTTCGCAAGCGCTCACCAACAAACTGATCCACGGTCCGACCCACGCGCTCAACCGCGCGAGCGGCGAGAACCGCGACACGCTCATCGAATTGATGAGCGGGTTCTACAAACACTCCGGTTCCACGGAGCGTTAGCGGCGCGCGTGCCGCCTGTCCCGCGCCACCCGCAAGTGGCCCGCGACGTGCTTCTGCCCTTGGGCATCCGCCCACTTCCTAGTTGTCGTCCTTGCCGGAGTCCGCTCCGATACCCGCCTGATGAAAACGAGCATGCAACGCAAGCTCGACCAGCTGACTACCCGGCTGGCCGAACTTAACGACCTGTTGAGCCGAGAGGACATCACAGCGAACCTCGACCAGTATCGCAAGCTCACGCGCGAACACGCCGAGCTCGGACCGGTTGTCGAGCAATACGCGCTCTGGCGCCAGGCCATGCACGACGCCGCCACCGCGCAGGAACTGCTCTCGGATGCTTCCATGCGCGAGTTCGCGGAAGAGGAAATTCGCGCGGCCCGCGAGCGGATGGAACAGCTCGGCGGCGAACTGCAGAAAATGCTGCTGCCGAAAGACCCGAACGACGACCGCAACATCTTCCTCGAAATTCGCGCGGGGACGGGCGGCGACGAGTCCGCGCTCTTCGCCGGCGATCTTTTGCGCATGTATCTGCGTTATGCCGAGCGTAATCGCTGGCAGGTCGAGATGATGTCGGCAAGCGAATCCGACCTGGGCGGCTATAAGGAAGCGATCGTGCGAATCGCTGGCGAAGCCGCCTATTCGAAGCTCAAGTTCGAGTCCGGCGGCCACCGCGTGCAGCGCGTGCCGGCAACGGAAACGCAGGGCCGCATTCACACCTCCGCGTGCACGGTTGCCGTGATGCCGGAGGCGGACGAAATCGGCGAGGTTGAAATCAATCCGGCGGATCTGCGGATCGACACGTTCCGCGCGTCCGGCGCCGGCGGCCAGCACATCAACAAGACGGACTCGGCCGTGCGCGTTACGCACTTGCCGACGGGGATCGTCGTCGAATGTCAGGACGACCGTTCGCAGCACAAGAACAAGGACCGCGCATTGAAAGTGCTGGCGGCTCGCATCAAGGACAAGCAGTCGCACGAGCAGCAGGCAAAGGAAGCCGCTACGCGTAAGAGCCTGATCGGCTCGGGCGATCGCTCCGAGCGGATTCGCACCTACAACTTCCCGCAAGGACGTCTGACAGACCATCGGATCAATCTGACGCTGTATCGCCTCGACGCGATTATGGACGGTGATCTGGACGAACTGATCGGCGCACTCGTCAGCGAGCATCAGGCCGAGTTGCTCGCTTCGCTTGGCGACGCGGACTAAGCATCCATGACGTCGAACGCCCCAGCCGATCGCGACAATGCGGCCACGCCCGCCGCGCTGTTGCGCGCCTCGCCGCTGCCGTCGCTGGAAGCGCGGATTCTGCTCACGCATGTGCTCGGCTGGCGGCAAACGCAATTGATCACGCGCGCAGACGAAGCGCTCGACAGCGAATCGGTTCAGCGTTATCTGGCATTACAAACGCGTCGCGTAGCGGGCGAGCCGGTGGCGCAACTTGTCGGCGTCCGCGAATTTTTCGGGCTCGATTTCGAGGTCACGCCGCATGTGCTGATTCCCCGTCCCGAAACCGAATTGCTGGTCGAAACGGCACTCGTCGCGATGGAGAACCTCGTACGCCCGCGCGTGCTCGATCTCGGCACCGGCACGGGCGCCATTGCGGTGGCAATCGCGTCGATGCGTCCGGACGCACGGGTCAGCGCGCTCGACCGTTCGGCGGAGGCACTCGCCGTCGCCTCGCGCAACGCCGGGCGCCTGCTCGATCCGAAACGGCCAGGCGGCGCTGTGACATTCGCACAAAGCGACTGGTACGACTCGCTGGACGAGGCACTTCGGTTCGACGTGATCGTCAGCAATCCGCCGTATATCGCGAGCGGCGACCCGCATCTTTTGCAGGGCGATCTGCGCTACGAACCGCGCGGCGCGCTCACCGACGAAGCCGACGGCCTCAGCGCGATCCGGGCGATCGTCTCGGGCGCGTCTCGTCGTCTTGCCGCAAACGGCCTACTGTGGATGGAGCACGGCTACGATCAGGCTGAAGCCGTGCGCGCGCTTCTGGTCGCGCAAGGTTTCACGCAGGTCCAATCGGAGCGCGATCTTGCAGGCATCGAGCGGATAACCGGCGGTCGGCTCTCTGACTGACAAAGCCTGGCGTCAGCCGCCACAGCCGTCGCAATAGCCGCGACGAGCAAATGGACAAAGCGGCCGTCGGTCGGCGCAAGCGATTTCCGCTATCATTTCAGCCTATTCCCTACACATACCGGAACCGCAAGGTCAGTCATGGATACGCAACAACGCATCAAGCAAATCGTCGACGAAAACAACGTCGTGCTCTTCATGAAGGGCAGCGCCCAGTTCCCGATGTGCGGCTTTTCGGGCCGCGCAATCCAGATTCTGAAGGCATGCAACGTCAATGAATTCAAGACGGTCAACGTGCTCGAAGACGACGAAGTCCGCCAGGGCATCAAGCAGTTCTCGAATTGGCCGACCATTCCGCAGCTTTACGTGAAGGGCGAATTCGTCGGTGGCTCGGACATCATGATGGAAATGTACGAATCGGGCGAATTGCAGCAACTGTTTGCTGCAGCCTGACCGTCTGCTTCAAAGCCGATCCTGGAAGGCGCCGCGAGCCATGGAAACACGCGCTGCGGCGCCCCGCCGGCTGATTGTCGCGATCACCGGCGCGACGGGCGCCGTTTACGGCGTTCGTCTGCTGCAGACGCTGCGCAAGCTCGGCGGCGTTGAAAGCCATCTGCTGATCTCCAGCGCCGGGTGGCTCAACATTCAGCATGAGTTGAAGCTGGGCAAGCAAGACGTCCATCCGCTCGCCGATGTAGTCCATTCGGTGCGCGACGTCGGCGCGAGCATCGCGTCCGGCTCTTTCGCGACCGACGGCATGATCGTCGCGCCGTGTTCGATGAAAACGCTCGCGAGCGTCGCTCACGGTCTATCCGACAATCTGATCACCCGCGCCGCCGACGTCACCCTCAAAGAGCGCCGCCGGCTCGTGCTGCTGGTGCGCGAAACGCCGTTCAATCTCGCGCATTTGCGCAATATGACGGCGGTCACCGAAATGGGCGGCGTGATTTTTCCGCCCTTGCCTGCTTTCTACAACCAACCCGCCACCATCGACGAGATGGTCGATCACACTGTTTCCCGCGTGCTCGATCTGTTCGCGCTCGGGCCCGCCTTGTCGCCTGCGTGGGCGGGACTGCGCGGCGCTGACGAGTAATTCCTGGCCGGCCTTCGCGTGCGGGCATGCGGCGGGCACCTTTTCACGATTCCAGACACGCTTGCCTCGAATGACGGCCCGCAGCGCTTGCGGTCGATCATTACCAACCGCTGGAAGATAATCAAATCCGGTTTGAGCCGTTTATCAAACAGCGGTGCGGCTCTATATTGGTAGTAACCGAACTTTCGAGCGCGCCTCCCGGCGCCCTGCTGCCATGAACCGCTTACCGTCGCTTTTTCTTTCCCACGGCGCGCCGACGTTGCCGATCGACCCGTCGCTGCCGTCCGCTGAATTCGGCGTGCTCAGCTCGCAATTGGCGCGGCCTGAGGCCGTGTTGATGCTGTCAGCCCATTGGGGCACGGCGCAGCCGGTCGCAAGCACATCGACAGAACCTGAAACCATCCACGACTTTTACGGTTTTCCGCGCCAGCTGTATGAGATTCAGTATCCGGCGCCGGGCGCGCCCAATCTCGCGCGACGTGCCGCAGTTTTGCTCGGCGATAGCGGCATTCACGCCGACGTACAGCCGCACGGACTCGATCACGGCGCATGGGTGCCGATGTTGCTGATGTTCCCCGAAGCCGACGTGCCCGTCGCCCAGTTGTCGATCCAGCCGCACCTGGACGCCGAACATCACTTTCGCGTCGGCCGCGCGCTGCGCTCGCTCAGGCAGCAAGGCGTGATGGTGATCGGCTCCGGACAGATCACGCACAATCTGCGCGCCGCAGATTTCTCCGCGCGACCCGAAGATGCAGATCCGCGCGTCGCCGAGTTCACCGACTGGTTCGAAGCGAGGCTCGCCGCGCATGACATCGACGCTTTGCTCGACTACCGCCGTCAGGCGCCGCACGCCGTGTTGATGCATCCGACCGACGAGCACCTCCTGCCGGTGTTCGCAGCGCTCGGCGCGGCCGACGACGATTATTCGCTGACGATTCAATCGCTCGGCACGTATCAGCGTTCGCTTGCCATGACGAACTACGTGTTTGGAACAGCCTGAGCAGCGACATGGCCGCACGCGCCGCAAGCGCAGACCAGGCAAACCGCTGCAAAACGAAAAACCCCGCCTGAGCAGAACTCAGGCGGGGTTTTTTACGTCATGCAGGACCTTGAACGGCCCGGGCAGCGTCTTAATGCGCGCCGATTCCCTCGAGCACTTCGTCGTGCGTCTGACGCTCTTCCAGATACTCCGAGCGGTAGCCGCTGTGCACGCCCCAGTAATAGAACACGAGCGAGAATGCAATCACGACCAGCATGTCCCAGCCGTACGGCAGGATGCCGTGGCCGCCGAACTCCTTGCTGCCGATCAGCGACAGAATCGCCATTATCGGCAGATAGGCGACCAGCCACCATGCCGCCTTCAGATCGCGGCCCCAGCCGGCAAAACCGGACTTCGCCTGGAAGTAGAAGTACACGGGCAGCGCGACAACCATCAACAGGATGATCTCGCCCGTCAGCGGCCATTTGGCCCAATAGAGAATCAGCGATGCGCACACGAACGCGAACGGTGCGATCACCTGCATGCCCGGGATATGCAGCGGGCGCTCGAGGTCGGTCGCCGCGCGGCGCAGCGCCATCAGGCTGATCGGGCCTGTCAGGTACGAAATCACGGTCGCAACGGAAATCACCGCCGCGAGCGAACTCCAGCCGCGGAAGAAGAACAGGAAGATGAACGAGACCAGCAGGTTGAACCACATCGCCGGCCGCGGCACGCCGTAGAACGGATGCACGTTGCCGAAGATCTTCGGCATGGTGTTGTTGCGCTCCATCGCGTAGATCATGCGCGTGGTGGTCGCCATGTAGGTCGTGCCGGTGCCGCTCGGGCTGACGAACGCGTCGACGTACAGCAGAATGGCCAGCCAGTTCAGATTCAGCGCGATCGCCAGTTCCGCGAACGGCGAAGCGAAGTTGAAGTGGCTCCAGCCCTTCATTACGTCGGCGGGGCTCACCGCGCCGATGTACGCGACCTGCAGCAGCACGTAGATCACGAGCGCGAGCAGAATCGAGCCGATCACCGCAAACGGCACGCTCTTGGCCGGATTGCGCGCTTCACCGGCAAGGTTGATCGGGCTCTGGAAACCGTTGAACGCGAACACGATGCCGCTCGTCGCAACCGCGGTCAGCACAGCCGACCAGCCATACGGCGCGAACGTGCTGGTTTCGCCGAAGTTTTCCTTGTGAAAGCCGGTCAGCATGAGGCCGAGAATCGTCGCGCCCGGAATCAGGAACTTGAAGATCGTGATCGCCGAGTTGGCGCGCGCGAAGAGTTTCACGCCCCAGTAGTTCAGCAGGAAGTAAATGATCACGAGGGCCGCCGAGAGCAGCAGCCCGTTCGTAGTTAATGAGCCGTCGACGAATAACGCGTGCGCCCACTCGTACGGCCACGTGCTCATGTATTGAATGGATGCCTCGGCTTCGATCGGAATCACCGAAACAATGGCGATCCAGTTGGCCCATGCACTAATGAAACCGACCAGCGCGCCGTGCGAATACCGGGCGTAACGCACCATCCCGCCGGACTCCGGAAACATGGCGCCGAGTTCGGCGTAGGTCAGTGCAATAGCCAGAATTACGACAGCGCCGATAATCCACGCGCAGATCGATGCCGGGCCCGCGATTTTCGCGGCTTTCCAGGCGCCGAACAGCCAGCCGGAGCCGATGATCGAACCCAGGCCGGTCAGCATGAGTGCGAACGGCCCGATGTTCCGTTGTATAGAACTTTTCACGTCTTCTCCTGTTTCAGAACCATGTCGGCACCCTACGACCGGCGCTCGTGGCGCTGAAAACGGGTGACACGCATGTATGCGCGGCGGTTATCCATAGGTGCAACCGGCGCGGGCGCGTAGTTTAACGGTTGCACCCGGAGCCTGCAGTGAAACTCAGGGTTCTCCCTAGCAAAAAAGACGCCCGTCCAGCAAGGTTTGTAAGCAACTTTTCATTGCGCTATCGCGAATTTTTGTAAAGTTGCCGCCCGAGTGTTGACCTTCTCTCGAAATCGCCGTATAACGTTCGGGCAGGATTTCAAGCGGCGAGTGAATTGGTCTTTCGTAGTTCGCCCATCAACGGTACTCCGGTTGGTCCCATTACCCCCTTCCTTGATTTTCATGCACCCATTGGGCTTCGGCCTTATTTACCATCTTTAGGAACAAGTAATATGGAAACCGGTACCGTCAAGTGGTTCAATGACGCAAAGGGCTTCGGCTTTATCACGCCTGACGGCGGCGGCGAAGATCTGTTCGCGCATTTCTCGGAAATCCGCACGGAAGGCTTCAAGACGCTGCAAGAGAACCAAAAGGTCACGTTTGAAGTGAAGACGGGCCCGAAGGGCAAGCAAGCTGCGAACATCAAGCCGGTGTAAGCGCTACGCTGCTTCCTTCTGGACGCAAAAAACCCCGCCAAGGCGGGGTTTTTTTATATCAGTCTCCATTGCAAGCGGTGATTATCTTCGCAGTATGCGAGCGGTGATTTCCGGTTATCCGAACACGCGTTGCGCGTGAATACCGAGTCCCGTTGCGACACTCGCAAGACGATCGCCGAATACTGCTTCTGCATCCGGAAAAGCCTGCGCCAATGCGCCGGATAGAAACGCGAGCCCCGTCGAGCCGCCCGTGAAGTAAATCGCGCTTACGTCGCGGATCGAAACACCGGCCGCCTGCACCGTGTCGCGCGCAGCCGCCACGATGCGGCGTGTTTCTTCCTGACCCGCTTCGATAAGCTGAGCTTCGTCGAATGCAAGACGCAGATCGTCCTCCACTTCGTCGAGGTCGATCACGGTTTCGCCGCCCGCCGCGACGCCAATCTTCGCTTCTTCCGCGTGCGCCGCGAGCGCATGCCCAAGGCGCCGCTCCACCACGCGCATCAAGCGGTCATGGTGCTTGACCTCGGTGAACAGGTGCCGCATGAGCCCCAGCTCGCTGACGCGCTTCGGCGCATATACGGTGTTGATCAGATGCCAGGTCGCCAGATCGAAATAGACGCGGTTTGGAATCTCGCGGCCTTCCGGATCGAGCGTCTGATAGCCGAGTTCGCGCAGAATGGTCGTTAATTCGACGCGGCGGTCGAAGTCCGTGCCCGCGACGTGCACACCGTGGTGAGCAAGCACGTCGTCCTTACGCTCCACCCGCTTCATCCGCTCGGGGCCGACGCGCACCAGCGAAAAGTCCGATGTACCGCCGCCGATGTCGGCCACCAGCACCAGCCCTTCTCGCGTGAGACGCGATTCGTAGTCGAATGCGGCGGCGATCGGCTCAAACTGAAAGTGAATGTCCCGCAAACCGACCGCGCGCGCCGCCGCTTCGAGCTGCTTTTGCGCCATCTGATCGGCGCGCGGATCGTCGTCGACGAAGAACACCGGGCGCCCCAGCACCGCGCGATCGATCGGCGCCCCGGCGCTTTTTTCCGCGGAGCGCTTCAGATGGTCGAGGAAAATCGCAATCACATCGGTGTACTTGATCGCGGAGCCGTCGCCGAGATCGGTCGAGTTGTCGGCAAGCGGCGAGCCCAGAATGCTTTTCATCGAGCGCATCAGCCGGCCGTCGAAACCGTCGATGTACGCCGCAAGCGCCGCGCGCCCGAATTCGCGCGTGTCCTCGTCGGTATTGAAGAAAACGGACGTGGGCAGCGTCGTGTAGGCGCCTTCGACCGGCGCGAGCCTCAGCGCAGCGCCGTCGGGAACGGCTACGGCCGAATTGGAAGTACCGAAGTCAATCGCGCAATAGTTCATGGCAGGAATCGCCGCTAACGGCTGGCGCGGACAGGAAGGGGGAGCGGCTTTGTATCACGAAAGCCGGATCAGCATCAACTTGCCAATAGAAGCGCAAGCGGGCCGTTGCGGAATACAAATTGCTGCCTCCTGCTGCCTGAGTGCCCGATTCGGCGCTGACTCAACCTGATCTACCGGCAAAGTGTCGCCGCAAAATATCGCCATCAAGGAGACCATCAGCAATGAGCGCGCCGCCTGTCGCCGATGCCGAGCGCAAAACAACAGCGACCATCGAAACCGATTTGCCGTCGCGGCTCGACCGACTGCCCTGGGGGCGTTTTCACACGCTGATCGTCCTGGCGCTAGGGGTGACATGGCTGCTCGACGGACTCGAAGTGACACTAGCCGGGGCGGTCGCGAGCGCGCTGAAGGCGAGCCCGGCGCTGCGTTTCACCAATGCGGACGTGGGCCTCGCCGGCAGCGCTTACATCGCCGGCGCCGTTCTTGGCGCGCTCGGGTTTGGCTGGCTCACGGACCGGCTGGGCCGTCGAAAACTGTTTTTCATTACGCTGGGGCTGTATCTCGCCGCGACCGCTGCGACCGCGGTTTCGTGGAATCTCGCCAGTTTCCTGCTGTTCCGTTTTTTGACGGGCGCGGGCATTGGCGGCGAATACACCGCAATCAATTCGACGATCCAGGAATTCACGCCGCCTCGCGTGCGCGGCTGGGTCGATCTGGCGATCAACGGCACCTTCTGGGTCGGCGCCGGGCTCGGCGCGGCGGGCTCGCTAATTCTGCTCGACCCTCACGTGGTGCCCGGTGACTGGGGCTGGCGTGCGTGCTTTTTCATCGGCGCGGCGCTCGCGCTGATCGTGCTGCCAATGCGTATCTGGGTGCCGGAAAGCCCGCGCTGGCTGCTCACCCACGGCAACGAGCGCGACGCGCACGCTATCGTCGACGGAATCGAAACGCGCTTTCGTAACGAAGGCCACACGCTTTCCACGCATGGCCTCGCGCGTCTGCGCCTGCGCGCGCGCGGACACACGCCGCTGCGCGAAGTGTTCCACACGTTGTTCAATCTGCACCGGCGGCGAGCGCTGGTCGGCCTGTCGCTGATGACCGCGCAGGCGTTTTTCTACAACGCGATCTTTTTCACCTATGCGCTGGTGCTGACGGATTTCTACGGCGTGCCGGGCGACCACATCGGCTGGTATTTGCTGCCTTTTGCGCTCGGGAATTTTCTCGGACCGTTGCTTCTTGGCCGGCTCTTCGACGTGATCGGGCGGCGCAAGATGATCGCGTCGACCTACGCTATTTCGGCGATTCTGCTGACAGTCAGCGGCTACCTTTTCGAGCAACACATGCTGACGGTCGTCACCCAGACGATCGCGTGGATGGTGATTTTCTTTTTCGCGTCCGCCGCGGCAAGTTCAGCCTATCTGACAGTCAGTGAATCATTTCCGCTGGAGATCCGCGCGCTCGCGATTGCCGTGTTCTATGCGTTCGGCACGGCGCTCGGCGGGATCGCCGGGCCGGCCTTCTTCGGACGGTTGATCGACACGCATCAACGCAGCGAAGTCTTTTCGGGCTACCTGGTCGGGTCGGCGCTGATGCTCGCGGCGGCCGTGATCGCGGCAGTGTGGGGCGTGGACGCGGAGCGCAAATCTCTCGAACATGTGGCGGCGCCGCTTTCGAGCGTAACCGACGACGCGCCGTAGACACGTCGACGCAAAAACGCGCGGTCTGCGCCGCGCGTTCCTGTAAAACGGTTGAAGCTGACAGACCCGCTCAGAACGCCTTCTTCCAGCCGCCGCCGTAGGCGATTTCCGCCAACGGCAGACGCTGCCGCACCGACTTTTCGCGTTCGCGCAAAACCGGATCAAGCTTCTCGACATCGCCGAAATGGCCCAACGAGATGAAGGCGATCGGTTCAACGTCGTTCGGCAGGTCAAAAGCCTTGCGGAATGCGTTCGGGTCGAAGCCGCTCATCTGATGCGCGGCGAGGCCGAGCGCGTGCGCCTGCAACACCAGAGCCATGGCGGCCGCGCCTGCGTCGTACTGAGCACAGCGGTTCACCTCGCCCTTGCTCGTGCGCGTGAGTGTGGTAACGGCGATCAGCACGGGCGCGGGCGCGTTCCAGGCCTGGTTGAACGGCACGAGGGTGGCGAACGCCTGCTTGAACGCGACTTCGTCGACGCTGCGATCGAACACAAGAAAACGCCACGGTTGAGCGTTATACGACGAAGGTGCCCAGCGTGCCGCTTCCAGCACAGCGTGCAGATTCTCGCGGCTCACCGGCTCGCTCGAATACGCGCGCGGGCTCCAGCGACCGGCAATCAGCTCGTGAATGGCAACTGCGGAAGGGGCGGGTTTGTGGGCCATGCGCTTCTCTCGGTAGAAATTCATGATCGCGGGCGGCTGCCCGAAGGTCACATAGCATAACCGGGGTTCGGCGCGCGCGCTGCATGAAGCGAGCGGATAGATTTTCCGTAGCGTGGAAAGGCGCGGGCGCTGCCGCGTCTTTCCGTGTAACCGGTCTAGGCCGCCTGCGGCTGCGGCGCCTTGGCGGGACGATTGATACGCAACACGATGACGGCGGCCACGAGGCACAGACCGCCGGAAATCATCGACGCCACGGTGTACGTACCGAGGCTCGCGCGCAGCATGCCCGCGCCGAGCGCCGCGAACGCCGCCCCGAGTTGATGCCCGGCGACGACCCAGCCAAACACCACGGGAGCCGCCTCCTTGCCGTAGACGTCAGTCGCGAGACGCACGGTCGGCGGGACGGTCGCAATCCAGTCGAGCCCGTAAAACACAGCGAAGAGCGGCAATCCGAAAAAGTCGATGCCAAAAGCGTGCGGCAGATACATGAGCGACAAGCCGCGCAGACCGTAGTACCAGAACAGCAGCACGCGGCTATTGAAGCGGTCGGAGAGCCAGCCGGAGAGCGTCGTGCCGAACAGATCGAAAATGCCCATCGCGGCAAGCAGCGACGCGCCCTGCACTTCCGACATGCCGTAGTCGCCGCACATCGCAATCAGGTGCGTGCCGACGTAGCCGTTCGTGCTCGCCCCGCAAATGAAAAAGCTGAAGAACAGCAGCCAGAAATCGCGTGTTTTGCTCGCCATGGCGAGTGTGCCGAAGGCGATCGCAAGCGGATTCTGTTTTGTCGCCGTCGCGCTCACCGGCGCGTCGTGCGGCTCGCCATAAGGGCGCAGCGCGACGTCGGACGGCCGCTCCGGCAGCAGGAACGCAACCAGCGGCAGCACGATCGCCGCAACCGCCGCGACGACCCACACCACCTGGCGCCAGCCGTAGTGCTCGACGATGGCCGCGAGCATCGGCAGGAACACGAGTTGGCCGGTCGCGGAACTGGCGGTCAGAATCCCCATGACGAGTCCGCGATGCGTGGTGAACCAGCGTGTCACGACCGTCGCCGACAACGACAGCGCTGCCACGCCCGTCGAACCGCCAACCATCACGCCCCAGATGAGGATCATCTGCCAAGGGTGCGTCATGAGTGACGACAAAGCGACGCCCGCCGCCATGGTGCCGAGCGCAATCAGCAGCGTGGGGCGCACGCCGAAACGCTGCATCGCCGCCGCCGCAAACGGCCCCATTAGCCCGTATAGCGCGATGTTGACCGAGATTGCCAGCGAAATCGTGCCGCGGCTCCAGCCAAACTGATGCTCGAGCGGAACCATCATCACGCTCGGTGTTGCGCGCGTGCCCGCCGCCGCCAGAAGCACCAGAAACACCACGGCCACCGTCAACCAGCCGTAGTGAAAACGCCTGCCTATCAGTCTCGCTGCCCAGTTCATCGGCTCTCCTGTCGGCGTCGTCAGACTCGCCGCGCCGTTCGCATTGTTACGGTTTCGGTAAGGGACTTGTGACAGATCAGTCACAATGGTGTTGCGATGTTAGTTACCGGTCGGTAACATGTCAAGGCGTCAATTGAATTCGGGAGCACCCATGTCTGACAGCGAAAGCTCCAAGCGAGGCTCTACGGCGGGAAATCCGGCTTCGTCCCGCTCGCGGCGAGCACGCGGTGGCCACACAACTGGGCCGGAGGCGCAACAGCATCTGCTCCGCGCGGCGGATGAACTGTTTTACCGTGAAGGCGTGCGCGCGGTCGGCGTCGATGCGGTCGTCGAGCGCGCCGGCGTGAACAAGATGAGTCTGTATCGCCAGTTCTCGTCGAAAGACGATCTGGTGATGGCATATTTGGAGCGCAAAGACGCTCAGTTCTTCGGCTACGTCGAGACGAGCTTCGCGAAACACTCCGGAGACCCCGCAAAGCAGCTGCAGCAATATTTCGACGATCTCGCCGCGCGGGCGTCGGCGGAAGGCTATCGCGGCTGTCCGTTCGTGAACGTCGCGGTGGAGTTCCCCGATACCGTGCATCCTGCACGGCAATTCGTGTTCCGGAACAAGGAGCGGTTGCTGGCACGCCTGACGGAGTTAGCAACCGCCGCCGGCGCCGACGATCCTGAGATGCTCGCCAGCTCCCTGGCTTTGCTGATCGAGGGCGTGTATGCGGCGAGTCAGACCTACCGTGCTGGATCGAGTCCGGTGCTCGCCGCGCCGAAAGCCGCCGCGCAGCTTATTGCCGCCGCGTGTGGCGTGAAAACGGGGCGTTAGTCGGCCGCGGGTTGGTTCGACTTGGGGTTTGGCCTTTATATGGCTTGGGTCTGGCCCGGCTTCGGCTCTTTCGCGGCTTCGTTCTGCCGTTTCGTTCTGCCGTTTGCTCTCCCGCTTCGTTCCGCAGCGTTGCCCGACGCAGTCGCGCACTGGCGTGGCGCACGCACCGTTAAAATGGCTCTTTGCCGTCTTTTCCCTTTTCGCAGCCTGCCATGACGTTGTCCTCCGAATCGCACGACGCTGTCGTTGCCGCCACCCGTCACTGGCTGACGGAAGCCGTAATCGGACTCAATCTGTGTCCGTTCGCAAAGGCCGTCCATGTGAAGGGACAAATCCGCTACGCGGTTAGCGCCGCGACCGGTCTGGAAGGTGTGCTAGCCGACCTCGAAACCGAACTCAACGGTCTCGCCGCCAGCGACCCCGCCGCGGTGGATACCACGCTGTTGATCGTGCCTCAGGCGCTAGAAGATTTTCTGCAATATAACGATGCGTTGTTCTTCGCAGAAAGAATGCTGAAGCAGCTTCGCCTGACTGGCATTATCCAGATTGCCAGCTTTCACCCGGCTTATCAGTTTGAAGGCACCGAGCCCGACGATATCGAGAATTACACCAACCGCGCGCCCTATCCGATTTTTCATCTACTCAGAGAAGAGAGTATTGAACGCGCAGTTCAGGCATTTCCCGATCCGGAAGCCATTTATGAGCGCAATCAGGAAACGCTTCGGCGAATCGGGCTCGTCGGCTGGAATAAATTAATGAAAACGTGATTCAAGCAGGAACGAAGAATCGCTCTTTCAATTCCTCGATACCGAGCGTCTGCATGACCTCGTTGAGCCGCTCCGCCGGGCGTCGCCGCGGCAGGTCCTTGAATTGGGCGATGATCAGCTCGTTTTTCATCGAATGTTCCCATCCGACCAGTTCGGTTACGCTGACCTGATAACCGTGCGCTTCCAACTGAAGACAGCGCAGCACATTCGTAATCTGGCTGCCGAATTCCCGCGTATGTAATGGATGCCGCCAGATTTCCGTCAACGCACTGGCGAGCGATTTACTTTTATTCTGACGCAAAACGCCCGCCACCTCAGCCTGGCAGCACGGCACGACCACGATATATTTTGCGTTCTTTTCGAGGGCGAATCGAATCGCGTCGTCCGTTGCGGTATTGCAGGCATGCAGTGCGGTAACGATATCGATGCGCGACGGCAAGCGGTCGGACGTAATAGATTCCGCTACCGACAAATTCACGAACGACATACCCTTGAAGCCGAGGCGCGCCGCCAGCTCCTCCGACCGCGCGACAAGCTCCTGGCGCGTTTCGATGCCGTAAATGTGCGACGCCCCACCTGCGGCATCCTGAAATTCCTTGAAGAACAGGTCATACAGGATAAAACCTAGATATGACTTGCCCGCGCCGTGATCGACAAGGGTGATTGCCCCCTGCTGGTCCTTCAGATCCTTGAGGAGCGGCTCGATGAACTGGAACAGATGGTAGACCTGCTTGAGCTTGCGGCGGCTGTCCTGGTTCATCTTGCCGTCGCGCGTCAGGATGTGGAGCTCCTTGAGCAATTCGATGGACTGGTTCGGTCGGATTTCGTGGGTTTTGCTGGACATCGTGGGGGACCGGCGTCAATTGCGACGCGAACGTGCGTCAGGTGACGGAAAAAGGAAGAAGTTGCTGCCAGTTTACCCAAACCGCGGCCCGCTCACCGAAGAGCCGCGAAAAACCTGCAGGAAGTGCACCAATCTTGGAACACTTCCTGCTAACAAAGGCACGACGCGGGACATTTACGCACGGCGCAGAAACCGATTCGCGCCGCCCGAGTCCCAAGAACGTAAGCCGTGGTGCCTATAACAATAAGCTGTCGGTCGTGGTAACGGACACACGATCTTATGCAAGTGGGGAGGGCGGCCCAGTGACATGGGCCGAACGTTACGTCACCGGCAGCGCGCCGCGATCTCAACTGAACGTGCGCCCGGATAATAGAAGAGGCAGCAATGGATACGGTACCCAACGGAAACGTCGAACAGAAGTTCCAGGAAATGATGGCGAAGCTCACTGCCATGCCCGCCTGGTCGGAAAAGCAGCAGCTCGAACTCGAGATGGCCCGCGACATCTCCACCGAAATGCTGCGTCTCGCGGAAGTCATGCGGGACGGGAGCGTCGACATGGAAACGTGTCTGACATTGCTCAAATACGCGAAAGTGCTCGACTTCGTGATGACGACGCTTGCTTCACGGCGCGATATCAAGCCGCAAACGCTGCGGGTCATCTTCAAGCTTGCGGGCCTCAAGGTAGACGAGGCTTATCCGAGCTAAGGTCCGGCGAGGAATCGCGGACATATCGAACCCACACGGCGACTCGCGCGAACGGCCATTTGCCGCTCGCCTCCCCTGCGAGTCACCGCGGTGGCTCCTTCTTCCAGAACACTCGATTCATGCGCGCGGCGCTTCCACCGGCGGCGTGCCTTCGTGGAAGAGCGACTTCAATTGCTGGCGCAGTTCGGGCGAGTCGTCGTGTTTGTGCACGCTGACGGCATGTTGCACGGCTGCGTTGAGCAGCTCGTCTTCGTTATCCGCCGACAGGGCGACCGTGCAGTTCGTTTCGCTCGGGAACTCGCGGCAGTCGATGTATTTGCGGGTCATGGCAGTCTCCTTGATCGATATGTATGACCATCCACGCTGGCACAAGGCTCAAACCGAAGCGCACCGCTCCCGATGCCACGGCACGCGGCGCCCGGACAGCACGGTCGCTTGTATTGACGCGGGAATGACGCGGGGAATGACACGAACGCGCCCAATGGAAGGTGTCCAAAAATTATAGTTGGCGATGCTGAATAACAAAGCCGTGGAGCGGACGAGCCCGGGGGCAAGCGCGCCTGAATGTAGCGTTCTGACGCCCCGTTGGCGACAGGTGCGTTTGCTCCGCGCTGGATGCGGTGTGAAAATAGCGGGCCTTGTGGGGTGTTGGGGGTTGAGCGCTTTTTTCGGGCTGCTGGCTGCGGACGTTGGGCGTTTGGGCGTTTGGGCGTTTGGGCGTTTGGGCGTTTGGGCGTTTGGGCGTTTGGGCGTT
>NZ_KB911047.1:0-93828 GCF_000383275.1 Paraburkholderia caledonica | reverse complement strand
TTGGGCGTTTGGGCGTTTGGGCGTTTGGGCGTTTGGGCGTTTGGGCGTTTGGGCGTTTGGGCGTTGGGCGCATGCGGCGCGTTCCGCCGCATCGGACACGTTTCTCCGCGCTCTCGCGCCTTCATCGTGCTCGACGCTCCGCTGGGCGTCCGGGATCGCAAGCGTTCCAGCGCCTCACACTGCCGCGGTAGTCGTTTTTCACACCCTTCGCGCCGTCCACTCATTAGTGCTGCCGGCCCGCCGCCTCTTTTGCTCATCTGCAGGCCCACATGTCATCTTCGTTCGATTCCGCCCGCGTCGCCGTCATCGGCGGCGGACCCGCTGGCCTGATGGCCGCCGAGGCGCTTTCCCTGCAAGGCGTACAGGTCGACGTCCATGACGCGATGCCCTCGGTGGGCCGCAAATTCCTGATGGCCGGCAAAGGCGGCATGAACATCACGCATTCGGAGCCGCTCGAGCCGTTTCTCGATCGCTACGGCACGCGCCGCGAATGGATTGCGCCGCTGTTGCAGACGTTCGGACCCGAAGCGTTGCGCGCCTGGCTGCGAGAGTTGGGGGTCGAGACGTTCGTCGGCAGTTCGGGACGCGTCTTTCCGACCGACATGAAAGCGGCGCCCATGCTGCGCGCCTGGCTGCATCGATTGAAGGATGCGGGCGTGCGCTTCCACATGCGGCAAAAATGGATTGGCTGGCAGATCGGGGATGAGACCGCCGCCGACGCGTCCGCGACGGCGCACTCCGCGCATACCCTTGTATTCGGCACGCCCGACGGCGAGCAGGCCGTGACCTACGACGTCGTCGTGTTGGCACTTGGCGGCGCAAGTTGGCCTCGCCTCGGATCGGATGCCGCCTGGGTTCCGTTGCTCACCTCCCGCGACGCGCCCGTGCGTCCACTGCAACCCGCGAACTGCGGCTTCGACGCGGACTGGAGCCCTTACCTGCGCGAGCGTTTCGCGGGTCAGCCGGTGAAGTCGATCGCCATTTCACTCACCGATGTAGACGGAAAAGTCCACAATCGACAAGGTGAAATACTTTTGACGGAAACGGGCCTCGAAGGGAGCTTGATCTATGCGCTTTCCACCGCGATTCGCGAGCGAATTCGTGCTGACGGCGAGCTCACCATTACCCTGGATCTGGCGCCCGGCTTGCCTTTGGAGCGCGTGATAGCAGAAGTCACGAGACCGCGCGGCTCGCGATCGATATCGAGCCATCTGCAGGGAAGAGTTGGGATTAGCGGTGTCAAACTGGCGTTACTGCACGAGATACTGCCGAAAGACGTGTTCGCGGATGCCCCACGTCTCGCGCACGCTATCAAGGCGCTCCCGGTGAAACTTCTGCGCGCCCGGCCGATTGCAGAAGCGATCAGCAGCGCCGGGGGCATTCCGTTCGAGGCGCTGGACCATCAGCTGATGATCCAGCACTTGCCCGGTGTTTTCTGCGCCGGCGAAATGTTGGATTGGGAAGCGCCGACAGGCGGCTATCTGCTGACTGCATGCTTTGCGAGCGGTCTCGTCGCTGGCCGCGGTGCCGCGGCGTTCGTAGGGGCGCGCGGCGCGGCGCAGTAAAGTGGGCGCCGTGTCAGAACCCAAACTCGCTTCAGGAACGCGCCTTCAGCCGCCACAGCGACGTAACTTCGGCGACCCGCGCTGCATGCAACGGGTCCGTCTCGTCGGTAGATTTGGGATGCCTCGGACGAATATCCTCGCGCCCGATCACAATTAAGCCGGCCTCGTCGATCGCGGCAAGCAACCACTCGCGCGTGCGCAAACCCAGATGCTCCGCGAAGTCCGACAAAATGAGCCAGCCTTCGCCGCCCGGCGACAAATGCTCGGCCAGGCCGTTGAGAAAGCCCAGCAGCATTCGGCTTTCCGGATCGTAGACCGCGTATTCGATCGGCGATGCGGGCCGCGCCGGCACCCAAGGCGGGTTGCAAACAACCAGCGGCGCGCGTCCTTCAGGGAACAGGTCGGCTTGAACGACCTCGACCTGCTGTTCGTAGCCGAGGCGCGCAATGTTCTCCCGCGCGCAAGCGAGCGCGCGTGGGTCCTGGTCGGTGGCAACGATCTTCTTCACGCCGCGCTTTGCCAGCAACGCCGACAGCACGCCGGTGCCGGTGCCGATATCGAACGCCTTGTTCAACGAAGGCAACGCAGTCCGCGCAACGAGATCCACGTATTCACCGCGCACCGGCGAAAACACGCCGTAATAAGGATGAATGCGATCGCCGAGCGCGGGAATCTCGACGCCCTTTTTGCGCCACTCATGCGCGCCGATCAGTCCGAGCAGTTCGCGCAACGACACGACTGACGCCTCATCGGTCGGCGGTCCATAGGTTTCGATGCACGCCTGCTGCACGTCGGGCGCGCGGCGCAGCGGAATCACATACGACGCGTCAAGCGGTATCAGAATCATGCCGAGCGTGCGCGCGCGTTGTGACTGCGTCTGACGATGCAGGTTGAAGGCCTCGAGCGGCGTTGCGCCCTGCTTGCGCGGCTTGCGTTCCAGACGTCGCGTCACCGCCTGCAACAGTTGCCGCGCGTTCTGGAAATCCCCGTTCCACAGAAGCGCCGTGCCTTCGCACGCAAGCCGGTAGGCGGAGTCGGCGGTGGTCCGGTCGTCGGCGACGATTACGCGTTTGGGCGGAGGCACCGCCGCTTCGGAGCGCCAACGCGCGGTGCGGGGGCCGTCGGCTTCGGGCCAGGTGATGCTTGCAGGGCTGGTCATGATGAGGTGGGTCGTGTTGCGGGAGCGACGCGGTAAAACGTGGCCAAGTTGGACGGCGCTAAGCGCCGGGGTGCGCGGGCGGCGTGCATGAAGCGCACAGCAGTGCCCGCCCGACCCGAATAGTAACCCCTGCCGCCTCGCCTCACGGCATCGTATTCACCGCGCTACTCGCCACGAATGTAGACGATTTTGTCCACGATCGACAAGGTGAAAGAGATATGGCGATTTTGAGCATCAAAAACGCTCACCGATCGGCGAAAAACGGCGATGGGTCGCGTGCGGGCCCTCCTAGCGGCCGACCAGATGCTCAATCACCGCCAAATAAAAAACGGGGTTTCTGACTGGACAGAAACCCCGTTTCGTACTACTGGTGCCGGCTGCAGGACTCGAACCCGCCACCTCATGATTACAAGTCAAGCGCTCTACCTGATGAGCTAAGCCGGCATGAGGCCGTGATTCTACTTCATTTTACGATCTTGAGGCGAGCCCTACCGCCACCTTTTGAACCGTCGTCGTCGGGCTGGTCGCCCTCCGGCGCCTGATCAGCTTTGGCGGCGCTGTCAGTTGCGGACGCACTTTCGACCGCACGAGGCGCACTGGGCGCAACCGGCGCGGCGGCCGGCTCGACTGTTTCGGCGTCGGCGCCCGAATCCTGCGCTTCGCCTCCGGTCGACTCGACCGGAAAAGCCATGCCCTGCCCGTTTTCGCGCGCGTATATCGCGAGGATATTGGCGACCGGCACTTCGATCTTGTGCGACTTGCCGGAGAACCGCGCGCTGAATTCGACCCACTCGTTGCCCATTTGCAGCTGGCTCGTAGCCTCGAAGCTGATGTTCAACACAATCTCGTTGTCGCGCACGAATTGCCGAGGCACACGCGTCTGATTGTCGACGCGCACTGCGATATGCGGCGTGTAGCCGTTATCCGTGCACCATTCGTACAGCGCTCGCAGCAGGTACGGCTTGGTGGAAATCTCTTGCATCAGCAGTCCTCTTACCGGGCGCGGAGCTGCGCGCGAGAGGCCGCGCGCAGCCCGCAACCCAAAGCCAAACTCAACGACGCATCACCTTTTCCGACGGCGTCAGTGCCTCGATATAAGCCGGACGGCTGAAAATGCGCTCGGCGTACTTCATCAGCGGTGCCGCATTCTTCGACAGTTCAATCCCGTAGTGATCGAGACGCCACAGGAGCGGCGCGATCGCGACGTCGAGCATCGAGAACTCTTCGCCGAGCATGTACTTGTTCTTCAGGAAGATCGGCGCGAGTTGCGTCAGGCGGTCGCGGATGGCGAGGCGCGCTTTCTCGTGATTCTTCTCCGCGGCCTTGCCCTTTTCGTTCTCGAGCGTGCCGACGTGGACGAACAGTTCCTTCTCGAAGTTCAGCAGGAACAGACGGGCACGCGCGCGTTGAACCGGGTCGGCCGGCATCAGTTGCGGATGCGGAAAGCGCTCGTCGATGTATTCGTTGATGATGTTCGATTCGTACAGAATCAGGTCCCGTTCGACGAGAATCGGCACCTGACCATACGGATTCATCACGGCGATGTCTTCCGGCTTGTTAAACAGGTCGACGTCGCGGATCTCGAAGTCCATGCCCTTTTCGAACAACACCAGCCGGCAACGCTGGGAGAACGGGCAAGTTGTGCCGGAATACAGAACCATCATGATTTACGTTTCCTCAAAAAGCTGAAGGGCCAGCGCGCGGAAAAACCGTTCAACAGGTTTTTCCTGGCGCCGGCCCCACGCCGTGTAGCGGCGTGATTATTTGATATGTTTCCAGTACGCGGCGTTCAGTCGCCAGGCGAAAAAGCTCAGAATACCGAGGAACATCAGCACCCACACGCCAAGCTGTTTGCGGGTTTTCTGAGTCGGCTCGGACATCCAGGACAGATACGACACAAGGTCGGCCACAGCAGAATCATAATCTACCGGCGACATCGTCCCCGGAGTGACCTGCTGGAAGCCCACAAATTTGTGCACCGTTTCGCCCGTTTTTTCGTCGACTTCTTCACCGAACTTCGCGGTACGTTGCCCCTGAAGCTGCCACAACACGTGAGGCATGCTCACGTTTTCATACACCAGATTATTCCAGCCAGTCGGCCGCGTATTGTCGCGATAAAAGCTGCGCAGATACGTGTAGAGCCAGTCCTTGCCGCGCGCCCGCGCTTCCACCGACAAATCCGGCGGACTTGCGCCGAACCACGCCTTCGCGTCGTCCGGGCGCATTGCCACGGTCATCGTGTTGCCGACCTTGTCGGTAGTGAACAGCAGGTTCGACTGAATCTCGGCTGGCGCAATGCCGAGATCGGTCAGCCGGTTGTAGCGCACCAGATTCGCGCTGTGGCAATTCAGGCAGTAGTTTACAAACAATTGCGCGCCGTGCTGCAAAGAAGCGAAATTGTCCGCGTTATCCGGGGCGCGGTCGAGATGAACATTCTCGTCCGCATACGCCGGGCCGCTCAGCACCGCGAGCAGTGTCGCGCCGATCAGCGCGCACGTCGAAAGCAGTTTCTTCATCTTCGTGTTCTCCTCGCTCGCCATTAGTGGGACTTGAACCGCACCCGCTCGGGCGGCTGCTTGAACGTGCCAAGCCTCGTCCAGAACGGCATGCCGAGGAAAAACGCGAAGTAGATCAGCGCGCACACCTGCGCAATCAACGTGGCGGCCGGCGACGGCGGTTTAGTGCCGAGGAAGCCCAACGTCAGGAAAGCGAGCACGAAGATCCCGTAAAACACCTTATGGAAGAACGGCCGGTACCGAATCGACTTGACCGGCGAGCGGTCCAGCCACGGCAGGAAAAAGAGCGAAATCACCGCGCCACCCATCACCACCACGCCCCAGAACTTCGACTCGGTGAAGGCCATTGCCAGAATCACGAGTACCGCGAGCACCGGCAAACCCAGTTTCCACTTGCCGCGGGCGCGCACCAGCGCGAGCAGGCCGAGCAACGCGATCACGACCATCAGCACGATCTTGAACGGATCGGTCGTGGCGCGCAGCATCGCGTAAAAGGCCGTGAAATACCACACCGGCGCGATTTCCTGAGGTGTTTGCAGCGGATTCGCGGGGACGAAGTTGTTGGCCTCGAGGAAGTACCCGCCCATTTCCGGCGCGAAGAAAATAATCGCCGCAAAAATCATCAGGAAGATCGACACGCCGAAGAAATCATGCACCGAGTAGTACGGATGGAACGGGATGCCGTCGAGCGGAATGCCGTCCGGGTCTTTCTTCGCCTTGATCTCGATGCCGTCCGGGTTGTTGGAACCGACTTCATGCAGCGCGACAAGGTGCGCGACGACGAGCCCGAGCAACACCAACGGTATCGCGATCACATGGAACGCGAAGAAGCGGTTCAGCGTGACGTCCGACACCACGTAGTCGCCGCGAATCCACAGCGACAGGTCCGGCCCGATGAACGGAATCGCCGAGAACAGGTTCACGATGACCTGCGCGCCCCAGAACGACATCTGGCCCCACGGCAGCAGGTAGCCGAAGAACGCTTCGGCCATCAGGCACAGGAAGATCGCGCAGCCGAAAATCCATACGAGTTCGCGCGGCTTGCGGTACGAACCGTACATGAGGCCGCGGAACATATGCAGATACACGACGACGAAGAACATCGACGCGCCCGTGGAGTGCATGTAGCGGATCAGCCAGCCCCACGGCACTTCGCGCATGATGTACTCGACCGACGCGAACGCGAGCGTCGCGTCGGGCTTGTAGTTCATCGTGAGGAAAATGCCGGTGACGATCTGATTGACCAGCACCAGCAGCGCGAGCGAGCCGAAGAAGTACCAGAAGTTGAAATTCTTCGGTGCGTAGTATTCGGAGACGTGCTTTTTCCAGGTGGACGTTAGGGGGAAGCGCCGGTCGATCCAACCGACCAGCCCGGTCGTCTCTACTTCATGTTCGATCGCCATTACGCTTCTCCTTTCTCGTCCTTGCCGATCACGAGCCCGTTGGCTCCCGTGAACATGTAAGGCGGGATGTCGAGGTTCTGCGGCGCAGGTTTGTTCTTGAAGACGCGGCCGGCCATGTCATAGGTCGAACCGTGGCACGGGCACAGAAAGCCGCCTGGCCAGTCGTCAGGAAGATTGGGCTGCGCGCCCTCCATGAAGCGCGGCGTCGGCGTGCAGCCCAGATGGGTGCACACGGCAACGGCGACAAATATGTTCTTACGGTCGGTGCGTGCACGGAATTCGTTGTTGCAGTACTCCGGCAGCGGCATCGAAAAGACGTTCTTGCTGTGGGGATCGGCTACTTCGTTATCGGCTTTCTGGACATCGGCAAGCATCTTGTCGGTGCGGTTGATGATCCACACCGGCTTGCCGCGCCATGCAACGGTCATCATGTCGCCGGGCTTCAGATTGCTGATGTCCACTTCGACCGGGGCACCTGCTGCCTTGGCCTTTTCAGATGGTGCAAACGAACTAACAAAGGGTACGACAGTGGCAACGCCTCCTATGCCACCTGCTACGGTCGTCGCTATCAGCCAGGTACGGCGGCTGCCGTCGACGCGTTCATCTTCCTTGTCTCGCATCACACGCCCCACTTCTGAGTTGGATTTTTCCTTCACGTCGCTTCTACCGCCGCTAGTTTGCTCGAATGGAGTCGCCATTTACAAGGGCCGATTGCCAAAAACCGTGCGAAGCCCTTGATAGGTAAGGGTTTCTCCGTACGGATCGCAAACTTTTTCGCACCTCCTTTTAAGTGTCCCCTCCGTTATTCGTGCCTTTTGCTTAGCTAATGCCTATTTTCTATTTCAAACGAATCAAACCGGATTAGGGATATCGATAAAGAGGTGTTCGATATCGAACTGCTCGGACAAGTGCTTGCCCACCGCCTGCACCCCGAAGCGCTCCGTCGCATGATGCCCGGCCGCGAGAAACGCGACGCCGCTTTCCGCCGACGTGTGCATGACCGATTCCGATACTTCGCCGGTCAGATAAACGTCGGCACCGGCGTTGATCGCCGCGTCGAACATGCCTTGTGCAGCGCCCGTGCACCACGCGACGCGGCGCAGACTGCGATCCGGATCGCCGAACACGAGCGGCGTGCGGCCAAGCGTCTGTTCGATCTCGGCAGTGAAGTGCGCGAGCGTGATCGGCATTGCGAAAGTGGCGAGCCAGCCGAGGTCGTTCTCACCGAAGCGCGCGTCGCTGATCCAGCCCATCTTCGCGCCTATCTGCGCGTTGTTGCCGAGTTCGGGATGGTCGTCGAGCGGCAAGTGATAAGCGAACATGTTCAGGTCGTTCGCGAGCAGCAGTTTCAGCCGCGCGTATTTTCGGCCGGTGATCTGCGGCGCCTCGTTGCGCCAGAAATAGCCGTGATGGACGAGCACGGCGTCCGCGCCCCAGTCCAGCGCGGCTTCGAGAAACGCCACCGAGGCGGTCACACCCGTTGCGAGCTTGTTGATCTTGCGACGCCCTTCGACTTGCAGGCCATTGGGGCAATAGTCCTTGAAGCGCGCGGTTTCAAGGAGATTGTTCAAGTACAATTCAAGTTCGATCCGATCCATATAAACCTCTAGTCTTCAGATGCTTAGACGCTTTTGGCTGTTCTTTGCCCAAGCGGTGACTGTGCTGTTGGCGCTGATGTTCATCATCGCGACCCTCAAACCGCAGTGGCTCCAGCGTCAAGGGCAATTCGGCAAGCAACTTGCCGAACCGATCGTCGCCTTGCGGGAAGTGGCGCCTGGCATGGGTAGCGGGCCCGCAACTACGTCTTATGCAGACGCCGCTCAAAAGGCCATGCCTGCGGTCGTGAATGTCTTTTCCAGCAAAGATGGCTCGCTGCCGCCCGATCCGCGCGCAAAAGACCCGCTGTTCCGCTACTTCTTCGGCGACAAGAACAATCGCAAGCAGCGCGAGCAACCGGCCGCGAACCTCGGCTCCGGCGTGATAGTGAGTTCGGAAGGTTACATTCTAACGAACCAGCACGTGGTCGACGGCGCCGATCAGATCGAAATCGCGTTGGCCGACGGCCGCACCACGAACGCCAAGGTGATCGGCATCGATCCTGAAACGGATCTGGCCGTGCTGAAGGTCAACATGACCAACCTGCCCACCATCACACTGGGTCGCATGGAACAGACCCGCGTCGGCGACGTCGTGCTCGCGATCGGTAATCCGTTCGGCGTCGGGCAGACCGTCACCATGGGCATTGTCAGCGCGCTTGGTCGCAACCATCTCGGCATCAATACGTTCGAAAACTTCATTCAGACTGACGCGGCGATCAATCCCGGCAATTCGGGCGGCGCACTGGTCGACGTGAACGGCAATCTGCTCGGCATCAACACCGCCATTTATTCGCGCTCCGGCGGTTCGCTCGGCATTGGCTTCGCAATTCCGGTGTCTACGGCCCGCAGCGTGCTGGAGAGCATCATCACCACGGGTTCGGTCACGCGCGGCTGGATCGGCGTCGAGCCGCAAGATGTCACACCGGAGATTGCCGAATCGTTCGGGCTCGAACAGAAGTCTGGCGCGATCGTCGCAGGCGTATTGAAGAACGGTCCGGCCGACCGCGCCGGTATCAAGCCAGGCGACATTCTGATGAGCGTGAACGGTCAGGAAATCACTGACACGACCCGCCTGCTGAATGTGATCGCGCAGATCAAGCCGGGCACGGCCGCGAAGGTGCACCTGGTGCGCAAGAACCGCGAGCTCGATCTCGACGTGACCATCGGCAAGCGCCCGCCGCCGCCGAAACAACCCGTCGAAGACAGCGATCAGCAGGACGACGACGGCGGTTGAGTCTGCCGGTGCAAAAGCCATATGGGCTTGAGGCAGAACGCGGAACACAAAAAAGGGCAGCCCATGACGGACTGCCCTTTTGTTTTAGTCGCGCTGCGTAATTGCTGCCGCGGTATTACCGCAAGATCGACACCGGTCACCGCAAGCCTGTCACCGATCGGCAGAGCCACGGCAACAACCGTGGCCGGTTCACTTCAAGCCGGCGGCGTCGCATCTTCGACAACTGCGGGTTGCTTGCCGACGATCAACCGCGCGGCGATGATCCCCGCCTCATACAGCACGACCAGCGGAATGGCGAGAATAAGCTGGGAGAACACGTCTGGCGGTGTGACCACCGCCGAAATCACGAACGCGCCGACGATCACATACGGCCGGATCTCCTTGAGCTTCTTCAGCGTTACTACGTTCATGCGCACCAGCAGCACGACGACGATCGGTACTTCGAACGTCACGCCAAACGCGATGAACATGGTGAGCACGAAGCTTAGGTAGTTGTCGATATCGGTCGTCATCTCCGCGCCCAATGGCGCGTTGTAATGGGCCATTACGCGGAAGATGGTCGGGAACACCACGAAGTACGCGAACGCCATGCCGCACAAAAAGAGCGTATAGCTGCTGCCGACCAGCGGCCCGACCAGCTTCTTTTCATGCTGATAAAGACCCGGCGCGACAAACGCCCAGATCTGATAAAGCACGATGGGCAGCGCGATCACGAAAGCCACCAGCATGGTCACTTTCATCGGCACGAAGAAGGAGCCGGTGACGTCGGTGACAATCATCTTGCCGTCTTTGGGCAGGTTCTGCATCAGCGGGCGCGCCAGCAGCCGGAAGATATCCGGCGCCCAGTACACCAGGCCGACAAACACCACGATGACGGCAAGGCCCGCGCGGATAATGCGGTCGCGCAATTCAACGAGGTGAGAAATGAAGGTCTCTTCAGCGCCTTCGTCCTGACTTTTCTGGGGGTCGCTCACACCGGCCCTCTGTTAGAGATTGTCGTTCTGGTCATCAGAAAAAACGCGTCGGACGACGCATGCTGGCAGGCGTGTGCCGCGCGACGCGCGCCGCGCCCGACTGCACGCGCGTGCGGCGCGTGGTTGCGCGCTTGTACCAGGTTGGCATTGCGGTTTGCTTGACGCGCCAGTTCTTGCGCTTGGCTGCCCCGGCTGGCGTGCTGCCTTGCCACGGAGTATTGACGGCGTCTTCGACCGCACCGCCGGCAATGCTCGGCGACACCGACGTGCCGCTGTTCCACGCGTCGTTCAGTTCCGTCTCGTGCTTGCGCAGGTTCTCCTGCACGGAGGTCTGGACATTGCTGGCCGCCGTCTCGAACTCGGTTTTCATGCGACGCAATTCGTCGAGTTCGATTTCCCGCGTGACTTCCGACTTGACGTCGTTGATATACCGCTGAGCGCGACCGAACAGCGCGCCGGCCGTGCGGGCGACGCGCGGCAAGCGCTCAGGGCCGAGCACGACTAGCGCGACGACGCCAATCAGCGCCATCTTGGTTAGACCGAGGTCCAGCATGGAGGGAAATGTCCGTCAGTAACGCGGTTGGCCCGCGGCTTAGCGGTAATCGCCCGAACGCGGGGCCTTTTCCTTTGCTTCCACATCGACGGCGCCGTTGCGCGGCAGTTCGCGCTGTTGCGTCTCAGCCGGCGTTTCGCCTTCCTTCATGCCTTCCTTGAAGCCTTTTACAGCGCCACCCAGGTCGCCGCCGATATTGCGCAACTTCTTCGTGCCGAACACGAGTGCCACGATCAGCAACACGATCAACCAATGCCAAATACTCAACGAACCCATGACTACTCTCCTTAACCCCGACGCCGCACGTGATGCGGCAAAAATCGTCTGCCTTGCGGCGTGAATCGAAGCAGATGCGCTTCTTCTACGTTACAGCGGCACAGTGCACATTGTGGCCATGCGATCGCGTCGCCGAAATTACAACGCAGCAAAAACAACGCCGACCCGACGGGCCGCTCGCCCGATCTTCGCGATCAGCCCATGCGCTGCCACGGACGCGGCCCCGCCAGGATGTGCGCATGCAGGTGATAAACCTCTTGCCCACCGCCCGGCCCCGTGTTGATGACCGTGCGGAAGCCCGTTTCACCGCCTGTGTATGCCACGCCCAACTGATCGGCAAGACGCGCCGTCAAAACAAGCATTCTACCAAGCAGCGGCGCATCGCTCTCGGTGCAGTCACTGAGGGTGGCAATGTGCTTGCGCGGGATCACCAGCACATGGGTCTCGGCCGCCGGACGGATGTCGCGGAAGGCGACGAACTCGTCGTCTTCGTGGACTTTGGTCGACGGAATCTCGCCGGCGGCGATCTTGCAAAAGAGACAGTTCGGGTCGTGGCTCATCGTATTCCTAACGCGGTAATGCCAAGCATGACTGGACGCGGTCCGTCGCGGCTCCGCGATCGCCCTTAACGTCGGACGAATTCAGAACCACGAACGCGGATTCGCGAGTGGCTTGTTATCGTACAGATACAGCCACCCTTTGATAATACGGTACAACATCCAGATGCTCACCGCCCACAGCACCGCAACACCGATCACCACGAACAGCAGCAGCCCGCCTATCGCATAGCCCAGCAGGCCGATCCAGAACGTGCGAATTTGCCACTCGAAGTGTGCTTCATACGGCGTGCCCGCCGCGTCGCTGCGCTTCACATAGTTGATGATGATCGCGACGAGGATGGTCAGCCCGCCCGTCAGCCAATGCACTGCATACAGCGCGTACAGCACATGCGTCAGCGTGCGCAGGCTGCGTTCCCGCTCCGGCTCGATCGCGTGGCGATACGCCGGCCGCGGATAACTCTCATGCGACTGTTCCATGCTTGCGTCCTCCCGAGGATGCGTTTGCGATGCGTTCAGTGCAATGTGGGCTCCGGCGCGCGCCACTTCAAGACAGTACGGGAAAACATCGGCGAAGAACGCCGCTCAGTCCCCGTTCTGTTCGCGCTCGCGGCTCTTGCGCAGCGCCTTTTCTTCGATGCCGGACATGCCTTCGCGACGCTCCAGTTCGGCGAGCACGTCCGCTGGGCTCAGATCGTAGTGCGAAAGCATCACGAGGCAGTGAAACCACAAGTCCGCAACCTCGCCGACGAGCGCCTTCGTCGCGCCGCCGTGGCGCGTGTCCTTGGCTGCCAGTACGACTTCGGTGGCCTCTTCGCCGATTTTCTTGAGCACCGCGTCGTCGCCTTTGTGGAACAGGCGCGAGACGTACGACACGTCGGGATCGCCGCCCTTGCGGCTGTCGATGATCGCCGCGAGGCGCATCAGCGTGTCGGTCGTGGACGGTGTAACTTGCGTGGTCTGCGTCATTTGTAGATGTGTTCGGGGTCTTTCAGCACGGGATCGACGGCGATCCAGTCGCCATCTTCGGCCGTGCCTTCGAATTTCTGGAAAAAGCACGAGTGACGGCCGGTGTGGCACGCAATGCCGGACACCTGCTCCACTTTCAGCAGCACGACGTCTTCGTCGCAATCGAGCCGAACTTCATGCACATGCTGTACGTGGCCGGACTCTTCGCCTTTGAACCACAAGCGCTGGCGCGAGCGCGAGAAGTACACCGCGCGGCCCAGTTCGATGGTCTTCGCCAACGCCTCGCGGTTCATCCACGCGAACATGAGCACGTCGTTCGTCGACGCTTCTTGCGCGATGACCGGCACGAGGCCGTTCGCGTCCCATTTGACCTTGTCGAGCCAATTGACTGCCGTTGGATTCACCACGTCACAACCTCACCGAAATGCCTTGCTCGGCCATGAAGCGCTTGGCCTCGCCCACCGTGTGCTCGCCATAGTGGAAGATGCTCGCGGCAAGCACGGCGTCCGCGTGGCCGCTCGTGATGCCGTCGGCGAGATGCTGCAGATTGCCGACGCCGCCCGATGCGATCACCGGAACCGGCACTGCGTCGGACACCGCGCGCGTGAGCGCGAGGTCGAAGCCGCTCTTCGTGCCGTCGCGGTCCATGCTGGTCAGCAGGATTTCGCCCGCGCCGAGTTCGGCCATCTTGCGCGCCCATTCGACCGCTTCGAGGCCTGTGGCCTTGCGTCCGCCGTGCGTGAAGACTTCCCAGCGCGGCGTCTCGCCGTCCGCGGAAACGCGCTTCGCGTCAATCGCGACGACGATGCATTGCGAGCCGTATTTGTCGGTGGCGTCTTTCACGAGCTGCGGATTCGCGACCGCCGACGAGTTCATGCTGATCTTGTCCGCGCCCGCGTTCAGCAGACGCCGCACGTCTTCGACGGCGCGCACGCCGCCGCCGACCGTCAGCGGAATAAAGACCTGCGAGGCGACCGCTTCGATGATCGGCAGGATCAGGTCGCGCTGATCCGAGGTAGCGGTGATATCGAGGAAAGTGAGTTCGTCCGCGCCCTGATCGTCGTAACGCCGCGCGATTTCGACCGGGTCGCCCGCGTCGCGCAATTCGACGAAGTTGACGCCCTTGACCACGCGGCCAGCGGTGACGTCGAGACAGGGAATGATGCGTTTAGCTAGAGCCATGATCTTGCAATTCTGCCAATACCGCTGATGAGGCCGCTCACTTCGGAGTGAAGCGAGCGGCATGGCCCGGCGCGGAAGGCCGCGCCACGCCGGATGTGTTTCGCGCAACCGAGCCTCGAACCGCTACGGGAGCGCGCCGCAGGAACACGCCGCCACGTGCGCTCGGGTGCCGGAAAGGAATCCGGGCGCGAACGCGTCAAACCTGCCCGTCGCGTCGCGACGATACCGACGCCACGATTCAGGCGTCGTCTGATTCGCGCAGCCGGTCCGCCAGTGTCTGCGCAGCCGCAAAGTCGAGGTCGCCCGAGTAGATTGCCCGGCCGCAGATCACGCCTTCGATCCCTTCGTCTTCGACTTCGCACAGCGATTCGATGTCGGTCAGGTTCGACAGCCCGCCGCTCGCGATCACCGGAATCTTCACCGCGCGAGCAAGACGCACGGTCGCTTCGATGTTGATGCCTTGCAGCATGCCGTCGCGGCCGATATCCGTGTAAATAATCGACTCGCAGCCGTAATCCTCGAACTTGCGCGCGAGATCGGCGACTTCGTGGCCCGTCAGCTTGCTCCAGCCGTCGGTCGCGACCTTGCCGTCTTTCGCGTCCAGACCGACGATGATATGGCCGCCGAACGCCGTGCACGCGTCCTGCAAGAAGCCCGGATTCTTCACCGCTGCGGTGCCGATGATCACGTACTCCAGACCGTCGTCGAGATAGCGCTCAATCGTATTCAGGTCGCGGATGCCGCCGCCGAGCTGCACGGGAATCTCGCCGCCCACTTCCTCGATGATCGCGCGAATCGCTTCTTCGTTCCTCGGCTTGCCGGCGAACGCGCCATTCAGGTCGACGAGGTGCAGACGGCGCGCGCCGCGCTCGACCCAATGTCGGGCCATAGCCGCCGGTTCCTCGGAGAATATCGTCGCCTGGTCCATGTCGCCCTGTTTGAGGCGTACACACTGACCGTCTTTCAGGTCGATGGCGGGGATCAGCAGCATAGCAATCGGGTGTTGTGTGGGAAGGGGTTGAAGGTCGGCGGCAGCGGCTGGTAGGTCAGCTCGCCAGAACGCCGTCTCGCTAGTTTAGTACAACTCTTTCGGCGGCCTTGCGTACCGGCAGGGCCGCGCGAAATCACGGTGCAAAAGCTGTGGCGCGCGGCAGCAGTCCCGCTCGTGGCGGAACGGTGCACGGCAACGGAACGGGCAAAGGCGCTCACGGGTTCCAGTGCACGAAGTTGCGATACACGCGCAGCCCCGCGTCGGCGCTCTTTTCCGGGTGAAATTGGGTCGCGAAGATGTTATCCCGCGCCACCGCCGAGGTAAAGGGCACACCGTACACGGTTTCGCCGGACGTATGCGCGGCATTTTCCGGCACCACGTAGTAGCTGTGCACGAAGTAAAAGAACGCGTTGTCCGCCACGCCGTCCCACAGCGGATGCGGCAGCGCCTGACGCACGCGGTTCCAGCCCATCTGCGGCACCTTGAAGCGCGAGCCGTCGTCCTGCACCTGGCCTTCCAGATCGAAACGCAGCACCTTGCCCGGCAACAGTCCGAGGCCTGGCGTATCGCCCTCCGCACTCCAGTCGAACAGCATCTGTTCGCCGACGCAGACGCCCATCAGCGGCTTCACGCGCGACGCTTCCACGACTGCTTCCTGCAAGCCGGACTCCGCGAGACTGCGCATGCAATCGGGCATCGCGCCCTGGCCCGGCAACACCACGCGGTCGGCCGCGCGAATCGCTTCGGGCTTGTCGACGATCGCCACGTCCGCTTCCGGCGCGGCTTTGCGCAAGGCCTGCGCCACCGAGCGCAAGTTGCCCATTCCGTAATCCACAATCGCTATCGAAGTTTTCATTTCAAGTTAGGCAGCAAAGCCTTCAATCCATCGACGATGAATTCCACCGCCAGCGCCGATAACATCAAACCCATGAGCCGCGTGCCGATGTTGATACCCGTGCGACCAACCCAGCGGGCAATCGGTTCGGCAAGACGCAACGAAAAAAAGCAGATCGCCGCCAGAACCGCGCCGATCACGATCAGGCTGATCCGGTCGTACCAGTGCGGCGAGCCGGCTGCATAAATGATCGTGGTGCTGATCGCGCCCGGGCCGGTCAACAGCGGAATCGCCAGCGGCACGACCGCGATGTTGTCCTTCTGCTCTGCCTCGTGGCGTTCTTCGGGCGTCGAACGGCTATTGCCGATCTGCGCGTTCAGCATGTTGATCGCCATCAGCAGCATGATGATCCCGCCGCCGACCTCGAGCGAACCGACCGAAATGCCGAAGAAGCTGATGATCTGCTGCCCGAGCATCGTGGTTATCGCAATCACGCAGAACACCGAGATCGCCGCGATCCGAATGGTTCTGCGACGCTCGACGTCGCTCTGATTCGCCGTCAGGCTCATGAAAAACGGAATGGCGCCGATCGGATTGATCAGCGCGAGCAGCGAGATAAACGACTTCAGAATATCCATTGAACACCGGGCGCGCGCATTGCGCGACCCCGGTCCTGGTAAATGCGTCGCTTAAAGACTGCCCTTGGTCGACGGAATCTGTCCCGCCGCGCGCTCGTCAAGCTCGACAGCCATGCGCAGCGCACGACCGAAAGCCTTGAACACCGTTTCCAGTTGATGGTGAGCGTTCAGGCCGCGCAGGTTGTCGATATGCAGCGTGACGCCCGCGTGGTTCACGAAGCCGCGGAAAAATTCGATCGACAGATCGACGTCGAACGTGCCGATGCGCGCGCGCGTGAACGGCACATGAAATTCGAGTCCCGGACGGCCGGAGAAGTCGATTACGACACGCGAAAGCGCTTCGTCGAGCGGCACATACGAGTGGCCATAGCGGCGAATGCCCTTGCGGTCGCCGATTGCTTTTGCCACGGCCTGGCCGAGCGTGATGCCGGTGTCTTCGACAGTATGGTGGTCGTCGATGTGCAGGTCGCCATGCGCTTCGATGTCGAGATCGAACAGGCCATGCCGTGCGATCTGGTCGAGCATGTGGTCCAGAAACGGCACGCCGGTGGCCAGCTTTTGCTGACCGGTGCCGTCCAGATTGATCTTGACACGGATCTGCGTTTCGCTGGTATTGCGAACGACTTCCGCAAGGCGCATGGTAATTCCTCGAATCTAGCTGTGAAGCGATAGTAGTGTGGGGTGGGAGCGGCTGCTTGTCGCCGCTCGCTCAGTGCAGCACGAGTTTCAGCGCGGCGATCAATTGGGCGTTTTCTTCGGGAGAACCGACGGTCAAACGCACACAATTAGCGAGCAGTGCATGCATTTTACTCACGTTTTTGATCAAAACCCGCGCGGCGAGCAGGGTTTCGAACAGAACCGAGGCATCGGGCACACGCACCAGCAGGAAGTTACCGGCGCTGGGGAACACTTCGGCGCCCGGCAATTCGGCTACGGCCTGAGCGAGTTTCGTGCGCTCGTCGCGCAATTGCGCGGCTTGCGAGTCGAGCACGTCGACGTGATCCAGCAGGAAGTCCGCCGCGGCCTGGGTCAACACGTTGGTGTTGTAGGGCGGGCGCACCTTGTCCAGTTCGGTTAGCCAGGCGGGCTTGCCGACCAGATAACCGAGACGGATGCCGGCGAGGCCCAGCTTCGACACCGTGCGCATCACGACGACGTTGTCGAACGCGTCAGCGCGCGGCAGCCAGCTTCGCTGCGCGAACGGCTGGTACGCTTCGTCGATCACCACGAGACTTTTCGTCGCTGCGGCGATGATGCGCTCCATGTCGGCATCGTCGAATAACGTGCCCGTGGGGTTGTTCGGGTAGGCGAGATAGACGACCGCCGGCTCGTGTTCGGCGATTGCCGCGAGCATGGCTTCCGTGTCGAGCGTGAAGTCGGCGTTCAGCGGCACACCGATGAACTCCAGATTCGCGAGCTTCGCCGACATCTGATACATGACGAAGCCCGGCACCGGTGCCAGCACCTTCGCGCCCGGCTTCGCGCACGCGATCGACACCATACTGATGATCTCGTCGGAGCCATTGCCGAGCAGCACGTCGCAGCCGGCCGGAACGCCCATTACGCGCTTGATTTTCTCTATCAGCGCTTCGGGGCGCGGCGCCGGATAACGGTTGAGCGCGACGCCCGCCAGATGCTCGCCAAGATGCGCTGCCAGCACCGGCGGCAGCGGAAACGGGTTTTCCATTGCGTCGAGCTTGATGTAGCCGGTCGCGTCTGCAACGGGATAGCTCGTCATCGCGAGCACGTCGCGTCGGATGATGTCTTGAGGTGTCGTCATAGGTCAGTTGGCTGGCCGCGCGTGTCGCACGCGTCTGGCGCATGAAACGCGTCGGACGCGCCTTGTTTCGCAGCGGCTTGCCGCGTCGGGTTGGTCTGCGTTGTCGTTATTGGATACGAGTTCGTCAACGGGAGTTGCGCGGGAGTTGCTCGGGGAGCGGCGAACCGTGCCGCATCGATGCATTGGCTGCGTAACGTTCCCGCCTTGTTCGCGATTCGGGGCACCTTGCGCTTGAGCTGCATGGGCCGCTCCGCTCGCCTTCGCTGTGATCAGCCGGTCAACACATTCGCGTAGCCGCCTTGCCGCTCCAGCCGCGCTCAGCCGCTATGCCGCATCCGGTACTCGGCGCTGCGCGCGTGTGCCTGCAGGCCTTCGCCGTAAGCCAGCTCGGCGGCAATCTCGCCAAGCGTCTGCGCGCCTTCCGCGCTCACTTCGATCACGCTCGAGCGCTTGAAGAAATCGTAGACGCCCAACGGCGACGAGAACCGTGCGGTGCGAGACGTGGGCAAAACGTGGTTCGGCCCCGCGCAGTAGTCGCCGAGACTCTCGCTCGTATAGCGGCCGAGGAAAATCGCGCCCGCGTGGCGGATCAACTGCCCCCACTGATGCGGCTCCAGCGCCGAGATTTCGAGGTGTTCCGGCGCGATGTCGTTGGCGATCGCGCAGGCCTCCGCCATATCGCGCACCTTGATGAGCGCGCCGCGCCCTTCGAGCGACGCCTGGATAACGTCCCGGCGCGGCATGGTGGGCAAGAGTTCGTTGATCGCATCGTTCACGCGGCCGATGAACGCATCGTCCGGGCACAGCAGAATGGACTGCGCGAGCTCGTCGTGCTCGGCTTGCGAGAACAGGTCCATCGCGACCCAACGCGGGTCGGTCGTACCGTCGCACAGCACGAGGATTTCCGACGGTCCCGCAATCATGTCGATGCCGACTGTGCCGAACACGCGCCGCTTGGCCGACGCCACGTACGCATTGCCCGGACCGCAAATCTTGTCGACAGCCGGTACGGTTTGCGTGCCGTACGCGAGCGCGCCGACGGCCTGCGCGCCGCCAATCGTGAATACCCGATCCACGCCGCCGAGCAGGGCCGCCGCCAGCACGAGCGGGTTCTTCACGCCGTCCGGCGTGGGCACCACCATGACGATTTCGCGCACGCCGGCCACGCGCGCCGGAATCGCATTCATCAGCACCGACGACGGGTACGCTGCCTTGCCGCCCGGCACGTAGATACCCGCGCGATCGAGCGGCGTGACCTTCTGGCCGAGCACAGTGCCGTCGGCTTCCGTGTATTGCCAGCTATGGCTGCCGCACTCGATTTTCTGCTTCTCGTGATAGCCGCGCACGCGCGCCGCCGCCGCTTCGAGCGCTGCGCGCCGCTTCGGCTCGAGACCTTCGAGCGCCGCTTCGAGTTCCGACATCGGCAGCTCTAACGCGGCAACGCTGTTTGCGCTCAGGCGGTCGAAGCGGTTCGTGTATTCGAGCACCGCCGCGTCGCCGCGCGCCTTGACGTCGCTGAGAATCTGCGCGACCGAGCGCTCGATTGCTTCGTCTTCGCTCGCCTCGAACGCGAGCACCGCATGCAGTGACTTCTGGAAGTCGCGAGCAGTGGAATCGAGTTTGCGAATCTTGATAGACATACGGGTATCCGTTTCGGTAAGGCGCGCTTTAGAGCAAAGTCAAACTGGCTCGATCCGCCTGTCAGGCCGCGGCAAGACCGGCTTTCGTCGCGCGTTCGAACGCGTCGAGAATCGGCCGCAATGCGGCGCGCTTGAGCTTCAGCGCCGCCTGGTTCACAACGAGGCGCGATGAAATCTGCATGATCTCCTCGACCTCCACGAGATTGTTGGCGCGCAACGTGTTGCCCGAACTGACCAGATCGACGATGGCGTCCGCGAGTCCGACGAGCGGCGCCAGTTCCATGGAACCGTACAACTTGATCAGGTCGACGTGAACACCCTTGGCGGCAAAATGCTCACGTGCGGTTTCGACGTACTTGGTCGCCACGCGCAAGCGGGCGCCCTGGCGCACCGCGTTCGCGTAATCGAAACCCGCCGCGACCGCGACCGACATACGGCAGCGCGCGATGTCCAGATCCACCGGCTGATACAGCCCGCTGCCGCCGTGTTCGAGCAATACGTCTTTGCCGGCCACGCCGAAATCGGCCGCGCCGTATTCCACGTAGGTCGGCACATCGGTCGCTCGCACGATGATCACGCGCAGATTGGCGTCGGTAGTCGGCAAAATCAGCTTGCGCGAGGTCTCCGGATCTTCGGCTACTTCGATACCGGCTGCAGCCAGTAGCGGCAGCGTTTCCTCGAAGATACGCCCCTTCGACAAAGCAAGCGTAAGCGGTGCGCTGACCGCTGGCGAGCTCGACGTTTGCGGCATCGAACTCATGCCTGGCTCCCGGCGATGCGGCGGACCTTTGCGCCAATCGCGTTGAGCTTGGCTTCCATGCGGTCGTAGCCGCGGTCGAGGTGATAGATGCGGTCGATCAGCGTCTCACCTTCCGCACGCAAAGCAGCGATCACGAGACTGGCCGACGCGCGCAGGTCCGTTGCCATCACCTTGGCGCCCGAGAGCTTGTCGACGCCGGTCACGAGCGCGGTCTTGCCGTCCGTTGTGATGTTGGCGCCGAGGCGGTTCAACTCCTGCACGTGCATGAAGCGATTTTCGAAGATCGTTTCGACAACCTGCGCCTTGCCGTCCGCCACCGTATTCAGCGCCATGAACTGCGCCTGCATGTCGGTCGGAAACGCCGGGTACTCGGACGTGCGGAACGACACGGCATTCGGACGCTTGTCCATGCGAACGCGCATCCAGTCGTCGCCTTCCTCGATTGTCACGCCGGCTTCGCGCAATTTGTCGGTCACCGCTTCCAGAATCTGCGGACGCACATGGCGCAACGTAACGTCGCCGCCCGCCGCAGCCACCGCGCACAGGAACGTGCCGGCTTCGATCCGGTCCGGAATAACGGTGTGCCTTGCACCGTGCAGCTTGTCCACGCCCTGAATGACGAGGCGGTCAGTGCCGATGCCCTCGATCTTCGCGCCCATCTGCACGAGCAGATGCGCAAGGTCGCCGACTTCCGGTTCGCGCGCCGCGTTTTCGATGATCGTCTCGCCTTCCGCAAGCACCGCTGCCATCAGCAGGTTTTCGGTTCCGGTCACCGTGATCATGTCGGTGATGATGCGCGCGCCCTTCAGGCGCTCCGCGCGCGCTTCGATAAAGCCGTGCTCGATGGTGATCTCGGCGCCCATGGCCTGCAGGCCCTTGATGTGCTGATCCACCGGGCGCGCGCCGATCGCGCAACCGCCGGGCAGCGACACGCGCGCGTGGCCAAAACGCGCGACCAGCGGGCCCAGCACCAGGATCGACGCGCGCATGGTCTTCACCATCTCATACGGCGCGACGAGGTTATCCACCTTCGATGCGTCGAGCGACACGCGCCCGTTGCCGCTTTCAATGCGCACGCCCATCTGGCCGAGCAGCTTGAGCATCGTGCGCACGTCCTGCAAATCCGGCACGTTATCCAGTTCCACCGGCTCCGCGCTCAGCAGACTGGCACACAGGATCGGCAACGCCGCGTTCTTCGCGCCCGAGACAACGACCTCACCCGACAGCGGGTAGCCACCTTCAATGACGAGTTTGTCCATGCCTGTCTGTTCCTGATCGACCCGGACTTCAGCCGGGACTGCTTTGAATGTGTTCGACGCGCCGCTGCCGGCGTCGCGCCCTTCCTGAGTAATTCGCACTAAATTTCCAGATTACGCGTTCTGCCATTCGGCGGGCGTCAGCGTTTTCATGCTGAGCGCGTGGATTTCTTCGCGCATGCGGTCACCGAGTGCCGCATACACGAGTTGATGACGCTGGATCAGCCGCTTGCCCTCGAAGCTCGGGGAAACGATGGTCGCAAAGAAATGCTGACCGTCGCCTTCGACTTCGAGATGCTGGCAGGCGAGCCCAGCGGCGATGTATTGCTTGACCTGTTCGGGAGTCGGCAACATGAGAAAAGCTCCAGTCAGTGGCGCAGCTTGTAGCCGGACGCGAGCATGCGCATCGCCACCACGGCCAGCACCACGAAGAAACCGGCGACAATCGCGAGGCTCGCGAGCGGATTGATATCCGACATCCCGAAGAAACCGTAGCGAAAGCCGTCGATCATGTAGAAAAAAGGATTGAGCCGCGACACCTCGCGCCATACCGGCGGCAGCGTATGTGTGGAGTAGAACACGCCCGAGAGAAACGTGAGCGGCATGATCAGAAAGTTCTGGAACGCGGCGAGCTGGTCGAACTTTTCGGCCCAGATACCGGCGATCAGACCGAGCGTGCCGAGAATCGCAGCGCCGCAAATGGCAAACAGAATGATATAGAGCGGCGCGACGAAACTGATCGGCACGAACCAGATCGTGACGATGAACACGCCGAAGCCGACCGCAAGCCCACGCGCGACCGCCGCGAGGACGTAGGCACCGAACATCTCGTAATGCGACAACGGCGGCAATAGCACGAACACCAGATTACCGGTGATTTTCGACTGGATCAGCGACGACGAACTGTTCGCAAACGCGTTTTGCAGCACGCTCATCATCACAAGGCCTGGAATCAGGAAGCTCGTGTATTCGACGCCCGGATAGACCTGCACATGGTCGCGCAATGCGTGGCCGAAAATGGTCAAATAGAGCAGCGCGGTGATGATGGGCGCCAACACCGTCTGGAACGACACCTTCCAGAAGCGCAGAATTTCCTTGTAGAACAGCGTGCCGAAACCGCTATAGCCGCTCATGCGAGCCCCTCGATCACTTCCGGACCGTTCATTACCTGAACGAAAACGTCTTCGAGGTCGGCTTTGCGGACCTCGATTTCTTCGAATGTGCAACCCGCCGCACGGCATTGCGCGAGGATTTTCTCGACCTCGTCATAGCTCGTGAGACGCAGCAAGTGCTGACGGCCGTTGCCGTTGCCAGCGCCGCCCTCGGCTTCGAGCGGCCGCAGTTCGGCCGGCAACACGCCTTGCGCGAAGCGCACGAACAACTGCATGCCGGCGAAGCGTTGCAGCAAGGTGCTCGTGCGATCGAGCGCTACCACTTCGCCGCGACGCAGCATCGCGATGCGGTCGCACAGCGACTCTGCCTCTTCCAGATAGTGCGTGGTCAGCACGATGGTGTGGCCTTCGCGATTCAGGCGCGAGATAAATTTCCACAGCGTCTGGCGCAACTCGACGTCGACGCCAGCGGTCGGTTCGTCGAGCACGATGACCGGCGGGCGGTGCACCAGCGCCTGCGCGACCAGCACGCGGCGCTTCATGCCGCCCGACAGTGCGCGCATGTTGGCGTCGGCTTTGTCGGTGAGATCGAGATTGGCCATGATTTCGTCGATCCACGCGTCGTTGTTGCGCAGCCCGTAATAGCCGGACTGGATACGCAACGTTTCGCGCACGGTGAAGAACGGATCGAACACCAGTTCCTGCGGCACCACGCCGAGAGCGCGGCGAGCCGCGCGGAAGTCGCCGACCACGTCATGGCCGCGCACGGCGATGTTGCCTTCGTCCGCGCGCGCGAGGCCAGCGAGAATGCTGATGAGCGTTGTCTTGCCCGCGCCGTTCGGACCGAGGAGCCCGAAGAACTCGCCTTCTTCCACCGAGAGGCTGACGCCCTTGAGCGCCTGCAAGTCCTTGTAGCGCTTTTTGACGTTACGAATTTCTATGGCTGACATGACAGTGCGCCACGTGCGACGCGGCGCTTAAAGGAGCCCTGGGCGGGCGCACAAATGCGGGAAAGAAACGGAATTGGGGCCGGTTAGGCGGTCCGAACCGCGCCCCAAAAAACGCTTGATTATAGGGCAAAACGCAAAGGCCCTATCTCAGTAGCGGGGAGTGCGGAGCGGCGCGATGAACGCTTCAGGAGAGCGTCAATGTCGCGCCGACAGCAGCGTATCAACGCCGTAGGCTTGCGCAAGACTGGCAAGGCCAGCCGGCAAATTGAGGATCTGGAAGGCGGCGCCGCGAGCCTGAGCGGCTCGCTGCCATGCGAGGAGCACGGCGAGCGCCGACGAATCGAACTGCGTAAGCGGCGCGCAATCGACAGCGCCCGCACCCGCGGCAATCCGCTCGAGACCCGCCGCAAGCGCGGCATTCGCGCTCGCGTGGGTCAGCGTCGTGCCGCTCGCAAAGCGATTGACGACGGGGCTCAGCACTTCGCTCACGACTGCTTGCCCGCGGCGAGTTGCTGGTTGCGCTGCGTGAGGAACTGGATCAGCCCGTCCACGCCCTTCTGCTGGATCTGCTCGTTGAACTGCTGCTGATACGCCTGGATCAGCCACGCGCCGAGCACGTTGATGTCATAGACACGCCAGCCTTGCGGCGTCTTGTAAAGACGATAGTCGAGCTGGATCGGCGAGCCGTTGTTCATCACGACGGAGCGAACCACCGTGTCGGTGTCGTCAGGATTCATGCGGAACGGCTTGTACTGGATCTGCTGGTCGCGCACCTGAGCAAGCGCGCCGGAGTACGTGCGAATCAGCAGCATCTTGAACTGCTCGACGACCTGGTTCTGCTGCTCAGGCGTCGCCGTGCGCCAGTTGCGGCCCATTGCCAGCTGCGTGGTGCGACGGAAATCCGTGTACGGCAGGATCTTCTGGTTGACGAGCTGCGTGATGTGCGAGATGTCGCCCTGCTGGATCGACTTGTCGGCGCGCACGGCGTCGATCACCTGTTGCGTGACTGTCTTGACCAGAACGTCCGGCGCGCTACTGTCGACGGTCTGCGCAGACGCACCCAAACTCGCGAACGAGAACAGCGCAGCAAACAACGGAATCAGGAAAAATTTTTTCATATCGAGCCTTGCGTAAAAAATAGTGCAACCGTTTGAACCGACATTAACACGCGAGTTCAGCGGCAATCCATGCGCAAACTGCGAGAGTCGTATCGATCTGTTACGGCCACGCGGTCAGCGCAATTTGAATGACGGGATGTTGAACCGTGTGGGCGGCACAAGCTGTCCCGCCGGGATCTGCGTGGTTTCGGGGCCGCCGTTCAAATCGAGCGGCGGCGTTTCCGAGCTGCCCGAAGCGGACTCGGGCGCCGTGGCGTTGTTGGCCGTTCCGGTTCCCGAAGCGGCTTGAGGCGGCGTCGCGGCGCTCGCACCCGACGCGGCCGACGCCTTTGCGGCAGCACTGTTCGTTCCAGCCGCGCCCGCCGTTCCCGTCACCGCGCCTGCCGGCGCACCGGCGGCCGTGCCGTCGACGTCTTCGTATTTCGGCAGCGGCGCTTCGTCGCCATAGTTCGGCAACGCCTGCGACTGCTTGCCGTCCGACAACAGATACTGACGACGCTGCAAATACGCGTTACGCACGAACGAATACTTGTCGAGCGCGGCGCCTTCCAGCACATCGCTCGCGTTAAGCAGATTCGCGCGCGTATTGACAATGTTGAGGCCGTACAGCGCCCAGCTCAAACCCGCCGGATCCACATAGCTAAGCGGGTTCACATAGTAGTTGCCGATGGAACCCACCGCGTCGCGCACCGTGCTCGGCCCGAACAGCGGCAGCACCAGGTACGGACCTGCCGGCACGCCATAGTGGCCGAGCGTCAGGCCGAGGTCGTTGTCGTGCTTCGGCAGCTTGGCAAGCGTCGCTACGTCGAACAGACCGCCGACACCGAAGATCGTGTTGATCACGATCCGCATGATGTCCTGCACGCCGTCGGTGATCTTCAGCTGCAGCAGGTTGTTCGCCGCGATGTAGACGTCGCCGATGTTCGAGAAGAAGTTAGTCACGCTGTCGCGAATCGGCTGCGGCGTGATGAATACGTAACCCTTGGCGACCGGCTTTAGCGCGTACTGGTCCAGCTTGTCGTTGACCGTGAAGATGGTGCGGTTCAAGCCTTCGAGCGGATCGCCCTTGGTGGGCGTCTGCACCGTGGTACAGCCGGCGAGCAGCGCGGCGGCGACGGCCAGTTTGGCCACCCGGAAGGCGCCAGCGCTCCCAGCGTGTGAGGTCTGCATTATTGTTCTCCTTATTGACCGGCGGAGCCGGAAGCAGGCAAGGCCGCCGCAGGCGCCGCGGATGCCGCGCCCGGCTTCGACGCGCCCGAATCAGCCGCTTTGCTATAGAGGAACTGCCCGATCAGGTTTTCGAGCACGATTGCCGATTGCGTCATCGAAATCGTGTCGCCGGCTTTAAGCATCTCGGAGTCGCCGCCTGGCTCCAGGCCAATGTATTGCTCGCCGAGAAGACCCGAGGTCAGGATCTTTGCCGACGTATCTTTCGGAAACTGGTATTGCTTGTCGATGTCGATAGTGACGACCGCCTGATAGGCATTGCTGTCAAAGCCAATCGAGGCGACGCGGCCAACTGTGACGCCCGCGCTCTTTACGGGCGCGCGCGCCTTCAATCCGCCGATATTGTCGAACTTCAGCTTAACCGGGTAGGTCGCCTGGAACGACAGCGAGCTCATGTTGCCGGCCTTGAGCGCGAGGAACAGCAACGCCACAAAACCCAGCACCACGAACAGGCCGACCCAGAAGTCGAGAGCAGTCTTTTTCATCGTCATCCCAAAGTGAATCTGCCGCGCCGCCGTTACTCCGCTGCGCGCGGCCACTGACGCGCCGCAGCGGAAAACATGCAGCGCAGTCTTAGCTGAACATCAGCGCGGTCAGCAGAAAATCGAGGCCGAGCACCGCAAGCGACGCGTACACGACAGTCTTCGTCGTGGCGCGCGACACGCCTTCCGGCGTCGGCTTGGCTTCATAGCCCTGAAAGAGCGCCACGAACGTCACCGCGAGACCGAACACCACGCTCTTGACGACACCCGCGCCCACGTCGCGCCAGACATCCACGCCGCCTTGCATTTGCGACCAGAACGCACCGGCGTCCACACCGATCAGCAGCACGCCGACCACATAGCCGCCCGCAATGCCGACCGCGCTGAAAATCGCGGCGAGAATCGGCATGGCAATGATGCCTGCCCACAGGCGCGGCGCGACCACGACCTTGACCGGGTCGACCGCCATCATTTCCATCGCGGTCAGTTGTTCGCCGGCCTTCATCAGGCCGATTTCAGCAGTGAGCGAGGTGCCCGCGCGACCGGCGAACAGCAGCGCCGTGACGACCGGCCCGAGTTCGCGCACGAGCGATAGCGCGACCAGCAGCCCAAGCGCTTGCTCGGAGCCGTAGCGATTCAACGTGTAGTAACCCTGCAGGCCGAGCACGAAGCCGACGAACAGCCCCGAAACCGCGATGATCACCAGCGAATAATTACCTACGAAGTGGATCTGCTTCGTGACAAGACGCGGGCGGCGCAGCAGCGGGAAAAATTCGAGCACGAGTCGCAGGAAAAAGCGTGTCGCATAGCCGGCCGTGCCGAGCCCGTCGAGCACCGAGCGGCCGACCGAGCTGATCAGTGAACCGATCATGACTGACCTCCGCCGACGCCGAAATCCGCCGCCAGCGGCGTCTTGCTCGGATAGTGAAATTTGAACGGGCCGTCTGGCGCGCCGTCGATAAACTGCCGCACCGTCGGGTCCGTGGACGCACGCAGTTGTGCGGGTGTGCCCTCGGCATGGACGCCGCCGTTGGCCAGGAAATAAACGTAATCGGCGATTGCGAACGATTCCGGCACGTCGTGCGTCACCAGGATGGACGTCGCGCCGAGCGCCTGATTGAGCGCCCGGATGAGATTCGCCGTGATGCCGAGCGAGATGGGATCGAGGCCGGCGAACGGCTCGTCGTACATCATCAGTTCGGGGTCGAGGGCGATGGCGCGTGCGAGCGCCACCCGCCGTGCCATGCCGCCCGAAATCTCCGAGGGCAGAAGATCGCGCGCGCCGCGCAGGCCGACTGCGTTGAGCTTCATCAGCACGAGGTCGCGAATCAATTCCTCGGGAAGCTCCGTGTGCTCACGCAGTGCAAACGCGACGTTCTCGAACACCGACATGTCCGTAAACAGCGCGCCGAACTGGAACAACATGCCCATCTTGCGGCGCAACGCGTAGAGGCCCTCGCGCGTCTGCGCGCCGACGTTCTGGCCGTCGAACATGATCTCGCCACGCTGCGCGCGCACCAGACCGCCGATCAGCCGGAGCACCGTGGTCTTGCCGCAACCCGAACCGCCCATGACCGCGACGACCTGACCGCGCTTGAAGCGCAGGTTCAGGTTCGACAGGACGAGCCGGTCGCCGTAACCGAAGTCGACATTGCGCAGCTCGAGTAAGGTCTCGGAGGGGGAAGACACTGACTGACAGTCCTTTTACACGGAAGGCCGAATTATAGGGCCATCATGCAAAAGTTGCCGTGAGGTGCCCTGTCCCTTAACGATTCATCGGGATTATCGCGTAAACCCTTGCTGCAGTGCGGAAACTGCAGCAGCGGGATCGGCGGCTTCTGTGACTGCGCGGACCACTGCGGCGCACCCCACGCCGGTCGCGAGCACCTCGGGCAGGACCTGCAGGTCAATCCCACCGATCGCGACCAGCGGCACGACGCCGTCCAGCAGCCGGACATAGCGGGCGAGGCGCTTGAGGCCCTGCGGCGCCGTGGGCATCACCTTGGTCGTGGTCGGAAACACTGCGCCCAACGCGATGTAGCTAGGACGGAAATGCAGCGCCTTCAGAATTTCGTAGAACCCGTGCGTTGAAAGTCCGAGACGTACACCCGCCGCGGCGATCGCCGACAGATCCGCGGTATGCACATCTTCCTGGCCGAGATGGACGCCGTAAGCGCCTGCATCGAGCGCGGCCTGCCAGTGGTCGTTGATGAAAACCTGCGCGTCGTGCTGGCGCCCCGCAGCAACGCAACGCGCGATTTCGCGCTGAAGTTCGTCGGCGGGATGGGCGGACTTCCGGCGTAGCTGCACCGTTTTCACGCCAAAGCCGACCACCCTTTCGACCCACTCCGCGCTCGGCAGAACCGGATAGAGACCGAGCCGCTCCGGACAGCGCGGAAAGGCCTGGGCCGGCGCTTGTGGCAAACCGGCGAGCCGAGGGAAAGTGGCCAGATCGCAAGGGAAAGCGTCACCCGCGGCGTTGGTCAGGGTTTCGTCGCCGTCGCGCCACGCGAGCGCCAGCACCAACGCGTCGTGCGGATCGAAACCGCAATCCAGAAATGCGGCCAGCGCGGGAATCCAGTCTTCCGCGAGATGCCCTTCAAGGCGATATTTCTCGCCGCCCAGGTGCAGCGTGGCCTTGTTCTCGGCGGCTTCGACGACCGCCGCGCCCTTTACCAGCCAGTGCGCCATCTGCCCCCCGTGCCGCGCGGCATCGGTGAGTACGATCAGATCGCCGCCGTTCGGCTCGTCGGGCGCGGTCAGGCAGATACGCCACGGCGCGTGGGTAGGCGGCCAGTCGCCAAGGCGCGCGCGGATGCGCTCGGTCGCCTCGGTGAGTTCGTCGGCGGGCGGCCAGAACAGGTCGCGGTCTTTCAGAGCCAATGTTTGCGTCATGCAGCGCTCCCGTCCTGATGCCAGAACGGCATGCCGACCACCGGCGTGCTCGCGTGGGCGCTCTCGCGCTCGGCCATCGGTCCCGCGAGAAACGCCTGGCGGCCCGCTTCGACGCCCAGCGCGAACGCGCGGGCCATCGCGTCCGGATGCGTGGCCTGCGACACGGCCGTGTTCAACAGCACCCCGTCAAAGCCCCATTCCATTACCTGCGCCGCATGCGACGGCACGCCAAGCCCGGCGTCGACAATGAGCGGCACGTCCGGCAACCGCTCGCGCAGCACGCGCAAGCCGTACGGATTGATGACACCCTTGCCGGTGCCGATCGGCGCGCCCCACGGCATCAGCGCTTCGCAACCGGCATCCAGCAGACGGCGGCCGATCACGAGGTCTTCGGTGCAATACGGCAGCACCTTGAAGCCGTCTTTGACGAGCTTCGCGGCCGCTTCGATCAGACCGACGGGATCGGGTTGCAACGTGTAGTCGTCGCCGATCAGTTCGAGCTTGATCCACTCGGTTTCGAAGATTTCACGCGCCATGTGCGCGGTCGCCACGGCCTCGCCGACGGTCAGGCACCCTGCCGTATTGGGCAATAGCGGCACGCCATGGTGCTTGAGCAGATCGAAGAAGCCGGCTTCAGCGCCGCCTTCGTTCATCTGCCGACGCAGCGCGACCGTCACCATGCCGGGTCGGGCGGCGTCGATGGAATCCGACAGCGATTGCAGCGACGGGTAACGCGACGTGCCAAGCAGCACGCGGCTCGCGAAGGGTTGGCCGTACAGCGTGAGCGCGTCGGCGGCCTGTGGGGTAGTCATTTGCATGTCCTGGTCTCCTGCAATGCGTGACGGCGTTAACCGCCGGCCACGGGTTGCACGACATCGAGCTTGTCGCCCGGTTGCAGCGCGCGCGCCGCGTGCTGCGCGCGTGCGACGAAATCGCCGTTGAGCGCGACGGCGAACGGCGGCCGCGCGCCGTAAGCGGCGAGCGCATCAGCGACAGTCGCGCCTTCGGGCAGCGACAGCGGCTTCTGGTTAATGTGAATGTCCATGATGTTCGAATACGGTTCAGTCGATGGCTAAAGCACAAGCGTGCTGACGGCACTGCGGCACGGTTCGGCGCTCATGCCGGCTCCCGCGCACAATCGTGCTGGAAAAGCTCGCTCCAGCGCGCGCCGCGCTGCCAGTCCGCGAACGCGTCGGCGTTGCCGATGCGCCCGTCCAGCAGCGCCGTCGCGAAGCGCACGGCTTCGTCGGCGACTTCGGGCACGATCATGTAGCCGTGCCGGTAAAGGCCGTTCACCCGCAGCGTCTGCGCGCCGTCCCACAGCAATGCCGGCCGATGATCGGGCAAAGTCGGGCGGCACTGCGAATTCAGCTCCAGAATGCGCGCCTCGCCAAAGCCCGGATGCACGGAAAACGCAGCGCTCAAAAGCTCCAGTGCGGAACGCACGCTGACGGGCGACATGTCCTCGCCTTCCACCTCGGTTGCGCCGATCACGTAGAGATCGTCCTGCTTCGGTGCAATGTAGAGCGGATAACGCGGATGCAGCAGCCGCACCGGGCGCGTCAGGTTAATGCCTGGCGCTTGCACGCGTGCGACCTCACCGCGAATGCCGCGCAGCGTCGGCAGCACGGGTTTGGCGCCGAGGCCGCGGCAGTCGATCGTGACGCGCGCGGGCGGCAGCGCAGCGTCGCTAACAGGTGTATTCCAGTGAGTCTGAACGCCGCGTTGCGCAAGCCCTGCCGCAAGCGCGCGAAGCACCTGGCGGTTATCCAGCTGGCCTTCGCGCGGCAGGAGCCACCCCTGACTAAAGCGTCCCGCCAGCGCCGGCTCGGCCGCACCGAGCTGCGCGCCGGCCAGCGTGACGAAGCCGCCGTCCAGCAATTCGGCCGGCGCGTTCGAACGCACGCGTCGTTCGAACAACGGCGCCTCGGTGCGATCCGCGTGATGCCAGACGACGAGCGTGCCATTGCGCTGAAAGAACACCGGTTCGGGCAGTTCGGCCAGCACTTGCGGCCAGGTATCGAGCGAGGTCGCGCCCAATCGCGTGATCAGAAGTTCGGCACTCGCGGCTTCGGCGAGCGGCGCCAGCATCGCTGCGGCGACCCACGCGGCGGCTTGCGAACCGGCTGCGTCGCCGCGCTCATAGAGCGCGACGCGATGCCCTTGCCCGGCGAGCCGCCACGCGACGAGACGCCCGCACAGGCCGCCGCCGAGCACCGCGAAATCGAGTTGTGCAGAGCGGCTCATCGTGCGCACTCCGATCCAATGCAACGCGCAATGGCAACGCAGTGCACGCCGCCGGCGACGTGACAAGGAGCAAGAAACATAACTGAAGAATAGGCGGTCATCGAGTCCTTTCCGTACGGCCAAAAAGAAGCGCGTACCCAGGACGAAACCGGCGGGCAAGGCCGGCCAGGCAATAGCGTGCTTCAATGAAGAACGCCGCCCGGCGGGGAATGGAAGACTGGTTGCTTCCGGAAACTTCCCGCGCCGGTATTACCCGGATCGGGTGCAAAGGGTCTCTCTCAGCCTCGCTGCCGCAGCGTGAAAATCACGCCGCTCAAGTGCGAAGCACCCCTGTTTCGTCGAAGGTCATTAGACCATAAAAGGCGCGGCGCTCGCAAACGAGCGGCGCGCGGCATCGCACGCGCCTTGATCCGGCACCGCCTTGGGCGTCGCCCATATCGGCGGCGCGGCGCTCTGGCACAATGCCAGCAGAGATGGCGCAGCGAATGCGGCGTGACGCGGGGCCTGGCGGCGCGAAGTCGCGGCGACGCAGGCGAAACACCCGCAGCGCGGTCGCCGGAAAACTCGCGCCGATCATTAATTTTCGCTTAAGGGCTTCGCGCCAGAATCGGCAATCGCACCGGTGATGCTTGCCGGGTGTCGCCACCCGCACACGCACAAATATTCGCAATGGGCCGGCCTGCGTGGGTCGGCCCGAATGGAACAGCACTCCTCAGGACGCTCATGACAACGAATACATCCGCCAGCCCCGCGCTGCCGCCAGACGAGAAAGTCTCCGCCTGGAGCCTGATCAAGCCCTACTGGGTGTCGGAAGAACGCAAGACGGCGTGGGCGTTGCTTCTCGCGATCATCGTGATGAATCTGCTGGTCGTGTGGATCAACGTCCGGCTCAACCGCTGGAGCGCCGACTTCTACAACGCGCTGCAAACCAAGAATGTGCGCGACTTCCCACATTTGCTGATGGTGTTTTCGGGCCTCGCGTTCGGCTACATCATTCTCGCGGTCTACGGGCGTTACATGCGGCAGATGCTCGGCTTCCGCTGGCGTCAGTGGCTCACCACGCGCTATCTGAACGAGTGGCTGCACGACAGCGCGTTCTACCGGATCGAGCGCGACCGTCTTGCCGACAACCCAGACCAGCGGATCAGCGACGATCTTCAGTCGTTCGCCACCACCACGCTGTCGCTCACGCTCGATCTGCTGTCCACGGTCGTCACGCTGGTGTCGTTCATCACGATCCTGTGGTCGCTCGCCGGCGCGCTGACCATCACTCTCGGCGGCGTTCCGCTGCACATCCCCGGCTATATGGTCTGGGCGGCCGCGCTTTACGCGGTGGTCGGATCGCTCGTGATCCAGAAAGTCGGCCACCCGCTGGTGCCGATCAACTATCAGGCACAGAAAGTCGAAGCGGATTTCCGTTTCGGCCTGATCCGTCTGCGCGAAAACGCGGAGCAGATCGCGTTCTACAACGGCATGGACACGGAGAAGAAAAACGCGCATTCGCTGTTCGGCCGGATTCGCGACAACTGGTGGCAGGTCATGAAGTACACGAAGCGTTTGACCTTCGTGCTGAGCTTCTATGGCCAGATCGCAATCATTTTCCCGCTCGTCGTGGCTGCGCCGCGTTACTTCGCGGGCGCCTTCACATTCGGCGTGCTGATGCAGATTTCGAGCGCGTTCGGCACCGTCAGCGATTCGTTCTCGTGGTTTATCAACAGTTACTCGACACTCGTCGAGTGGCGCGCCACCGTGAACCGGTTGCGCGAATTCAAGCGGGTCGTGCACGCACCGCGTCTGAAGGAATCGGTGTCGCCGGCCACCGCGCACGGCGGCATCAACCTGCATTTCGTCGACGCCGACTCGCTCACCACCGACCGCCTGAAGCTCGCGCTGCCCAACGGCACTCCGCTGTCGCGCATCCGCGATATCGCGATCGAACCCGGCTCACGGTGGCTCGTGCGCGGCCCATCCGGCTCGGGCAAGAGCACGTTGATGCGCGCGCTCGCCGGCCTCTGGCCGTTCGGCGACGGCTCGATAGACGCACCGGTCAACGCGCGCATGATGTTCATCCCGCAGGTCAGCTACATGCCGATCGGCACGCTGAAGGCTGCGCTCACCTATCCGTCGGCAGCCGACACATATACCGACGACGAATGCCGCGAGGCGCTCGTCACCTGCCATCTGTCGCAGTACGCGGACCGTTTGCAGGAATCGGGGCACTGGACGCGCATGTTGTCGCCGGGCGAGCAACAGCGCCTTGCCGCGGCACGCGTGCTGCTGCACAAGCCAGACTACCTGTTCCTCGATGAAGCGACGAGCGCGCTCGACGCCGAAAACGAAGCGCGGCTCTATCGCCTCTTCACCGAGCGCCTGCCGAAGGCGGCGATTGTCAGCGTTGCGCACCGCGAATCGCTTGCTGCGTTCCATGACGAGACGCTCGAAGTCGAGCGTGCCAGCGAAGCGGTCGCCGCATGACTTCCGGCAGCGGTGCGACGAGCGGCAGCAACGCGGCTTTCGAGCGCGTCGTACTGATCACGGGCGCGGGCTCGGGCATCGGGGCCGCGCTCGCCCGGCGGCTCTCGGCCCTGCGGATGGCCGCGCAGGAGACAAGCACCGCATCGACGACTCCGCCCGCGATCGACGCTCCACGCATTGCGCTGATGTTGCACGCACGCGGCGCCGATCACGAATCGCGTCAGCGTCTCACGCAAGTTGCCGCCGAGTGCAGCGCGAATGGCGCGGCCTGCGCCACCGTCTTCGGCGACCTCGCCGAGCGAGGCGCAGCCGAACATGTGGTGCATCAAACGCTTGCAACCTTTGGCGCGCTCGATCAACTGGTCGCCAACGCAGGCCACGCGCAGCGCCAAACGTTGCAGACACTCGATCCCGACACGCTGGGCGCGGCCTTCGCAGCGATGCCCGCCGCGTTCGCCGCGCTTGTGAAACGCGCCACGCCGGCACTCGAAACGTCGAGGCGCGGACGCGTGGTCGCGCTCAGTTCATTTGTCGCACACCGCTATCGCGCCGACGCGCCATTTGCCGCCACAGCGGCCGCCAAGGCGGCGCTGGAATCGCTCGCGAAAACCGCGGCCGCCGAACTCGCGCCGCATGGCGTGACCGTGAACTGCGTCGCGCCAGGCTATACGCGCAAGGATCGCGGGCCGAGCCCCGATAACGCCGCAGTGTGGACGCACGCAGCCGAGGCGACGCCGCTTGGCCACATCGCCGAGCCGGCCGACGTCGCGGCGCTGATTGCCTTTCTGCTTTCCGACGAAGCGCGTCACATCACCGGCCAGGTGATTCACGTCGACGGCGGTTTGACGCTGGGTTGAACTACCGGGCCGAGTCACCGACGCCACCGACGCAATCATCGCGCGGGCCGCACAAACGGCAAGATCCGGAAACACGAAAGAACAGTTCGAAAGCATTTGCGAAGCGGGCGAGCTTTTCCGCCCTTTGAAAAGAGCCGACAACAGCGACGATAGTCGTGCGAGCCGTCCCCGCGGCCCGCAGTCATTCACTGCTAACGGACTCTTCGCTCATGTCACTCGATCGCCGCTCTCCTCATTTCACTCATCGCCTCACGCTTGCTCTCGGCACGGCCATGCTGCTCGCGAGCGCCGCGCAAGCAGCACAAACCACGCCGCCGAACGAGCCGGCTGACGTGTGCCCTGCGCTCAAGCACATCGTCGAGGCGTCCGACTTCAAGCAGTTGCATACGCAACCGGCCGCACAACTGCCGGGCGTCGCAAGTGCGGAAGATTGCCGCTCCAACGCGCACGCTTACGACTGCCACTGGCGCGCGCACTGGCAGGCCGACGGAGTGGTCAACGATCCGCTCGAAGAAATCGGCGCGGACATCGCCGCCTGCTTTCCGAACGTCGTGCACGACGTCAATACGCCGACACGCCAGCACTTCGTCGTCACGACCGCCGAGCGACGCGTCAACGTGACGGCGAGCGTGCAAGGGCAGAACGAATTGCGTCTGCGCGTCACGCGCTAGGCGTCGGGACCATGCGCGTCTTCCTGCGTCTCGCGCAGACGGTCGATCTCTGTTGTTTGTGCTCATCGCCACCTGGCTCTGCTTCATGACCTTCCTGCCTGGCACACGCGCTCACGCTAACGCCTTCACGCGAGCCCCTCGTGCGGCCTGGGTCAGGTTGCGGCGGCCGAGCGCAAAGCTCGTCGCCTGTACCACGCTGACAGTGGGACTGAACGGCTGCGCATGGACGCTGATCCAGGCAGCCGACGCCACCGGCTCCGTGATCCAGGCCGGCTATGCGATTGCCGCCAACTATTCGTCGCCGACCTTCGTGAACGGCCGTCCCGCCGATGTGCGACATGTCTGCATCGAAGTGAATCAGACGGTATCGGTGGGCGACTTCGTGCCGGCGCTGCAACTCGCGCTGGATCGGCGCGGCATTCGTTCGGATGTCTACAATCCCGGCACTTCGCCCGCCGGCTGCGAGGCGCGCCTCGTCTACAACGCCGCGATCGACTATGGCCGCCGTTCGTTCAGCGACGAGTCGATCCAGTACCTGTCGATCATCGACTTGACGCTCGTGCAGAGCGGCCGCGTCCTCGTCACCGCGCGCTATCAGACGGGCGGCCTGAACACCGACCGTTTCTCTTCGGCGTCGACCAAGCTCAATGGCCTCATCGAGAAGATGGTCGTCGATCAGACCGACTTCAGCCGCCAGACGCTGCAAACAGTTCAGACTTCGCAGGTCAATTGAACCGCGCTCATTGTTTGTCTTACTCAGGAAAGGTTTGGAAAGCATCAACCGCTTTGCTGCGCTCGCGCCGATCACTAAGATGATCTGAATGAACCAATCCATTCTGGTCGTCGACGACGACCCCGTCGTACGTGAGCTCGTCAGCCAGTATCTGGAAGGGCGCGGCTTCAAGGTCGCCACGCTCGAGCATGGCATGGCACTGCAGCGCAAGCTTCAGGACGAGCGCCCGGCGCTGATCGTGCTCGACATCATGATGCCCGAGCTCGACGGCATCAGCGCGCTGCGCGCGTTGCGCGTCGCGGGCGACGATATTCCCGTGATCCTTCTCACTGCTCGCGCGGATCCGATCGACCGCGTGATCGGTCTCGAACTCGGCGCGGACGATTATCTCGGCAAGCCGTTCGAACCGAGTGAACTGGTGGCGCGCATTCGCACGGTGCTGCGGCGTCGCGGTTCGGTTGCGCCGAGCGCACCGGAACAGCGCGCGCCGTATCGCTTCGGCCGCTTCGAAGTCAACTTCCCGGCGCGCGAACTGCGCCTCGACGGCGAGCGCATCACGCTGCGTTCGAGCGAATTTGCGATGCTGAAAGTGTTCGTCACGCACGCGATGACAGTGCTCACGCGCGCGCAGTTGCTCGAAAAACTGCACGGCAATAGCGAGGCGCATCGCAACCGCAGTCTCGATGTGTCGATCTGGCGCCTGCGCCGTCTGATCGAGGTCGATCCGTCAGAGCCGCGCTATGTGCAGACGGTGTGGGGGCGCGGCTACGTGTTCGTCCCGGACGGCGAGATCGGCGCGGCTGAGCGCGGCCCAACTGCGCTTTCACAGTAAGCGTGACAAGCGCCGCAGCGACACAAGGTTAGACTCAAGCACGGCGCGGACATAACCGAAAGGCGGCGCGGACAAAACGCGCCGCGCTGCGCCGCGCCCGCTTCAGAAAGTCAGCACGCTAAGAAACATTCGCTGCAGCCAACCCATGGTGGTCGCATCGGAGAGCATCCCCACGCCCGCCTGTTCGATACGTGCATTTGCGACCTTGCTCGAAGCCACGTAGTTACCTGCTTCGATATCCTTAGGATTGATGACGCCCGACAGACGCAGGCGGTCACGGTTGCCGCTCATCGAAATGATTTTTTCACCGGACACGACCAGGTTGCCCGTGGGCATCGTGCCGATCACTGTGACGGCGAGCGTCCCGGTCATGCCGCTCGCGTCGGTCAGGCTGCCCTGCCCTTTGAACTCGGTGCTTGCGGAGCCGACGTTGAAGAGTCTTGCGAGCCGCGCGGCGGCTCCGGTCGAATGATCGGCGGCATCCGCGGTGATGCTGCTTGACCGGCTTGCCGCTGCCGTCGAACTATTGTTCCCGCTATATGACTCCGACAGGCGGATCGTGAGCACGTCGCCGATGTGCTGCGCGCGCGGCGTCTCGTACAGCACCATCAGCGTGCCGGCCTGGTAGATCGCGCCCTGTGTGTTGACGTTCAGCGGCGCGGACACGAGCGGCGGCGCCATCGGCGTTTCGACGATCGACTTCTGTCCGCCGGCGCAAGCCGATAGAGCCACCACCGCGCACATCGCCGCGGAAAAACGAAGCTTAGGCATTGGTTTACTCCCTGGCCTGATCGGCCTCATCTTCGAGTGGATTGGCTGTCAAAGGCGCATGGCGCCTCAACCGGCTTCTGCATCGCTTGCCTGCCACTGCCGCACGACCGACTTGACCCACGCGTCGGAGCCCTTCAGCAGGTATGTCAGCGTGCCGTTGCGAGTGCCGGGCAAAAAACACAACGTGATCGAACTCACCGCGTTTTCCCATACGTAGACCGGCAGCGCGCCTGGCGCCGACACGTTCTGCGTCGCGTGACGCGGCGGGCCGTAGCGCTCCGCTAGCGCCTCGCGCAAGTCCTCGGCGGTGACTTCGTCGATCACGAACGAAATTTCGTATAGACGCAGCGCGCTTTGTTCGTCGCTCCGGCTTTCGCTTCGTCCCCCGATACGCGCGAAGCGCAGCACGTGCTCGGACGCCGGCGCACCATCGACCACCGCTTGCGACAGCGCCCAGCCGTTGTCGTCGCGATGTGCCCAGCGGCACGCGACCGTCAAACTTTCGTGCGACTTCAGCCGCATGCCGAGCACGCCCGCCTGCACATCCGTCTCGCAGACCGGCACGCTGCCGATCGGCGTCGCGCGCACCTTCGAGCCCGCGCGGAATTCGTCGAGCGTGATGCCAAGCGCAATGCCGCGGAAAGCGAACGGCGTGTCCTGCGCGCGCCGCCGCGCATCGGCCAAAGCGTCCTTCGACGCGGGAGCCGCCGCGCTGGCTTCGCGCGCCGCCGGCTGCGCCGGCACGGTCGGCGAAAACGTGCTGCAAACCAGCGCCAACGCGCAGGCAATCCGTTGGGGAGTCATGATTCAGTCGATCGCGGATGAACACATGTCGAACGGGCTGGCCGCCGCATGGCCGACGACCGGGATGATTTTCAGCGTGGCTGAAGTGAGCCGGCAGGGCAGCGCGGCAACGGCGCAGCCGCCGAGCGGCAACAGCGCCGCGCCGAGCGCGAGCCACACAGCGGCGCGGGTGAAACGCGCAAGGATTCTCGGAGTCGACACGCGGGCCTCGGCAGATCAGGCCGTCGTATTGACGTGGTGACCGACGAGGCCCGCGGGCGCCGGAGGCTGCGGCTGCGTTGCGGAAGCCGTGGTTTGCGCCGCGCCGCCGGTACTTGCGGAATTGCCTGCAGACGTGGGCTTTTCCGTCGTTTTGGTGGGCGCGACTGCAGGGAAGTGGGTCGAACTGAGGTTGCCTGGAACGGTCATGATGAGCCTCGCATGGTTTGGCGGAATGTCGGTCTTGCGCCGTCTATGCCGGACAGGGCCGTTAAGCTCTTGCGGCGTGTGGCGCTACGTATTGCAGGACGAATCTTCGCGCCGCCGGGGCCCTGGCGATGCACGAAGAAAGACGCGCTTTCCGGCGGTTCTTACGACCGGTTTCGAACGATTGCCACTGCTTCCCAGCGTGCGCAAACTGTTTCCGGAAAGCGGCCTGCGGCATGAGAACGCCGTTCGACGCAACGCGCGACGTTGGCGACCGCGTGCTCGTCGCGGCTGCCAGCCGCGTTGCCAACTGCGTTGCCAAATATGGCAGTGGTGAAATATGCTGTGAGCCTTGGGTGACGGGACTTACGCGCCAACGCGCCGATTTTGCGCAGCGCCGGGTAAGCATTGGTAAGAAAACAGTCGGCCGCGCGTTGCGCGCGTCAGTCTAGAATTTCGCCATGAATCCACAGGTCCTTATCGTCGACGACGATCCGGTCGTACGCGATCTGCTTTGCAAGTTCTTGCAGTCGAACGGCTTCGACGCGTCGGTGCTGCATGACGGCACCCATCTCCAGCGCAGGCTCGAACGCGAACGGCCATCGGTCGTCGTGCTCGACATCATGATGCCGAACACCGACGGCCTACGCGCGCTTACCGCGTTGCGCGCCGCCGGTGACGACATTCCGGTGATCTTCGTCACGGCGCGCGGCACGGTGGCGGACCGCATAGTCGGGCTCTCGCTCGGGGCAGACGACTACCTGACCAAGCCGTTCGATCCGCGCGAACTGCTCGCGCGCATCCACACCGTTCTGCGCCGCCGCGGCCCTTCAACCACCAGTGCACCCGAAGCGCGCAAACCGTATAAGTTCGGTCCGTTCGAACTGGACTTCGCCACGCGCTCGCTGTCGCGTGCGGACTCGAAGCTCCCGTTGCGCGACAGTGAGTTCGCGCTGCTGAAGATCTTCGTGAACAATCCCTATAAGGTGTTGTCGCGCGTGCTGATTCACGACCTCGTGCATCGCGACAATCTCGCATTCCGCGACCGCAGTCTCGACGTGCCGATCTGGCGGCTACGCCGCGTGATCGAGGACGATCCGTCCAATCCGTGCTATGTGCAAACAGTGCGCGGCAAGGGTTACGTCTTCGTGCCCGACGCAGACGGCACACCGTTCTCCGACGAGGCTGCCTCGAACGCATGAGAAACCCGCTGAACACGCTGTTCGGCAGAATGGCGTTGCTTTCGACGGCGGTGCTCTTCGCGATTCAGGCCGGCTGGTTCGTTCTCGTGGTGATGCAGCCGCCGCGTCATGAAGTCGACGGCTTTGCGCGCGGCCTCGTGCTGGTGCTGCAGGCGATCAACGGTGAGCCGATCAAGGGCGCCGCCCTCGCGCCCGCCATGCGCGTGCATCTCGTTCCGACCTGGAACATGCCGCCGAGCATCCATCTGCACGAACCGACGGAACGTCTCGTCGCCGACCTGGCGCGGCGCCTGCGTGACGATCTCCCGCCCGGCACGAAGATCGCCGTCGACGACCTGCGTCCGCCGCAACTGTGGGTGCTGTTTCCCGGCAAGTCGAACTGGGTGGTGCTACCCGTTGACCTTCCGCCGCCGCCGCGCTTTCTGATCGAATCCGTTTCGATGCTGGCCGCCGCGCTCATCCTGTCGCTCTTCGCGGTCTGGCAGATGCAGCGGCCGCTGTCGCGCGTCGCCGATGCCGCGCGTGAGTTCGGTTCGGGTGTGCGGCCACAACCCGTCACAGTGCAAGGTCCGCGAGAACTGCGCGATCTGATCGGCTCGTTCAACGACATGATGCGGCGCCTGAACGAAGCCGGCGACGATCAGGCCGTCATGCTCGCCGGTGTCGCGCACGACCTGAAAGCGCCGCTCACACGCCTGAAGTTGCGCGCGAGCGTGCTGGTAGAGGAAAGCGAACGTGCGGGCTTGATACGCGATGTCGACTCGCTGACGAACATCGTCCAGCAGTTTCTCGAATTTGCCGGCCAATCCGCTGACGCGGGGCCTGCAGTAGAGGTCGACGAGTTCCTGCGCGAACAGTTTTCCGCGAGCGACGGCTTCGCCGAACACACGGACAGCGGCGACGGCATGGACAGCACTTCCAGCGCCGGGGAGACGCCGCTCTTCGCGCTCCATCTGCGCGCCGGCCCGGCGTTCACGCTGCCGCGCACGCTGCTTGACCGGCTCGTGACGAACCTTGTCGATAACGCTTTGGAACATGGCGCGCCGCCCGTCGACATCGCCACCGAACGCGGCGACGGATATTGGCTCATCCGAGTGCGCGACCATGGCGCGGGCATTCCCGACGAGCGCATTGCCGCGGCGATGAAACCGTTCGTGCGGCTCGACGCCGCGCGGGGCGGCGAAGGACATTGCGGCCTTGGCCTTGCAATCGTCGCGCGGCTTGCGCACGACCGCGGCGGACGTTGCCATGTACGCAATCACGCGCAAGGCGGCCTGGAGGTATGTATCGAACTGCCGGCGGCGTCTGCCGCGACCGCATAAGGCGCAGGCTTTTGCTGCGAATGAGCGCCGCGACCGATCCGCTTACGTCACCTTACCGGATCGTCTATCGCGTGGCCGGCGGCCGTATAGTCGGCCCTGGCAACCTCGATGCCGCCCTTCTCAGTCCGCCCGCTTGTTCGGGGCGGATTTTTTTTGCCCACGGTTTGATGCGTGCGGTTTATGCGCGGATTTGTCCGGCTCCCGGGAATGACTTTCCCTGCGCGCCTCAAACGACGAGCCGGCTGCGCAAACTCTCGATAGCCGACTCCGACACGCCAAGGGCTTCGGTCAGATAGCGCGTCATCGTGCCGTAGCTTGCCTGCACCTGATCGAAGCCCGCCTGCAGATAGCTTTCCTGAACGCCGAGCAAGGGCTCCTGGATCGCGGCGAGCGCGTCGCCGTCCTGCGCACGCAACGTCTCTTTCTGCGACCTGATCGCCTGTGCGCGATAGACGTTGCTCAGCAGGTAGTCCTGCATGATGACGTCGAGCGGCACGTTAGCAATGCTCTGCAACAACGCGGCAACCCAACCCGCGCGATCCTTACCGGCGTTCGAATGGAACAGCTGCGCGCCCGCGCCATCGGCCAGCTGACGTAGCAGCGCGCCGTAGTTCGCCCGTTGCGCGGCGCCGGTTACATAGGCGCGAGCCTCGGACTCCATGAACGCGGCCGCGCCGCCCGCCGAATTGAAGGCGGGCGTGATGAAGTCGCGAGCGCCAAGTACATTCAACGTCTGCGATACGGTGGCACGCGGCAGGATATCTGCCGTCCGCTCGATCTCGCCTGGCGTGCGCAAATCGAAGATGGCGGCAATGCCGAGACTTTCGATTTCGGTCTGGTCAGCCACGCTGAGCGCGAGCACGTTCGCGCGAAAGAACACGCCTCGGCGCATCGTTTTGCCGTCGGCAGTTGGATAGCCTGCGGCAGCGCCCGCGACATCGCGGAAATTATCGACCGAGGCCAGTCGCGGCGTCTCGCCCTGCTCAGTATCCAGGTTGCCGCCGCCGCACGCGGAGAGCAGCGAAGCGCCGATACCGGACGCCAGCAGCACGCTTGCGGAACCCTTCAGGAACGTCCGGCGCGACCCGCTCGCGGCAAGTTGGCGCGCGGGCACGGCCACGTGCGCAAAGTGGCGGCGAGGCTCCGGGCAGATTTTCGCGGTGGCGGGCATTAGGCGATCAGATGTGGCAGGCGCGAGTGTGAGCAAACAATGTGCAGCCGATGCGCTGCGTGCGCAGTGTAACGGTGTTCATTATCTTTTTGGTTACGGCGTATTAGTTCGTAAGCAACGGCTTTCGCGAGCTTTCGCCGTCTTGCATGCATCGGCTGGTATGCCGTCCAGCGCCCCCCTCGCCGGATCCGTTTCTTTCGCATCTCGTCTGTTGTCCGCTGCTTACCCGTTGTTGCCATGATCGCTGCCAATTTTGACCACAACTGGCCGCATGTTGCCTCGTCCCCGTAGAATAGAAACACCTCCCACGAGCCGCCGGCACACAAAAAACCAGGAGAACACAACAAACATGCCTTCTCTCCAATGGTTCACCGAACTGACGCAGCGGGAACGCCGCACCCTGTACGCCGGTTTCGGCGGCTATGCGGTCGATGCGTTCGATTTCATGATCTACTCGTTCCTCATTCCGACGCTGATCGCGACGTGGGGCATGACCAAAAGCGAAGCGGGCATGATCGCCACGAGTTCGCTCATCTCGTCGGCGTTGGGCGGCTGGCTCGCCGGCATTCTGGCCGACCGGTACGGCCGCATCCGCGTGCTTCAATGGACGATCGCCACCTTCGCGCTATTCACGTTTCTGTCGGGCTTCACGCATTCGTTCTGGCAACTGCTCGCCACACGCACCCTGCAAGGAATCGGCTTCGGCGGTGAATGGTCGGTCGTGACGATCATGATGGCCGAGACGATCCGCTCGCCGCAGCATCGCGCGAAAGCCGTGGGCACCGTGCAAAGCAGCTGGTCGTTCGGCTGGGCGGCGGCGGCCATCGTCTACTGGGCATTTTTTGCGTTGCTGCCCGAACAGTATGCGTGGCGTGCGTGCTTCTGGATCGGTCTGCTGCCCGCCGCCTGGATCATCTACATTCGCCGCAACGTCAGCGACCCCGACATCTATCTGCAGACGCGCCGTGCACGTGAGAGCGGTTTCGAAACTGCGCATTTCCTGCAAATTTTCTCGGGGCCGCACTTGCGCATCACACTGCTTGGCAGCGCGTTGTGCACCGGCATGCTCGGCGGTTATTACGCGATCACCACGTGGCTGCCCACCTATCTGAAGACCGTGCGTCATCTGTCCGTGTTCAACACGAGCGGCTATCTGATCGTGTTGATCGTCGGCTCGTTCACCGGTTATATCGTGGGCGCGATCTTGTGCGACAAGATTGGACGGCGCGCGTCCTTCATTTTGTTCGCGGTCGGCTCATTCGTGCTCGGCATGGTCTACACGATGCTGCCGGTCACCGACGGCATGATGCTTGCGCTCGGATTTCCACTCGGCATCGTCGTGCAAGGGATTTTCGCGGGTGTGGGCGCCTATTTGTCGGAGCTATATCCCAATGCGATTCGCGGCTCCGGGCAAGGCTTCTGCTACAACCTTGGGCGCGGCTTCGGCTCGTTCTTTCCGATTCTCGTCGGCACACTTTCGCAGGGCATGTCTCTGGTGAAGGCAATGGGCATCGTCGCCGGTGCGGGTTATCTGCTCGTGATCGTCGCCGCGTTGTGCCTGCCCGAAACCAAGGGCAAGGTGCTCGGCACGGCCAGTCCTGCCGCCTGACTTTGTCGCTGATTTCTGGCGCTGATTCCTGCCCACTAAGCACATGAAAACGATTGTTCTGGGAGGCGGCGTGATCGGCGTCGCTACCGCTTTCTACCTGCGCCAGCAAGGCTGCGAGGTCACGGTGATCGAGCGGGAGCCGGACGTCGCGCTCGCCACGAGCTTCGGTAACGCGGGTGTGATCGCGCCCGGCTACGTGACGCCGTGGGCCGCGCCGGGCATGCCGACGAAGATCCTCAAGTACCTGTTCAAGCCAGCGTCGCCGCTGATCTTCCGTCCTACCCTCGACCCGGCTCAGTGGCGCTGGATCGCGCGCTGGTTGCGCGAATGCGACCTCGAACGCTTTCGCGTCAACAAACAACGGATGCAGCGCATCGCCTATTACAGCCGGGACTGCCTGCACGAATTCCGCAGCCGTCATCCGTTTGATTACGGGCGCAGCCAAGGGTATCTGCAACTGTTTCGCAGCGAGTACGACGTCGAACTCGCGCAACCGGCACTGGCTGTGCTGCGCGACGCGGGCATCGCATATCGGGAAGTGAACCCCGCGCAATGCGTCGATATCGAGCCGGGTTTGCGCTGGGCGCGCGCGACTCCGGTGTCGGGTATTCATCTTCCCGACGACGAAGCCGGCGACTGCGCCCGCTTCACGCGCGAATTACGAGCTATCTGCGAGCGCCACGGCGTGCAGTTTCGCTTCGACACGCGCGTGACATCGATCGACGTGCGCGGCGGTGCGGTCCGCGGTGTGCGTGTGGAAAGTGAAGCCGGTGGACGACCGGACGGTGCAAACGGTGCAAACGGTGCAAATGGCGCAACTGGCGCAACTGGCGCCGCTGAAATCGTACAGGCCGATAGCGTCGTGGTGGCGCTGGGCGTCGACAGTGCGGCGCTGCTTGCACCGCTCGGCGTTAAGGTGCCGCTCTATCCGGTGAAGGGATATTCCGCAACGCTTCCCGTGATCGATGATGAGAAAGCCCCACGGGCCGCGCTCATGGACGAGTCGCTCAAGACAGCCATCACGCGCTTTGGCAACAACCTGCGGGTGGCGGGCACGGCCGAGTTGGGCAACCGGCAGACCACGCTGCGCGAGCAGGCGCTACAAACGCTGATGAAAGTGCTGGATGACTGGTTTCCGCATGCCGCCGCGCCGACGTCCGCACACTTCTGGGTGGGTCGCCGCCCAATGACGCCCGACGGCGCGCCATTGCTCGGACCTTCGGGCATCGACAATTTGTGGCTCAACCTCGGGCACGGCTCGACGGGCTGGGCGATGTCGATGGGCTCGGCGCGGGTGGTCGCCGATCTCATCACGCAGCGCAAGCCGGAGATCGATCTCAACGGGCTCACGTTGGCGCGTTATGGGAAGTGACGCGGCGAGCTGAATCACAAGCAGCACATATGAAAAAACCGGGTCACCCTGTCGGGTGCCCGGCTCTCTTTTTACCGCTTTGATGTGCCTTCTGCACCGCTTAACGGACGACGCCGTTGCGGCAAACCAGCGGCGACGTTTAGCGCGGCAGGTCCGAATGCCCCATCAGGAAAGCGTCGACCGAACGTGCGCACTGACGGCCTTCGCGAATCGCCCACACTACGAGCGACTGGCCGCGGCGCATATCGCCGGCAGTGAACACCTTGTCCACCGACGTGTAGTACGCCTTGTCACCTTCGGTGGTGGCCCGCACGTTGCCGCGCGCGTCCTTGTCGACGCCGAAGGCTTCCAGCACAGGCGACACCGGTTGCGTGAAGCCCATGGCGAGCAGCACGAGGTCGGCCTTCATTTCGAACTCGGAGCCCGGCACTTCGACCATCTTGCCGTCCTTCCATTCGACGCGCGCCGCAATCAACTTCTCGACTTTGCCGTTCTTGCCTTCGAGGCGCTTGGTCGCGACAGCCCAATCGCGCGAACAGCCTTCCTCATGCGACGACGACGTGCGCAGCTTGATCGGCCAGTACGGCCACACGAGCGGCTTGTTCTCTTCTTCCGGCGGTTGCGGCAGCAGTTCGAACTGCGTGACGCTCTTCGCGCCGTGACGATTCGACGTGCCCACGCAGTCCGAACCCGTATCGCCGCCGCCGATCACGACGACGTGCTTGCCCTTGGCAAGCAACTGGTTCGGGACTTTGTCGCCGGCATTGACCTTGTTCTGCTGCGGCAGGAATTCCATTGCGTAATGGATGCCTTCCAGTTCGCGGCCCGGCACCGGCAGATCGCGCGGCGTTTCCGAACCGCCGGCTACCACGACCGCGTCGAAGTCTTCCTTCAACTGGTCCGGCGTGATGGTTTCCTTTGCGGTGTTGCCGATGTGGGCCGGCAGCGAATCGGCCTTACCCACGAACACGTTGGCGCGGAACGTCACGCCTTCGGCTTCCATCTGGCGCATACGGCGATCGATCAGCCACTTCTCCAGCTTGAAGTCGGGAATGCCGTAGCGCAGCAGACCGCCAACGCGGTCGTTCTTCTCGAACACCGTCACATCGTGACCGGCGCGCGCGAGTTGCTGAGCGACCGCCAGACCGGCAGGACCGGAACCGACCACGGCAACCTTCTTGCCGGTCTTGTGCTTCGGCGGCAACGGCGCGACCCAGCCTTCGGCCCATGCCTTGTCGATGATCGCGTGTTCGATCGACTTGATGCCGACCGGATCGTCGTTGATGCCGAGCGTGCACGCCGCTTCGCACGGCGCCGGGCAGATGCGGCCCGTGAACTCCGGGAAGTTGTTCGTGGAGTGCAACACCTCGATCGCCGTCTTCCAGTCCTGTTGAAAAACCAGGTCGTTGAAGTCCGGGATGATGTTGTTCACCGGGCAGCCGTTGTTGCAGAACGGAATGCCGCAGTCCATGCAACGTGCGCCTTGAACCTTCGCTTCGTCGTCGGTGAGTGCGGCGACGAATTCCTTGTAGTGCTTCACGCGTGTGAGCGGAGCTTCATACGCCTCGTGGCGGCGCTCGAACTCGAGAAAACCGGTTGCCTTGCCCATGTGGTTCTCTTCTCTATCTGTATCTAGGGGGTGATCTGAACCCGCCGCAGCGCGCCGTTGAACGGTCGCGCGCGGCAGGTACGGCTAAAGGTGACGTCTCTGTGCGAAAGCAGTCGAGCGGTCTGCGCTCAGGCGGCGAGAACTTCTTTATTCGCCTTCTTCGCTGCCATTTCGCCCAGCGCGCGCTTGTACTCGGTCGGGAACACCTTCACGAATTGACGGCGCGACGCGTCCCAGTTTTCGAGCAGCGCTTTTGCACGCGGCGAGCCCGTGAACTGGAAGTGACGTTCGATGAGACCCTTGAGCAGCGCTTCGTCGGTCGTGCCGGCGTGCCACAGGCTCTTGTCGACCGTGCGCTCCTGTTCGGCCTGCTGCAGAACCGGCTCGAGCGCAACCATCGACTTGTTGCACTTGCCCGCGAACGTGTTGTCCGGGTCGTACACGTAGGCGATGCCGCCCGACATGCCGGCCGCGAAGTTACGGCCGGTTTCGCCGAGCACGATGACCGTGCCGCCCGTCATGTATTCGCAGCCGTGGTCGCCCGTGCCTTCGACAACCGCCGTCGCACCCGAGTTACGCACGCAGAATCGCTCGCCAGCCACGCCGCGGAAGAACGATTCGCCTTCGATCGCGCCATACATCACCGTGTTGCCGCAGATGATGTTCTCTTCCGACTTGCCGCGGAAATCGTTCGTGGGACGGATGATGATGCGCCCGCCCGACAAGCCTTTGCCGACGTAGTCGTTGCCGTCGCCGACCAGATCCAGCGTGATGCCCTTCGCGAGGAACGCGCCGAAGCTCTGACCCGCAGTACCCTTCAACTGGATGTGAATGGTGTCGTCGGGCAAGCCGTCGTGGCCGTACTTCTTCGCGATCGTGCCGGACAGCATCGCGCCAACCGTACGATTGACGTTGCGCACGGGCTGTATGAACGACACGTGCTCGCCGTTCTCGATGGCCGCCTTCGCCTTCTCGATCAGCGTGTGGTCGAGCGCGCGGTCCAGACCGTGGTCCTGGTCTTCCACATGCTTGCGCGCGACTTCAGCCGGCACTTGCGGCAGATAGAACACGCGCGAGAAGTCGAGACCCTTCGCCTTCCAGTGCTCGATGCCCTTCTTCGTGTCGAGCAGTTCGGCGTGACCGATCAGGTCGTCGAACTTGCGAATACCCAGTTGCGCCATGATTTCGCGCGCTTCTTCTGCAACAAAGAAGAAGAAGTTGACGACATGTTCCGGCTGGCCCTTGAACTTGGCCCGCAGCACCGGATCTTGCGTCGCGACGCCGACCGGGCAGGTGTTCAGGTGGCACTTGCGCATCATGATGCAGCCTTCGACGACGAGCGGCGCCGTCGCAAAGCCGAACTCGTCGGCGCCGAGCAGCGCGCCGATCACGACGTCGCGGCCGGTCTTCATCTGACCGTCGGCCTGCACGCGGATACGCCCGCGCAACTGGTTCAGAACCAGTGTCTGCTGCGTTTCGGCGAGACCGAGTTCCCACGGCGTACCGGCATGCTTGACCGACGACAGCGGCGACGCGCCGGTGCCGCCGTCGTGGCCTGCGATCACGACGTGGTCGGCCTTCGCCTTGGCGACGCCCGCTGCGACCGTGCCGACACCGGATTCCGACACCAGCTTCACCGACACGCTAGCCGCCGGATTTGCGTTCTTCAGGTCGTGAATGAGCTGCGCCAGATCTTCGATCGAGTAGATGTCGTGGTGCGGCGGCGGCGAAATGAGACCGACGCCCGGCACCGAGTAACGCAGCTTGCCGATGTACTCGGACACCTTGTGGCCCGGCAACTGGCCTCCTTCGCCCGGCTTCGCGCCCTGCGCCATCTTGATCTGGATCTGATCGGCCGAGGCGAGGTATTCCGCCGTCACGCCGAAGCGGCCCGACGCGACCTGCTTGATCTTCGAGCGCAGCGAATCGCCTTCCTTCAACGGAATGTCGACGATCACCTCGTCGCCGATCACGGACTTCATCGTGTCGCCGTTCTTGATTGGAATGCCGCGCAATTCGTTGCGATAGCGGTTTTCGTCTTCGCCGCCTTCGCCGGTGTTCGACTTGCCGCCAATGCGGTTCATCGCAACCGCCAGCGTGGCGTGCGCTTCCGTGCTGATCGAGCCGAGCGACATTGCACCGGTGGCAAAACGCTTGACGATTTCCTTCGCCGGTTCCACCTCGTCGAGCGGAATTGCCTTGGTCGGGTCGAGCTTGAATTCGAACAGACCGCGGAAGGTCATGTGACGCCTGGTCTGATCGTTGATCAGGTGCGCGTATTCCTTGTACGTCTGATACGAATTGCTGCGCGCCGAGTGTTGCAGCTTGGCGATCGCATCCGGCGTCCACATGTGTTCTTCGCCGCGCACGCGGTACGCGTACTCGCCGCCTGCGTCGAGCATGTTCGCGAGGATCGGGTTGTCGCCGAACGCGTCGCGGTGCAGACGGATCGCTTCTTCCGCAACGTCGAAGAGACCAATGCCGCCGACCTTCGACGAGGTGCCCTTGAAGTACTTTTGCACGAGATCTTCGGCAAGGCCGACTGCTTCGAAAATCTGCGCGCCGGTGTACGACATGTAGGTCGAAATGCCCATCTTCGACATGACTTTCTGCAAGCCCTTGCCGACAGCCTTCGTGAAGTTGTAGACGGCCTTTTCCGGCGACAGGTCGCCCTTCAGGCCGGCTGCGAGCTGGCCGAGCGTTTCCATTGCCAGGTACGGGTGCACGGCTTCCGCGCCGTAGCCGGCCAGCAGCGCGAAGTGGTGCGTTTCACGCGCGGAGCCGGTTTCGACGACGAGACCCGTGCTGGTACGCAAGCCTTGCTGCACGAGGTGCGTATGGATGGCCGCCGTGGCGAGCAGCGCCGGAATCGCGACGTTGTCGCGGTCGGTCTTGCGGTCGGACACGATCAGCATGTTGTAGCCGGACTTGACGGCGTCGACAGCTTCCGCGCACAGCGACGCGAGCCGCGCCTCGATGCCTTCCTTGCCCCACGCAACCGGATAGCAGATGTTCAGCTCGTACGAGCTGAACTTGCCGCCCGTGTACTGATCGATCGCGCGGATCTTCGCGATGTCCTTGAAGTCGAGCACAGGCTGCGACACTTCGAGACGCATCGGCGGGTTGATGTTGTTCGTGTCCAGCAGGTTCGGCTTCGGTCCGACGAACGACACGAGCGACATCACCATGTTTTCACGGATCGGGTCGATCGGCGGGTTCGTGACCTGCGCGAACAGCTGCTTGAAGTAGTGATAGAGCGTCTTGTTCTTGTTGGACATGACCGCGAGCGGCGAGTCGTTGCCCATGGAGCCGACCGCTTCTTCGCCGGCTTGCGCCATCGGCGCCATCAGGAACTTGAGGTCTTCCTGCGTGTAGCCGAACGCCTGCTGGCGATCCAGCAAAGCAGCGGCTTCGCGGCGCTCGGTCGCGACGTCTTCGGCCTTCGGCTCGATCTCGTCGAGCTTGATGCGCACGGCGTCGATCCAGCTCTTGTACGGCTTGGCGTTCGCGAGGTTGTCCTTCAGTTCCTTATCGTCGATGATGCGGCCGTGTTCCATGTCGATCAGGAACATCTTGCCCGGCTGCAGGCGCCACTTCTTGACGATCTTCGACTCAGGGATAGGTAGCGTGCCCGCTTCCGACGCCATGATGACGAGGTCGTCGTCGGTGACGATGTAGCGCGCCGGACGCAGCCCGTTACGGTCGAGCGTCGCGCCGATCTGGCGGCCGTCGGTGAACGCGATTGCAGCGGGGCCGTCCCACGGCTCCATCATGGCGGCGTGGTATTCGTAGAACGCGCGGCGGTTGTCGTCCATCAGCGTGTGCTGTTCCCAGGCTTCCGGGATCATCATCATCATTGCGTGGACGAGCGGGTAGCCGGCCATCACCAGCAGTTCGAGACAGTTGTCGAACGAGGCAGTGTCCGATTGGCCCGGATAGATCAGCGGCCAAAGCTTCGGCAAGTCGTCGCCGAGCACGTGCGACGCGATTGCGCCGGTACGCGCGTTCAGCCAGTTGACGTTGCCCTTCACCGTGTTGATTTCGCCGTTGTGGGCGATCATCCGGTACGGGTGAGCCAGTTCCCAGGCGGGGAACGTGTTGGTCGAGAAGCGCTGGTGCACGAGCGCGAGCGCCGAAACGGTGCGCTCGTCCTGCAGGTCGCGGTAGTACACGCCGACCTGACCTGCCAGCAGCAGTCCCTTATAAACGACGGTGCGCGCCGACATGGACGGCACGAAATATTCCTTGCCGTGCTTGAGCTTGAGCGCCTGAATGCGGTGGCTCGCGGTCTTGCGGATCACGTAAAGCTTCCGCTCCAGCGCGTCGGTCACCATGATGTCCTTGCCGCGACCGATGAAGATCTGGCGGATCAGCGGCTCGCTCGCCTTGACGGTCGGCGAAATCGGCATGGTGTGGTCGACCGGCACATCGCGCCAGCCGAGCACCACCTGGCCTTCGGCCTTCACCGTACGCTCCAGCTCCTGTTCGCAGGCGAGACGCGACGCGTGTTCCTTCGGCAGAAACACCATGCCGACGCCGTATTCGCCGAACGGCGGCAACGTCACGCCCTGCTTGGCCATTTCCTCGCGATAGAAACCGTCCGGAATCTGGATCAGAATGCCGGCACCGTCGCCCATCAACGGATCTGCGCCGACGGCGCCCCGGTGATCGAGGTTCTCGAGAATCTTCAGGCCTTGCTCGATGATCTCGTGGCTCTTCTTGCCCTTGATGTGGGCGACGAAGCCGACGCCGCAGGCGTCATGTTCGTTTTGCGGGTCGTACAACCCTTGGGCGGCGGGTACCGGGTGAACCGGTTGCTGGCGATCGTTCATGGGGACACCGTCTGTGAGGGGCCGACAGGCCGTTAAACCGTTTTTCTATTGCCGCACGTGCACACCCGCAACGGCTGAGACGCCTTTGACGCTGCAACGTACACAGTTCAAAAACGCCGGAATTCGGAATATACGCGACGAATCAATGGAATAGCAAATAAAACGTTATGGTCGATCCCTAATTATCAGTTTGGTGCATTGCGGGTATTTTTTATTGGTGCCATATCAAATATGGGCAAAATAAAACGGCATGTCGTGATGCCGTTTGAAAGACAAACAATTGATTCGATTCGCTTATTGCGCCTGCGGAGTCTCCCGGACCTTGCGAGGCCGACCACGAGGCAGCGGCGATACGCGCCGGTTCGCCGCCCGGGCCGCCCATTCACGGTACGTGTCGCTGCCGAGCACCCAGCCTTTCAGCGTGGCCTGCTGAAGCTGGCTTGCCTCTCGTTCGTCGAGCGGCTGCTCGCACAACTCGCGGTACGCGCGCTGCCGCTCGAACGGCGTATTGCCGAGTGACCAGTAGAGCGGATGGTCGGTGATCAGGCTGTCGAGCGTGAGACCGATGTGATGACGGTAACTCGACCACCGGTAGTCTTCTGGCGCGCTCGCGAGTTGCATGCGCACCGGGCACATTTCGACGACGCGGCTCGCCAGCAGAAAATACCGCTCGCCCTCGATCACCGTCGCGCGATAGCGACCTTCCCACAACGTGCCACGTCGCGCGTAACGGCGGTTGAAGTGCGCCACGTAGCGGCGCCCGACCGCCTGCATCGCTTTCGGCAGGCTCGACTCCTCCGTTGGAGTGACAAGCAGTTGGACCGCGCCCGGCATCAACGCATAAGCGTGGATCGATAAGTGATGATCGCGCGAAGCCGCTTTCATACAGTCGATGAAGAGTTCGTAGTCCTGGTCGTCGACGAACGCAGGCTGCTGATCGAGTCCGCGGAGGATGACGTGCTGCGGCTGGTCAGGAACATAAAGACGTGCAAGCCGTGCCATGCTGAAGTATCCGATAGTCGCGTTGGTACATACCCGAAGGTCCAAAGAGCCGCATGCGCCGGAGGTTCGACGCGGCGCGGCCAGGCCAGGAAGCGCGCCCGGCTTAGGGAGAAAACTCTAACCGGCGCGTATGGTTAGTTTCAAACGTTGTGGTCATAATGAGCGGGCCTTTTTTGGAGGAGCACATATGAAATTAAAACAGGCCGTAACGGGGATCGCAGTGCTAGCCAGCATGACAACAGCAGCACACGCGCAATCGGCCGGTAGCTTTTTCGTCTCAACAGGCTGGTTCCATCTTGCGCCTCAATCGAGCAGCCAGCCCCTGCGAGTAACGAGCATTGGCGGCAGCCCGACCAACATCACAGAAGCCAATACCGGAGCCTCACTGGGTTCGGCCGACACCATCGGCTTCACCGCGGGTTACTTCATTACCGATCACATCGCCACCGAATTCGTGATTGGCTATCCGCCTTCGTTCGACCTGAACGGCACCGGTAGCCTCGAACAATTCGGCAAGCTGGGTCAGGCGAAACAGTGGAGCCCAACGCTGCTGTTCAAGTACTACTTCAACGCTCCCACTGCCACATTCCGTCCGTATCTCGGTATCGGCGTGAGCCGTATCTGGTTCACCGACGAGAAGATCACCAACGGAGCATTCCAGGCGAACGTCCTGCATGGTCCGACCAGCGTGACTACGGATAGTTCGTGGGAGCCGGTGTTTAATGCGGGTTTCACTTACGCGTTCAATCAGCACTGGTTCGCGGGCGTGTCGGTGTCGTACCTGCCGCTCAGCACCACGGCCAAACTGAACACGCAGGCGCAGACGCCGGTCGGTACGCTCAATGTGCAGTCGCAGACCAAGATCAAGCTGAACCCGATCGTTACCTACGTCAACATCGGTTACCGCTTTTAACACGGCTTGTCACACGGCTTGTAACACCGTTCTTCACGCGTGGAATGCTGTGGTTTAGGGTAGTCGAATTCGCGGGGCTTGAACAACGCCGTCATTTATCCAATGGCGGCGTTTTTTATTTTGTGCCGCCGTGGCAGCAGCGCGCCGCCTTTACCGATGCAGCGCGCCGCGGCCTCGGCGCGTTTGTAAAACTGACCCGCAAGCGTTGTGCTTCGTGCAATATCTGCTGACGATTTTCGCTCTGCGGCACCGTACGCCGGGCATTGGGGTTTGGCACCGAAGTTGCGTCCTGCTGGTGTTTCCTGCGTTGCGATGTGGTTTAAGCGTAACCGTGAACGTGGGCCTTTTTTACCCTCATCGACGGAGCGACTATGACAGCACTTCCGAATACGCGAGATGCCCTCGGCGAATCCTGGACCAGCACGAGCCGCCGCGCGCGGCGTATTGCCCGCCACAGCCGCGACGCGGCTGAAGACATTGCAGGCGAACTTCGCACGCTAATGTCGGAGCTCGAATCCACGCTGGCCGAAGGAACCCAGGCCGATGCAGTAGCGCTGCGCGGCAAACTGCGCAAGCAGCTCGACAACGCCCGCGCCCGCATGAACGACACGCGGGAGGCCGTACGCGAACGCGCGAATGTAGCGCTCTCGGACGCGGACGACTATGTGCATGAAAATCCGTGGCAGACGCTCGCGATTGTCGGCGGCGTCGCGCTGATCGCAGGCGCGTTGTTCGCCTCGCGCATGCGCTGAACGTTGCGCTGAGCCGGGCGCCGAATGTTGCGTTAAAGCGCGCATGAGCTTGCGCGGAGAAGAGCGCTCAGCAGTGTGGCTCAAGCGCGCGGGTGGGCTGCATGGCATTAGCGTCCCGTTGCATCGACGCTTTGCAGCCCAGTGGTAAGAGACCGCCATCCCAGGCGGTCTCTGCCGTACCTCGTGTGCCGGACTCAGCCGACTCGCTTCCTGCCGTGGCCCTCGCTTGCCACGGCTCGTGCTCGTTCAGTTATCGTCGATCACGAAGAGACGCTGATACTCCTTCAGCGCGTATCTGTCCGTCATGCCTGCGATGTAATGCGCGATAAGCCGAGGTTGCTGCGCGGCGTCGGTAGACTGGTAGCCCGGCGGCAGCAGCCGAGGGTCTTCTGTGAACGCGTCGAAGAGACCGACGACCACGCGGCGCGCCTTGTTCGCCATCCGCATCACGCGGTAATGGCGGTACAGGTTCTTGAACAGAAAACGCTTGAGCGCTGCAGCTTGTGCTGCAACCTCTTCGCTATGCGCGACGAGCGCCGGCGCGGCGCGCACTGCGTCGAGCGAATCCGGTGCATGACGGACCAGATTGAGCTTCGTGGTATCAATGAGATCGACGATCAGCGTGTTGATGATGCGCCGCACAGTCTCATGGATCAGCCGGCGGCCTTCGATCTGAGGAAAATCGCGCCGGGCAGCTTCATAGTGTGTTTGCCACAACTCGACTTCGGCGAGTTGCTCGACGGTCAGCAAACCAGAGCGCAAGCCGTCGTCCACGTCGTGATTGTTATACGCGATCTCGTCGGCCACGTTCGCGATCTGCGCCTCGATGGACGGCTGGCGTCCTTCGAGAAAACGCTCGCCCAAAGCACCCAGCCGCCGCGCGTTCTCGCGTGAGCAATGCTTGAGAATGCCCTCGCGCGTTTCGAAACACAGATTCAGGCCGTTGTACGCGCCGTAATGCTCTTCGAGATCGTCAACCACCGCGAGGCTTTGCAGATTGTGCTCGAAGCCGCCGTGCTCGCGCATGCATTCGTTCAGCGCATCCTGGCCCGCATGCCCGAAGGGCGTGTGGCCGAGATCGTGCGCAAGTGAAATCGCTTCAACCAGGTCTTCGTTGACACGCAGGTTGCGCGCCACGGAACGCGCAATCTGCGCGACTTCGAGGCTGTGTGTGAGACGCGTGCGAAACAGGTCGCCCTCGTGATTCACGAAAACCTGCGTCTTGTATTCGAGCCGGCGGAACGCCGTTGAATGAACGATGCGGTCGCGGTCGCGCTGGAATTCGGTGCGGGCGCTCGGCGGTGCTTCCGGATAGCGGCGCCCGCGCGAGAGCGCCGAATGCGCGGCATACGGCGCGAGGTGCGCTTCGAGCGCTTCCTGCGTCGGGACGCCGAGCGCTGCGGCGTTCGCCGCGGATTCCTGCTTTACATCGTCGCTGCGCCTGTCTGTCACCGGGTTCTCCGAAACATGGGCGGCGCCGGTCGACGCCGTGCGCGGCGCCTCGCTGCCAAAGCCGGTCTTCAGACAGCGGCGGCCAGCGTGGCGTGCACCTCGGCGTCGGGCGCCTGGGTGATGAGCGTCTCACCGAAACGCTTCAGCAGAATGAATTTGATCGCGCCGGCTTCCGCTTTCTTATCGACCTGCATCAGTTCGACATAGCGCGATTCGCCGAGCGCCGGCGCGCGGGTCGGCAGGTGCGCGGCGACGATGACGTCGACGAGCCGCTTGCGCGACGCTTCGTCCAGATAGCCAAGGCGCACTGACAGATCCGCAGCCATCACCATTCCGCAGCCGACCGCCTCGCCATGCAGCCACTCGCCGTAGCCAAGTCCGGCTTCGATCGCGTGGCCAAACGTATGGCCGAAATTGAGGATGGCGCGCAGTCCGCCTTCGCGCTCGTCCTGCGCGACCACGGACGCCTTGATTTCGCACGAGCGCTTGACCGCTTCGGCGAGGGCTTCCGGCTCGCAGCGATTCAAAGCCTCGACATTGGCTTCGATCCAGCGGAAAAAACCGGCGTCTGCAATGGCGCCCGTCTTGATGACCTCGGCCACGCCCGCCGCCAGTTCGCGCGCGGGCAGCGTGCGCAGCGCGCCGATATCGGCGATCACAGCCTGCGGCTGATAGAACGCGCCGATCATGTTCTTGCCGAGCGGATGATTGATGCCGGTCTTGCCGCCCACCGACGAATCCACCTGCGAGAGCAGCGTAGTCGGCACCTGAATGAACGGCACGCCGCGCATGTAGCAGGCAGCCGCGAACCCCGTCATGTCGCCGATCACGCCGCCGCCCAACGCAATCAGTGTGGTCTTGCGGTCGGCGCGCGAGCCGAGCAGTGCGTCGAAGATGAGGTTCAGCGTTTCGAGGTTCTTGTGGGCCTCGCCGTCCGGCAAGACGACAGTGGACACCTGCTTGCCGAGCGGCGCGAGCGAGGCGCGCAACGTGTCGCCGTAAAGCGGGTCGACGGTGGTATTGGTGACGATCGTGACCGAGTTGCCGGCGATGTGCGGCGCGAACAGCGCGGTCTGGCCGATCAGGTCGGCACCGATATGAATGGGGTAGGCGCGGTCGCCCAGTTCGACATTGACGGTAATCATACGGCCCATTATGACGCAGGATGTTTGGCGACGCCGGCCATCTCGAGCTGCATCAGAACCATATTGACGAGTCCGTTGACGGAAGGCCGGCCGGTTTCGATCACAAAATGCGCGCATTCGCGGTAGAGCGGATCGCGTACTTCGTAGAGCGCTTCAAGGCGCGCTTTGGGGTCTTCCGTCTGCAGAAGCGGGCGATTTTTGTCGCGCCGGGTCCGCAGCCACAGGTCGTGCGGATTGGCGCGCAGATAGATCACCACGCCCCGGCTTTGCAGCGCCTGCCGGTTTTCCGGCCGCAGCACCGCGCCGCCGCCGGTCGCGAGCACGATTTTGTCGCGACCGGTGAGCTCGGAAATCACGCTCGCCTCACGCTCGCGAAAGCCGGCTTCGCCCTCCAGCTCGAAGATCACAGGAATGCGCGCGCCCGTGCGCGCTTCGATTTCATGGTCTGAATCGAAAAACGGGCGATCGAGACGGCGCGCAATGGCCCGGCCCACGGTGGTTTTTCCTGCCCCCATGAGCCCTACAAAAAATACATTGGCGTGTGCGTCCCGCGCTTGCAACGGTGTCCTCTGGCTAATCCGGTATGGTTCGTGCCGCAGCTTACTGGCAAAGCGGCTGCCTTGTCGAGCCTGCGCGCCGCCGCTTTTGAGCGGCGGCAGCGTGCCCCTAATTCGTCTGAACGACGCGCGGCGTGATGAAAACTGCCAGTTCGCTGCGCTGGTCGCGATGAGCCCGATGGCGGAAAAGCGCACCTAGAATCGGTATTTTGCCCAGGAGCGGCACCCGAGTCACATCGTCCCGGCCGTCGGTCGCGTAAATTCCTCCAATCGACACCGTACCACCGTCTTCCACCTCGACCCGCGTTTGCACGTGCTTCGTGTTGATTGCAGGCCCGGCGTCGGTCTGTTCGCCGACGCTGTCCTTCGCAACATCGAGGTCCAGCACCACGCGGCCGTCCGGCATGATCTGCGGCTCGACCTCGAGCTTCAGCGTGGCGCGGCGAAATTGCACACCCGATACGCCCTGCCCGACTTTCGCCTGATAAGGCAACTCAGTGCCTTGTTCGACCACCGCCTTCATCCGGTCGGCGGTAACGACGCGCGGACTTGAGACGATTTCGCCGCGCCCCTCGGCCTCCAACGCGCTCAGCTCGACGTTCAGAAGCCGCGTCGCGCCCGCCGCGAACAGCGTCAAGCCGGCCGTCGCCGCGTCGAAACCCGCAACCGGGCGGGCAGACAGATCGTAGACGAGACCGTCCTTGCCGCCGCTCAAACCACGCGTGGTGCCGTCGGCGTTCGTACCCGCCATAGAAAGCCGCACGCCGAGATTGCGAGAAAAACCATACTCACCTTCGACGATGCGCGCCTCGATCAGCACCTGGCGCGTCGGCCGGTCGACGGAAGCAAGCAGCGCGGCAATCTGCGCGAGGCGCCCCTCCAGATCCGTGACGAACAGTAGATTGGTACGCGGATCGGCGGTCACCGCGCCGCGTTTGGACAACACCCGCTGGTTCCCCGAGCCTGTCAGCAGGCGCCGCACGTCCTCGGCGCGCGCGTAGTGCAGCTCGAACGTGCGGCTTGCGAGCGGCTCGAGATCTGCCGTCCGCGCGTGCGCCTCGAAGCGCTGCCGCTCGCGCGCGGCCAGATCGGCGATTGGCGCAACCCAGACCACGTTGCCGTGGCGCTCCATGGCGAGACCGTTGACGTCGAGCAGCGTGTCGAACGCGACGCGCCACGGAACCTTGTCGAGGCGCAGTGAAACGGCCCCGCGCACTCTCTCGCTCGCGACGATGTTCAAGCCGGTGAACTGTGCGAACGCATTGAGCACGGCACCGAGTTCGGCGCGCTGAAAGTTGAGCGAAATCGGCTTGTCGTCGGCGGCGAGCGACGCGTCATCGGCGGTTTTCGGCGCGCCACTCAGACGCGCGAGCGGAGGCAATGGCACCGGCGGGCCTTCGAGCGCCGACGCGCTCGCGCCGGCATGGCCGGCGGCAGCGGCAGGTTGCCGGCCGAGAGGCACTGAGCCATCCGCGTCGTCCATTGCATCGTCTGTGCGGCTTTGCCGGGCCTCCGTCGGCGTGCGCGAGACGGCGGTGGCATCCGCGGAATCCTCGCGGAACGGGTTCGGCGTTTCGGAGGCTGAACCGCGAGGCAGCGGCGGCGCATTGTATGGCGAGTCGGACGATGCCACCGCATCGTCGAGCGGCATGTAGGCAGGCAACGGAGGCAGCGATGGAATCGCAGCACCTGCCGCGCCGGTGGTTAGCGCCGCGCCGAGAAACAAGGTCACCGACAGTCCCACGCGAACGCGGGCACGAACACTCAAGACTGCGGCAACACCGATAGATGCATGCCGGTCGCCGCGCAATAGCTCCGTTATGCTCATGACGAAGCCTCCGCGAGATCGAGCGTCCGCGTTGCAGCGCCTTTGGCGAGCGTGATGCCGAACGTGTCGAAGCGCGTGACGCGCTCGTCGCCGATCTGCTGGCCGGACGCGACAGTGGTCGCGCCCTCGGGCGTATCGAACAATGCGAGCCCGCGCGCGCGATCGTGCAGCAATCCGACAAGACGTAGTTGCGGCTGTCCGGGCAAATCGACAGTCGCCTGCATTTGAGCGGGCGAGAAAGGATCGAAGAACACCACATCTTCTTCGTCATCCGAATCAAGGCTCGCGTCGGCAAGCTCCTGCGTCGTGAGGCTGGCAGGCGCCGGGCGTAGACCGCTGTACACGCGCAGCGCCGCGCTCACCGAAAGCGCAGACCCGTCGCGCTTGATGACGACGTCGACGGGAACCATCAGCACCGGCAGTTCGACCAGTCCACGCATGAATGACATCAGGTGAATGAAGTCGGTGCGCGCGGCAAGCTGAAGCGGACGCTCGCTCTGAGCGCCCGTTCCGCTCGCGGCGCCGGGCTCGACCGCCAGTAACGCCACGCCGTTCTGCGCGGCGAGTTCCGAAACGACGCGCACGTCATCGGCCGAAGTCCATTGCTTCGACGCGCGCGAAGCAGTGGCTATGGCCGCCGGGGTGGCGTCTGACGCCGTGTCTTCGCGACGCAGCGACGGCAATTGCGCAAGCGCTCGCCTTGCGTCGGCTAGATGCTCCGCGCTTGCAAGTAGCGCCGCGCGGCTCGCTGCCAGACGTCCCAGATCGGCCACGATCCAGCCGTGCGCCCCAAGGCTGAACACGACGAGCGCAATCAACAACGCAATCGCCCAGCGGCGACGCGGGCTCCAGGTGTGAAGCGGCGCGCGCAGACGTTTGATCGCATGCGACAGCGACACTCGTGGCCGCGGCACGCCGCTAAATCCGGCAAATGTCGTACTCATTTCGAACCTCCAATGTGCCCGGCTTTTGCTATTTGCGATGCCGCGACGCCAGCGCGTTTGTCTGTCATGTTCGCAGCGCCCTCCCAATGCAGGCGAGCGCCGAACTCAAATGCAGCGGCTGCTCCTGCGCTTGCATTCGTAGCTGGACTCGCATGCGGCGACGAGCGATGTGACTCGCTCATTTCCGCACCTGTCACGCCGGGAATCCCACCGAGACGCTTAAGCCACTGCGCAGAATCGATATGCGCTCGCGAGGTCGCCACCAGTTCCGTCTCGTGCTCGCGCTGGCGAAGCTGCTGCAATAGAACGCCGTCGCCGGGTTCGAAACTCAGCGCGTCGAGCAAGTCGCGCAGATACGTGAGCGGCTCGGACAAACGCTTCGCGCGAGCGGCCTTGTCGCGTTGCTCGTCGCGCGCCCGTAGCAGGCGCGCATGCTCGGCGAGCGGCGCGGCGAGTTGCGCAAGCGACTGCTCGATCGACGCACGCTGTGACTCGAGCCGCGCCTTTTCTATCGCCTGATATCCGGCTAGCGCAAAGACCGCTGCGCAACCGGCCAACGCTGCAATCGCCAATGTCAGCAGACATCGCCGACGCGCGAGCCGGGCTTTGCGTTGTCGATGAGGCAGTAAATTGAAGCCGCCGAGCCATGGCTTGACAGGACGCACGGCGCGCCGCCCGCGCATGTCGCGCCCGACATGAACTCGCGCCGCCGCGTTCAAGCGGCCTTCATCGAAAACCGCGGCGCTCATTCGAATACCCCGCGCAATGCGAGCCCGAACGCGACGGCGCCCGCCGCTTCATGCAGAAGCGGATCGTTCAATTGACGCGCTACAGCGCCCAGCGCCGCGCACTCGAACGGCAGGACCGTGCAGCCCAGAACGTCTGCGATATCCGCGATCGAGAAGCCAACGCCCTCCAGCAGTTCCACCTCGCCGCTCACGAGCGCGCAGTCGAGCATCGGACCATGCGCGAGGTCGCGCAACGCGTCTGCGAGATCCGAATGCTCCGGCGCGGGGTAGTGCATCTCGGCTGCGATGGTGTCGTCGACGAGACGCCAGCCATGCACGCCGTCCGTGCCGATCCATAACGCGACATACGGTTCGTGCGGATCGAGTTCATGACTCGCCGCGTAGCGCATGGCCCGCAGCGCAGCATGCGGTTCGCCGTCGATCGCTGTGAGCGATATGCCCGCGGCGGCCGCGCATTCGATCCGCGCTTCGAGATGTTGACGCCCGGTCGCGGCAATCGTCACGGAACGAGCGAGCGACGGCCTGTCGTCGACGAACCAGTCGACAGCCAGCGCGTGCCGCTCGAGACCTGCGATGCGTTCCACTTCGTTCATGACTGCAGGTTCGAGTTCGGCGAGTTCGTGCCCGCCGTCTTCCGCGCAACCGCTTTGCATCGCGAGCCGCGCGAGCGGCACAGTGGCGGTCAACGTTGCTGATGCGGGCACGGCCATCGCGCATCGCAACGCCTGTGTCGCGCACGAGTGAGGCATATCGGCGAACGCGTCGCGCAACGCGCGAGCGACTGACTGCCGGTCAGCGATCTCGTTGCCGGCCATCGCATTAGCAGGAAGCGGCACCGTGCACGCATACTCGATCTGCATCGAAGCGCATGCGCGTGCACGCTGGCTCACTACGACGAGCCGCACGTTTTGCGAACTCACGTCGATACCTGCAGCGAAACGCTGCACCCCTGCCTGCACGGCTTCAAGCCATGAATTTCTTAACGTCATCACGCCCTCCCTGAGACTCACGCGGCGAACCATTCGAGCGCGAGTAGCGAGAGAGAATTGTGCGTAAGCACGCCGCTGGGCGACACTCAGCCAAACGGCTAACGTTGAAGGCCGGCCGCCCCGACGTTCGTCAAAGCAGCTACAGTGAAGCCTCATTTCACGCGGTGCAGAGACTTGTAAAGAACTGTCGGTAAGCACGCCGAAAGCTGAAAAGCTGGGCGGCTATAATCGCGGGACTGTTTTTTGGTGCCTATATGCAATCCACGTCTCCCACGTCTCCGCCGCCCGCGCCGCAGAAGCGCAAACGCCCGTTGTGGCTCAAGCTCCTGCTGGGCTTTTTCGGGTTGATCGTCGCGGGCATTGTGTGCGTGCTGCTGGTGGTCGGCTATGCGCTCGTCGTGGCCACGCCCAATCTGCCCTCGCTCGACGCGCTCACCGACTACCGGCCGAAAGTGCCGCTGCGCATCTATACCGCCGACCATGTGCTGATCGGCGAATTCGGCGAAGAACGGCGCGACATCGTCCGCATTCAGGAGGTGCCCGACAGCCTGAAGAAAGCCGTGCTCGCCATCGAAGACGCGCGCTTTTACGACCATGGCGGCGTCGACCTGACCGGTATCGCTCGCGCCGGTATCGTTGCGCTGACCAATGGCCATGCAACGCAAGGTGCAAGCACGATCACGATGCAGGTCGCGCGCAACTTCTTCCTTTCAAGCGAGAAGACGTACACGCGCAAGATTTACGAGATGCTGCTCGCCTACAAGATCGAGTCGAAGCTTTCGAAAGATCAGATTCTCGAGGTCTACATGAATCAGATCTATCTCGGCCAGCGCGCGTACGGTTTCGCGAGCGCGGCGCGCGTGTACTTCGGCAAGGACATGAAAGATCTGACGCTCGCGGAGTCCGCCATGCTGGCGGGCTTGCCGAAAGCGCCGTCCGCGTATAACCCGGTGGTGAATCCGAAGCGCGCGAAGGTGCGTCAGGAGTACATTCTTCAGCGCATGTACGAGCTGCATTACATCAACCAGCAGCAATACGATGAAGCGAGCCGTCAGGCTCTTGTCGTAAAGGGCGCTGGCAAGGAATTCAGCGTGCACGCCGAGTACGTGGCGGAAATGGTGCGGCAGATGATGTACGCGCAATACCGCGAGGAAGCGTACACGCGTGGTCTGAACGTAGTCACGACGATCGACTCCGCGGATCAGGACGTCGCCTACCGCGCATTGCGCAAAGGCTTGATGGACTATGAGCGGCGCCACGGCTATCGCGGCCCCGAAGCGTTCATCAATCTGCCGTCCGATGCGGACGACCGCGAGCAGGCCATCGACGACGCCTTGCTCGAACATCCGGACAACGGCGAAATCATTGCGGCGGTTGTGACAGCGGCGAGCCCGAAGCAGGTGCAGGCGACGTTCATCGACGGCAATGTGGCGACGGTTCAGGGTGACGGCCTGCGCTTTGCACAGTTCGCATTGAGCGCACGCGCCCAGCCGAACCAGCGCGTGCGGCCGGGCGCGATCGTTCGCCTCGTCAAGAACGACGACGGTCAGTGGGCAATCACGCAATTGCCGCAAGTAGAAGGTGCGTTTGTTTCCGTGGTGCCGCAAGACGGTGCGATTCGCGCGCTCGTCGGTGGCTTCGACTTCAACAAGAACAAGTTCAATCATGTCACGCAGGCATGGCGTCAGCCGGGCTCGAGCTTCAAGCCGTTCATCTATTCGGCGTCGCTTGAAAAAGGGCTTGGACCGGCAACCGTGATCAACGACGCGCCGCTATTTTTCAGCGCAGCGGAGACGGGCGGCCAGGCGTGGGAACCGAAGAATTACGGCGGCGGCTTCGACGGTCCGATGACCATGCGCACCGCGTTGCAGAAGTCGAAGAACCTGGTGTCGATTCGCATCCTCAACCACATTGGTACGAAGTATGCGCAGCAGTACATCACGCGCTTCGGTTTCGATGCGGACCGTCACCCGGCTTATCTGCCCATGGCGCTGGGCGCGGGTCTCGTCACGCCGCTGCAAATGGCGGGCGCATTCTCGGTATTCGCGAACGGCGGCTATCGGATCAACCCGTATCTGATCGCCGAAGTCACCGATCCGCGCGGCGTCGTAGTCGCGCATGCGCAACCGCTCGTCGCCGAGCAAAGCGCGCCGCACGCCATCGAACCGCGCAACGCCTATGTGATGAACAGTCTGCTGCAGAGCGTCGCGCAGCGCGGTACCGGCGCCAAGTCGAACGCACTCAAGCGCACGGACCTCGGCGGCAAGACGGGTACGACGAACGATTCGCGCGACGCGTGGTTCGCCGGTTATCAGCACACGCTCACCGCGATCGCGTGGATCGGCTACGACAACCCTCGCAGTCTGGGTGACAAGGAAACCGGCGGTGGCCTCGCACTGCCGGTCTGGATCGAGTACATGGGACGCGCGCTCAAAGGCGTGCCGGAGTACAAGATGCCGATGCCCGACGGAGTGACCGAAGTCGGCTCGGAACTGTATTTCGACGAGTTCACGCCCGGCCACGGTTTCGTGGGAACGGTCGGCATCAGTCAGGCGGCACTCGACGAAGCAAGCGCTGCGTCCGCAGCGCCGGGACAAGTCGGCGAGCAGGAGAAGCAGGACATCATGAATCTGTTCCGCGGGCACTAACGCAGCGCCCTGCATGCCGCAAAAAAGCCGCCGCGCAGGGTCCTGCGCGGCGGCTTTTTGTTTTGTTAAGCGTCTAACCGCTCGATGCTGTGATCAGGCCTCGAAATGCACCGGCTCGCCGGCCTGCTCCGTCGCGTACTCGGACAGCGCCGCGAAAAACTCGTTGCCGCTGCGCGTGTCGCGCCACTCGCCATCGACAAAACGGTAGTGGAAACCGCCCGCTTTCGCGGCTATCCAGATCTCGCTCATCGGCGGTTGCAGATTCACAATGATCTTCGAGCGATTCGCGAATTCGAGGGTCAGCACGTTGCCGCTGCGCTCGAGTTCGATGTCGGCCTCGGTGTCGTCCAGCGCGCGTTCAATGGCGGCTAGCGCGGCCTCTGCACGGGTCAGGTAATCACTATCGGACATGCTAAACTCCATCGATTATTTATTCAGGGACAGTCATGCGAGTCGTATCTCGGATGCGCGCGGCGGCGCCCGGCCGCGCGATTGTAGCGGGTTTAGCCATTCTCGCAGGTTGCGCACTCGGTGGCTCGCTCGCCGGCTGCGGACAACGCGGTTCGCTCTATTTGCCTACCGTGCCACCTTTGCCGGAAAAGCCCATCGACCGCACACAGCCGCCGTCTCCTGACGAAGTACAACCCGGCGCCGAAACCGCGTCCGACGCAGACTCCATTCCTGACACGTCCGGCACGCCGCTCTCGCTCGCGCCCGCGAACGAACTGTCGGCGTCTCCTTCATCTGCTGGTTCCGCTGCTTCGGCTTCGCAGCCTGCTTCCGCCGCCACTCCCGTTCAATAAGACCTCCGCATGACTCGACCTGCATTTGACTACGTCAACGGCGTGCTTCACGTCGAAGGCGTGTCCGCCGTTTCGCTCGCCGAACAGTTCGGCACGCCGCTTTATGTGTACTCCCGGGCCGCGCTCACCGACGCGTGGAACGCGTACGCAGGCGCGTGCGCCGGCCGTCGAGCGAGCGTGCACGTGGCCGTGAAGGCCAATAGCAATCTCGCGGTGCTGAACGTGTTCGCGCGTCTCGGTGCGGGCTTCGACATCGTGTCGGGCGGCGAACTGGCCCGCGTGCTGGCGGCCGGCGGCAAAGCGGAAAACACCGTGTTTTCCGGCGTCGGCAAACACGCGAGTGAGATGCGCGAGGCACTCGCGGCGGGTGTGAAGTGCTTCAATGTCGAATCCATTCCGGAACTCGATCGCCTGAACACGGTGGCCGCGGAAATGGGCAAGATCGCGCCCGTCTCGCTGCGCGTGAATCCCGACGTCGATGCGAAGACGCATCCCTACATCTCCACTGGGCTGAAGTCGAACAAGTTCGGCGTCGCATTCGAAGATGCACGCGCCACGTATCAGGCGGCCGCAGCCATGGCGAACCTTGAGGTTGTCGGCATCGACTGCCATATCGGCTCGCAGATAACCGAGATTGCGCCTTACCTGGACGCGGTAGACAAGCTTCTGGAACTGGTCGAACTGATCGAGAAAGACGGCATTGCAATTCGTCATATCGACGTGGGCGGCGGCCTCGGCATCACCTACGACGACGAAACGCCGCCGGACATCGGCGAATTCGTACGCACGGTGCTCGATCGCATCGAGGCGCGCGGTCACGGCCACCGCGAGGTGTACTTCGAGCCGGGCCGCTCGCTAGTTGGCAATGCGGGCGTGCTGCTCACGCGCGTCGAATTCCTGAAGCCGGGCGCTGAAAAGAATTTCGCCATCGTGGACGCGGCCATGACCGAACTCGCCCGCCCGGCGATGTACGAGGCGTATCACGCTATCGACGCCGTTGTTGAGCGCGACGTCCCCGCTCATGTGTACGACATCGTGGGACCGGTATGCGAAAGCGGCGACTGGCTGGGGCGCGAACGGCTGCTTTCCGTCGAGCCCGGCGATTTGCTCGTGATTCGCTCGGCAGGCGCCTACGGCTTCGTGATGAGCTCCAACTACAACACCCGCCCGCGTGCAGCGGAGGTGATGGTTGATGGTACACAAGCGCATGTAGTTAGGGCGCGAGAAGAAATCCAGCAGCTGTTCGCGGGCGAAACGGTTTTGCCGGCGTAACCAGCGTCGCAAGTCCGCTTCAAATAAAAAAGGCGATGCCATTGCGGCATCGCCTTTTTTATTAGCGCTTACGCTCGCGCGCAGTCAGCGCGGCTTTAACTTGCGCCGCTCGCGTACCCACACAATCAGACGCCAACCCAGCAGCGCCAGCATGATCGCGCCGTAGATTTTCGGCAGGATCAGGTCGTGCTTGCCCGCTTTCATCCACCAGAAATGCAGAATCGCCAGCGCGCCGATGGCATAGATCGCGCGGTGCAACGTCTGCCAGCGGCGGCCGAGCTTGCGCACCATTGCGCGCGGCGACGTTGCGGCCAACGCGATCAGCAGCACGAACGCTGCAAAACCCACAGTAATGAACGGCCGCTTGCCGATGTCTTTGACGATCTCCGCCACGTCGAACCATTTGTCGAACCAGAGATAAGTCGTGAAATGCAGCGTCGCGTAGAAGAACGCGTATAGCCCGAGCATGCGGCGAAACCGCACGAACGCCGCGATGCCTGTGAGCCGGCGCAGCGGTGTCACAGCCAGCGTGATGCAAAGGAACACGAGCGTCCACAGGCCCGTTGAGCGCGTGATGAACTCGATCGGGTTTGCGCCCAGCCGGTCGGTCACGCCGAACAACACGATCCGCGCCAGCGGATACCACGCCGCGATGAACACCGCGATTTTCGCGGGCACGACCCAGCGCGAGCCAGCGGCGGGACGCTTTGCCGGCGCCGTAGCAGGCGCATTGGCTCGCGGCGCGCTATGCCCGGTACGAGTGACAGATTGGGTATCGGAAGCCATCGTCATGTCGCTCAAAAGTTCTTCTTCAGGTCCATGCCCTGATAAAGAGACGCCACCTGATCGCCGTAGCCGTTGAACAGCAACGTCTTGCGCTTGGGCGTGAAAAAGCCGTCTTCGCCGATGCGCCGCTCAGTCGCCTGACTCCAGCGCGGATGGTCGACATTCGGGTTCACGTTCGAATAAAAGCCGTACTCGCTCGACGCATAAGTGTTCCAGCTCGTCGCGGGCTGTTTCTCGACAAAGCGGATTTTCACCAGCGACTTGGCGCTCTTGAAGCCGTATTTCCACGGCACCACGACGCGAACCGGCGCGCCGTTCTGGTTCGGCAGCACCTGACCGTATACACCCATGGTGAGCAGCGTGAGCGGATTCATCGCCTCGTCCATACGCAAGCCTTCGGAGTATGGCCAGTCGAGTATCGGCGTGGAGAGTCCCGGCATCTGCGACGGGTCGGCCAACGTAATGAACTGAACATATTTCGCGTTGCCTGTCGGCTGCACGCGCTTGATCAGTTCGCCGAGCGGCACGCCGATCCACGGGATCACCATCGACCAGCCTTCGACGCAACGCAGCCGATACACGCGCTCCTCGAGCGGCGCGAGCTTGAGCAGTTCGTCGATGTCGTAGACCTTCGGGTTCTTGATCTCGCCTTCAACACTGACCTTCCATGGCCGAGGCCGCAACGTTCCGGCGTTATGCGCCGGATCGGACTTGTCGGTGCCGAACTCGTAGTAGTTGTTGTATGTGGTGATGTCCTTGAACGGCGTGATCTTGTCCAGCGCGACGAACTTCGCGTTCGTTTTGGCCGCCAGTTTCTGCGCTTTCGGATCGGTCGACGTGTAAGCCGCCAGTGCTTCGCCGTTCACGCCGATCAGACCGCCGAGCGCCAGCGCGCCTGCGGCCTGCAGCACGCGCCGCCGGTTCTCGAAAATGTGCTGCGGCGTGATTTCGCTGCGAGCGATATCGTCGCCGGTAAGTTGAATCCTGTCGCTTCGCTTGATCCACATCATGCTGCTCCTTGCCGGCCGCCGCCTCAGACATCTGACGGGGCCAGGGTGATGATCGCTCGTCGGGCCATCCATGCGTACTCACATGGACGAACACATTTGGCGTGCAAATATTCCGTCGGCCATAAAAAAACCGCCGGTGCGAAACACGCGGCGGTTCTTTGTCGGCTGGGAACAGCGGAAATTACAGTTTGCCGTAACTATGCAAGCCCGACAGGAACATGTTCACGCCAAGGAACGCGAAGGTCGTGACGAGCAGGCCGGTCAGCGCCCACCACGCGGCGACCGCGCCGCGCAAGCCTTTCATCAGACGCATATGCAGCCAGGCTGCATAGTTCAGCCAGACGATCAGTGCCCACGTTTCCTTGGGATCCCAGCTCCAGTAGCCGCCCCACGCTTCTGCCGCCCACAACGCGCCGAGAATCGTCGCAATCGTGAAGAACGCGAAGCCGACGGCAATCGACTTGTACATGACGTCGTCGAGCACTTCGAGCGCCGGCAGGCGGTCGGCCAACATGCCGCGCTCCTTCGCCAGATAAGCGACTGCGACCATTGCCGACAAGGCAAAGCTGCCGTACCCGATGAAGTTCGCCGGCACGTGGATCTTCATCCACCAGCTTTGCAGCGCCGGAACGAGCGGCTGGATCTGCTGCGCGTCGCGGGCGACCGAATACCACATCAGGAAACCGACAGCGGCGCTGATCACGAGCAGCACGAACGCACCGAGCGCGCGCGTGTTGTAGTGCTGTTCATAGTAGAGATAGAACAGCGCGGTGATCAGGCTGAACAGCACGAAGACTTCGTACAGGTTCGAAATGGGAATATGGCCGACGTCCGCGCCGATCAGATACGACTCGTACCAGCGCACCATCAGACCGACGAAGCCCATCAGCACGGCGGCCCATGTCATTTTCGAGCCGATCGCGGCGCCGGTGGGCGAGCGCGAGAGCAGGCCGATCCAGTAGAAAACGGTGGCGAACACGAAAAGCGCGCTCATCCACAGAATCGCGGACTGGCTCGACAGGAAATACTTCAGGAAGAAGGCGTTGTCGGCCCGGCTCAGATCGCCGTGATAGATCTGGATGGCCAGCAGCGACAGTGCCGCAATGCCCACCATCAGCGGACGCACGGGCTTCCAGCGCCAGCCGAGCACGACGAAGACCGGCACCGCGCACACCAGCACCAGCTTGTCGTAGTAATTCATGAACGGGTAATAGCGCGACAGCGCGAACCCGGCGCCCGCGACCATGGCGAGGGCGAATAGCCAGTCGACGATGCCAAGCCGTTTCAGGAACGGCCGCTCGTCATATTGGGCAGCGTTGAACGCTTCGTCCGCAGACGCCTTGGGGGGCCGGGCGGATGAAGGGGAAGATGAGGAAACCTGAGTCAAGTCCATGGTATTACCGGGTCGAATCTTGTGAGCTTGCGGACGGCGTGCCGGCGTTGCCGGACGATGCATCGGTGAGCTTCGCGCCCAACGCGGCGCCGACCGCGTCGCGCGTCTGAACAAATTCTTTCTCGAAGTCGAGCGTTTTGCGCGCGCTCGACATGGCCATCACGACATTGGTGCCCTGCTCAGTATCTTTGAGCCAGAACCACAGGCGCCGTTCGCGGACGTAGAACATCGAAAAGATGCCCAACACGAGAAGCAGGCTGCCAAGATACACGACTTTTTTGCCGGGTGCGCGCGTCAGCTGAAATACCGAGGCTTGCACCTGCTTGAAGGAGTCGAGCTGCAAGTAGACCGGCGATCCATACAGAAAGCTGTCGGATATCGCATTGATCGAGCTTTGTACGAAGCGGCTCGAATCCGCGTTGGCCTGCGCCTCTGGCTCGCCGACTTGCTGGCGCGACAGTTGCCAAAGGTCCCACATCGAGCCCTCCAGCATGCGCAGCAACAGCCCTGCCGCCTTTTCCTGCTCGCCCTTCGGCACCGAATGGTCAATAAATCCGGCGATCGCCTGGAAGCCGCCGACTGGCTGACCGTTCGGCATTTTGACGGTGTTGTCCGCGCCCGCAAAAAGGGTCAGGACGCGCAGCGCGCTTTCTTCCAGATGCTGCTGCAATTCCGTGTTCGCTTCGGGCACGGAGCGCTGGGCGAAGCGGTGAGCGGCTTGCGCGCGCATTCCCGGGTTCTCGAGCGTTGCGCGCAGGTTCATCCAATCCTTCACGGTACCGCCGCTGTCGGCGGGAATGCGCAGATAGCGGAACGGGTCGTCGGGATTCAGGCGCATGCCGGCAAGGAAGAATCGTTCCCCGGCAACCGCGACCGGCAGCATGTAGTTGTTGTACTCGCGTGCCTGGCCGTCCTTGTCGCGTACCTTGTACTGCACCGACGGGCCGACGTTATGAAGGTCCAGCGGCTTGGACGTCTTCGCGCCTGAGCCGAGCCGCTCGTCGAATGCTTCCTTCAGCGAGCGGTGGGCGGCGACGCCGCGGGCGTCCGTCTGGCCGCTGCCATTGGAAATGTTCTCTACGTTGATCGCGCGGAAGTCGGTGAACTCGACCGTCTGCCCGTCGGCAAGCGACGTGGCCGAACTCAACGGCGCATTGCCTCCGATCGTGCCGCCGAAAGGCGCGGTTTTCGCGCTCGGGCCCGTCATCGGGTAGGCCGTCATCTGCATTTGCGAGCCGCCGTCCTGGAAGCTCGATTGATAGATCGACACGCCGTCGTATTCGAACGGCTTGTTCACTTCGATACGAGCCGGCACGCGCGCGCCGGTCTTGTGATCTACCACGACGATGTCGCTAGCGAACAGCTTCGGCATGCCCGTCGAATAATAATCGACGATGAATTTCTGTAACTCGATCGAAAACGGCAGGTCCTGGATCAGCGAGCCGTCCGGCTGGTTGAGGATCGCGGTGGACACGTGCTGCCCTTCCGGCACCCATGCGTAACCGCGGAACGTCGGATTCGATTGCGACAGGCGATGTTCCGGCGGAATGTCGTTGATTACGGTGTTCGCGCGGATCGGCGATTTGTCGAACAGCCACATTTGCAGTTTGATCGGCAGATTGCTGTCCAGCAGCCCGCCAAGGCAAATCACCACGATCGCAATGTGCGCGGAAATGTAGCCGAGCTTGGTCAAGGCGCCGCGCTTGGCCGCGATCAGCGTGGCGCCGTCCGACTCGCGCGTGACGAACTTGTAGCCGAGCTTGGCGGACAGTCTGGCGAGCACTGCCGACGTCTGGGCACGCGTGCCGTGCACCGCGAATTCGCCCTTGTGATGGAACGCGCGGAGGCTGGCTTCGCGGACCTTGTCTTTCCAGCTCTTGGTGTCGGCAATCATTTTCGGCGCGTTGCGGATCACGCATAGCGACACCGAGACCATCAGAAAGCCGAGAATCAGCATGAACCACCACGAGCTATAAACCGTGTAAAGGCTTAGCGCGCGGAAGATATCCGCCCAGAACGGGCCGAACTGGTTGACGTAATTGGGATAGGGATCGTCCTGCGTAAGGACGGTGCCGATAATGCTGGCGATCGACAGGATCACGAGCAGCGCAATGGCAAAACGCATCGAACTCAATACTTCGACAACGTTGCGCACGATGCGATTGCTCGACTTCGACTGCAAACCCGACGTGGTGACGCTCATTCATACTCCGACTGAACAGCAAAAAAGGGTGAAGGGCGACCGTTCACACGACGCCCCCACCCTTTTCTTGTTTTTTACCGGCCTCGGCGGGCCGGTTGCAATTGCGCGCGGGCCTCTTAGTGCAAGCCCGCGATGTAATCGGCCACAGCTTTGATCTCGCTGTCCGACAGACGCGATGCGACAGCATGCATCGCCTCGTTGTTGTTGCGCGCTCCGGGGCCCTGCGTGAACGCGTTCAACTGCGCCACCGTGTATTCAGCCCATTGGCCTGACAAGCGCGGATATTGCGACGGAATACCCTGACCCGTGGGCCCGTGACAACTGGCACAGGCCGGCACGCCCTTCTCCGCGATGCCGCCTCGATAAATCTTCTGCCCGAGCGGCACCGTGTCCTTGTTGTGCGCATAACCGGGCTTTGGAGCCTGCGCCGCGAAGTAGGCTGCGACGTTGACCATATCCTGGTCGGACAGCGCGGCCGCCATAGCCGTCATGATCGCATTGTTACGCGCGGGCTGCTTGGCGCCGGGCTGCGGCTTGAAATCCTTGAGTTGCTTGACGAGATAGTCGGGATGCTGGCCAGCCAGTTTCGGGTATGCGCCGCCGGCACTGTTGCCGTCTGCGCCGTGACATGACGCGCAAACCTGCACTGCGATTGCCTGCCCCCGATTGACGTCCGGCTTTGCCGGATCTGCTGCTCGTGCCTGAATTGCCAAACTTGAAAGACCTGCTGCTACATGAAAAACCATCAGAGCCTTGCACAGTCGATTCATTCGCACACCCTGTCTCGTCTTGTGGATTTTAGAGGTTTTGCACAATACGACGGCGACCCGAGTGACCGCCAGGAGCCGCCGAGGCACGCGGGCTGGCCCCCTCAGGTTTTCAGTAAACCATCGTATTGTACAATAACTCGCTAATCGCTAAGACGCCAGTCGGGCTTGACCCGTCCCCACTCCGGGTTCCCCGGCGTCTCGAAATCTGGCCTGATCATGTCCTTCCTGCTCCACCAATCCCGCTTTTTCACGACCGTCAATCACCTTCGTGATCTGCCGGCCACCGCTCAGCCTGAGATTGCTTTTGCCGGGCGCTCGAATGCAGGCAAGTCGACGGCCATCAATATCCTGTGCAACCAGAAGCGGCTCGCATTCGCGAGTAAGACACCGGGACGCACCCAGCACATCAATTACTTCTCCGTCGGCAAGGCGGACGAACCTACGGCCCATCTTGTCGATCTGCCCGGCTACGGTTATGCGGAAGTGCCCGGCGCAGCCAAGGCGCATTGGGAGGCGCTGCTTTCCACGTACCTGCAATCGCGTTCGCAATTGCGCGGCATGATCCTCATGATGGACTCGCGCCGGCCGCTGACCGATCTGGATCGGCGAATGATCGAATGGTTCGCTCCGACCGGAAAGCCGATTCACGCGCTGCTCACCAAATGCGACAAATTGACGCGTCAGGAAAGCGTGAATGCGTTGCGCGCGACACAGAAGGGTTTTGACGAATATCGTGCGGCGGGCTACCAGGGCGAGCTGACGGCGCAACTCTTCTCGGCGCTCAAGCGGGTCGGCATCGACGAAGCTCACGAACTGATTGAAAGCTGGCTGATCCCCGAAACGAAGGGCGCAACCGACGCCGCACAGTAACCTCGCGGTGTGTTTGCTGAAAGCCTGAACGCGCTCTTTCCGCCGCCCATAAAAAAACCCGCCGCTTTAACGGCGGGTCAAACAGCCTAATCGAAAAACGACAGGCACCCGCTCAGGGAGGAGAAGCGGGGAGGTCAGCGCCAAGCGCCTTGCTCGATCGGTATGATATACCATTGTCTTGAAAAGTTTCCGTGAGCGGCCGCCGGCTCCCGAGCACCTCTCTGGGCACTGTCCTACGTCAAGACATCCACGATCTTCAATTCCATGAGCTTCTACCCGCACTATCGTCCTCGCCGCATGCGCCGCGACGACTTCTCGCGCCGCCTGATGCGCGAAAACATCCTCACCACCAACGACCTGATTTACCCCGTCTTTGTAGTCGAAGGCACGAACGTGCGGCAAGCCGTGCCGTCGATGCCTGGCGTCGAGCGGGTTTCGGTCGACTTGCTGATGAAAGTCGCCGAGCAATGCGTCGAGCTCGGCGTACCGGTGCTGTCGCTGTTTCCGGCGATCGAACCGTCGCTCAAGACACCCGATGGCCGCGAAGCGACCAACGCCGCTGGTCTGATCCCGCGGGCGGTCCGCGAGCTGAAGAAGCACTTCCCGGATCTGGGCGTTCTCACCGACGTCGCGCTGGATCCGTACACGAGCCACGGCCAGGACGGCGTGCTCGATGAAAACGGCTACGTGATCAACGATGAGACCGTCGACATCCTGATCGAACAGGCACGCGCGCAGGCTGAAGCCGGCGTAGATATCGTCGCGCCTTCGGACATGATGGACGGCCGAATCGGTGCCATCCGCGAAATGCTGGAAAGCGAGGACCATGTCCACACGCGCATCATGGCTTATGCGGCCAAATTCGCGTCCGCGTTCTACGGCCCGTTCCGCGACGCTGTGGGCTCCGCGACGAACCTCGGCAAAAGCAACAAGATGACGTACCAGATGGACCCCGCCAACTCCAACGAGGCGTTGCGCGAGGTGCAAGCGGACATCAACGAAGGCGCCGACATGGTCATGGTCAAGCCGGGCATGCCGTACCTGGATATCGTGCGCCGGGTGAAGGACGAGTTCCAGTTCCCGACCTACGTCTATCAGGTCAGCGGCGAATACGCGATGCTGAAGGCAGCGGCTCAGAACGGCTGGCTGGACCACGACAAGGCCATGATGGAATCGCTGCTCGCCTTCAAGCGCGCGGGCGCGGACGGCATTCTGACCTATTTCGCGCTGGATGCAGCGAGGATTCTTCGCTCGCAAAAATAGGTTGCGCCGCGCCTGGCGGCAGCTATCTCGTCTGGCTGGGACTGAGTCGATTCATGTGCGAGTTCAGCAGGGGCCAGAACGCAAAACGGAGGCGGACTTTTGGTCACGCCTCCGTTTTTTTATCCACTCGCGGTTGCCGCTCGTTCATGCGGTCAATGCGATCACGCCTGAGGTCGGCTCGCCCGTTCGAGCGTGCGCAGGAATTTGTCGGCCGACTCATAACCGACGACGCGCAGTACCTCCTTGCCGCCGCGGTCGAAGAAGATAATTCCCGGTGGGCCGAAAAGGCCAAAGCGCTTGAGCAGTGCCTGATCATCGGTGTTGTTGGCCGTCACGTCGGCGCGCAGCAGGTTCATCTCCTTCAATTTCGCCTGGACGCGCGGGTCGCTGAAAGTGAATTTCTCCATCTCTTTGCAACTGACGCACCAGTCGGCGTAGAAATCGAGCATGGCAGGCTGCGCAGCGGCTTTGACGGCCTCGTCCAGTCCGACTGATGATCGCACCGGTTGAAACGCCAGATCGCCCTGCGACGCATTCTGGGGCGAGCCAGCCACACGATCCGGCACCGGCGCGCCGCCGCGCGTCGCCAGCACGGCCAACGGACGCAGCGGATCTGACGACCCCGCGGCGAGTCCAACAAGCAGCACCGCAGCCCAAACGGCAAAGGCAGCGCCGATACCGCGGCCAAGCCGGCGCCATATCGATGCTTGCGCCAAAGGGGCCGAAAAGAGACCCAGCGACGCCGCGGCGATCAAGAGCCAGAGCGCACTCAGGAGCATGGCAGCCGTTGCTCCGAGCACCGGCCAGACGATCCAGAGCGCCGCGGCGAGCAGCACGACACCGAACAGCACTTTGACGCTGTCCATCCACGCGCCGGCGCGCGGCAGCAAGGTTCCGGCGCCAAATCCGATGATAAGCAGCGGCACGCCAAGCCCGAGTCCCATGGAGAACAGCGCGGCGCCACCGAGCACCGCATTCCCCGTGTGCGCGATAAAGGCGAGCACCGCGAAGAGCGGCGCAGTCATGCAGGCACCTACGACCAACGCGGACAGCGCGCCCATTCCGGCAACGGCTGCAAACTTGCCGCCAGAGCGCCGCGCCGACACGTGCGAAACGCCTTCCTGCCAACGCTGCGGCAGTGCGATATCGAAACCCGCAATCAACGTGAGCGCAAAAACGGTCAGTAGTACGCCGAACGCGCCCAACACCCACGGATTTTGCAGCCACGCGCCCAGACTTTGCCCAACGAGCGCGGCGGCAATTCCCAGCGCGGTGTAAACGAGCGCCATTCCGATTACATAGGCGAGCGATAGCGCCAAGCCCCGCGCGCGCGTGACCCGTGCGCCCTCGCCGATGATGATTGCCGAAAGAATCGGAATCATCGGGTATGAGCACGGCAGCAGACTCAGCACCATGCCCGCGACGAAGTAAAGTCCGATGATCGTGAGGAAACCGCCGCCCTGCAGCAGCGATTGCGCGTAATCGGCGTTGGTGGCCCGCTCGTACCACGGCGTATCGCTTGCCTCAGATTGCAGCGCGCCCGCGCTGCCCGCCGGTTGCAGGGCAGCACCGCTTACATGGTAGACGCGCTCCATCGGCGGATAGCAGATACCGGCGTCCGCACACCCTTGGGATGTCACGGCCAGATCGAACCCTCCGGCGGCCTGCTTAACCGGGATGCGGATCGTCAACTCGTTGCGATACGTCTCGACGTTCTTGTTGAATGTCTGATCGAACTTGATATGGCCCGCCGGCAACTGCGGCTCACCGATTGTCGCGTTGCCACTGCGGGTTGCGAATGCGAAACGCTCCCGATACATGTAGTAGCCGTCAGCAATTTTGTACGTAACGTCGACTTCGCCCGGCTTTTCTGCCGCACTGAATTTGAACGCTACCGCGGGATCGAGGAAGTCGTCTGCCGCATGGGCGAGCGTGCAGAACTGCGCCAGGATCAGGCCGGCAAAGAGGAGGAATGCGGCACGAAGCGCATGGCGCGCGCGCCCGTCGAGACAGTTAAACATGTAGAGGGCGTTGGGTTTCTGCAAGGATCCACTGACCGTAAGTGGCCGAGGCCATGGCTTGCCACGACAGAATTTCCGGCGTGTCGTATGGATGGTGTGTCTGTATGTATTGCTCAAGTTCAAGAGCACGTGCGGCGCTCGTCTTGAACAACAACTGTATTTCTTGTGCCGTTTCGACCTGCCCTTGCCAGTGGTAGCGCGATTGCACGGCGCCGAGTTGCGTTACGCAGGCGCATAGCCGGGCAGCGAGCGCGTCTGCGGCGAGCTTGTCAGCAACGGTCGCGTCGGGCACCGTCGTCAGGATCAAGGTAACACTCACGCTCACTGAAAGCTCCGGCAAGGCACGATTCGGGTGGCAATATCGTATCACCTGGCAGTCAAGTGCCGCAGGCAGCGCGGGCTCGCGTGTGCGGCATTTGGCCACTGCGGATTGACTGGCTGCGCGCTTGGACTTGGATTCGTAAAACGCTGCAGCCGTTGTGGATCGCTTGAGGGCTGCATGTTGTAGCGATGCGGCCCGTCGGTCGTGCGCGCTTCGACCTCCTGCCGTGGCGCTTTTCGATCGGCTTTTCCTACCCAACCCTGCGACTCACGGAGACATTTGCCTAGCCCGAAAAACAAAACCCCACGCTCCGAGAAACGTGGGGTTCGTCTGCATTCTGTAGCCAAGCGTGACGCCTAGCTCTTGAGTGCCTTGAAGCTTACTCGGCTTCTTGCACTTCAACTTCTTCAACTTCCGGACGATCGAGCAATTCGACCAGAGCCATCGGTGCATTGTCGCCGACGCGGAAGCCAAACTTCAGCACGCGCAGGTAGCCGCCCGGACGGGTAGCGTAGCGCGGGCCGAGGACTTCAAACAGCTTCGTGACCGAGTCACGGTCGCGCAGGCGGTTGAATGCCAGACGGCGATTTGCCAGCGACGGCTTCTTGCCCAGCGTGATCAGCGGCTCGACAACTTTACGGAGTTCTTTCGCCTTCGGCAGCGTGGTCTTGATGACTTCGTGCTCGATCAGCGAGTTGGACATATTACGGAGCATTGCCAGACGGTGGCTGCTCGTGCGGTTCAGTTTCCGCAGACCATGACGGTGACGCATGTTGATTCCTTCGATTCAGAGTTTTGGTCCAGCTCTTCTATCGCGCTCGATCTACTGCAAATTCGAGTGCACGGGCCGGTAGTTGAAAAAGGCAAGACGCGGATTTTAAAGGAAAATCCGCGTCTTTGCCAGTGCAGCGACGGGTTCTGTCCCGAGACGAAGCGCCGACTTACTTGTCCAGCCCAGCGGGCGGCCAATTTTCGAGCTTCATGCCGAGCGTCAAACCACGCGACGCCAGTACTTCCTTGATTTCGTTCAACGACTTGCGGCCCAGATTCGGCGTTTTGAGCAACTCGTTTTCCGTGCGCTGGATCAGATCGCCGATGTAGTAGATGTTCTCGGCCTTCAGACAGTTCGCGGACCGAACCGTCAATTCGAGATCATCGACCGGACGCAGCAGGATCGGATCGATCTGCGGCGCGCGCGACGGCGCTTCAGCCGTTGCTTCGGTGCCTTCCAGTGCAGCGAACACAGACAGTTGATCAACCAGAATGCGAGCCGATTGACGGATCGCTTCTTCCGGCGAGATGACACCGTTCGTTTCGATGTTCATCACGAGCTTGTCGAGGTCGGTACGCTGTTCGACGCGAGCGCTTTCAACGGCGTAGCTCACGCGGCGAACCGGCGAGAACGACGCGTCCAGCACGATACGACCGATGATCTTGGCCGACTCTTCGCCGTAACGACGCACATTGCCCGGCACGTAACCGCGGCCCTTCTCAACCTTGATCTGGACGTCGAGCTTGCCGCCCTTCGACAGATGCGCAATCACGTGATCAGGGTTGATGACTTCGCAATCATGCGCGAGTTCGATATCGCCAGCAGTGACAACGCCTTCGCCTTCCTTGCGCAGCGTAACCGTCACTTCGTCACGGTTATGCAACTTGAACACTACGCCCTTCAGGTTCAACAACAGGTTGACCACGTCCTCTTGCACACCGTCGAGCGTCGAATACTCATGTACGACGCCTGCGATCGTCACTTCGGTCGGCGCGTAGCCGATCATCGACGACAACAGCACGCGCCGGAGCGCGTTACCCAAGGTGTGGCCGTAACCGCGTTCAAACGGTTCCATGACCACTTTCGCGTGGCTTTCGCCCAGCGATTCAACTGCGATGATCTTGGGCTTCAACAAACTGGTTTGCATAGGTTTTCCTTTTCAATACCCTCGGCTCGTTACACCGATAAGGCTGACCGGTAACAACCTGAAAATAAACAGCCGAGACTCCCCCTTGCGCAACGCAATCGGGGTGCCCCGGCCATTAATCCGATTACCGCGAATACAATTCGACGATCAGGCTTTCGTTGATATCGCCAGCGATGTCGCTGCGTTCCGGCTTGGACTTGAACGTGCCTTCGAACTTCTTCGAATCGACAGCGACCCAGCTGGGCATACCGCCTTGTTCAGCCAGCGACAGCGCTTCGAGGATACGCGCTTGCTTCTTCGATTGTTCGCGCACTGCGACGACGTCGCCTGCCTTCACTTGCATCGACGGGATGTTCGACACAACGCCGTTCACCGTGATCGCCTTGTGGCTCACAAGCTGACGCGCTTCAGCACGCGTCGAGCCGAAGCCCATGCGATACACGACGTTATCCAGACGCGACTCGAGCAATTGCAGCAGGTTCTCACCCGTGTTGCCCTTCAGACGGTCAGCTTCAGCGAAGTAACGGCGGAATTGGCGCTCGAGGACACCGTAGATGCGCTTCACTTTTTGCTTTTCGCGCAACTGCGTGCCGTAGTCGGACGTACGTGCACCCGACGTGCGGCCATGCTGGCCAGGCTTGCTGTCAAGCTTGCACTTGTCAGCGAGCGAACGACGGGCGCTCTTCAGGAACAGGTCAGTGCCTTCACGGCGGGACAGCTTGGCCTTAGGGCCGATATAACGTGCCACGTTGATTCCTTCGTTGATTGATCACGCGAATGCAGACACTCGCGCTAGTCCGAACCCTTTGGGTCGAACAGTGGGCTTAGTCAATTCAATAGCGCAAGCAGCCTGTTTCGCCGGTTACTAAATCCGGCGGCAACAGGCGCTAGCGAAAACAGCGTCTTAGATACGACGACGCTTCGGCGGACGGCAGCCGTTGTGCGGGACCGGAGTGACGTCGGAGATCGCCGTGATCTTGATGCCAAGACCATGCAACGCACGCACCGCCGACTCACGGCCAGGACCGGGGCCCTTGATCCGCACTTCGAGGTTCTTCACGCCGTATTCCATCGCCACGCGGCCAGCCGATTCGGCTGCCACCTGGGCTGCAAACGGGGTCGATTTACGCGAGCCCTTGAAGCCCTGACCACCCGACGTTGCCCAAGCAAGTGCATTGCCTTGACGATCGGTGATCGTGATGATGGTGTTGTTGAACGACGCGTGAACGTGAACCACGCCCTCGGCGACGTTCTTCTTGACCTTCTTGCGAACGCGTTGCGCCGCGGAGTTGTTCGAAGCCTTAGCCATTACGTTTTCCTGTAACTGTCAGTTCCGCTTACTTCTTCAGCGATTGCGCTGCACGACGCGGACCCTTGCGCGTACGGGCATTCGTACGCGTACGCTGGCCGCGCAGGGGCAAGCCCTTACGATGCCGAACGCCACGGTAGCAGCCGAGATCCATCAGGCGCTTAATGTTCATCGTCGTTTCACGGCGCAGATCGCCTTCAACGATGAACTTGCCGACTTCTTCACGCAGCTTTTCGAGGTCTGCGTCGTTCAGGTCTTTGACCTTCTTCGAAAATGCCACACCAGCAGCGACGCAAATGTCGCGCGAGCGCGTGCGGCCGATACCGTAAATAGCCGTCAGGCCGATTTCAGTATGCTGGTGATTCGGGATGTTAACCCCTGCGATACGAGCCATTGTTTTTCCTCAAACAAAAAGCGCAAGCAAAAGCGCGGCGTTCAGCCTTGACGCTGTTTGTGGCGCGGATCAGAGCTGCAAATCACGCGCACAACGCCTTTGCGCTTGATGATCTTGCAATTGCGGCAAATGCGCTTAACCGATGCCATCACTTTCATGATATTACCCTTTTTTCAAATCACTTCGCCCGGAACACGATCCGCGCACGCGACAGATCGTAAGGCGTCAATTCAACCGTCACCTTGTCGCCCGGCAAGATTCGGATGTAGTGCATCCGCATCTTCCCGGATATGTGTCCCAATACGACATGGCCGTTTTCCAGCTTCACCCTGAAGGTAGCGTTAGGCAGGTTTTCGATGACTTCACCCTGCATCTGGATAACATCGTCTTTGGCCATAAGTCCTTTCAACGCATCGGGACGCCGCCGCCTTTGAAATTAGCTTTCTTCAGCAGCGATTCATACTGTTGCGACATAACGTACGACTGCACCTGCGCCATGAAATCCATTGTGACGACGACAATGATCAGCAGCGACGTTCCACCAAAATAAAACGGCACGTTCCAGCGCAGCACCAAGAACTCGGGCAGCAGACAAACAAACACGATGTAGATCGCACCGGCCAGCGTCAGACGCGTCAGGATGCGGTCGATATATCGCGCCGTTTGATCGCCCGGGCGGATGCCAGGAACGAATGCGCCACTCTTCTTCAGGTTGTCGGCCGTCTCCCTGCTGTTAAACACCAGAGCGGTGTAGAAAAAGCAGAAGAATACGATCGCCAACGCGTACAGCAACACGTACACGGGTTGGCCGGGCTTGAGGGCTTCGGCCACATTATGCAGCGTGTCTGCGAACCAGCCGGTACGCGACCCCGAACTAAACCAGTTCAGGATGGTTGCCGGGAAGAGAATGATCGACGATGCAAAGATCGGCGGAATCACGCCCGACATGTTCAACTTCAGCGGCAAATGCGAGGATTGACCGCCGTAAATCTTGTTACCGACTTGCCGCTTCGCGTAGTTCACAAGGATCTTGCGCTGGCCGCGTTCGATGAACACCACCAGATACGTCACAGCAGCAATCAACGCAACGACAATAATCGCCGAGATGATACTCATCGAGCCGGTTCGGACCAGTTCAAAGAGACCACCGATTGCATTCGGGAAACCCGCTGCAATACCGCCGAAAATGATGATCGAGATACCGTTGCCGAGTCCGCGCTCCGTAATCTGCTCACCGAGCCACATCAGGAACATCGTGCCCGTTACCAGCGTCACGACCGTCGTCAGCCGAAACACCATTCCCGGATCGATCACGAGAGCCGGCTGATTTTCCAATGCCACGGCGATGCCGAATGCCTGGAACGTCGCCAGCAAGACCGTGAAGATCCGCGTGTACTGCGTGATCTTCCGCTGCCCCGCCTGCCCTTCCTTTTTCAGCGCTTCCAGCTGCGGCGAGACAATCGCCAGCAACTGCATGATGATCGACGCCGAGATGTACGGCATAATCCCAAGCGCGAAAATCGTGAACCGCGAAAGTGCGCCACCCGAAAACATGTTGAACATGCCAAGGATGCCGCCCGACTGGCTCTGGAACAACTTTGCCAGCTGGTCCGGGTCGATACCCGGCACCGGAATGTGCGCGCCGATACGGTAGACGATCAGCGCCAGCAGCAGAAACACTGCTCGCCGACGCAGATCGCCAAACTTCGCCGCGCTGCGACCGGGTTTTACGAGACTCGGGCTGTTAGCCAAGTACCTTCTCCGATGCAAATGCTAGTGACGGCAAATAACTTGCGCGTTACTCGGCAAAAGAGCCGCCGGCTGCTTCAATAGCAGCGCGCGCACCCTTCGTCGCACCCAGACCCTTCACAACGATCTTGCGCTTGAGCTCGCCCGTCGCGATGATCTTGGCGCTCTTGATCAGCTCGCCAACCAAACCGGCTTGCTTCAGAGCCAACAGGTCGATTTCGTCGACCGGCAGCTTTTCCAGATCGGAGAGACGCACTTCACCAACGAATTCCTTCGTCAGCGAGGTGAAGCCACGCTTCGGCAGGCGACGTTGCAGCGGCATTTGACCGCCTTCGAAGCCAACCTTGTGAAAGCCGCCCGAACGCGACTTCTGACCTTTGTGACCACGGCCGGCGGTCTTGCCCAGGCCAGAGCCGATGCCGCGACCAACGCGACGCTTTGCGTGCTTCGCGCCTTCAGCCGGCTTCAGGTTATTCAATTCCATTATCAACTCCTTGAGTCCCGGTCAGCCGCTTAGCTGATGACCTTAACGAGGTACGAAACCTTGTTGATCATGCCGCGCACGGCCGGCGTGTCCTGCAATTCGCTAACCGAGTTGAGTCGGCGCAGACCGAGGCCACGCACCGTTGCACGGTGCGTTTCGCGGGTGCCGATCAGGCTCTTGACGAGCTGGACCTTGACAGTTTTATCAGACATGGTGTCCACCTTAGCCCAGAATATCTTCGACGGACTTGCCGCGCTTCGCCGCGATGTCGCCCGGCGTGGACTGCTTGCGCAGACCGTCGAGCGTTGCACGAACGAGGTTATACGGGTTCGTCGAACCGTGGCTCTTGGCCACAACGTTCTGCACGCCCATCACGTCGAACACTGCGCGCATCGGACCGCCAGCGATCACACCGGTACCGTCCTTCGCCGGAGCGAGGAGGACCATCGATGCGCCGTGCTTGCCGTGCACTTCGTGTTGCAGGGTACCGTTCTTCAGCGGCACCTTGAACATGTTGCGGCGGGCTTGTTCCATCGCCTTCTGGACAGCGACAGGCACTTCCTTCGCCTTGCCCTTGCCCATACCGACGCGGCCATCACCGTCGCCGACCACGGTCAGTGCGGCGAAACCGAGAATACGGCCACCCTTCACGACCTTGGTCACGCGGTTGACCGAAATCATCTTTTCACGCAGGCCGTCGTCGCGTTCGTCAGCCTGAACTTTCGCTTGCATCTTTGCCATGACGAATTCTTCCCTTAGAACTTGAGTCCGGCTTCACGCGCCGCATCAGCCAGCGCTTTCACGCGGCCGTGGTAACGGAAACCCGAACGGTCGAAGGCGACGGATTCGATGCCGGCAGCCTTAGCCTTTTCTGCGATGCGCTTGCCGATCAGCGTGGCAGCAGCGACGTTGCCGCCCTTGCCCGTTTGATCAGCCAGTTGCGCACGCACTTCGGCCTCGAGCGTCGACGCGCTGGCGAGCACCTTGGTGCCGCACGGCGAGAACACTTGCGCATAGATGTGCGTATTCGTGCGATGCACGGCGAGACGCGCGACCTGCAGCTCAGCGATCTTGATACGCGTCTGACGAGCGCGGCGCAGGCGAGATTGAGTCTTATCCATGATTGCGCACCCTTACTTCTTCTTCGTTTCTTTGAGGATCACGACCTCGTTGGCGTAGCGCACACCCTTGCCCTTATAGGGCTCCGGCGGACGATAGCCGCGCACTTCTGCCGCGACTTGGCCAACTTTCTGCTTGTCGATCCCCTTGATCACGATTTCGGTTTGCGACGGGGTTTCAGCCTTGACGCCTTCCGGCATCTGGTGCACCACGGGGTGCGAGAAACCCAGCGACAGGTTCAGCTTGTCGCCTTGCGCCTGTGCGCGGTAACCGACGCCAACCAGCGTCAGCTTGCGCTCGAAACCCTTCGTCACGCCGTTCACCATGTTCGCCACCAGTGCGCGCATCGTGCCCGACATCGCATTCGCTTCGCGGCTTTCGTCCACCGGCTCGATCTTCAGAATGCCGTTGTCGTTCACCACTTTCACGAGGCGGTTAGCCGCCTGCGTGATCGTACCCAGCGGGCCCTTGACGGTAATGCGATCGTCGCTCAGGGCCACTTCTGCGCCTTGCAGCGCGATCGGGCTTTTACCTACTCGAGACATGTTTCTCTCCTTTCGGCCTTAAGCGACGTAGCAGATGACTTCGCCGCCAACGCCCGTTGCGCGCGCCTTGCGGTCCGTCATCACGCCCTTCGGCGTCGACACGATTGCCACGCCGAGGCCATTCATGACCACGGGGATGTCGTTACGGCCGCGGTACACACGCAGACCAGGCTTCGAGACGCGCTCAATGCGCTCGATCACCGGACGGCCAGCGTAGTACTTCAACACGATGTTCAATTCAGACTTCGCACCTTCGGACTTCACTGCGAAATCATCGATATAGCCTTCGTCCTTCAGGACCTGCGCAATCGCAACCTTGACTTTCGACGAGGGCATAGTCACCGAGACTTTCTCAACCATCTGCGCGTTGCGGATGCGAGTCAGCATATCGGCGATAGGATCACTCATGCTCATTTACGTTTCTCCTATTACCAGCTCGCCTTGGTCAGGCCAGGGATCTCGCCGCGGAACGCGATTTCGCGAATCTTGTTACGCGCCAGCCCGAATTTACGGAACGTACCGCGCGGACGACCGGTAATTGCGCAACGATTGCGCTTACGGGTCGGGTTAGAGTTGCGCGGCAGTTGTTGCAGTTCCAGACGTGCTGCGTAATGCTCTTCGTCCGACTTGCTCATATCGCCAATGATCGCCTTCAACTCTGCACGCTTGGGCGCGTACTTAGCGGCGAGGCGAGCACGCTTCTTTTCACGTTCGATCAGTGCCAGTTTAGCCACGGTAACCTCAGTTTCTGAACGGGAACTTGAAGCTGGCGAGCAGAGCCTTTGCTTCGTCGTCGGTCTTCGCAGTCGTCGTGATGCTGATGTTCAGCCCACGCAGTGCGTCGATCTTGTCGTAGTCGATTTCGGGGAAAATGATCTGCTCTTTCACACCGATGTTGTAGTTGCCGCGACCGTCGAACGCACGACCCGACACGCCACGGAAGTCACGCACACGGGGGAGCGCAACCGTCACGAAACGGTCCAGAAATTCGTACATTGCCTGACCACGCAACGTGACCATTGCACCGATCGGGTATCCCTGACGAATCTTGAAGCCAGCGATTGCCTTGCGTGCCTTCGTGATCACCGGCTTTTGGCCTGCGATCTTCGTCAGGTCGCCAACGGCGTTTTCGATGATCTTCTTGTCAGCAACCGCTTCGCCAAGGCCCATGTTCAGGGTGATCTTGGTGATGCGCGGCACTTCCATCACGGACTTGTAACCGAACTTCTCGATGAGGCCGGGTACAACCTTTTCTTTGTAAAACTCTTGCAAACGAGCCATTTTTTTACTCCGCAGCGTCAGGCGCTCAGCTCGGCACCAGTCGTCTTAAGGAAACGGACCTTCTTGTCTCCTTCGACCTTGATGCCTACACGCGACGCCTTGCCATTCGCGTCGACCAATGCGACGTTCGAAATTTGCAGCGGCATCGTCTTGGCTTCCACACCACCCGTCGTACCCTTCATCGGGTTCGGCTTGACGTGTTTCTTGACGAGGTTGATACCCTCGACAGTCACCTTGCCTTCGCCAACGGACAGCACGACGCCGCGCTTGCCTTTATCTTTGCCGGTGATGACGATAACTTCGTCACCTTTGCGAATCTTGTTCATCGCGACTCCTTACAGCACTTCAGGTGCCAACGAAACGATCTTCATGAATCGTTCGCTGCGCAACTCGCGCGTGACAGGCCCGAAAATACGGGTGCCAATAGGTTCGAGCTTGGCATTCAACAACACTGCGGCGTTGCCATCGAACTTGATCAGCGAGCCGTCCTGACGGCGCACGCCCTTGGCGGTGCGAACCACCACGGCGTTATAAATTTCGCCTTTCTTCACGCGCCCGCGCGGCGTTGCTTCTTTGACGGTCACCTTGATGATGTCGCCAATGCTGGCATAACGACGCTTCGAGCCGCCGAGCACCTTGATGCACATGACTTCACGCGCACCCGTGTTGTCGGCCACTTCAAGCCGAGTTTCGGTCTGGATCATGGTTTATCTTTCCCAACTTAATCCGGTCACACCACCATGGCGTACCCGGTCAGTCTTGGTCCCGTCAGCCAATCGGCTGCTTGGGTTAGAACAGCAGCGACGGCAAACGAAACCCGCCATCGCAATCCGGTGAATCCTTCGGGACAGACTGGCGCCTGAACCGCTTCCCCCACCAACTTCGCCCGCGACGGGGCTCCCATAAAGAGGGAAGACCGAGATTATAACAAATAATCTCGGTCTTGCAAGCGAAATCTACTGCGATTTCAACAACTTCTACTACTCAGCGGCGTCAGATGACGCGAGCAGCCTCGACCAGGCGAGCCACAACCCAAGCCTTCGTCTTCGAAATCGGACGAGTTTCCTGGATTTCAACGAGGTCACCCTCGTTGTACGTGTTCGCGTCGTCGTGCGCGTGGTACTTCTTCGAGCGCACAACATACTTGCCGTAGATCGGGTGCTTCACGCGGTGCTCAACCAGCACGGTGACCGTCTTGTCCATCTTGTTGCTGACGACCTTGCCGACCAGCGTCCGCTTGAGCGAGGTTTTTACGCTATCGTTCATTTCTGGTTCGCCTTCTCAGTCAGGACGGTCCGCACACGTGCGATGTCGCGACGAACCTTCTTCAGCTGGCTCGTGTTCGTGAGCTGCTGGGTCGCGAGTTGCATGCGCAGGCCGAATTGCGCCTTCAGCAGGTCCGACAGCTCCTTGTTGAGCGCGGCCTGATCTTTCTGGTGAAGTTCGGAAGCCTTCATCATTTGCTCCTTAGGCGCCAAGCTGACGCACGATGAAGGTCGTCTTCAGCGGCAGCTTAGCTGCAGCCAGACGGAACGCTTCGCGTGCCAGCTCTTCGGTTACGCCGTCCATTTCGTACAGCATCTTGCCCGGTTGAATCTCTGCGACGTAGTACTCAGGGTTACCTTTACCGTTACCCATACGTACTTCAGCCGGCTTGTGCGAGATCGGCTTGTCCGGGAAGATGCGGATCCAGATGCGGCCACCACGCTTGATGTGACGCGTCATTGCGCGACGTGCCGCTTCAATCTGGCGCGCGGTCAAACGACCACGACCGATAGCCTTCAGGCCGAATTCACCGAACGACACCGCGTTACCGCGGGTAGCGACACCGGTGTTACGACCTTTCTGCTCTTTGCGATACTTTCTGCGTTTCGGTTGCAGCATCGTTATTCTCCAGTCTTCCCGTCGCCGCCGGCACCGCCAGCACGACGAGGAGCGCCACGGCGTGCACCTGCCGGGCCACCACCTTCACCATCGCGACGCGGACGGCGATCGCCACCCGGACGTGCGTTGCGACGCGGACGCTTTTCTTCGGCGACTTCTTCAACCACCGGTGCGTCGTTGCGGCCGAGCGTATCGCCCTTGTAGACCCACACCTTCACGCCGATGATGCCGTACGTCGTCTTCGCTTCCGAAGTCGCATAGTCGATATCTGCGCGCAGCGTATGAAGCGGAACGCGACCTTCGCGATACCATTCCGTACGAGCGATTTCGATACCGTTCAGACGACCAGCGCTCATGATCTTGATGCCTTGAGCACCCAGACGCATCGCGTTCTGCATCGCACGCTTCATCGCGCGGCGGAACATGATCCGGCGCTCGAGCTGTTGCGTGATCGAGTCGGCGATCAGTTGCGCATCGGTTTCCGGCTTGCGGATTTCTTCGATGTTGACGTGGACCGGAACGCCCATGCGGCGTTGCAGTTCCGACTTCAGCAGCTCGATATCCTCGCCCTTCTTACCGATGACCACACCCGGACGCGAGCTATAAATCGTGATGCGCGCGTTTTTCGCCGGACGCTCGATAACGACGCGACCAACCGAAGCGTTCTTCAGCTTCTTCTTCAGGTATTCACGAACACCGATGTCTTCCTGCAACATCGCCGCGAAATTGTTGTTGTTCGCGTACCAACGCGACGCCCAATTGCGGCTGACGGCCAAACGGAAGCCAGTCGGATGAATTTTCTGTCCCATCGTATGACCCCTTAATTCCCGACCGTCACAGTGATGTGACAGGATTGCTTCTCGATGCGGTTACCGCGGCCTTTAGCGCGCGCGGTAAAACGCTTGAGCGACGCAGCCTTGTCGATGTAAATGCTCGTGATCTTGAGCTCATCGATATCGGCGCCTTCGTTATGCTCCGCATTCGCGATCGCCGACAGCACGACCTTTTTCACGATTCCCGCAGCCTTCTTCGGCGAGAACGTCAAAACGTTCAGCGCCTTGTCGACCGGCAAACCGCGGATCTGGTCAGCCACAAGGCGCGTTTTCTGCGCCGAGATGCGGGCACCGCGATGAATTGCTTTCACTTCCATCTTGAGCCCCTTATTTCTTAGCCTTCTTGTCGGCTGCGTGACCCTTGAACGTACGGGTCAGTGCGAACTCGCCAAGCTTGTGGCCGACCATGTTTTCCGAGATGTACACCGGAACGTGTTGACGGCCGTTATGAACGGCGATCGTCAGACCGATGAAATCCGGGAGGATCGTCGAGCGACGCGACCAGGTTTTGATCGGCTTCTTATCCCGCGAAGCTGCTGCCGCCTCAACTTTCTTCAGCAAATGGGCGTCGCAGAACGGACCTTTTTTTACAGAACGTGCCATTGCCTACTCCTTAACGCTTGTGACGGCGCTGGACGATCATGCTCGTCGTGCGCTTGTTGCTGCGGGTGCGATAACCCTTAGCAGGCGTGCCCCACGGGCTCACCGGATCGCGACCTGCAGCCGTCTTGCCTTCACCACCACCGTGCGGGTGATCGACCGGGTTCATTGCAACGCCACGCACCGTCGGGCGGATACCGCGCCAGCGGTTTGCGCCAGCCTTACCGATTTGACGGAGGCTATGCTCTTCGTTGCCAACTTCACCAATCGTCGCGCGGCACTCAACGTGGACGCGGCGGATTTCACCCGAGCGCAGGCGGACCTGTGCGTAGATGCCTTCACGAGCCAGCAACATCGCCGACGTGCCAGCCGAACGCGCCATTTGCGCGCCCTTGCCCGGCAGCATTTCGATGCAGTGGATCGTCGTACCGACCGGAATGTTGCGGATCGGCAGCGTGTTGCCTGCGCGAATCGGCGCTTCCGAACCGGACATCAGCTGCTGACCGACGGTGATACCCTTCGGAGCGATGATGTAACGGCGCTCGCCGTCCGCATACAGAACCAGCGCGATGTTCGCGCTACGGTTCGGATCGTATTCGAGACGTTCGACCTTCGCTGCGATGCCGTCCTTGTTGCGACGGAAATCGACGACACGGTAATGATGCTTGTGACCACCACCCTTGTGACGCGTAGTGATGTGGCCATTGTTGTTACGGCCGGCGGTGGAGGATTGCGAGTCGAGCAGCGGTGCAAACGGCTTGCCCTTGTACAGATCCTTGTTGACCACCTTGACCATCGCGCGGCGACCCGGCGAAGTCGGCTTAACTTTAACGATTGCCATGATTACTTGGCCTCCGCTTCAAAGTTGATTTCCTGGCCGGGCTTCAGGCAGACATATGCCTTCTTCACGTCTTTGCGCTTGCCCATGAAGCGGCCAAAGCGCTTGGCTTTGCCCTTCGAGACCAGCACGTTGACGGAATTGACTTCCACCTTGAACAGCAGCTCGACTGCAGCTTTCACTTCCTGCTTCGTGGCATCGGGCGCGACTTCGAACACGACTTGCTCGTTCTTGTCGGCCACCAGCGTCGCCTTTTCGGAGATCACCGGCGCGAGCAGGACCTGCATCAAACGATGATCGTTTTTGCGAATCTCGCTCATGACAGCAACTCCTCGATCTGGGCGACCGCAGCCTTCGTGATCAGGATCTTCTTGAAGTAGATCAGCGACAGCGGGTCGGCGTAACGCGGCTCGACAACCGCCACATGGGCGAGGTTGCGCGACGCGAGGTACAGGTTTTCGTCAACCGTGTCGGTAATCACCAGCACGGAGTCGAGACCCATCGCCTTGAATTTTTCGGCCAGCAGCTTGGTCTTCGGAGCTTCGAGCGTCAGCTCGTCGACAACTGAGATACGGCCTTCGCGGGCCAGCTGCGAGAAGATCGAGCAGAGACCTGCGCGATGCATCTTCTTGTTAACCTTGTGCGAAAAGTTTTCTTCCGGCGAATTCGGGAAGATCCGGCCACCGCCGCGCCACAACGGGCTCGACGACATACCGGCACGGGCGCGGCCCGTACCCTTCTGACGCCACGGCTTCTTGGTCGTGTGCTTGACTTGCTCACGATCTTTCTGCGCGCGGTTGCCGCTACGGGCATTCGCTTGATACGCAACCACCACCTGGTGAATCAGGGCTTCGTTGTAATCGCGGCCGAACACGACGTCCGACGCGCTAACGCCTGCACCTTCCTGACCATTGGCATTCAGGAGCTTAAGTTCCATTATTTCGCTCCTTTCACGGCACGCGTCTTCACGGCCGGCGTAACGAATACCTTGCCACCCTTCGCACCCGGAACGGCGCCCTTGACCAGCAACAGCTTGCGGTCAGCGTCGATACGAGCGATTTCGAGGTTTTGCACCGTTACCGTGTCGTCACCCATGTGACCGGTCATGCGCTTACCCGGGAAAACACGACCCGGATCCTGCGCCATACCGATCGAACCCGGCACGTTGTGCGAGCGCGAGTTACCGTGCGATGCACGGCCGGATGCGAAGTTGTAACGCTTGATGGTACCGGCGTAGCCCTTACCAATCGACACGCCTTGCACGTCGACCTTCTGGCCTACTTCGAACAGGTCAGGACCAACTACGGTGCCGTTCGACAACTCGGCAGCCTTAGCGGCGTCGATCTGGAATTCTTTGAGGATTTCACCGGCTTGAACACCGGCTTTGGCGAGATGACCGGCCAACGGCTTCGTCACACGCGATGCACGGCGCGTACCGAATGCAACCTGCACGGCCGTGTAGCCGTCGGTTTCAACAGTCTTGATCTGCGTCACGCGGTTGTCGGACACGTCCAGCACGGTAACGGGAATCGAATCCCCTTCTGCCGTGAAGATACGGGTCATGCCAACCTTGCGACCTACGAGTCCAAGGCTCATCGTTTTCTCCATTCCCGACTGCGATTGGTCGGGGCTAATTTACAAAATGCCGGTGCCGTTTCGGGCATGAATGCATGCTGCAGCACACCGACTTTTTTGCGCAAATGCGCGAAAAGCCTTGCATTATAGCGAGGCTTTTCGTTTTCTGCAAGCAATCAAAGACTTAGCGTTGTCAGCGACGCTGAGCAACGCTCGAAGCCCTTATTGCAGCTTGATTTCGACGTCCACGCCTGCCGGCAAGTCCAGCTTCATCAGTGCGTCGACGGTCTTGTCCGTCGGATCGACGATGTCCATCAGGCGCTGGTGCGTGCGGATTTCGAGCTGATCGCGCGACGTCTTGTTGACGTGCGGCGAACGCAGGATGTCGAAGCGTTGAATGCGGGTCGGCAGGGGCACCGGACCACGAACGATTGCGCCAGTCCGCTTTGCCGTGTCGACGATTTCAGCAGCCGATTGGTCGATCAGGCGATAGTCGAAAGCCTTCAGGCGAATGCGGATTTTCTGGTTCTGCATGACAATTCCTTGAAAAAGAGCGAGGCGGTATTGCGCCGCCAGACAGTAAAAGAACGTAGAGCCGGGCGCCCGCTGAGGGCCGGCGCCCGGCTCCGGGCACCACTTACAGCAAATACGTCAATCCGCGATTTTACTCGAGAATCTTGGCAACGACACCGGCGCCGACGGTACGGCCGCCTTCGCGGATAGCGAAGCGCAGACCTTCTTCCATCGCGATCGGGTTGATCAGCTTCACCGTGATCGACACGTTGTCGCCCGGCATGACCATTTCCTTGTCCTTCGGCAACTCGATCGAGCCCGTCACGTCCGTCGTACGGAAGTAGAACTGCGGACGATAGTTGTTGAAGAACGGCGTGTGGCGGCCGCCTTCGTCCTTGCTCAGCACGTACACCTCAGCCGTGAAGTGCGTGTGCGGGTTGATCGAACCCGGCTTGGCCAGCACCTGGCCACGCTCCACGTCTTCGCGCTTCGTGCCGCGCAGCAGGATACC
>NZ_KB911046.1:0-160109 GCF_000383275.1 Paraburkholderia caledonica | reverse complement strand
TTTCCGGCGGACATGGACCGTCTCGGGCTACTTGGCGCGCAACTCGTCATCGCGGTAGTGGTGCTCTTTCCGCTGTTCATGTGGGAGTACATCGCGGGGGAACGTGCAACCTGGAACATCGCGTCTCTTGGGGAACTCATGTACGTAGGGCTCGCACCATCCCTGATCGCCAACCTCCTGTATATGTTTGGCATTGCGCGCGTAGGCCCAGCTCGGGCGGGGCTCTTCATTCACCTGATTCCGCTCTACGGCGCGTCGATGTCAATCGTGTTTCTGGGCGAGACGCTGCACGTTTATCACGCGATCGGCATGGCCGCGATCGTCGTTGGTCTGGCCTGCTCACGTAGCAAAGACAGACCGGTATCCCGGTCTGCCGATGAGAACGACGGCGATCGCTATAGCAAGCGTCGTCGGGTACAAACGGTTGGATGAGGCGCACTGACGGCGGGTGATGCCGGCGAGCGCAATCGATAAGGTAGTCAAAGCGTGGGAGACACGATGAAAATTTCTGAACGCGCAAAGTCCATCTCGCCATTTTTCGCGATGGAGTTTGGCAAACGGGCAGCGGCCCTGGAAGCGCAGGGGCATCACATCATCAAGCTCAGCATTGGCGAGCCCGACTTCGGGGCTCCTCCCGCCGTGAGTTTGGCGGCACGCGAGGCGATGGATGGCAGATCGCTTGCCTATACATCGGCGCTTGGCATACCGGCCCTGCGTGAAGCCATCGCCGGCTTCTATCGTGAAGTGCACGACGTCGAAGTTCACTCGTCAAGGATCGTTGTCACTGCTGGCGCATCCGCCGCCTTACTGCTCGTGACAGCCGCTCTGGTCGACCCGGGCGACGAGGTGATTGTCGGGGACCCGTCGTATCCGTGTAACCGGCAGTTTCTGGCCAGTTTCGGCGCGCAGGTCAAACTCGTGCCCACTGACGCGAACACCAGGTTCCAGCTCGATGCAGCGGCAGTTCGGGCAAACTGGACAGAGAAGACGCGCGGCCTGATGATTGCCACGCCCTCCAATCCCACAGGCACGTCCATCCCGCCTCACGAGTTGGAAGCGATCTGTTCGTGGGCGCACCAGCACAACGCCTGGCGCATTGTGGATGAGATTTACCTGAACCTCGGCGATCATGATGCCCACGGGCGCGCCCCCCAGACTGTCCTTTCGTTCGATCCGGACGCCATCGTTATCAACAGTTTTTCGAAGTATTTCGGCATGACGGGGTGGCGTCTTGGATGGTGCGTTGTGCCTGACGCGCTCGTCCCGACCATGGAGCGCCTCGCACAAAACTACTACATCTGCCCATCGACCATATCCCAGCATGCTGCGTTGGCCTGTTTCACGCGAGAGTCGCTGGCGCTTTGCGAGGCGCGCCGGCAACAATTCGCGGAACGCCGCGCATTGGTGCTCGCAGGCCTTGAGCGCATCGGTCTGCCGGTGCCTGTTCCGCCGGACGGGGCGTTTTACGTATATTTCGATGTAGGGCACACGGGTCTCACCTCGTGGGAGTTCTGTGAACGTGCTTTGGAAGAGGCACATGTGGCGCTTACGCCCGGGAAAGACTTCGGCTCGTGCGGCGCTGAAACCTTTGTCCGTCTGTCGTATGCCGCGTCCACAAGCGACCTGGCTGAAGCAATCGAACGCCTTGGCAGCTTGATGAATCGTCTTAACGCGTAAGCCGATCCAGGCCCACATCAACTTCATAATGTCATACCAGCGAGTCCGAACATGAGTCTGTATTCCGTCCGTGCATTTCTTTCACAGCATGCTCCCGACCTCGAAATCGTGGAAAAGCCGACGAGCACCGCCACTGTCGCGGAAGCCGCCGATGCCCACGGCGTGTCCCCGGGGCAGATCGCGAAGACGCTGTCTTTGTGGCTGAAGGACGAGGTCATCCTGCTGGTGCTTGGGGGTGACGCGAAGATTGACAACCGCAAGTTCAAGGACCAGTTCAAAGGCAAGGCCAAGATGCTCAATGCCGAAGAGGTGGTTGAATGGACCAGCCACCCGGTGGGCGGGGTTTGTCCGTTCGGTTTGCCGCGCGAACTGAAGGTCTTTGCGGATTTGACGTTGAAGAAGTTCGATGTCGTGTTGCCTGCAGCGGGCGCAACTAACGCCGCACTCCGCATCGCGCCCCAGCGCCTTGTAGAACTGGTCGGGGCAGAGTGGGTCGATGTCGCTCAAGGTCAAACCCTGATCGTCTGACGGGCCGTTTTCCTCCCGTCTGTCAACGAGGGAATATCGACACGACTTCGGGTCACGTTCCTCTGGAAAATGCTGATGGGCTTGTCCTGCCTGAGCAAACGCGACGGAAACCAGACAGGCGGTGACGTATGGAAACGACATTGCGTCGCCGGAAAATAAATAGGTGTGCTACATATCAAGGAGATGGATCCATGAGGATCGGTGAGGACGACAGGGTGCTCGAAGCTGGCTCCCAGAAAGGATTGACGCTTGATGACAAGTACGTGCTGGATGCCGGGTCCGGCTACATGACTGGAATTCAGGCTATTGTTCGCCTTGCACTGGCACAGCATCGACGCGACGCAACTGCGGGACTAAAGACCGCGGCTTTCATATCTGGATACCGCGGTTCGCCACTGGGCAATCTGGACACGGCCCTGTGGCAGGCCGGCAAACATCTGACGGCGCACGATGTGGTTTTTCAGCCCGGAGTAAACGAAGACCTTGCTGCGACCGCTGTTTGGGGAAGCCAGCAATCGCAACTGGCTGGTCAAGGAAAGTTTGACGGGGTCGTAGGCTGGTGGTACGGCAAGGGCCCCGGCGTTGACCGGTCGGGGGACGTTTTGCGCCATGCCAATCTGGCAGGGACTGCCGCACACGGTGGAGCGGTCGCACTTTATGGCGACGATCATTCGTGCAAGTCCTCCAGCATTCCACATCAGTCCGAGCATGTGATGATAGGTTGCGGGTTACCAATTTTCTATCCGACATCCGTGCAGGAAGTACTCGATTTTGGTGTGCACGCGGTTGCGATGTCGCGCGCCACGGGGCTGTGGACGTCCATGAAGCTCGTGAGCGAGATCGTTGAGACTTCGGCGTCCGTGGACGTGGACGCAAGACGCGTTTCACCCAATGTCACGTTCGATTCACCAGTTCCTTCGGGCGGGCTGAATATCCGATGGCCTGACCGGTCACTGGCGCAGGAGGAGCGCCTTTACCAGTACAAGTTGCCGGCCGCGCTCGCTTATGCCCGCGCTAATGCAATCAATCAGGTCGCCTGGCCATGCGCAAATGCTCGTATCGGTATCGCCGCGAGCGGGAAAGGGTACCTTGATACGGTTGAAGCGCTCAGGATTCTCGGAGTTGAAGGCGAGGCCGCCCGCCGCATCGGCCTTCGACTTTTCCGCGTAGGCATGATCTGGCCGCTTGAACCCGCAGGTTTGCGAGTGTTCGCCGCGGGCTTGCAGGAACTCATCGTGGTCGAGGAAAAACGGCCAATCCTGGAGGCACAGATCAAGGATGAACTGTACGCGCTTCCCGACGACCTCCGGCCCCGCGTTATCGGAAAGGCAACGGACGGGCACGGCGAATGGAGTACGCCTCGCAGTGACGCCCCGCTGATCAGTCATTACGAATTGCAGCCGGAGCCTATCGCAAAAATGCTGGCTTCCAGGCTGCTCCGGTTCGAGTTGCCAGAAGACATCCGGCAACAAATCGAACAGCGCGTTCAGGCGATTGAACATGCAGAGCGCGAATCCCGGAAGGTCATCGACATCGCTGAACGTAAGGCGTACTTCTGCAGCGGCTGCCCGCACAATACTTCGACAGTCGTACCGACGGGCAGTCGTTCTCTGGGTGGGATTGGTTGCCACTTCCTGACGCTGACGATGGACCGCGGAACGGAGACCTTCACGCAGATGGGCGGAGAAGGCGCTAACTGGGTGGGCACCGCGCCGTTCACGAAAGAGTCGCACGTCTTCACGAACCTGGGCGACGGCACTTACTTCCATTCCGGATATATGGCTATCCGGCAGGCTGTGGCCGCAAACGTCAACATCACCTACAAGATCCTCTACAACGACGCCGTCGGGATGACGGGTGGCCAGCACGTGGATGGCCAGCTCAGTGTCGGGCAATTGACCCGGCAACTCGCGGCGGAGGGAGTGGGACAGCAAATCGTTGTCAGCGATGAACCCGGCCTCATAGGGGAAGCAGGGCTTGCCCCTGGTGTTACGGTTCGCCATCGAAGTGAACTGGACGCGGTGCAACGTTATCTGCGCACGGTTACTGGTGTCACCGCCCTGATTTATGCGCAGACGTGCGCGAGCGAAAAGCGCCGCCGGCGCAAACGGAACGAGTATCCGGACCCTGATCAGCGGGTCTTCATTAACAGTGAGATTTGTGAAGGGTGCGGAGACTGCTCGAAGAAGTCAAATTGCCTTTCTGTCGAGCCGCTTGAAACCGCGCTCGGTACCAAGCGTCAAATCAACCAGAGCAGCTGCAACAAGGACTTCTCATGCACGGACGGGTTTTGCCCAAGCTTCGTGACCGTGCACGCGCGTGACGTCAAGCGTCCCGCCGGATTCGCCGGTTTGCCGGACGGCTGGCCGGTCGCACCGCGGATGCCTGCGCTTGACTTGCCATTGCGTATCGTTGTTGGTGGTGTGGGTGGCACCGGCGTGGTGACGATAGGCGCCTTGTTGGGCACTGCGGCACATTTGGAAGGAAAGGCAATCCGTGTCATGGACATGGCGGGCATGGCGCAGAAGGGAGGAACCGTCTACTCGTACGTCCAGCTAGCGTTGAAGGACGACGCGATATCGGCGACCCGAGTCGCGGCAGGCCAATGCGATCTGCTGATCGGGGCTGACGCGGTGGTGGCGGGAAATGGCACAACGCTCTCGCGCATGCGTTCCGACGCGCTCGCCATTGTCAATGAAGACGGGTCACCGACGTCAGAGTTCATTCGGTCGCGCGACTGGACGGCGCCGGTCAGCGACCTGCTCGAACGGCTTCGTGCAAGGGTCAATACGGGTCGCGTCATTGCTTTGCCTGCGGCGCAAGTAGCCACACGCATACTCGGTGATGCAATTTTTGCGAATCTGATGCTGCTTGGAATGGCGTGGCAGGCAGGCCGAATTCCGCTGGCGCGCGCAAGTCTCGAACGCGCGATCGAACTGAACGGCACCGCTGTCGCAAAGAACCTCGAGGCATTCCGGGTAGGCTGTCATCTGGTCACGGAGCCGGCGCTTGTCCGTTCGATCCTCGGGCATCAATCGAACGAACCGGTGTCTCAGACCCTAGACGATCTGATTGAAGATCGTGCCGCGCGTCTCAAAAAGTACTGGAAGTCAAGCTATGCGAACCAGTACCGCAGATTGCTGGAGCCGGCCCGGCGCAAAATGCCCGAGGATCTAATGATCACCGTGGCGACGCAACTGTACCGGGTGATGGCCTACAAGGATGAGTATGAGGTGGCGCGTATGCTTGTATCGGCGGACTTCCGGAGATCAATCGACGACACCTTCGGGGCGGGAGTCAGGCTTACCTATCACCTTGCTCCGCCGACGCTGGGTACCGGAAAGGACGTCAAGAAACGCAAGTACGGTCAGTGGGTCCAGTGGCCGATGACTATTCTTGGCAAGATGCAATGGCTTCGGGAGACGCCGCTTGATCCGTTCGGCCGTAATGATGAGCGGCGAAGGGAACGCGACTGGCGTGATCTCTACATGAGTTTCGTCGAGTCCCTTGGCTCCGCGTCGTCCTCAAGATTCGACGCTTCTGTGGTGCGTGAAATGGCAAGGCTGCCGGCGGAGGTCCGAGGGTTTGGTCACGTGAAGATTCAGGCGATGGACATTGCATCACGGCGTTGGACAGAGCTCGCCAGTCGCCTGATACCGGCCGCCAAACAGGAAGAGCTATAGGCAGCAGCACTTCTGAAGCGCGCGCTGGCGGTTCAGGCCATGGAGTCCTTCACGGCCTGAGCCGCACAGTGTGAAGCAACCAGTGAACTGCAGGCGAGCGTCGCGATCGATGTCGCCAGATCGGCGGTGGCACGTTTGCGATCTTCAACGCTATCCGGCGTGTCCGCGTTTAGGGGCGATAGAGGACCAATCAGGCCTTCCATGAATCCGCCAACGATGAACGTAGCAGCAACTTCTGAGGGAATGTCCCTGCGCATCATGCCGAGATCCTGTCCCTCCGCGATCATCGAGAGGATGACCTCGCTGATGGCCGCACGATATTTCAGCCTGACCTCGTCAATAGCACGCTCGCATGGCTCAGCAATGAGCGCATACGCCAGTCGCGGATTGTGCATCGCCCGCTGTACGAAGGTCGAAACCGCGGTTCGCAACCGGTCGACCGGCGACTCCGGGGACGAGGCGATCGCCTGCAGAACATCCACTTCCCGTTGCGAGACGTTGCTCAGAACTTCTGAATACAGGTCTGCCTTCGAGGCGAAATAGCGATAGACGTTGCCCGTCGCCATTCCCGCTGCGGCTGCAACACTCGCGATCTGGGCGGCGCTCCAGCCTCCTTCGCTGACCAGTTCCCGGGCCGCTTTCAGGATTCGAGTCCGGTTATCCAGAAGACGGGCTTCCACTGCTTTGGTCTGGCGATAAACCAAATTGAACTCCAGTTCATTTCTTTGATGGAATCGTATTCGGTTTCCACCCCTGCCGCAAATTCCAGGGTTAACGAGCGTCGCCTTAGTGCGGGAGAGACTTGCATGGACTCAAAGAGTGAATTACAGTTCACTCAATGAATTTAGATTCACTTCTTGATCGGCGCCGTTGAACGTCCTCCCTGTTCAGGGTTCGCCCCGCAACGGTGCCTCTCAAACCTATTCGTCGCAAGGAGACAAGTAATGAATGCCCCACTCATCGCGGAATCCGTGGCCCCTGCACGAGCTGCTGATCGCTACTCTACCCACGTGGTGAAAAATCAGGCGGCGTCGGCTTCCGGCTTTAATGCCTTTGACGGCGATGTGATCTTGAAATCTGCCGTGGAGCGCGAAGCGCCGTGGGCAGCCTCGCGGTGTTCGGCTCTGGGGAAGCTCGCGGGCGACGAGGCCGTCCAGGAGCTCGCCCGACTTGCAAACCGCAACTTGCCCGAACTGAAGACCCATGACCGTTATGGCAACCGGATCGACTGGGTAGAGTTCCATCCGTCCTGGCATGAATTGATGTCACTCGCATGGCGCCATGAAGTACCTTCCCTTGCGTGGACTGCGAAGGAACAACAGCCGCATTTTGCCCGAGCGGTGCTGTCCTATCTGTGGAACCAGGTGGAGCAGGGAACCGGCTGCCCGACTGGCATGGCGTACGCATCGCACGCTGGGTTCATGGCTGAGCCGGCTTTGAAAATCTGGGCAGAGAAGGCCTGCGGCACGGTCTATGAATTCAGCCGTCGCGAAGTATCACTGAAGCCGTCAGTGGTCATCGGCTACGCGATGACGGAGAAGCAGGGTGGCTCTGACCTACGCGAGACGCAGACCACGGCGGTGTACTCGCATTCTGCTGGCTACCACGGCGAGACCGCACACTGGTACGAACTGACGGGTCACAAGTGGTTCTGTTCGGTGCCGCAATCGGACGGCTTCTTTACATTGGCGAAAGTGGCCGGCGAAGTGACGTGCTTCTTCCTGCCACGCACGTTGCCAGACGGCAGCTATAACCGCTTCTTCGTGCAACGGCTCAAGGACAAGTGCGGCAACAAGTCGAACGCGTCCAGCGAGGTCGAGTACAGCGGCACGATGGCGATCCGGGTCGGCGAGGAGGGTCGTGGCATTCGCGAGATTCTTTCGCACGCGCACCTTACGCGTCTCGATTTCGCCGTCGGTTCTGCCGGCCTCATGCGTCAGGCGCTCGGCCTTGCGCTGAATCATGCCAGCACGCGCAACGGGTTCGGCTCCAGTCTCGCTGACCGTCCAATGATGACCAACGTCTTGGCCGACATGGCCGTCGAAGTCGAAGCGGCAACTTTGCTCGCACTGCGCATTGCGAAGGCTACCGACCACATCGATACCGACGAGCAGCAGAAGGCGTTCGCGAGGGTGGCAACGCCGATGGCGAAGTTTTTCAATTGCTCGCGGGCGCCAGCGGTTGCCTACGAGGCACTTCAGTGTCATGGCGGCAACGGCTTCATCGAGGAGAACCCGATGGCTCGCCTGTACCGGGAAGCACCGCTGAACAGCGTGTGGGAAGGCACGGCCAACATGATGTGCATGGACGTGCGCCGCGCCATGCTCAAGCAGGCCAGTTGTCGCGAGGCACTGATCGCGGAGCTCCAGGACGTGCGCGGCCAGCATGCCGGATTCGACAGTTTTATCGATTCCATGGGACCGCTGCTTGACCGGGTCGTGAAAGACGAATTCCTCGCACGCCCGGCTACCGAAGCGATCGCACGGGCGGTGCAGGGCGCGGAGCTGTTGCGTCATTCCACCAGCGAAGTCGTTGACGCGTTTATGAAGACGCGTCTGACGGGGCCGTCAGGAAGTTGGGGGGTGATGTTTGGTTCGATGGGAGCCGAAGTTACAAAATTGCAGGCCACCCGCATCGTGGAGCGCGCGCGGTTCACTGCATAGTGTGCCTTCCTCGACCTCGCCGCGCTTAGCCCCTGACAGCGAGGCCGAAAGATCGACCCGCAATTAAGCGTGCCGTTGGAAGACTTTGTTGGGCGGCTTCTACGGCCTTCGCCAACACAGGAGTATCGAGATGTCTCGTGAAGTATTTGTCGTGAGCGGCGTGCGTACCGCAATCGGTGCATTCGGCGGAAGTCTGAAAGATGTTGCCCCGACGGATCTCGGTGCGCAGGTAGTAAGGGAGGCACTTCAGCGCGCATCGGTCGACGGAAATGACGTCGGCCATGTAGTCTTCGGAAACGTCATCCACACCGAGCCAAAGGATATGTACCTGGCGCGTGTTGCGGCGCTTGATGGAGGTGTGTCGGAGAGTGCGCCGGCTCTGACGGTCAACCGTCTGTGCGGATCCGGGTTGCAGGCGATTATCTCTGCCGCTCAATCCGTGATGCTCGGGGACGCAGACATTGCAATCGGCGGAGGCGCGGAGAGCATGAGCCGCTCGCCCTACGCAATGCCGGCAGCGCGATTCGGCGCCCGCATGGGCGATGCATCGATGGTCGACATGATGGTCGGCGCATTGAACGACCCTTTTCACCGCATTCATATGGGTGTGACCGCAGAGAACGTCGCGCAGAAGTTCGATATCTCGCGAGCGCAGCAGGACGCACTCGCCCTCGAGTCGCATCGTCGGGCCGCGCATGCCGTTGAGGCGGGATATTTCAACGAGCAGATCCTGCCCGTCGAGGTAAAGGCGAAAAAAGGTGTGACGGTGTTCGACACAGACGAACATGTCCGCACCGATGCAACCGAGGCAGACTTCAGTAAGCTCAAACCGGTGTTCGCGAAGGAAAATGGTACGGTAACCGCGGGGAATTCGTCGGGCATTAATGACGCGGCGGCCGCCGTGGTGCTGATGGAGCGCGAACAGGTCAGTCGACGGGGCGTGCAACCGCTCGGAAGGCTCGTCGCTTATGCACATGCCGGTGTCGACCCCAAGATCATGGGGATCGGCCCGGTGCCGGCCACCAAGGCGGCACTAGCAAGAGCAGGCCTCACGATTGGCGATATGGATGTTATCGAGGCAAACGAGGCGTTTGCGGCCCAGGCATGCGCTGTCTCGCGCGAACTCGAACTTGATCCGCATAAGGTCAACCCCAACGGCTCCGGCATTTCACTTGGACATCCAATCGGGGCAACAGGGGCAATCATCACCATCAAGGCGCTTTACGAACTACGCCGCACGGGCGGTCGCTATGCCCTGGTGACGATGTGTATCGGTGGCGGTCAGGGTATCGCGGCTATCTTCGAGCGCTGCTGACCGACAGCCGTAGGCGCATCCGCACATCAAAGAGGCACCATGAAGGAGACAGTCATGCAAACGAGCCGGTGGAACGATCCAGGGCTGCGACCCAGGGCAGCAAACTTCGATGCGTTGACACCTGTGACATTTCTGCAGCGTGCCGAGAAGGTATTTCCCGATCGGACCGCAGTCGTCTACGGCAGTCATCGGGAGACATGGCGCGAACATGCTGCAACATGTCGCCGGTTCGCCTCGGCGCTTGCGCGAGCAGGGATCGAGTACGGGGACGTCGTGGCGCTGTTGATGACCAACACGCCTCCAATGCTCGCCGCGCATTTCGCCGTTCCGATGGCGGGGGCGGTGCTCAATACCATCAATACACGCCTCGACGCAGAGAACGTTTCTTACATCCTTGGGCATAGCGAAGCTCGACTGATAATTGTCGATGCGGAATTTCTTGAACTGGCGCGGACTGCCGTCGCTCGGTTGCAGCATCCACCGCGCCTCGTCTGCTTCGCCGACGAGCAGGCCGCGTTTGCTGCCTCTTCTGACGTCGAGGATTATGTGTCGTTCCTCGCGTCGGGCGATGAAAACGCTTCGTTTTGCAAAGTAGAAGAAGAGTGGACGCCGATTGCCGTCAACTACACCTCGGGCACCACCGGGCGTCCAAAAGGTGTTGTGTATTCACACCGGGGTGCCTACCTGTCCGCAGTGTCGTCGATCATCAGCTGGGGCGTGCCCAAGGCTGCTTCTTATCTCTGGACGCTTCCGCTTTTCCACTGCAACGGCTGGTGCATGCCGTGGGTGCTTGCCCTGCAAGGTGGCAAGAGCGTCTGCCTCCGGCGGGTGGACGGTGACAAGATCGTCCAGCTGATTAACGATGAGCGGGTAACGCATTACTGCGGCGCACCGATCGTCCACGCGCTGATACGTGACAGGGCACAACAGCAGGATCTCGTTTTCAATCCTGCAGTCTCCGCTCTCATAGGCGGTGCGCCGCCGCCCGCAAGCTTGATTGCCGCAATGGATGCCATCGGCGTACAGCTCACTCACATTTACGGGCTGACGGAAACCTACGGGCCGGCTGCAATTTGCGAACAGCAACCAGCATGGGCGGAACTCGGCGAAGCCGAGCGCGCTGATCGCAAAGCACGGCAAGGGGTGAACTACGCATTGCAGGCCGGTATGACCGTGATGAACTGCAACTCCAGCGACGAGGTTTCCGCGGACGGTGCGATGATGGGTGAAATCGTGTTCCGGGGCAACATGACAATGATGGGCTACCTGAAAGACTCGGAGTCAACCGATCGTGCGTTTGATGGCGGCTGGTTCCGTTCAGGTGATCTCGCTGTGCTTGAGCCGGACGGGTATGTGCGCATCAAGGATCGTTCGAAAGACATCATTATTTCGGGGGGCGAGAACATCTCGTCGGTCGAAGTCGAGGATGTTCTCTACCGGCACGAGACCGTGGCAGCCGCCGCAGTGGTCGCAATGCCCGATGAGAAGTGGGGCGAAGTTCCGGTCGCCATCGTCGAATTGCGTGAAGGATCGCACGCGTCCGAAGATGCATTGATTGCTCACTGTCGTGAGCAACTCGCACATTTCAAATGTCCCAAGCGAGTCATTTTCCACCCGATTCCCAAGACAGCGACCGGCAAGATCCAGAAGAACGTTCTGCGGGAAATCATTCGAAATAGCAAAGTATCCCCGACCACAACGGGATAATCGGCCAATAGCGCACGCGGGCCCTGGACAGGCCGCAAGGGACAATCGCGGAAAGGTATTGCCGCTCGAATATCTCAGGCGGCTGTCCAGTAATAATATTCAGTATTCCTTTACAAAGGCCGCGTACTCAGATCGGGCCATTTACCGCCTGATTGACGAGCCGCGCCGCAGTCCCTTAGCCCGCAAGTCCGTTTATCGCGTCAAACGTCACGGCAGTATCAGCAGTGCCTGCAGTACTCGGACAGGTGCAAACAGCCTGCCGTGAACATTCCCGTGCAATCTAGGTGGAGGAGACAATCCATGCAACAGATAGACGTCAATAAGCTGGTCGACGGCGCCAGGCTCAACAGGTTCCACGCCAAGGTTCTCGCTTGGTGCCTACTGGTCATCATCATCGATGGGTACGACATTTCGGTCGCTGGCGCCGCCCTTCCGGCCATCATGAAAGAAATGGGAGTGACCGCTTCGACGGCGGGGTTTATGGCGAGTTCGGCGCTGTTTGGCATGATGTTTGGCGCGATCGTTCTCGGGGCTCTGTCGGACAGAATCGGGCGACGGTGGACGATCTCCATTAGCGTCTTCCTGTTCAGCGTCTTTACCACGGCGGCTGGACTGACCCATGACCCTGTCTCCTTCAGTGCAATGCGATTTATTGCAGGACTCGGTATTGGGGGTGCTATGCCCAACATCGTTGCGCAGATGACGGAATACTCGCCTCGCCGCATTCGTAGCTTCATGACAACACTGATGTTCTCCGGCTACGCAGTTGGCGGCATTCTCGCCGCGGTGATTGGCAAACACTTCATCGCGGACTTCGGCTGGCAAATCGTATTCCTCGCGGCTGGCGTGCCAGTGCTTCTGATCCCGTTCATTCTCGGGAGCATGCCCGAGTCATTGTCGTATCTCGTCGCGCAAGGCGATGAGGGTCGATTGAGCATGATAGTCAGTCAGATTGACCCGCGCGCGAGGATCGGCATGGGCGTTAGCCTTCTCGCGCGGGCAGATCAAAGAACCGGTGGCGCACCTGTGGCCAGGCTCTTCCAGAATGGTCGCGGAGCGAGCACCGTCATGTTCTGGATTGCTTTCTTCACGGGCCTATTCATGGTGTACGCGCTCAGTTCATGGCTGACAAAGCTGATGGCCATGTCGGGTTATAGCTTGGGCTCGGCGCTCAGTTTCGTTATAGCGCTGAATCTTGGAGCTGTGGTTGGGGCGGTGGGAGGCGGCTGGCTTGCTGATCGGCTGCACATCAAGTGGGTGCTGGTGAGTATGTACGCTCTTGGCGCGGTCTTCCTTTACATGATGACGTTCAAGACTTCGACTGAGGTTCTGTACTTCGTTGTAGGTGCAGTCGGCGCCTGCACGACCGGCGCGCAGATCGTGGCTTACGCCTATAGCGGGCAGTTCTATCCGACGTCGATTCGTTCGACAGGCATCGGTATGGCATCGGGTATTGGCCGCTTAGGGGCGATCGTTGCACCGATGCTAATCGGGCTGATCGTTTCCTTGAAACTGCCCCTGGAGCATAACTTTCTGGTGATTGGAGCAGCCGGGCTGATCGGCGCTTTGGCGCTGGCCTTTATTGACCATGGGAAATCTGCGTCCGGACAGTATGTAGACGTCGGATTTAGCCCGACCACTGGGGAGGCCAGCGGGTTGGTCGACGTCCGTACCTGACGTTTCCGCTTTCAAAGGATTGCGGGCCCACGCTCGTAGCAGGCGCTTATGAGCGGTGGGTGTGCATCCCAGAATTGCGCCGCTATAGGGCCACGGCCGATCGCGACGAGCAAGGATAAGACCGGTTGCTGCGTGTTCCTTCGCGCAGCGATCAGCCGGAGCCATCGATGACGAAAAATTACCCAGATGATTCACAATCCCGCGCCGCAGCCGAGGAAGACGGGCGCATTTGGCGCTGGTTCTCCGAGTTGTATGGCAATGGACGACTGAGGTGGTGCAAATCCACCGAAGGCTGGCTGATTGCTGTAGACGGTTACCCCCTCGCGATCGAGCAGGATTTCGGCGTGGCGATAAGGATCAGCAGGCAACGATATTTTTCGGGACGTCGACGAGGGCTGAATGATGACGCTGTACGAAGGTCGACAGATCGACTCTCCGGTTGGGTCGTGTCATCGACACTGGTCTGAAAAACCCAACGGACTGACCGTTGCCGATAGGCGCCCAAGGAGCCTGCCCGAAAATGCGACCTGTCCTTTGACGCTCTTGACGCAAAGCAGGTGCGGTTGACATCGCTCGCCTGCGGACCGAACTTCAGACTGACGTTAGAGAAGGATTCGCATGGATCTGAAAATTGTTGGGCGGCATGCGTTGGTGTGCGGCGCTTCTCGCGGGTTGGGGTTCGCTTGCGCAGAGGCCTTGGCCGCCAATGGAGTCCGTGTCACGCTTGTGGCGCGTGACATTACAGACTTAGGAACTGCGGCAAAACGGATACGCGCTCGCACGGGGGCGCGGGCTGAAATCATCGGGGCCGATCTGTCCACTGAGGCCGGCCGAGACGCTGTGCTTCAAGTGTGTCAAGCGCCGGATATTCTCGTGACCAATGCTGGTGGTCCTCCGAGTGGAGACTTTCGCAAGCTGTCGCGTGAGCACTGGATCGAAGCGCTTGATGCCAACTTCATCAACCCGGTTGAAATGATACGGCGCACTATCGACGGGATGATTGAACGTGAGTTTGGCCGAGTAGTGAACATTACATCGATGACTGTCCGGGTGCCGGTTGTCGACCTCGATCTTTCGACCGCTACCCGGCTTGCTCTAACGGGATATGTAGCTGGCGTCGCCCGTAGGGTGGCACGCAGCAACGTGACGATCAATAACCTCTTGCCCGGGACCATTGCGACAGAGCGCGTCAAGCAGTTGGGCGATATGGCCCGGCGGTTGATTGATACAGTGCCTGCAGGAAGGGCGGGAACTCCGGCTGAATTCGGTGAAGCGTGCGCTTTTCTTTGCGGCGCGTCCTCTGGCTTTATAACAGGTCAAAATCTGCTGGTGGACGGCGGATTATGCTCACTCACTATTTGATAGCGCGGCCTGCCCCGATCTATTGCGATCATGTTCCGGTCCGGGCCAATGGTGAACTACGAACGCATCTTTACTTCGGCCACGGAGTGTGGAACCCCTCGCTCACATTTTGATCGCAGCACCTTTTACGTGGGGGCGTCGCCCGCGGCGTCTCAGCGATGGATTCGCGCAGGCGCAAGGTCCGGATTTTGGCTTGAATTAGTTGCGACTCGCAACTATAGTCATTCGGAACGCAACGATCGGAAAGATCATGGATATCATTGACATTCCCGCCCAATCGCGCGACTCGACCATCCTCGAATTGCGTGAGTTTTCGCGCAAGCTCGTGCGCGAACTGGGTTTCATGCGGTCCACGCTTGCGGATAGCGGGCTCGCGCCGTCGGCTGTCCACGCCATCCTTGAGGTCGGTGCGACACCGGGTATTCAGGTGCGCGATCTAGCCCATCTACTGCGGCTCGATAAGTCGAACGCGAGCCGGCAGGTCGCCAAGCTCGAAAGCGCGGGACTCATCAAGCGCACGGCATCGAGCGACGATGCGCGATCGTCTGAGCTCTACCTGACCAAGACGGGCCAGCAATTGCGTAAGAAGATCGACAAGTTCGCGACCGATCAGGTATCGAGTGCGTTGCGCAAGCTTGCTCCATCCGATCAGCAGTCGGTGGTGCGTGCGCTCTCTCTTTACGCGGGCGCGCTCGAGCAGGACAACGATGCGATAGAAACGCAGCAGGCTCCGTTATACGGCTTGCGCATCGTCGAGGGTTATCAGCCCGGTTGCATTGGCGACATTGCGAGTCTTCATGCGCGCTACTATTCGCAGCAATCCGATTTTGGCGTCTACTTCGAAAAGCTCGTTGCAACAGGGCTCTCTGAGTTTGCCGGGCTGCTGCCCGATCCCGGCAGACAACTGTGGCTCGTGGTCGACAACGGCCGAACGCTCGCGTCGATTGCCATCGACGGAAACATGACAGGCCGCGTTGCGCACTTGCGCTGGTTTATCGTCGATGATTCGTTGCGTGGCTTAGGCGTCGGAAGGGAGCTGATGGCGCGCGCCATGGCGTTTGTCGACGAACGCTTCGACGAAACCTATTTGTGGACGTTTGAAGGCCTCGATGCCGCGCGTCATTTATATGAAGCGTTTGGCTTTCGGCTGGCAGAGGCGGCCCGGGGGACGCAATGGGGGAAGGCTGTCGTTGAGCAGCGCTTCGTTCGGCGCAAAGCGGCGTCTCGACGCTTCGGCGCTAAACCAGATTGAAGCGCGCAAGGTCTTCCTCCCGGATCCATTATGCGTTTGGTACTGGTCGTTGTCCGGCACCGACTTTTACATCGGTACAAACACTTTTCCCCCTTTGCGGACCAGTCAATTACCGTGACTCGATCGTCTGCCAGCTAGACGACCTTGTCAGTGGAACCCTTAAGGCAGTGTCGAACGGACGTCGCGGCGCGATGGTTCGCGAGGCTCGAGGGGTTGGCGCCCGGGTTTTCGTCCAGCGAACGGTTCCTGACAGCTTGAGTGCGTCGGGCCGATTCACTTGCGAAATCTATTCCAAAATTTGATTCTCGCTGTACCAACGGGAGCGTCGTTATGAAATGGGCGAGATTAGAGGCACTATCGGTTGACGAACTTGCACTACCGAGCTACAGGTTCGAGCAAATGCATAGAAACGATATCGCCGCCGTTAGTGAATGCGTTCGTCGATGGTATCCCGACATTTCTGTAGGCTCGGCGAGCTGTTTTCTCGACCCTCAATTTTATGAAAAGGAGGTGAGCCTTGCTGATGAGGATGAGACGGATCTGATGGTCTACGTTTGCAGGCATGAGCACGAAGTGGTTTCAATGTACTCTCTTGAACGCTTCCAGGAAAGCAAAGTCATCCAGGGCAGGCTTGCAGTGGTCTCACCCGCCCATAGGGAAAGCGGTCTTTCGCGCTTCGGTCCCTTCATTATCGACAAGCAGGCCTGCGCGATGGGTATGGCGATGGCATACAACCATGTCTCGTTAAAGAATATTCATGCACAAAAATTGGTTGAGCGAGCGGGCTTTTCGCTCGTAGGAATCATTCCCGCATCGGACAGGGAACTCGTCGAACTCGGAATACCCAAATTTGTACCGGAGGCCTTATACGCAAAAGTCTATGCGCGGTCTGATGAACTTTTCGTTCCATCGGAGGAGTGCATGACCCCTACGGTACGTGAATTGTGGCATCGACTGTTCCCCTAACGCGGGGACGGAGGGGCTGCCGTATTCAGTGACCTGGAGTCGCTGTCGCGTGAACTAGTCAATCACCTGGTTCAGGAGCTGCGATGGAGCATCGTCACTAAACATCAGATCTTGCGTTGCTAGTGCTTCGTCGATGAGGGGTCTCATGCGATCAAACATAGCTTCGGTGAAGCTGCTAATAGCGCTCTCCACAGAAGCGAACTTCCTGTCAAGGAGGTGATCGGCGAGTTCAACCGCATCAAGCATAGCCATGTTCGCACCTAGCCCCAGAAACGGCGGCATTACATGCGCAGCGTCGCCGATGACAGCGACGCCGGGGACGCTCTTCCAGTCGTGCTGGGGGCGAAGTGCGTAGAGTGGCCAAGGGTGGAACCTGTCCTCAGAGCGGCGCAGCATATCAACCAGTACCGGTGACCAGTCGGGGAACCATGACAGCAGTTGCTCCCTCAGGGCGGTCACGTTGCTGAAATCAATCGTGCCATCACGCGCCCAGCGCTCATCGATCCGTCGAGCCACATAGAGGCGTATGCTTCCGTCGCCGTTTCGTTGCGCAAGCAGTCCCTTTTGGTCTCCGAGCGAGAGAATGTTGCCCTCGCCAACGAGCGCCGCAATATCCGGGTGAGTCTTTTCTGCAGCTGGCAGCCGGGTTTCAATAAAAGTAACCCCCGTGTACTCCGGAACCTGAGTTGTGAGGATGGGTCGCACCTTCGACCGGACCCCATCACACCCAATGACGACGTCGGCAACAACACTTCCGCCGTTGTCGAACTGTAATTGATAACGGCCGGACTCCGTCGAAGCGACGCCCAGCAGTGACTTCCCTGTTTCTACCGTCGTTCCGCCCAAGGCATCCAGTAGTATCTTTCGCAAAACGCCGCGATCAATCTCAGGTCTTGCACCCGTAGTGCTATCAGCATCGAGTACGGCCCTGACACGACCGTCGTAACTCAGGATTTTCGTTGTCTGGGCATCGGATCGCGAGAGCGTTACAAAACGGGAAAACAGCCCCGCGCGCCTAAGCGCCAGTTGGCCACTGCCTTTGTGAAGGTCGAGACTTCCGCCTTGGTTCTTCGAATCGAATGAGTGGGCGCGCTCAAACACGCGAGCGCGGACGGCGTTCTTCTGCAGCATGCGTGCGAGCATGAGGCCGGCGGGTCCGCCCCCTACGATTGCTACGGTTTTCCCGTGGAGCAGGTGGTTGTGCGGCAGGTGAAGATTATCAGACATGTGCTAGCCCGCCGTCGACAGTGATCTCTGCACCGGTTATATAGCTTGATGCGTCTGACGCGAGAAACTTAACTACTTGCGCAACTTCGCGTGCTTCGCCCCATCGTCCCAGCGGAACCATTTCAGCAATGAAGTCGCGCACTGCCGGTATTTCAGTTGCCTCTGCCGTCAGCGGGGTGACTATTGGACCCGGTGTGAGGACATTCACACGGATGCGTCGGGCGAGAATTTCCTCAGAAGTCGCGAGTGTCCTGCCGAAGCTGCGCACAGCGCCCTTGCTGGCGGCGTAAAGAGGGTCGCCGGGGCGGCCCTTCCTTCCCGCTACCGATCCAGTCAATATGACGGAAGCCCCATCGCGCAAATGCGGAAGAGCGTGCAACACGGCGAAGAACGTCCCTTTAAGGTTGATGCCGATGAGGTGATCAAAAGCGGCTTCTGTCGTCTGGCTGAATGGAGGTGCGTCGGAGACTCCTGCGCTCACGAACAGCACGTCAATCGGGCCGGTTCGGTCAACTATTTGCTGCATGGCCAGATTGATTTCGTCGGGTCTTGATACATCCGCACTGACCGCGATGATGTTCCCAGTAAATGCTGCCGTCGCTTTGTCTAATCGATGCTGTTGCCTTCCGACGATCGCTACCTTCGCGCCTTCCTCGACAAAAAGCCGCGCTGCTTCAAGACCAATTCCGCTACTGCCGCCCACTACTACTGCGCTCATCCCTGCCAAACTCATTTCCGGACCCCTAATGTCAACGAGTGTTGATATTAGGCGCGGAGAGTTGCTTGTGTCAACAGTCGTTGATATTATTGGGGCATGGGAAAAGTCGACAAATCCGCCGGTATGACCGAGCGCAGCAGGGCGGGTGCGCGCAGCGCCGCGAGCACTCGGGCACGAATATTTGACGCCGCTAAGGTTCTGTTCTCGCAAGGTACCTATGACGGAGTTGGCGTACGCGAGATTGCGACGGCAGCAGAGGTCGATGCGGCGCTAGTTATACGCTATTTCGGCTCGAAGGAAGCTTTATTTGAAGCGGTCATTTCCACCGCATTTGATACCGACGACGTATTGCAACACGGTATAAAGGGGTTGCCATCTGACGCCGCTGAAATGTTGACAAGTGAACTGGATCAACATGATTGGTTTTCTGGGTATGACCCATTGCGTTTGCTGCTTTATTCCATTGGAAGCACGGCCGCCGGCCCAATTGTCAGTAGGCATTTGCGCGATCGCTTCGTGGCGCCCATTGCAGGCGCTCTGAGCGGACGCCATCGGAACGAGCGCGCAATGCTGCTGGCAGGATCTATTGTCGGATTTGCGTTGGTTCGAATCGCGCTCGCGTCCGCCGAGGATTTTCCGTTTCAACACCAGCCCCTCAAAATGCTTCTTGCAAAAACTCTTAAGGCGTCCGCTGATAGCGCAGGCGATTAAGAATGAGTTCGGTCGTGGCCGGCTAGGGGATTTGCTATGCATCCTTGCGGGCTGCGGGACCCTCTTGTTCTCACTGGCGGGCGTTTGCGTCGGAAGCGATCCAATCAATAACAGATGAACGCTGGAAATTCGCGCTTTTTTGCGGCGTGCCGCCTCTCATATCGATCCCGTTCGCTAGCGGCAGATCCTGTCGCGCGCGACGGTGTAGGCCTAATGCTTACGAGAAGCGTGCTGGCTCGTAAACGTGCTTGCCGACGTCGAGCTCGGGTAGGTAAAGTCCGACGGCTAAACGAAATGGAAGGCCGTCGATCAGCAAGGCGTTCGATGACGAATGCAGGTAGGTTGCTTTGATTCATGCGTTGCGGCCAGTGCGTGTCGGTGGCCTAAACTACATGGATGTCACCGCGCGAGCGGTCTATCGTGGCATCGCTTTGACCTCCCGCCCAAGTGCATTAGCTTCGGTCGCTTCAGGATAGGCTGGATGGTGTGCCTGAACCTGTGCCGATGTGGCCAAGGGGGTACCAGTTGCATCATAATGCTAAAGTACCTGCTCTCTTACCGCGCCCCGCGAAACTATCGGACAGTATAAATGGCACGCGTTGACGAAATCGCCGATCAGATCGAGGAAATGATCGTGGAGGGGGTAATCTTCCCTGGCGAGAAACTATCGGAGGTTTTGATTGCTCAGCAGCTCGGCGTGAGTCGGGGACCTCTGAGGGAAGCTATTCGGACACTGGAAGGGCGTCGCTTGGTGCGCCGTACACCGAATTCTGGGGTGAGAGTCGCTAATCTAAGTGTCGAAGACATTGGACAGGTTCTGTCTGTTCGCGAGGCTCTAGAGGGCATGTCTGCGCGGCAGGCGGCCGAAAATATGTCGCTTCCGCAGCTCAATGCCTTGAAGGCCAGCCTGCTGGAAATGAGACGACTAGGAAGCTCGAACCAGGCGTTCCGACAGGGCGTCCACGACAATGACTTTCACGTACAGATTGCCAAGGGTAGCCACAATCAGTGGCTTGAGGACATCCTGTGCCGCGATCTGTATGCACTTTTGCGCGTAATCAGGTTCCAAGCGGTGAGCGTGGGCCGGGGCTTTCAGGAAGTGTTCGGCGAACATGAGCTGATCGTAGACCGTATTGAGAAGCGAGATCCTGAAGGTGCGGAAGCAGCAATGCGTAGGCATATCGCCTTGGGCAGAGACGCCTTGATCGAGCAGCTCCGCGACGGCACTTCAGCCCGGAAAAAGCTCGTTAGTCAGCCATAGTCCTGCAGCGCTTGGTCAATTTTGCGGCGCTGCACAATTTCGGCTGCGCCGCGCTGGGCCAAGGGACCGTCTCTCGTGTTCGGCAGATATCCCTCGACCAGCTTGTTGAAGCTGACGGAGTCCCTCGCTGCAGGTGGGCTGCAAGCGCGCGTTCATTCCATTTGGCACGCGTTGCAGCCGCGTAAGCTTTAGAGTGACAGGGACCGAAGCCGTTGCACCGTTTAATGAAGAACCACGCCGGACCTCCCGTTTGTACGTCATCACGCTGAGTTAGGCCGCCGATCACGGAGGTTTCAGGGCGACTTCATTCCTCCTAGCGCATCTCGAACCCCACCCTCAGCAAGTCGATGCCGCGTCATCAACGGCGGCGCAACAACAGTCTCATTCACGAGCCGACGCCGTTTCGGGTAGCCGCTCAGCCATCCAGAGCAAGTCGCCGCAGAATCGTGACTCGCCAAAAATTGTCCCCAAATTGATGTAGACAATCCGGCAGATTGTAGACATAATGATTTCACAGCAAGATGCTTTGGCGGCAGACTCAGTTACCGGACGCAGCCCCACGTGTGGGATGCGTACCAAGCTCATATCTATTGCTGGCTATCTGGCTGGAGGACGGCTCTGAGTTAGGAGACGCTACACGGACAAAGCACCGCTCTAATTATCGGTCCTTTGTAATTTGGAATCCTAAATAGTGAATTACTTGTGTCGGACGGATCCTTCGCCGTCGTCGGCAGAGGTCGTGTGAAAACATAAAAGTACTCGGTTTAGGGCGTCGCTTTACCCTTCCCGAACTGCCGCCAAACCATTGCAGCGTGATCTGAAGAGCCGAATCTATAGAACACCGGGTTCGACATGCGTTTTCACACGGCGTTGGCCGTGAGCGGTCGCAACGTGCCTTCTTGCGTGTGAGTCTTGCTGGCTGCGATTAGCGCCGCTACGGTCTTCGACGCGACCTTCGGTATACGGCGCTGCTTACTTGGGAGTCACCGATCACACAATATTCGTCACATAAATAAATAGTTATCCTACGTAATTATTGATAGTCATATCGGACACAGATCGACGGATCCATGCGCGATATCCAACAATCCTCAAGGACTCGTTGTCGCCAAATTACTCTTAAAGGAAGTAAATCATGCCCGTTCAGCTTCTTCGCTCATTGCTCTATGTCCCCGCCGATAATCCCCGGCGTGTTGAGAAAGCATTGAATTCCGGCGCCGACGCTGCAATTCTTGACCTCGAAGACGCCGTGGCGATTTCCAAGAAGCCCGAGGCTCGCGCAAATCTTCGCGAGTTGCTGTCAGGTCCGCGCCCAACTTTGGCCTATGTTCGCGTCAATTCGATGGCTACTGAATTTTGCCTCGACGATATCGAAGCAGCGATCGCGGCAGGCGCAGACGGCATCTCCTTGCCGAAGGTCGAAAACGCCCGCGACCTATTCGCGATTGATTGGCTGATGAGTCAACTTGAACGTAGATTTGGCGTTGATGTTGATAAAGTGGATCTGCTTCCTGTCGTGGAGTCGGGCTTGGGCGTCATCAACGCACCCGAATCTCTCAAGGGTGTACGCCGGGTCAAGCGAGCCGGACTGGGCGTTGGTGACCTGGCGCTCGAACTGAATCTGATTCTGAGTCCGGACCAGAATGAAGCGCGCCCCTACCGCGCACAACTCGTCGTGGCTTCGAACGCAGCAGGACTCGACGCCCCGCTTGATACGGTCTATCTCGATCTTAACAATCTCGATGGTTTGCGGGCTTCGTGCATAGAATCTTGCCGCATCGGATTCCAGGGGCGCCGCATTATCCATCCCAGTCAGGTTGAGATTGTCAACGAGGTCTATTCACCTTCGCCGGAAGAGATCGCCCGGGCCGAGCGGATCATTAACGAGTTCACCGAGGCAGAGAAGGGCGGGCTTGCGTCCATGCGTGTCGGCGAGGTCTTTGTCGACTATCCCATTGCCGAGAAAGCTCGGAAGATTCTCGCAAAGCGTGACGCGATAGAGCGTCGGCGAGCTGCAAAGAACGGCTGAGCAACCTTACAACTGGAACTCGGACTATGTCAACGACTAAACAAGCGCTCGCGGGGATCCGTGTGCTCGAGATGGCGACGTACATCGCGGGGCCATTTTGCGGAACACTCCTTGCGGAATTCGGCGCAGATGTAATCAAGCTGGAGATGCCCAACGTCGGGGATCCCTGCCGTCGATACGGCACCCCAACGGAGGCGGAAGACGCAACACTCATGTTCCTCTCGGAAGGGCGAAACAAACGGTCAATCACCGCGGATCTCAGGCGCGAAGAGGGTGCCGATCTTGTCAAGCGTCTCGTCAAAGAGGTGGATGTTGTAATCGAAAACTTTCAACCGGGAACCCTTGAGGGCTGGGGACTTGGTTGGGAAGATCTGAGGGAGCACAACTCAAAGCTGGTGATGGCACGCGTTACTGGGTTTGGTCAGGATGGCCCCGCTCGCAATCGCCCAGGCTTTGGCCGCATTGGTGTGGCTTTCGGTGGGTTAGGCTACATCACCGGATATCCGGATCGCCCGCCAACGTCCCCCGGCACCGCAACGCTCGCCGACTATCTGTCCGGGCTTTTCGCGGCAAACGGCGTGCTCACCGCGCTTCGTGCTCGCGATCTGCACGGCGTTGGGCAGTTTATCGACATCGGGTTGTACGAGTCCGTCTTCCGTATTCTCGACGAAATGGCGCCCGCTTACGCTGCGGATGGCAAAGTTCGAGAGCGTAGCGGGCCGGCGTCGCACCACTCCGTGCCACACAGCAATTTCCCGACGAAAGACAATCGCTGGGTCAGCATCGCCTGTACGAATGACAAGATCTTCGAACGCTTTGCGAAGGCTGCTGGACGTGGAGAAGCAGTGGGTCCGGATGGCAAGTGGTCTAAATACCCGGATCGTCGAGCCGACGAGGCGGCGGTTAATGAGTTCGCCGTGTCCTGGACAAAGTCGCGGACACGCGACGAGATTCTCGTGGCTTGTGAGGAAGCACAAGTTCCGTGCGGTCCCATCTACGCTATCGACGAGATCTTTGAAGACCCGCAATACAACGCGCGCGGCAATCTTCTCAAGGTCCAGGATGACAGGGTTGGGGAGATCACGATCCCGAATGTCGTGCCCAGATTGAGCGAGACACCAGGTTTCGTGAGGTCCCTCGGCCCCGCTTTGGGTGCAAGCAATGAAGAGGTGTACCAGAGCCTGGGACTCACAGTTGAAGAAATCGCCGTCCTACGCGCTGCGAACGTCATTTGATAACTGGCAATGACTGATGGAGCAGTTGAATGCGCACCGATGCAGAAACAATCAAGCTCACTGTTGCAGACAAAAGCTGGACCTTCGAACTCCGCAGCGGTAGTGAGGGTCCCGATGTCATCGATATTGGATCGTTGTACGATAAAACCGGTATGTTCGCGTACGACCCCGGGTTCACATCAACAGCGTCGTGTGAATCGGCAGTCACCTTCATCGACGGTGACGAGGGGGTCCTTCGGTACAGAGGGTACAACATCGACCAGTTGGTCAAGCAGCGCTCTTACACCGATGTCTGCTATCTGCTTCTGAACGGGGAACTGCCGGAACTTGAACAAAGCAAGGAGTTCGAGAGCCATATAACCTACCACACCTTGGTACACGAGCAGATGTCGCATTTCTTCCGGGGCTTTCGGCGAGATGCGCATCCGATGGCGATCATGACAGGCGTGGTAGGAGCGCTCTCAGCGTTCTATCACGACTCGACAGACATCACCGATCCGCAGCAGAGGCAGGTTGCGTCGATGCGACTTATCGCAAAAGTACCGACCTTGGCCGCAATGGCCTACAAATATTCGGTCGGACAGCCCTTCGTTTTTCCAAAAAATGATCTCGACTACTCGGCGAATTTCCTTCGTATGTGCTTCGCAGTGCCGTCTGAGGACTACGCATCGGACCCTGTTCTGGCCAGAGCGATCGACCGCATATTCATGCTCCATGCCGACCACGAGCAAAACGCCTCGACATCTGTTGTGAGAAGTGCAGGGTCGTCGGGCGCCAATCCGTTCGCCTGCATTGCTGCAGGCATCGCCTGCTTGTGGGGGCCTGCACACGGTGGCGCGAACGAGGCAGTGCTGAAGATGCTGGAGTCAATTGAGACACCCGATAACATCCCCTCGTTCATCGAGCGTGCGAAGAAAAAGGACGACATTTTCAGGGTGATGGGATTCGGTCATCGCGTCTATAAGAACTATGACCCGCGCGCCAACATCATGCGAGAGACCTGTCATGAAGTGCTCGATCACCTAGGCATCCACAATCATCCACTTTTCGAGATTGCACTGGAGCTGGAACGCAGGGCACTGAGCGAAGAGTATTTCATCAGCAAGCGGTTGTATCCCAATATCGACTTTTATTCAGGGATCACTCTTCGAGCCCTTGGCTTCCCGACCAACATGTTCACCGTGCTCTTTGCAGTGGCTCGTACCGTCGGATGGGTCGCTCAGTGGAACGAGATGATCGACGATCCGAAGCGAAAGATCGCGCGCCCGCGACAGTTGTACACCGGTTCGCAGGAGCGGCACATCTGATAGTTGCGTAAACCTTATGCGTTGACCAAGTTCGAGGCGACCCGGGTCGGTAATAAACAAAACGTGACCGACCGGGACATGGAGGAGATGACATGCGATTGAAACGGAGGTTTCTGGGCGTCGTTGCGCTTGCCGCGGCTGTATGTTTTTGCCTAAGCACGCAAACAACACTGGCTGCGGAAAAGATCACATTGATAGTGGGGGGGTACGAAAAGCAGGCATATCTTCCTGCGAAGCTGACGGAATCGCTTGGCTACTTCAAGGCCGAAGGCCTGGACGTAGAGCTTCTCAATGAGCCGGCCGGCGTGGATGCGGAAAACCAGTTGTTAGCGGGCGTCGTTCAAGGCGTGGTCGGCTTTTACGACCACTGCGTTGATCTTCAGGCGAAGGGAAAATCTGTCGAGTCCGTCGTGCAATTTAGCCTTTCGCCAGGGCTCGTAGAGATGGCCTCTGGAAAGCACCCCGAAATCAGGACCTTTGCGGACCTCAAGGGCAAGACGGTCGGCGTCACGGGCCTTGGCTCATCGACCGATTTCCTCACTCTATACCTCGCTTCCAAAGCGGGGTTGAAGCCTGGCGAACTGTCCAGACTCCCTGTCGGCGCTGGCGCGACCTTTATGGCGGCCATGCAGCAAGACCAAATTCAAGCCGGGATCAGCACAGAGCCGACCGTTTCTCAAGTGCTGAAAGGCGGCGCCCGCGTACTCGTTGACTTGCGCACGCCCGAATCCACACGCACTGCCCTCGGCGGAACGTATCCTGGTGCGTCGTTATACATGGCGACGTCTTGGGTCGACAGTCACAAGGATGTCGCTCAAAAGCTGGCAAACGCGTTCGTAAAGACGCTTCGATATGTCGATACGCACAGCGCGGCCGAAATTGCCGACAAGATGCCGAAGGACTTCTACCTCGGCGACAAAGATGACTACGTTAAGGCGCTAGCCATCAGCAAGGCAATGTTCACTGCGGATGGCGTCATGCCGGCAGACGGACCTAGGACGGTTTATGCGGTGCTGTCCCAATTCTCCAAAAACGTTCAAGGCAAGAACGTCGACCTTTATAAGACGTACACCACTGAATTTGTAAAGTCGGTCAAGTAGTGGTTACCGGTTGACAGTATCTGTTCGGGACTAGCTGGCGAGAAATCCCGCTAGTCATACTAACGTATTGAGATGGGAAGAACTATCTTGAACACACAGCATAAAAATCAGTCTCCCGCAATCGAGCTGATCAATGTAAGCCGGCGGTTCGTTTCGCCAACCGGAAAGTCACTGACTGTTTTGCGCGACTTCAACATGAGTGTGGAGCGTGGCGAGTTTGTCGCTGTAGTCGGACCCACAGGTTGTGGAAAGTCGACGACTCTTAACCTTGTCACAGGGCTTGCCAAACCCAGTGCGGGGGAGGTGAAGCTGATGGGTGGACCGATCAAGGGGATCGATCCGCGGGTCGGGTTTGTCTTTCAGACTGACGCGCTATTTCCCTGGCGCAACGTCTTATCCAATACCATGGCTGGGCCGCTGTACCGCGGTATGGACCACGCGAAAGCCGCAACTCTCGCCCGGGAATGGCTCGCCCGGGTCGGCCTCTCGAAGTATGAGCACCATTATCAGCATCAACTCTCCGGCGGCATGCGAAAGCGAGTGCAGCTCGCTCAAACCTTTATCAACGGACCGGAGATCCTTCTGATGGATGAGCCGTTCTCGGCTCTAGACGTACAGACACGGACGGTCATGCATGAGGTACTGCTTAAGCTCTGGGCGGAGCGCAAGGCTTCTGTGATCTTTGTCACACATGACCTCGAGGAAGCGGTGGCACTGGCGGACAAGATTTACGTGTTAACCGCGAGCCCGGCAACAGTCAAGTCCGTCTATCACATTGACATCCCGCGACCGCGTGTAGTTTCCGATATTCGTTACGAGCCCCAGTTCATCAAGTATTGCAAGACGATCTGGGAGGACCTTAGACAAGAGGTTGAAACGAGTTATCGCGGTTCAACAGAAGCCGCCTGAGGATGATATGACTGAGAAGATCGTTGCCGCTGTTCCGCGCTACCGCAGCAAAAACACAGATTTTGAGTTCGAAGCGGCTGCCATGCGCAAGATAAAGCGGGAGAAGCACCTCGTCTTAATCTGTCAGATAGCGGTCCTGTTGTCCACGCTCGGTCTCTGGGAGCTTTCCTCAAATCTCAATTGGATCGATCCATTCTTTTACTCGAGCCCGAGTGCGATCGTTACACGCTTGTACGGATGGATTGTGGATGGAACCGCTGAAGGCTCTCTCTGGTACAACTTATGGGTGACCATGCAGGAGGCCCTTATCGGCTTCTTTACCGGATCGATCGCTGGCGTTTTTGTTGGCATCGGTCTTGGGAGAAGCCGGTTTCTTGCCAACGTTTTCTCCATATACATCAAGGCCATCAATTCCATTCCACGGGTTGTGCTGGCGCCGATATTCATCATGATCATGGGATTGGGCCTTGCCTCCAAGGTCGCGCTCGCATTCGTGATGGTGTTCTTCATTGTCTTTTCCAACGCCTTCCAGGGTGTCAGGGAATCCGACAAAAATACCATCGCAAACGCAAGAATTCTCGGGGCGAGCAAGAGGCAGTTAAACCGCAGCGTGATCATTCCATCTGCGATGAGCTGGATCTTTGCCAGTTTGCACGTCAGCTTTGGTTTCGCCATCATCGGCGCCATCGTCGGAGAGTTCGTTGGTGCGCGCTTTGGTATCGGTCAGCTCATCTCCATCGCGAAGGGAACCTTTGATGCATCGGGTATGTATGCCGCAATCGTGCTCGTAATGATAGTCACGTTGACTGCTGAATTCATCATGACTGTCATTGAAAATCGATTTGCGAAGTGGCGACCACCACTTGATATCGAGCAGCAGTAAAGATGTCACTTCAGGAAGCAGGCGGATGCTTCCCTGACAGACGGATAAGAAACAAAGCGGGGCGAGCGGTCGCACAGGTATTTGTGGAGGAGACGTTGCTTTAGCGACCGCGTCCTGTTGGGAAAAAGCCATCTGGATATCACGGGCTGTGAAAAGAAGACAAAGAGCGATTGCTCAAGTCGTTCAATGATGCGGTAGAAACTTAGTTCTACCTACTACATTATTGTAGTGTTTATCTGGAGGAGTTAAAATGAAAAGAACGAACACGATCGTATTGGCGGTCGCTGGACTCGCAGCCTCTGCTGCCCATGCACAAAGCAGTGTGACTTTGTACGGTGTGTTGGACGAAGGTATCAGCTACACGAGCAACGTTGGTGGCCACAGCGTCTGGTCCATTTCCAGCGGCAATATAAACGGCAGTCGTTGGGGCCTGCGCGGCTCGGAAGAACTAGGTAGTGGTTTCAAAGCCATTTTCACGTTGGAAAACGGTTACAACATCAGCAACGGCACATTGGGACAAAACGGGCGACTATTTGGCCGGCAGGCATTTGTTGGGCTGTCATCCTCGCAGTATGGTTCCGTCACGATGGGCCGGCAGTACGATGGCGTCGTGGATTATCTTGCGCCGTTGTCGCTCACCGGGACCGCTTCCGGAGGAACGTTCTTCGCTCACCCGTACGACAACGACAACCTCGACAACGCTATCCGCCTTAACAACACGATCAAATATTCGAGCGTTAACTACGGTGGCTTCAAGTTCGGCGGAATGTATGGTTTCTCGAACTCGACTGAGTTCGCAAATAACCGGGCGTACAGCTTCGGCGCGTCATACGTATTCGGGGGATTGACTGTCGCAACCGGTTATCTCCAGCTTAACAACGACGTGAATAACTTCGCTGTCGCAGTGACCAGCCCTGGCACAGCAACGGGCACATATGGATTCAAGGCGGGCACGCAACGGACCTTTGGTAGTGGCATTAACTATTCGTTCGGTTCAGCAATACTCGGCTTCGTGTACAGCCAGACAAATCTCAGCAACGCGGCCGGCGGCGGAGTCTCAGCCGGGCAATCGGGAACGCACGCCGGTATTTCTTTCGCTGGCGACAGCGCCCGGTTTCAGAACTTCGAAGGGAACATACGCTACTTCGTGACGCCTTCGGTTCTGCTTTCTGGAGCTTACACCTATACGCGCTCGAATCTTGGCGGAGGGCTGGCTCCGAACTACAACCAGGTCAGCCTCCTTGCGGACTATCTCCTCAGCAAGCGAACGGACCTTTATCTGATCGGGCAGTATCAGCATGTGAGCTCCAATCCTGAAGTTCATGCATATCTGAATACGCTGAGCGCTACCTCATCGACGCAGACCCAGATTAACGTATCTGCGGGCATCCGCCATCGGTTTTAGAACAGCCAAGGCATCGGTCCTGGTATCGGTCAGCATTGGACCCGCGCTGGTAAGGCGGGTCCAATGTACATTTGTCGCTGGGGCTACCGAGGCGCGATCCGGGGAACGGTGGCTCTCCGGTGAGTCGCCAGAATCATCGTAGACAATGAAGCACGGAGGCATCGCAATGACAGCGATCAGTCGAATACTGACAACCTCAAATCAAGCATATCTACTCGATGGCCGCGTCGCTGGTTGTGCCATGAAGCGTTTGATGCCGGAGTGAATGCTCGGTCCGTTGTGGGCCGAATCGCGCCACCTCGCAGTAACGTGCGTCAAGGACCATCGCCGGGGTACTTTTTGCGCGGAATGCCGGTGTCCAGTGAGCTGAACACCTAGTCGCTGCCACGCAGCGGCAAGGTCACCGCGACTTCCAGGCCGCCGTCGGGTGGGTTACTCAGGCGAACTGAACCTTTATGAACTCACAGATTCTCTTTCACGATCGCGAGACCGGTACCTTCAATTTCCGACGCACGAAAGAAGGGCTCAGACTCCTGTTCGGGCAACTTAAATGGAATGTCAGGTCCTTCGGATGACCTGAAGCGTCGCGAATTTTCTGGCCTTAGTCGCCTTGATTTCTACTATTCGCGACTCCGGAGGAGCAGTCGATTGGGTTGCCCATAAGTTTTGAAATTGCCGCAGGGCGAGCAGAGCATCATCGCCGGCGACGCATCGAAGTTCGGGTCCCGCAACCCGGAGTTTGATGCCGCGTTTGTGGGCGACGTGCGAGTTTCCTCTCTGGTCTTATCGCGGTTTCGCGATGGTCAACCATGGCACGTTCGAACGAACCATAGTGGAAAGTCATCCATGCCAGCACGCATGTGCCTTGTCATCACAATCATGCTGGCGAGATCGGTTCGCGGCGCGACTTAGATTTTCCCGATTCATGCGGGGTATTCCCCTATAGACAGTGTTAACCCTTGGATATTGAAGCCTTAAAAAATTGTCCCTATGATCGGAGCAACGGTTTAGTAAATCGTTCTACCAACCACAAGTCAGACGGAGACAAAGACATGCAGGCTTCACGTCGTCACTTCTTGCATGCGGCCGGCGCGGCTGCCGCCACATTGGTGGTGCCACAAGTCGGCCGAGCTGCGGCACCGGTTCAGTTGCGCTTTTCATCGACGATGACCCCCGACGAGAATTCCGCGCACTACATCTACTACCAACGTCTTCAGGAGAACTTGAAGAAGAGCGTGGGCGACCAGATCCGCGTCGACTTCTTTCCAAACGGGCAACTGGGCAAGGAGGCGGATGTCGTTCAGCAAGTGCGGCTTGGTTCCATCGACATGATGATCACGGGCAGTTCGATCTGGGCCACGGCGCTCCCCGAATTCGCGTTGCTCGATCTCGGATTTCTTTTCGATAACTGGGCGCATGTGGGCAAGTCGGTCGACCATGGCGTCGCGGATATCTACGACAAGCTGCTGCAAGCACGAACAGGTTGCTCAGTCGTTGGATGGGGTTCGCACTTCAGCGCGCGCAGCGTATACACGAAGCCTGCGATCAAAGACATTGCGCAATTGAAGAACGTGAAGCTCCGCGTGCTGCCGACGCAGGCCTTTATCGAAACGTTCAAGTTGATGGGCGCGATCCCGACGCCGATCGCTTTCAACGAGGTGTACACCGCGGTGCAGACGGGGGTGGTCGAAGGCTTCGAACATGACGCGGCAAGTGTGCTATCGAACAAGCTCAACGAAGTCGTGCAGAACAGCTGGCAGACGAACCACCTGTTCAGCCCGTGCATTACGGTGATCGGGAAGCGCGGCCTCTCGAAGATCCCCGATGCGATCAAGCCGCAATTCTGTGAAGCCGCGCATGAAGCGAGCCTTTATCAGCGGCAGGCTGCGGCCACCAAGGGCGCCGACGCCATCGCCTCGCTCAAGAAAGCAGGCATGACCTTTTATCCGATGGCGGACGCCGAACGCGCCAACATCCGCAAGCTGATGCGCGAGAAGCTGTGGGTTCCGTTCACGCGTAGCAATCCGGTGACAGCACCCGTGCTTGCCGCAATCGACGCCGCGCGAGCCTGAGTTTGCACACGCTTGGAGTGTTAAGGATGGGGAGCTGATATGAACGATTTATTTAGCAACATTGCCACGCAGGACCTGCACATTGCGGAAGCGCCGGCTAAAGTGGGAGGGCGCGTGATTACGTCGAGCGCATGGGGTTTCGGTACGCTGTCCACAGGCGGCCATTTGCTCGCCACGCTGTGCACGTTCATCGAACGTCTGTGCGCGGTGGTGCTCGGCATGGATGTGCTAGTGGTGTTCGTCTCGGTCATACTTCGATACTTCGTGCACCAGCCGGTTGACTGGGCTGAAGAGGTCGCACGCGGCCTGATGATCATGATGGTGTTCCTTGGCGGAGCGACAGTGCTTGCGAGGAGGCAGCATGTGAACATCGATTTCTTTCGTGCACTGTTGCCCCTCGCCTGGCGCGCAGTTGCGTTGCAGATTGGCTATTGGGTCATCGCAGGAACTGCGGGCGGCCTCGCTTACTCCGCGTGGCTGCTGCTCCAAGACTCGGCAAACGTGACCACGCCGATGGGCTTGCCACAGTGGCTCAACGTGCTTCCCGTATTGCTCGGCGCGTTACTGATGACCGTGGTCGCTGTCGCGAGCGCGATCGCCGGTGCACCGCGCACCATCTGGTTAACTCTGCTTGCCTGCTGCATTGCTGCCGCTGCGTTGTGGGGCTGGAACACGGAATTCGAGCAGTATGCGGTTGCACCCTGCGCGATGCTGCTGGCTGGCTTTGTCGGCGGATTGATGGTCGGCGTGCCCATCGCGTTTGTGCTCGCGCTCTCGGCTTTGCTGTACTTCATCAGCGACCCCAGTCTGCCGATGATCGTCTACTCCCAGCAAGTGATGGCTGGCATGGATCACTTCGTGTTGCTCGCCATTCCGTTCTTCGTGCTAGCGGGCCTCGTGATGGAAGTGAACGGCATGTCGTCGCGATTGATCGAATTGCTAGTGCGCATCTTTGGTCGCGTACGGGGATCGATGAACCTAATCGCCATCCTCGCCACGGCTTTTTTTTCGGGCGTATCCGGATCGAAGCTTGCCGATATCGCGGCAGTTGGAGGTATTGTCGTGCCAGCAGTACGACGCACGAAGCAGGACCCGAACGAGACCGCCGCGGTACTTGCGGCGTCAGGCGTGATGGCCGAGACCATTCCGCCTTGCATCAACATGATCATCATTGGCTTTGTCGCGAACATCTCGATTGGTGGGCTGTTTCTTGCGGGCATAGTCCCCGCTGTCGTGATGGCGATCGCGCTCGCAACGCTCGTCGTGATCTTCGGCAAGAAGATTGAACCGAAGACGGCGTTTGAGAGCCGCAGGCCTATATGCAGGCTGCTGGGCGGCGCCCTGGTCGCGCTCGTGATGGTCATCATGATCGGCAAAGGCGTGACCTCAGGCGTCGCGACATCGACCGAAGTGTCCTCGTTCGCCGTGGTCTATGCGCTCGTAATAGGCGGCTTTACGTTCCGAGAGCTCACGCCAGGTGCCATTGCAGCGTTGTTCGTACGTGCTGCTGCAATGGCCGCGGGCATCCTGTTCATCATCGCCGCGGCGTCCAGCGTAGCGTTCGCGCTGACGATCCTGCAGATTCCGGCGATGTTGTCGGCCGGAATGCTTGCTCTCGCGCACAACTACGGGAGCGTGGCGTTCCTAGCGGTATCGGTGCTGATCATGATCGTGTTTGGCGCCATCCTGGAAGGCGCGCCCGCGCTGATCATCTTCGGGCCGTTGCTCGTGCCCATTGCAGTGCACGTTGGCGTGAACCCGCTGCATTTCGGGACCATTGCCGTCACTGCGATGGGACTCGGTCTGTTTTCCCCACCGTTCGGTCTCGGTCTATGCGCCACGTGCGCAATGACAGGCACGCGCATTGAGGATGTCTCGCGGCGCATGTTTAAGTATCTTGCCTTGCTGGTCGTGATGCTCGTTCTCCTGGTCCTCGTGCCGTCCATTTCGTTATGGCTGCCACGGCATTTCAACATGGTCTGAAGCGGTTAACCCATGGCTACGATTCACGATGTCGCAGCGCTTGCAGGGGTATCGGCGAGTTCTGTATCAAACGTGCTCAACGGGCGTACCGAGAAGCTCAGCGCGGAAACTTACTCGCGAGTGGAAGAGGCAATCCGTACGCTCGCGTTCCGTCCAAATCGCGCTGCCCGGCAATTGAAGACAGGGCACACGCCGATGCTCGGCCTGCTCGTGCCTTCGACCGCGAACCCTATGTACGGTCAGTTCGCGCTCAACGTGGAAGCTGCGGCACAGACACGATTCAACTACCGGCTGCTGCTTGGTAATACGCATCGCGACAAGCAGCAGGAATCGCGCATGATCGACGACCTGCTGTCTTTCGGCGTAAGGGCGGTGATCATTGTTTCCTCCCTGGACGACGAGCGCCATCTAGACGAAGCCGTCTCACGCGGACTGGCGGTCGTGAGTTACGACCGCAGCGCGAACAACGGCAGCCACTCGCTAGTCGATCATGTGTCCGCCGACAACTACCAGGCGGGTTATCTCGCGGCGGATCATCTGATTGATCACGGCCACAAGCGCCTAGCGTTCCTGTTGCCGGGCGGCAAGACGATGAGCCGCGGGGACAAGATTGACGGCTTCCGTGAACGTGTGTCGCGAGAAGGTAAGCGCTGTACGGCGAGGGTTATCGAGGGGCAGATATCCGAGGCGTTTGGCGACTCCGAACTCGCGGACCTCGGCTTCGCCATGGCGAGTCAGGTCGCCGCAACGCGATGCATGCCGACGGGCATTGTCACCGTCAACGACATGCTGGCTATCGGCCTTATGTCGGGCCTGCAGCAACTCGGCTTGCGCGTGCCCGACGATGTATCCGTTGTCGGCATGGATGGCTTATCCGTGGCGGCGTTCGTGAACCCCGGCCTGACGTCCGTCGCCATGCCACTTGCCGAGATGGCGAACACGATGGTCGAGCGGGCGATCGCTCGTTGCACGCAGCCAGATCTTCCTGCTGCAGACTTTCTTTTCCAACCTACGTTAATTGCGCGTCAGTCGGTCGCAAAGCCGGCGCGCGCCAAAAAGGCGGCACCTCCCAAATGACAAAAATCTACCTAACCCACTCGTCCGACGCGCTCAAGAACTACTACGGCGAGCGGGCGTTGACTAAACTGAAGACGCTTGGCGATGTGACAATTAATTCGCTTGGCCGGCCCTTATCGCTCGACGAACTCATTCGCGAAGCACAGGGTCATGAGATCGTGATTGCAAGCCGCGATGCAGCAGCGCCCGCTGCGTTATTCGATCAGTTGCCAGAGGTGCTCGCATTTTGCCGCGTCGCGGTGGATATCCGGAATATCGATGTTGACGCAGCGAGCCGTCATGGGGTACTAGTCACCCAGGCAACGCCGGGCTTCGATACCTCCGTTGCTGAGTGGGTGATCGGCGTGATGATCGATCTGAGCCGCGGCATCAGTGCGGCCGCAGCGGCTTACTGGCAAAAACATACACCTGTCATTGCGATGGGACGCGAATTGCGTGGTTCGGTGCTTGGGATTGTGGGATATGGGTTTATCGGCAAGCGACTTGCAGAACTCGGGGTGGTGATGGGAATGCGCGTGATCGTCTCGGACCCGATGGTGACGATCAAGGAGCAAGGCATAGAGCAGGTTTCGTTCGAAGAAGTGTTGAAACATGGCGACTATGTCGTCTGTCTTGCTCCAGCCACGCTGGCCACCGCTGGCCTTTTTAATAGCGCGGCGTTTGCAAGTATGCGGCCGGAGGCGTTTTTCATCAATGCGTCGCGAGGCGAACTCGTTGACGACAACTCATTGCTGCACGCGCTTGATACCAATGTAATAGCTGGCGCCGCCGTGGATGTGGGACGGGCGCCCGATCAGATGCCGTCTCCGGCGCTCGCCGTTCATCCAAAGCTCGTAGCGAGTCCGCATGTGGGCGGCTTGACCCCGTCGGCAGTCGAGCATCAGGCTATGGATACCGTGCGTCAGGTTCGCTCGCTGCTGAACGGCGTCATGCCCGATCATGCGGTCAACGCAGAGTATGCCGCGCGACTCGGCCGTTTGCCGGGTTTCTCCGGCGTCTTGCAAGGAGAGCAGTCTTGAACGACGCGTTTGCCAACATGCCCGACAATGCGTGTGACTGTCACGTCCATATCTACGAGCTTGAACGATACCAGCTCGCGAGCACATCGACTTACGGACCACCGCAGGCGTCGTGGAGCGACTACGAGAAAGTGCTTCAGCGCTTGGGTCTCACGCGAGCGATCCTCGTGCAGCCGACGGGTTACGCCTACGATAACCGATGCCTGCTCGAAGCATTGCAAATGTCGGGCGGTGTGGCGCGCGGCATCGTTGTAATCAAGCCTGATACGTCACCCGCCGAATTGCAAGCCATGCACGACGCAGGTGTGCGTGGAGTGCGCTTTATGATGATTCCAGGCAGTGGTGGCATACTTGCGTGGGACGACCTCGAAGAAATCGCGGGCCGCATTGCGGAATTTGGCTGGGTGGTCAACCTTCAACTCGATGGCCGTGAGTTAGCGCAATATGAAGCGCGTTTGCGTGCGCTGCCGTGCTTGCTGACGATCGATCATATCGGCAAGTTTCTCGAGCCCGTTGCGACTGATCATTCAGGCTTCAGGAGCCTTTTGAATCTGCTCGATGCAGGGCGAACGTGGGTGAAGGTATCGGCGCCATACGAAACATCGAAGATTGGACCGCCGCTATACGATGATGTCAGCACGCTCGCCCGTGCCTTGATAGAACATAATCCCGAACGCTGTTTATGGGCAAGCAACTGGCCACACCCGGGCCGCAAATCGCGAGCGAACGATGCCGAGATGCTTGCGTTACTGTCGCATTGGGCGCCTGACGAATCAGTTCGCAGGCAGATACTCGCCAGTAATCCAGCCGCGCTTTACGGATTTTAGCGTGTGCCTTTCAGCACCCATCGAATGCGGTGAATCTGTCATAACCGGGTCGATTCGCTACTTGCGGGCGACTGCATACGCTTCAGCGGTATGCACGCCGAAAGCGGCGATCCTTAGGTCGTACTGAAGTATTGAACGACGTACCGCTCTCTCAAGGCTCCGCCCGGAGCCTCTTTGCCGACGCAATCGCGTCGGTTTTTTTGTGTCAAGTCGCAGGTTAATAGGTCAACAACCAGCCGACGATGCGAACGATTCGTTCGAGGTCCCGACGACTGTATCGGCAAGCGTCCACAAACATTGCCGGTCAGATTGCTTGCCCCTTGAGCATGGCATTTGGGCAAGGCCCAACGCGCGGCGACGAGATCGTCGCCCGCCTCGTTCATCAGGCGTTCACTGGTTTCAGCGCAAAAGGTAAACCCGGAAACGGAAAGCTTTGACACGACTTTTTTTCAAGCATAGGCTATATTTAATAGAAGACAACGTCTTCTAATAGAAGACAAAAAGGAGGAGCAAGTATGGCAGTGCGTGCCTTGTCGTCGGTGCTGAAGTCTTTGGCCGTGCTCGATGCGGTTGCATCCGCTTCAAGCCCCATGGCGTTATCCGAGATCGCGCGCGCCTTGGGCGAGGCGCGGGGCGCTACTCTGCAACGCCTCGTCACGCTCGCGGAGGGCGGCCTTGTCGAACAGACCGACGCTGGTGGTTACCGCCTCACGCTGCGGATGGTTCGCTACGCCAATGCAGCAATGGAGCAGGCCAAGCTGGGCGCGCGCGTCGCTGATGTGCTCCAGGACCTCGTGTCCGACAGCAACGAGACCGCCTCCCTCGCAGTGCTCGACGGCCCCGAGGCCGTGATAGTGCGCCGCGTGGAATCCCGCGGCGTGCTGCGCGCCGATCTGCGCGTGGGCGCGCATTTGAATCTGGAGTTGACGGCGATGGGGCGCATTCTCGCGACCTATGCGTCGCCCGGGCAGCGCGAACGCTGGCGGGAGGCGGGCACGGTGTTGCCCGACGACTCGATGATGGAAAAGATCCGCGCCGACGGCTATGCGATCAACGGCATGACCGGACCGCGCAGCGTGTCGGCGGTGGCGGCGCCCGTGTTCGACGAGCGCGGCGATTGTGTTGCCACGGTAGCGCTTTCGGGCCCGACCGTCGGTTTTGAAATGGACAACTGCGCCGCGCTCGTCAAGGCCGCTGCGCAGAACATCAATGCACGTTTGAAAGGAGACGCAAAATGAGCCTCGTGCTCAACCCACCCGCGCCGACCGGGCTGCAAGACCTCGTCAGGCAGATGCGGGCACCCGCCGAGCTGATGCTGCCCGAACGGCTCGCCGCGATCCAGCCGTCGCGCGTGAGCGCATCGCGCTCGCTGATGACCCGCGCGATGCGCGAACGCTGGTCGATCGTCTGCACGCGCTTTGATATCGATGGGCGCGGCAACGGCGTGGCGCGCTATCGCATCGACATCGGCAGCTGGCGCTTCACGTTTCCGGTGTTCTCGAAAGAGCCGTCGCCGGAAGGGCGCACGGGCCGCATCATCGGCCGATCGTGGGACATGATGGGCGCGCTGGTCGAGGGCGAGATGAGCGACGCCGCGCTGGCCGAGACGCAGCGGGAAATGCCCCGGCTCTATGAAGGGCGCGCGACTCCCGGCACGTTAATTTGGTGTCGCTCCAACCGCAGTGGACGCTTTTTCGATCACGCGTTGCAGGCACTTGCAGCAGGCCGTCAGCCCGATGTCTCCGAACTTGCGCAGACTTGCTATCTCATGCGCAACACAGGGCTGGATGGCAACGGCACCTTCGGCACGCGCTCGTTCCTCTCCTTGGAGACCGACCATCCGTTGCGCGCGTCGCTATCTGCGCAAATGTTGTGCGCCTACATGATGCGGGTGTTCGCTCAGGATTTGCTCGGTCATCTGGCGCGTGCCGCGTCGTCGCAGGCTGTCGAACTGGCCGCGCCGATGCGCCGCTTTTTGGGCGTTGGCAATGGTTCGGCGCTCGGTCTCATGCTATTCGTGAATAACCATCCGCGACTGATCGACCGCTGGCTGTGGATCCGCGAAGAGGCGCTGGCGCGTGCGCGGGTTTTCAAACCGGATGTCGCGCAGACTGAAACGCTGCTGCGCCTGCTTGATAGGGCAATCCAGTTCCGCCGCGAAGATCGCGCCGCCTATGAGCAAGTCGCATCGAGCGACGTGGTCGCGGATGCACTCGTCATCATACGCGCGGACGTGCAGTCTTTGCTCGATCGCGCACGCGCCAGCGTACCGCTGGGCGCAGCCCCTTTCGCCAAGCTCTGCGCTTCACTGGCAGGACGTGTGCACCAGGAAGGATTGGAAACGCTGCATTCCCTGCTTATCGAGCTTGTGCCCGACGAAGCGGATGCGCTCGCGCAAACCCTCGTAATCGACGAGGAACTGAAGCTTGAACCCGCCATGCGCGTGGGCCGCCTGCGCGAGATTCTGCGCCACGACTACGCTTGGGCCTTCGCGATGGATCTCGACGATGAAAGCGCGCGCTACGTCTGGTACAAGTCGGTGACGGCGGAAGAGCCGCGCCGAGGCCTGCGCGACGAAGCGGGCGATGCAATCAACCTCGCGCTCGATGTGCCGCGCCAGGTCGTGCATCTGCACGCGGAACTCGCAAAATTTGATGCATCGGCCAGTACGGCGGCGTTTCTCGCCCGGCAACCGTGGCATCGCGCCATCGTCACGCGCGTGCAGGCGCTGCACGGCACGCATTTTCACTCGCCGCATGCCGACATCATGAGCGAAGGGTTCGTTCCTGCCCACATAACCCGTCTGCTGAATGTGGGCGTGCACGGCATCGACAAGACCCGTGATTTCCTTAACCGCAACCTGCGCGGCGTACTATTCCATGGGGCGCCGACGCCCGACGACCTCCAATCCGGTAGCGCCGATCCGCACTGGTTCTATCCCGCCGAACCGATTCTTTGAGCGATCTCGTGAATATTGAAACGAAGAAAACCGATCTCATCACCGTCAGCTTACGCGAGAGCCGTCAGGTGCTTGAACGTCTCATGCAGTTGGCGCGTGTCGACGAAGGGCTTGTGCCCGCGCTGCGCGATTGCGCGCTGCTTTCGACCGCGCTATCCACGGACGGCTTTGTTCATTTAACCAAACACTTAGGACAACTTACACAGGAACGGCCGTCGTCTGTTTTGATCGATACGCTCGATGACGGGGTGACACGTATGCGTTGCGCCGGCCAGCATGCCTGGATCGTCGCGCTCACGCTCGTCGATCTGGCCGTCGACGCCGCCCATGAAGGTCGCGACGCCTGCTTCGTCGTAGAAGACGCGAGCGAAGCGGACGAATTGCGAGTGGTGGTGGCGCTGGCGCAACCATACGGTCTCGAAGCCAACGTGGAAGCGCGCGACGACGCACATCGCGTGCTGTTTCACGCTTCCTCAGCGAAGGGCCAGAACATGATCGCGCGCATCGTGCATGAAGGATTGCGTGTAGAGCGCGCGTACTGGTGGGCGCTCTTTCATCGCGCCAACGATGCGCTGGCGCGGGACTCGTACGAATCGCGCCGTCACGCGGGACCCGTTATCGTCGATGCCCAGGGTCGTGTGATCGGCCGCACGGACGAAGATGAAACCGATCTCTCGTTGCTTTACACCGGCGCGACGCAGCTTGGCAGCGACGCGACACCAACTCATGGAAACAAGGAGATCTCATGCTGATCGATGCTCTGCAATGTGGCCACTTCACGCGCGAAGTCTTTGAAAACCTGCGCACCAGCGGTTTTACCTGCGTCACACCGACGCTCGGCTTTTGGGAAGGTACGCTCGAATCGATGGACTCGCTCGGGCGCTGGCTAGATTTCGAGCGCGAATGCGGGGACGTTATCGTCATTGCGCGCAACAGTGCCGACATTCGCCGTGCCGATGAAGATGGCAAGCTCGCGGTGCTGCTCGGATACCAGAACAGCAATTTGTTCGAGGACCGCCTCTCTTATATCGAACTCTTCGCCGATATGGGCGTGCGCGTCGTTCAACTCACCTACAACAACCAGAATGAGTTGGGCGGCAGTTGCTACGAAGCTCGGGACAGCGGTCTGGCGCGTTTCGGCCGCGAAGTGGTGCGCGAGATGAATCGCGTCGGCGTCGTAATCGACTGTTCGCATGTCGGCGATCGCACTACGCTCGACGCTATCGAATGGTCGGAAAAACCGGTGGCGATCACGCACGCCAACGCCCGCGCGATTTTCGATCACAAGCGCAACAAGAGCGATGCCGTGTTGCGCGCATTAGTGGAGAACGGCGGGGTGATCGGCTGCGTCGCATATCGCAACATCACGCCTCAGGATGCCTGCACGACGGTGGACGCGTGGTGCCAGATGGTAGCGCGTACGGTCGAACTCGCGTCTATCGACAGCGTGGGCATCGGCACCGATTTCAGCCACAACACGGGCCAGCCTGATCTCGACTGGATGCGCAAGGGTCGTTGGACGCGTTCGGTGCAATACGGGGCGGGGTCGGCGGCGAATCCAGGGAAGACGCCCAAGCCCGACTGGCTCAAGAGCGCAGGCGAACTGGAAAAAGTGCACGACGGACTGCGCCGCGTCGGTTTCAACGCCGAGGAAGTGCACAAGCTAACCGCCGGCAACTGGCTGCGTCTTTATCAGTCCGTGTTCGGCTGAAGCGTCGCGATCCCACCTTCAAAGTAAGGACTTTCATCATGAAGAGCGACGGCGATAATGCGTTCGATCCGCCCGTTTCACGGCGCGCCTTTCTGCGCGCCTCCGCCGCAGGCACGGCGCTGCTGGCCTCGCCTCCTTGGGTGCGCCGCGCAGCGGCCGCCGACGGCAATATGCTCTATGTGAATACTTGGGGCGGTAACTGGGAAGCCGCCGCGCGCAAGTACTTGTTTGATCCGTTTACGAGGGATACCGGTGTGCAGATCCGCACAGTCTCGCCGATCTCCTTCGCCAAGCTTGCCGCGCAGGTGCGGAACGGAACGTATCAATTCGACGTGACGACGCTGGGCGTGACCGACACCGCTCGAGCCAACGCGGCGCATCTAATCGAGCCGGCGCAAGGCCATATTGACGAGCAGGCGCTGTGGTCTGGCGCGATCTACGAAAACGGCCTCGCGACGCATGCGTTCGCGAACCAGATCGCGTATCGAAAGGATGCGTTCGGCGGCGGTGCGATCCGCAACTGGACCGACTTCTGGAATCTCGAGCAATACCCCGGCGCGCGCAGCCTGCAACGCTATCCCGCGCGCGTGCTGGCCTACGCGTTACTCGCCGACGGTGTACCGCCCGAGCGCCTCTTTCCCTACGATCTTGACCGCGCATTTCTTGCGCTCGACCGCCTCAAGCCAGCCATTCGCGTGTGGTGGACTGAAGGTCCGCAGTCGCAGCAACTCCTGCGCGACGGCGAGGTAAAGGCCATCGCCATCTGGAACGAATACGCGAAAGCGGTCAAGGACACTTCGAAGACGCCAATCGAAATCGTCTGGAACCAGGCCGTGGTCGACAAGGGCTGCTGGGTGGTGGCGAAGGGTACGCCACGCGCGAGGAACGCGTGGCGGCTCGTGCAGCATATCGCCAATAATCCGGCAGGCCTCGCGCACTTCAGTGCGACCGATGGATCGGGCCCGCTCAATCCAAGGGCGTTCGACTACATGGACGCCGGGACGAAGCAAAACACGCCGACGTCCTCGGAACACATGCAGCAGGCGGTGATGCTCGATGGCGTTAAGTTGCTGCCGCAGCTCGATCAGATCGCGTCGCGTTTCGATCGCTGGATGACGCTCTGAGTCGCCGTCATCGATTCTCGACGTTCCTTGCACATGCGCCATCTGTTGCGGGCGTACCTCAAAACCAGGAGTTCAACCTTGGCTCACCCGACCCTTTCGACCATGCCGATCGTCGATGAAGCGGCGCAGGCCGCGTTCGCCCAGACGCAACGCAACCACGCAGAGCGGTGCCCCAATCCGTGGCTGCTCTACGTGCCCGCGCTGGTGTTCCTCGCAGTGTTCTTCGTCGTGCCGCTCGGCTACGTGATCTACATGAGCATGAGCGAGCCGACTTTCAGCTTCGGAAATTTCGTCGATCTGCTGCGCTCCGCGCATTTTCGCAGCGTGCTCGCGCATACGTTTCTCACCTCCGCGCTGGTAACGGTGTGTGCGCTCGTCTGCGCATATCCGCTTGCCTATGTCGCGGCGACGGGTTCGGCATTCGTTTCGCGGCTGGTGCTTACGGTGCTCGCGCTTAGTTTCTGGACCAGCTTTCTCGTCAAAACCTACGCGTGGATGGTGATTCTCGGCGTGAGCGGCCCGCTCTCCGTTCTGCTCGAAATCTTCGGCTGGCGACCCGCGCCGCACGTGCTGTTCACCTCGTTCAGTTCGACGCTTGCCATGACGCATGCGCTTGTGCCGTTCATGGGGATGGCGCTCTACGCAGTCATGAAACGCATAGATGTGCGCCTTATGCGCGCCGCGGAAAGCCTCGGTGCACAGCCTTGGCGCGCCTTTCGTCAAGTGTGGTTGCCGTTGAGCGCGCCGGGCGTCGTCAACGGTTGCACGCTCGTGTTCATCACTTCGCTGGGTTTCTATGTGATGCCCGCGCTGCTCGGCAGTCCGCACGACCAGATGATTTCGGGCGTGGTGGGGGACCAGATCGAACAGGTACTGGATTTCGGCATGGCGTCCGCGATGTCGATCGTCCTGCTTGTGCTCACGCTTGCCGTGTTCGCGCTCTATCACCGTTTTGTCGGCCTCGACCGGCTCTGGAAATAGCCTCATGAAAAAGACCGTTCAGATTCTCGCCTGCTTCATCGCGCTCGTGCTGGTCGCACCGCTTGCGGTTGTCGTGCTGATGTCGTTCAGCTCGGCGACTTCGCTCGAATTTCCGCCGCCCGGCTGGTCGGCGGCCAGTTATGAGCGCTTCTTCGCCTCGCCTGACTGGATGAGCTCGCTGTGGCATAGCGTGTTCATCGCTTCGTGGGCGGCGCTGATCGCACTCGCGCTCGCGATTCCCGCCTCGTTCGCCCTCGTGCGCCACACCTTCTTCGGACGCGGCGCATTTAACCTGTTGCTTATGATGCCCATGATTGTGCCGCAGATCGTCATGGCGCTCGGTTACTACACTTATTTTGGACGACTGCGTATGAGCGAGAGTTTCACGGCGCTGATCGTCGCGCACGCGTGTCTGGCGCTGCCGGTCGCCACACTTATTTTGTCCGCCGCTATCAAGTCGTTCGACCGCAATCTGGAACGCGCGGCGATGAATCTCGGCGCTCGACCGCCGCGCACATTCTTTCTCGTGACGCTGCCCGTGCTGCGTCCCGCCGTGCTGGTCGCAACGCTGTTCTCGTTTATCCAGTCTTTCGACGAAGCCGTGATCGCCGTGTTTCTTGCGGGACCCGACACCGGCACGCTGCCCCGTCAAATGTTCAATAGCTTTCGCATGGAGGCCGATCCGGTAATTTCCGCCGCGTCGTCTTTGATGCTCGCGCTCGTATGCGCCACGATCTTCGCGCCGCTCGCCGTGCGTCTGGTGCGCCATCGCCTGCCCGCGGCGCCAGTGACGCCAAACGTCGCACGTTCCTGACAGTAATCGTCGTAACCCGGTTCAAAGCCGTTTGTCCTCTTTCCGCTGAGGTTCCAATGCAAGCCCGCTCCCTCATACTTGATCAGGTCAGCAAGACCTACGATGGCCAGCATCGTGCCGTCGATTGCGTATCGCTAGACGTCCAGCCCGGCGAGTTCGTGTCCTTTCTCGGCCCGTCGGGCTCGGGTAAGACCACCACGCTGATGATGATCGCTGGCTTCGAACACACCACAACCGGCGCAATCCGAGTCGCCGGACGTGCCATCGACAAGGTGCCTGCGTATGCGCGCAACATCGGCATGGTGTTCCAGAATTACGCACTGTTTCCGCATCTGAGCGTGGCCGACAACGTCGCGTTTCCGCTGCGCATGCGCGGCGTCGCGAAGACCGAGAAGCAAGGTCGCGTAAAAGCCGCGCTGGAGATGGTAGGGCTTGGCGCCTATGCGTCGCGTCATCCCGCAGCGCTTTCCGGCGGCCAACAGCAGCGCGTTGCGCTTGCGCGCGCGCTCGTGTTCGAACCCGATGTGGTGTTGCTCGATGAACCGCTCGGCGCACTCGACAAGTCGATGCGCGAGCACATGCAGGTCGAGTTGAAGCGCATCCATCGCGACCTAGGCGTGACGATGATCTACGTGACGCACGACCAGACGGAAGCGATGACGATGTCCGATCGTATCGCGGTGTTCAACGAGGGCCGCATCGAGCAGATCGGTACGCCGGATGAGGTGTATTTCGAGCCGGCGACGCGTTTTGTCGCGTCGTTCGTGGGCGACAGCAATCTGTTCGTCGCCCGCGCGCTAGGCGGAGGACGCTTCGCGCTGCCGGGCGCCGACTTTGTGGGCCGCAAGCGCTTTGAGGCCATGCCGGGCGCGAAGGTGGACGTGTTGCTGCGCCCTGAGATGATTCATTGCGGCGAGGCCATCAAGCGCAATCAATGCGACGTGCAGCGCCAGTTGCTAATCGAAACGATGGTCAATTACGGAGACAGCGTGCTGCTAAGCGGCCGTTGCGACGACACCGCATTACGCGTGCGCGTGCGTGGCCCGGAGGCGCGCGAGCTTGCGCCCGGTGTTCGTTGTGCGGTGGGCTGGAAGTCGTCTGATCTTCACGTCGTGGTGTGATGTCGGACGCACGTCGAACGAACCTAGCTGTCTTCGCTGAGCGAAAGGAAGGAAAAACGGAACGGCCCCCTCACGAAGCGCCTGCGCCGAGCGCCCTGCAACGCAGCTGCGCGACGCATCTGCTGCGAGGACAGCGGCTTTGGCGGGTGAAGGGTACGGCCAGATGTCCGAAGGCTGTCTAGCGATGCGCGTTATCACGTAATTATATGCATCTACCAATCTTATTTTCGATATTTAGGAATCCATATTTAACGATAACGTTCAATTGGAAACGTCAGATGCACCACATGCCCTGCCGCTCGTTCTATCGTGGTTGTTTTGCGACGGCGCATGAAAGATCTGAGTGCGTTGCATGTCCGTCCCGTGCTCTGAAGCCGGTGGGCAGCGTATCCGACGAACATGCGGATGGCGGCATCGCGCTGATATCGCCGTGTATCACAGGGGTTGCTTCGAAGTCGTACGTAATCCGTGGGCGCGCTGGCAGTCCGGCGAAACGGACGACGCTAGCGCTGAAGCAATTCGCAACGCGCTTCCACCATCGCGCGTCATTGTGCGCAGGGCGGTGCCCGTGCTCTCGCATGCCGGCATCCATGTCTGCAATCTGAGTTGCCCGACCAGCAAAGAACCTTCAGAGGCGAGTGCTGGCGACGCGACCCGTGGTGGCGGCCGCGATACGGTTCTGGATGACAACACATCGCGCTTGCTTTGTGCTGGCCACCGGGCGGTCGCGAGGAGTTCGACATGCATCGACACGCTCGGACCTTTGGCGCGCAGGCGTCTGTGATCGCGGCGGGCTGTGATGCGCCAGGCGACGGTCGGCTGGCGAATTCGCACGTCATGAGCGCTGCGGATGCGCGCTCGGGTCGAATCATGCGTACCTAGGCGCTGGCCATCGTCATCCTGCAGAAAGGCGGCTATCAACCGGGCGCAATCGAAGACGCATTACCCGCGGTTATCGACGTCCTCATCTGAGGCGCACGCACACACGTTTTACAACAGAAGAAGGGTTAGAAATGAAAAGCAGAATGGCGCTCGCCGCGGCTGCCGCGGCGTCGATGACAGGGCTCGCCCACGCGCAAGGTTCAGTGGCCCTGTACGGCATCGTCGACGAAGGCATCACAGTAGTGAACAACGAAGGCGGCGCGCACAACGTTCGTATGGAAAGCGGCGTTTATCGCGGCAGCCGCTGGGGGCTCGATGGGTCGGAAGATCTGCGCGGCGGTATGAAAGCCGTCTTCAAGCTAGAAAATGGCTTCAGCCTCGACAACGGTTCACTCAGGCAGGGCGGGCTGATATTCGGACGTCAAGCCTACGTGGGCGTGAGTTCGCCATACGGGACGCTCACCTTAGGTCGCCAGTACGACGCGACCACCGATTTCGCCTGGTATTACAACGTGGCCGCGATCGCCTCGGGCTACGGCTTTCACCAAGGCGACCTGGACCGGACACTGGGCGACCGCCTCAACAACTCGGTGAAATACCGCTCGCCCGATTTCCAAGGTTTATCCGCGATTGCGATGTACTCGTTCAGCAATACAGCGGGCGCGTTCCATCAGGGGAGCGCGTGGAGCAGCGGCGTGTTCTACAACCACGGGCCGTTCACGGCTGCGGCGGCTTACACGTATCTCGCGGGCACGACTTTCGATCCATATGCGGCGATGGGCCTGCGCAGCTTCATGGGCCGGCCAGTCGTTACGCGCGTGGGCGATGTCGTGACGCCGGTCGAGGAGTCGTTCGCGCTCAATTCGCTGGGAACTTTTGGCGTGGGTGCGAGCTATGCGATTGGAGATGTGTCGTTGATTGCGAACGTGACAAATACGCGTCTCAAGTATCAGGGCGACGCGACGGTGATGCAGGTCTATGAGGCCGGGGCGACGTGGCAGGCAACGCCTGCGCTGCTGACCGCCCTGGCGTATCAGCACACCCGGTTCGAGGGGCATAAGTGGCATCAGGTGAGTCTTGGTGCGTATTACAGCTTGTCGAAGCGCACGCGAATGTACGCGTCGGTCGACTATCTAAAGTCGTCGTCCGGCGTTGACCCGGTCATTGCCCACGATTTCGCGCCTTCGCAGGTTAGCTGGCAAGGCAGTGCGCGCATTGGGGTGCTGCATAACTTCTAGCTAGGACAGCTTGGCGCCCTGCCCGTACTGCCTGCTGAAGCGCAAATTGGCCGCATCGCCGTTCACCACTTCTCCAGCGCGGACATTGATCAGTGAGCTGTGTCCAGCATCGCGTCAAATCTGCATCACAGGCCTGATGAACTTGAGGATTACTGTGGTCCGGATCGCTGCTGCGCCGGAATGTGCACGAGGTATGACGCGGTGTCGCGTGTCCTGCGGGTTGGCGTTTGCGGCTGATTGGAGCTCAAGCCGACGGTGACCCCTTGCGGTTGGAGTGAGGCGCTGGGTGCGTCGAGGCAAATCGAGTGGATGGGTGCGGACCTTGCAGCCGGTCGACCCATGGCAGTTGCAAGGCGGCTTTTCGCGCGAAGGAAGTACGTTTAGTCCCGGCGCGAGACGAAAGGTTGCTATTCGCGAGCGCTGAGTGGTTGACGCGGCTGTGACACTTCACTGCCAACATCAGTCTCAACGGTCCACCCGTAGAAACCGTGTACGGCGGTTGCACCTCAGCCGCTGCGCAGTAGCGCGTCGGCCAAGCGAGCATACACCTGCGACAAAACAATGCCCGTTAAATCGGTGGTCATTATTGCGGACAGTATCTAAGTCGATCCCCGCGCCAACGTTTTTTCGATCGCGGGCACCTTACAAGTCCGGCCTTGTATCCCATCGTCTTGTCGCCCTCAGCCTACGGTCTTTCCGGCACCACATTTGCTGTTTTTGCGAGCGTCAGACGCGGAGTGGCGCTACGTTGTATCGCCGACGGAAATGAAAGAGCGACCTACGAGATGATAGGCGCTAGTGGGATCATAATCAATCGGGAGGCCGGGGACGAAAAGAAGCGCGGGCGCTTCCAGGGCTGCTGGCAGGACCCCACCGGATATCACCGCGCGATTCTATTTCGACATTGCAAAGGTGTTCGCGCTCAAGGTATGGGCTGGAGCATACTCCGTGGAGATACCCGTAGATGTAGGTGCTAAGCAGCACGCCAAGATGGTGGGACGGGCGTCGGGTGAATGCGGGATCGTGCCGTTGAGACCGAGATCGTCGATGTTTTGCCTGTCGACATAAGCATCTGTGACCCTGACCAGACTGTACTGTCCGACGTAGTCATCGCGCATCGAAAAGGTAGGGCGAACCTGCGCGTGAGAGCAAAAGCTTGAGACTCTCCGGTCCGTTGACGCGGCGCCAGCTTTTATACCTTCGCGAACAGCCTGATACCAGACAGAGGAAAGGAGGCGCGACACGCAGTTGCGACTACGCGTCGTTCGATGAACTACCGTCGGGAGCGCTGACTCCATAGCGTTGGTCGTCCGCTGATTGTGCTAGGGCTCGGCCGGGAAGTCGCAGAACGCCACCAGGCTCTCACGATCCTTTTCTAGCGTCTCGGCGGTGCGGCCTTCGGATATTTCGCCGAACGGATCGACACGGAACCGTCGAAGCGCCATAGGGGTCGGCTCGTGCCTCGGCCATCTAGATCGCCTGCATCCCCGTCTGAGCATGTGCTTGTTCGACTTGGGTTGGGCATTAAGCGAATTGCCCATCCAGCGCCCACCCTCTGCCAAATTGTGGTGTCCTGCTTGCTTGCGTACCGTGGCGTCTGTAAAGAGAAAGAACATGTGACAGGTAAAATAAACGGTGTTCAATTGATTGCCAATGGGGGTGATAAATGCAAACATTCACAAAGGAGGGAGGTTATGAAAGTTGCGCAGGACGTTCAAGAGCAGCAGCGGCGCGACCGGCTGGCTGTCGTAAACGACGCTAAACGCGCCCATATCCTGACTGCGGCCAGGCAGGTGTTTGAGGAGCGCGGGCTTGAGGGCGCGAACATGAGGGAGATTGCGAAGCGGGCAGGCTATACGCCCGGAGCGATCTATTCGTACTTCAGCGCGAAGGAGGAGATCTACGGCGCGCTGCTCGCAGAGTCGCTGGAGCGGTTGAACCATGCCGTGCTTGAGCGGATCAGTGGCTTGAGATCTGCCTCGAAGAAGGCCATTTTCGCGGCCTCGGCTTTTTACGAATTCTACGCATCGAATCCGAGAGACCTCGACTTGGGCTTCTACCTCTTCGGCGGAATGCGTCCGCAGGGGTTGACGCCCGAGTTGAATCTCGCGCTGAATCAACGTCTGCGCGACGCTCTTGCGCACTTCGAGACGGCTTTGATGGAACTCGGCGCGTCGCCTTCAACAGCCCGGATGGAAGTCACTGCATTCTTCGCTCACTGTGTCGGCCTGCTATTGCTTGAGAATACGAGGCGGATCCGCATGTTCGATGAAAATCCCGCCGAGCTTTGCGCCAATTATGTGGCGGCGGCAGTCCAGCGCGTCCATGCGCTGGGGAAAAAATAAATGCTGTAACTTGCCTTGGCGTTGTCCTATTGGGTTATTCGAGGTAACCCGCAACACTGCTCGAGGGTTGGCAGTATCAGCATGGGCCGCACTTGCGTCCGAGCAGTCTGGTCGTTAAACAACCCATCCCAAGACCCGATGAGCGGGCGGCCGTGCCAGTAGGCTATCTGAATACAAACGATCAAGACGGTAGATTTGACTGCGACGCGGCTTGTCTAGCTGCATGATGCAATCATCAAAAATGACGAAGCAGACCGTGTAAGAGCGAGCGCCGGCAATTAGGCGAGGGTTTCCAAATATTCTCTTAGTACGCGTCGACTTTGTCTTAGAGCTTTCATCTGCTCGTCGATTGCAGCGATCTCTTGTCTGAAAAAGGCCCCCAGTTCAGGGCAAGGCTCAAAAGTGGGTGACTCAGTGAGAACGCATGGCAGGATACGCAAGATTTTGTCAAGGCTGAGTCCCCCCGCGTTGAGCATTCGAATACATCGGACCCGCTGGAGGTCCGAGTTGTCGTATTCGCGATAGCCTGAATCGCGGCGTTTCGGTCGAATAAGGCCCTTTTCCTCGTAGTACCGGAGCATGCGCACGCTCACAGCTGTGTGCTTAGAAAGCTGGCTGATCCGCATCGATGTCCTCTTGACTCTCACACTGCTGTCAGAGTTTACCATGCCAAGGTCATTGAGACGACGCGCTTGTCGCCGACCTGTTCGAACAGCACGGCGTGTTCGCACAATGTTCTTCCCTGTTCGAGAACTGTAATAACGGAGCGATCGAACGCAATTCTTCCACTATGAAGGTGACGTATGACAATAGTCCGGAGCGCAGACAAGGTATGGCTGATCACCGGTTGCTCAAGCGGTCTCGGTCGTGCAATTGCCAAGCAGGTTGCAAGCAGGGGATACCGCGTTGCAGTGACCGCCCGAGACGTTGGCAGCGTGAAGGATCTGGTCGCGAGCTATGAGGGTGCCGCGAGGGCTTTTGCGTTGGATGTGACTGATCCCACGAGCGTAGACCGCGTCGTCGTCGATGTGACGGCGCACTTCGGCCAAATTGATGTGCTGGTGAACAACGCCGGCATCGGATACTTCGGCTCGGTCGAGGAGAGCGACGAGCGTGACGTCAGACGCATGTTTGACGTCAACCTCTTCGGCGTCGGGTCGATGATCAAGACAGTCTTGCCTCAAATGCGCCAGCGGCGTAGTGGCCATATTGTCAATGTAGCTTCTGCCGGTGGGATCGTTGCGTTCCCGGCGGTTGGTTACTACAACGCATCTAAATGGGCATTACTCGGACTATCGGAAGCGCTGCAAAAGGAGGTTCAACATCTTGGAATCCGCGTTACTGTCGCTGCCCCTAGCGGACTGCGCGTAAGGCAGGCCGCGGGCGACGCGCATTTCGAGATGCCCGATACCCGATACGAAGACTACGTTCCTACAGTCGGCGCGATCAGGCACGCACTCATCGAGAGCTTTGGCAGACAGCCCGGTGATCCGCTTCTCGCAGGAGATGCGATCGTGCAGGCAGTTGAGTCTCCTGAGAGCCCTTTCCGACTGTTTCTGGGTCGAGCAGCGGTAAAGTATGCAAAGCAGAGGGCGGTAGAGTTACTCCACGATGCAACAGTCTGGGAGGAGATCAGTGAGGCGGTCGACTATGAAGATGCGCGTGGAGAAGCACTCTAACTGGGCCGGTTGGATAACCGCCTCAACTGTCGATGGGTCATCGCCCTCGCATCTGCCTATCTCAACTCATCGCATGCCTGGCCCCGTCGCATGCTGGGAAGTTCGTTGACTGATCTCATGTATTCGGCAAACCTGAATCGACGGGACGAGATAAAGTTGCGGGGACAGTTTGACTTCGACGGCTAACACTTATTGATTTTTGGAGGCGGTCAGCTGTTTAATCGTTGCCTATCAGCGTGGATCCGTCGGGCGACGGTTGTGCTTTAAGTATGTTCCGTGCCGCGGCGGCGTCGCTGACACTGCTCCGGCCTGAACCACGGCCGTCGCGTCCCAACTCGCGCTGCCGTCTGACCGCTATGGAAAGCTCGCTCATACGCTTGACTACGTTTGAAGGGCGGTACCTTGAGAGGCGTCGGCAACATGCTATAACGCTGCGTCGAGGCGCCGGTCTCAGATCCAGGAGCGCAGGATCTGATCCGGGCCAATTTCCGGAGAACTCATTGTGATACATCAGCTCTCGGGCTCGGTTCTCGTGCTCGTTGATCTTCAGGAGCGACTTATGCCGATGATCGACCAGCGCGAAGCCGTTGTCGATAATGCAGGGAAGTTGGCCAGGATCGCGCAAATACTTGAGATCCCTGTGATCGGCACGGAACAGAATCCCACTGGCCTCGGCAACAATGTGGCGGAGATCCGGAGTCTTTGCTCGAACACATTGTCCAAGCAACATTTTGATGCTTGTGCCGATGGCCTGATCGACGCACTTCCTGTCGACCGTAAGCGGGTCATCGTTGCTGGGTGCGAAGCGCACGTCTGCGTGTTACAGACTGTCTGCGGTTTGCTTGAACGCGGGCTGGACGTCACCGTGGTGCGAGACGCAGTCGGCTCCAGAACAGCAGCAAATAGAGATGCTGCCATCGACCGCATGATCAGAAGGGGGGCCGAGTCGGCGAGTGTAGAAATGCTCGCGTTCGAATGGTTACGTTCCAGCGACCATCCGAAGTTCAGGAGCGTGCTGAAACTGGTCAAATGATCAGGGCAGCGCGTACGCGTTGCCCTGATTCCGGCGGTTCACTCAGGGTCGTGGGAGCTGCCGAACAGCGATTCGCCCTTGATACCGCGCGCCTTGACTATTCGCTCTACGTCGACGAGCACTCCGGGATCCTCGATCGTTGCGGGAATAGCTACGGCCTTCCCATCAACGATTTGCAGTAGCGAGCGGCGAAGGATTTTTCCCGAACGCGTCTTTGGGAGCCGCTCCACTACAAAGGCGGCTTGCATGGACGCGACAGCGCCAAGTTGTTCGCGGACGACCTTGACGGCCGCAGTCTCCGCGGCGTCTGCGCCATCTTTCGATCCGTCTTTCAAGACCAGAAAGACCAACGGAACCTGGCCTTTCAGCGGATGCGCCATACCGACCACTGCACATTCAGCAACTGCATCGAGGCGCGATACGATCTCCTCGATTGCACCGGTAGAAAGCCGATGGCCGGCAACGTTGATGACGTCATCGGTGCGGCCCATCACGAAGACGAAGCCATCGGCATCAACGTAGCCAGCGTCGCCAGTGTCATACCAACCGGGAAACCGCCCGAAATACGAGCGCTCGTACCGCTCGTGCGCGTTCCAGATGGTGGTCATTGCACCCGGCGGCAGCGGGAGCCCACAAACAACGTTACCTGAGGCGCCTGCGTCTACTTCGGCGCCTTGGTCATCTACGCAGCGCACATCCCATCCCGGTAGGGCGCGTCCGGCTGCCCCCCGTCGTCGCTCACCACCGAGCGCACCTTTTGCGGTTGACGCCGCCATGGGCCAGCCCGCCTCCGTTTGCCACCAGTGATCGAGGACAGGGACGTGTAACAGATCCTCGGCCCACTCGATCGTCGTTGTGTCGCACCGTTCCCCCGCGAGGAAGACAGATCGCAGGCTGCCCAGATCGTATCTCCAGTGAAGTTCACCCATCACCGGCTCACGAAGTTGATAGCCACCAGGGTCTTCCTTTTTAATCGCTCGAAGCGCGGTGGGGGCAGTAAACAACACGTTGACCCGGTGCTTCGCAATGACGCGCCAGAAGGCCGCCGCGTCTGGCGTGCCGACGGGTTTGCCCTCGAAAAGCACTGTGGTACAACCGTTTAACAGCGGCCCATATGTCATGTACGAGTGACCGACTACCCAGCCGATGTCTGATGCCGCCCAGAACACGTCCCCGGGGAGACTGCGATAGATGTTGTTCATCGACCATAGAAGAGCCGTCATGTATCCACCGGTGTCACGCTGGATTCCCTTCGGTGATCCGGTCGTGCCCGACGTATGGAGGATGTACAGAGGATGGCCGGCCGGCACAGGGATAGGGCTGACGCCATAAGTCCCGCACATGGCCCGTTCCCAATCGACGTCGCGCTCTGCAAGTTCCACTCTGCCCAGTTCTCGCTGATAGACGATAACTGGTCCTTGCCACGCAGATTGCAGAACGGCCTCGTCGACGGTCTCCTTGTAGGGGATTCGTCGTTTGACCTCGAATCCGCACGAGGCGGTCACAATGACCCTCGGCAGCGTGTCGCGCAGACGTTTTGCGAGCTCGCTGGCGGCGAATCCACCGAAGACGACGCAGTGTGTGGCGCCGATCCGGGCGCAGGCTAGCATGGCAATGATCGCTTGCGGTATGACGGGCATATAGATGACGACGACATCTCCCATGCGCACGCCTTGCAGCTGCAGAACGCCTGCGAAACCGGCAACCTGATCGCGAAGCGACGCGTAAGTGAGCGTCTGTGCCGTTCCCGTGACAGGACTCTCAAATGCGATAGCGACCTGCTCGCCTCTGCCGGCTTCGACATGCCGGTCGAGGCAGTTGTAGCTCGCGTTCGTGTACGCGCCGTCGAACCAGGAAAAACGTTGGCCTGGCTGGTGCGTCAGCACTTCATCCCACGGGCGGCTCCATGCGACGGAGCTTGCAGCTCGCGCCCAGAATGCCATTGGGTCCGTCCTCCAGTCCTCCCTGAACTCCCCCTCGTTCATGGCGTCTCCTTCGAGTGTCTGCCGTTGTCCTGTATGCGAGTTCAAACCGGGGTCTCGCGTTTGGAAGGCAGTTCCGGAAGGTCAACCATGACCGGCGCACCAGGCACGGTACAACCCTGAGAGCAACATTTGCCAGGCTGTGTATTGCGCGTGATTGCTCGATCGGGATCATCGGTGAGGCCTCGCTCCATCAGTCGCTCGACGAGCTTGACCTTCGAGCCGACCGGGTAGTTGCGGTAGATCTCACGCTTCATCGCTTCCGGCGAACCGCCGCCGTGCAGGCTGATAACCGAGTACCAGCCGCCTTGATAGGAAGCGGTGAGATCCTCAATGAAGCGCGCAGTTTCGATTCTTTTTTGGTAAGGAACATCTGGGTTCGCGCGAAGTACATCGGCAAGCGTAGCTGCAGTCTCCGGGTTGTGGTCCTCATCGGGCCCGGGTAAAGCGACGATGAGGCCACCCGATACGTAATGTGCGATCTTGTGCATGTCGTAGATCTGCGTTGCCAGCAGCAGCTTGCCGATGTTCGAGAATACGTGGTCAGGAACAAAGCTCTGAGCCGCTGCGTCCTGGGTCGCGTAGACCGACGCTGCGACTCCGCATGCGTAGAAGCCTTCGGTGATCTTGATAAGCTCGACCATCTGGTCGCGAAGGTGATGCTCTTCACCCGGGTCGAAGCCGTTGGCCTCGCACATGAGCGCGCCCGCGCCAATCAGCAGGTCGCCAAAGCCCGCGCGTGCACCGATGCAGCTATGGCGGTGATGCGTCGCATAGTTGTACGTCATATATCCGCTGTGCTCCCACTCACCAGCGTAGAAAACGCGATCCCACGGAACGAATACGTCCTGGAACACCACGACACCGGTCGACTGGCCATATTTGTTAGAGAACAGAGCAGCCTTTTCGCCAGGGCGGCCTGCGGGGCGGGCAACAATCGTAATGCCCTCCGCATCGACCGGAACCGCACAGCAAACGGCGAAGTCAGCGTCTTCTTTGCCCATGTTTCGACACGGCATGACCAGAAACTCATGCATGTACGGAGCGCCGGTCACGATAGCCTTTGTACCCGAAATGCGGATGCCTTTGCCGTCTCGATGGGTGACGTGGACGTAGGTATCAGGATTACCTTGCTGATGGGGACGTTTGCTGCGATCACCTTTGGCGTCCGTCATCGCAACACCAAGTGTAAGGTCGCGATCCTGGATGTCATGCAAATAGGCGGCGAAACGGTCCCGATGTTCTGTTGTTCCTTTGGCGTCATCAATCCGCGCGGAAACCTGGTGAATTGCATTCAGCGCATCGTGTGTCAAGTAGCGCTGTGCACAACCCGTCTCCTGACAGACCAGGCGCACGGCTTCCAGCTTGTTGAGGAGGTCTCCACTACTGGTATTGATGTGCAAAAGACGGTTGACGATCTTGCCGCTGCTTGCTTGGGAGGCGGTCATGATCGGTGCGTATTCCTCGCGCAGCGCATAGTCGTAAGTCAATCCCACCGCGTTGACACCCGGACGGAAAACAGGTTCGTCTACCACTGACTCGACGCGGCGACCGTCAACGAAAACCTTTGGGCGATAGGCGCGGAGGGATTCTTCATATTCCTGGGCAGACATCAGCATGGGGCGCTCCAATGCGGTTATTGAACATTATGCTAGGAAATTAAACGGCGTTCAATTGATTGTCAAGCGTTTGACGGTATGTCACGATGTGTGGAAAATGGAGGTTCAGATGAACCAGGGCGGAGGAGATCGTCAACATTAGCGGCCCGACTGGCTGGACGTAGCGGCGACGCTAAGTGCGCGCAAATCCTTACGCGACGTTCGTGAGGTGTTCGAGGCGCGTGGACTTGACCACGCCAGTATTCGGGAGCTTGCGAAGCAAGCGGGTCCACGTCTGATGCGAATCGATTCGATCTCGCCGCCAACGAGCGGTCCTATAGATCGCTTTTCGCTGAATCGCTGGAGCGCCGGAACAACCCCCGTATGCCATCAGCGCGCAACTCTCAGCAAAGGCCCACTATGAATTCGCGACCGATCCTCGCTATCAGAACCTCGGGTGCTTTTATTCGACGGGATGTGGCCGCATGGCCTGATATCCAAATTGAACGACATTCGGAATGAAAGGTTACAAGAAACGCTGGGGTCCTTCGAATCGGCGTAACTCATTGGAGCGCGTGCAAAGCAGTTGTACGTGCAGAAACGACGGCATCCTCTGCGTACTCTCCTAGTTGCTGGTCCTTGAAAATGCCCCTCGGATCAGGACGTTCTGGAAGGAGTTGACCGAGTTCTGTTCAGTCGAATTGGAGATAGTCTTGGAGCGCATTGAGGCTCGGCAACGCACATAGGTGTATCACGGCGAATATTTCTGGAGCTTAAACACAATGACTTTAAAGCGGGTAGGTATCATCGGTGCGGGAACTATGGGCAACGGTATCGCGCAAACAGTCGCCTTGGCGGGCATTGATGTGGTCCTGATAGACGTGTCGCAAGCTGCGCTGGCAAGCGGTTTTGCGACAATGGTCACGAGCCTTCAACGATTGACCTCGAAGGGCATTCTTGAGCCGGCGCTGTCTGAAGCCGCGCTCGCGCGGATTGAAAGATCCATGGACTACGCGAGCCTTCGGGACGCCGAACTCGTCATTGAGGCTGCTACGGAAAACGTCGCGTTGAAGCGGGACATTCTTAAGAAAGTGGAGGCCGTCGTCTCGTCCGGTGCAATCATCGCATCGAATACTTCTTCGATTTCAATCACCGAGATGGCCGCAACGCTTGACGACCCGTCACGTTTCGTCGGGATGCACTTCTTCAATCCAGTTCCCTTGCTACCCCTTGTTGAAGTGATTCGTGGCCTTCAAACAGCAGAGGATGTCGCGAATTCGGTGGAGCAGTTCGCGCGCGACCTCAACAAGACGCCAATCTCTGTAAACAACTCACCGGGGTTTGTCGTCAACAGAATTCTGGTGCCGATGATTAACGAGGCGTTCTTCGTTCTTGCCGAGGGTGTCGCGAGCGCGGCGGAGATTGACGCTGGTCTGAAGCTCGGAGCGAACCATCCTATTGGTCCGCTCGGACTCGCGGATTTGATTGGCCTTGACGTCTGTCTTTCAGTAATGGACGTCCTAACAAACGATCTCGGAGACCAGAAATACCGCGCTTCTCCGCTTCTGCGGGAAATGGTGGCCGCTGGACGTCTTGGGCGCAAATCCAAGCAGGGTGTCTACTCGTATTCCTGACTGTTTTTCGGATCGGGTACGCGATCACCTTTCCCAAACGTCTGCTCGCGACGTTTAAGACTGGTCAGATAACCGGAGAATGGCACCAGGTCTCCGCGTAGTGCACGTCCGTTAACTGTCAACTCGTTGAGGGTGTCCAAGTAACCGGAAGTAGTTGTTGGCGAAGCAGCGCAGAGGTTCGTCGCTACGAGTTAGCTTCGCACGCATCAAGGAGCCTTCCCAGCCAATCCAAAAAAAGCGCGCCAGACTGTCGATATCCGAGGTGGGGTCCAATTCTCCAGCCGCCACCGCGCGCTTAAGGCAATCAGAAATCCGCAATTGCCAGGAATCAAGCACCGCGTTCAGCTTGCTGCGGAATGCCTCGTTATGTGCGCCCAGCTCTTGCGCTAGATTCCCGACCAGACATCCCCGCCGCCAGTCGTGCCTGGCCATGCCGTCGGCGCCGTCTTTAATGTAATCTCGCAACTGGTTTAGGGGACTCTGCGTCTCGTCCCCAAACAGCCTGTCAAAACGCGCGTCGAAGTACGCTGCGTATGCGTCGATCACTTCTTCAGCGTAGGCCTGCTTGCTCGCAAAGTGATAGTAGAAGGATCCCTTGGGAATCCCATGGCCGCTTGTGATGACATCCAGGCCAGTGCCATCGAAACTATGCTCGGCCAGTAACTCAACGCCTCGTCGGATTAGCCGATCTCGGGCATGCTCCCTATCGAGCGCGCGAGTGGCTCTCGGCCGCCGCGGGATTCTCGCCTTCGTCACTTCAGAATTCATCTTGCTTTGTCCCCATTTACGCTCAATGCCACAACGCAAATTATACTAGACCGGTAGTCTAGAGAATGGAGTTAGCTAAGGGCGCCTCCGCGTCACAGAGGCAGCTGGTGCGCAACGTTCGATCTCCGTTGAGTGGATACAGATAGGCCTGCGGTAGTAAGCGAGCCGGGCGGAGAAAAGGCCAGTCGATTCCGGGGACTGCGTGCGAGCAGTTATCGCACGCGCGGGCCGAACCGCACGTCGCGTTTTCCGAGTAGTCGCCTCAAGGGGCCGGGAGGGTTTTCCCTCGCATGCATTTCATAGTCAATCGGTCTACTATATTCGACATGCACTTTTAGCCAAGCGTCGTGCAGCTTGATTTGAACTCGAGCGGCTCGGCGGTGACGCGTTTACTGCGCCAACAAGGTTAGATCGGAAAGGAGACTTCGTGAATATCGCGCATTGCCTGTTGACTCGATCGCGCAGCGTCTTGGCCAACCCCGCCGTCACTTGCGGCGACATGAAGCTCAATTTTGCCCAGCTGGTTGACCATGTGCAGTGCCTGTCGACTGCGTTGCTGTCACGATACTCCCTAGCAAAGAATGACCGGGTTCTCATCTACTCGGAGAACTGCGCTGAATATCTTGAATTAATGTTCGCCGCCTGGAACGCCGGACTGTGCGTCGTTCCGGTGAATGCAAAGCTTCACCCTAGGGAAGTGGCGCATATCGCGAAAGACAGTGGTTCCCGATTGATTGCGACGTCAGATTCGCACGCCACTGCGCTCCTGTCAGCGTTGCCCTCTCAGTCCGCGCCCGCACCGATTTTGATTTTGGGCGGTGACGAGTATCAGTCGTTGCTGGTTGGTTTAAGGCTTCCTTGTTGCGACGTAGCTCCGTGGGACACCGCCTGGATCTTTTATACCAGCGGCACGACTGGTAAACCAAAGGGCGCGGCGATTTCTCATCAAGCGCTCCTTTTTATGTCGATGGCATATCACGCAGACGTTGGCCGTGTGCTGGTCGGAGACACACAACTGCACGCCGCACCGCTATCTCACGCTTCCGGGCTTTACGCCATTCCCCACCTTTGCGCGGGAGGCCATCAGGTCGTTCTTCAGGGATTCGACGTCGAAGAGATCCTAACTATCTTGAACGTCATGCCTCGAGTTTCGATGTTCGCGGCCCCGACGATGCTTATGCGCCTACAGCGAGCTGCTGTTGCAGGAAAAGGCGCCGGCGGAAACCTCGAGACGATCATCTACGGTGGAGGCCCGATGTACGTCCACGACCTCGAGGCATGTCTCGAAACATTCGGCCCCAGGCTCTTCCAGCTGTATGGCCAAGGTGAGTGTCCAATGACCATCGCTGGTCTTCCCCGGGAAGCCCATATTCAGACCCCGGTGTCGCGACGCGCGAAGGTCTTGGCATCTTGCGGATATCCACGTACTGGCGTTCGAATCCGTGTCGTTGACGAGGCCGATTCAGATGTGCCGGTCGGTGAGGCGGGCCAGATTGTCGTTTCCAGCCCGGTTGTCATGTCCGGCTACTGGGAAAACCGTTTGGCAACCGAAAGCGCTTTACGCGATGGCTGGTTACACACCGGTGACGTAGGCTTCTTTGATGAGTTCGGACTGCTGACGCTAATCGATCGGTCGAAGGACGTGATGATTAGTGGAGGAACAAACATATATCCGCGCGAAATCGAGGATGTGGTTCTTGACAATCCAGCAGTGCTCGAATGCTGCGTTGTAGGCCGCAGCGATCCGGAGTGGGGCGAGGTGCCGGTTGCGTTTGTCGTGTTGCGCGAGGGAGCTTCGGTCACTGCCGAGGACCTGGATCAGGCGTGTCTGACGCGGATCGCGCGATTCAAACGACCCAGAGAATACCGCATGGTCGACGCATTGCCCAAGAATAGCTACGGCAAGGTGCTAAAGACAGAATTGCGCAAACTTCTAACATCCAAGGAAAAATTCGATGCGTGATGTCGTCATTACAGGAATTGGCTCCACCGTCTTCGGAAAGCACCGGGACCTTCCTATCGAAGTTCTTGCAGTGGACGCTGCAGCTCAGGCAATCGTCGACTCGGGAGTCGATCGGGAGCGGATTGGCGCGCTATATCTTGGTAATTTCGTCAGCGGACCGCTCAACGGAAAAGAAGTCCTGGCCGGAATAGTGGCGGATAGCCTGGGTCTACCGAATATCCCTTGTACCAAGGTCGAAGGCGCCTGCGCGTCAGGCGGCATCGCATTCAGACATGCCTGGCTCGCGGTCGCAAGTGGCCTTTGCGATGCCGTTCTGGTGGTCGGTGTTGAAAAGATGATGCACGCTTCGACCGTGGAGGTGACCTCGGCGTTGAACTGTGCCATGGACAATGAGAACGACGGTACGACCGGTTTGACCTTTCCAGGTCTGTTCGGCCTTGCGTGGGTTGCGCACGCTCAGCGCTACGGCACCACGCGTGGACAGGTGTCCGCAGTCGTGAAGAAGAATAAGCAGTTCGGCGTGACAAACACTTTGGCGCAGATGGGCCGCAAACTCACCGACAACGAAATTGAGGAGTCTACCGAGATTTGTGACCCGCTGCGGCTCTTTGATTGTTGCCCCCCGAGCGACGGCGCCGCAGCACTCGTTCTCACAGCGAAATCGATGAAGTCAAGCTCATCTCAAAGTCCTGTAGACGTACTTTTCAGCGCTCAAACACGCGGTGCGGCTCGCATCGCTGGCCACCCCGACATGTGCTCCTTCGACGCAACCGTCCAGGCGGCGAAGCTCGCATATGCTGCTACGGGCCTTACACCGCAAGACGTAGATGTCGTCGAACTGCACGACTGCTTCTCGATTGCCGAGATCGTCGACAGCGAAGATCTTGGCATTGTGCCTCGAGGAAAAGGAGGTGTCTGGGCGCAGGATGGGCGCACCGGACTTGGCGGCGAAGTGACGATTAACGCCAGTGGTGGATTGCTCTCGAAGGGGCATCCGGTAGGCGCGACGGGGGTGGGACAGGTCTACGAAGTGGTTCGCCAGTTGCGAGGCGAACACCCCAACCAGGTAGAGGGGGCACACGTAGGCCTTACTCACAACCTCGGAGGGACGGGAGTCGCCTGCACCGTAAGTATTCTGCGGAGGGGCACGTAAATGGACAACGTCCTCAACATTCGGGTGGTGCGGTGCGCGAACTGCGGCGGGCTGGATCTTCCGACCGCAACACTATGTGCGAGATGCCTGAGCAGGGATTTACATCCGCAAGATATTTCAGGTAACGGAACACTCGCCGCGTGGACGACGGTTCGGCGACCTCCGCTCCGTTTTCGCGACGAAGCGCCTTACACCGTATGCGTAGTTGATTTGCATGATGGTCTTCGCATCACCGGGCGGATTTCCGCGATTGAAAGGGCTACGGTTGGTGCGACCGTTATGGCAACTGCCGCAGACGAATCAACTTATTACTTTTCACTCACCTAGGAAGTAAGTCTCATGGCTGACATTCTCTACGAATCGCACGGACACGTCCGTCTGATCATTATCAATCGCGCCGAGCGTATGAACTCGCTCAATTTCGAGGCTAACGATGAACTCGTTGGAGCGTTCGAATCCTTCAACGATGACGACGATGCATATGTTGCCGTGGTGACGGGCGCGGGCGAAAAGGCATTTTGCGCTGGGGCCGATCTTAAAACGTACACGGTAAACTTCGCGCGCAGCCCAGCGCCTGACTTCCGTCGGAAGTACACCAATGGCCCCGGTTTTGCAGGGATCACGCGCAACATGGACATATTCAAACCGGTAGTCGCTGCGGTCAACGGTTTCGCGATTTCGGGCGGTTTCGAACTGGCGCTGGCCGCTGATCTCCGTTTTTGTTCGCCCAACGCCGAATTCGCTCTCCAGGATGCGAAGTGGGGGTTCCACGCGTGCGACGGTGGTCTGATCCGCCTGCCCCAGATCGTGGGGCTCGGACACGCAATGGAAATTATTCTGTCTGGGGAGCGGCTGAATGCGGAGCACGCTTACCGGATCGGACTGGTTAACCGCATTGTCCCAGCTGAGAGTCTGCTTGAGGAAACGATGCGCTATGCACAGATGCTTGCCAGCCGCTCACCACTCTCGCATCGCTTCGCAAAGGAAGTGATGAAGCGCGCGATTGGCATGCCGATGGACGAGGCACTGCGTCTGGAGTCCCGCTCTTTCTATGACTTCGGAATGACAGAGGATCTCGTCGAGGGAACCACGTCATTTCGTGAGCGCCGCCCCGCGAATTTCAAAGGCAAATAAGGCTTCAGATAAAAGAGTATAGGCGACAGGAGACCAAAGCCGTGAAACTCAGGAAGTTAGTACAACTATTTATGTTGGGAAGCCTAGCAAGCGTTTCGTCGTATGCTCTGGCGCAGGTCAGCGTGGGTGTAATTGAGGGGTTGAGCGGTCCCCCAGCTATCGTCGACTTCGGCGAATCGTATCTGCAGGGGCTAAAGCTCGCGTTAAAGGATCACCAGGCGTCTGGCGCGAAAACCCCCATCAAGCTGGTCGTGTACGACGACGAAGCCAATCCGCAACGAGCAGTCTCACTTGCACAGCGCCTTATTCAGAGCGACAACGTCGTAGCTGCCGTTGGCACTGTGAGTAGCGGCAATGCGACCGCCATGGCGCCAATTTTCCAGCGGATGAAGGTTCCGCTGATGATCGGTCCGGCAATTGCGTCAAATCTCACGAGCGATTTCGCCAACCAACAGCCAAGTTTTGTTTTCCGGTGCTCGATGGTCGAGAAGTATCAGATCGACAAGATACTGGAGTGGGCAGCAAAAAATTACAGTCGGATTGGACTTATACATTCGACAACTGGTTATGGCATTTTCGCGGCGAAGGCGATTGAGGATGGGTTGAAGCAGCGTGGCAGCTCGCTTGCGGCAGTGGAGGCGGCCGCGCCAGGCGTTGCCGATCTCACTCCGCAGATGATGAAGATGCATGACGCTGGCGTGCAACTTCTGCTGGATTTCCATGAGTCGTTTGAACTTCCATTCAGACCCATGGCCCGGCTCGCGTACAAGCCCGTGGTCGCGGGAAACTGGGGGCTCTCGTCACAGAAGGTCGTGGAGATCGTGGGCCCGAAAGATATCGAAGGAACTGTGATGGGGCAGGCGCTGGACCTGAGCGCGCCGGCCGCCCAGACATTTGACTCGCGAATGAAGAAAGAGTACGGAAAAGACTATCGTTGGCCCGTGGTGGCTGCATTGGGCTACGATGCCGGACAGATTGTATTCAAGGCGATCGAGAAAGCTGGTGACAGACCTGCGGCAGCCGCCGTTCGCGACGCAATCGAGCGCACTGACGGTCTCAAGGCCGTCTCCGCGGCTCCATCGCATCCGTTCAGCGCGACAAATCACGAATGCCTTTCCGCCAACGACGTTTTCCTTGGTGTGTGGAGAAACGGAGTGGTTGTGCGCCTGAAGTGAACAGGACTGACATCAAGCTTTTGAGGGCATGACATGACTTATCCAAATCTAATTGAGATCGTGATTTCGGGGCTGGCGATGGGTTCGATCTATGTCCTCACGGCATTGGGACTCTACATCACGCACCTGACCACAAATCGTGTGAATTTTGGGCAAGGTGACTTCATGATTGCGGCGAGCTATCTGGTCCTGACGTGCCGCCAGGGTGGGCTCTCGCTTGCACCGTCGGTGATTGCGGCCGTAACTGGACTGGGCGCTCTGGGCTGGCTGCTTGAGCGGTCTGCGATAAGGCCTCTTGAAGGACGATCCCGTGCATCGCTCGGCGGATTTTCGTGGATTCTCACAACCGCAGCGTTCGCCCTTGTGCTGCAAAACGTCGTTGAACTCGTGTATGGAAAATCCGCGCAATACTCCCCACCGATTTTTGCCACTGGTAGAGGCATTATTCGGATTCTCGGCGTTGGACTGATGGTTGAGGACCTGGTGGTCATCGGCTGCGCAACGGCGCTCGTTGCCTTGCTCTACTGGCTGATGTTCCGGTCGAGTTGGGGAAGACGGGTACAGGCTGTCGCCTTTGGGGCAGAAACTGCGGAGCTGCTCGGCATCAACGCGCGTCGCGTGAAGACGGCAGTTTTCATCATTGCTTCGGTTCTGGCCGCAGCGGCAGGCGTTCTGCTTGGCCCGATGGTCACTCTTAGCCCCCAGCTTGGCTTAATGTTCACGATCAAGGCATTGATTGTCGCGGCTATCGGTGGGTTTGCGAATCCACTGGGTATCCTGATTGGAGGTGCGTTTTTTGGAGTGTTTGAAGCCTTGTCGAACTATGTGGACTCAAGCTTTGGCGACTTGTATCCGTTGCTTGCCGCGCTGCTTGTGATTGCCATCAGGCCTTCTGGGATATTTGGGGAGCGTGTCGAAGATGTCCGCTGAGCAGAATGCACTGGGTCTTCGACGGGCTCGCAAAGCGCCGTATTTTTTGTGTGCCATTCTGTTGGCCGGACTCCCGTGGATCTGGTCCGGGGGTTTTGGCATCCACATTGCGCAGTCATTCTGCTACACGGCCATCGCCGTAATCGGCGTGAACCTGCTAGTGGGACTGTCGGGGCAGATGTCGCTGGGGCAAGCAGCCTTCTATGCGATAGGCGCGTACGCATCCGTGCTCACTTCGCTTAAGCTGGGTTGGCCTATTGCAGCGTCCGTCCTCTTCGGAGTGGCGGTCGCTGCAGCGGTGGGGACGGTGGTTGGAGTGTTCGCACTACGTACGCGCGGTCTCTACCTGGCGATGACGACCCTTGCCGTCGGCTTCGTTGTGAGCATTCTCGCGCAACGATGGGTGGGATTGACGGGGGGAACCATGGGACTTAGTGGCGTTCCACAAGTGGATTTTGGCGATACCATTCACGGCGAGATTTGGTACTTGTACGTTGTGGGCGGGACTCTGCTGGTCGTCCAGATTTTGAATGACTACGTCTTCGATTCCCGCATCGGCCGCTGCTTGCTTGCGACTCGCGACTCGGAAGCGTTCGCGGCTTCGGTCGGCATAAAGGTACCGATCGTGCGATCAGCTATTTTCGCAGTGTCCGCGGCGCTTGCGGGGCTATCTGGGGGGCTGTTTGCGCATCAGTCGGGATTTGTTGGGAGTGACGCGTTTTCCGTCACGTTGAGTCTTTCGTTGCTGATCGCTGCGGTCATCGGCGGATTGGGCGCACGCATAGGGCCCTTGGCAGGCACCGCTATTCTGATGACGATCGTAGAACTGGTGGCAGGCCTGGATCGCTACGGGTTGATGGTCTACGGCGGCATCATGTTGCTCGTGCTCCTTGTATTTCCGCAGGGTGCGGCAGGAATCGTAGACATTTGGCGAAAGCCAAAATCAGCCCGGAAAGGTTCTCCGTCGCCGGAAAACCGCAGTGAAGCAATTGCTCGCGTCGATCTGCAACTCGACGGCTGCTCATTGACCGTGGAGTCGGTGTCGAAGCAATACGGAGGCGTACTCGCCGTGAGCGACGTTTCCTTTTCGGTTGCCGCCGGGCAGATACACGGACTTATCGGGCCGAACGGTGCGGGAAAGTCGACACTGGTCAATCTTATCGCGGGCAACTATCTGTGCGACTCGGGAAGGGTTCGCCTGGACGGGGCGGACGTTTCCAATCTGGTCACTGCAGACAGAGCAAAAAGAGGGCTGGCACGGACGTTTCAGAACCTCCAACTCGTAGAGGCACTCCCTGTTCTTGAGAATGTGCTTCTCGGTATGTCCTCTGCCGATGGTCACGTTGCGAACTTTGCCAAGTGGTGGATGGGACGTGCTTTTGACCTCCCGGAACGACGCGAGGCGCTGGAGATTCTGGCGTTTTTCGGGATTGAGCACCTTTGCCAAGCGTATCCGACGGAACTTTCCTACGGGCACCGGAAACTGGTCGAGCTTGCTCGAGCAATTGCGCAGCGTCCGAGGCTGATGCTGCTCGATGAGCCGATCGCTGGCCTGAATGGGGCGGAAGCAATGGAAGTGGCAAAGGTAGTCGGCAGGCTCCGGGACGCCGGCGTGACGATCCTGCTTATCGAACACAACATGGAGTTCGTGATGTCTCTATGTGACTCCATCAGCGTGCTTGAACAAGGAAGACTTATTGGGACCGGGACGCCCGAGGAAATCAGATCCGACGAGCGGATACTTCGAGCGTACCTGGGAACGGATGAGGCGATGAAATGCTGAGAGCAATTGACATTCATGCCGCCATTGGACCCAACGAGGTTTTGAAGGGTATCGATTTGCATGTCCAGCCGGGTGAAGTGTTAGCCGTCGTCGGTGCAAATGGTGCGGGCAAGACCTCCCTATTGAGGGCCGTTTCTGGTCTGCTACCACTGCAGAAGGGCAAGGTCGAACTCGAAGGGGAATCCATTGTCGGAAAGGCGGCCCATCTGTTGACCCGTCGTGGGCTCATTCACGTGCCGCAAGGCAGGCAGATTATCCCCACGTTGTCGGTCAGGGAGAATCTGTATGTCGGTGCGCAGGCAATCGGTTTGCCGACTCGCGAGATCGAAAAAGGCATTGAACGCGAATTCGACAGATTCCCGGTGCTGCGGAGCCGTCAGGGCATTTCGGGAGCCGCTTTGTCCGGAGGTGAACAGCAGATGCTCGCGGTCGCTCGTGGTCTGATGATGCGGCCGCGGGTGTTCATGCTTGACGAGCCATCGCTGGGCCTAGCTCCTCAGGTCGTTCACCTGATCCTCGCGACCCTTAAGGACCTGGCGGTCGAGGGACTCGCCGTTGTTCTCGTGGAACAGGTTGCGCGGCTCGCCCTGCAGCACTCTCACCGAGCCATGGTGCTCCGAAATGGAAAGTGCGTGCTGCACGGGATCGCGTCAGAGCTCACGGGTCGTCAGGAAATTATCGACGGTTACCTGACCTAACAGCATTGAAGGTAAGAAGCAGCGACACACCTTGCAGAAATGCTCAAGTCGTTTCGAGTCAGATATGTCAGTCGTGTGTGCTCATCGGCGCTCGCGGAAGGTCGACTCTTCAGAAGGTGCCTTCAATCGAGTACCTGTTCGACGGACGATGACCTCTGGGCGGTTCAATTGATGCCCGTCCACGTCAATGTGGGCCAAGCTTGTCCTGAACTGCTCGCCTGACGCCGCCCGGTTCCGATCAGGCGTTGTCTGTCGAGACCATAACGGAGAAGGCGATGCCAATGGCGAATGAAAGGGAGGAGCCGTTACTTTTGGAGCGGTTTTCTGTGGTTGAGCGCATAACTCTGCGCTGGGCCGATAACGACCAGTATGGGCACGTCAACAACGCGCACTATTACTTCTTCTTCGACACGGCCGTGAATAACTTCCTACAGGCGCGAGGGGCTATCAAGCCGAAAAGCGGGGAGATCGTCGGACTGGTAGTGGCATCGCAGTGCCAATACTTCCGGTCACTTGCCTACCCGGGAGACATCAACGTCGCAGTCGGCAAAGCCCGGATCGGGCGGACTTCCGTGACCTACCGCCTCTCGATCTTCGACGATCATGAGCCGACAGCTGCTGCACAAGGCTATTTCACGCACGTATACGTCGACCCAGATTCCCGCAAGCCAGTGATCTTGACGCGCACGCTCCTGGAGGCGCTCAACGAGTTACGAACGATAGATTGACGTTTTTCATGCGTGTCAGCACGGAGTGCGACTTGCGAGAAGCCGAGCGGGGCGGAGGCGCACCCATGCTTCGTTTCTTCAATGTCGCCGCATCAGGCAGAGGAATTGAACGCTACACAAGGGAATCCTCCCGGGAACTCGCAGTGCGGTTGTTGCGTGTCATCGGCACCTGTAAATTGATACACCGTCGGCACTGAGGAATTGATACACCTCGACGAAGGGATAATGGCCGCTTTGAGCGGCGATGATCTCGTACGAGGGATACATGCAGATCAGGATATTGCACAAGCAGGGCAAGAGCCTGCGTGCCATTGCTTGTGAGGTTGGCTGCTCCGTCAACACTGTGCGGAAGTATCTGGCGACGCAGGATGCGCCGACGTTTCGGCCCGCGGCGACTCCGCGCGAGTCGATACTGAAACCGTTCGAAGCCTATCTTCGGGAACGGATCGCGTCAGCGGCACCGGACTGGATTCCAGCGACAGTTCTGTGGCGCGAGATTCAGTCGAAGGGATTCGATGGCGGCGAGAGAATCGTGCGCAAGTTCGTTGCCACATTGAGGCCTGTACCGGCGCCCGATCCTTTGGTGCGATTCGAGACTGCTGCGGGCGATCAGATGCAGGTCGACTGGGTCGAGTTCCGCAGACGCAAAGGAGCGAATCTGTTCGCATTCGTAGCCACTCTTGGCTATAGCCGTGCGACCTACGTCGAATTCGTTTCCGACATGCGGCTCGATACTTTGCTGAGGTGTCACGTCAACTGTTTCAACTGGTTCGGCGGTGTGCCACGCCGTGCGCTGTACGACAATATGAAGACCGTGGTCATTGAGCGGGATGCATACGGTCCGAAGCAGCACCGCTTCCAGCCGGGGTTTCTCGACTTCGCGCGACACTACGGGTTTCGGCCTGAGCTTTGTCGGCCCTATCGTGCGAAGACCAAAGGCAAGGTCGAACGGATGAACGGATATTTGCGCCGCAGTTTCTACGTTCCGTTGGCCGCTCAGTTCAAGGCGGTCAACGTCGAACTGGACGTGGCGACCGCCAACACTGAAGTCTGGCGTTGGCTACGCGAAGTTGCGCATGTCCGCATACATGGAACGACCCGCTTGAAGCCAGGCGAGCAACTGCTTATTGAGCAGAAGGCCTTGCAGAGCGTACCGCCACCGTATCCGGCGCTGTTGCCAGCAACGACACCAGCAAGCGGACAAGAGTTGCGCGAGCGATTCCACGACTGGCTGTCTCCGCTACAGCACCCGCTGTCGGTGTATGACCAGCTGATTCAGGTTGCCGCATGAACATCGCACACGAACGCGTGGCGCAGCTATGCGCCCAACTGAAGCTCACGACCATCGCGGACGCGTTGCCACACCTGGCGCAAAAGGCGATCGCCGACGAGGTGAACCTGACAGAGTTTCTCGAATCGGTACTAAAGGCCGAGCACACAGCACGGCTCGTCAGACAGCGCGCGACGTTTGCACGCCTGGCAGGCTTCCCGACGATCAAGACCCTCGACGGCTTCGACTTCGCAGCAGCCAGCGGTGTGCCCAGATCTCAGGTCCAGGAGCTGGCAAGTCTGACGTTTCTGGAGCGAAACGAGAACGTCGTATTACTCGGACCGAGTGGCACAGGCAAAACGCACATTGCAATGGCACTTGGTTATGCAGCAACGCAAGCGGGGATCAAGGTGCGTTTCATCACCGCAGCGGACCTGCTGATGATACTGACCACGGCACATCGACAGAACCAGCTGGGAGACGCGCTAAAACGATTCGTCAACCCGTACAGGCTGTTGATCATCGATGAGATCGGATACCTGCCGATGAGCCGTGAGCAGGCCAACCTGTTCTTCCAGGTGATCGCCAAACGATACGAGCGTGGCAGTCTGATCGTGACCAGCAACCTTCCGTTCGGGCAGTGGGACCAGACGTTCGCCGATGACGCAACGCTCACTGCTGCCATGCTCGACCGGCTATTGCATCACGCTCACGTCGTGGCGATCCAGGGCGAGAGCTATCGACTACGCGACAAGCGGCGCGCCGGACTGGTCATGAAGAGATCGACTACAACAAAGGAGAACGCCGCCAACGGAATGCGGTCGGCACCGCAATAACACTACAACCCGGTGTATCAAATCTGAAGTGCCGATGCCGACAGAAACTGTATCAATTCCTGAGTGCCGTTGACATTGCGCATCGTCGGTTTTCAGTTCCATCGCAAACGTAATGCAGGAGCAAATGACAATGGCTGGATTTAAGTTTCAATCGCCACGCGCTCTTATTGCCGAACCAGGTGTGGCGGCTCGAATCGGTGAAGTGCTCGAGCCCTTGGGCGTCAATTCGGTGCTGCTCGTTTCGGATCGCGGCGTAAAGAATGCGGGTCTGCTTGAGGCTCCGATGGCTCACCTTCGCACTTCTGGGATCGCGGTGGAGTGCTTTTTCGATGTCGAGGCCGATCCGTCTGCAGCAACGGTCCAAGCCGCCGCACAACTTGCGCGGTCATCCGGCGTTGATTGCGTTGTCGCGATCGGCGGAGGAAGTCCTATGGATGTAGCCAAGCTCGCTGCACTGCTCGCAAAAAGCGGAGTCGACTTAGAAGATATCTACGGTATTCACAAGACGGAAGGCCCTCGACTCCGCTTGGTGCTCGTACCCACCACGGCGGGCACCGGATCTGAAGCTACCCCTATCTCGATAGTAACGACGGGCGCGGGCGAGAAGAAAGGGGTCGTGTGTCCGGTATTGTTGCCCGATATTGCTGTGCTTGACGCCGAACTGACGATTGGGCTGCCGAAGCACGTAAGTGCCGCGACCGGAATCGATGCCATGGTGCATGCCATCGAGGCCTACACAAGTCGATCGTTGAAAAACCCACTGTCTGACTGTCTTGCACGCGAAGCCTTACGGCTGCTTGGACCGCATCTTGAACGGGTTTGTGCGCAAGGACACGACGTAGAAACGCGCCAAGCAATGCTGCTCGGGGCAAATCTTGCTGGTATGGCCTTTGCCAATGCGCCTGTTGCGGCGGTACACGCCTTGGCGTATCCAATAGGGGCTCGTTTCCACGTCCCACATGGGCTGTCGAACTCTCTAATGTTGCCTGCAGTCTTGCGCTTCAACATGACGTCGGCGGAATCGCTTTATGCAGAATTGGCTAGCCTGTTAGTGCCGAACGCAATTGGTAGCCCTGAAGAACTCACACGTGCGTTACTAGCTTATCTAACGGAATTGCCGGTGAAATTGGGATTACCGGTAAGGCTGCGTGACGTCGGCATCACCGCGGAAGATCTGCCTGACCTAGCAATTGATGCAATGAAGCAGAGCAGGCTGCTTGTTAATAATCCTCGGGAAGTTGGGTACGACGACGCGCTGGCGATGTATCAGGAAGTTTTCTGACGTCTCCATGACCGCGCATCGGACGCCACACAACGACTATGCCGAGCTAGTGCCGCACGCGTCGTTTGGGCGCACCCAGCACAGACTGAGTTCCTCCACGTTGAGCATTCGACTATGGGACCCGTTGCAGACCCGAGTCATCTTATTCGCGATAGCCTGACTCACGGCGTTTTGTCCGAAGACGACCTTGCTTGGTCTTGCATCCAGGGCGGCCAGCGGCCACCATCTCGCGAAAATGCGGAGAGTCGCGGTACTGCTGGTCTCCGAGATCCGTTTTTAGAACGTCCATTACTGATAGACAACTTCAAGCTCAAACAAACCGGTAGTCCGGGCGGACCAGTAAGATGATTCGCTCCGAGCTCAATGCCCGCGTCAACTTCCCCGCACGCGCACCCTCGGCGAGTACGAAGAACGCTTCGTCAATCATGGGCACTAGAATTCTGTTGACGACAAACCCTGCTGAATTCTTTACGGAGATCCGCATCTTATTAAGCAGGGCGTCTACTGTTACTTCTGACTGGTGTCCCGAACATTGTCGCGGTTCTATTCGTTCTATTCGTTCTATTCGGATGCGCTTGTATTACATCGCAAGGGTAGATGACAACCGGCTAACGCGTTCACAAAGCGCGCGAATCGCTACTTCCATAGCCCCGGCGTGTTCTGATGCATCAGTCCCGTTCGAGCAATTCGACAAAACGCCGGACTGCAGGCTGCGTTTCGCCACGTCGAATGGCGACCCCAAGCTTCCATTGCTTCTTGCTGGCGGGAATGATCCGTAGCTGGAGGCCCTCAATGGAAAGCTTAGCGGTGGACGCCGGCACAAGCGAAATGCCAAGCCCTGCTGCCACTAATGCTTGGATCGAGTGAAACTCATTTGCTTCCTGAACGATAGATGGATCCAACTGGTTCTGGCGAAGAAAATCCATGGCGCTTTGATAAAAATCTGGTGCACGGTCAGGAGCGATCATGACGAAAGGGGTCCCCTTGACCGATTTTGCATTTATCGCGTTATCAGGCAAGGGGAAATGATGCGGTACGACGAACGCAAGGCTATCCCTTGAGATCGCGTGTTGCTGCAACGAAGTATCCGCAACCATGCGCATGAACGCTATGTCCAAGAGCCCATTCTTCAGCTTTAGAAGTTGCTCGGCCGACGAACAATCGTTTAACTGTATGCGTACTTCCGGATAGTGACTGCGAAAACGCGGCACCGCAGTGGTCACAATAGTGATGGCCCAAAATCCAAAACCGATTCGCAGTTCTCCGATCTCGCCGCTAGCAAGACGCTGAGCCCGTTTCAACACTTCATCGGCCCCTTGGATCAGTTGCCGGGCATCCGTCGCAAATGACTTGCCAAGCTCCGTGAGACGAGCCCCCTGCCGCCCCCGTGAAAAAACGGGACCACCAAGTTCTTCCTCAAGCTTACCAATACGGCGACTCAAAGCAGGTTGAGAAAGATGCAGCGCCGAAGATGCTTTTCCAAAATTTAGTGTTTCTGCCAATGCGAGAAACGAACGGAGCAGGTCTAGTTCCATGTTCTGAGCGTATCACGAGCCACTAAAAATGTCATTGGACGCATCGAACGTATCGGGGCAAATTGTGATGATGAAATTTGAAAATTGAATCAGAGATCTCGCATGAAAAACATCTTGACCCCTAAAGGCTGGGTACTTGGACGGGTAGTCGTCGATGCCGCGGGGTTGATCGCGCGGATCGAGGGATCGCCTGTTACGAGTCCGCTTCTAGCGGCGGGCTACGTCCTTCCAGGATTTATTGACCTGCACGTGCACGGCGGTGGCGGCACGGATCTTATGGACGGCGAGACAGCAGCATGTGTCGTCGCGAAAACGCACGCTGAATATGGGACAACTTCCTTCCTCGCCACAACGATGACAGCGCCCGAGGACGATTTGAGGGTGGCGACGGGACACCTGGGCGCCGCGATTCGGAAGCCGCGCGGCCCTGGACAGTCGCGCATTCTCGGGGTGCATCTGGAAGGGCCATTCTTAAATGCGAACAAGCGGGGCTCCCAACCGGCGCATACGCGCTGTGCCGCGCCGGCAGAACTCGATGAGCTACTGAACATCGCGCATGTACGGTTGGTGACTCTCGCCCCGGAGATTGAGGGTCAATTGGCCATTATTCGTAAGTTGGTCGAACGCGGCATTCGGGTTCAATTGGGACATTCCACTGGTACCTATGAGCAGGGGCTCGCCGCGTTGCAATGCGGTGCGACGGGCTTCGCCCATCTGTTCAACGCGATGAGCGGCATGCATCACAGAGATCCTGGGATCGTCGGAGTTGCGTTTGCGCACGCGGAATACGCGGAAATGATTCCTGATTTACTGCATGTTCATCCTGGGGCTGTAAAGGCTGCGTTTCGCGCGATCCCTAAGCTCTACTGCATCACCGATTCGTGCTCAGCTGTGGGCATGGGTGAAGGCGAATTTACGCTCGGTGCCCAGAAGGTTTTCAGAAGGCGCTGTGAGTCAGGTGTTCGCCTTGCCGATGGAACACTCGCTGCCAGCACGTTGACGATGGACGAGGCGCTGCGCAACCTGGTGTCACTGGGAATGACCATCGCGGACGCGTCGGATCGTCTATCGCGCTTTCCGGCTGATTTTCTCGGACTGCAGGATCGCGGCCGACTTGTACCTGGAGCTTGGGGGGACTATGTAGCGCTCAGTCAAAACCTTGCGTTAGAGGAGGTGTGCATCGAGGGTGAACACGTCAAGCCAGCCTCGACGATCAGTGTGGAGCAACCATGACAAACAGGAATCTTCAGGTCGCACTGCTCGGATACGGTTTTGCAGGTGGAACCTTCCACGCACCACTACTAGGTTCGGTTGACGGGATGACGCTGCATGTCGTTGCGAGCAGCGATCGGGAAAAAGTATCGCGCGACTGTCACTATCGCCCGCCGGGGTTTCCTTCGCGGGCCCCGATCACATCGTCACGGCCTTGCAATCGTTCCCGCGGTCTCCGTTGCCGTCTCTCCCGGCACTTTCGCTGATCACGTCCTCGCGGGGCGGAAAGCCCGAACCGAATTTCCCGCGTACTGAGGTGTTTGGCAATGCTGTTGCCGGTCTTCCCGGCGGCTGAGGCGATGAGATAAGCGCATTTGAGTTCGGCATCCCCACCGTCTCTTTCAATAGCTTCACAAGAAGCTACTTTTGGCTTTCTTGTCTCAGGGGTGTCACACGGATGCCGTTAAGCGGTGACATAACGGCAAACGTCGCGAATCCTTGAAGAGCCGCGATGGCCCGTTGGTTCGCACAAATTTGTTCGCGCGCTTGTGGCGTCTGCATCGGCGTTCCCGGATTTCCGGGAACGAATTTACCTTAAAAAGTCGCAAGGAATTTTGTTCCTTCCGGTGACGGCTGTGGCCAATTTTGTAGCCTGTCCGCACGGCCCCGACGCGTTGGCGGGTGTCGACTCTTCCTGTATAACGCCGGCGGATCCCACCACTTCGCCGGCGCAGCGTACATTGCGGGGCAGTTACGACGACGCGTCCCCTTGCGCGCCAGCCTGGAAGTGATCGAACTTAGGGAGGAGGTCGGGCGATCCATCGATTCACGACTGTCGAGCATGACCTGAATCTGCAAGTCTACTGGCCCAGCGCGTGCCCACGTTGCCACCAGACGATCGCGGACTTCCGCCGTGACAGCGGCGCCGCGATCCGCAACGTATGCCGGCGTTTCGTCGAACTGTGTCGCGGGCTCAAGCTGCTATCCAGTGACATGGTGGCTATCGACGGTAGCAAGTTCAAGGCATCGAACACCCGCGACAGGAACTACACGGCAAGCAAGATCGACAAGCGCCAGAAGCAGATCGAGGAAAGCGTGCAGCGATATCTCGATCTGATTGAAAGTGCAGACCGCACCAGTCCTACCGGGTTCGATGTAAAGACGGTCATCGAGCTGGCCTTATCGGTCGGAGTGCGGCCATAAACAATGGGATGGACTCCTCCTCACCCGCTGGCTCGCGGCGCACGGCGCATGATTGTCGTTGCGTTCGACCAGTCAACGAGGAGGAACCTGAAATGGACATGATTCGTGTTGGGATTGATCTCGGCAAAAACGTTTTCCAGATGCATGGCGTCGATCGAAGCGAGAAGGCAATATGGAGCCGCAAGCTTACCCGTGTGGAATGGCTGGATGTTTTGCAACGGACCGTTCCTCTGCATGCCGTGATAGGCATGGAAGCCTGCGGTAGTGCGCATCATTGGGCGCGTCGTCTTCAGGCGATCGGATATACCGTGAAGCTGATAGCCCCGCAGTTTGTGAAGCCATACGTCAAGAGTAACAAAAACGACGCAAACGACGCCGAAGCTATCTGTGAAGCGATGAGCCGGCCAGGAATGCGCTTTGTTGCCGTCAAGACCGTCGAGCAGCAGGACGTGCAGGCGGTTCACCGCGTCCGCGCCGGATTAATGGAGCAACGTAACGCAAAGGCAAACCAGATTCGCGGCCTGACCTCCGAATATGGCATTGTGGCGCCCCGAGAGATTCTACAGTTGCGCCGCGCTGTTCCTGTCTGGCTAGAAGACGAAACAGCGTGTTGATTTGCGCGGAATCCTGACCCACCCTACGCAGTAATTTGGGGTGAACCCCTGAGGCTGGACCGATTCCCGGTCCAGCCTCAGGGGTTCACTCCAATCGTGGGTCAAGATTCCGCGCAAATCAACAAACGCACATCAAATCGTGTTGCGTGTGGCGATGCGGCACACTTTCTGAACGCCGGGAGTGCTATGCAGTGGGGCTTTGAAGCGTAACAAGGGCAAACCCGCGGTTGTGTGTTTTTTTGTTTGCGAATAGGATATATCCTATATTCAATAAAGGGTGTTTTTATGCAACAGCTACAACATGGGTTGCCTGATGGCAGGCGGTCGGTACGGCCTGCGTTAGACGGTTCGGTCATCGGTCGGATAGAGGAAAGAGCGCGCTTTGTCCGACTCGAAACGGTGCGGTTGATTTCGATTGCCAAGGTGGGTCATTACACGTCGGTTTTCTCCTGTGCAGAGATATTCGCTTCGTTGTTCTACGACGTGATGAATCTGCGTCCCGGAACACCTGCCTGGCCCGAGCGAGATCGCTTTCTGATGGGGAAGGGCCACGCCGCTGTTGGGCTCTATCCGATTCTCGCGGACCTGGATTTTTTCCCGGTGGAATGGCTCGATAGCTACACGCGTCTTGGCAGTCCGTTGGGGGATCACCCGGACATGCGCAAGGTGCCGGGCATCGATTTCAGTTCCGGGTCGATAGGCCATGCGCTGTCGGGCGGTCTTGGCATGGTGCTCGGACAGCGTGCGGCAGGTTGCGATTTCAACGTGTTCGTGCTTCTTGGCGACGGTGAAATGCACGAAGGACAAGTATGGGAGGCAGCCCTGTCCGCCGCACACCACAAGGCGAATCGGCTGATAGCGATCGTGGACCGTAATGGCTATCAGCTCGACGGTAAGGTCGACGACATTATCGGTATCGAACCGCTCGACGAAAAATGGCGCGCCTTCGGCTGGGATGTGCACACAGTCGACGGGCACGATGCCGGCGCGTTGACCCTGAAACTGCGCGAACTGGCCGATGACGCCTCGCGCACCAGACCCGCTTGCCTCATCGCGCAAACATCGAAAGGCAAAGGCGTCGGCTATATGGAAACCGAACCTGGCTGGCATCTCGGCTATCTCGCCGACGATGACGCCGCGAGAGCAATCGATGAGATCAATGGAGCAGTGCTATGACGACGGCTTATAAAGCGAAACCGAAAAATGCGGAGCCGCTCAATCCTGCATCCTGGCAATACCGGCAGATCAACGAACGCGCGGCGGGACTCGGTTATCTGTCTGGCGCGCTGTGCGAACTGGTGGACCAGGGACATCCGGTCATGGTCGGAACAGCCGACTTGCAATACTCGAATGGCCTTGTGCGGTTTGCCGAAAAATATCCGGAGCGCTTCACGCAGTTCGGGATTTCAGAGCAGAACATGGTGTCGGCCGCGGCCGGTATGGCAACGACGGGCGCCATGCCATTTGTTGCGACGTTCGCGTCGTTCCTTGCGCTGCTGTGCTGCGAGCAGATCCGCACGGATATCGCCTACTCGGCCTTGCCGGTGCGCCTGATCGGTCACCATGCCGGTATCACGCTCGGGTTTTACGGCACGTCGCACCATGCGACTGAAGATCTCGCAATCATGCGCAGCATCGCCGATCTCACGGTTGTGGCGCCCGCTGACGGCCCGCAACTCGCTGCGGCGATTCGGGCCTCAGCCACGCACAGGCAGCCGATTTATTTTCGCATCGGCCGTGGCCAGGAGCCGGATGTCTATGCGCAGGACGTCGAGTTCGAATTCGGCCGAGCGATTACTCATCGGCGTGGCAGCGACCTGACGATTATCGCGTGCGGAACGATGGTGCATCCGGCGCTCGCCGCAGTCGAACAACTGAATCAGGAAGGGTGGTCGGTGGGACTGGTCGACATGCCGACCATCAAGCCGCTGGATCGTGACGCGATCCTCGCGGTGGCAAACGAGAGCGCTGCATTGATGACGGTCGAAGAGCACAACGTGCTCGGCGGACTGGGCGGTGCGGTAGCCGAGGTGCTGACCGATGAGGGCGCGGGCGTGCGCTTGAAGCGTCATGGGTTCAATGACGAATACAGCTTGATTGCGCCTCCCACCCATTTGTATCGCCATTATCGGCTCGATGCAGCGGGGATCCGCGCGGTGGCGCTGGAACAGTTGCAACGTCCGGCGGCCGGGGCGAAATATCGAACGGCCGGCGCCGTCTGATATTCCCCTGTTCTGGAAACGGCGCGAGCACAGGACGTTGGTGCGGGCTCGAGCGCACGTTTCCAGGTTTTCATTCACCTACTCGAGGACGATCAGATGATGAATCTACTAACAAAAACTAGCCTCATGTTCATGCTCGGAACGTGTGGCTGGTCGGCCACCGCCCAGGCGCGCGACCTCACCGTGGTCGGTTTTGGCGGCTCCTTGCAGCAGGCGTTCGATACCGCGTACTTCAAGCCCTTTGCTGCGGCACGTGGCCATCATCTGATCCAGGACAGCTATGACGGCGGCATCGCCAAGCAGAAGTCGATGGTCGAATCGTCCGCGATCACCTGGGATCTGGTTCAGATGGATGAGAACGAAATGGCCGCTGCATGTGACCAGGGCGTGCTGGAAGTGCTCGACCGCAAGAAACTGCCGAATGCGAACGAGTATGTGCCTCAGGCGATCGCCAAATGCGGAGTGGGGGCGTTCGTCTGGTCCGAGGTGATGAGTTATGACCCGAAGAAGTTCGCGTCGAATCCGCCGCAATCCTGGGCGGACTTCTGGAACGTGCAGAAATATCCGGGCAAGCGCGGGTTGCGCAAGCAACCGCGCATGACGCTCGAAATTGCGCTGATGGCCGACGGCGTCGCACCGCCGGATGTGTACAAGGTACTCGCCACGCGCGCGGGCCAGGATCGCGCATTCAGGAAACTCGCCGAGATCAAGCCGCAGATCCAGTGGTGGGACACAGGGGCCCAACCGCTCGAATGGCTGGCCTCGGGTACGGTTTCAATGACAGCCGCCTACAACGGACGGGTCAGTGCCGCACAGAAGGAAGGGCGGCCGTTCCCCATCGTCTGGCGCAACCAGCTTTTCAGCATGGACTACTGGACGATTATCAAAGGCACGCCGAACAAAGCCGGTGCCTACGATCTATTGAATTTCACCATGGACTCGGCCAATGAGAAGAAATTCGTCGAGACGATTCCGTACGGGGTCGCCAATCGTCAGGTCGCATCCATGATTCCCGCCAGCTTGCTGTCGCAACTTCCGACGGCGCCCGATCACATGCAAAACGCCTTGCTGCTCGACACGAATTTCTGGCTCGACCATGAAGAAGAACTCGTGGCCCGATTCAACAAGTGGGTTGCTCAATAAAATTTGCGCCCATCAAGCGTCAGGCTCCAAATGGAAACTTCCGTGACCACACTCTCGATACCGACGCCATTGCGCCGTGCATTGCGAACGTCGAACCGTAGCCGGCGGCTGGTGTCGCTTTTTCTGATTGCACCGTTAAGCGTGTACATTGCCGCTTTTTTTGTCTTGCCGATCGGAGTCATGTTCTACCGGGCGCTCGCCAATCCCGAGGTCCGGGAAGCGCTTCCTCATACCGCGGAAGCGGTCCTTGCATGGCAACCGGAGAACGCGACCGCGTTGCCGCCGGAGGCGATTTACCGAACGCTTGCCGCCGAACTCAAAGCGTCCTATGGCTCCCGGGAACTCGGCGAAGTAGCGCGCCGGATGAACTATGAGCATAGCGGCTTCCGGACGCTGTTTCTGAAGACGGCGCGCACGCTTGCCAATGGCGAAGACACGAACAGCGTAGGCGGCTGGGCGGCCCAGCCGGCCGGGACGGGCACGCCGGCGACCGCGGCAGCGACTGCAGGTGCGGCAACCGGGACGAGCGGGAATGACGTAAGCGCAACACAGAGGCTTACCATGATCGATCCCGAGTGGGGCGCTGCGTCGACGTGGCGGGCGTTGCGCCGCGCAGCACCGTCCTACACGCCATATTACCTGCTGGCGGCGCTCGATCTGCACGTGGACGACAGCGGGCATATTGTCCGGGTTTCTGGCGATCAGCGGATTTACCTGGAAATACTCGTACGCACCTTCAGGATCGCGGCGGTCGTGACGACCGTTTGCCTGGTACTGGGATATCTGCTCGCGGCGTTGATGGTGAAGGCGAACAAGGTGTTTGCGTTCGCGATGCTCCTCGCCGTCATGTTGCCGTTCTGGACGTCGCTGCTGGCGAGGACGACCGCATGGATCGTCGTGCTTCAGGAGAATGGCCTCGTAAACAATGCGCTGATCGCACTTCATATCGTCGACAAACCGCTGACATTGATATTTAACTCGACTGGCTTGTATATCGTCATGGTCCATATCATGCTGCCGTTCACGGTGCTGCCGATCTACACATCCATGAAGGCGATACCGAAGCATTTCATGCACGCTTCGGCATCGCTCGGCGGGCATCCAGTACGCGGCTTTTTACACGTATATCTGCCGATGACCATGCCCGGCGTCGGCGCGGGCGCACTGCTCACGTTCATCATCACGATCGGGTATTACATCACGCCGTCTCTGGTTGCCAGTGCCCGAGAACAGATGCTCGGCTACTTCATCGCTTTCTATGCAAACACAACGGTGAACTGGGGCATGTCGTCGGCACTCGGAATCGTCTTGCTGGCCAGCGTCGCACTGATCTACGCGATTGCGGCGAGAACAGTAGGCATTCGCCAGATCGCCGGCTTGCGCTAGGGAGGGAAGAATGATCCATCAATCTTTAAGCCGGCTTGCCAACGCGATCCATCACGCGTTTGGCGGCATCATGATCGTGTTTCTCATCGCGCCGTTGCTAGCGGTCGTGCCGATCTCGTTCAGCTCGGGCAGCTTCTTGTCCTATCCGCTTCCGGGGTTTTCACTGCAGTGGTACAGGCAGGTGTTTACCGGCGGACCGTGGATGGACGCGCTGTTGAACAGCCTGATCGTGGGCGCCAGCGTGACAGTTCTTGCGACGGTGATGGGGACGCTTGCAGCGTTTGCTTTCGCGCGGCGCGATTTGCCTGCGGCGCGTTCGATGCTCGGCTTCCTGATCTCCCCGATGATCGTGCCGCCCGTTATCAGTGGGCTCGGCATGTATTTCTTCTTCGGTCAACTCGGGCTCACGAGCACCCTGCCCGGACTCGTGCTTGCTCATACCGTGCTGGCGACGCCGTTTGTGGTGGTCACCGTGACCGCGACGCTGCAGGGCTTCGACATGAACCTCCTGCGAGCGGCGTCGACGCTCGGCGCCGCGCCGATGCGAAGCTTCTTTGGTATCGCATTGCCATTGATTGCGCCGGGTATCGTCTCCGGAGGACTGTTCGCCTTCATGACGTCGTTCGATGACATCGTGGTCGCGTTGTTTATCGGTGGACCGGCGCAACGCACGTTGCCGCGCCAGATGTTCGACGGCATGCGCGACAGCATCAACCCGTCCACCGTTGCGATGTCCACTTTTCTTCTGCTGGTCGCGTTTCTCACTTTGCTTTGCGTCGCATGGATGACGCAACGTGCGCGCCGCCAGTTGCAACTGCCCACCTGATTGCAGAGTCCTGACCATGTCCGATTTTAGCAATGGCGTTGCCTTCATCGAAGGCGTGTATATGCCGGTTTCAGAAGCCACGATTCCGATCCTCGACCGGGGCTTCGTGCGCTCCGACGCGACTTACGATGTCGCCCATGTCTGGAAGGGCAGCTTTTTCCGGCTGGGCGATCATATCGACCGTTTTTTCGAATCGATGCGCAGCCTGCGGATGAGCTTGCCCTACTCAAAGGAGCAGATCGAGCACATTCTCACCGAGTGCGTTCGCAAAAGCGGCTTGCGGGATGCGTATGTGCAGATGACCTGTACGCGTGGCGTGCCCACTCGCGGTTCGCGCGATCCACGAGAATGTATCAATCGCTTTTATGCCTTCGCGCAGCCGTTCGTCTGGATCGCAAACGACGAACAACGCGAACGCGGCCTTTCCATGATCGTCAGCGGCGTGCAGCGCATTCCGCCCGCAGCGGTAGACCCGCGCGTCAAGAACTTTCACTGGCTCGACCTGACCATGGGAATTTTCGAAGCCTACGACCGTGGCGCGATCGTAGCCGTGCTGGGCGACGGCCACGGACATGTCACCGAGGGTGCCGGGTTCAACGTGTTCCTCGTTAAGGATGGCATTCTTGCTACGCCGGACAGCGGAGTGTTCGAAGGGATGACTCGTCGTACCGTCATCGAATTGGCCGGATTGCTCGATCGGCGCTGCGAGGTTCGGCCAGTCAGCCCGGACGAGCTACGCCAGGCGGACGAAATTTTCCTGTCCAGTACGGCGGGCGGCATCATGCCGGTAACCGTTCTGGATGGCGAACCGGTGGGCGGCGGCTGCGTCGGCGGCATCACGAGGCAATTCGCAGGTGAATACTGGCGGCGCCAGGAAACTGGCTGGCTCGGCACGCCGATCGACTACAGCCTGCAAAACGGAGAACCCGTACCATGTTTCTGATCACCGGCGGCACACATGGAATCGGCGAAGCTATCGTAAGACGCCTCGTGCTCGATAACCAGAAGCTGGTTTTCACCGGACGCGATGAAGCCAGCGGGCGAGCGCTCGAAGCGGAGCTTTCCGGCGCTACCTTCATGCAGGGCGATGTCGCCAGCGAAGCGGATTGTCAGCGCATTGTCGAAGCAACGGTGGCGCTCAGCAATGGCAAGCTGTCGGGGCTGGTGAACAACGCCGGCACCTCGGCCCGCAGTGCATTCTCCGAGGCAAGCGCGGCGGATTGGGATCGGGTGATGGCGGTCAACGCGCGTTCCGCATTCCTGTTCATCCGGCATGCACTGCCGGCCTTGATTGCGGCACGCGGCTCGGTAGTCAACATGTCGTCGATTGCAGGCAAGGTCGGCGAAGAAGGGCTCGCGATCTATTGTGCGTCGAAAGCCGCCTTGCTGGGACTGACACAGGCCCTTGCGCTGGAATACGGCCAGCAGGTTCGCTTCAACGCGGTCTGTCCGGGGCAGATTGCAACGCGGATGATGGAGAAGGTACTTGCTGATAGCGCACGTCTGGCGGCGCTGACTCACAGGATTCCGGCAGGACGGCTGGCTGAGCCGTCCGAAGTAGCCGAGGCCGTGCACTGGCTGTTGTCGCCGGCTTCCAGCTATGTCAATGGCGCGACTCTAACCGTCGACGGCGGCGAGACAGCGGGGCTGAAGACTCCCCCTCGTCCGGTCTGAAACGACATCCTGATCTGATAGTGAGACCTTTATGATTCCCGTTCTTTATACGGAAGCGCATCGCCTGCACGAGCCAGGCTTTTTCTTCAAAGCAGGCGCAATGGGCGAAGCCCAGGAAAAGCGCGAACGCGCCGACGAATTGCTGGCGGCCGTCAAGGCCGCGGGATACCCGACGCCTGTGCCGGAGCAGCTTGGAATTGCGCCTGTCGCCGCGATTCATACGCCGGACTATCTATGCTTTCTCGAAGAGGCCTACGAGATGTGGCGGCAGATTCCCGAGGCCGGTCCGGAAGTGGTGCCCAACGTGTTCGCGGTACATGGCATGACTCACGGATATCCGACCCGGATCGTCGGGCGAGCGGGATATCACATGCAGGATCTCGCCTCGCCGATGGGTGAGGGAACATACGTGGCTGCAATGGCCGCGGCGAATCTTGCCGCAGATGCCGCGAGGCGGGTCGCCGCCGGCGAGCACGCTGCTTATGCACTGTGCCGCCCGCCGGGTCACCATGCTTATGCGGATCGCGGAGGCGGCGTCTGCTACCTCAACAACGCCGCAATTGCTGCTCAGTATTTGCTGCGCACGGCCCGTCGGGTCGCCATAGTCGATATTGACGTTCATCACGGCAACGGCACGCAAGGCGTCTTCTATCAACGTCCAGACGTATTCTTCGTCTCCCTGCATCGCGACCCGGTCGACTATCACCCGTATTTCTGCGGCTACGCTCAGGAGCGCGGCGAAGGTGCCGGACTTGGTTACAACCTCAACTTGCCGTTGCCTGCGGGCACCGGCGACGACGCATACCTCGGTGCGCTGGATTTTGGCTTGCGCCGTGTCGAGAAGTTTGCACCGGACGCGCTGGTGGTGTCACTCGGTCTCGATGCTCACGAACTCGACCCGTTTCAGGGGTTACGCATCACGACCGATGGCTTTGCCCGTATCGCGGGCAAGCTTGCGGCGCTCAAGTTACCGTCCGTTCTGGTTCAGGAAGGTGGCTACGATCGCGCCAATATCGGCGCGAACCTGTTGAGTTTCTTTCGCGGTTTCGCCGGCTAGATGGGTTCGAAACTGAGCGCCGCTTTTGTCGATCTGATTTCCGGGGAATCTAAATGAAGCCACTAAAAATAGTGCCGCTCGCTGCGGCGTTGGTGTGTTGCGCACTCTCGACTGCATACGCTCGCGATCTTACCGTGGTGAGTGTCGGCGGCGCCTTGCAGGATGCGTATCGAGCAGCTTACTGGAAGCCCTATCAACAGCAAACAGGGCAACACCTGATCGAGGATACCAACCTCGTCGGTCTCTCGAAGGCCAAGGCGATGGTCGAAGGGAATAATGTCATCTGGGACCTCGTGCAGATGGATGAAGAGGACGTCGTCAATGGCTGCGATCAGGGCTTGCTGGAACAGGTTGACTGGGCGCGTGCCGCGCCGGGGACCGCCGGGATCCCTCGCAGCGAGATTTCGCGCTGCGGCGTGGGGTCGATGATATGGGCCAACGTTCTCGCTTATGACGGCGGCCGGATCAAGGACGGCCCAAAGTCATGGGCCGATTTCTGGGACGTCAAACGATGGCCGGGCAAGCGGGGTCTGCGCAAGCAGGCGAAGCAAACGCTGGAAATTGCTTTGCTCGCCGACGGTGTCGCACCTGCCGACGTCTATAAGGTGCTCGCCACGCCCGCCGGGCAGGACCGGGCATTCGCGAAGCTCGATCAACTGAAGCCGTATATCCAGTGGTGGGATGCCGGTGCGCAGCCGGTTGAATGGCTTGCCTCGGGCGCGGTTGCCATGACCAGTGCGTACAACGGCCGGCTCGATGCGGCTAACAAGGAAGGCCGGCAATTCAGGATCGTCTGGAAGAATGAGATCTACGGCCCCACGTTCTGGGTCGTGCTCAAGGGCTCACCGAATAAGGCAGCGGCTGTCAGGTTGATCGACTATATGTCCGCCCCGCAGGAGCAGGCGCGCTTTTCTCAGCTCGTTCCATACGGACCGGCGAATCGGCAGGCGTTGGCATCCTTGCCCGCAGCGGCCTTGGCCAACTTGCCTAACGCGCCTCAGAACCTGCAGGGTCCGGTTCTTCAAAACACCGCGTTCTGGGCGGATCATCTCGACGAATTGCAGCAACGTTTTGCACGCTGGAGCAGCCACTAGGAATGCAGGAGCGGGTTGCGCTGCGTTGATGACAGGGTCCCCGGGTCGATGACGTCTGATCAGGCTCCATCGACGAGTTTCAGTTACCGGAAACCCGATCGAGGAATGCACTGATGGTGGAGCCCGCGCCGAGCAGGTCGGTGCGGATTGCTTCACCGGCAGCCTGGGCGTCCGCTTTCCCCAAGGCATCCAGAATTTCTCGATGACTGTCGGGATCGTTGTTCGACCCGGAATAGGCATCGTTGTAGTAGGCGCGAAGTATGGGACCGGTCGAAGCCCACAAGGTTTCGATAATCGCCAGCAGAGTAGGAAGTCCGCACCGACTGTAGATACCGAAATGGAACTCACGGTTGTGGCGCATCCGCTCAACGGGGTCATGCTTCAACCCGGCCTGGATGTAGCGCTTGTTAATTGAGTTCAACTCGGCCAGATCGCGTTTAGATAGCCGGGGAGTCGCCAGTTCGATCGCGAGCGGTTCGAGCGAGAGCCGAATGGTTCGGAGCTCGACATAACGGGCCGTATCGAGCGGCGGCACGCTGATCATCTTGGCGGCCTGCATATCCAGCGCTCTCTCGCTGACCAGCCGCATGAGCGCTTCACGAACCGGGGTTGCGCTGGTGCCGAACCGTTCGGCCAGTTCGTGGATGCGAATTCGTTCGTTTGGCATGAAGCTACCGGCGATCAGCGCCTCACGGACTTCGCTATACACGCGCGCAGACATGTTCGCGCGTTCGATGGGTTGAAGGTGGTCGTTCACTGGATTCTATATCGTATATTTTGGGCAATTATAACGGATTCGGCGTTTGGTTGAACGCCGCTACGGCAATGAAATGGGTTGCCAATTTTTTTCAAAAATATAGGATATATCCTATATTGAAACGGGAGGCAAGATGAGTATTCAGACCGAAAACCTGAGTGATCTGGCAAGAAAAGACGTGCAATTCCATCTGCATTCGCAGACCAACCTCCCTGTACATCAGCATCGAGGGCCGCTCGTGATGTGTCGGGGTGATGGAATCTGCGTCTACGACGAAACCGGTAAAGAATATATCGAATCGATGTCCGGGCTCTGGTGCGCGGCGCTGGGATTTTCTGATCGACGCCTGGCCGCCGCTGCGACACGGCAGCTTGAAACACTGCCTTACTATCACACGTTCAACCACCGTGTTCCCGACGTTGTCGCGCGCCTTGCCGAACGGGTTGCGGCGATCGTGCCGCTTGAAGACCCGAAAATTTTCTTTGCATCGTCTGGTTCAGAAGCCAATGACACGATGACCAAAATAGCGTGGTCGTATCATCGCGCGCTCGGCAAGCCGGAACGCCGGAAGATGATCGCGCACAAGAAGGGCTTTCATGGGTCGACGGTCATGGGCGCAAGCCTGTCGGGTCTACCGCATATGCACGCGGCATTTGGCTTGCCGGTGGAAGGAATCCTGCACGTCGAGTGTCCGCATTTCTACAGGAACGGCCGTTCGAACGAGACCGAAGCGGAGTTTGTCGCCCGGTTGGTGGCTGAGCTCGAAGCGTTGATCGCTCGCGAAGGCGCGGGCACGATCGCAGCCTTTATTTCTGAGCCGATTCTGGGGGCGGGCGGTGTCATCGTGCCGCCGGCCGGTTACTTTCCGGCTGTCCAAAAGGTGCTCCGAAAACATGGCATCTTGATGTTGTCCGATGAAATCATTTGCGGCTTCGGGCGCACCGGTGACTGGTTCGGTGCACAAGGAGCCGGCTTCGTGCCGGACATGATGTCGTGCGCAAAGACGCTTTCATCGGGTTATGTGCCTATTTCCGCCGTGGTAATCAGCGGAGAAATATATTCCGCGCTCCAAAGTGAAAGCGCACGCAGCGGCCCATTCGGGCATGGCTTCACCTACTCGGGCCATCCGGTTGCTGCTGCCGTTGCGCTGGAAGCGGTCACGATCTATCAGGAAATGAACGCGCCGGAGCGGACACAGGAACTGGGTGCTTACCTGCACGACCGGCTCGCGTCGCTAGCCGGACATCCTCTCGTGGGCGAAATTCGGGGGCGCGGCTTGATAGCAGGAATAGAGCTTGTCAGCGACAAGGACACGCGAGCGCCGTTTCGGTCTGAGGCCCATGTCGGTGCCACAGTCGAAGCGCGAGCGAGGGCGCACGGGTTGATCCTGCGGAATATGGGCGATGTGATTGCCCTGAGTCCGCCATTCATCGTCACGCGGGACGAAATAGATTTGATTGTCCAGAAGCTCACGCGTGCGCTTGACGAAGCCGGGCGAAGCCCGCAGGTCGACCTGAATTAAGAGGGGTGCAAGGTGGAAAGCAAATCAATTATTGATTTCGTTGGGGTACAGAAATCCTACGACGGCGAAAATCTGGTAGTAAAGGATTTGAACCTGTCTATTCGCCGCGGCGAGTTCCTGACGTTGCTCGGGGCATCAGGATCGGGCAAAACAACGACACTGATGATGCTCGCGGGGTTCGAGACGCCGACGCTAGGCGGAATCTGGATGAACGGCAAACCGATTGAGACTGTTCCGGCGCATAAGCGCGGAATTGGCATGGTGTTTCAAAACTACGCGCTGTTCCCACATATGACCGTTGAGCAAAATCTAGCCTATCCGCTGCGGATGCGAAATGTATCGCGCAACGAGACCGTGGCAAAGGTCAAACGCGCCGTGGACATGGTGCGACTTCATGGCATGGAAAGGCGTCGGCCCTCGGAGCTGTCCGGCGGACAACAGCAGCGTGTGGCGCTGGCGCGCGCGATGGTTTTCGAGCCTGAATTGATCCTGATGGATGAACCACTTGGCGCCCTTGACAAGAATCTTCGCGAGCACATGCAGTATGAGATCAAGCAGTTACATCACGAGTTGGGCGTGACGGTAGTGTATGTGACCCACGACCAGGCCGAAGCGATGACGATGTCCGACCGGATTGCGGTGTTTCAGCAAGGCGTCATTTCCCAAATTGGCTCGCCAGACGAACTCTATGAAAGACCGGCAAATCTCGATGTTGCGAGCTTTATCGGCGAGAGCAATCGGCTTACAGGTACCGTCGTCAGCGTGGGCAGTATGGTTGACACGGTTCGTCTGACTTCCGGCCTTTCGCTCGAGGTGCCATCGACGAGTCCGGTTCGAGAGATTGATCGAGTGGTTGAAATTGTGGTCAGACCTGAGCGCGTGTCGATCGAACAGGGATCTGCCGACGATCAATGGCAATGGCTGCAAGGACGAGTTTCTGACCTGACGTACTTGGGAGATCACCTGCGGGTGTTGTTGGTCACTGACTCGGGGGACTCATTCATCGCAAAAGTTTCTGGAGCATATCGGGCCTTGCCAAGTGTGGGTCAGGAACTCCGTTTTGGGTGGAGAACGCAGGATGCACACGCGTTTCAGCGATCGATGCATCAACCGCTGTCATCACTTAAATAACCCCTGTCACGGTATAGCTGATGTTACGAAAATCATACCCTTACTATCTGGCGAACGAAGCTGTCGCGGCCAATACCGACCTGGAAGTCACCGATAAATTCAGCGGCGAAGTGGCCACCCGCGTGGCCATGGCGGACGCGAAGGCGATCGACGCGGCCATTGGATACGCCGTTGCCGCCCAGCGCGCGATGCGGGAATTCAAGCCGTATCAGCGCCAAGCGGTGCTCGATCATTGTGTGAAGCGCTTTCGCGAGCGTTTCGACGAACTCGCCGAGGCGCTGTGCATTGAAGCGGGCAAGCCGATCAACGATTCGAAGGGTGAGGTCACGCGGCTTATCGATACCTTCCGGGTCGCGGCCGAGGAGTCGGTGCGTATTGACGGCGGCATGATCAACCTGGAGATTGCGCCACGCGCGGCCGGTTACCACGGCTATTACAAACGCGTGCCAATTGGCCCGTGCTCGTTCATCTCGCCGTTCAATTTTCCTCTGAATCTCACGGCGCACAAGGTCGCGCCGGCCATCGCGGCGGGTTGCCCGTTCGTGCTGAAACCCGCGAGCCGCACGCCGGTTGGCGCGCTCATCATGGGCGAAATCCTCGCCGAAACCGATCTGCCGAAAGGCGCGTTCTCTATCCTTCCCGCTCATCGCGACGGTGCCGATCTTTTCACCACCGATGATCGATTTCGTCTCCTGTCGTTCACCGGATCGCCGGCGGTCGGGTGGGAACTGAAGAAGAAAGCGGGCAAGAAGAAGGTGATCCTGGAACTGGGCGGCAACGCGGCGGCGATTGTCGATCGCGATCAGGCTGACAAGCTGGATTACGTCGTGGACCGGCTGGCGTTCGGCGCGTTTTATCAGTCGGGGCAGAGTTGCATCGGCGTGCAGCGGATCTTGATTCACGCCGATATCTACGACGCCTTGCGTGAAAAGCTCATCGCGGAAACGAAGTCGCTGAAAACGGGCGATCCGAAGGATGAAAAGACCTTCGTTGGCCCAATGATCTCGGAATCCGAGTCGAAGCGGCTAGCCGGCTGGATGGAAAGCGCCGTGGCGAGCGGCGCGAAAATCATCGCGGGCGGCAAGGTCGAGGGCGCAATGTTCGAAGCGACGCTGCTGGAAGGCGTGCAGCGCGGCCAGGATCTGTACCGGAAGGAAGCATTCGGGCCGGTCGCGATCCTGGAAAAGTTCACGGACTTCAGCCAGGCGCTCGAAACGGTCAACGACAGCGATTTCGGCCTGCAGGCCGGCATTTTCACCGACAGCCTCACGAACGTGAATCTTGCATGGGACGAACTGGAAGTGGGGGGCGTGGTGATCAACGACGTTCCGTCATTTCGCGTCGACAACATGCCGTATGGCGGCGTCAAGGATTCGGGATTGGGCCGCGAAGGCGTGAAATATGCGATCGAGGACATGACGGAACTTCGTCTGATGGTCGTGAGAGACAAGGTCGGAAAGGTGTGAGGTCGTTAGTTCTTGCAGATGTTGGCTGTGACTAGGTGAGCGAACACGGGCATGGCTGCCACAATCTCAGCATGATTGTTCCGAGCAGGTCACGTATCTGATTCGCCTCAACGCGTCAATCGACTGACCTGCGGTTTGTTCTAGAGCGTCGACTTGCTGCGACCGTAGAACAAACCGCAGTTCCTACAATTGTAAGTATTGATAGATTTAATCTGTACAACTAACTACAAATAAAGGAAGGTTGGAAATGAAAACTAAAATTTGTAAGGTCACAGTCGGTTGTACGATTGCATGCTCAGGTGTACACGCGCATGCACAAAGTTCGGTAACGCTTTATGGCTTGGTCGATGCCGGCTTTACTTTCACGAACAATCAGCGAGGCGAGAAAGCTTATCAAGCCACTGCTAGCAACTATGCAGGATCGCGCTGGGGGATTCAGGGGGCTGAGGACATTGGGGGCGGGCGAAAGGTTCTTTTCAAGCTCGAGAACGGTTTCAATCCTGAGAACGGGGCGCTCGCGCAGGGTGGTCGCCTTTTCGGCCGTAGCGCTTGGGTCGGAATCAGTGATCCTTCATATGGCTCAGTGACGTTTGGTCGCCAGTACAACAGCGTCCAGGATTTCCTGCCTTATCTGCAGGCCAACGGCGTCGGGACGCTCTCAGGCTATGGAAACGCGATCTACGATACCGACGCGATCAATAATACGTATCGCTCCCAGAACTCCGTCAAGTACACGAGCCCAACCATTGGCGGCTTGACTGGGAGCGCTCTCTACGGTTTTTCCAATGCGGCGGGAGGATTCGCGTCGAATCGCACCTGGAGCGTTGGCGCGGACTATGTGAACGGCCCGCTTCGTCTCGACGCTGCTTATGCGCTGCTCGACAATCCGGGCAGCAGTCTCGGAGGGGCGATCGGTTCGGATAATTACTTCAGTCTCGCATCTTCCATCATCAGCAATGTGAAGCGCAACAGGGTGGCTGGTGGCGGAGCAGCCTATACCTTCGGGACGGCGACACTAGGATTGCTCTATACCAATTCGACGTTCGATTTGCAGACTGGAGGCAGCCTCCATTTTGGCAATTACGAAGTAAACTTGAAATACATGCTGACACCGGCAGTTCAACTCGGTCTGGGTTATATGTACACCACTCAGCGAAGCACATCAGCGACTGCGACGAACGCCCACTACCATCAGATCGGAGCGGGAACCAACTACTTCCTGTCCAAACGCACTGACGTTTATCTGAATGCGTTTTATCAGCGTGCGAGCGGTGCCAATGCGTGGATCGAGCAAGATGCGGCGCCTTCCAGCAACAATCATCAGATAGTCGGCGTTGCCGGTATCCGCCACCGGTTCTGAAGCGGCGATTGTCACTGGTCCGCTGCCGGTTTTCCGCGGCGGACCGGTTTGAAGGAGATTCGTCAATGCATGTCGTCTATTCTGACAAGCATCGGTTGCATATTCCCGGTCAGGTCTTCGAGAGGGGCTCCTTGCGAACGAGCCGGGATGTTCCTGAGCGGGTGGAGCGTCTACTCGTCGAGGCGATCAAGGCAGGGCTCGAACCCATCCTATCGGAAGCGACCAGTTGGACGGAACTTGCCGCTGTGCATTCTGGACGCTACATCCGCTTCCTTGAGTCAGCATATGGTGAATGGTCGGCGCTGGGATTGGATGCCTCCCTGGTCCAACCCAGCTTTTTCCCGGTAGGAACGTCAGTCGAGACCTATCCAGGATCGGTTCTCGGCCGTGCGGGCATTCACATGACCGACTTTTTGTCGCCCATTGGCGTCCATACCTTCGAGGCCGCTGTCGCCTCGGCCAACGTCGCGATTCGCGCCGCTTTGATTGTGTCCGAAAACGGATCGTTCAGTTATGCCCTATGTCGGCCTCCGGGCCACCACGCAGGCATAGATGCGGGAGGAGGTGCGACCTACTTCAACAATGCGGCGCTTGCCGCACATACGCTACTAAAGAAACGTTCGAGAGTAGCGATCATCGACATCGACGTTCACCACGGAAACGGCACGCAGGAAATCTTCTACGAACGCGCTGACGTGTTGTTCGTGTCGATTCACCGGGATCCTGCGGATTATTACCCATACGCAACGGGATATGCGTCGGAAACTGGCCGCGGGGTCGGGGCGGGCTTCAACCTGAACCTGCCGCTGGACCGCGGCAGTGACGAGCAAGCCTATTTTACCGCGTTGGTACGTGCAGAAGAGGTAATCCGGGCTTTCAATGCAGACGCGTTAGTTGTGTCGTTGGGCTTCGACGCTCATGAAGCCGACCCGGCGAATGGACTGCGTATCAGCACTTCTGGCTTTGGTGCAATAGGGGCGCGCCTGGGGGCACTCCACGTACCAACCGTTCTGGTGCAGGAGGGCGGTTATAACCTCGATACTCTATCGGACGTCTTCGGCTCTTTTATGATCAATTTTGCAAGTAAACATGACGGGCCGATCCATGACTGACAGCGTTGAGTTCGGGGCGTGAGGCATGCTCGTGAACATAGCGCTGTGTGAATCGAAAGCCTCATTGAGTGGTGCGAACTCGTCCCGTACAGCTACTCCGCATCGGTAATCGCGAGACTCCTTTCTTCCGCTGGCCGATTAAGCAACGGCATTGATGCTCACGTCCGCAGCATTCGGCGTCAGGATTTTTCGATTGCGTGATGCCCGGGCAGAAGCGCTGCCTTTGAACTTTGTAACCGTCCCGCGACAAGGAACTCCGATTCATTCCCGCCGGTTAGGCCAGGTGGCTATGGTTAATAAAGCGCGGCCGGCAGCACCGCGTTGTTCCAGAGATGACGCAAAAAAAGCTGATTACTCTGCGAGAATTGGCCGATTCTATCGGCGTTCACTCGTCAACAGTCTCCCGTGTGATGAATCCCGATACCCGTCATCTGATCAGCGCGGATGTGGTTGACCGTGTGCTTCAAGCGGCGCGCCGGCTTAAATATTCCCCAAACCGGATTACGGCGACCCTTCGCACAAAGCGTTCCGGGTTGCCCGGCGGCTACGTTGTCCCCAGAGCTTCACACCGAGCTGTTACCGGCTTAGCATGTCCAGGTAGGGAACGGTTGATGGAACAACCGGTTTCATCAAGTCATCAATTCTCCTGTGAAACAGAAACTCAAGCGACTTTCAGCTCGCACGGAACAAAATTACTGTGCGCCGGGAGACCGGCAAAGAGTAGACGGTGGAAGTCCGTTACGATGAAGAGCTAGCAACTCACGTCGGCCCCGAGCCGTGCGTAGCCGCCCGCGAGGACGTCTGCGAAGCGTCGGCAGGGGTGCGTGCGGGCCAGCCATTGAGCCACGATAGTTGTATCGTCCTGGGCGCAGACATGTTAGTAATCATGGAAGGCAACACGACCGGTTGCGCTATCGCGAGTGACCGGGCGGCCCAGCGTGGTCAGAGACCCTGGCACGTGCGTACGCTGCTTGTGCGGGAACCGGGAGATCTCCAGTCTGACCTGTCGCGGCATGGACAGGCCCGCATCGGGAAGGCGAGGAGCCGTCGCCGATGATGAACGGACGGAGAAGTCAGACTCCGCAATAGTAGCGAAGAAGCCCGCGAACAACGCCGGGGATCCGGCCGCGGAGTGGGTGGAGCGAAGGGCGGGGACCAAGGGGAACACGGGTCAGTCCAACACGTGCCGGGCGCAGAACCGGGCAAGCGTGCCACAGGGGCTGGAACGTGTACGGCAAGCTGCATGGCAGCGGAAGAAGGAGCGGTTCACCGCTCTGCTGCACCACGTCACCATCGACCGGCTTCGCGAGTCGTTCCATGCGCTCAAGCGCAATGCGGCTCCTGGGGTGGACGGTATGATATGGCGGTACTTCGAAGCAAATCTGGAGGGCAACCTTCTGCGTCTGCACGCGTAAGTACAAAGTGGAGCGTACCGGGCACTGCCCGTTCGGCGGCAGTACATACCCAAGCCGGATGGGAAACAGCGCCCGTTGGGAATTGCTGCGTTGGAAGACAAGATCGTCCAACGTGCGGTGGTCGAGGTGCTAAACGCGATCTACGAGACAGATTTTCTCGGCTTCTCGTACGGGTTCCGGCCCGGGCGCAGTCAGCATGATGCGATGGATGCGTTGTCGGTGGCCATCGACCGCACGCCAGTGGACTGGATTCTGGACGCAGATATTCGGAGCTTCTTTGGCGGATTAAGCCAGGAATGGTTGATCCGATTTCTGGAACACCGGATCGGCGACCAGCGCATCATCCGCCTTGTGCGTAAGTGGCTCAAGGCGGGCGTTCTGGAGGACGGGGAACTGAGCGTCAGTGAAACGGGTACACCGCAGGGGGCAGTGGCATCACCGCTGTTCGCGAATGTGTACCTGCACTATGCTTTTGATCTCTGGGCCAATCGGTGGCGACGGCGTGAAGCCAAAGGCAACGTGATCATCGTGCGTTACGCGGATGATATCGTCGTCGGCTTCGAGTACGAAGCCGACGCAAGGCGCTTCTGGGACGCGATGCGAGCGAGGCTGGAGGAGTTCGCGCTTACGCTTCACCCGGACAAGACGAGGCTACTGGAATTTGGTCGCTATGCAGCCGCCAACCGCCAAAAGTCGTGGTCTTGGACGGCCGGAGACCTTCACCTTTCTGGGTTTCATATTTATCTGCGGCAAGTCTCGTCGCGGTGCCTTCCAGCTTCAACGGAAGACTCGTGGCGACCGCATGCGGGAGAAACTCAGGCAGGTCAAGAAGGCGCTTCGGCGGCGCATGCACGACCCGATACCAGTGCAAGGAAAGTGGCTAAGGCAGGTGGTGCGCGGGTACTTTGCGTATCACGCGGTTCCCACAAACTCGCGCGCGCTCGGCGCGTTTCGTCACCACGTTGTCAACCTCTGGCGGCGCACGCTTAAGCGACGCAGCCAGAAGGACGCCATGACGTGGGAGCGAATAACGCGGATCGCCAACACCTGGCTCCCACGCCCTGGAATCGTTCATCCGTGGCCCGACCAGCGCTTTGCCGTCAAACACCCGAGGTCGGAGCCCGGTGCGCGGATCGCGCACGCGGGATCTGTGCGGGGGGTGCCCAGTAATGGGCATCCCTACCGCGATTGCAAAACCGAAACAAAATTACTTGAACCAACGATTAGCGACATCAAGCGCTCTTCGCAAAACACCCAATTTGACATAAATTAAATTATCAACGGAATGGATGTGAGTCCCAAGTTCAGATGTCGCGTTTCCGCTAAATTGAAATGTCGCGTTTTGCTGATGATGCCATGCTGGGGCGCTTCCGGTCGGATTGCGGGAGCCCAGCATGCGCCGAGCCGAACTGGTGACACTGAACATGCGGTGTCACCAATGATGGCTTCAATGGTTTTGTTGGTCATGTTTCAAGGTATTGGCGTGGTGGGAAAATCACGACTGCCGGATCGTTTGGCGACGCGCTTTTCCCAAGACACTATGCATGCGTGATAACTGTCTCTACCGGCTCGTGAGCGTCTGCGTCGTCCAGGTCCATAGCGATCAGTACTGCACAGGAAACCCTATCTAGCAGCAATCTGTCGTTCCTGCCGCTCCACCATCGCCGGACTGGGCCGCTTCGGCGATGCCCCACGACAACCAGATCGGCCTTCAGCTCGCGGGCAAAAAGCGGTATATGGTCCAGCGGGTCACCAATCGCAAAATGGGATGTTGCGACGACTCCGCGCGCCGCAAGTTTCTCGATTCCATCGCAGAGTATCTCCCTTGCAGACTGCTCCAGCGTATCGAACGGCACGGCGGACGCAATATCGGCCCCCTGCGACCATGTCGGGCTAGTGAGAACGGCAAGCAGGTGCGTTTCCGCATTCATCAGCTCCGCCAATGAGGCGCCATGGCGCAACGCGCGCCGCCCCTCACGGGTTGCGTCGTAACACAACAGGATGCGCCCGAATGCAGACATGTCGTCATTCGCTCCGATTCAATCCGTCTCGCTAGTTCAGCAACCGAGCAGTAGATCGCTACAGTTCGGGAGGCTGTCGCGCTAGACTGCGGCAGCACAAACGTCGAAGGTGGGTTCAATTTTATTATATGTCATTGTGTGATATAAAAACGGTCGCCTTTGCAGCTTTCAGATGGCGTACCGGTGAGTGCGTTGTAACAAGATCTACGAGAACGTTTGCAGTCCGCCGCACTGGCGCGTGAGGTCGTGAGTCAGACGCCGACGAGGGGAGCGATCTAAATCGCCGGTGCGCTACTGCTCTGGCCATCCTCCCGGCTTTCCGCGACAGGACGTTGCTGATCACCCTGTCGCAGTTGGCGCCGCCGAATTCGAGTACGTCACGCTGGGCGAGATCGATATCGTTGCACCAACGATTCGCGCAACAGGCTTTTGGCGCGGAAGTGGCGGCTTCGCACCGTCGCTTCCGAGATGTCGAGAAACTTGCCGTCTCCTCGACGCTCAGTTGCACGACAGAACGCAACACAAACACAACGCGAAAGATTTCGGGCAGTTAGCGCGCGCTATCGCGTTGTCTGGCGAATCGGAATCCTTGCGCGATCATGGCATTAATATCGACCTGAATGTTTCGTCCACCAAGGAGTTGCGTTCTGCCGGCGCGCTGCCCGGCGCAGACGTCCGTAGCATTCGTTGACAACCATGCGGGACAGCCAGGTTAAGAGCGTGGCGTCGCCGCGAAACCGGGCAATCGACCTGTAGGCTGAGCTTGAAAATATCACGCCGTGATATAAAATGAAGGCAGGCATCTCCGTGACAGACTCTTGAACAGGAGCAGGCCGGCTGAAACTACAAAGATGATTTATCTGGATGGCGTGCGTCCATGGGGATGCCGCGGTTCGCTCCGACGCAAACAGCCAGTCATCCTGAAGGCCCGCGGCCGCCATCACAGGATGAAGATCATCGGTTCGGCCAGGCGTGTTGCGCCACAACGCCAAGACGCGTTGCATGAGCCTGCAGGGGCAAGTCCGAATAGTTTTCGGGTGCAATAGCGCAAGATCGATCGAAGCAAGGAGCCATCATGCTCATCACATTTCAATCGCCCGCCACGCCCGATGTCGTCATGCTCAGAGACCTCGCGCAGTATCTACTGGGTCTCGTGGGCAAGCGGCTCAATACGCGTGGGGTCATTCTCCACGATGAGTTGCCTCGCGCAATCAGTCGTCTCGAAACGGCGATTTCGGACGATGAAAAAGCGGAGATTGCCCTCGAATCACTGCAGTATTCCCGCGAACGCCGTCAGGGTTCCGGCAGTGGACTTTCGCAGCGAGCGTGGCCATTTCTCGACATGATGCGTGAGGCCAGCAAACAGAATGCTGACATTATCTGGGGGCTGTAGATGCCGCATTGCAGCGCCTGTGAGTGCCGCGTGCGTGTCGCACCGCCCGATAAGAGGCGCCAGGATGAAACGATGGATTGCACCGCCCCTGTTCGCTGCCACTTTCGCCGCGTGCGGCATCTGTGCGCCGGCGTGGGCAGGCGCGCACTCATGCGGCCAACCACAGGATGCGGCCTCAAGATTGTGCGCCTACCGGAACGGCGCCGAGCCGGTCAGGACGTTGGGGGCTGCGCCAACCACTGAAGCGTCTGCTCCCTATATTTCCGATATTCCGGTAAGGGTTGTCAGCGTGTACGGGCGTACGACACTCGATATGCTATCGAGCGGACCCTTCGTGCTGGTGAAGTGGCCGAACGGCTGCTGCCCGGACAGCAGGCGGTGGCACACGGGAGACACGCGTCATAAGCACACTGGCGACGACCGGCACGTGATCTTTCTCTGGCTAGCACTGTAGCGGCCTGTCCGCACCGTCAAGGTCCGTGACGCGTGCGGTTCCACCAGTGCTTACCGGCTGCATGCTGGAAAATCCGTTCGCGAGGATCGTCTCCCGGAGCCCGTGCAATGACAAAAAGGACCACCAGCGTCAGCACTGCGCCCGCAACGGCAATCTGCACCAGAAGATCCATTATCATCTTCGCCTCCATAAGGGTTGTGCATCCAACAAGAGCTCCTGGCCGCCACGATTCGGATTCGTCCAAGACCGTCAGGCGGCCACCTTGAACAGGACACCGCAAGATACGCGATCAAGCAGCAATGCGTGGTTTTCTCCCGACCACCAGCGCGCAAAGAAACCGTGGGGATGATGTCCAATGACGATCAGGTCGACCTTCAGTGCGTCCGCCAGGCGGGAAATCTGGTCAACCGCGTTTCCGACCGAATAATGTCCCGTTGCAGTCACGCCCCACGCCCGCAGCCAGTCAATCCCCTCACGCAGGGTCTCTCGTGCCGCCTGCTCATCGACCTCGGGTTTCATCGACGACATAACGTCGAACCCGCTTGACCAGTAGGTGTAGGTGCAGTCGAAAATCGAAAGCAGATGGGTTTCAGCTTGCAACTGTTGCGCGAGGGCCGCACCGAAACGCAGCGCGAGGCGTCCTTCGGGTGTGGCGTCGTAGCAGAGAAGGATCCGGTTGAACGGGGCCATGGCGGATGCCTTTGTCAACTTTGGCTGCGTCATTCAGTCGAGCGATCAGATTGGTCGCCGCGAAATCGTTCAGGTGAACATCGGCACGGCCTCGATCAGCATGAAACCCAGTAAAGCGCCCAATGCTGCACCTAGCAGCTTGGGATGCCAGCGTTGCACCTGCGGAGTTCTGAGCAGGTCACCAACCAGGATCGTGCCAAGCAGCGCAAACGCAATCAGCAGGTAGCTGATTTCAAAATCGTTATTGATGACCATTGCGCCTTCCCCTTCAGTTCGCAGTGAGACCGCGCGTTCAAAGCCTCGAGTGAAGCACTTTTGCCGACACACCGGGGCCGCTTGCCCGGTTGTTATCTTGCGCCGGTTGTATGTTCAATACGCCCGGGTTGCCTTAGGGGCCCTTGGTCCAATTATATATCATGGTGTGATACAAATATAGTAACTGCTAATCGTGTCCTTGGATAACGCTAGTGTGAGATTTCGGTTCGCACCGCAAGTCAAGGCGTTTCAACGGTTTTGGGCGATTTTTGATGCGTTGGGGTGGGTATGCTTGGGCCTCTGCGCTGGATGAATCGAGTGTAAGCTTGGTAATGAGCGACTTATCGAGCAAAAGGTGGTCTATGGCGATGATGGCAACGCTCGAAAGGTGCCGAAATAGCTAAGGCATGACATTTTTAACGCGGTTGTGCGCCTGACGACGTCCTCATTTGTTTTGACCGGCGACTCGTTCCGGATCAGATAGAAGCCGTCGGTCAGCACATACGGCGCGGTAATCGCAATCTTCTCGCCGCGCAACGCATCGACGGCGAAGAAACCGAAATCGGCGCGCTCCTCGCTTACGGCGTGCACCGATTTGCCGGCCGTGTCGAAGACCACGAGTTCCAGTTCTACACTCAGCGTTTTCGCGAACGATCGCACGAGATCGACCGCGACGCCGAAAGGCTCGCCGGTTTGCGGATTTTTGCTGGCGAGCCCGGGTGCCCAGATTGATCGACGCGCGCATCGTGCCCGTGAGCTGAAGGCGGAAAGAATGGCTGATCGATGGGCAGTGGTTTACCAACGCCGGTTTGATCTAAAGGAAAGTGTTCGTGACACCGCTGGGTCGGCGCCTGACAACGCCATCGCGGCAGTCGTCTACCCGCCGCCCCTTTGCAATGTTGGCCCGCTCAACCCCAAAGCCGTATTGATGAGCGCGAGATGACTGAGCGCCTGAGGGAAATTGCCAGCAAGTTCGCGGCGCTGGACGTTGTATTGCTCGGAGAGCAATCCGACATCGTTGGCGGTGGCCAGCACTCGTTCGAAATGTTGCCGCGCTTCCAGTGTGCGTCCTTGCAGGTTCAGGCAATCCGCCATCCAGCAGGAGCAGGCGAGGAACGTCCCTTCGCTCGGGCCGCACGGGTTGCGATGGTGGCGCCGTATAAGTCCGCCTTCGCTTAGTCCACGGCGAATGTTTTCGATGGTCGAAGCCATCCGCGGGTCGTCCGCGGAAATGAAACCGACCAGCGGCATCAGCAGCAGACTGGCGTCGAGTTCTTCGCCACCGTAGTACTGCGTGAAGGTGCCGAGCCCTTCGTTCCAGCCTTCGCGAAGTGCTTCCTGACGAATGCGATCGCGCAGCACGGAGAGCCGTTGGACAGTCGCGGTCCCCGCGCTGCCAGGCTGACGGCGTTTGACGAAGCGGTCGAGCGCAACCCAGACCATAACGCGCGAGTATGTGTAATGGCGCGGCGTTGCTCTCGCTTCCCAGATTCCGGCGCCCGGGAGGCGCCACACTTTCTCCAGGTGTTCGACAATGCGCGTCTCGATCAGGTCCTCGTGGGGCGCGGGGTCGAGTCCGCCCCGCCGTGCGACGTCGAGACAGTCGATCACTTCTCCCAGCACATCGAGTTGATGCTGATGAGCCGCGGCATTGCCGACCCGAACCGGCTTGGCGTAGCGATGACCGGGCAGCCAGTCCACGGTCCACTCGCGGAGATGACGCCCGCCATCCACGCGATACATGATCCTGCTTCTTTCAGGCTCGATCGAAATGGTGCGTAGTAACCAGTCACGCCATGCACGGGCTTCTCCATGAAACCCCGCATTGAGCAGGGCGACCATGGCGAAGCTCGTGTCGCGCAACCACGCATAGCGATAGTCCCAGTTCAATTTGCCGCCTGGCGCTTCGGGCAGCGAGGTCGTCGGCGCGGCCACGATCGCGCCGGTACGGCGATGCATTAGCGCTTTCAGCGTCAACAGTGAGCGACGAACCGCCTGCGGCCAGGCGGTCCGGCTGTCGTCGAACGAGGCGATCCAGTTGCGCCAGAAGCGCTGCGTTTCATCGAGCGCGTGCTGGACATCAAGCGGTTGCGGCGGCGCCTCGTGTGCGCGCTTGCAGGTCATCGTGAAGCTCACGCAATCGCCTGCCTTGACCGTGAAGCGCGAACGAATGGTGCCGGCCGCCAACTCGATGTGTGCGTCTGTCCGAAGTACGACGCAGTCCGGTCCGATGCGCGCCTCGACCGCGCCGTCGCGGCGTTCGAGCAACGGAGCCAGTTCACCGTAATTGAAGCGCAAACGTAATGCCGAGTCCATGTCGACTACGCCGTGCAATCCTGTAACGATGCGGATCACCGAACTCGGACCGTCGCCGACCGGCATGAAGTCAGTCACGCGAACGGCGCCGTCCTGGACTGCGAAGTCGGTCTCCATGATCAGCGTGTCGCGCTGATAACGCCGCGCGTGGCCTTTGATGGCGGCGACCGGCGACAGCATCCAGTGGCCGTTGTCGGCAGTGCCGAGAAGCGCGGCGAAACACGCATCGTCATCGAAACGAGGCCAGCACAGCCAGTCTATCGAACCGTCACTGCTGAGGAGAGCCGCCGTCTCGCCGTCGCCGAGCAGCGCATAGTCCTCGATCGGGCGGCTCATGGCTCAGCTCCGCCGTCTCGCCACGGCGCGAAGCAGGCTCAGTGCGCCCACGCCCGCGACTGCCCAGAAGAAGGTCCGATGACGATCGGTGAACATTTCCCATGAGTGCCGCGTCGCTTCGCCGTCGAACCTGCCGTGCGCCGCATAATCGCCTTGTACCGGTTCGAACAGATTGCCGGCAGCGCTGTTTTCGAGCGGCTCGTTCGTCAGCTGACCCGTATAGCCCGACTTCGCGAGGTAGCGGTCGATGAGCGCGGGCGCAACGCGGTTGGCCAGTATTGCTTTCACGGTCGAGAATCCCACCCACACTTCGCGACGACGGTGAGTCGCCGCGAAAAAGATGGCCCGTGCGGCGACCTCCGGTTGAAAGACCGGCGCCACGGGCCGGGCGCGCTTGCCCATCTTGTTGCGAGCCCAGTCGAACTGCGGTGTGTTGACGGCGGGTAGATCGACCATCGTCAGATGGACCTTCACACCGTCGTGAATGATCTCAGAGCGCAGAGAATCCGTGAAACCGCGAATCGCGAACTTGGCGCCGCAATAGACTGATTGCAGCGGCACTGAGCGGTAGCCGAGCGCGGAGCCGACGTTGACGATCGTTCCGCGGTTGCGTGTGCGCATGCGCGAAAGCGCCGACATCATTCCGTGCACCTGGCCGAGATAGGTGACTTTCGTGCCCCGCTCGATTTCGTCGGGCTCGAGGGCAGAGACTGGCGCAAACGCGGTCGCCATCGCAACGTTGACCCAGACGTCGATCGGACCGAGCGTCTCTTCCACGCGCGATGCACCTGCATCCACGGCGCTCGCGTCGGCGACGTCGGTGGGAAGGGCAAGTGCGCGCACGCCGAAGCCCGCTTCGATCTGAGCGGCAGCCCGCGTGAGCCGGCCTTCGTCGCGCGACAGCAGCGCGACGTCATAACCGTGGCGCGCAAACTCATCTGCGGCCGCGCGTCCCACGCCCGCACCGGCACCGGTGATGACGGCTACCTTGCGTCCAGTAACGGTTGTTCGCATCAGAGGTCTCCTCGCGCCGCAAGCGCTTCGATCCTGTCGGCGGTGCGCATGGCGATTGCCTGTATGGTCAGCGACGGATTCACGCCGCCAACGGTCGGAAACACGGAGCCGTCGCAGATCCATAGGTTGTCGATGTCCCAACTGCGGCAGTCGGCATTGACCACGCTCGTCGCCGGATCGTCGCCCATGCGGGCCGTGCCGTTCAGGTGGCACGTGTCGTCGGTTTCGCGCCAGATGTCGCGCGCGCCGGCCGCTTCAAGTGCGAGGCTCATGAAATCGAGCGAATGCCTGACGAGCCGCTTGTCGTTGTCGCACAGCGAATAGGTCACTCGCGCAACAGGCAAACCGTACTGATCCTTCTCGTCGGCGAGTGTCACGCGGTTGCGCTCCTGCGGCATGGCTTCGCCGACTATCTTCAGCCCCGCCTGATGGTTGTATTTCCGCATCTCGTCCTGCAACTGCTGGCCCCACAGACCTCGGCCGTTCTGTGTCGATACCCACGCGACCGGCAACGGTCCTTGACTCATGTAGCAATAGCCGCCGAAGAAGTCCTTGCCCTTATCCTCGTAATTCCAGTGCTCAGTGAGAGATAGCGAAGGCGGCCCCTTGTACCACCGGATTTCCTCGTCCATCGTGCCCCAGACTGCCTGATTCAACTGCACCATCAGATTCTTGCCAACGAGGCCGGAACTGTTGGCAAGGCCATCCGGGAAGCGCTCGGTCGCGGACATCAACAACAGGCGCGGCGTTTCAATTGCATATCCCGCAACGACGACGTTGCGCGCCCGCTGGAACTGCCAGCGGCCTTCGCGCATGTATTCGACGCCACTCGCGCGTCCGTCGTGGCCCATGGCGATGCGGCCGACCATCGCGAGATCGCGAACCTCGGCGCCGGCACGGACGGCCCGCGGTATCCAAGTGACGAGCGCGCTTTGTTTGGCGTTGGTGGCGCAGCCGGACACGCAGAAGCCGCGGTAGACGCACGGATGGGCGTCGCCTCGCGGCGCCGAGACGGTCGCGAGCGGCGTGGGCGACCAGTCGATGCCCAGCGCCTCGCAGCCGCGCGCCAGCACGAGCGCGGACGCATTTAATTCATGCGCGCGATACGGATAGCGCGGCCGCTTCGGACCCCACGGATAGTTCACCGGACCCGCGATCTTCAGCGCCTCCTCGACTTCGCCGTAGTAGCGCCACATCTCGCGCCAGTCGAGCGGCCAGTCCGCGCCGTAGCCGAGTAGCGAACGCGACCTGAACCACTCAGGCCGGAAGCGCAACGAGACCATAGCGAAGTGGACGGTGCTGCCGCCCACCGCTTTGCCGCTGTTGTTGTTACCGAGGTGAAGCGGGTTTCCGCCGTCGCAGATGCGCTCGTCCGTCCAGAAGAGCTTGCCCTGATGCGTCTCGTCCGAGGCGAACTCTTCGAGCGGGCGCCACCACGCACCCGCGTCGAACGCGACGACCTTGAAGCCTTTTTCCGCGAGACGGCAGGCGAGGGTGCCGCCGCCGGCGCCCGTGCCGACGATCGCGAAATCGACCGCTTCGTCCTGCGGATACTCGCGCATTGGAATCCATGCAGCAGGGCGAAAGACGTCGGGCGCGCGTCCGTTCTTGCCGCGCGGGACGAGTTGCGCATCGTGTGGGTCGTCAGCGGACACGGCGATTCTCCTTGTATGCCTGGTCTTCGCGGCCCGGCCTGGCCTCCGCTGCTTCCCAGGGATCGCGCCGGTTGGCCACCATGCGGACGTAACCGCGCGGATTGGCGGGTCCGCCGAAACCGATCTCGCTCCACGCATGAGGATGCGCGTAGTACATCCCGCAGATGTCATGCAGCACGCGCTTCGCAAAGAAGACCGCACCCGGCATGCCGCGCCATTCTGGGTCATCGAGCCTGCCTTCCTGCATGTCGGTGAGCAGCGCGTGGCGAGCTTCATCGGCGATGCTGGAGAACGGCAGTTCGTGGCGACTCCGGCTTTCCGCATCGAGCGCGCGAAGACCAATGCGCCACGCGTCGCGCATGGGCGGCAGACGCGCGTCGCGATAGCCGTCGCCGACGTTGTTTGCGAGTCGTGCATCGACGAGCGCGGCGACGGGAACCACTGGGCGCTCCCGGTCTTGCGGCACGATGCACGCGCAGAGCGCACAGAGCGCCTGCCATTCGATGGCATCGAAGAAATGCGGCTCGTGCGGCGTCGCCAGACGCTCGTCGATCACGGTGCGCGTCACGTCGTCCCATGAGGGCGTATCGCGTTTCGCCGTCACGTCATAGCCGGGATAGCGGGGCAGTCCGGTCATTTCTTTTCTGTCTCCCGAAGACGAAGCGCGCCCAGGGCCGCGAGCGCAAGCGCCGAAAAGCTCGGCGGCGCGGGCAGGGGCGGGCCGTTGAAGAGATTCTGGCTCCAGTTGCGCCAGCCGCCGCGAGCGCGCGCGACGCCGCGGGCATGAAAGCCCACGCCGATAAAGCCGAGCGCCGTCGTGACACGCAGCCATAGCCGCGTGAACCAGTGATCGCGGGGCTCTGCAAGCGCTGCGTTAATGAGCAGCGCCGAGGCGACCGGCGGAATCACGATAGGCGCATACATGACCGGGTTCTGGAACGAGCCCCTGAAGTGCAGCAGCGCGACTTCGCCGATCGTGCCGACCAGCCCGGCGCTCGTGAGCAGCGCGAGCGCCTGACCTGCGGGCATGCCAAAGAGACGCGGCTCGTGCGCGGGCTCGTCTCGCAGCCGTTCGGACACCGCACCCAGCGCGCCCGAGAGCAGCAGCGCCATTGGCGCGCCAATCGGTGCCGCATAGAAGAGGTTGTGCCAGCTCCATCCGCCGGGGCGCTTTGTGATGTTGTACAGATGGAAACCCGTGCCCGCAACGCCCGCCAGGGCCGCGCTCAGGTAAATCGAATCCCGCACCGGATGCCGCGCCGGCTCGCGGTCCGTGCCGCCATGGAGACCCGCAAGAAGCGACAGCGTGGAGACGGCGAGCGGCGTGTACATCGCCGGATTGTCGAACGAGCCGCGATAGTGCTCCATCGCGCTGTCCGTCAGCACGGACAGCGCAAGCAGCGCCGAACTGCTGTTGAAGGTGCGCGCCGTGTCGATGTGCGTCCGTGCCGGCGAGGCCGGCGTCTCGCGTCCGCCAAGGCGCACCAGTGCGAAGGCCGCAGCGGCGAGGCCGCAACCGATAGCGATGTCGATCGATCCTGTTTGCGTCATTTTTCGTGTCTCGTACCGCGAGTCTCAAACCGCATACCGGTGCGCATCCGCATGTTTGAAATCAAGCCCGCAGCCGGGCCGCGACCAGTCCGGCGCAATAGCGCCGTTGCGCGCACGCGGTGCGCCGTCGAAGAGCATCGATTCGATGCGTACATGATCGTGAAACCATTCCTGATGCCGCAGCCGCGGCGCCGCGCACGCGACATGAAGATGCAGCGCGGGCGCGCAATGCGCAGACAGCGGCACGTGATAGGCATCGCAGAGCGCGGCCACGCGCAGGAAGCCGGTGATGCCGCCGCAGCGAGTGACGTCCGCCTGCAAGACATCGATGGCTTCATTGGCGAGTAGCACGCGAAAATCGTCGAGCGTGTAGCCGTATTCCCCGGCGGCCAGTTCCATGCCCGCGGGCAATGCATCGCGCAGCAATGCGAGGCCGGCCACGTCATCCGATGAAACGGGCTCTTCGAACCATTCCACGCCGTATTGCGCAAACTCTTGCGCGTAGAACAGTGCCTGCTTGCGATCCAGCGCGCCATTTGCATCGACGAACAGACCGGCTTGGGCGCCGATGGCGTCGCGGGCAACTTGCACGCGATGCGGGTCGCGCACCGACTCGGTGCCAATCTTTATCTTGACCCAGCGGCATCCGTCTTCATGCACCCAGCGACCGAGTTGATCGCGTATTTGGTCGTCCGTGTAAGTGGTGAAGCCGCCGCTGCCATAGAGCGGGATGTGGCTGCGCGCCGCGCCGAGCAGCCGCGCGAGCGGCATGTCGAGCAGCCGCGCCTTGACGTCCCACAGCGCGCAGTCGAGCGCCGATATGGCAGTAGCGGCGATCCCCGAACGGCCGATGTTGCGCACGCGCTGCTGCATGCGCAGCCACAGTGCGTCGACATTCCAGGCGTCTTCGCCCATGATCGCCGACGCTAGCGTGGCCTCGATGAACTGCGCAGTGGCCGCGTCGTTATAGGTGTAGCCGAGGCCGGTCTTGCCCGCTGCCGTGACCTCCGCCACGACGAGCGTCGTGGACTGCCATGCGTAGGTGCCGTCCGCTTCCGGGCGATCGGTGGGAATGGTGTAGGCGCCGGTCCGGATGGATTCGACCGGCGCTTCGCGGTGGGTCAGGTGCATGGCGCGTGCTCGACTACTTGTCCTTGTGACCCGGCAGCACCGCGCCGAGTACCTGTTTCGCGGTATCGATGATCACGTTCCCCTCGTCGGGATCGCCTTCGAACAGCGTCGTGGCGAACGCTTTCGCCTGTTGGAGCGTGATGTGCGGCGGCAGTGGCGGCACGTTGGGATCGGCCTTGACTTCGATGACCACCGGACGATCGGACGCCAGCGCTTCGTCCCAGGCCGCAGCCATACGCGCGGCGTCGTCGACATAGATACCGCGCAAGCCGATCAACTCGGCGAAGCGGTGATAAGGCACAGACGGAATGTCCTGCGACGCTTCGAACTTAGGGTCTCCATTCATCACCCGCTGCTCCCACGTAACCTGGTTCAGGTCCTCGTTATTGAGCACCATGCAGATCCAGCGCGGGTCGGCCCATTGCTTCCAGTACTTCGATACCGTGATGAGTTCGGCCATATTGTTCATCTGCATCGCGCCGTCGCCAACGAGCGCGATGACGGGCCGCTCCGGATGCGCGAACTTCGCGGCAATGGCGTAGGGCACCGCTGCGCCCATCGACGCGAGCCCACCCGAGAGCGAGCACATCATGCCGCGCTTGATCTTCAGATCGCGCGCGTACCAGTTCGCGCAGGACCCCGAATCGCTGGTCACGATCGCATTCGGCGGCACGCGCGGCGATAGCTCCCACACCGTGCGCTGCGGATTCACGCCGCTCGTGCCGGACTCCAGCGCGCGCTTCTCGAGTTTCTTCCACCAGTCTTCCATCCAGCCTTCGATGTCCTTGCGCCATTCGCGCTCCGTCTTCTTTTCCAGGAGCGGAATCAGCGCGCGCAAGGTCTCGGCGCTGTCGCCGACAAGATTGACTTCCATCGGATAACGAATTGAAAGCATGTCGGGCTTGATGTCGATCTGCACGCCGCGTGCCGCGCCTTCTTTCGGCAGGAACTCGGAATACGGAAAGCCCGAGCCGATCATCAGCAACGTGTCGCACCTGGTCATAAGCTTGTAGCTCGGTTCGGTGCCAAGCAAACCAATGGAGCCGGTCACGAAAGGCAGGTCGTCGGGCAAGGCGGCCTTGCCGAGGAGCGCCTTCGCCACGCCCGCGCCGAGTTTTTCGGCAACGGCGATGACTTCGTCTGTCGCGTGCAGCGCGCCCGCACCAACGAGAATCGCGACCTTTTTCCCCGCGTTAAGGACTTCGGCGGCGCGTTCGAGATCGTCGGCGTAGGGAACGATCTTCGGCTCGCTGTAGCCGACGCCGGAATGCAAGGTGCCGTGCTTGCGCGGCGGCGGCTCGTACTTCAGTTCCTGAAGGTCATTCGGCAACACGATGGCTGTGACCTTGCGCTCGCCGAGCGCGGTGCGAACGGCGCGATCGACCAGATGACGAATCTGCGATGGCACGCTCGCCTGCTGCACGAACGCGCCGGCAACATCCTTGAACATCGCCTCGAGTTCGACCTCCTGTTGGTAGTGGCCGCCAAGCGATGCACGAGCCTGCTGCCCGGCGATGGCAAGCACCGGCATGTGGTCGAGGCGCGCGTCGTAAAGGCCGGTCAGCAGATGCGCGGCGCCCGGGCCCGACGTCGCGAGGCAGACGCCCAGTTCACCAGTGAACTTGGCGTGCGCCGAAGCCATGAACGCGGCCATCTCCTCGTGCCGCGTCTGGATGAATTCGATCTTGCCGTCGGCGCGATTGAGCGCGCCTAATATGCCGTTGATGCCATCGCCCGGATAGCCGTAAATGCGGCGCACGCCCCAGGCAGAGAGACGGTCGATGAGAAAGTCGGCAACGGTGGTAGACATGGTTTGCTCCAGCGAGACGGCAATGAAATCGCGTCGGGTGTCGGATAGATGTATCACGTTGTGATGCAAATGGTGTGCCGCACCTTATATGATCGATGAAACGCAGTCTGACCGCGCATCGGAATTCCGTGAGAAGGCGGTGGGGCCATGGCACGTTGTGGCGGTGTGCGGCGCGGGAAGGTGGCAGACAGCGCGGAGCGTTGCGAGGCGGTAGTACTGTGTTCTTACCCGAGAGGCACGGTACAAATTTCAACCGTTTGAAGGAATGTCATGCGGTAACTGTGGTACGTGTCGGTGCGGCCGCTCGAAGTCAGCGTGTGCGGTCGCGGTGCGGTGCGTCATTGCAATGCCCTCGCCGATGAGCGTCGTCGCGTTACCGATGGGTGTTGAAGCCGTACACCGCGATGCAGTCGTCGCAGACGTCAATTCCCGGCCGAACGCATCAAGGCGGTGGAGTCCTCAGATGGCAACCGGTTTGTCTCCAATGGCAGGTTGGCGACGGCATTCTCAAGCGGTAGCAGTAACAAGCTTGGGGCGAAGTAGTGGGCAGCCTGTTTGTCACTGAAGCGGTCCGGCGTCGTCGACCAGCTTGCGCGTTGGTCTCCAATCGTATTTCCGGCAGATGCGAGGACTTTCGCTGCGTAGTCTGAAGGGCAAGCGTGCACCACCAGCGCTTGCGTCTCATTTAATCATTCCGTATGGTCGTGCGCTGCAATGGATGTCGGGGAAGACCGACGCAGGCTGGCCAGCTTTTCTAGTCGCACGGAGAACAAATTCACGCAAGTATCCGGAAACACGATTTGCAAACGGAAGTGCTCGTACCTATTTCAGCGCTTCTGAGAGTTCGTTCCAGAACGAGTGGGGAAGTTCGCCGGTCAACGTGATGCGTTGCGGTACGCTTCCGATGAACTTCCGGGTTCGGCCATGAACAGACGGTCGACATCGGAACGTGAATCGTCGACAATCGGTCGCATCCCCTCTTTTCGAGCAACGCATGTATTCCATCGACCTTGGGCTCATGAGGCTTGATTTCAAGGCAGCGATAATCAATGTGCCGCGAAATGGCGACTATGACTGGATGAATGCAGACTGGATAGATGCGCAGCAGGGAATTGAAATTGTCCAGTCAGAACGGTCGGCCACGGTATTTTGCACGACGGGACGCTTTGCGCAAAAAGGTCCTCACTTGATCGAAGTCGTGTTGCCGCATCTCTATTCTGAGAAGTCGTTGCGCACCTTCTGTCCAAACCAAATACGTCAGGATTTGCCCGAAAGCATGGTGCGAGACGCCATGAAAATCGAGCACTTTTCATGGGGGATGTGACTCGTATATCCGCTGGTATAACGCGAAGCGTATCAAGGTCGCGCTCGGTTCCCTCAGCCCTATCGAATACCGGCAAACTCTTGGAATTGCGGCGTAAATCAGTCCAAGAATTTGTCCGCACCCCCAGTGGGTCAATTCTGCGCGCCCGTTAACACTGCGCGCCAACAGGCTGGAGAAATTCGAGAGCTACCCCAAGGAAAGACGTATCACGGCGGATGCCTCCTGCAAGCTGCTCAACAGGCGAGCGTTCAACCCGGTATCAAAGCGCTGAACGCTGCCTACTAGTGCCAGCGCAGCTACGCAATCACCTTCGGCATTGAAAATTGGAACAGCCACTGCGCCGAGCCCGGATTCCAGCTCGCCTTGCGAACGATAAAAGCCATCCTTCCGGATTTTCGTCAGCACGCTCAAAAACTCCTGCCAAGTATCTCCCATGCCATTGAGGCCGATCTCCTTGGCGTGGGTTGCGTAAATCTTCTTGAGCGAGCTACGCGGCAGGTGCGCAAGCAGAACTTTTGGGGAAGCAGCAAGGAATAAGGGGCGGGGCCGCCCGCGCCCATAAGAAAGGTGAAGATTTTTTTCCGCGCTGACGCGATGGACGTCGATGACCTGCGGCCCGGCAAACATCACACTGAGTGCCGCGTCAAACTTGGTGCTGGCCGCCAGCTTGCGCATGACCGGATCGGCCGCGAACAACACCGGGTCGGTTTGTCGCAACTGATAGTCCAGCGCGATGATGCGCCCGCCGAGGGAGTAGCGCCCCGCCGCGACTTTTTGCAATAACCCCGCCTCGACCAATTCCTTCACATAGCGGTAACCCGTGGGGCGGGAATAGCCCAAAACATCGTTGATTTTGTCCGGTTGCCAGATCGGATTTTCCTCGGTGAATAGATCGAGAATGGCAAGAACCCGGCCGGGGCTGCTCATATTAGATTTAGGTATTGAAGTTCAAAGTGAACATGACAGCGGCCTGTGGCCACCTCGTTATACACATCTCGGTTCATGCGACCTCACTCCGAAGCGCACGTAGCGTTTCGGCGGATATGATAACGCCCCACAAGCCCGAGACGTAGAACTTCGTTCAGTTTTGGCTTGCCCTTGGGCATTCGCTTTTTCATCAACAGGTCGGTGCGGTGAATCTCGTCCGGATCGAAGAACAGTGCAGCATCCAGGTCTGGGCACGTCCTGCCCATGTGCATCATGTAAGCGATGCGCCATGCCACGATCATGAATAGCGCCAGCGCCTTGTCGATGCGTTCAACAGCGCCCAACTGCAAGTCTTCCACGCAGCAGCCGTTCTTCAGGACATGGAAGTAAATTTCGATCTCCCGCCTGGCCCGGTACCACTCGATAAGCTCCACCAGCTCGTCGCTGCCAGCAGGAAGGCGATTGCTCAGCAGGCGCCACTCGACCGGCGGCTTGACGCCCTTGGGCGCATTGCCCCACGTTTACAAGCCCTTTGGGACTTGTGTGTGTGGAATGCCTTGGGCGGGGCGACCTCCGTCGCGATCACGCACGTCACCGCAAGTCCGCATTTCAACGTCACGCGTTTCATGCGCAACGACTGCTCACCGTGCGAGCCTTCTGCCCCGCACGGGCCGCTATGACGAACTGAATCTCGCCCACGGCCCGGGGCCCTCCGACCTTCTGCCAAAGCCTGTCGCCGCCCTCCAGGCTGCAGTTGTGTGTCGAGCGAATCAGCCAGTCCGCTGGCGTCCCAAGCTCATCGGCGCGCTGCATCAGCGCCGCGATGTCTACTTCCCGGTCGGCCACGTACACCAATCGTGTGTCCTGCAGCTCCGCCGCTCGTTCGGCGATCCGTTCGTATCCTTCGATCCAGCGCGTGCTTTCCTTGATACCACCGCGCTTGCCGTCGGCATCCTTGGGCTCGCGCGCCCACATCCATGCATCCAGCACGCCCAATCCCACCCTATCCGGGCTGACCGCATAAGTCGGATGAAGGTAATGCCCCGCCGAGCCTCGTAATTCAGCGGCCCCAAGCCACTGACGTCCTGGCCGTTGAAATCCAGTTCCGTTGTGTCCTGGATGCACAACACGACAGCATGCTCGCGCATACGCTCCCACGTGCTTCGCCAATGCGGCTGCATGATGTCGTGCCACTCGAACGCCGTGTTCTCCATGAAACGGTAGACGCCCATCGTCTCGGCCCAGCCTTGGCACGCGAGCGGAATGCTCGCCGTCGGCTTCTCTGCAAACCGCGTCAGCAGTGTCTTTGCCCGTTCGTTGCGCCTCGCGTCGCCAAGATCCACGCCTTCCAGCTCCCTATATGCCCAGCTATCCGTTTCTCTCGCCATCTGGTGCCGCCACAAAAGGCAAGAATAAGCGCCGATTTGCTTCCGTTTACAACCCCCAGACCCGGCCCCACATCGCCCGCCTTCCCTTGTCCATCAAGGCCTGGCGGACTTCTGTATAACTAGGGTGGCCTGTGGCTGGTGCGTCGCCCTGCCGTGATTGCGAGACCAGCGAACTCTATTCGCGATGAATGGTGCGTGATAGGCCGACTAAGTTCTCATTTCACACCCATGCGCTGCGCCATCTCCGCACGCCAAACCGACCGCGGTCTGAAACCCGGCAGCGTGCGGGCATGCGATTCCAGGCGCTGCATCAGCGTGCTTCTATCCTTTAGGTCGATCGCCACGCGCATGGGTTGTGAAACGTACCAAGGCAAATCGAAATAGAGCTCCAGCCGATTGCCTTCTGGGTCGGGCACGTAGATGGAAAGCGCATTGCCGTGTGTCACCGGCGTGATATTGGGCAGATTCTCGGCCAGCAGAGTCTCGTGCATGTCGCACAGCGTATCCAAGCTGTCTGTTTTGAGCGAAATCTGGTTGATGGGATTGAAGGGCATATCGTTGGGGCGCCCCGTCAGAAGCACGATCTGGTGGTGCTCGTCCGGGTCTCGACTCAGAAACACGAGGTCCATCATTCCGTTCGGCCCGGGCAACTGGCCTCGGTCCGTCACGGTGAAATCGAGCAGGCGAGTGTAGAAGTCTGCGACCTTCGCAATGTCGGTCACGAACATGCCGAAGTGACTGAACTTGAAGCCGGACTGATTCGGGGTTTCCAGTGACATAGGGTTTCTCCTTGGATTGACAGTGATCCATGGTATCAGTTTCAATCTCAATCAATGAGATTTTACAACTTAAGAGGTGATTCGATGAGTCAGGCGAGCTTCGAGTGCCGCAACATATGCCCAGTGCCATTTGCAGCCAGCATCGCGATCGACGGCTACGGCTGCCGGCCGTACCCGATAGCGTTCGCAGTTGTGGTCCCCGAGCTGTTCTTTCCTAAGGGGCGACCGTCTGGTCTGGCGGCCGGGCTGGCACAGTTCTTTGGATCGCCGTGATGGCGATCATCGCTCCAGATCCCTGCGCCTGTTCTCCGTGTTCATCAGCGAGACGCTCCCGTCGAGCATGCGCTGTGAAAGATCGGCCGTAATCAACCAGATCTCAAGGTCGCAAGTCGCCTTGCCGATCCATTCGGCGACGAGGCCTTCTGCGGCCACTCGCCGGTGTTTGCGAAGTCAATCGGGACAGCAACGAGAAAGAGGCGTGCGCCTGTGCCTCCTGCCCAGCAATGAAAATCCTTTCTGCCATGCCACTAACCACTACTACCATTGAAACTCCGGGTGTTGACGACGTCTATTGGCGCGAGGAATACGCGCAGATCGGCGAGGACGATGCCTTTCTTGCCGAAATCGTGGCGCAAGCCGACCTGCCCTCGCTTCTCACTGCGCTTGCAGCCGCCACCGGAGACTTGTCGATGCTGCGTCCGCACCTGCGCGCGCCATTTCCTCTTGTTGATACGGTTGCGCCTGCCCATGGAGGCATGAGCGAAGCCGCGCAAATCGAAGCCCGCGCACTGGCCCTGGTTGCACTCAAGCGCGTGCGCGACGAGGGCTTGACTCGGCCACGTCCTCTTGACGATGCCGAGACACGCATCCTGATCGATTTCCTCACGAACGGTGCCGGAGATGCCGATGCTGAGATCCTCACCCACGAGATAGATCTCGCCCCGAAAAAGCTCGGCGCGCCTGGTTGGAAATTCGACGATGTGGCGGGTGATCGCCAGTTCGCTGTCGCGGTCATCGGCACCGGCATGTCGGGCATTGGCGCCATGTATCGGCTCAAGCAGGCAGGCGTGCCATTCACGGCCTTCGAGAAGAACCCCGACGTTGGCGGCGTTTGGTGGGCGAACACCTACCCGGGCGTGCGGCTCGACACACCGACGTTCGGGTACAGCTTTTCATTTGCTCAGCGCACGGACTGGCCGCATGCATTCGCGACCGGTGGTGAAATTGAAGACTACGCTCGCGAGGTCGTTGCGCGCGCCGGACTTCGCGAGCACATCCGCTTCGGCACCGAGGTTCTCTCAGCCACCTGGGACGAGGCATCCGGCACTTGGGACGTGGTGAGTCGCACAGGCAATGACGAGCCGGAGCATCGCCGTTTCAATGCCGTGATTTCGGCGGTGGGTCAGCTCGAGCGGCCCAACATTCCTCAGATCGAAGGGCAGAACGAATTCAGGGGCGTGCGCATGCACTCGGCCCGATGGAACCACGACGTTGACCTCCACGGCAAGCGCGTCGCGGTCATCGGCACTGGGGCAAGCGCATACCAGATCGTTCCGAACATCGTTGATCGGGTCAAGCACCTTACCGTTTTCCAGCGATCCGGCCCTTGGATGGTTCCTGCCCCGAACTACTATGCCGACACTCCCAAGGCGCTGCGGTGGCTGAGTGACCATGTTCCATGCTATGGGCAATGGTTCCGGCTCTCGGGTTTCTTTCAGGCAGCGACCGGACGTCTGCACACCGCCGTCACCGACCCCGGTTGGACTCGAGAGGATTCAGTATCGGCAAAGAACCTGGAGGTGCGCGAAACGCTGACCGAGATCATTCGCGAACAGTGGAAAAGCCGCCCGGAACTCATCGACAAGATCGTGCCGACATACCCGCCCGGGGGCAAGCGAATGCTGCGCGACAACGGCGTGTGGGCCGCCGCGTTGCAGCGGCCAAATTCCGCGCTTGTCACCAGTCCCATCGTCCGCTTCACGGAAACTGGCGTCGTGACCGAAGACGGGGTGGAGCATCCGGTTGACGTCGTCGTTTATGCGACCGGATTCACCGCTGCCGAGTTCCTCGATCCCATGGAGATTCGCGGTGTCTCAGGGCGGACGATCAAAGAGCAGTGGCAGGGCGACGCGAAGGCGTGGGCTGGCATCGCCGTGCCGGACTTCCCCAACTTCTATATGGTGATGGGCCCGAACACGAACTACGTCGTGCACGGCAGCCAGCACTTCATGATGGAATGTGCCGCGGAGTTCGCCGTCGAGGCGATCCATCAAACTCTTGCACGAGGCATCAACGGCTTCGAGGTAAAGCCTGAGGTTCTTGATTCTTTCGTCGAGCGCGTCGATGCCGAGAACCAGCGCCGCGCCTGGGGCCGTCCGCAGATACGCACCTGGTACAAGAACCGCTTCGGCCGGGTCTCTCAGGTATGGCCCTTCAGCCATCGCGAGTACTGGCAACTCACCCATGACGTGGACTTTGACCACGACTTCATCTCGCATTGAGGCAATGGGCCTTCGGCCCGTAAAAAGAATATGGCGTTAGATAGTGCTTCGCAGGCATTGCTGCGATCCTGGGCCGCTGCCGCAGGGGCGAATGCAACCCCGTTATGGAAACTCGATGCCGCGCAAGCACGGGCAGCCGCCAGGCGCAGGGCGGTTCCGCATGACCCGGGACCAGAGATGGCGCGTGCTGAGGATGTCGCGATTCCGGTGCGCGATGGTTCCTCAATTGCCGCCCGGCTGCTGGTGCCTATCCGGCGACCACGGGGCTTACTGGTGTACGTGCATGGCGGTGGCTGGGTATTGGGCGAATTGCCGGGATTTGAGGCCATCGGACGCAAGCTTGCTGCGCGCACGGGCGCGGCAGTTCTGCTGGTGGGCTACCGCCTCGCGCCTGAGCATCCGTTTCCAATTCCGCTGCAAGACACATGGGACGCGCTGCAATGGGCGAGCACGCATAAGGTGGAGATTGCCGGAGACGAAGTCCCGCTGGTCATCGCCGGGGACAGCGCTGGCGGCAATCTGGCGGCTGTCGTCGCTCGCTGGGCGCGGGAGCGGAACAGCCCGAAGCTGGCGGCCCAAGTGCTGGTGTATCCCGTCACCGACGCCGACTTCACGCGCGCCTCGTACCAGGAGCCGGAGAACCAGACCGTCCTTCCGACGCCATCCATGACCTGGTTCTGGGATCAATACGTGGCCGATTCATCTGCACGCATGCATCCCGATGCATCTCCGCTGCGTGCCAAGGACTTGTCGGGCTTGCCTGCGGCATTCGTGGTGACAGGGCAGCACGACATCCTGCGTGATGAAGGACAGGCCTACGCCGCCGCAATGGCTGATGCCGGCGTGAAAGTGGAGCAGCATGAAATGGCAGGCCAGATGCACGGATTTTTCACCATGACAGGCATCCTGCCGGCTAGTGATCAGGTGCTGGAAAGAATAGGCGCCTTTCTTGATCGCAAATTGCTCGCATGAAGTCGCGCCATCCAACAGGCTGCCGAGCAACTCTTTCAAGACGAGTCGTCTACAGGCACTTGATCGGGCGGCGGCCCTACTTGTTCGGCGCTGCCTGCGCAATCACGCCCGTGCATTGGTGCGCGTTGATGAACGCTCTGGCGTCACGGCGCTTGTCCGTGACCAGCGTGTGCGGCGCGTGTCATCGTTAGATACCTCGCGCTGGCCATGGCCATCGGCAATGGTGACCGTACTGATGGCGATCTGTGCATCTTCTGAGATCTTGTCTTGCGACTCACGTGGGATCAACTTCCAGCGCCTGTCAGGCACCACGCGCCGACCGAAACGAAGTGCTTCGCCAGCTTGCCTGGGGATGGTTGAGGCTTGCATTCGAATCCTGAATGGCTTGACGATAGAACATAAATCTCGAATAATGAGATATATTAACTTTTATTGAAGGACGTTAAATGAAACTGGTGAGCTTCGAATGGCAAGGCCGTGTAGGTTTTGGTGCGGTGATCGATGCAGGCATCGTGGACTTGGGTCAGGCGTTCAATGGGCGGTATGTCAGCCTGAAGGATTTGCTGGCTGCAGATGCCGTGGGTGAAGCTGCCGAGCTGGTATCGGGGCGCCAGGCAGATGTCCAGATGTCGGACGTGACGCTGCTGCCGGTGATTCCCGACCCCGGCAAGATCTGGTGCTGCGGTCTGAACTACCACGAGCACGTTCAGGAAACCAACCGCGAAGTCACTGAACAGCCGACCTTCTTCTTGCGCGTGGCAAGTTCACAAGTCGGTCATGAGCAGGCCATCGTGCGGCCCAGGGAATCGACGCAGCTCGACTTTGAGGCGGAAATTGCCGTCGTCATCGGCAAGGGCGGGCGTCGCATCGCCCCGGCAGATGCGGCCCAGCACATCGCGGGTTATGCCTGCTACAACGATGGCAGCGTGCGCGACTGGCAGCGCCATACCTCGCAGTGGATTCCGGGCAAGAACTTTTGGCGCACCGGCGGATTTGGCCCCTGGATGGTGACCGCAGACGAAATTCCGTTTGACACGCGCCTGAAGATGGTGACGCGCCTTAATGGACAAGAGATGCAGAACACCACCACCGACATGATGATTCACAGCATCGCCAAGCAGATTGCTTACGTGTCCACCATTGCACCGCTTGAAGCGGGCGACGTCATCGTCACAGGTACGCCGGGCGGCGTCGGTGCACGACGCCACCCGCCAGTCTGGATGAAGGCGGGCGACGTGGTGGAGATTGATGTGGAGCGCATCGGCGTACTGCGCAATCCGATTGCTGACGAGCAGTGATCCGGCTCCGTACGAATTGAGCATCAGCCTCGGCTTCTTTCATGTTCAGGGTCTTCACAGACCGGCATGAAGACCCTATACCGATGCATGGTGGGCTGCGTTGGCCATCGCATGGCTTCCTGTCCTGAACAGAGCTCAGAACTAGCCGTCCCAAGGTCGCGCAGACCTGATCTGCGGGAGCCCGAATCAACTCAATGGCTTCCAAAAAAGGACGAGGCGATCCAGGGCATCGCCATCAGGCAAACCAGAGCAAAGCTCTATCGAAAGAAGAATTTATGCACGACGTTGCGATCATCGGTCTCGGCCCCACGGGGGTAACGCTGGCTACCCTGCTCGCACAGCAAGGCCTTCGGGTGCTGGCGATCGACCGCGAAGCGGGCATCTATCCCCTGCCGCGTGCAGTGCATTTCGATGGTGAGTGCATGCGTGTGTTCCAGAGCATCGGCGTTGCCGATGCCTTGAAATCCCAGGTGCGTCCATCGCCGGGCATGAAGTTCATTGACTCCGAGGGGCGGCTGCTGATTGATTGGTCGCGCGACTTGGAAGTCGGGCCCATGGGCTGGTATGCCAGCTACCGTTGTCACCAGCCCTGGCTGGAACAAACGCTGCGGCAAAAACTGGCCAAGCACGCCGGTGCGGACATTCGCGTGAAGCACGAAATGCTCGATTGCACGGTTGCGTCAGACGGCGTTGATCTACGCATCAAGGATCTTTCCACCGGAAAAGCGTTGCAAGAGAAAGCACGCTACGTCGTCGGTTGCGATGGGGCGCGATCCAGCATACGTGGACTCATCGGAGCGCGCATGGACGACTTGCAGCAACACGAACAATGGATCGTGGTGGATGTGGTTCTGAATCATGAGCGCCCCGATTTGGGCGACTACAGCATCCAGTATTGCGATCCATCGCGCCCGGGAACTTACGTGCGCGGCGTCGGCATGCGCCGGCGCTGGGAGCTGATGCTGGTGCCGGGCGACGATCCAGCGATCATTACGCAGCCGGAATCCATCTGGAAACTGCTGTCACGATGGGTCGCGCCGCAAGAGGCTACGCTGGAGCGCCCCGCGCTCTATACCTTTCGCGCTGTTGTCGCGCGCGGGTGGCGAAAAGGCCGCCTGCTGCTGGCGGGCGATGCTGCGCATCTGACGCCGCCGTTCATGGGGCAAGGCATGTGTGCGGGTATCCGCGATGCTTCCAACCTCGCATGGAAGTTGGCGGCAGTGATTCGCGGCGAGGCAGGTGAAGACTTGTTGAACACTTATGAATCCGAGCGCGAGCCGCATGTGCGTGAGTTCATCTCAACAGCGGTGCGCCTGGGGCACATCATCCAAACTACCGACCCGGATGTCGTGCGGCGGCGCGACAAGGAGTTTGCACAGCCTGAATTGTTTTCGACTCCGCAACCGTCGCTCGGCCCTGGCGCTCATGTGGGAGGCTCCCTTGGCGGACGCATGATCCCGCAGGCGGTTCGCGCCGACGGATCGCGCACGGACGATGACACGGGCTACGCCTATTCGTTGTTTGTATCTCCCGTCGCGCTAGGTGCAGCGAAGGCCCTGATCAAGGACCGTGTGCCCATCGTCGCGGTCACCGAGCCTTCGCTGACGAATTGGATGGAGGCGTCGGGCATCGTTGCCGCGTTGGTACGCCCCGACCGCTATGTCGCGGGGGGCGCTGCTACAGACCGCGAGCTGGAGCAATTGCTGCAGGCACGCGGCGCAGACTCCCCGATCTGTGCATGAGCGCCGGCGGCAAGGGCCCCACAAACACTTGAGCAACATTGCGCAGCGCAACCTGCGCAAGTGTTGAAGCGGGAGTGAAACGTAGCGTAGCAGTTGGGACGACCAAATGATCGGTGTTGCGTCAGACCGAGCGGGTTTCCCCGCCGTCGGCGCGCAGGTTCTGCCCGGTGATGTACGCGGACTCGTCACTCGCGAGAAAGCGTACGACCCGGGCCAATTCGGCGGTACTTTGAGCGCGGCGCAAGGGGATCTTGCTGGTCCATTCGGGCGGCACTGCAGCGGGGTCGTCCTTTGTAAATCCGGGGAGCACGTTGTTCATGCGGATGCCTTGCGGCCCGTACTCATCGGCATAGAGCTTGGTGAACGAACCCAGCGCGGCGCGCAGCGTCGTCGAGATAGGGAACATCCGGTTGGGTTCGAAAGCCCCGGCTGTGGAGATGTTGACGATCGCGCCACCGCCCGACGCAAGAAGGTGCGGGGTAGCGATGCGAGCCATGCGAACGACGCTCAACAAGTACAAATCCACACCGTGCAGCCAGTCGTCATCGCTGATGTCGAGCAGCGTCCCGCGTGCGGCGTGGCCACTGTTGTTGATCACCGCGTCAATGCGACCGAACTTTTCGATTGCGAGATCAACTGTCGCGCGCAGGTCCGCGATGTTGGTGTTGGAGCCATCAACGCCAGCACCGCCCAGTGACTCGGCGAGCATGCGACCGCGGCCGGACGGAGACAGGGCCACGACACGCCAGCCGCAGGCCGCAAGCTCACGCACGCAGGCTGCACCAATGCCGGAACCTCCTGCGACAACAATGCCGACCTTTTGCTTTTCCGTGCCTCGTGGGCAATCTCCAATCTCGGCCATGCGCCGACTCCTTCAATTGTGTGGTGCTAACTGCGGCTCCGGGAATACGCTGATACCGGAGATGCGTTTTTTCTCAACTGTTGAGATATACTTGCCGAACCAATTATATACAGAGACGGCGTTTTATGAAAATTTCCGATCACATCGCAGATTCGCCCATGACCAGATTGCAGCTGCGCGTCGTCTTGGTGTCGATCGCGCTCGTCGTGCTCGATGGTTACGATTTGACGCTGTCGGCATTCGCTGCGCCGTTCATTCAGCGGGGCTTTGGCGTTTCAAAGACGCAGTTGGGGATGGTGCTGTCGGGCGCCCTCATCGGGATGTTGATCGGCTCGATTGTCGTCGCACCCATTGCCGACCGAATGGGGCGCCGCCTGACGGGTGTGCTCGCGACGTGCGTGATCGGGATCGGGATGTTGATTGGCCCGTTCGCGTCAGCCGAACGCGGCACCATGCTGCTGGTCATTAGCCGCATCATCACCGGCGTCGGTATTGGTGCCCTTGTCGCCGTGGTCGGCGTGATCCTGTCTGAATACACCGCCAAGCGCGTCTATCCGCTGGTGATGTCGATCTACGCGACCGCGATCAATATCGGCGGATTGCTCGGCGCCATGCTTGTCGGGCCGATGCTGGCCACCCATGGGTGGCAATTCGGCTGGTGGGTCGGGTTCGTCCTCAGCGTGCTTGCCGCGATCGGGACCTACTTTTTGCTGCCGGAGTCGCTCGCCTGGTTGGCCGAGGGGCGTCGTCACGACTCGCTGCTGCAACTGAACAGGATCCTCGCGAAGATGCGGCAGCCCACGCTGACCGCGTTGCCGGAGTCTTCGAATCCCGATGTCAAGGTGACCGGAGCGTTGCGCACCATTGCCAGCGCCCCGTTGCTCTGGCAGACGGTGCTGATGATCGTGTCCTACGTTGCCTACATGGTGAGCTTCTACTTCCTGACCACCTGGGCGCCCTCCACGGTGGCCAGTATGAACCACAAGCCGTCGCTGGCTCCCCAGCTCGTTGTTGCATTCAGCTTGGGTGGTATCGCCGGGAGCCTCGTCTTCGGCTTCATCGGCAACCGCATCAACTTGCGCATCCTGACGCCCATTTTCCTGGTGATGGCCACGGCGGCCATGTCGTACTTCGGCATCGCCGGCCCGGCGATGCCCGGTGCGATGTGGACGGTGTTCATCGCGTCGTTCTTCGTCTGTGCCGGAACGGCGGGTTTTTACGGGGTCGTTCCGCTCCTGTATCCAACGTTGGCCCGCTCAACGGGCTACGGGGTGGTCATCGGCATGGGTCGCTTTGGCGGCATCGCGGCGCCCATCCTTGGCGGTATGAGCTTCGATGGTGGCATGGACATGGGTACGGCCTTCACACTGTTTTCACTTCCGATGTTGATCGCAGCCATCGGCCTTTTGGTACTGCACCTTGGGCTTAAGCGCTCGGCATCACGTGAGCGCGCAACCTTGGCTGCGAGATCTGGCGGCAACCAGGCCGACCGCAGTCCGCAAGCCTACTAACAAGAGGGCTGCCCTTCAGGTCGCCTCGAAAAGGAATACACATGTCACTCGCTGTCGCTGCTCTATCCCATGCGCCGTCTTTCGGTAACGTCGACCCAGGCGGTACCACGCTTGCTGAAATCATGGCCGGCATCCAGGAAGTTCGCGCCTTCGTTGAGCGTTTCGCCCCCGAGGTCGTCGTCGTTTTCGGACCCGATCACTTCAATGGCCAGCTGTATTCGTACATCGCCCCGTGGGTGATCGGTGCGCAGGCTGAGGGGATCGGCGACTACGGCACGACCGAGGGCTTCATCAATGTTGATGGCGAGACCGCGCGCCAGCTGCATGCTGCAGTGCTGGATCAGGGCATCGACATCGCGCGATCGGAGCGAATGACGGTCGATCATGGCGTCATGCAGCCCGTGGACTTCTTGCTTGGCAAGAGTCATACGCGGCCCATCGTCCCGGTGTTCGTCAACGCAATTGCCTTTCCGTTGACACCGATGAAGCGTGTGCGCGAGATGGGGGAGGCGTTTGGCAAAGCTGCGCTACAGCTTGGAAAGCGCGTGCTCTTCATCGCCTCTGGGGGCATTTCGCATTCCCCACCAATTCCGCGTTGGGAGGGGGCTCCTCCCGAACTGCAAGCACGCTTGGTTTCCTATGCCCCCACGCGCGAAGAGCGCCGCACACGTGAACAGGCCATCGTGGATGCGATCCAGAGGATTGCGGATGGCAAGGGTTCGAGTGCCCCGCTGAACGAGGCTTGGGATACCTTGCTGCTTGACACCTTCCGATCGGGTGATTTGTCACCGGTTGATACTTGGGACAACGACCAGTTCGTCACTGATGGTGGCTCAGCTGCACATGAGATGCGCAGCTGGATAGCGGCTTATGCCGCGCTCTCAACCGCTGGTAAATACAAACTGCCTGTCGACCGTTATTGGGCCGTCAAGAGTTGGGGCGCCGGTTTTGCCGTTCAGGCGGGATGTGCAGCATGAACCGCCTTGTGACCTTCTGGGAAGCAGTGTCGGATCTTCCGCATCGTCTGCATTACGTTGACGTCGGGCCGTGGCGCACGCGTGTGCTCGACCTCGGCGAAGGTGACAGGGTCGTAGTGCTTGCCAATGGCACCAGTGGCCACATTGAGGCCTGGACGCAGAACGTTCGTGCGCTGGTTCAGGCTGGCTACCGTGTCATCGGTTACGACTATCCAGGTCATGGGTACACAACCCTGACCGATCACGACTTGGAAATCCCCGAGTACGAGTCGCACTTGCTAGGGCTGCTGGATGTGCTCACTCTCAAGCGTGTCCATCTTGCCGGGGAGTCACTTGGGGGATGGGTCGCGGTCAAGTTCGCTGCCCACCACTCTAATCGTTTGCTGAGCGTGATTCTGAGTGCGCCCGGCGGCCGCGTGGTTGGCGAGCAGAAGGTAGACAAGGCGCAATCAGTGAGCAAGCAAGCGGTCACCGAGCCGACGTTCGAGAACGTCAAAAAGCGCCTTCAGGTCGTGATCCACGACCCACAGAAGATAACGGAAGAGTTAGTGCGCGTTCGCCAAGCTATATACAGCCGGGATCCGAGCGGGGCAAACATGGCTCATATCTCGGTGTTGCGTCAGCCGGAAAAGCGTTGGCACAACCGTGTCACAGATCAGGATTTCGCGGCAATCCCCGTGCCAGCGCTCTTTGTCTGGACAGACCATGAACCCACTGGCGACGCTTCAGAAGGCCGGCGCTTGGCTGCGCTTATTCCTCAAGGCGAGTTTCTGCTTGTTGAGGGCGCTGCGCACTGGCCCCAGTGGGAAGGTGCGGAGGTGTTCAATACGGCGGCCGTCTCCTTCCTCGACAAACAGCACCGCCAGAGCTAGCCAGAACATGACCACTATGACCATCCCCTCTGAAACTATTCATAGCATCGCTCGCGAGCTATACGACGCCCGCGTTGGTGTCTATACCGTTCCTTACGTCAGCCCGCGATTGCCTGAGCGCGACCTTGACGCGGCCTATGCAATCTCGGCTGAGTTCGCCGCACTGCGCGAACGAAATCTGGGCGTGCGCAGAGTAGGTCGAAAAGTGGGGCTGACCAATCCGAACGTGCAAAAGCGCGTCGGCATTAGTGAACCTGACTACGGAGTTATCCACGACGACATGGTTTTCCAGTCGGGCGCGGTGTTGCCCAAGTCGCGCTACAACCGATTGCTAATCGAAGCCGAAGTCGCATTTGTGCTCAAGAGCGATATTTTCGATGCCACGCTCGAACGAGTGGCGGCGGCCATTGACTACGTGACACCAGCCTTCGAGGTTGTTGATTTCCGCTTTGACGGCAGCGTGGGGCAGATTGTGGACACCATCGCCGACAACGCCGGATGCAGTGGCATCGTGGTAGGCGAGGAAAAGCATCCTTATGGCTCGGTAGATCTCAAAGCGGTCGAAATGGTGATTACCGGGGGCGGCAAGGAGATTACGCGCGGCGTCGGAAGCAATGTACTTGGCGACCCGATCAACGCCGTACTCTGGCTGGCCGACACAGCCATCCGCACGGGGCAACCGTTGAGAGCTGGCGAGGTGCTGCTCTCGGGTTCGATCGGCTACATCGAGCCTTGGCCGGTGGATGTCGAGTGTGTTGCCACCATTACCGGTCTCGGCCGCGTAGTCGCGAGTGTCGATTCAAAGGCATGAGTTTCGAGAGAGAGCTACACCATGAGTAAATATTGCCCCGTTGATGCAGTCACCCGCGTCGAGATTGAGCAGCTCATTTCCGAGATGCTTTACCGCCTGGATCACAATCAGGCCGATACCGCGTGGGAGCTCTACACCGAAGACGGTGTCTCAGTCGGCCCCTTGGGCACGATGGATCGCGAGCAGAGCAAGGCTTGGGGTGCCAAGCGGGTGAAGCAAGCCCACATCGTCAGCCGCCATTTCATTGGTGGAGTCCGGTTGGTCTGGGACGGCGATGAAGTGGCCGGCACCGTGCAGTATCTGACGTTCCGCGACACCAACGAGCCGCAGACACAGCCCGCTTCTGTGGGTGAGTTCCGTGAGCGGTATCGCAAGGTTGAAGGTCAGTGGCGATTCGCCCGCCGCGAGATCGTGCCAGTCTTCGGAGGCAACGCTGCTGCTGCGCATGCGGCGCGGCTCACAGAACGTGAGAGCAAGCCATGAAAACAGCAGCTCTCGCGAGCGGGCCCAAGATATTGGTGCATCAGACGCTGCCTTCGTTCTCCATTCCGGAATGGGCGAACGTTGCCGGCTACCACGGCGTCATCCTCGATCTTCAACATGGCGAACTCGGTCTCGACGCCGCGTGTGGCATCCTGCGCTCGATTCCTCGCGACAACGCTTACGCTTGGGCGCGTGTCGGCTCGACTGACCCCGGCCAGATCCTGCGCCTGCTTGACAGCGGCGCGCGCGGCATCGTTGCCCCCACTATCGAGTCGCGCGAGCAGGCACAGGCTTTGGTTGCTGCGACCAAATATCTACCCATTGGTAATCGCAGCATGGGACCGTCGAGGCCAGGGCTCTACATCGGTGAATCGTATGCCGAAGCAGGCAACCTCGCCGTCTCGACCATTGCCCAGATCGAGACCCGGATCGGCGTCGAACGCGCGGAGGAAATCATCTCCACTCCGGGGCTGGACTCGATCTACATCGGTCCTGCCGATCTTGCCGTTTCCTATGGCCTGCAGGGGCGTGGTGACTGGGACGACGGGCCTGTTCGCGACGCGATCGTCCACTTGCGCGAACTCACCCAGGCCCATGGCGTGACCCTCGGCATCTATTCAGGCAAATCTGCATACACCGCGGCTTTGTTTTCCGATGGACTGGTTGACTATGTCGCATTCGGTATCGACCTCGTTTTGTTGAATCGCGCGTTCGGCGACAACATCAACGAACTCAAGACCGCGCTATCTACAAGGAATCGCTCATGAGCAAAACCGCGGACGTTCTCATCATCGGTGCGGGGCCTGTTGGCCTCATGCTGGCCAACCTGCTTGGACAGCAGGGAATTAATGTTCTTCTCGTCGAGAAGAGCGAGACCCTGATCGACTACCCACGCGCAGTGGGCATCGACGACGAAGCCCTGCGGGCGATGCAGACTGCTGGCCTTGTGGATGACGTGTTGCCTCACACCATCCCCGATCAGAAGATCTATATGGTCAACGGCGATCGACAGATCCTTTCTGAAGTCAACCCGACAACTCGCGAGTTTGGGTGGCCCCGCCGCAACGGATTTGTACAGCCTCTTGTGGATAGGGTGCTGCTTGACGGGCTCAAGCGTTTTCCGAACACAGCGGTGCGGTTCAGTACTGAGGTCGTCGATTTGCTCGAAGATGGGGAGGGCGTGGCGGCCACGACTGAGCGTGGCGAGAAGCTGCGCGCACGCTACGTAGTCGCAGCAGAAGGCGGTTCCTCCCGCACTCGCACGCAACTGGGTATTTCGTTCGACGGCGAAACTCGACCATCCGCTGGCATCGTCATTGACGTTGCCAACGACCCCATTGGAACGCCGCACGCCGTGTTCGGCGGCGACCCGAAACGCAGCTATGCCAGCATCGCACTGCCGCATGGGATCCGTCGTTGGGAATTCACGCTCTTCGAAAGCGAAGATCCTTCGCTGGTGGAAAACGATGACTACATCCACGCGCTGCTGGCACCGCATGTGCCTGACCCAACCAAGCTGGAGATCATTCGTCGTCGGGTCTATCGACACCACGCGCGTGTGGCCGGACAATTCAAGGTTGGCTCCATCTTCCTCGCGGGCGATGCCGCGCACGTGATGCCGGTGGTCGGTGGACAGGGATGGAACTCCGGCATTCGCGACGCTTTCAATCTGGCATGGAAGCTTGGTGCGGTGATCAATGGCGCATGCGGCGATGCTCTGCTCGAAACGTACGAGATGGAGCGAATGGAGCACGTCAAGCAGATGGTCGCCGTCTCACTTGGCATGGCCAGGGAAATGACGGATCACGACCCCGCGAAAGCTGCGGAACGAGACCGCATCGCTGCCAACCGCACACCCGAGGAACGTGAAGCACAGAAGCGGCAGGCCTTCAAGCCTCAACCCAAGTTCGACAAAGGTGTGGTGGTACACACGCCGCTGCCGAGCTTCAAGACTCTGCCGGCGCGCGATGTGCCCCGCATGGCTGGCGCCATTTTCCCGCAGCCACGAGTGACCAACGCTGAAGGCGTCGAAATGCTGCTCGACGACGCCACCGGTCAGGGTTGGCGCGTCCTGATGTGGAATAACAATCCGATGGCTTTTGTTTCGGCCCAGCGTTGCGCTGCGCTATTGCATCTGCGCGTACGACTTGTTCAGGCGGTCCCTAAAGCACAACTGCCGTGGGCGCGTCGTCACGCCCCTGCGGGAGTTACGGTGATCGGTGACTTGGGTGGAGAGTCCAGCTTGCAAGCCTGGTTTGACGCTAGGCCGGTCGGTGCGGTTGTCGTTCGTCCTGACCATGTGGTTGCCGCCGAATGCTTGGCACAGGAGCTAGACGATGTGCTGGCACGTGTATTAGACGCTGCGCATTTCTGTCTGCCGCAGCAGTAATGTCGCTATAGGCCGTGCCAGACGCGGCAAATTGATCGGTTTATCAGGCACGTAGCGCGACTGCTTTCGGGCAATCCGCTTTTCGTATTGCAGTCCACTCTTATAACTACGCATTGGAGACGCATATGAGTTCGAAGTCACCCAACGCCGTGCTGCGCCGGAGCGCAGCGTTGGCATGTCTCGCCGCCCTGCTCTTTGGCGCGTCGACCGCGCACGCGCAGAGTTCGATTTCACTCTATGGCATTCTTTCCACGGGGGTGGGCTGGGTGAGTAACGTGGGCGGGCACTCGGCCGTCGAGATGATTTCAGGCACCATGCAGAATAACCGTTGGGGCTTGCGCGGCGTTGAAGACCTGGGAGGCGGCCTCAATGCTCTCTTCGTGCTCGAAAACGGCTTTGACATTACCAACGGCAAATTTCAGCAGGGCGGGCGCATGTTCGGACGCCAGGCCTTCGTCGGTCTTAGCGACAGGTCGTGGGGTACGGTGACGTTCGGTCGCCAGTACGACATCCCCTTCGATTATCTCGACCGTTTTGAAGCGCCCGTTGCTTCGCTGGGCCTTGCCGCGCATATCGGCGACAACGACAACCTGTTCGGTTCTTATCGCTATAACAACTCGATCAAGTACCAGTCACCGACGGTCAATGGCGTGCGTGGGTCGATCATGTACGCGATGAGCAACGCGCCCGGCCAGTGGGCGCTGAATCGCTCGGTGAGCGCGGGCGTTTCCTACGATAACGGGCCGCTCAAGCTCGCGGTAGTCGGATTGAATACGAATAATCCGGGCCCAACGCAGAACCCGAACGGCGCGGTCACCGATGATTACATCGGGCCGCCGTTCCTGCTGTTCCATACCAGCCCGATCCACCCGAACGTCGGCGTGAGCCGTCAGCGCGAGTTCGGCGGCGCCGCGCAGTATGCCTTTAGCCAAGTGCGTCTGACCGGCATGGTCACGGACGTGCGGTACGACTATCTCGACCAGACGTCGCTGCATCTCGATAACTTTGACGTCAACGCGACTTACGATCTCACGCCGTTTATCGTCCTGGGCGCGGCCTATGTCTACACGAAGGGGCAATATGGTGGTGGAATCGACGCTGCCCCGCACTGGAACATGGGGCAGATTAGCGTGGACTATCTGTTGTCGAAGCGTACCAACGTCTACGTTTTTGCCAACTATCAGCGTGCCACCAGCGCGAAAGCCGTTACCTACCTGCTAGCACCCTCGAGCAATGGGGAGCAGACGGCGATCGTGGCTGGCATTCGTCACCTGTTCTAAAGCGCGCCCTCAGTCGCATCGCGCCTGACTTCACCCGCTTGAAAAACGACGCCTCCGCAACGTGCCGGACCCGGCGAAACGGAGGCGTCGAAGCGGCGAAATTCGTACAACGCGATCTGGTCGTATGCGGGTCGCTTTTCCCGAAGCCGGAGATCGCGACGGCACGGGCGGCTTTTTCGACGTGTCGATGCTGGACTCGGCCATCGTCACAATGGGCTGGATCGTGTCGAACCAGCTGATCGCCGGGCGCAGCCCGACGCCGATGGGCGACGACAACTTCACCGCGAGTCCGTCCGGCACCTTCATGACCCGCGAAGGACTACTTAACATTGCCGCGAACAAGCGGGGGCAGTTCGAAGCACGGTGTGGGCTGCTCGGCGCGCCGGAACTGGTTTCCGACCCGCGCTTCGCAGAACGCGAGGCGCGCAAGCTGAACCGCGCGGCGCTCACGGAAGCGCTCGAGCGACATCTCGCCGCGCACGACGCGCCCACGTGGGAAACGCGCCTGAACCAGGCCGGCGTGCCTGCCGGACAGATGCTGGACGTGTCCCAGGCGCTCGCACAGCCGCAGGTGGCGCACCGCGAACTGACGATGACCCTGCTGATCGACGATTCGGAGCGCGACAGCATCACGGTCACGCGCAGCGGATTTCAGGTCGACGGCGCGCCACAGTCGATCACGCATGGGCCGCCGACGCTCGGGCAGCACAACGACGAAATGCTGCTTGATGCCGGTTCACGATGGATGAGATCGCTGCGTGGCGCGCGAACGGAACGATCGAGGCACAACGATATGCACGTGCCGCATGAGAAAGCTTTCGACTTGCTCGCGCAGGTCAAGGCAGGACGGACCACGCGCGTCACCGACATCCGGCCAGGGCAAGGCGGCCGGATCAAGGGGCCGCTGCCGCCCGCGTCCGGCTACGCGCATGCCGGCAAGGATGAAGCACTGTCCGCCCCTGGCATCCGCCCAACCCGTTTCGGCGCGCCGTTGCGCGCTGACCGCTTTAAAAACGCCTGCTCTCGGAAATCATGAAATTGTTGATATCGTTTATTGATCGCCTGCCTATCGCCCGAAAGCTTCTCCTGCTGGGGATCCTGATTCTGCCCACCATAGGCGTGCCAACGTACCTCCAGCTGAAGTCATTGTTGAACGCCGTGAGCGCTGCCAGCACCGAACAGGCAGGCCTCGAGTCCGCACGCGCGCTTCAGTCGTTGATTCAGCTGACGCTGCAGCATCGGGCGCAAGCCGCCACGCTGCTAGGCGGCAACAACACGGTCGCCGCGAGTCGCGAAGCGACCCGGGCAGCGGTGGACCAGGCCATCGCCCGCATCCACCAGGATCTGAAAGCACGAACGCGCCGTCCAGACATGATGCGCGCCTGGGAAAGCGCGGTCGCGAACTGGCGTGAGATTGCAGCGGCAGTCGACGCGCGCAAGCTCAGCGACAAGGAGTCCACCATGCGCCACACGGAGATCATCGAACAATACCTCTCCATTCTCGATCTCCTGCTCGACGACACCGGCCTCGCGCTCGATTCCGAAGTGGGGACGCACTATCTCGTGCGGGCGGCGCTCGTGAGCTTGCCGAAGGCCACCGCAACGCTGAGCCTCACGCGGTCCCGGGGCGCCGGAATACTGGCCAGAGGAGAAGCGAGCCCTACGGAACGGGCCATGCTGGCCTCGCTGGCCAACGCTGCATCGGATCAGGCCGACGATCTGGGCAAGGCTTTCGACAAGGCCTTTCACGCGGAGCCCGAACTCAGCGCCGCGCTCGCGGACGAGCTCGATCGCGCCAACACGTCGATTCGCGCGGCCCTTGATCTGGCGACCCGAGAGATCGTCAGTGCCGACGCGATCCACTACGCCGCAATCGACTACATCAAAACCTTCACGGTCGCGTTGGACCCGCTCTTTGCGCTCGAAGCCCGCGCGCTCGACAGCCTTAAGGCACAACTCGACCTGCGCTCGAACCGCGTGCATCGCGCGATGCTGGTCCAGGTCGGACTGCTCGGCATGATGCTCCTCATCGCGATCGTCTTGTCCAGTATTGTGGTACGCCGCATCACGGGGCCGCTCCGTAATGCGCTGGCCCTGGCGAATCGCGTGGCCGACGGGGATCTCACGAGTCATGTCGAAGTGGTCACCACGGACGAAACCGGCCAGCTAATGCAGGCGCTGAAAGCGATGAACAGCAGCCTGGCCAGCATGGTTGCCCGGATTCGCACTGGAGCGGAAACCATTTCCACTGGTTCGGCGCAGATTGCTGCCGGCAACACGGACCTCAGTTCGCGAACGGAAGAACAAGCTGCGTCACTCGAAGAAAGCGCGGCGAACATGATACAGCTGACGTCGACGGTTCGTCACAACACCGAAAGCGCGAGACAGGGCAACACGCTCGCGGCCCACGCATCCGAAATCGCTGCGCGCGGCGGCGAGGTGGTGGGGCGCGTGGTTCACACGATGCGCGATATTTCGAACAGCTCGACGAAAGTCGCCAACATTACCGCCACGATCGAATCCATCGCATTCCAGACCAATATTCTCGCACTCAACGCGGCCGTGGAGGCCGCAAGGGCCGGCGAACAGGGGCGCGGCTTCGCGGTAGTCGCGAGCGAAGTGCGCAATCTGGCGCAGCGCGCGGCCACGGCCGCGAAGGAGATCAAGGGCCTCATCAACGAGTCGGTGGATCACGTGACCGCCGGCACCGAACACGTGGACGAGGCCGGCCGGACGATCAACGAAGTGGTGTCCGCCGTGCGCCGCTTGGCGGATCTGATGGGCGAGATCGCCGCCGCCTCGGACGAACAGCACAAGGGCATCGAGCAAGTAAATTCGGCGGTGGTCCAAATGGACCAGGTCACGCAGCAAAACGCGGCGCTCGTCGAGCAGGCCACGTCGGCCGCCCAGTCGATGAGCGAACAGGCCGTGCTTCTCAAGCGCGCGGTGGATGTGTTCAAGGTGTCGGACGGATATCTGGTCGCTTCTTAGGTGTTGATGGACGCGCCGCGCAAGCCACTGGAAACATGCTGGCATTGCCCGCATCCGGGAACCCCCGATACCGGCACGGCGCGGCACTGATCTGGCCGTTGCCTGGCGGCTGCGGCAATGCCGGGTTATCCCAGCAAACGCGTGTGCAACGGCCTCGATCACGCGTTCCGAATCCTCACTACAACGCCACAAGCCGCAAGGCCATACGCCTGCTCTCCCGCCGCCCAACGGCCAGCACCCATTTCACCGCGCGCCACGCGAGACTCGCGCGTGTATGCCCCAGCACGGCCGTCCCGGCAATCTCCCGCCCCAGCGCCGCAGCGGGCCGCAATCGCCAATCCGCACGCGATATGTGGCCGCGAGCGGGGCGAGCCGGTCCTTGTCCGGCTCCGGCTCCGGCCCCGGTTGGCGCTCTGCCGGAATCGGCCCGCGATAGAGGCTTGCGAGCATCGGCTCTTCGAGCGTGGCGACGTTCACCCGGTCGACCTCCGTGACCCGGCATTGCAGCGTGCGTCTCTCCGGGAAGCGAATCATGAGGGCCGTTCGCAATGTGATGCGCGCGTGAGGCATGATCGTGATGACGATCTGGAGGGTAATGGTAAGCGTAAGCACCCGGTGAAGTCACCTTGATGGAGTAAGGCTCGAAGGCGAGGATTGTGTCCATCTAAATTTTTACCAACAAGAATGCGAGGGGTGCCGTCTTATCGCAGCCAGTCAAGAGGGCCGGCATTCCCGCAACGCTCGGGCGTGCCCATGCCTGCTGGTGCAAGCAGGTAAAGATCCTGCCCGTAATAGCGCAGGGACAGATTTCCGGTACATTGCGCGGCCAGCAACTGCTTCGCGCCCTCGATCTGCTTGAGCAGGTCATCACGCTCTCCCGCTCTCCCGTACAGGCTTGCAATAGATCGGCATGGGATGCCGTCATGTGGTAACTCACGAACAACGTCGCGCCGGTTGCAAACACCGCACTGGCGTGGGTCGTTGCCACTGGCCCCACATGGCGCGAACGATGCCGCGCCGTGCTGACCGGATGGCCGAACCGGTTGCGCTTTGAATCTTGCTGACAGCTTCATCAATCGCAGTCCTGAAAGATTTCCTTGACTGTCGAGCTTCTGTGCGTGTACAGCTGCACTCTGCGCAAGCAGGCCGTGTTCTCCGGTCAGTTGCTGTGTCACGGTGTCGATGATACCGTTCGTGCTGTCGTCGATCAGCGTTTGCAGATATTCGCCGTGCAGTTCGGCCAGCGTTGTCCGATGTTTTTCGGCGGCGTTCGTCTCCAGCGCGCGCAGCGACTGGCCAATGCGCGTGAGCACATGGGCCTGTGTTTCGGGTAGGGTTTTGGCCGATTTCTCGACCGTTTGTGTCCTGCGTCGAGCTTGTGCAGCGCATAATCGACGGCTTCCTCGATGGCGCTGGCGGCACATGCCCGGCCTCGTTGGTCACGGCGTACCGGGGCAGGTGCAGCACGCGGGTGCGTGGACCACCGCTTTCCGCCGCCCGCGGATCTGGAGGCGACGCGTGAACGCGCGCGCGCGCGCGAGTTGTCGGGTGACGCTTATCGTGCGATGCGCCCCGTAGTGGAGCGTTGATCAACGCAGCAACCGGGGGCGACGACGCGAGCGCCCGACCTTTACGATAATAATGCCGTGCGACCCGGCCGCTAGTCGGAGGGTCGGTCGCACGGCATTTGCACTTTTAATGTCTGAGACTATCCATCGGCGCCATGCCGCGCTGAATAAGCTTTTCAACGCGGAACCGCTGGCGCATCGTGAATTTCAGCAAACTCTGCTGCGATACAGGCCTTTCCCGCTCAAGTTTCCGGATTTTCCGCACTGGCGAGCGATTGCGCCGGAAATGTTGCGCTTGCCTGCGACCTAGCGGTTATCCATACCAGGACGCCGCCTGCAGCAAACAAGGCCCCAAGTACGATGAGGCCCGTGTCGAGCCGTCCGGTTGCTGCCTTGATGAGGCCAAGAGCGTAAGGCGCAGCAAAACCCCCGAGTTGTCCCAGGCTACTGACCAAGGCGATCTTTCCGGCAAGAGCTTTAGTGTTCAATTCCTTGAACGGAACGGCCCAGAAAAGCGGCACGCCGCCATACATGAAGGCGATGGCAACGCTCAGTTGCAGGATGACGAGCCAAAATGCCTGCACGTGCAGCGTGAGCGATGCCAGCGCGAGGCCGCCGAAGACAGTGCACGCTAGCAGGTGCCAACGACGTTCCTGGCGGCGATCGGAGCTGCCCGAGATGATCGCGATGCCGATGCTACCGATCGCGTAGGGGAGGGCGCTCCACATGCCGATCATGAAGGGATCGCGTATGCCGAAATCCTTCAAGATTGTCGGCAGCCAGAATCCAAGGCCGAAATTGCCGCTATTCAACGTGAAGTAAGCAATCGCCAGGATATAGACATAGGGGTCGCCGAACAGATCCCGGAACCGGATCTTCTCGGGCTTGCGGCTTACCTCGGGGCGCAGCAGTTTCTTGAGTTCCACCTTTTGCCCGGCATCGAGCCACCTGGCCTTGTCGATCGAGTCGTCGAGATAAAATATGGCGACGATGCCAAGAATGATGGAGGGAATCCCTTCCATCATGAACATCCATTGCCACCCGCGCAATCCGTTTGCACCGTCGAGATAATGCAGAATGGTTCCGGACATCATTCCGCCAACGATTCCGGAAAAAGCCGAGGTAACGAAAAACCATGAAATCACGCGGGCCCGATAACTTTCCGGGAACCAGCAGGAGAGGTAAAACACCAGTCCGGGGAAGAAGCCCGCTTCACAGGCGCCGAGCAGGAATCGCATGATGTAAAAATGCTCTGGTGTCCGAATCAGCATGGTCAGCGACGATGTCGCTCCCCAGCAGATCATGATCCTCGAGAACGTTTTGCGCGCGCCAATTTTCTCAAGGCAGATATTGCTCGGGACTTCAAAAAGCACATAGCCAATAAAAAAGATCCCCGCGCCAAGTCCGTAAATAGCGTCCCCGAATCCAAGATCGTGCTTGATCTGCAGTTGCGCGAATCCGATGTTGACGCGGTCGATGTACGCCATCAGCCAGCAAAGCAACAGAAAGGGAATGATCCGCAGCGTGACCAGCCTTAGTAGCGGCGTGGGACGCTCTGGTGTGGTGCTGGGTGTTGTTGGTGTATTCAACGTTGGCTCCATGTGGGGCGAGGGGATGGTGATGCAAGTATCCGATAAAGAGACTATTCGCCGCATTGGGACGAACCCGCCATCAAGAGACGATCGCAAGCGTCTGCCGAGTGGCTTCACTCTGGTTTCGAACGGACCTTCGTAGACGGCGAGCCTATGAGGATGGCGTTCGCCGAGATTTCGAGAGCCAAGGCGTGATCTCAAGGCGCTTAGTCCGATAGGATTCCTGAATGAAAGTATAGGAGCTTTCATCCGGTCTCGCGTTTGATCCAAACCTGCGTGACGAGAGCACGGATGTTTATCTCCGAGCCGTCACTGCGGCGCTGCAACCATTGTTCAAGCTGGCCCGTCGTGATGACTAGCTCCGGGAGGAACTGGTACGCGAGAGACTGGGCACGCACGATCTTATGTGTCTTGATCTTGTCGTTGAGGAACGTGAGATATCCCGGCTTGTCGTGAACGTATCCGGACGAGTGGACGAAGGTCAGATCGTCGTCCAGTAATGAGGCGAGCGTGAGCAGGTCTTCTGACACGGTAGCGTCGCAGCGCTGTTGCTCGAGCGCATCGACGGCGGATTTCACGCACGCGTGGTTCATGTAGATTCTCCTGGAAACGCGGCATGCGAGCTGATTGTCGACAGGGCAGCTATCGGCCTTGAGGCTTGATCACTCTGGGAACGGCAGATCAATCTGCGAAGCTGTGCGAGTCTCAAACACGTTCAATGTCATTGCGACCAACGTGTAGTACCCAAGCAATCCCGTCAGATTGATGATGACGACATGGCCGAATCGATTCAGCGCTTGCGCGTACGTCTCGTTCGAGACGCGGCGGGTCTTATTCAACTGCGTGGCGAAGTCGTAGATCAGGCGATCATCCTGGTCGTCAAACGTTGGCGTTTCGTTACATCGAATTGACTCGGCAACCTCGGCAGGAAGTCCGGCTTTCAAGGCGATGGGATGGTGAATGTGCCACTCTGCCTGCGAGCGCCAATGCGCCGCCGTCACGAGGATCGCCAGCTCCGACAGACGCAGCGGTAACCCTGTGTCATAGCGGCAAAACGCGCCCAGCCGTTGCGCGCGTTGAGCGAAATCCGGACTATGGATCCAGCTTAAGAACGGGCCGTCCAAATTGCCGCGCGGGCCGCTCAGGATCTCCTCGAGCACGGCCACCTGTTCACTTGTCGCAATCGATCGGTCAAAAGCGGGAAGACGATTTGTTTCTTTCATAGCTATTCTCTCAAGAATGCACTATCCGTCGCTATTGATGGACCGTCGGGTTCGAACACCATGCGAAGTCCGTAGGGCGAATCGTTCAGTGTGCTAAATGTGCGAGCCGCTTGAACATCTCGCGGTCACACACTGTTTATGATGAAAAGGTGCTAGGGTCTGTTCACATTTTCACGAGCGGTCCAAAGGCGCAGGCAAGCGAAGTAAGGGCGAGGTAGTTCCCCGCAAGCTTGTCGTACCGAGTGGCAACGCGACGAAAATGTTTGATGCGATTGAAAAAGCGTTCGACGATGTTCCGAGTTCGATACAGCACGCGGCTGTACCGACGCTTGGTCTTTCGGTTCGAGCGCGGCGGGATAACGGCCTTCGCACGCGTAGCGCGGATGGTGTTCACGAAGGCATCCAAGTCGTAGCCTTTGTCAGCAATCACAGCACCCGTGCGCAGATGCTCGACCAATTCGTGTGCACACGAAATGTCCGAGACCTGCCCTTCGGTGACGATCATTCGTAGAGGCCGCCCGGTTTCATCGATGGCCAGATGCAACTTGGTCGTCAGTCCTCCGCGCGAGCGGCCGAGAGCTTGCGGGCCGCTTTTTTTCGAGCTCCGGCCGAATGCTGGTGCGCACGCACGATGGTCGAGTCGATTAGCACACATTTGATCTCCGTCTCGTCGGACATGGCGAGCGCCACGCGTTCCCAAACGTCTTTGCGACGCCACCGGGAGGCGCGTGTACACCGTATGCCATCGGCCGAACTCTTTGGGCAAATCGCGCCAGGGGCAGCCGGTCCGGTCAATCCAGAGGACAGCTTCGACAAACCAGCGATTGTCGCTCGCCGTGCGCCCCGGATCTCCTTCCTTGCCCGGTAAGACGGATTCGATTCGTGCCCATACTTCATCGCTCAATAACGTTCGAATCATCTTGGCCTGCCCGCGCAAAAGACAAGATGCAAACACATCTCATCGAATGTAAACATGCCCTAGAAGGCGATAATTATGGGGCGCCGCCTTCATTATTTACCCAGGTCAGTCCGTCCGAGATCGGGCCATACAGCGTCACGCTGCTTTGTGCGGATGCATGGCCAGAGGCGCAAAGTACGGCGATTAAAGCTAAGCAACGCGTCTTCATCCTGGGTCTCGTTATATATTTGAGAACATGAGTGTTGAGGAGATTGGCGCCTATAGGCGCGGCGCTTTCGACCGAGGTGTCGGCCAAAAGCGTTTGCGCAAACGGGCCTCCGCGCGGACAGTCGTGAGCCTCCGAAGCACGGAGCGTGGCTGACGATTTACGAGCAAACCGCCCTTCGGCTCGGGAGCAAAGCAGAACCCGAGAGCGGCGTCGGGATGTTACGTTTTTTCGCGGCGGCTCAAGCTAACCTCACACGTCATTCGGCGTCGCGATGAGATAAGCCCGGTAGCAGACTCGCCTTTGGCAAGGCAAAGCTTGCGAGTAAGGCGACCGCGCACGCTCCGACGACGTAGTAGGCGGGTGCTGCCAAGGAACCGGTCTCGCGAACCAGCATAGTGGCGAGCAACGGTGCGAAGCCGCTGAATACGACTACCGAGATGTTGTATGCCAGCGCGATGCCACTGAAGCGGACCTGGACGGGAAACTGATCGGCGAGGACGGATGGCCACGTACCGCTTGCGAGTGAGAACACCACAGCAGCGAGCACGAATAAAACGACCGGATCGACGGTGTGATTTACAAGCGCCCAATAAAACGGGTAGCTCAGCACGATCAGCAGTGCCGCTGACGTTCGCAACAAGTATCGGCGCGCAATCTTGTCTCCGAGCCAGCCTGCAGCAAGCAGACCAAAGGAGCTGACGACCAGATAGGCATTCTGGGCAATCGCCGCCGTCTGGGGTGCATAGTGCAGTTGTTGGACCAGATAGGCCGGCATGTGGCCGTAAAGGATGCCATTGACGCCGGCCATCACCGCGATCGTAAGCGCTCCGGCGACGACAGCTTTGCCATGATGTCGCAGCGTCTCGCGAAATGGTTGCTTGACGACCGCGCCATGCATCTCCTTGAACTCGGGGGACTCGTCCAGATTGCGACGCATCCAATAGGACAGGAGCCCGCAGAGTCCGCCGAACAAGAACGCAATGCGCCAACCATAAGCCGCCGCGTCAGCGCTGGAGAGGTAGCTCTGAATGCCGAGATTAACGAAGGTCGCAAGCAAGACGCCCACGTTGACCGCACCGATGATGATGCCAGCGGCGAGCCCCGCACGATGCGGTGCCGCTTCTACGGCGTAAGTGATGGCGCCCGGCATTTCACCGCCGACGCAGAAGCCTTGCAGCATGCGCAGCAGGATGAGCAGGATCGAAGCCGTGATACCCCAGCTCTGGAAATTGGGCAGCAGCCCCAGACAGATGGTTGCTGTGGTCACCACGATGATCGAGCCAAGAAAGATCGGACGTCGGCCGTAACGATCCCCCCAGCTGCTCAGGACGATGCCGCCGAGCGGCCGGATGACATAGCCGATCGCCAGCACTGAAAATGCGGCCAGCATGCTGATCAACGGCGAAGCGTTCGGGAAAAACTGGGCCGCGATGTGATGGGCGAAGAAACCGTAGACGATGAAATCGTAAAATTCCAGCGACCCGCCCAGGCTCGCAATAAGAATCATCTTCCATTGCGCCCGCGATAAGCCGGCAGCGTGCGAATGGTCTGCGGCGCCGACCGGGTGGTGAGATAGCTCCATGACTCCTCCAAAGATTGTTGGCTTCTTCGGCCAATAGGTGTGCGTGGCCGCGCTGTCTCGGCGGTTCAACGCTGTCTGCGCGGCGGCCGGGTCGGTTAAGCGGTGGCGGTTTGCAGTGCGGGGAATGCGTGCTCGAGCAAGCTGTACAAAGAAGCGGTGTCGTGTGCAATGCCATAGACGTAGCGGTCTGGGCGGATCAGCACCGCTGAGGCGCCCGTTGACGCTAACCACGTATTCACTGCGTCTGCATCGCAGACGATCTGGACGCCCGCCCGTTCAGCGCGCTCCGCAATGTCATCACATCCGGCGAGCAGCTCAGGCAACGCGACGAGCGCAAACCGATAGCCGACGACGTCATCCATCAGATGTCCGCCTGCCAGCCGCGGTTGGGGCGCGACCTGGCCCACCACGGCCGACGAGGATGCGTCGAGGTAGGCTCCGGGGCCGAGCTTCGGTTGCGGAGTGACGAAATGGCGAATCGCAGCGCTCATTTCGATGTCCCGGCTGGTCGCAGCCTCCGGATGGGTCGTCTGAATGATCGAACCAAGTCGCACCGCGGTTTCGATAAACTCGCGCACATGAGGCGAACGTTCTGATTCGTACGTATCGAGCAGCGTATCGGGCGAAGTGCCGCGAATGACGGCCGCGAGCTTCCAGGCAAGATTCGACGCATCGCGAATGCCGGCGGCCATCCCCTGGCCCATGAAGGGCGGTGTCTGATGCGCGGCATCGCCAGCCAGCAGCAATCGTCCGCCGCGCCAGCCGTTCGCCACGACCGAGTGGAAGGTATAAATCGCGGACCGCTCAAGTCGGGCATCGGCCGGGGAAATCCAGCGCGCGAGCTTATCCCACAGCCATTCGGGGGACGCAAGTTGCGTCGCATCATCGCCCGGCATGACCATGATTTCCCAGCGGCGGCGATTTCCCGGACCACGGGTATAGGTCGTCGGGCGCGCCGGGTCGCAATACTGAATGGAGAAATCACCGAGGTCGGGGCGCGGGGTGTCGAGCAAGACATCGACGACGACCCAGCGTTCATGCGATTTCAGATCGGTGAGTTCGGTGCCCATGAATCGTCGCGCAATCGAGCGCGCGCCATCGCATCCGACCACATAGCGAGCCGTCGCACGGCCAAGCTTGCCGCAGCTGGTGTCCTCGAAGCGGAGCTGGACGCCATCGCTGGTTTCGTCAAGCGCAAACACTTCGTGACGCAGCCGTACGTCGATGTTTGTCTGACCCGCCAGGCGATCGCGCAACGCGTTTTCGAGGTCGGGTTGATGAAATTTGTAACTGGCGCACCAGCCGTGCGGGCCAATGCACGTGGGGCGTGACCAGTCGATAAGGAGTTGGCCGGCGGCGTTCACGAATTTCATGCCGGGACCGATAAACAATTTGGGAAGCAGCGTGTCGGCAAGCCCTATGCTCTGAAACACCCGCATGCATTCGCCGTCAAAATGCACCGCGCGGGGCAGCGCAAAAATGTCCTTGTCTCGCTCCAGCACGAGTACCCGCAAGCCTTCGATCGCCAGTAAGTTGGCCAGCGTCGCACCAGTCGGGCCGAGGCCGATGATCGCGACATCGTAGTCGCATGCGTGCATCGAAATGGTTTTATCTGACATGTCTACATCCACTTCATGAGGCGCCGGAGGCGCGGGTGCGCTTCCGACAACGGTCTTTATGCTTCGTCGGCGATCGGATTGGAGAGCACGCCAATCCGGTCGACTTCCACTTCGACCCGGTCGCCAGGCTCCATGAAGAGGGGCGGATTGCGCTTTGCCCCGACGCCGCCGGGCGTGCCAGTGACGATGACGTCGCCCGGCGCGAGCGGCGTGAAGGTCGACAGATAGGCGATCTGCTTGGCGATGCCGTGAATCAGCATCTGCGTGGTCGCGCGTTGCACTTCCTGCCCGTTCAGACGCGTGACGAGCATCATGAGGGCGTTCGGCTCGATTTCGTCGCTCGTCACCATCCACGGCCCGAAGGCGCCCGTGCGATAGAAGTTCTTGCCCGGTCCCCACTGGGTGGTGTGACGCTGCCAGTCGCGCACCGAGCCATCGTTGTAGCAGGCATACCCGGCGATGTGATTCCAGGCGTCGGCTTCAGCGATGCGCCGCCCACCCCGCCCGATAATCACGGCGATCTCGCCCTCGTAGTCGAATTGCTGAGACTCGGGCGGACGCAGCATCGGCTGTCCATGGCCCACTTGCGAAGCTGGAAGCCGCATGAAGATGACCGGCTGCTCGGTGGTTTCCCGATTGGTTTCCTTGACATGCTCAGCATAGTTGAGCCCGACGCAGAAGATCTGGTCGGGGTTGGGAATCACCGGCAGAAGCGTCACTTCAGACAGCGGGTAGTCGCCCTTATCACCCTGAGCCGCTTGGGCGGCCTCACCCAGCGCGTTGGCGGCAATCAGTGCCTTCAGGTCGGCGTAACGGCCGTTTAGCCGCTTGCCGAGGTCAATCACGCTGTCGCCGCGAACGACGCCGAAGGAGGGGCCTTGATGGGTAGAAAAGCTGACGAGTTTCATTGACGCTCCAAGAAGACAAAAATCCGGTTAGATCAACGCTAGCGACTCAATGAAGACGTCAAATTATCATATGTTGAGAATAAACTATGTTGGACGGTAAGCGCAACGTGTCTTTTGCTTGGGGTTTATCACTACTGGAGGCGAGCATGGACGGTACGAAGAAAGCGCGAATCGGGCTGTCGTTAAGCCATATGGGCTTCTACGTGAGCGATATCGCACGGGCAGACGACTTCTATTCGCGGGTGCTGGAGTTCACCGTGACCGATCGCGGGACGATGCAGACGCCGCACGGCGAAGTGCGGCTGGTGTTCCTAAGTCGCGATCCTGCGGTGCATCACCAGATCGTGCTCGCAAGCGGTCGACCGGAGCACCTGGCATTCAATCCGATAAATCAGATTTCACTCGAAGCGGATAGCCTCGATACGCTCAGGCAGTTTCACGCGCGCTTCGTCTCGGAAGGTCTGGAAGAGATCAATCCCGTCACGCATGGCAACTCGATTTCGATTTATGCGCGCGACCCAGAGGGCAACCGGCTGGAGCTCTTCATCGATAGGCCCTGGTACGTCGACCAGCCGATGCGGGTGCCAGTGGACTTCGACTTGCCTGACGCAGAACTGATGGCGCCTGTTGAGCGCCACGCGAGCGGGCTGCCGGGATTCAGGCCGCGAAGCGATTGGCAAGCCGAGATGGCTGTGCGCATGGGCCTTGCACAATCAAGTTGCTTGCTCGGTTGGCGGTCTACCGGGCAAGCACAAATCGCCGGCCGTGAAAGACAGGCTGTCGGGCGCGCCCGAGCGTTTGCCGTGAGCCGGGAAGCCCGGCGGGAAAGCGCGCGAGTGGCATAATCCGCTCACATGAAGGAGCTCAGCGCGCAGATGTCGAGCATCACCCGGCTTTTATCCATACTCGAACTGTTTTCGGAGGCCAAGCCAGTCTTGTCCGCCGAAGACGTCGCTGCTGAACTGGTGTGTTCGGCGCCAACGGCTTATCGCTACGTGCGTGAACTCGTGGATGCGGGTTTGCTCGTCCGGTTCACGGGCGGAGAGTATGGGCTCGGTCCTCGCATAATCAGGCTGGATTACCGCCTGCGTGCTTCGGATCCGCTGCTGGCAATCGGCCAGCCGATCATGCACGAGTTAAGCGAGCATTCCGGCTTCGATGTGGTGATGTCGCGCTGGTACGGAAACGAGCTTGTTGACACGCATCGGGAGACGTACGACGCGGCGCTTGATCTTCGATACGGCCGCGGCCGACCAAGACCTCTGTTTCTCGGCGCCGCTCCGAAGGCGATACTTTCGACCTTCCCGAAGGCCAAGCTCGCGATCCTGTTCGAACAATATCCCGAGGACATTGCACAGAGCGGCCTCGGGACGACGCTTGAAGAGTTTCGGGCTTCGCTGCTCAAAATCCGACGGGCGGGTTTTTATCTCTCAAGAGACGAACTGGAACACGGGGTTTCGGCACTCGCGTCGCCGCTATTCACCGACGACTCCAGTGAAGCGGTCGGATCGCTTGCGTTGATCATCCCGACTCAACGACTCGAGTTCGCTAATCTCGAGCGTCTCGTTGAATCGCTGCGGGAGGCCGCGGCGCGAACTTCACAACGCACGCGGGCGGCCATTGAAAGCCGTGGAACTGCAACAGCTTCGCTGTCGCACACCGTGTCGCCAACCAGGCGTTCGGCGTAATCCACGGCCATATGCGCCATGATCGTCCGTCCAACTTTCGAAGGGCCGCTTCAAGACCGACTTGAGACGGCCACCGGGCATTCGTGAAAGGCATGAACGGGCCGTGAGTACGCACTGCCGACTGGCCGCTTGCGGGCCGCTGAATCCCAGTGACCCTTCCGAGCGATGAGTCTGGCGAGCCGACTGACGCAGCCCGACCCACTTCGGCCAGATAACCTGCTCCAAACCGGTCGCTCCGCCGAATTCGCGTTTGCGAGCTGGGGCGCCAATAAGCGGCCGTTGGCGACCTCACCCCATCGGCCAATAGGCGTCATACGCCGCGGCTGCAGTACCGCCATCTATGCGACTGCGGCACGTTCGAGACCGGTCGTTGGGCCGCTGCTCGCCAAAGAGGGGCCGCCGCACCGGAAGAAGGCGGTCGACACATCTCGCCTTTCTCCTCTCGAAGGGGAAGTCAGCGACGCCGTTAGCGCTAATCGATAGCTTCGTTTTTTTTGCTGTGATCTCGCCGTTTACTTGTCGATCGCTTGCCATACCAGCCGAATCGTCGCCTTAAAGCACTGACAGCCGTGCAGTTACTTATGGCGTTCATGGAGAGCCTGGATTCTGGTTTCGATCTCATCCGTCCGTCGATGGTTTCGCTCGGGTTTGCCCCTACCTCGCCATAAACAAATGGAATTGCTTTGCGAGGAATATTGATTGGATTTCCAACGGACGCGGGCATATCGTCGCTCAATCCAATGCTGTAATGCGCACGTTTGCATCGGAAACTGGCCCTCGCCGATAGAACAAAATATTTAGGAGACTTACCCATGGAGCAATCCTCTACGGCGCCGCGTGCGCCGGAGTCGGGCAGCAGTAACGCTCAGAACATCGCTCCCAGCGACCAGGCTTCCCCACGGGTGCGGCGAATTCAGCGGACCGCGCTTGCTCTGCTTCTCCTGAGCGGGGTCATCAATTACATCGACCGCGCGACGTTGTCTATCGCGAATCCGCTCATCCGGCAGGATCTTGGACTCTCCGTCGCGGAAATGGGCCTGTTGCTGTCGGCGTTTCTATGGGCTTACGCATTCGCGCAACTGCCCGCGGGCGCGTTGGTCGATCGCTTCGGCGCGCGCGTCATGCTGTCCATCAGCCTGGCGACGTGGTCGGTGGCCCAAGCGTTCGGCGGTGTGGTGAGCAGCTTCGGCCAGTTCTTCGCTGCTCGCATGGTGCTGGGAATAGGCGAGGCGCCGCAGTTTCCGACGGCCGCCAAAGTCGTTCGCGATTGGTTCGGCAAAAAAGAGCGCGGCGCCGCGACCGGCATCTGGAACAGTTCGTCAACGCTTGGTACTGCAATATCAGCGCCTTTGCTGACGGTCTTAATGTTGACTGTGGGATGGCGATGGATGTTCGGCGTCATGGGAATCGCCGGCCTCCTCGTGGCGCTCGGCTTTTTTATCCTGCATCGCGATCCGCATCAGGTCGAGTTGACGCAACGCGAGCGCGCGTATCTGTCGGACGTCGATGGGGAGGCGCAGAGCCGTCCGACATGGCGCGAGTGGCGCCGTCTGTTCGAGTTCAGTACCACGTGGGGCATGCTGCTCGGATTCTTCGGCACGATCTACGTCCTGTGGCTTTACAACGCGTGGTTGCCATCTTACCTGCAAATGGAACTTCACCTGACTATTGCGAAGTCGGGATGGGTGGCCGCGGTTCCCTATCTCTTTGGCGTGGTGGGCAGTCTCTCGGGCGGAAAGATTTGCGACGTGCTCGCACGGCGAGGCGTGTCGGCGATCAACAGCCGGAAGTATCCGATGGCGGCTTCGCTTTTCGGGGTTGCCGTGTTCACGGTACTGACCGGCCTCACGCACAATGTGACGCTGGCGGTCGTCTTCATTTCGATCTCGATGTTGCTGCTGTATGTTTCGAGCAGTGCGGCCTGGGCGACCGCGTCCGTTGCCGCGCCCGCCAATTGCACCGCTTCCATCGGCGCCATGCAGAATTTCGGCGGCTACTTCGGCGGCGCGCTGGCACCGGTGGTCACGGGCTTCATCGTGCAGCAGACCCACTCGTTCCAGCCCGCGCTGTTCGTCGGAGCGGCCGTTGCCGCCGTCGCGGTGATCGGCTACTGGTTGCTCGTGCGCGGCCCGATTCCGCCGGTCGCACTCACTCGCGACGTGTAACAGCAAAACAATGCTGCCTCGGCGAGAGTCTGGGCTCTCGCTCCTGCTGTCAGCCGGGTAGTGCGGACGGCAGCGGGATGTCATAACGCCGCGCGCAGGCTTCAAGTGCCGGCGCGATTGTCGAGTGCAGAGCGACTCCATCGCGCAGTTGCTCGCGCTTGAGGTTCAGTCCGCGATCACCCGGCATGCGCACGCCCGCGGTTCCTGGACGCGGCGGATTATTGCGGCATGCATCGCCGAGCCAGTCCATCTGCCGCACGAACGCCGCGAGACCGCCAAAAGCCGCCGTATCGTAGAGCGAAAGAAACACTGTACCGCCCCATCCATCGGCGGGATCGGCCCGGCCGTGGCCTGCCAGCCCCCCCGTCAACGCCTCGATCAGCAACGCCAGCCCGAAGCCTTTATGTCCCCCCGTCATGCCCCCGATCGGCAGGATGGATCCCGGGGGATCCGTGCAGAGCACACTGGGATCGCCGCTGGGCTGCCCATCCGCATCGAGGAAGCATGCTTCCTCGAAGTGTTGTCCCGCTTTGTGTCGGCGCGCGGTCATCCCCTGCGTCACCATCGATGAAGAGATATCGATCAAAAACGGTGAGCCCGAGGTCGGAATGCCCGCCGCGATCGGATTCGGTGTGAATACGGACCGCGTGCCGCCGTGAGGAGCCACGCTTTGCCCCGCCGGGTCGGAACTGCTGAGCAAGATCATGAATCCGTCCGCAGTAGCTCTTTCGAGATAACTGGCAAGGCAGGCGATGTGGTGGCTGCGCCGAATCACCAATGTCGCCGTGCCGTATTTCTTCGCGCGCGGTGCCAGTGTTTCGATCCCGCTGAGAACCAGCCACGGGCCAGGAAGACGCCGACCATCCCACAACACGCTGCCACCCCGGTCTGATACGACCTCCGGCTCGCCGGAGCAGGTCATCGCGCCGTTTTCGATCTCACCGATATAGGCGGGCAGCAACGCGAGGCCGTGCGTGTCGTGTCCCATCAGGTCGCCGTCGACGAGCGTGCGAGCGACCGCGAGCGCTTTGACGTCCTCCATTCCAACCCTGACCAGTAGACGCCGTGCGAAGGCTTGCAGGTCATCGGCGGAGTATCGGATTTGTGTATTCATTGGTGGGCGTCACTGAGGAAGATTGTTCGAAGACAGTCGGACCGGCAATGCCCGGCGCGCTTTGAATTGTCGTTCGAGCTTGCGATAACCGTCCAATTGCGAATTGAGTAAAATCAATTCCATCTGGTTATAAATCGGCCCGTGTTTACCCTATGTCGCAAGATTCCAGTCTCGCCATCGCGCAAGTGCTGACCAAGCTGCGTTTCAGGCATCTCCAGTTGCTTGAACTGCTCGGTCGTACCCGCAACCTTCGTATGGCGGCTGAGCAGATGCACATCACTCAGCCGGCCGCCACGAAGATCCTGAGCGACCTGGAGGCGATGTTAGGCGCGCCGCTGTTTGAACGGCTGCCGCGCGAAATGCGGCCGACGGATCTCGGTACGCTGTCGCTGCGCTACGCCAGCACGACACTGTCCAATCTGGGCAAGTTTTCGAGCGAGTTCGCGACATTAAAAGATGGCGGCTATGGTCATCTCACGGTCGGCTTCATTCCGGCTTCCGCCGCGCAACTCGTCACCGCGGCTATCAAGGAGATCCAGCGCCGGCGCCCAAGGCTCATCATCAAACTGGTCGAGCAAAGCAGTGATCAGCTCGCGACGTGGCTTGAGGCAAGGCAGCTCGATGTGATGATTGGGCGCCCCACCGAGCCACGACACGAGGCGCTTTTCGATGTGGTCGATTTATTGGCGGAGCCGGCACGTGCGGTCGTCGGGAAGCATCATCCGTTGCTGAAGCAACGACGCATAGAGATCGCCGACCTGGGCGAGTGGCCGTGGATCTTGTATCCGCAAGGCACCGCCATGCGGCAGCTGTTCGAAGAAACGTTCGCGGCGGCTGGCATGGTTGCGCCGATGGGCATCGTGGAAACACCATCGATTTTTACGACGTTAGAGTTGCTGCAGGCAACCGATATGATATCCCTTCAACCGAGAGCAGCGATGGACAAGTACGTCACGCATGGCCTTCTAGGCTATCTGGACGTGCCGATACGGCGGACATTGTCGAACTACAGTGTCATTACACGGAAAAACGACGCTGCTTCGCAGGCGATGAACGAATTCGTTGCCATCCTCCAGGTAATCGCCGCGCAATACTAGGTTAGTCAACGTGACCGTTGTGAGAGCATGATTCCCGGTTCCGCAAGCAGGGCAGCGTCGGCATGCTCTCCATGTGCTCTCTGCCGAAGTTGGCGATTGCGGTCTCGGCATCTGGCTGCCGGGTACCGAACGCAGTCTGGCTTTGACGCTCGCGAGGTCGGCGACAGGGACCGCTGCATCGATTTTCGGCGTACCGATAGGCACTAAACCTTCGGGCATTTCGAGGACGCACGGGCTGGAAGCCCATCCTCGTCATGTACAAGGCGGGCTCGTTCATCAATCGGTTCAACGACCGTTGTGCAATCGACGGCTGCCATTAAACGCGGCCGGCACGAACGGCTTAAACGGGTCTGGTCGGGCTGCGTCAGTCCGCTCCCCAAACTCATCGCTCGGAAGCGGTCAATGGAATTCCGCGGCCCCGAAGCGGCCAGTCGGCAATGCGTACTCGCGAAGCAAAGCTGAAGTTCGAGGCGTTGAGTTCGACGGCGGAAAGCAGTCGTTTGACGTAGAAGTTGAGCGAGTGGCGTAGCCGCATTCCCGAATGAATCTTCGAGTGTTACCGCGCAAAGTATCTCTGCGTTTACGCGTCCATCGGAACGCGCAGAGCGTTCGCGGCGTTGAATGATTGCGATCCGCCGCATACGTGCATCACCGCAAGCGTGCCGCCCCTGTATCGGGGCGGACGGCGCTAATCGGGCAGCGGTCGATGGTTCCTTTCCCGCCGAGGACCACACAACTCGAGTTCGATAGGTACTTTCCCTGCGAGACGCACAATCCGATTGACAGGGTGGCGAAGCGCTCCTAAATTGCGGGCATTGGTCGCTGTAACACGGCGATCAGGTGGCAACGATGCCACTACACATATGGAAGGCTATGTAGCCCCCGAACTTGCGTTCATCGCTGGTTCGGGGGCTTTTTCGTTTTTGGAGACGAAATGGAGATGTTGCAACGCAACCATGCCGAACGAGGCCTTGCTAGTCCCGTTGTCGCATGTGTTCAGATGGAGCCTCACGTCGGGGAGAAGCAGGCAAACGTCGCGCGCTCGATCAAGCTTATCGAGGAAGCCGCGGAGCATGGGGCTTCCCTCGTGGTGTTGCCTGAGCTGGCTAACACCGGGTACGTGTTCTCGGATCGCGATGAAGCGTTCACGCTGGCTGAAGACGTTCCCAGTGGGGAGACCGCCTTGGCCTGGGCTGACGCAGCGCAGCGCTTGGGCGTTCATGTTGTCGCGGGAATCGCCGAGCGAGACCGAGTGCGGCTCTACAACTCCGCCCTTCTTGTCGGGCCGTCGGGAATCGTCGGAACGTATCGCAAGCTCCATCTGTGGAACAACGAGAACCTGTTTTTTGAGCCCGGCAACAAAGGCGTTCCCGTCTTTCATACACCGCTTGGGCGTATCGCAATTGCCATCTGCTATGACGGGTGGTTTCCCGAGGTATATCGCCTGGCGGCCACACAAGGGGCAGACCTTGTTTGCGTGCCGACTAACTGGGTGCCCATGCAAGGCCAGCCTGCCGATCAGCCCGCAATGGCCACGACCCTTACCATGGCGGCCGCGCACAGCAATGGCTTGATGGTCGCCTGCGCCAATCGAATCGGGACGGAGCGGGGTCAGCTGTTTGTGGGCCAAAGCCTGATCGTAGGCGGCGACGGATGGCCGTTGGCCGGGCCCGTCAGTTCCGATCACGAAGAAATTCTCTACGCCGAAATCGACCTGAATCGCACGCGGGCCGGACGCAACCTTAACCCATTCAACCACGTCCTGCGCGACCGGCGTACGGACGTGTACGACCCAATGCTGGGCACTGGCTGGCCACCATCACCCTCGTGACGGCGCCATCAGAGTTCCCATGTTCCAACGAAGCGCAATCCAAACATCAGTGAAGGAGACAAAATGAACCCGTACAAGAAAAGCCTGTTCGTCTGCGGCATCGTCGCGTCAATCGGCTTTAGCGCCACGGCATACGCCGCCGACCCGATCAAGATCGGTGTAGCCGTCGGCTTGTCCGGCGCCAACAGCGTGGTTGCCCCAGCCGTGGTCCAGTCCTCGCAACTTGCGGTTGACGAGATTAACGCCTCCGGCGGCATTCTGGGCCGCAAGGTCGAACTCGAAATCGCAGACGATGCGTCAGGCGCGGTCGGTGCACAGAAGGCTTACGACACGCTGGTCTTCCAGAAGAACGTCGACGCCATCATTTCCATGGAAACCAGTGCAGCACGCAATGCCGCTCTCCCCATCGTGGCCCGAGGCAAGAAGCCGTTTATCTATACGTCGTTCTATGAAGGTCGGTCGTGCAGCCCGTGGATGTACGTCAACGGTTGGGTGCCGGAGCAGCAGGTTGCACCGGTGGTTAACTATTTCGAGAAAAGCAAGGGTGCCAAGACCTTCTACCTGGTCGGCAGCGATTACGCCTTCGGCCGAGGTATGCTTGACTTCACGAAAAAATACATCGAGCAGCATGGTGGGAAGGTGGTCGGCGAAGAATACCTGCCGATCGACAGCACCGACTGGACGCCGATTCTTTCCAAGATTCGCTCGGCTCATCCTGATGCGCTGATCAGCGCAACGGCTGGCGGCGCACCCAACGTCGCACTGGCCAAGCAGCTGAAGGGCTCGGGGCTGACACTGCCCTATGGCAACCTGGCCATCGATGAAGGCACCGCGAAAAGCATGGGTGACGTCGCCACCGGTATCTACATGTCCGGCTCCTATCTGGCGAGCATCGACACTCCGGAAAACAAGAAATTTCTGGCAGCAATGGAAAAGCGTTTCGGCAAAAACCTGAAAACCCCGAACGAGCTTTCCGAGCCGCAGTACGAAGCCTTCTACCTGTACAAAGCGGCGGTAGAGAAGGCCGGCTCGACCGATCCGGCGAAAGTGATTGCTGCACTTGGACAGGTGTCGTTCGATGGTCCGCGCGGCCCAGTGGTGATGGACAAGAGCCGGCACACGCCTCTCGCGATGCGCCTTGGCCAGATTCAGACGGACGGCTCAGTGAAGATCCTGGAGACCTTCCCCAACGTCGATCCAGGAGCGCAGTGCCCGAACATCAAGTAGGAGCAGGTTGACGCTAGCATCCGCCTGCACCGGACTTCTAATAGTGCGTTGGCGGATGCGACTGGAGAAGACAATGGTTCTCGCACTAGATATTTTCACGACCGCGGCGGTGCTGTTTATTGTCACTGCCGGGTTAATGATGATTTTCGGCGTTATGAAGATCGTCAATTTCGCCCACGGAGCACTGCTGACGACGGGTGCCTACGCCAGCTTCGTGGTCACCCAACTGAAGCTTAATCCATGGATCAGCCTGCCGCTGGCGCTGGTGGTCGGCGTGGCAGTCGGCATGGTTGTCGAGCAGTTTATTGTCCGCCCGCTTTACAAGCGCCCTCTCGACGCGATCCTTGCCACGTGGGGTTTGGGAATTGTCATCGGGCAGCTCATCGTGATGATTTTTGGTCGCGAGGTCCAGTTCGTGGAAACACCTCTGAAAGGGGCTTTCTCAATCGCGGGCACCGATTATTCGGCGTATCGCCTTTTGTTGATACCCGTTGCGCTGGTCATCTGCACCTGTATGACGGCGCTTCTCACGGGGACGCGCTTTGGCGTCAAGACGCGCGCGGTGATCATGAATGAGGACCTGGCGAGAGGGCTGGGTATCCATTCGGGCCGCATCCGCTTCATCACATTCAGTCTGGGTGCGGGCCTGGGTTCGCTTGCCGGCACGCTAATCACGCCGTTGTCGAGCGTCGATCCCAATATGGGGCTGCCGTGGCTGGTGAGCGCCTTCATGCTGGTAATGGTTTCTGGCTACTCGATGCTCAGCCTGTTGGTAACGTGCTTGGTGTTCGGAGCTTGCCAGGTTCTCGTCAGCACGTTCGTCAGCCCCGTGCTGGGCGGTCTGACGATTGCCGTGCTCGCCGCGCTCACCCTGCGCATTCGTCCGAAGGGGTTCTCTCATGGCTAAGGTCAATGCATCGCCGAGTCGCACCGGCGTCGATTCTTCTCGCCCCTCGGAGCAAGCGGCCAGGCGGCGAAAGGTGCAGGGGCGCGGGTTGCTGATGGTGGGTGGGATCGCTCTTGTGCTGTTGGCCGTCGGGCCGTGGCTGTTCGACACCTACCTGCTGAACATCCTCATCAAGGCATTCTTCTTCGCGATCGTCGCGCTGACGGTAGATATCCTCTGGGGGTATACCGGCTACCTGACATTCGGCCAATCCGCCTTCTTTGGCATTGGGGCCTACGCGGCGGGCCTGGTTTTCACGCACGGAGGTTTCTCGCCTGGCTACGTGGTGCTGGCGCTGGGCGCTGCGATCGTGGTTGCCGCCGCAGTCGCAGCGTTGCTTGGCTGGTTGTCCTTCTACCGCGGTGCCTCACCGTTCTTTGCGACCGTGATGTCGCTCGTGTTACCGATCGTGCTCAGTCAGCTGCTTCTCTCCGGCGGAGAATGGACCGGCTCGAGCTCCGGCCTGACCGGCTATGAGACCTTTGATCTGTCTCTCCAGGCGTGGTACTGGATCGCCGGGGCGGCCTTGCTGGTAATAGCAACGGTGGCGTGGCTATTCGTGCGTAGCGACGGTGGGCGGGTGTTGGCGGCCATTCGCGACAACGAATCGCGCTGTTCGTACCTGGGGATCAACACGTCGCTCGTCAAGATCATTGTGCTCATCGCGACCGCTGCAATCGCAGGCATCGCAGGCTTCGGCTACGGTTCGTTCAGCGGCGTTGTCGCTCCGGAACTGACTGGTTTCGTCTTCGGCACCGAACTGATCATCTGGGTCGCGCTCGGTGGCCGGGGGACGTTGTGGGGGCCAGTGATTGGTGCTCTCCTGATCAACGTCGCGACCGCCTATCTGAGCAGCAGCATGCCGTTCGCGTGGCAGTTGATTCTTGGCGCCGCGTTTGTAACGGTCATTGTGCTGCTGCCGCAGGGCTTGGTGCCGTTGCTGGTCAGGCCATTCCGTCGCGGGGGTAACACCGCCTTCGAGCCTGATCTGGTTGAGCGTGCCGTTCGAGCCGCGGACATACCGACCGGAGGTGAGCCGGCGATGCAGATGCAGGGGGTAGCCAAACACTTCGGCAGCCTGAAGGTGTTGCAAGGGATCGACCTGAGCGCCAACGCCGGCGAACTGGTTGGCTTGATAGGTCCGAACGGTGCCGGCAAGACGACGTTGATGCGCTGCATGAGTGACGGTGCCGAACGTTCGGCAGGGACGGTCGTCCTGTGCGGCCACGATATCCGGCAATTGCCGCCAGACAGGTGTGTGCGCTTCGGGTTGGGTCGCAAGTTCCAGAACGCGAACGTCTTTGACACCCTTACTGTGGCGGAGTGCTTACGTATCGCTGGCACCATCATTGAACGGCCATCGCTGTTCCAGCGTTCACACACACTGGCGTTGCCGCCGTATGCCATGGAGGTGGTGCGCACCACCAGCCTCGATCAGAAACTGAGTGCGGTGACGAAGGACCTCTCGCATGGGGAACAACAGGCGCTGGAACTGGCGATGGTGCTTGCGCTGGAGCCTCGCATCGTGTTGCTGGATGAGCCGACTGCTGGATTGACCAAGACCGAGCGCACCCAAATTGGTGAGGTGCTCGCCGCGCTGGCTCACCAGTACCAACTCTGTTGTCTGTTGGTGGAGCACGATGTCGATTTCGTCGCAGAGATTGCCACCCGCATCGTGGTGCTGCACCAGGGCCAAATTGTGATGCAGGGCAACTTCGACGAAGTGGTCAACTCGGAGCTGGTTAAGACGATCTACGCTGGAACCGCTCAGACAGAGGCGACGGACGGGACGACAACACATCGGGAGGGGTCATGAGCCAAGCCGCGTTGGACCTGCACGAAGTTACCAGTGGATACAAGGCGTCGGTTGTACTTCGCAAGCTTTCGTTGACCGTCGCCAACGGCGAGGCGGTGGCGTTGCTGGGCAAGAACGGGATGGGCAAAACCACGTTGCTCAAGACCATCATGGGATACCTGCCGAAGAAAACGGGAGCGGTCCATGTGCACGGGCAAGACATTACCCGCCTGCCGCCGCACCATATCGCGCGGGCGGGGATCGCCTACGCTCCGCAGGAACATGCGTTGTTTCAGGACTTGAGTATCCGGGACAACCTAAGCCTTGGGCTCGCGAAGGTATCCGTGTTCGACGAACGCTTCGCCGAGATTGAACCGATTTTCCCGGTCTTCAAGACCCGTCTTCGCCAGTATGCCGGCACGTTATCCGGCGGCGAACAAAAAATGCTGCTGGTAGCCCGTGCCCTCATGATGCGGCCGTCGATCATCCTGCTTGATGAAATCACGGAGGGTTTGCAGCCGTCGGTGATCGACCGGCTCGCCGAAGCGTTGCTTTGGGAACGCAGCCGTCACGGCACGACCATCCTGCTGATTGAGCAGAACGTGCCATTCGCGCTGAAGGTAGCGGACCGCTTTGCGGTTCTGAAACAGGGCGAAATCATCGATCATGGCAACGCCAAGGATACAGGAGCGGCGGGTTCAATTTTTGAACACCTGCGGGTCTGAAACACTTGCACCGAACTGGAAACTTATGAACCAAACCTCTTTCTATCGTCCTGTCTCCGGGCTGGATTTACTGAAGCGGATCGATGGCGACGCGCGGGAGCGCGGTTGTATTTCAGAGGAAGCTCTCGGGCGAATCGACGATGTCGACCCTCATGTCCGTGCGATGACCGCAATTGCACGTCGCGAAGCGGTGGTCGCCGCGAGTGCGTCAGCCAGCGGGCCGTTGGCTGGTCTGCCCGTCGCAGTCAAAGACATCTTCGACACCAGCGATCTCGTCACCAGCTTCGGTTCGCCGATTTATGAAGGTTATCAACCGAGGTCTGATGCCACGATCGTCACGTTGTTGCGCCGCAACGGCGGCACCATCGTCGGCAAGACGGTGACGAGTGAGTTTGCCTATATGGCGCCAACCGGGACACGAAACCCATGCGACATCGGACGCACGGCCGGAGGGTCATCGTCGGGCTCGGCCGCTGCGGTAGCCGCCGGTATGGTGCCTTTCGCGATTGGATCGCAGACCGGCGGGTCGACCATCAGACCCGCTTCATTCTGCGGCATTGCCGGCTACAAGCCGACGCTCGGCCTGCTGCCGACCGTGGGGATGAAATGCTTCTCGTGGTCGTTCGACACTATCGGCCTGTTTGCCGCCGGCGTGCGCGACGTGGCTTACCTGGCTCAGGTCCTTTCAGGGCGGAGGTTGGCCGTGGACGTCGCGCCTGCCAGTCCGGTGTTTGGTGTACCGGACGGCTACCCATGGACCGGTGCGTCCGCGAATGCGACCACTGCACTTGGCACTGCCGTTCGGAGTATTGAGCGGGCGGGAGGCCGGGTGCGCCCGGTGCGCTTTAGTACCTGGATGACCGACATGATCGACGCACACGAAACGATCCAGAGCTTTGAGGCCTACCAGACGTTAGGGTACGAGTACGACCATCACCGGGCCGAACTGTCGGCGAAGCTGAGTGAATTTCTCGATCGAGCCAGCGCGCTCGACACCGCAACTTACGTCAATGCCTGCGCTTTGATGGAGCAGGCTAAGGTCCGACTGTCTGAGCTCTTCGAGGGAATCGACGTATTGCTGACCCCGAGCGCCCGCGATGAAGCACCCGACGGGCTGGGTTCAACAGGCGATCCAGCCTTCAATCGTAATTGGACGTTGCTGGGATGCCCGTGTGTGAACGTCCCTGGGCTATGGGGCGCGCGCGGCGGCCCCATCGGGGTGCAGGTCATCGGGCGGCCCGGGGAGGACGCTCGAAGTCTGGCTGCTGCCGCTTTCGTTGAGCAGGCAATCGCCGCGTCGGCAGGACGCCCTCGCTTGATGTAGGAGGCGAACAAGGGACAATTCGGAGAATACGGAATGGAGACGATCATGCGTCAGTCGGACAATCCGCCGCCAGGAGACGCCGGATGGCGGATCGGCGTCCTGTTTTCACGCGCGGGCGTGACCGCAGCGACGGAATCAGAGCACTTCTTCGGCACCGCCCTGGCGATTGAGGAGATCAACGCCGCTGGCGGCATTGATGGGCGGCTGCTGGACCCCGTCGTGTACGATCCGAAGGGCGAGCCCGACGAATATCGGCGGCTCGCGACACGGATGCTGCAGGACGACGACGTGACGGTCATTTTTGGCTGTTCCACCTCGTCGAGCCGCAAGGCTGTGCTTCCAGTGATCGAGCGCAACAACGGCCTGCTTTGGTACTGCTCAATCTACGAAGGGTTTGAATATTCGCCGAACGTGATCTACACGGGCGCGGTACCGAACCAGAACAGCATGCAGTTGGCCGCTTATCTGCTGCGGAAGCACGGAAAGCGTTTTTTCCTAGTGGGCGCGGATTACATCTATCCGCGCGAGTCCAACAGGATCATGCGTGACATGGTCGAGCAGCACGGCGGTGAGATCGTGGACGAAATCTACCTGCCGAGCGATCCAGACCCGTCAGCGCTCGAGGCCGTGGTACGCGATATCAAGGCGGTCGAACCTGACGTGGTCTTTTCCACCCTGATCGGCCGCGGGGCGCGTGCGTTCTACAAGCTGTACCGTGACCATGGCATCGACCCTGCCCGCATCCCGATCGCCAGCTTGACGATGACCGAAGGAGAAACGCGCATGATCGGCCCAGACCTGTGCGGAGGCCACATCATCTCCGCGAGCTACGTCAACACGCTGGATAATGAAAGCAATCGACGGTTCGTGAAGACGTGGCAGGCTCGCTTCGGCGACCAGCCTGCGAGCATGTGGTCTGAGATGGCGTATAACCAGGTACAGCTCTTCGCGCTGGCTTTGGCACGTGCAAAGACACTCGACACCGGGAAACTGGTCAGCGCGGTCCGTGAGGTCGAGTTCGATTCGCCGGAGGGGCTGCTGAAAATCGATCCCGAGAACAACCACGCGATCCTGACGCCTCGCATTGCTGTTTGCCGGACTGACGGCGCCTTTGACGTGGTGTGGGAAGGCCGGGGGCCCATCAAACCGGACCCTTACCTGACGTCATATGGCTTCGCTGAATTTTGGCTCGATGGGGAACCAGCATGAACACGAGCGTGCGCCGGCTATTTGACGATCTGCGCACGCTGCGTGTCGCAGTGATCCATCCACCTGGCGAGGACCGTGACATTCTTGAGAGGCAACTGCACCGGATTGGCTGCCAGATACGTATCGTCTGGCCGTTCCCCTCACAGCTACCGGTGGATGCGGACGTGATTTTTTTCCTCGTGGGACCGGAGCTTCGCAACGCGGGGAACTGGTGCGCGGCCGACACCGAGGCGACACTCATTGCACTGTCTGACTACGAAAATCCGACCGCGCTGAAAATGCTGCTCGATACGCAAGCGCACGGCGTGATTACGAAGCCGTACCGCTCGACCGGAATTCTCAGCACCCTCGTGCTCGCACGCGCGTCGTCCGGATATCAGCAGCGTTTGGATAGCAAGGTTCGCAAGCTCGAGGAAGCGATCAAAGCTCGACGCCATATCGAGAAGGCCGTCCGCATACTGATGGACGCTCACCATCTCAGCGAAGGCGACGCTTACGAACACATGCGCTCACGAGCCACAAGCCTCAGAGTCACTGTAGGCGAGGTCGCTACCATGGTGATCGACGCCCATGAAGCGATGGAAAAGCTCGGTCTAGGCAAAGTATCGAAACCTTGAATGGACATCGCGCTCAACGACGCCGCTAGAAGCGGATCCACAAAACGGTTTGCCGCATGACCCGCTTATCGTGGTCATCCTCCCGTTCATCTCGTGGTCGCGAGCGCCGCAGGCCGGATAAGCGGCCTCTGACCATAGGAGAATCAACCCACTCCGTTGGTCATGAACGCGTTGCTCGAAGTATCGGTCGGCCGCAGCTTCCAGCTGCAACAATGTAAAAGTAGCACTCTTGAAAGCGGACTTTGGTGAAGGACTGCTTCTGGCCGATTCTGTTTGCAAGGACTTCCTTGGAGAGTCAAGCTCGGGTTCGATTTTCGGCGCCCGTAGAGATTCGCAGCGTCGGCAATCCGTGCGCGACGCTGGTGGACTCATATATCTCTCCTGTTGGTGGCTTCTGCTCTTACAGTTCGAAGCAATACCAGGAACAGACTGCGTCTTTGCAAACGGCCTTGTTGCCCGAAGCGGATCGGGCGGGCCATGATATGAGCTGCACAGGAGAACCCTATTTGAAAACCGGCGAACTGGCATAGGACGTTGAGCCTTATGCGGTAATGACTCGCCAACAGAATCGTCGGGTTCTTCTCCCGTCCGGTCCGACCTCGTCTTGCTATCGCGTCGAGCAGTAGTGAATTGCAGGTCAATCGGTTATACAGCAGCGGGCGGTAACCGTGGATGCAGCGGGTGGCGCTGCCATGCATCGGCATCGTAACGCTCGCCTTTGGCGAGCATCGCCCACAACATGCGGGCGTGCTTGTTTGCAATCGCAATCAGGGTCTTGTGATAGCCCTTGCGTTCATGGAGCTGCCTGATCCATCGTTGCAGGCGGCTCGCGTGCGTGGGATCCGCTCGCAGTGCCGACTGCAACGTACTTCGGGCGCCCTGAACGAGCAGCGTGCGCAGATAGACATTCCCTCTCAGGCTGAAGTGTCCCAGCCGCGTCCTGCCGCCAGAGCTGTGCTGGCGCGGCGTCAGGCCTAGCCAAGCACCGAACTGCCGCCCGTTGCGGAAGATCTTTGCATCCGGAACGGTCGCAGCCAGCGCGCTGGAGGTCACCGGACCGATGCCGAGCAGTTCGCTGGCGCGTCTCGCGACATCACTGCTTCTGGCGTGAGCGGCGATCTGCTGGTCGCAGCGCGCAAGCCGCAGGTTCAGCGCCGCCAGTTGTTCACGCACCTCCAGCAGCATGGCGTGCACCGGGTCAGGTAGCCTGGAGTCTTCGATCAGCGTGGGCAATGCGTCGAGGAACCGGTCTGCAGAACGCGCAATCACCACACCGAATTCGGCGAGCAGACCGCGAGTGCGGTTCAGCAGTGCTGTGCGCTCCTCATGCCAGCCTGCTCGCACGCTTTGCCAGACCAGGATCGCCTGCTGCTCGACCGACTTGATCGCCACGAAGCGCATCGTCGGCTGCCGGGCTGCAACGGCGATCGCCTCTGCATCGGCCGCATCGTTCTTGCCGCTCAACCTGAAGGGTTTGACGAACTCGGCGGGAATTAGTCGTGAGGTATGACCACGCGCGGCAAACCAGCGACCCCAGTGATGGGCCGATGCGCAGGCTTCCATCGCGACGCGGCACGGAGACAGCTGTTCGGCCCATCGCGTGAACGCCTCGCGTCGCAGCACGCGCCGCTGCAGCACAGCACCCGTGGCATCGAGCACGCAGATCGCGAACACATCCTTTGCCAGGTCGATCCCGACGGTAGTAAGCTGGTCCATGACTTCCGCTCCTGTTCAGATTGATGGCTGACACCTCAATCCTGGACTCGATGCCGTGCGACCTCAACGTCGCCTCAGGTTGGGGAAGTCCCTCACATTTGAAAAGTCGGCGGCGATGCGGAATGTTAGGTATCTTGGAAGGCATCAAACGACGGGAGTGAGTCGTCATGATGGGTCTATATGAACGCGTCCCGTTTGAGCAAGTTATCGTGTGTTGTGGCAGACAGGCTGGCTTGCAGATCTATATCCGGCCTTGTTGCAGCTGGTACTGCCGCTGCGGGCCCCTATGAAATCCGCTGACTCGCACCTCATTCAACTGACGAGCTTGACGCTCGACCTATCATTCAGGCTTGGCGAGTCCCGGTCCTACCTGGCTTGTCATCACGTACGATTTCCTGCGCAACCTTTTGGCGTATCGCCCTGTGTAAAGCTGATTGCTTAGGGAATGCTCACCGTTGGGGTGGTTTCGCACTCAGGTAACCGCTCTGGTACGGTCGATCATGGGCCAATACTGCCCAGATCGTTCGCGCCATCTTGTTGGCTAGCGCCACGGTAACTACGTTCGCCGGCCGACGTTTGCTGATCTGTTCGACCCAAGGGCTCGGTTCCTTCGCGTGCGTAAGCACCGATCGCGCGCCGTGGATCAGCAACGTGCGCAGATACGTGTCGCCCCTTTTGCTAATACCGTGCAGGTTCACCTTGCCTCCCGAGCCAGTCTGTTTGGGCACGAGTCCGGCCCACGCGGCGAATTCACGCCCTGACCGGAAGACCTTTGCATCGCCCATCATGGAAACCGCGGCCGTCGCCGTGAGTATCCCTACACCGGGGATATCGCTGATGGCTTTCACAGCCCGGTCTTCCTTGACCCACTCGCGCATCCGCCGCTCGATCCCGGCAATTTGGTCATCCAGTTTCGTGAGCCCATTCCACTGCTCGCGTAGCGTATCGATCAGCGCGACCGGAAGACGCTCGGAAACCCTGGCCAGCACATCCGGTATCGCCTTATCCAATGCAGCCCTGCCTTTACCCATCACTTCGCCATATTCGGTGAGCAGTCCCCTCAGACTGTTGATTTGCATCGTGCGGAACTTCACTAGCTGCTCCCGCGTCCGGTGCAGTGCCAGCATCGCTTGCTGCATTTCGGTCTTCACAGCGATCGG